>NZ_JAVKCA010000007.1:0-884372 GCF_040222955.1 Marinoscillum sp. | reverse complement strand
TTAAAGGATATTGATTCTGATGCCAGCCTGCAGGGTAGGCTTTAGGGCTTTCACCCCTATTCCACCATTGAGGGATACCTGGTTGAAAAGCTTGTAGTCCATGACAATAGAAGGAGTAATGGCGAAGTTGATTTTGTTGACCGCTCCGGTTCGTACATTGAGTTTTAACTGATAGTGGTCTCTGACCAGGAGTGGAGCTGCCATGAACACACCGAAGAATTCTTTTTCGTAGAAGAGCGGCTTATTTTCTTTGCTCTGGAAGATTTTTGATTCGCTTTGATAAAAGCCACCTACTTCGAATCCCTGGTTGGTGAGGAGGCCTATTCGGGTTCCTAATTTGGCGTTGATGCAGGTGTTTTCTACATAAGAGCCTACAAAAAGTTGCTGAGCAAATGCATAAGAGAACAAAACTGAGAGAAGAATGGAGAGGGTTACTTTAGCTTTCATCGTCGTAGTTGTTTATTGATTAATTGATGAAGTAAAGTTCGGTAGCCAGCGCCATCGAGGTAAGCGTATAATAGGGATTTGGGCAAAATGGTTGTTTTGCGCAGGGGGCTACGTAAAATGCTTACTGATGTGATTTTGGTGTATGAGCCAGTTTTAGATCATACCATTCTCAATCCCGTAAAGGATCAGTCCGGGAATACTTTTGCACTCCGCTTTTCGATAAAGGTTTTTGATGAGGAGCTCGGTTGTTAGAGGTGATATATTTAGCTTATCAGCAATCAAACGACTGGGGGTATGTTTACTGAGTAATTTCAGAATTTGCTGTTCCATTTCAGAGAGAGACTTGGTTCCACTTTGAGCAGCAATGGACTGGTCTCTTATCTCCGATATTTTTTTGAATACCTCGTCTGAAAAATATTTTTTATGATCAAAAATCTGCTGAAGCGCTTCGATGAACTCCCTCTGGCCCACATTTTTTACAACATAACCCGATACTCCGAGGGCATAGAGCTTTCTGATGGTTTTCTCGCTCACATCCATCGTGAGGGCCAACACCAGTTGATCAGGAAAGTTGAGCTTTATGTTTTCTATCAGTTCCAGACCAGAAACCACAGGCATGTTGATGTCTGTGATGACCAGATCGAACGGCTGACTTAGTAAAATGTCAAAAGCCTCTTTGCCATTTTCTGCTTCGGCCACTATGTTGAATTCGCTACTTCCTTTCAAATACTCTTTGATAGCAATCCTTATCATAGCATGATCATCAACCAGCAATATGTCCTTCGTCATATTATTAACGATTTAGCCTTGTTCATTCTCTAAAGGTGGATCAGGAGACAATGCCTTTTTCAACAGCGTACATCACCAACCCCGCTACATTTTTACAGCCTGTTTTCTCTAATATGTTTCTTTTGTGAGTTTCTACCGTTCTTATTCCAATGAACAATTTATCCGCTATTTCTTGATTACTGAATTCTTTGGCAATTAACTCCAAAACCTCCTTTTCTCTGGTGCTCAACTCCTTTTCATAGGTAAGTCTCTGAGTTGGTTTTCTCTTGGAAATGTTATGAATGAGTGCTTCATATACGTCTTTTGAATAATAATCTTGGTCATTCATAATGCTTTCAATGGCATCCATAATGTCAGTCTTTGGAGAGTTTTTGAGCACAAACCCGTTAATGCCGGTGGCAATCAGTTTCTTGATATGCACTATGTCGTTGAGCATTGTTAGTACCAGTATCCTCTGCTCGGGATTAGTCAATTTTATGTTTTTGATTAACTCGATACCGTCCATTTCAGGCATGTTAATGTCTGACAATACGAGATCATATTCGTTTTTCTCGTATAGCTCTAATGCTTCTTTTCCATTTGAAGCTTCACCAGTTACTTCGTAATTATTATCTGCTAAAAAATATGATTTGATCCCCTCTCTAATCATATCATGATCGTCAACAAGTAATATTTTCTTCATGGGTTATTCATTGAGGTCGAAAAAAAATGAAATAAAACGTGTTTATGGCCAGTGACTTCTTTTAAATGTACTGAATTAAAGGGATTTTTGGGAGATAATTTTGTGTTTTTTGGTTGTCTGATCTGATAGTCAGTCAGCTCGTTTAATAAGATCAATGTCCTTTTGGATTTATTTCAAAATCTCTGTGGGGAAAGACACGAAATAAAGAGGGTAAGAAGGGTGTTTTGATGAATTTTTTTAAAGGGGGGCTCAACAAAATTACCCCCGGTATCGTGTTGCTAGGATAAAGATAAAAAGCTATATTACTGACCATCAGTATATAGCTTTTATCGTGATTCTGTGTGTGAAAATAGAGTAGCGAGGGGGGGAATCGAACCCCCGACCTCCGGGTTATGAATCCGACGCTCTAACCATCTGAGCTACCTCGCCGTTGGAAAAGGAGTGCAAATGTAAAAAGTTTTCTTTTTTATCATAGCATATTGCTGATTTCAATTTTTTTTTTACCTTATCCAAAAATTAATCATCCATGCCGAAAGAAAAATTTGTTGGCGAGTACCCGATTAACGCATCCAAAAAAATGCTCTACCCTTACTTCAGCACGGCTTCTGGTCTGGCGCAGTGGTTTGCAGATGATGTGAATATTGATGAGGATAAGGTTTATACTTTTTTGTGGGATGGAGATGAAAATAAAGCGAAGATGGTTTCGAGCAGAACCAATTCGCATGTTCGCTTCGAATTTATAGAAGAAGATGGCGATGAGGATGACCCTACCTATGTGGAATTCAAACTCGACATGAACGAACTCACACAGGAAGTTTTTATTCGGGTTACAGACTACAGTGATATCGATCAGGAGGAGGTGAATGATCTTTACGAGAGCCTTATCAACGATCTCAAAGAAATTGTCGGAGGGTAACTATCTATCCAAGCCATGCGTATGCCCTTTGAGTTTTCTTAAGCATATTTGCGGGGTTTTATGCGCAGGCTAGATACATTAATCATTAAATCATTTGTTGGTCCCTTTATCCTCACTACTGTGGTGGCCACGTTTGTGCTGCTCATCCAGTACATGATGAAGTACTTCGATGATTTTGTGGGAAAGGATCTGGGCGCAGAAGTCTTTGCAGAGTTACTGTTTTACTTCAGTCTGAACATGCTTCAGGTGGCCCTTCCGCTGGGGGTGCTGGTGTCTTCACTGATGACCTTTGGCAACCTTGGCGAAAACTTTGAACTCACGGCCATCAAAAGTGCCGGCATTTCACTGGTGAGAGCACTTCGGCCTATCTTCTTTTTTGTGATCGTACTCACTTTCGCCGCTTTCGAATTCAACAACTACATCGTGCCCGCGGCTAA
The DNA here is from genome assembly GCF_040222955.1 of Marinoscillum sp. Taxonomy (GTDB): domain Bacteria; phylum Bacteroidota; class Bacteroidia; order Cytophagales; family Cyclobacteriaceae; genus Marinoscillum. Next base: position 881,101 of record NZ_JAVKCA010000007.1, on the reverse strand, counting down.
TCTCAAGGCTTACAGCCTGCTCTACGATATCAAGCATAAGAAGCCTGCTTTGGATATCAAGGAAGGGGTTTTTTACAACGGGATACCTGACTACAGCATCAAGGCACAGGAGAAATTCCCGGATAACAAGACCATGAAAAATGTGCTCATCTATGATCACACCAGTGGGATCGGAAACAACAGGGTGATTCTGGCAGATTCCAGCAAGATGTTCATGATTTACAATGACAAGTACCTGAAGCTGGAGCTTTATAATGGCAATTACTACAGTGAGGAACCTAAAGCCCGGGAGCCGGTAGATCAGTTTTACCGCACCAATTTTGCGCGTATGGACATGGTGTTTAACCTGTCTTCGTTTGACCTGAAACGAACCAAGGAAGAACTTTTTCAGAATAACCGGCAGATGAAGAACATCGCCGAACTCACAGAAGATATGGATTCATTGGCTTACTCAATCTATGAGGCTAAGCATAGCTTTTTTGCCAATGCCAAAGGCTTTTTCTCTTACCACCTGGATTCACTGGAGATCAACATGGAAAAAGTGACCAGGAAGAACAAGGCACAACAGATCATGGAAGAAGAATCGGTAAGGAGCCCGATGGAAGACGATAAGCCGGATAGTGCAGCGGTACTGCCACCTGAGGCCGAGCCAGATAGTATGAAAGCCGCCATGCTGGCCTATGTGCAAAATAGTCGCCTAAAGGAAATGAAAGAGGACACTTTGGTGCCTAAAGCAAAGTCCCCGGCCATTAAGAAACCGGTGATCAAAGAGCGCGTCAATTCCAAATCTATCAAAACGCTGGAAAAACCGGATGGCGGGTTAGTGGCTGCCAATCCAGGCATTCAGAGAAAGCAACCTCGTCCCGATGGCCCCGGCTCGATTACCCGAAAAGAACAAGCGTTGTTGGATACCCTGGGTTGGGACTACCTAAATGCCAAAGTGGAGGGGAAGAGCGCAGATGTGCTGCAAACAGCCAGAAATCAGGCGCAAAATGTGAAGATCAATTTGTCTTCAGTAGCATCCCGGGTGGACAACCTGAGTCGTGACTATCGAAAGTTTGTAATTGAAAAATACAAGAAATATAGTCAGGCATTTGCCTGTGTGGTGATGTTCTTGATTGGAGCGCCATTGGGTTCTATCATTAAGAAAGGGGGACTTGGAGTACCTGTCATTGTTTCCATTATCTTCTTTCTGATTTATTACATCATTGGGATCATATGTGAAAAATCTGCCAAGGAAGGGGTAATGGATCCGGTTTTGGCTGTTTGGGTAGCCGATTTGGCCCTGCTACCGGTAGGTTTATTCTTTTTGCGACAGGCCAGAGTGGATGCCAAGCTATTTGATACAGATTTTTACCTGGTATGGTTTGATCAATTAAAACAGCGTTTCAAGAAAAGTTAGGGAGTAATTATTGCTTTTCAGTCTAAAGCCCCCTAGATTTGCGCTTTGATTTAAGGAGACAAACAAGAGAACAACAAATAATGTATTTAACGAAGGAAAAGAAGGAAGAATTCTTCACTAAACACGGAAAAGGTACAGAAGACACTGGTTCTTCTGAAGGTCAGATTGCACTTTTCACCTTCCGTATCAACCACCTCACCGAGCATCTAAAGCAAAACAAGCAAGACCACTCTACCCGATTGGGATTGATGAAACTAGTCGGTAAGAGAAGGAGATTGCTGGATTACCTCTACAAAAAGGATATCGAGCGATACAGAAGCATTATCGCGGAGTTGAAAATCCGAAAGTAATATTAAGACACTATTTAAGGGGGAATTCAACTCAGGATTCCCTTTTTTTATCTTCGGCGCCTGAAAGAAAACAGTAAAAAGATGGGGCTCCAGGATATCATTATTAACAACATTCACATATGAAGCCTCAATACACGGTTAAAAAATTTACGTTGGCAGATGGCAGAGAAATCTCCATCGAAACTGGCCGCCTGGCCAAACAAGCTGACGGTTCAGTAGTGGTGAGAATGGGTGATGCCATGATCCTAGCCACAGTAGTATCTAAAAAAGAAGCAGGAGAGGGCGTTGACTTCCTTCCGTTGTCAGTTGACTATCAGGAGAAATTTGCAGCAGCCGGAAAAATCCCTGGTGGATTTTTGAAGCGGGAAAGCAGACTCTCTGATTATGAAGTGCTGATTTGTCGTTTGGTGGACAGAGCGTTAAGACCTCTTTTCCCCTCTACCTATCATGCAGATACTCAGGTGATGATCTCATTGATCTCTGCGGATCCTGAAGTCATGCCGGATGCATTGGCTGCCTTGGCAGCGTCAGCAGCTCTGGCTGTATCAGATATTCCTTTTGATGGTCCTATCTCAGAAGCACGGGTGATTAAACTCGGTGATGAGTTTTTGGTGAATCCAACACCTGCGCAGATGGCCGAAGCTTCTCTTGACCTCATTGTGGCAGGTTCTGCAGATAACATCATGATGGTGGAAGGCGAATCCAAAGAAGTGAGCGAAGAGGATATGCTGGAAGGGATCAAAGTGGCCCATGAAGCCATTAAGATTCAGTGCCAGGCTCAGGTGGAACTGGCTGCTGAAGTAGGGGCTACTGTGAAGCGTGAGTTTGATCACGAGCCTTCTGATGCGGAGTTGGAAGCCAAGATCAGGGCGCACTGTTATGATGCGTGCTACGAAATTGCTAAAAAGGGTTCTGCCAACAAAACCGAAAGATCTGAAGGGTTTGATGCCATCAAAGAATCATTCCTGGCTACATATACAGAGGAAGAGCAAGAAGAGCTGAACAGCTTTTTGGTAAAAAAATATTTCCACGACGTACAGAAGGATGCAGTAAGAAACTGCGTACTGGATACTAAAAAGCGTCTGGACGGAAGAGATCTGGATCAGATCAGACCGATTTGGAGTGAAGTGGATTGTCTCCCTTCTGCACACGGATCGGCCATCTTCACCAGAGGAGAAACACAATCATTGACTACCGTGACACTCGGCTCTAAAATGGACGAGCAGATGATCGATGGTGCCATGATCTCTGGTTACAACAAATTTATCCTTCACTACAATTTCCCTGGTTTTTCTACAGGCGAAGTAAGACCAAACAGAGGACCGGGTAGAAGAGAAGTAGGGCATGGTAACCTTGCTATGAGAGCATTGAAGCCAATGATCCCTACCGATGATAATCCTTACACCATTCGTATTGTTTCCGACATTCTGGAGTCAAACGGATCGTCTTCTATGGCTACCGTTTGCGCGGGAGCGTTGGCATTGATGGATGCTGGTATTAAAATCAAGAGTCCTGTTTCTGGTATTGCCATGGGTATGATCTCAGATAGTACTACAGGAAGGTATGCGGTACTTTCGGATATTCTTGGAGATGAAGATCACCTTGGTGACATGGACTTCAAAGTGACCGGAACAGAAAAAGGAATCACAGCTTGTCAGATGGACATCAAAATTGACGGATTGTCATATGATGTATTGAAGGAAGCACTTTCTCAGGCCAACAGAGGTCGTCTTCACATCCTGAACGAAATGAAGAAAACCATTTCTGAGCCTAGAGCAGAAATGAAGGAAAATGCACCACGTCTGGTACAGTTGGTGATCGAGCGAGACATGATTGGCGCGGTAATCGGACCTGGCGGAAAAATCATTCAGGAAATCCAGCGAGAGTCTGGTGCCACTGTGAACATTGAAGAAACTGACAAGGGTGGCCTTGTAAGTGTATTCGCAGCAGACAAAGGTGCGCTTGACAATGCATTGTCGCGTATCAAGGCTATCGTGCAGGTGCCTGAAGTCGGTGAGATTTATGAAGGTAAAGTGAAGGCCATCATGCCTTTCGGTGCTTTCGTTGAGGTATTGCCTGGTAAAGACGGTTTATTGCACATTTCAGAGATCAAATGGGATCGTGTTGATAATGTAGAGGACGTCCTGGAAGTCGGTGAAGAGATCAAAGTGAAACTCATCGAGATCGACAAGAAAACAGGTAAATATCGTTTGTCAAGAAAAGTTTTACTTCCTAAGCCGGAAAGAAAAGAGAAAGCTGATTAAATTTAGTGGTGATAATACTGGCTGCACATACTGTGCAGCTTACTTAACACCGCCAAATGAGACAACTGAAAATTAGCAAGCAAATTACGAATCGGGAGAGTCAGTCTCTCGATAAGTATTTGCAGGAGATCGGTAGAGTAGAGTTAATCACCGCCGATCAGGAAGTAGTATTAGCCAAACGAATAAAAGAAGGAGACCAGCTGGCGCTGGAGCGGCTTACCAAAGCCAATCTGCGTTTTGTGGTATCTGTGGCTAAGCAGTATCAAAATCAAGGACTTACATTGGGCGATTTGATCAACGAGGGAAACCTTGGCTTGATCAAGGCTGCTCAACGCTTCGATGAGACCCGTGGCTTTAAATTCATCTCCTACGCTGTATGGTGGATCAGGCAATCAATTCTACAGGCTCTGGCCGAACAATCCAGGATTGTCAGACTACCACTCAACAGGGTAGGTTCACTTAATAAAATCTCCAAAACCTTTTCATTGCTCGAACAAAAGTTCGAAAGAGAACCTTCGGCTGACGAAATGGCAGAAGTATTGGAGATGACAGAGGGTGAAGTGCTTGACACCATGAAGATTTCCGGAAGGCACATTTCCATGGATGCGCCCTTTGCCAATGGTGAAGAAAGCAGTTTGTTGGATGTGCTCGAGGATGTGGGTGAGGATACTCCTGACAGCAGCTTGCTGACAGATTCGTTGAGAAGAGAAATACAACGGGCGTTATCTACCCTCACACAGCGTGAAGCAGATGTGGTAGCCTATTACTTTGGCCTCAACGAACAGAGTGCGCTGACGCTGGAAGAAATCGGGGAGAGGTTTAACCTCACTCGTGAGCGTGTGAGACAGATTAAGGAAAAAGCAATAAGAAGATTACGTCACGCATCGAGAAGCAGGTCATTGAAAACTTTTCTGGGATAGTAGCCAAAATGACATTTTGTTACATTATGGCGTTTTCTTTGTTACAATAACTTTGCACCGTCGTTGTAATAGAAAATTGAAACAGATTCATAAAAATGACTAAAGAAAAAGTAAAAGTATTGATTATAGGTTCAGGTCCTGCAGGTTTTACAGCTGCCATCTACGCAGCGCGTGCCGGGATGAAGCCCGTACTTTACCAGGGAGGTCAACCTGGCGGTCAGCTGACCATCACCACAGACGTGGAAAACTACCCGGGTTACCCAGAGGGTATCATGGGACCACAGATGATGGTTGATTTTCAAAAGCAAGCCGAACGGTTCGGGACAGACATTCGCAGTGGCATGATCACAGCGGTCGACTTTTCAGGATGGCCACATAGCGTTACCGTGGATAACAAGACGGAGATCGAAGCTGAGGCGGTGATCATTTCTACCGGAGCTTCCGCGAAGTGGTTGGGGCTGGAGAGTGAGCAGCGATTGAATGGAAGAGGTGTTTCGGCCTGTGCAGTATGTGACGGATTCTTTTTCAGAGGTCAGGATGTGGCCATCGTGGGTGGCGGAGATACAGCTGCTGAGGAGGCTACTTATCTGTCAAAGCTCGTGAAAAAAGTATACATGCTTGTAAGAAGAGATGAGATGCGCGCCAGCAAAATTATGCAGCAGCGTGTGCTGAACGCACCAAACATTGAAGTACTTTGGAACTCAGAAACTGACGAGGTTTTGGGAGACGAGGAAGTGACAGGACTGCGCATAAAAGACACAGTGACAGGTGAGAAAAGAGAGATAGATGTACAGGGGTTCTTTGTGGCGATAGGTCACAAACCCAATACGGATATTTTCAAAGGCTTTCTGGACATGGACAGTGCTGGTTACATCAAAACAATTCCGGGCACTTCCAAAACCAATATTCCGGGAGTATTTGCCACCGGTGATGCTCAGGACAAGATCTATAGACAGGCCGTAACAGCAGCCGGTAGCGGATGTATGGGCGCCCTGGATGCAGAGAAGTTTATCGCTGAAAAAGAGGTAGAGCTTCAGGAAGCAGCATTGTAACTTTAGGAAACAGAATTAACCATATAGTCCCGATATTGTCGGGACTTTTTTTGTTATGAAGATAAATATATTGGCCTTTGCGGCTCACCCTGATGATGTGGAACTGAGTTGTGCCGGCACCCTCATCGTTCATCAGATGCGGGGTTTTACTACGGGCATTATAGACCTCACACAAGGGGAAATGGGCACCAGGGGAACCGCCGAACAGCGATTGCAGGAAGCCCAAAGAGCTGGAGAAATCATGAAAGTTTCTGTCCGTGAAAACCTTGGGTTTGCGGATTCTTTTTTCACCAACGATGCGGAGCATCAGTTGAAAATTGTTCAAAAGATCAGAGAATTTCAACCGGATATTGTTCTGACGAATGCCCTTTACGACCGGCATCCGGATCATGGCCGGGCAGCGGCTTTGGTGGAAGAAGCTTGTTTCAAAGCCGGACTGAAGAAGGTGGAGACTCTGGATGCAGATGGAAAACCACAAAAGGCCTGGAGGCCCAAAAAGACCTATTTTTGTATACAAAGCACTTCGTTGACTCCCGATTTCTTGGTTGATATTTCCGATGCACAGGAACTTAAAATGGAGGCGGTTCATGCCTATAAGTCACAGTTTTTTGATCCTAATAGTCAGGAACCTCAGACTTACATTTCCAAACCCGAGTTTATACAGATGATAGAAGCCAGAGCCATTGAATATGGCCATCGCATAGGAGTAAAGTATGCCGAGGGCTTTATGACCAAACAGCCACTTGGTGTGAAGGACCTCTATCACCTGATATAAAAGGTATTTGTTCTGTCATATTCCCGCATGCTAATGAGCTGTGCCAGCTGATCTTTTTGTGACAATTGAAGGTCAGGTAACTGTAGGTGGAGCCACTCCATGGCGGACTGGAGGGAAACGCTTCCGAAAAAGTGATCTCGTGCAAAGTGGACATACTTAAGTACTCTGAAGGCATCCCACCATTGGTAATACCTGTCCAGAAAGTTGCTGTAACTGCCGGATTGAGCAAAAATTTTGCTGAGTGCTTCTTCGAAATTGTTTTCCTGATAGAAGGCACTCAGACAAGGGGGTAATTCCGAGGGATTGAATTTCTGCTCCTGGTACAGGCTTTTAAGGTTCGCGTTTACTGCCCTGAGTGGCTCAAAGGTACTCGGGTGATAAACTGAGTAATAATCGGCTTCATTTTCCAGGTACTTACCAATGGCATGGCCTGTGCCAAAGGGTACCCGATCAGATACCCTGTCAGAAGGGTATATGGTGGTCCTGTTAATTTCCCCGATGCCTTTCAGGGGAATGGTCTTGTGGATAAAATAAAAGTCTTCTCCAGCCTTTTTGGTGTTCATACCACCCTGCTTCTGATAGGCTGAAGATCGTACGGTGATGCACGACCCGAGTGTTTGAAGCGCATGAGGGTATCCGCATACCCTGAGTGCGTTGGTGTAGTACCTCAGGTACAGTTCATAGTTGAGAATGGCGTCATGGTTGGGACCGTGGAGCTCATGCTCGTAATGAACGAGCCCGAGGTTGTTTTGAGTATCCTGATAGAAATGCTCAATAGCCTGAAGATAGTTTTCATCACAGCGGCAGTCCGCGTCGTAGCAGATAATGATTCCATCCTGATGATGGGCTTCAAATACCCTGACTGCCTCATCCATCCCAATTTTTCGCGCGAGTCCTACTCCGGCTTTTTTAGGGGGTAGTTTCATGTGTAAAACATGCTGCTGAAAAGTGGGGATGACTTGTTGTATGGACAGTAGGCACGCCTGGTTCTTTTGCTGGATTTCTTTCGAAGCATTCTCTGATTCATTCACGATTATCAGCACCGCCACTTCCCTGGTTGGTGGGGTGCATCTATGCAAGGCTCTAAGTGCATCGGAGAGGTGGTCTTCACAGAATGCCGGGATCACAACAATCATTTGAGGGTTTCCAACAACCCTGTTTGCCAGACCTGTTTCAGGCCAGGCATATCTTTCCAGGTAAATATTGCCGGACTTCAAGGGGCCAGTCGCTGGGTGGACCAATCAGAGTCTGATCGGGTATAGAGAATCCTGTCGTGAAGACGGCTGGCTCTTCCCTGCCAAAACTCTATGGAATCTGGCACGATCTTGTAACCACCCCAGAAGTCTGGAAGCGGTATCTTTCCATCTCTAAATTTCGCTTTCATTTCCTGCAATTTGATCTCCAGAATGCTCCTGGAGGTGATCACCTCACTCTGGTGAGAAACCCATGCTCCCAGCTGACTGCCCAGGGGCCTGCTGAGAAAATACTTCATGGATTGCGCTGTGCTTACTTTTTCAGCCCGTCCGGTGATGATGACCTGTCGCTCCAGCTGGTACCATGGAAAAAGAATGCATACCTGCGGGTTCTCTTCGATCTGGCGTGCTTTTCGACTTTTGTAATTGGTGTAGAAGACAAACCCATTCGGGTCAATGGCCTTTAATAAAACGGTTCTTTGAGTAATGTGTCCGCTCAGATCGCTGGTACTCAGCACCATGGCATTGGGTTCGGTAACCTCACTCTTTTGTGCTTCATCAAACCATTTCCCGAATTGCTCAAATGGGGAGGTGCTGACCGTGTCCAGGTCTAAGGAGGCTTTTGTGTATTCCTGTCGAAGTGATGCAAGATCGAGACTCATACTAAATTTACTGAGATACAGAATTAAGGTTCAAAATTGTTTTATTTGTTCTTAAACCAAAGTTACCAAGAAGGAGTGACGAAGAGGTGTCAAAATTTGTCGATTTACGGTGATCAGGAGAAAAGAGAAGTGAAGCATGAAGCAGCGAATAGATCTGAAAGTAGCGAGTAGCCAGGAGTGGATAGATACAGTGGTATCTGATTTTGATGAGTTTTTAAAAGACCACGCCAATTGTGAGCGCAAAGCTTCGGCCATGGCCATGAGTTTTGTGGCCAAATACCCAAACCGTGTGGAGATCATCCCGGAGCTTATCGATACCGCAGTGGAGGAGTTGGAGCATTTCCGGTCGGTTTACGCCATTATGGAAGCACGTGGCATAGAGCTAACCCACGAAATAGGCCAGGATATTTATGTAAAGCAGCTTTTGGATAAGTGTCGCGACGGACGCGAGGAGCGTTTTATGGATCGGTTACTGCTGGCATCCCTGGTAGAAACACGCGGAGCGGAGCGATTTAGAATGGTCTATGAAGCAATGGACAATCCTGAATTACGACGCTTTTATCAGGAGCTTTGGGCTTCTGAAGCCAAACACGGAGAAGTATTTGTTCGGATGGCCTTAAACTATTTTGACGAAACGGCGGTCTATAAAAGACTGGAGGAAATGACTGATTATGAAGCCGTTGTGCTTCAGAGCTTACCACTAAAACCTGCACTACACTGATGGACTACTTTGCAACAGACCAGATCATAGAGCCAGAGCGAGGTGACTTGCTGATTTCAGAACCCTATTTGCCAGATCCCAATTTTGAGCGTACGGTGATTTTACTGTGCGAGCATGACGAAAACGGATCATTTGGCTTTGTCCTGAACAAACGCGCCCAATCCAGGCTGGATGAATTGATTGAAGAGGCAGAAGGCTTTAGCACCGATGTATTTGTGGGCGGACCGGTACAGCAAAATACACTGCATTTTCTGCATAAATCTCCTGCCACCTTAAAAGGTGATAAGAAAGTGGTGGATGGTGTATATTGGGGCATCGACTTTGAAGGGTTGCTGAGCTCAATAAATACCCGGCAGGTGGCCAAGGAGGAGTTAAAGTTCTTTGTAGGCTATTCTGGTTGGTCTCCGGGACAGCTGATGGATGAGCTAAAATCCAAATCATGGATTGTATATAAAAAGGCTTCCCCGGAGGTGGTTTTTGAAATGAATCCGGATGACTTGTGGAGAGAGGCGCTGAAGACAATGGGAGGAAAGTTTAGGGTGATCTCAAACTATCCTACCGACCCGAGACTGAATTAGTACGACGGATTTATTAAATTTATAGGTTGAAGCCAATATAGAAAGATTCCATCATGGAGGATAAGGAAAACAAATTGCCTGAAAATCTCGAGGATTTGCAGGATGGTGTTCAGGAAAATCCTGAATTGACTAACGAAGACAAAACCCCGGAAGATACGGGCGAAACCGGCCAATCGGAGCCAGAGGAAACCTCTGAATCAGAGGTGAAGGAAGCACCTGGAGATCAGCCGGACGAAGCCCCGGTACCTGAACCGGAGGTCAAGGCAGATCCCTCGGAAGCTCCCGAAGCCCGGAAAGAAGAGGTGGCTGAGGAGCAACCCGGTGAAATATCGGAACCTGCGGCAGTAGTAAGCGCAAGTGACGATACCGAAGACGAAGCGTCAGAGGATGATTCGAATGAAGAAGATGAAGACCATGGCGATGAGGACGATAAGCTGCTGGAGTCTCTACATTTTGATAACCCTACCAAGGATGACCTCCTGGCTGCCCTCAAAAAGGTCTCCGGCATAGAGAAAATGCGGGTGCTGGATAAAGCACTGAAAGAGATCAAGCCTCCTTTTGATCATATCTATGAAAAGGAAAAGGAAGATGCCCTCAAGAACTTTGTAGAATCAGGCAATGATGCCGCTGACTTTGTTTACAAAGGAGATGAAACTGACGGGCAATTCTTTGAACTGTATAATCAACTGCGAAATAAGAAACAGCGTTTCTTTTCTGAGCTTGAAAAATCCAAGGATGAGAACCTCAGGAAGAAAAACGAAATTTTGGAGAATCTACGAGAGCTGGTGGATGGTGAGGAAAGCACTGCTTCTATTAATGCGCTGAAGGCCCTCCAGGAGGAATGGAAAAAGCTGGGCCAGGTGCCGGGAGCCCATGTCAAGAGCCTGTGGGCCAACTACAATGCCCTGATAGATAGGTTTTATGACAACAGAAGCATCTACTTTGAGCTGAAAGAGCTGGACAGAAGGAAGAATCTGGAAGGTAAGCTGGAGCTCTGTGCCCGTGCGGAGGAGTTGGTGAATTTGGAAAACATCAAAGAAGCCATTGTACAACTCAACGAGTTGCACGAGGAGTTCAAACATATCGGACCCATCCCGAAAGAGGATCAGGAGCCTGTCTGGCAGCGTTTCAAGGCTGCCTCTGATGAGATCTATGCGAAGCGTAAGGAGTTCTTTGATGAACTCAAGCATGACCTGAACGAAAACGCAGATAAGAAGCAGGCGCTGGGTGATGAGGCGGCGGAGTTCGTGTCCTTTAATTCGGATAAGATCAGTGACTGGAACAAAAAGACCAAGCAGCTGCTGGAGCTTCAGAAAAAATGGGAAGCCATCGGTGGCTTGCCACGGGACCGAGCCAGACAAATCAACAAACATTTTTGGGGTAATTTCAAGGCCTTCTTTGCCAATAAGAATGCGTTTTTCAAAACCCTGGAGACCCAGCGTGAGGAAAACTATAACAAAAAGAAGGAGCTGCTGGAGAAAGCGGAAGCGCTTAAGAACAGTGAAGAGTGGGACCAGACCGCTAATGAGTTGAAGAAACTTCAGAACGCATGGCGCGACATAGGCCCGGTGCCGGAGAAGTATCGTAACGAGGTATATCAGAAGTTTAAGGCGGCATGTGATACTTTCTTTGAGCGTAAGCGAGCTCAGGGCAGTGTGCAGAATAAGGAGTTTGACCAAAACCTGAAAAAGAAGGAGGAAATCTGCGCCATGCTGGAGGCTTATATCAACTCTGATACCATAGAGCTGGGGCAGGTCTATGACCTGCTGGAGCAGTACTCTGAAATTGGATTTGTGCCCCGAAATGCCATTAAGAAGATACACGACCGGTATGATGACATCACCAACCGACTCGCGAGTCTTGAGGATCTTTCTGACAGTCAGCGTGCAGAGTTGGAGACACAGATACAGCTGAGCAAGCTTAAGAATAGCCCCCATGGCGGACAGAAAATTCAGCGTAAAGAAGGAGCGATCAAGCGAAAGCTGTCTTCTTTGGAGAGTGACATTGCCACTTGGAAAACCAACCTCGACTTTTTCGCGGATTCCAAGACGGCCGATAAACTGAAGGCAGATTTTAACGAAAAAATTGAGAAGGCTACTGCTGAAATGGAGGAATTGAAGAAGCAGCTACAAATGTTGAAGCAGATTTGATTTTTTTCCGCGAGAGGCTTTGTAATTCTTAAGAGGAATTATACATTTGCACTCGCTTTCAGAGAAAGCAAACAAGATTTCACTGCGGTGCAGTAGATCAGGCCTCCTTAGCTCAGCTGGTAGAGCAACTGACTTGTAATCAGTAGGTCATTGGTTCGATCCCGATAGGAGGCTCATTTGGAAACCCACTTTATGATAAATAGAGTGGGTTTTTTTGCTTTTTGTACGACTCTGTGCAACCCTCATTTTTGGGATCAATCCGTATTTCTGGGGGATTACGTTTTTCAAGCATAAATATTAGCTAGTCTAAATAGGAAGAATTCGACGTTTGTGACTCCACGAAATTAATTTCTAAACGCTTTGATCTTTTTGAAATCACTCATCAAACGATCATGCTGCGTATTTGATTGTCCAACCTTTATGATTCTAATCCAGCAATCAGTTTGATGAGATCTTCGGTTTGAAGTTTCTTTTTCAATCTTTCTTTGGCCTTTTCCACCCCCCGAACACTGATTCCCGAAATCACAGCTATCTCCTTGTTTTTTAATCCCATTTTCAGGAAGGCCGCCAGTCGAAATTCATTGGTGGTAAGTTTGTCACATTTCCGGGAAATTGAAGCAAAAAAATCAGGATGTACTTGTTCGAAATGGAGCTTGAAGTTTTCCCAGTTATTGTCAAAATTGAGCAATCCATTAACTTCTTTTTTGAGTATCGAAATGGCCTTTTCCTCCTTTACCTCTGATTTAATTTTGGATTTCAGGTCTTCTAGTAATTCATTTTTTCTGATCTGAGCGACGACCAGGGCTGTGAGTTGTCTGTTCTTGTTGTTGAGCTCTTTTTCCAACATATTCTTTTTAGTCACGGTCTCAGCATGGGATATACGCAGGTTGAGAAAGCGTTGTGTAGTTATAATGGAGAAAGTGAGCACTTCCAGGATAAAGCATATTTGGGCCAGATAATGTCCAACGAGGTAGTTGGTTTGGGAAGAATTATATGCAAAGAGGTACATGATCAGGCCAATATTGAAGAAAAGCGAAGCAAAAAAGAAGTAGAGTGAAAGTACGTTTCCACGTTTCCAATGTATAAAAGAACAGATCAATATAGGGATGTATATGCACGGTGAAATTATTTCACTGACAAGAATGGCCTGTTCGTGATATCCCATAAGATGGGGGATTAGCATTGCAGTATGTAACCCGAGCAGAGAAAGTAACACGATTCTGGTTACAGGGAAGTTTTTTCTGAAATACAGAAAGTCCATTGCATAAAGTGAGTAGCTGAGGGTGATGGCGATTGTTGGTACCATTAACCGAATGCTTCGCTCAAGGCTTAAGTCTGTAACCAGATCAAAATAGATGAGCATTCCACCAAATACACTTACCCATATCAGATAGGCCAGGTTGTTGAATGACAGGAGGCAGTAGTTTCGTTCGCCGCTTATCACATAAAGAGTGAAATTGAAGACGGCAATAATGAGCATGATACCTGCTATGAAAAAATTGAAGGCAGTACCCCATCCATACCACTTTTGAAAACCTCCCGCAGTGTAAGCCAAAAAGCCCATTCGCATAGACGATTTCATGGCCGTTCGTCCAGACTGAGTACGGTTGATCACATGAAAATAATAGTAATCTGAAGAATGAGCCGGAATGGATAAAGGAACAATCGAAGTTTGGTAAAAGGGATACTCCCTTTGGGATGCGTCTAGAAGATATCCATTGTTGGCAGATAAAAGCTGGGCTGACCCCTGGCGATCTGGTTGACGGTAAACTACTATACTATCAAGAAAAAATGTACTAATGAAAAGGTCTAAGCGTGTATCTGTTGGGTTGGAAAGGCAAGCCCTAAACCAGTGAGAAGTCCTGTCCGGGTTGAGAAGGCTTGGTGAATAGGGTTGATAACCTTCGAGTGAAAAAGGATCACCCAGGTCGTCATCCACATAAATATGCATTTCTTCTTTTAGGTCGTAATAGTCCATGTCAGACATTACCTGAATGACACATTGAGCCTTCAAGCCTGACGATAACAAAGTAGTTAGAAGTAAATATGTAATCGTTGAAATGCTGATACGCATGAATGACCGCTGATATTCTCGACATGCGAATCTAAACCCGTCAAAGATTAACTACCAACAGAAAATTCCAATATCTGCAACACCTGCAAGAGGTTATGAACCAAAAAATTTTCATGATCAGCTTCAGGACATCCACCGCGACTATCAGCAAAAAGAAGAAAAGCGCAAACAGGAACTGGAAGCACGAAAAAGAGCCCAACTTCAGGAAGATAAGACTAATGGAAAGGAGCATTTGGGGTTAGGTCAAAAAGTGAAAGATGCGGTTTCAGGGATTTCCTCAGATACGGGCCTACATGTTGCAGAGGATTTTCGCCTCACCAAAAAGGCCATCTTCGTGGCAGCAAAGAGGTCCCTGGAACTGGTACTTAATGCTTTTTCAACTATGCTGTTGATGTATTTTTTGTTGCCAGTGGGATATTTATGGGTTGGCTTTAAGTTGTTCAAATCAATGTTTTCGCCAAATTTTGAAGTTTTTAATAATGGACAAAATAAACTATGAAGGATACTGAGCAGGTAGAAAGAATAACTGCATTTCTCGAAAAAATAGGGTTGGAGTTAGAATTTAAAAAATTGGATGGTTCCACATTCCTTCCAGGTATACATGTGGAAAGAGGAAAGATTCAAATTGACAAAGAAAAACTACTTTACCCAGGGGACTTGCTTCATGAAGCAGGTCATCTCGCCTTATTGACTCCTGACGAAAGGATGAAAACAAGTGGAAACATTGAACCCGGTGAAAATAAACAAGAAAGTATGGAAATGGGGGTGATCTGCTGGTCATGGGCAGCTCTCGTACATCTCCAGCTTGATCCAAAAGTTGTTTTTCATGACAATGGGTACAGGGGTGCATCCAATTATTACATCAATATGTACTCCACCGGCCAATGTATAGGTTTGCCATTGCTGCAATGGGCGGAGTTGTGCAAACATCAAACCGACCCTACTGATTTGCCTGCATTCCCTCACATGTTAAAATGGCTTAGGGAATAGGTTTATGTGGTGATTTAGGTGCTGAGTGCATGGCTACTATGGAACATATTCAAGCATCAGCTCAGGTCGCAAACCTCCCTTGAATTTAGGTTTGACCATTTTGCCTGCTCTGTTACGTGGCCTGTCGAGCGTCAGTGGCAATGGTAGCTCCGATTGATAGGCAGTCAGTTTTTCATTATCAAACAGATGAATATTTGTGCAGAGCTTAAGGTATTCAAGGTCAATTTCGGGCATTCAGTAGTACTTCCGAGTCTTGTTTAGGTAGGGTGGTAAAATCTAGATCATATGCCCTGTTTGCCTTTAGCCTTTATGATTTATTTTTTTGTGCCTCTGACATGCTTGTCGTGTTTTTGTCGTAATCCGTTTTTAGGGCCAAACCTCCTTGTCTCTTAATTTGGCGGCTTAGATTTTTGGGATGTGTCGTGGATGATAACAGCCCAGAATCGAAGTGCAAAAAAACTATGGATGAACATATAGGCGTTATCAAAATGTTTGTTGGAAATTTTGTGCCTCAAGACTACCTATGGTGTAGCGGGCAGACTTTGGAGATAGCATATTATACTTCATTGTATTCAATTATTGGCACAACCTATGGAGGAGACGGACGGACAACATTTAAGCTACCAGACCTTCGGGGTAGAATGCCGATCGGTGCAGGGCAAGGACCCGGCTTATCTACTTATTCACTGGGTGCCATGGGTGGAAATGAAACAAGTCAACTTGAGTTGGACCAACTCCCAACTCACAACCATGCCGCAACTTTTTATCCGACCAAAGATGGGAATAGTGGCCCTCTTACAGCAACAGTTTCAGTAATTGCTAGTATAGGCGGAATTGTTACAAATGATCCAGCCGGTGCTTATTGGGCACAGGCACCAAATGCGGGAGCATTTCCCGTGAAACCGTATTCAACTGCTTTAGGAACAGCGGTAGAGATGGCTTCTGATGCTGTACAAGTTACCCTGTCAGGCGGTATTACAGAAGGAACTGTAAATGTTGCCAATGAGGGGCTTGGACAGGCGTTTTCAAACATGAGCCCATATGTTACGTGCAATTTTATCATCTGTATTAATGGAACGTATCCCCCACGGAATTAACCAAACTTGTTTTATAATATTAAGTATGTCAAAAAGTAAGATCAACAATTTAATGGGAGTGTATTTTTCACTCCTTTTCTTTCTTGTTTCTTTTGTAGGGTTCTCACAAACTACCTTTGATTTTGAATCTTCGAATTCTGGATTTAGTTCCAAAGCTTTTTCCCACACCAATGGAGGCTATACCCTTGATGTTACTTCTTTAAGCCAGAATTTGGTAAGCGGTAGTGCTTACTTCGTGGTTGTAAGTGGGAGTGAGTCGGTCATAAATGATTATTCCATGGCTCCAGAGACTTCTACCACTTTTGCTCTGTCAGGAGGTCTCACGTTTGATTTAGTTTCCCTCAAAGTGGCTGACGTGAGTGACGCGGGCGAGAGCCTAACCTTTACAACTGATAAGGGAACCGCAAGTTTTTCAGTTAGTCCAGGGACTTCTCTGGCAGCTGTTACACTCAGTGCATCTGGAAACCCTGACGAATCAAATCTTCAAGGGATCACTTATTTTACAATCACATCCGTAAATGGCTACATCTTCGGTTTCGACGATGTGGTATTGAATAATATTTCATCAGGGGATACTTCTCCTCCATCCGTATCCAGCATTACACTTTCGGGAAGTCCGGCTGCCAGCGCATCTTCTGTGACTTATGTTGTAGTTTTTGATGAAAATGTCAGTGGAGTCAGTGCAGATGACTTTCAGGTCACCCAGGTTTCTGGTGATGCTTCCGGGTCTGTAACGGGTGTATCTGGTTCTGGAAGCACCTATAACGTCACTGTTGGATCAATATCCGGAACTGGGGCCATTCGTCTGGACTTAAAATCAAATACAAATATTACTGACGCATCTGGGAACGGAAACGGCTCGAATGGTTACGTAATTTCTTATACTTCTGGTGGTACACATACCGTAGCAATGGTGACTCCGCCAACTGTTACTACCACTATGGTCAATTCATTTACCGCTACATCTGCTACTCTGGGAGGAAATGTCACTGATGATGGCGGAGCGGAAGTTACCGATCGGGGTGTAGTGATTTCGACTTCAGATACTGATCCGGAAATTGGTGATGCAGGTGTCACTAAGGATGGGAATGGATCAGGAACAGGTGTTTTTAGTGAAACTATTGCGAGTTTCTCTGGTAGCACGACCTACTACGTAAAGGCCTATGCGACCAACTCGGCCGGAACGAGTTATGGGAGTGTAGTAAGTTTCACCACGGATCTTCAGATCAGCATAGATGACCCGTCAGAAACAGAAGGCACAGCCTTGACCTTTACGGTGAGCCTTTCTGGAGCCGCTCCAGCTGGTGGAGTGACGGTTGACTATACCACCTCTGATGTCACAGCTGTCGCAGGTACAGATTACACTGCAGCATCAGGCACCTTGACCTTCGCAGAAGGGGAGTCGAGCAAAACAATTGCGGTTAGTGTAACTGGAGATGACATTGTAGAGCCGAGCGAAACCCTTGTTGTCACACTCAGCAACAACACAGGAGACTCTGAGATTCCCGACCCTACCGGTACAGGCAGCATTGTCAACGATGATTTTTGTTCATTTACTATTTCTGCTGAGTCCGTTAATGAAGATGATGGTACCCTAACATTTAGTGTTACAGCCAGTCATGACGTTGATGGAAGTTATTCGGTTCCCATTAACACTCAGAATTTTATAGCCAGCACATTGGATAATGACTATATAGGTATTACGAATCATATGGTAGACTTTGCCGGGAATGCTGGGGAAAGCTACAATGTTGATGTCACCATCACCCAGGATAATAAAATTGAAATTGATGAGCGGTTCCGCACTGCTACTGGTTTTGTAACCAACACCTCGATACCATCAGGGTATTTTTTGAGTGGGGCTGCTTTTCAAATAATTGTCAATGATGATTTTGCTGGCTTCACAGTTGCAGAAAGCGATGGCACCACAGCCACCAGTGAAACAGGCACCACGGATGATTTAACAGTGGTTTTGGATGCCCAGCCGTCAAGCAATGTAGTGATTACGGTTAGCAGTGGTGATACCGGGGAAGGGACAGTTGATGTAGCAAGTCTCACCTTTACCAATGCCAATTGGAACACCCCCCAAACCGTGACGATAGATGGAGTAGATGATGCATTGCTGGATGGAGACATCACCTACAGCATCACCCTGTCGATAGATGATGCCAACAGCGACAACAATTTTGATGCGTTGGAAGACCAAACCGTATCGGTAACCAACGCAGACGATGATGCCGTTCAGATCAGCATAAATGACCCTTCAGAAACAGAAGGCACAGCCTTGACCTTTACGGTAAGCCTTTCTGGAGCAGCTCCGGCCGGTGGAGTGACGGTTGACTATATCACCTCTGATGGCACAGCTGTCGCAGGCACAGATTATACTGCAGCATCAGGTACCTTGACCTTTGCAGAAGGCGAATCAAGCAAAGAAATAGCCGTGACGATATCAGGAGACGAAACGGTAGAGGCCGATGAAACCTTTACCATCACCCTGTCCAACAACACAGGCGACTCAGAAATATCCGATGCGACAGGAACGGGTACCATCACCAATGACGACCAGGCCATAGTGACCATTGCCGATGTGTCAGCTGATGAAGATGACGGATCAGTGACCATTACCTTGATATTGGACAAAACAGTGGATGGTGGCTTAACCCTGGACCTGAGCACTTCCGATGGCACAGCCACTATTGCTGATGGGGACTATACTGCATTGGCAGGAGAGACCGTGACTTTTTCGGGTACAACAGGAGAGACAGAGGAAGTGATCATCACCCTTGGATCAGACAGCAAAGTAGAGAACAACGAGACGCTTACGGTAAGCATGGGTAACCTGGTGGTATCTACTGTAGCTTCCGGGGACATAGACATTACAGGCGGGGCAACCGTAACGATCACCAATGATGATACGGCACGGATTACCATCAATGATGTGTCGGGCAATGAGGATGACGGGCCTGTTGCTTTAACTGCTACCCTGGACAATCCGGTAGAAGGAGGCTTTTCGGTAGATGTAAACACTATTGATGGAACTGCAACAGTAGCTAATAGTGATTATACTTCATTGGCCGATCATACCCTGATATTTGCAGGAACAGCTGGTGAGGCTTATACCTTTAATGTGAGCTTAACTTCTGATAATAAGGTTGAATCTAATGAATCATTAACAGTCACATTATCCAATTTAGTCGCAACAGTTTCAACAAGCGATGTGATTATTACGGATCAGGCGGTGATAGCCATTATCAATGATGACAACCTCCCCGTCATTTCTGCTTCACAAAGCTTCGATGTAGATGAAAATACGGCTAATGGAACCCACGTGGGAATAGTAGCTGCTACTGATGCGGATGCTGGCACAACTTTCAGTAATTGGGCGATTACAGATGGAAATGGGGATGGGATTTTTGTGATCAATTCAAATACAGGAGCTATCACTGTAGCAAACAACACTAATCTTGACTATGAAATCACTATAAATTATGAGCTGACATTGACGGTTAGTGATGGTACCAACACCTCCAGTTCGGAGACGATAACTATCAATGTCAACGACCTTAATGATAACATTCCGATTATCACTTCAGCAGCAACAGCGAGTGTGCTTGAAAACAGCACTTCTGTGCTGACAATTGTTGCCACTGATGCTGATGCTGGCACAAGTGTCGTTTATAGTATCTCTGGTGGAGATGATCAGACGAGGTTTAGCATTGTTTCATCCACAGGTGTATTGACATTCGTGGTGGCCCCTGATTTTGAAAGCCCAAACGATGCGGGGGCGGATAACGTCTATCAGGTTTCAGTAAATGCCAGCGACGGGCTATATTCAGTGAGCCAGGATATTGCCATTAGCGTTACAGACCAGAATGACAATAAGCCTGTTGTTTCTATTGCTACCTTCAATATTGATCAAAACCAGGACAACAACACTGTTATAGGTACCTTGACGGCTTCCGATGCGGATGTGGGCACCATATTCCAAAATTGGGTGATATTAAGTGATAATAACAACGGGGTATTTACTTTGAATCGAAACACTGGAGCCCTCTCTCTGGTGAACCAAACTTTACTTGTGGATTCAATGGTGCCGTTGTTAGTGACAGTAGGAGACGGTGCAAATGTGTCCGACCCTGCTGTTATTACCATCAATGTAGAAATAGATCAGGAAACAGACTCAGATGGAGATGGCCTGCTGGATGCATTGGAAGACATCAACGAAGACGGCAATATCAATAACGACGACTCAGATGGAGATGGACTGGCAAACTATCTTGATGATGATGATGATGGAGATGGACTCACTACCCGCTCGGAGGATGTCAATCAGGATGGAGACCCACGAAATGACGATAGTGACAATGACGGTATACCAGACTATCTGGATGTGGAATCGCTTGTGGCGAAAACAAAAATTCCCCAGGGGATTAGCCCGGGAGGGGATGGGGTGAATGATAGTTGGGTGGTGCCTGGTATTGAAGGTTATCCGGACAATACAGTTTATATCTACAACCGATGGGGCACCCTGGTGTATGAAGTAGGGGGCTATGATAATGATTCCAAGTCATTTAAGGGAGACTCTAATAAAGGGATTGTTGGAAATGCCAACCTTCCTGATGGAACCTACTTCTATGTGATAGATTTTGGAAATGGAGCAAAAAGAAAAGGGTACTTGATTATAAAGCGATAGGCAGAAAAGCATTAAATGATGAAACGAAACATTAATATTTTTATAATCCTGATTTTGGTTGGCTTCAGTACTGTTGCGCAACAGCAACCTCAATACACGCAGTTTGCAGATGCTAAAATGTTTTTCAACCCAGCTTTTGCCGGAATCCGTGAGGGAGTCAATGCCACCTTGCTAGGTCGGTGGCAGTGGGTAGGTTTTGAGGGCGCACCCAATACCCAGGCTATCAGCTTTGATTCCAGGATGCCATCCAAAAATATTGGTTTAGGATTGATGATAAATAGGGATGAAGTAGCTGTCACAAACCTGACTTCCGTTCAGCTAAACTATTCATATCAAATTCTGGTAGGTGGCGGTCGTTTGGGGATGGGGCTTTCTGCTAACCTCAATATGTTTGCTGTCAATTACAACGAAGCTTATACACTAACACCAGATAATGCTTTTGCAACTGGCTTCAGGAGCACCAAAGCCAATTTTGGAACAGGCTTTCATTATGAGCATGAAAAGTGGTATGTAGGCGGTTCATTTCCCTCAATGGTCAACAGTACTTTCGAAAATGATGGAGAAACTTACTACGGACAGAAACGTCACTTCTACTTCATGAGTGGCTATAGGTATCAACTCAACGAAAATTTCACGCTTGAGCCCAATGTGCTTTTGAAGGTTGTAAGTGGGTCGCCGCTATCTGGGGATTTTAATGTCACTTCCTGGTACAAGGGTGTTGTGGCTGCAGGGATATCTTATCGATCTTCCGAATCTATAGATATGATTCTTCAATTTAAACCCATGGAGGAATTGAAAGTGGGTTATGCTTATGACTATTTGGTGGATAAGGAAACCAGCCAATTGGGCAATTCCTCTCACGAAGTGTTGCTGTCCTACACGCTTCCCTGGAAAAACAGGGATCAGGACAACGATGGTATTCCCGATAGGAAAGACGAATGCCCAGCTAAGTTTGGACCGGAATCAAGCGGAGGTTGTCCTATCCCAGATACTGACAATGATGGCGTCCCAGATAGTGAAGATGAGTGCATTAATGTGGCCGGTGTCATGAAGTTGGATGGGTGCCCTGATTCTGATAAAGACGGTGTAAGGGATAGTGAGGATGCTTGCCCCTACTCATCAGGGACTCGAGCCAATGGCGGATGTCCTGATACAGATAATGATGGCGTGATAGATATCAAAGATGAGTGCCCGAACATTGAAGGACCTAAGGATCTGGGTGGTTGTCCGGATAGTGATGGAGATGGAGTAAGGGATGTGGACGACAAATGCCCAGAAGAAAAAGGAGATTCGGGTAATGGCGGTTGTCCTGTAATATCGGAAGAAGCCAAGGCAGTAATGACGGAGGCCTTAGAGGGTGTTCAATTTCAATCAGGTAAGGATGTGCTTACGGAGGGATCCTATCGCGTATTGGATAAGGTAGCAAAACTTATGCAGGATAATACATCTTACAAACTGAAAATTTCTGGTTACACAGATAGTTCAGGCGATGATGAGGCCAACCTGAGGTTGTCTAGCCAAAGGGCGATGAGTGTGAGAAAATACTTGATGGACAAGGGTGTTGAAGCCAGTCGAATAGAAGCGAGGGGTTATGGGGAAGCAAATCCAATAGCTGATAATGCCACAGCGAAGGGAAGAGCAAAAAACCGTAGGGTAGAGTTTGATATTGTGTATAACCGTTAACTTGGACATAGGAAACTGTGAATAGAGAAGAGGTTCCAATGGAACGGAACTTGCTTTTTAATTCTTGCTTGGGCCTTGAACATAATTAATTCAGTTTAATTAAGGACGAGCAAATTGATTATTCAGTTTAAAATTGGGATAAGGTTGTTTTGGATTGGGATGATTGGATTCATAATAATTAGAGAGACATTGCACTATTAAGTTGAAAGACTTGAGTAGTGCAATGTCATAAAATTCATACTCATTTTAATCAAGTACAAATAGCCGTTTATACGCCCGGCCCTTGTGGTTCTCCTGAGGCTCTCTAAATTCTATTCCAGGGTATACCTGCCAGCATCAGCAGCAGTGCAGCCCCAAAGAAAATGGCCTGTAGCTTGAATTTTTTAGCGGAATCGGCAACTTTTTTTGATTTACTTCTACCGATCTGGGCCGCCACCACAGCGAGTACCATCATTGTCGTGTGCTCTACGGCCCAAAACCTCAACTCCGGATTTTTCATGGCTCCGCCAAAGTCGCTTAAGGCACTTTCTGTAATGGGGCTCAGGAAAAAATAAAGAATCAGACCTAAGAGCAGTTGAAGGTGCATGGTTCCCACAAAAGAGGCTGCAAAAATGTTGTCTTTCTTTCCAAACACACTTTTTCCACTGAGTCCCATCAAAGATTTGACGGTTACAAAAATGGCCAATGCCAGCGCGACCCATCTGAGGGTAGAGTGAATGTGAAGAAAAGCTGTATAGGTGTTCATGAGAGAGATATTAAGGGTTGAAAGTAGTTGATCTCCAAAGATAAGTTGACTTTGAAGAGTGCCTCAACATTCTGATTAAAACTTTTGGTACATGCCGTGACCTTCTTCGTCTACCAGAAGAGTGATTTGGTCTAATGAAATTTTTATTTCTATAGAAGAATGACTTACTTTCTATTATGATTTCTGCCAAACGGCAGAAGTGCTCCCCTTCATCGCCTGAATAGCGAGCTCTTTATTTAAAGGCTCGCTTTTTTTTGTGCCTGATCTGTGTCCAGTTGGCTTGATATATAGTTGATCACTTCCGAGAAGGCGATAATCTTGTAATGTCCTAATCCTTTTGTTTGCACAAAATGAGCCCTTGGAAAAGCTTCTTTGAGTTCTTCACCTCTCTGATAAGGAACAATGTGGTCCTGCTCATCATAAATGAGGTGGACATTCATGTTTTGCAATTTCTCAGCTTTGTTACGCAGATCAAAGTACTCTACAGGCTGCGCGTAGTTTTTTTCCACCAGCTTACACATTTCCTCATACACGGTATCCCTGTAGCCAAGCTCTCTGATGGTGTCATGGAAGAAGTACCTCACAAAGGGTGGTGATGAAATGAGAAAGAGTTGTTTGGGCTGAAGGGCAGGGGACAGCTCTGAGGACAGGATACCTGCTGCAAGGCCACCTAACGAATGACCGATGAGTGCTTCATAGGGCCCATTGGCTACATAGTGGTCTTTGAGAATATCCCGAAATTCAGGCAAGGCAGTGTGTGTGCCTTCCGATTGGCCATGGGCCTTCATGTCGATGCCTTCTACCACATATCCTGCTGCTACCAACGACTCAATCATTCGCCTGAAATCTGCCGCCTTGGATCGCCATCCATGACACAGAAGTACTCTGGGTCCCGTGTCGCCCCATTGGTAGGTGACCACTTTATGTTTCCCATAGTTCATCGTTTTAGTGGTCGTATTTTGCACCAGTTCCTGTTGAGCACTGGTGAACTTTACTTTGCCTGGTTTGGTAAAGTAATGCCAGATAATTTCTGATGTTTTCTCCGGGGCTACATATTGCAATGTGAAGAGGCCTTTCTTAACCACCTCCATTTTCCAGTTGGTCTTTGGGGGTCGCTCGGCCGGTCTGCTGGTGTCCTGGATACCTGCATCTATAAATGTGGTTTGTGTTTTCATTTTAATATACCGATAGGTATTTGGATATAAAAGATTATTGACTAATGGCGTTGATTTGCATTTCCAGTCCCTGACGGATCAGCTCGAAGGACTGTTTATTGCCTTCTACTCTGGAGATGAGAATGGCTCCGGAAATGGTGGAGTAAAACATACTCGCATAGAGGTGAGCATCCACCCCCTCACGGATCTGACCTTCCTGCAGGCCCCGCGTAATGATCTGCTCAAGGGAGCCTTTGATCATGGCAATGGTGCCAACAGCTCTTGTCCTCAACATCGGGTGGTCATCATCAGCTTCCACTGAGGTGTTAATAACCGGGCATCCACCAGCAATAGGTGGATTTTCGATGTATTTTGAATAGTAAGTCAAAATAGCTTTGAGTTTATCGGGTGCCGTAGATGCAGCCTTGATGTGCGTCCTTAAATCATCCAACACCCGGCTTACCGCATATTCAAAAGAAGCAACGGCCACGGCATCTTTGTTCTCGAAATTTCCATAGATGGCACCTTTGGTCATTCCAGTAGCCTTGGTAATGTCTGAGAGTGAAGTCGCCCGGTATCCTTTCTGGTTGAAGATGGATATTGCCTTGGTGACAATCAGATTTTTGGTTGTTTCCGGGTTTCTCATGATGTAAATATACCGATCGGTATATTAAATTCAAAATCTGTTTGAAAATCTTCAGTGGATATGACGTGGATCATACTTTTTCGCTGATCAGGGAACTACATTGTGTGCTGATTCATTTTGGTTATAAACCCCGATGCCATGAAAATTGATTTGCGCAAATACCTGGAAGAGCGAGATGAGATGCACCGATCTCTGCTGAGGGATGGGCCTGTAGTGACTGTGTCCCGTGCCTATGGATGTGAAGCCAACCGCCTGGTCATGCTATTGATTCACCGGATCAATGAGTTGGGACCCGGAACCCTGAAGAAGCACCCCTGGAAGTACATTAGTAAGGAGGTCATAGACGAGTGTGCTTTCGAGCTGGGGATCAATCCGCATGATATCGACCAACGAATACTGGCGCACTCTACGGAGGGCATCAACGGTCTACTTGCGGGGTTTACCCATCACTACGAAGTGTCGGATCGCGAGATTTTGTCGAAGGTGAATGAGGTAATTGTGAGCTATGCCAAAAAGGGAAATGTGATCCTCGTAGGCCGGGGTGGCAGCATGGTCACAGAAGGAATGGATCACGTGCTCCGTATTCGACTGGAAGCGCCGCTCAAATGGAGAGCCCGGGTGATAGCTGGCAAGCTGGGCATAGGTGATGACGCGGCTTATGACCTTGTGCAGCACATGGATGATAACAGGGTACGGTGGATGGAACATTTGACGGGACGCTCCTTTGATGAACATATGTTCGACCTTACCATCAACGTAGAGAAAATGTCTGATAAAGAAACGCTTGATGTTATCCTGCAAGTGATGAAGCACAGAGGCATGATCCCAACCCAGCCTTTGGAAAGGAAGAGTCAGAAGTCCAGGGTGAGCTGAATGGGAGTGGAGTCCTCTGCATCTTTTTTCTGAAAATTGCTGATACCCACACCCAGTAGTCGTATGCCTTCTTCTCTGATCAGGGTTTGATCAGTCAGCTGATGCACTGCTTGTATGAGTTGATCCAAATGGGTCACGTTTTCTTCAAACGAAATACTTCGCGTGATTTGTTTAAAGTCACCGTATTTTACCTTGATTGTGACTGTGCGCCCATGGGTGCCATGCTTGGAATACCGCTCAAAAGTCACAGCGGCTATGTGATCCAGTTCGGCTTTTACCTCTGGAATCCGCATCAGGTTGTGGTCAAAGGTGTGCTCTGCACTCACTGATTTTCGCTCCCTGTCTGGTTTAACAGGACGCAGATCTATGCCACGGCAGATATCATAATAATAGGCTCCTGCTTTTCCGTAACGAAGGGTCAGGTCAGAAAGGGTCTTTTTACGAAGGTCACCGCCAGTGAATATTCCGGCGGTTTTCATTTTTTCTGCCGTGGCCTTCCCTATTCCAAAAAATCGATGAATGGGCATTTTTTTCAGGTACTCCTCTGCATCCTCTGGCAGGATGACAAATAGTCCATTCGGCTTATTGACGTCTGAGGCCGTTTTGGCCAAAAACTTGCAATAAGAAATGCCTGCAGAGGCTGTGAGGCCTGTTCGTTCTTTTATTTTGGCCTTGATCTCCCTGGCTATAATGGTGGCAGAAGTGAGCCCGGGTTTGTTTTCAGTCACATCCAGGTAAGCTTCGTCCAGACTGAGTGGTTCAATGAGATCTGTGTATTCCTGAAAGACATTTCGGATCTGAAGAGAAATCTCCTGATACCTTTCGAACCTTGGTTTTACGAAAATGAGGTGTGGACATTGACGGGCGGCAATGGCTGATGGCATGGCGGATTTGACCCCATACTTTCTGGCTTCATAACTGGCCGCCGCCACCACGCCACGTTCTTTGTTGCCCCCCACAGCGATGGGTTTGCCTTTCAGCTCAGGATGATCATGCTGCTCCACGGAAGCAAAGAAGGCGTCCATGTCAATGTGTATGATTTTCCTGATCGGGTGATTTTCCAAGGCAATTAGGGTGTGATAGGCTTTACGTGATATTGATTATTGTGATGCGTTTTTCATCCATTTAGGTAGGGTATTTTTTTTGTGTAAAAAAATGAAGGATCGAAAACAGTCTTTTGGGCCAATGGTTATCTTAGCTAAAACAATCAAGAAATCATGTCTCAAGTAACATTAAAGGGTAATCCGGTCAATACAATAGGAGCGCTTCCTACTAAAGGAGCAAAGGCTCCCAACTTCACATTGGTTAAATCTGACTTATCTGAAGTTTCACTTTCAGATTTTAAAGGAACGAAGGTAGTTCTGAATATATTCCCGAGCATCGATACGGGTACGTGTGCCACGTCGGTTCGTCAGTTTAACCAAAGAGCATCTGATCTGGAAAATACCGTGGTACTTTGTATCTCCAAAGATTTGCCATTTGCTCATAGCAGGTTTTGCGGAGCTGAAGGGATTAAAAATGTAGTGAGTCTCTCCACGTTCAGAGATGATAGCTTTGAGAAGGCTTATGGCGTAGGCATGGTAGATGGTCCGCTGAAAGGTCTGGTGGCACGCTCCGTAGTGGTGGTGGATGAGGAAGGTAATGTGGCCTATACGCAGTTGGTAGGTGAGATCGTAGACGAGCCGGATTATGAGTCTGCTTTGAAAGCGCTGTAAGAAATTTCACAAATTGAAAAATGGGAGGGCATCATTGATGCCCTCCCATTTTATTTCACAGTAGTTCGCTGGCAGGAATAGGCTCAGGAACGTAATTGTTGATAGGTTTGAGTGACTGCAGGTAGGTGAAAATGGCAATAAGGTCATGATCGGGCAGGTCCTTCAGGTTTTCCCATGGCATGGGGGGCATAATAGGGCGTCCCTTTTCTATTCCCATGTGTTGACCAGTTCTAATGGCTTTGATAAATACTTCTTTTGTCCAGCCTTTGATACCGGTTTCGTGAGGCGTGAGGTTTCTGGCAAATGTGATACCCCATGGGCCAGCTCCTGCAGTGAAGTCATCACTGAAAAGTACCCAATACCCGGGGCTTAACGCTCGTTTGTCTATTTCCGGGAGGGGAGAGCCCTCAGGATGGCCTGATAATGCCCTGGATTCATCAAAGTGCATCATACCCTTTTCGTCAAAGATCTTTGGGGTATGGCAGTCTCTACATCCACCTACAGTAACTAACAGCTTACCGTGTTCCAGCAATTCTGCCGTGGTGGGTTCTGTAGGTACTGGCGGAGTTTCTTGCGGGGTAGAGCACCCGATCACCGTGATGAGTGCTACTAAAAAAATGGTCTTCTTCATTTGTCAAATGTTATTATTGAAAAAAACATTGACCCATTTCAGATGAAAAGGGTTGTAAGACAAATGATGAAAATGCGTTGTTGTCGCTTATTCGATTACCGCAGATTCACATACGTAGGTAGGAATGATTCCTCTGGAATTGATTCGCATTTCAGCATGTTTGGCCAGGGTGTTTCCGGTCAGCACCAGCACCGTATCCAGCCCAAATTTATTACCTCCGATGATGTCTGTGGATAAGGTGTCACCTACCATCAGAATTTTATCTTTATCAGCTATGCCACCTTCTGCAATGGAGTGTTCGTAGGCAAAAATGAACATTTGGGCATCAGGTTTCCCAAACCGGATGAAGCGTTTGCCCACAATGTCTTCCACCATATTGGCCAGTCCACCGATGGCAATGGCCACTTCTGATCTGGAAACGGGATAGGACTTATCTGTGTTACATACAATGGTGGGGATATTTACCATGCGTAAAAGATTGATGGTCTTATTGATGTCATGCGCCCAGTCGAAGCCCTCGTCATCCAAAAAGACCAGCGCACTGATGTCTTCGGCATTTTCCAGGTTGAGATCCGCAATGGATATGGTATGTAGTCCGAGAGTCTCTATGTAATGTGCCGACCTGGGAGTGCCCAGATAAGCTACCGTTCCCGACTTCACCTTGTACTGCAGGTACTCACGGGCCAGCATGCCAGAGGAGACTATTTTATTTTGGGTGATGGAGGTGAGGCCTCGCTCCTGATAGTCCTGTGCCAGTTCGCGTGGGCCCCTGGAAGCATCATTGGTGATGATGAAATAGTCTATTCCATTTTCCTCCAGAAAACGAAAGGTATTTTCAATACCCGGTATGAGCCCGCGATGATTTTTTAGTACCCCGAAAGCATCGAAAAAGATGGTTTTGTAATTACCGGCTATTGATTTGAAAGGTGTGATGTCCATCGTTTACAGGTCTAGAGCTTTGAGTAGTTTTTCTTCATTGAATGACTTATCCAGTGTAGGAAAGTAGGTTTCGTGGGCTTCAAACTGAAGGCGACTGGCATAGAGTTCATGAAAGAAGTACCGACCATCTTTGATGACATAGTTGAGGATGAAAAAGCGGTACGTTTCTTTAAGGATTTTTATTTCCTGGGCGGTGAGCGGATATACCTTGTGGTAGGCCTTCAGGAATGTAATGAATCGATCTTCCATTAATGGGTCTACCAGGTAGCTGAAAATGGTACGGTCACCAATGGTGGAACAAACTCTGCTGAAAAAGTAAAAATCCATGACCCGGGTGCTCATCCGAAACCAGTCATAATCCCAGCGGCTAAAGAACCGGTAATCTTTATTGATGGAGAAATTACCAATGTTCCAGTCTACAAAAACCGGAATGGAGGGCATTTCCGACACGCCTATTTTGTCACAGTTTTCCAGAAACAGCGCGCACTGTTTCTTGATGGAGTCTACGTGCCCGCGATGTTCAAACTTGCCATGATCCGTTTCCAGTATTTCCAGCAGGTGGTCTATATCGTTTTCCGTTTGCTTGAAGGTAGGAGGTAAGGTGTTTTTCACCTTATTGCACGCCTTGTGAAACTTGGCGAGCTCTTCTCCCAGGGTAATGATCTGACTGTCTGATTGCTTTCTTTCCGGTTTCTGATCGATTTGGATGGGGTTATAAAAGACCACCCAGGCATCCAGCAAACTATCCTTGTGCCGGTAGACATAGAGCTGTCCATACTTGGTGAGCGACTTGGCCAGGAAGTTTTCGAAGGGCGCATGAAGGTTGTTGGCCAGTGCGTTGATGATGGTGTGATCTTCCACAAAATGATCAAATCGTCCAAAATAAGAGAGTTTTGCAATGATGATGTCTTCATCTTCGAACCGCACTCTGTAGACATGGTTAGTGGACACCTTCGCGCTGATGTCTTCTATGGTTTTTATTTTTCGGGAGCTGTCATATTCATACCAGGCATCCTCGATGATTTTGATAAAGTCAATGTTTTGATACATGTGTTAGATAATTTCGAAGTATCTTTTTAATTCCCAGTCGGTCACCTTTGCGGCAAACTGACGGCATTCCCACTCCCGGGTTTTAGTGAAGTGATCAACAAACGATTCTCCGAATAGCTCTTTTGCCAGGTCGGAGGATTTCATGGAGAGGGTAGCTTCTTTCAGGTCAGCTGGAAGTCGCCCATTGGACAGGTCCTGATAGCCATTTCCCTCTGTAGGCCGGGTGGTGAGTTTGAGGTTGTTTTCAATGCCATAGAGTCCTGATGCCAGTGCGGCTGCCATGGCCAGGTAGGGGTTGGCATCTGCTCCTGGTACTCTCAGTTCCACCCTGGTGGCTTTTTCAGAGGGGTTGATCACCCGGAGGGCAGTGGTCCGATTGTCCAGTCCCCAGGTGAGGGTGGTTGGTGCCCAGGCTCCTTCCACCAGTCGCTTATAGCTATTTATAGTAGGGGCGTACATGGGTAGAATGTGAGGCAGGGCCATGAGCTGACCTGCCATGTAGCTCTCCATAAGTGGGGAAAGCTGATGCACTCCTTTTGGGTCATAAAAAATGTTCTTACCGTTTTTCCAGAGGCTTTGGTGGATGTGTCCGCTGCAGCCCGGCAGGTCATGGTTCCATTTGGCCATGAAGCTGGCCGTTATGTCATGTCGGTGCGCAATTTCTTTAACCCCCGACTTGAAAAGCACCGCCCGGTCTGCGGCTTCCAGTGCCCCTGAATACTCAATGGCTGCTTCATATACTCCGGGTCCGGTTTCGGTATGGAGGCCTTCCAAAGGCACTTTAAACTCATCCAGTAAAGTAAACAGGTCATTGAAATAAGGGCTTTGCTGAGAAGCTCTCAGGATAGAGTAGCCAAACATGCCCGTAGTGAGGGGGGTAGGTGATTGACCCTTTTTGGCAGCCAGGGTCTCTGAGGTTTCCTGAAAGTTGAACCATTCAAACTCCTGAGAAAATCCCGTGTCGTAACCCGCTTTTTCGGCTTTTTGAATAGCTCTTTTGAGCAGAGACCTGGGGCAGGCCGGATGATTGGCGGTACTGAAATCGCCAAGAAAAAAGGGGATATGTTCATCCCAGGGGATGTTTCTATAAGTGGCCAAATCAAGGTGAAAGGTAGCGTCCGGATAGCCTGTATGCCACCCTGTGACTGTGGCATTGTCGTAGGCCGCATCCACCATATCCCAGCCAAAAACCACATCACAGAACCCGGTGCCTTGCTCCAGGGTGCTTAGAAGTTTCTCTTTTCTGATGATTTTTCCTCTGAGTACTCCATCTATGTCCGTAATGGCAACTTTAACCCTATTGTCTTCACTTTGATGAATGCGTTCGAGTATTTCCTTTTGGTTCATAGGAATGCGTTAACAGGTGAGTCAGTCAAGCTTTAAGCCTAAGTTATCCAAATCTTCAATCATGCGTTCCAGCTTCTGAATAATTTCTTTATCACTCAATTCGTCGCTTTCGATGAGGGAGTCCATCTCGTTGTAGATGCTGATTTCGTATTCTTTTTTGGCTCCCTCAGAAAATACCAGAGCATGCTTTACATGGAGCATTCCGTACTTGAGGGCCAGCCTGGCTTTGCCCAACTCATGGGATTCCACAAAGTGCTCCGAGATTTTCAATTCTGCATAAGTGAGGGCATTCAAGGCTTTAACAGAGGCTTCGTTCAGTTTTTTAACATCAAAAACTTCCCCGCTCATCTCCTCCAAAATCTGCTCTAACTGAACCACGGCTCGATCTACTTTCTCCTTGCTTTCTGGCTCCAGGTCCTGCTCTATCTTTTTGATGGCCTCTATGGCATTGTACAGATGCTGAACACTTCTGCCGTGAGCGTCTTCTTCAAAATATGTCCGTGAATTGGAAAGCAGAATGTCGGGCTGAAGGGCTTGATCCGTCAGCCCTGCCGGTTGAGTGTGTTCCATCAGCGAACCCACGCCAAACAGAATGCCAAATGTAACGACCACAAAAAGGATGTATCCTACTGCTTTCAAATTGTTATTATTTTGATGTAATGTCACAAACTCTGTAACAGATTGTAACATAGTTCAAACTTACAAGGGATGAAATCGTTTTAGACTCTTAATTACTGAAAATAATGCAACAACTTAATCAGCAATACTGGGAAGCCCGCTATCAGAATGGTCATACAGGCTGGGATGCAGGCACCATTACCACTCCGCTTCGGGATTACTTTGATCAGCTGACCAATAAGTCTGTGAGTGTGTTAATCCCAGGTGCTGGAAATGCCCACGAAGCGGCTTACATGCATAAGGAGGGGTTTAGCAATGTGCATGTGTTGGACATCTCCCAGTCTGCACTCCATCAATTTCAACTGAGACATCCTGATTTTCCCGAGAGTCATATTCATCAGGGAGATTTCTGGGCACATTTGGGCCAGTATGATCTCATCATTGAGCAGACTTTTTTTTGTGCGATCGATCCGTCGCTCAGGGCTGCATATGTTGCCAAGACCAGTGATTTATTGAAGCAGAGAGGAAAACTGGTTGGTGTTCTTTGGAATCATCCGATGGGTGAAGCGGAGCCGCCCTTCGGTGGATCGGTGACTGAATATGTTGAACTTTTTTCTGAGCGGTTTGAAATCAATGTAATGGAAACTGCCTACAATTCTATCAAGCCCCGGGCGGGGCGTGAGGTTTTTATTAAACTGACAAAAAAGTAATGGAGTATGTACTGATTAAATACGTTCATTTTCTGGGAATTTTCGCCGTAGTAGGCAGCCTGTTTGCAGAGGCTATTTTGGTGAAACCCAGGATGACAAGAGCAGAATTGTTTTTTCTTTCCAAGATAGATGGTGTTTATGGCATAGGGGCTTTGGTGGCTGTGGGTGCCGGACTGCTGTTGTGGTTTGGAGTGGGCAAGCCTGCTGAATTCTACACACAGAATTGGATTTTTCTCACCAAGGTAGGTTTATTTACCACTGTGGGTTTATTGTCTATTTGGCCCACGGTGTTTTTTCTGAAGGTGAGGAAAGGGAATCCGGACGAAGAAGTGACTATTCCCGGCCCCATTCGCCTGATGGTTCGGGTGGAGGTAGCTCTGCTGGTGGTGATTCCTGCTATGGCTGTGCTAATGGCGAATGGAATTGGGGTTTACTGAGGTGTTGGTAGCATAAAACCCAGGTAATCATGATGGTGAGTAAAGCTGATGGGTAACCGCTGATGGCTAAGAACGGGGAGACCTTTTTCGTCTGCACTGATGATTGTTTCCTCGTTATAATTCAGTTTGATGTATTGGATGAGCATTGTTCGTACCTCAGCAGATGGAGAGGAAGTTTTCCTTTTCAAGATTTGATAATGACAGGGGCGAACTTCGCTGTATGCCACGGCGTAAATGACTGACTGCTCCTGAAAAATACTTCCCCGCAGGTTGTTGGATTGAAAAGTGAGATGATTGCCTTCCTGTGATATTGTGATGGCTATCTTCTTTGGATCAAAGGGAATGATTTCTCTATAAGCTTTGAATACAGCTTCTTTGGCAGTCCAAAGGTGCCAGAAGCGGAGTGGGTGATCAGGGAAGTGATCGGCTGGGTGGGAGATGAGGCGCAGAGCCCGATGGTCTCGTGGTTTGAGCTGTGGGTCTGAGAGGTCTACCAGATCTATCCCTACCATGCTCACTCTACCAGAATTTCATGCTCAATTGACCAGACCATTCCTTTCTGACCATTATCGTCCTTCTCATGGATGTAATTTACTGGAATGTCTTCTCTGAATAACTCATAGAAAATTTCCCAGTTCTTGTCAAAGCCCATAAAGCCCTCGTAAGGGGGCTCGTTATAAAGTTCTATGCGAATTTTGTTTTTGCCCGTTCGCAGCTGTTCGGTAAAACCAAAGGAGACGTCTTCGTCTTTTTTTTCCAGGCCTTTTCCACTATCAAATGCCAGTTCACCATTGATGAATACCTTTACCTGGTTGTCGATTTTGTAAAATTTGATCCAGTGGCCTTCTACCTCACCAGCCTCGATGGTGCGCTGTTCTTCCTCTTTGGATGGGAATTCACTTTTGGAAAAACAACCACTGAGTGTGAAAATTGTAAATGCCAGTAAGAGGTATTTGATGGTTTGCATAAACGTCAGATTCTTCTTTTCTCAAAAAAAAGTTATGAACAGCCATTGATCATTGGCTTTACGATTTATAGTTGCTGATGTTTCTCAGCCCGCGATTTTCTCCTCTATAATATCAAGGGCATTTCCCACGGTATCCATTTTTCCAATGAAATCATCTTCGATCATGATGTCGAACTTCTCTTCGATATCCAAGACGATATCCACCAGGTGTGCGGAGTTGATCATAAGATCATTAATGAGGTCTGAGCTTTCCGAAATTTCGGTGGTCAATTCCTTTTCGTCTATATAAGGGTCTATGATAGCTAGTAAGTCCTTTTTTATTTTTTCTCTATTCATATAATTAGTTATCCATTTTTCTTAGTACCAGCACACAATTCAGATCGCCGAAACCGAAGTTTGCCTTGATAACGGTTTTTATGTCTTTTTTGATCAGTATTGATGGTATTTTTTCCAGAGGAACGAGTTTTTCGATCTCCGGGTGAATTTCTTCGATATTCAGGTTGGGGTGAATGAAGCCCTCAGATAGTTGCAGTGTACTTGCTACGAGTTCAATGGAGCCTGCTCCTGCTACACAATGTCCGATCATTGACTTTGGGGTGTTCATATAAGGGAAATCGGCTTTTGGTAAATTTAAGGCATTGCTCCAGTTGATCACTTCGTGTGGATCACCCTTGGTGGAAGTAAGGTGACCTGCAATCAGGTCAATTTCTTTGGGAGTTACGCCAGACCGCTCCAAGGCTGTGGTGATACAATCTACCACAGCTTGTGGGTTTTGAGCGGTCATGGAACCACCATCGGTCTGTCCGCCAGAGTTGACTTCCCCACCTAGGATTTCGGCATATATTTTTGCCCCTCGTGCCTGTGCGGCTTCCAAAGTCTCCAGTACAAGGGCTCCGGATCCACCACTGGGTACAAACCCCGAACTGCTGGCACTCATTGGTCGAGAGCCTTTTTCTGGCTCGTGGTTAGAGTCGCTACAGAGCACCCTCATGGCATCAAATCCACCCCAGATGTATCGGCCATCTCCTTCGGAGCTGGCACAGAGCATACGCTCCATCTTACCAGACTGGATCATTTCGAAGCCTTGCAACACCGCCTCACTGCCAGTGATGCATGCCGAGCTATTGGAGAAAATTCGTCCTCTCAGCCCCAATATACTATTGAGATAGGCACCAGCACCACTGCTCATGGACTCAGGTACTGACCGGGAGCCCAACTTGCGGTGATTTCCTTGGTCTATTGGGTAGATTTTGGTTTCTATAAAGCTGTCCAGCCCCAAGGCTCCAGAGCCTACGAGCATACCGGTTTTGCGGTCATACCCACCCGGGTTGACTTCCAATCCGGCATCCTTCCAGGCTTCCAGGCCTGAAAGACAGGCATATATTACTGCATTGTTTTTTACTTTTTGAGCTACAAAATGGGGGAGGTGTTCATCTTTATACTCCTGAGTGACGGGAGGTTTTCCCCCCAACTGACATTTGAAATTGATTTCACCCAGGTTTTCATATCGCTTAATTCCGGATTTCCCTTCTTGTAGGGCCTTTCTAAATTCGTCCACGTTCAGGGCATTTGGTGCTACTACACCCATCCCTGTGATCACTACTCTATTCTTCAAAATCAAAACCTGTGTTTAAAATATTAAGGCAAATAAGAAGGCGTACCCCACTAAAACAAAAGTGCAAATTTATAATAGAATGAGTAGAGTGGAGCAGGATACCTATGCAGCGTCCCCACCAATGGCTTTTTGGAAGCACCTACGCCTGATTTCCTCATCCATAGCAGAGTCATACTTGGTCCAGAGGTTATTCACGCTGGTGTTGTCCTCCAACATCTGCCCGGAGAAGATTTGCTTGATTTTATGCTTGTTGCAAGCCCAGTAAAGTCGTTTCCATAATAATGCATTGAATCCTTTTTTTTGGTATTCTTCTTTTGCCGCAATAAGGAAGAAATCCAGGGTGTCATTCTTGTAGAATGCTTTTAGGACATGAAGAAAACCAAAAGGGAACATCCGTCCCCTGGCTTTTTTGAAGGCCCGTGAAAGAGAAGGGAAGGTAATGGCAAACCCTACCACGTCATCATTGTCATCAACTACCATCAGAATAAAATCCTTCTGTACGAATCCAAAGTATTGGTCTATAAAGTACTTAACCTGCTCTTCGTCGAGTTTATGAAAGCCATAAAGGTGACTGTAGGTAGAATTGAGCATTTCGAAGACCTGAGGAGCGTATTTTAGTATTTCTTTTCCGGACTTGAACTCTTTAATATGCATCCCGTAGCGGCTGCTTACAAGGTTAGCCTTTCTCTCCAGGTCTTTTTCCAGTTCCTTATCACCCAGTGGGACTTTGATTCTACTTTCTGTCCAGTCTGCCGCTTTTTCAAACCCCATTTTCTCAAAATGGTCTTTGTAATAAGCATAATTATACATGGTGGCTTGTGTGGCCAGCTGTCCGAAACCATCTACCAGTGTACCTTCAAAATCAAGGTCGGTAAAGCCAAGCGGACCATGAATTTTAACGAGACCATTTTCTTTACCCCATTTTTCAACTGACCCGATTAACGCTTTGCTCACCTCAGGATCATCGATAAAATCTATCCAACCAAACCGAATGTGTTTTGACTCTTTTGACTCCTCACCATGTATAATGCCTGCAATACGACCTACCGGCTTATCGCCATCATAGGCCATCCAAAATCTGGCTTGAGAATGTCTGAATGCCGGATTCTTGTCCTTATTGAAGGTACTCATCTCAAATTCCATCATAGGAGGGACGAACTGATCTACTCCTGAATAGAGTTTCCACTGAAACTTGACGAATTCCCTGAGTCCCTTTTTGTTGGTTATTTCCTTGATTTCAATACTCATTGATTTCAAATTAAGTTGTTGGCCTGGTAATATTCCAGCGCCTCTCTAAACCCCTTCTCCAGAGAGTAGTGAATCTTGAGAGGTATCCGGTTTCTTTCTTCAGAAAAATCATAATCCCAGTTCTGTGATATTTCCGAATAATGTTCTCTTGAAAGTTTGGGAGTTTTGCCCAGGATTTTGTCTACAAAATCGCTTAAAAATAATATGGATTTGACGATTGGGCCACTGACCCGCACATCAAGTGTCTTTTTGGAAAGAATTTTCTCTAGTGTCGCTTTCAGGTGATGGTGTTCATAGACGTTGCCATCTTCCAGATGAATTATTTCATTGCCATGCCGTATGGAACAATCAATAACATTCTCAGCCACATCACTTGCATTGATCAGAGTCATTTTGTGATGTTTTGGAGTCATCGAAGGATAAATGCCAAGTTTGGCTGCTTTGATGAGCGGAACAAACTGAACATCTCTGGAACCGTAGATCCCTGTGGGCCTAAAGATCAAATATTTTAGCCTTGATTTGCGTACAATCCCCTCCGCAATTTGCTTACTGCGTCCATAATTGGATGCTGGCCCGTTGTGGCCAACAGGCCCAATGGCGGCCAGTGATGAGATGTATGCAAATTTCAATTGGTCATTGAAATGTATGCATTCTTCCAATGCTTTCAGCAGCTTTTCAGTAAGTTCAATATTTACTTTTTTGTACCCGCTGAAGGTATAACTTTTCACCATTCCGGCATTGTGAATAACCAGATCAAACCCGGGGAGGTTATTCAATGTACTCTTGATAGAGTCTACGCTGGAGTAATCTACCGGAATGGCCTGAAATCCCTGTAAATGATTCAGGTTAGACTGATCAGAATCTTTCCTTACAAGTGCAATGGTGTCGTGCCCCTTGCTCAGAGACTTCTCCACCAGATGACTTCCTAAAAAGCCGTTGGCACCTGTGATGAGAATTTTCATCAGTAACCGGTCAGGCTGTTTCAAATAGGTTGACTTCTTTAGCGGCCTGGTATAGGATTTCGGCTGCTTTGTCAATCTGATCATGTGTATGTGACGACATGATGCTAAATCGAATGAGGGAATCTTCAGGGGAAACACCAGGAGAAACCACTGGGTTTACAAAAACTCCACGATCAAAAAGCATTTTTGTGAGTTTGTAAGCCTTCATATCGTCCCGAATGAAAATTGGAACGATCGGGGTTTCAGAAGCACCCGTATCAAAGCCCAGTTCGTTCATTACCTTTAAGGTATAGTGTGTATTGTCCCATAACCTCAACCGGTAGGAGTCATCAGTCTCCATAATGTCCAAAGCCGCTAGCGCGGAGGCAATAGAGGGCGGTGTGATACTCGCTGCGAAAATCATCGACTTGGAGTGGTGCCTCAGGTAGTTGATCGTGTCTGCATCAGAAGCACAAAACCCACCCAATGCAGCAAAAGATTTACTCAAAGTACCGCCTATGATATCCACATCGTCCGTGAGTCCGAAGTGATTGGATGTACCAGCTCCATTTTCGCCGATGACGCCAATAGAATGGGCACAGTCGGTCATCACCGCTGCGTTGTATTTTTTAGCCAGCTTCACAATTTCCGGAAGCTTCACAATATCGCCCTCCATGCTGAAAATGCCATCTACCACTATAAACTTGAAAGCATCCTTCGGTACCTTGCTTAGTTTATTTTCCAGAGATTCCATGTTGTTGTGCCGGAAGATCACCGACTGGGCTGCTGAGAGCTTTGCTCCCTCGAAAATAGACGCATGATTCAACCGGTCAAGAAAAAGATAATCACC
The DNA here is from genome assembly GCF_040222955.1 of Marinoscillum sp. GTDB lineage: Bacteria > Bacteroidota > Bacteroidia > Cytophagales > Cyclobacteriaceae > Marinoscillum. The sequence continues at coordinate 842,011 of NZ_JAVKCA010000007.1, read as the reverse complement.
CTTACCGGCGATGGTTGGCAACACCCCGATATTCACCTGAAATCCTGTACTATAGAGCGCCACAGCTTCTTTGTTCAGAAACTTAGCCAGGCGGCTTTCCAGCTCTGTGTGCATGTCGCTGGTGCCGTTCATGTAGCGCGAGCCTGAGAGGCTGGAGCCGTATTTTTTAATGGCAGCGATGGCAGCTTCCTTGATCTTTGGGTGGGTAGTGAGTCCCAAGTAACTATTGGAGCCAAACATCAGGACTTTTTTTCCTTCTACCATCACTTCCGAATCTTGTCCGGATTGAATGTTTCTAAAGAAGGGATAGATATTTAGTGCTTTTGCTTTTTGTGGCTCCTGATAAGACTGATATCTGTTTTTTAGAATGCTACTCATTAAAATCTATCTTCGGAATTTCAGGGTTTCTAATTAATCTGTAAAACTACCTAGAAATCATTGAAAATGTTCAAACGGCAAATAGTTAATTGTGTTCACGAAAAGAAGGCTTTTACATCCAATGCTTAGGCGATTGTCAATGAATCTGGTTGTTCGTTGTGAAAATGTAATGATTTTGAGGGATATATTTGATTTTCTCTCAGTATTCCTTTGGTTAAGTACGGTTGGGTTTTGGATTTTTGATGAAAGATTCTCTTGAAGGACTATTTACTAAGCTTTTTTCTAATCAGGCAGCCATGTTTGTTGGCTGAAAAGAAACACTACTTTTGCTAAAACTCAATTGGAGGATGGCCAAGGTACGCATAGCTTTTTTTTTGGATGTAATGAAGGAAGACTTTGATGGTGTGAGTATCACCATGCATCAAGTGATCAATCGTATTCCAAAAGATTCATTCGAGCCGATATTTATTACACCACAGCCTCCGGTGGGGGATTTTGCGTATCCTGTATATCAATGCCCATACCTCAATATTCCATTTAGCAACAAGGATTACCGGCTGGCATTGCCCGGCAGGATGAAGGAGCTTACGGGTATACTTGATGACTTCCGTCCCGATATTTTACATTTCAGTTCGCCTAGCGGGTTAGGTGGCTTTGCAGTGAAATATGCCCGTCGAAACCAAATTCCCGTCACCACCATTTACCATACCCACTTCCCCAGTTTTGCCAATTATTACCTCAGGTACATTCCTTTTGTGGAGAAGATCACAGAACCCATCGTGCATGGCCTTTTCTGGCTCTATAGGGGAAGCACCAGGGTTTTTGCACCTACCAAAAGCATGGAGCAATACCTGCTGGGAAAAGGTGTGAATCCGCGCCAGCTGAAAATATGGGGAAGAGGCGTGAATACCGAGCGATTCAGCCCTGAACATAGAGATGCTCGGCTTTGGCCTGAGCTACCTGAGGGTTGTAAAAAGGTGCTGTTTGTCAGTCGGTTGGTCAAGGAAAAGGAGCCCAAGACCTTGATTCGACTCCATAAGCTTTTTCAGGAGAGGCGACCGGAAATCAAAATGGTCATCACGGGAGAAGGCCCCACCAGGGCTAAACTTCAAAAAAATATGCCGGAGGCGCTTTTCACAGGTAAGCTCACCGGACTTGATTTATCACGGGCTTATGCCTCAGCGGACATTTTCGTGTTTCCTTCTACCACCGAGACTTTTGGCAACGTGGTACTGGAGGCGCTGGCTTCAGGTCTGCCGGTGGTGGCCGCTGCAGAGGGAGGTCCCAAAGACATCATTGAGCACGGTGTGACAGGCGTATTGGTGGAACCGCAGCAGGAGGAGGAGTTTTTCAATGAGATAGTGAAGCTGGTAGATGATAGTGCTTATTATCATCGTGTGAGGGAAGCCGCAGTGGATTATGCCAGGTCTCAAAACTGGGAAAGCCTGTGCAGTGAGCTTTTTGGAACGTATGTGGAGCTGGTTGACTCAGCAGAGGGAGAGTAAGCCTTCGCCGGCACCCTCCAGCAGTGCTTTGGTTTCTTTAAGGTTTTTCTGATCCCCGCATGCCTGCTCATAGAATGCTTTCATTTGGGCGGTACGGGAATCCACATTGGAGGAGGTAATGTGGTAAAGAAACTGGTTTTGCTTCAGTGGTTTGGGCACCCACCAAAGGGGTTTGTGAAAGTACCTTTTTGGTAAAACTACCTGTTGCTCTGCATACTCAGGCTCCACGCAGTTCCAGTACACCAGCTGATTTCTTGGATGAATATCATTGTATTTCTTACCGTCGTTATAGGCTGCATCAATCCAGCGAGCGATGATTTTGCGGCCGGTCTCATCATTTTTCACTATCACAAAACCAGCATTGGGCTTCTTTTTCCTGCTAAAGGAGAAAGGTGTATCTGCGGCCATGTATATGGCAGTATTGGATTTTCCGTATTTACTTACAAAGTAATTGATCGTGCGGTCTGGCCGCATGATCACGGTATCCGCATCCAGCAGAATCACGTAGGATTCAGGGCCCTGAGGAGCGTTAGCCAATACCGTTTTGAGGATATCGATCTTCGTCCAGTTGATGTGAAGGTCTGTCAGTGTTTTTGATCGCTGGATCTGAAGGTGATATCCATGTGCGAGGGCGTAATGGCGTGCTGAAGCGGCACTGTAAAGGGCGTATCCGTCTATGTTTGGAGTGGCCAACTGAATAATGGTGATATCGGGCATTTATAAACTTTGAATGATCAAAGGCCAAGAAAATGTTCTTCGGCCGTTGGTATGCAAAAATGCATTTATTTTGCTGAAAAGCCACGGCCTGTCAATGGGTGATTCTTTGGCATCTTAATTCAAATTTGACTGACACATGTTCTCAATTGTAGATTGTAATAATTTTTGGAGTCCCTCTGGGGGTGGTGTGAGGCGGTATCATTTAGAGAAGATGGAATTTTACAAAAACAGACGGGATGTTAAGTACTCGTTTGTGATGCACGACAGTGAAACATGGACGGAGCAGATTGGTGAGAATGCTTTTATAGAGCACCTTGAAGTTCCCAAAGTATATGGCAACTGGGAGTATCGCTACCTGACCCGAAGTGCACCTTTGGAACCCATACTCAGGAGGCTTGATCCTGATGTGATTGAAGTGGGATCACCTTATTTTATGCCTGGAATTGTGAGAAAGATTGTGCGAAAGCATGGATTGAAGGCCCGCACCTACGGGTTTTGGCATGCTGATTTTCCGGTGACCTATGTGAAGCGTTTTCTCGAACCCCTGGGCTCAGGTTTGGCCGGAGTGGGTGAGCGAATGGCTTGGAAGTATGCCCGGAAAAATTACAATCAGATGGACGGAGTGATAGTGTCCAGCAGGCTGATCATGGAAAGGATGGAGAAAAATGGCCTTGAGAATGTTCATTTTTTACCTCTGGGAGTGAACGAAAAGCTTTTTCATCCCGTGAGAAAGGATCAGAGGTTAATCTCAGCGCTGAAAAAGGGAAATGAAGAGCGGTTATTACTTTTTTTTCCACACCGGTTTAGCAAGGAGAAAGGGTTGGATGTCATACTGGAAGCTTACCCACTAATGTGCGACGGTCTGGATTATGAACCTGTGTTGATCATAGCCGGGATGGGGCCTTATGAACATTTGGCCAGGGAAGCCAGTGAAAGATACGAGTTTGTTGAGCTTCGGGGCTTTATAGAGGGCAAGGAAGAGATGGCCCGATATTACGCCAGTGCTGACCTTGGGTTTGCATTGAGTAAATGGGAAACTTTCGGGCTTTCACTGCTTGAATCTCTGAGTTCAGGACTGCCGCTCATTGCAGCGAATGAAGGTGCTGCTTTTGAGCACATAGATCAGTCGGGAGCCGGAGTTATACTAGAGGCAGTAACCCCCGAAGCGGTGGCCAGAGCGGTCATTGAATTTTCATTCATGAAAACGGCCAATATGCGGGAAAATGCGAGAGCATATGCAGAGCGCTTGACTTGGGAAAATTGTTTTGAAAAGCAGCTTGGCATTTACCTAGGCCGGGCTTAGTCAAAATTTTTCCAGTGTGCCTCGAAGTATTTATAGAGGTCGTTGTTGTTTTGATTATCCGCATTGACAGAGTACCGAAGGCCAGTGGTGCCCATGTGTTTAAAGGAATGCAGACGGTACAGGGCAAAATCACCGATGATTAATTTTCTTGGGATTTTGTTTTTTGCAAGGTGGCCACTGAACCAAATATCATCCGCAAACAATGCGCCCTTTGCGGCAGCTGAGTAATCAAATACTTCTTCGGTAAAAAAGGATTTCCTGACCAGGAATGACGAGGCCCCTTGCAGGATCTCTATATTCATAGGGCCGGAGACATTCGGGGTGGGATCTTGGAATTTAATCCCAGCTCCTTTTTTGGTTTTTTTCTTACCATGCTCCATACCTGGAGGCACATTCCACCCGCATAGCGTAAGGGCAGTGTCTGGGAATTTCTCTACGTTATTTTTGTAGGTTTCCAGCAGCTTTTTAGGGTATACCTGATCGTCATCTACCACTACTATCAGGTCGTTTTCTTTGATTCTTTCATCCTTGAGAGTAGGGAAGAGTTTAGTGCCTGGGCCAAGGTCTACCGGTACGCGATTAATCCTCAATTTTTCAATTTTATTGAGAAAGCGCGGGAGTACGTAGGGCTTTCCTTTCATTGATTCTAAAGGGAGATTTAAGATGATCTCCTCCGGGAGAACAGTCTGATCCATTAGGGATAAAAGTGTTGCTTTGATCTTTGGAAGTCTATCTGGGGTAGTGGTAAGTGTGAAATAAAATTTCTGATCTCGACTTTTATTATCCTTTGCCCGATGGGTGAAAACACCATTGAAGAAGCAAATATTGATGTAACGTAGTATTTCTTTAGTTCTTGACATATGCTGATGCAAAGTAATATGCCCTATATGAGAGTTTATAAAAAATCACTGAGATTTAAACCATGATTATACGACGATGAGGTTATACTGCATGGGTGGCGTATAGATATTCTGCCGGAAATTATTGAAATTGCGCAATCAATATAAACGGTCAAGAATAGCTTATGGCTTTGAGAATAGTCACACCTGCGGATAAGATTGATGAAAGAATGTCATTGTTGCAGGAGTCGTGCCACAAGAATATACTTAAACTTGATGTAATAGGAAATGGAGCTAAATGGATCCAGAATGTTTACAAGATTAAATTCTTGTATGACTACCTGACTTCTGATCGGGTATCGGATGAAGATGTAATTATGGTTGTGGATGCCTTCGATGTTATAGTGGAAGGTAGTGAGTCTGAAATTTTAGAGCGGTTTGAGAAAAAGGATTTGGATATCATGTTTTCGGCCGAAGCTAATTTCTATTTGAACGGGCGCTTTTCGGCTTTCTATTATAGGTACTACCCCCGCACACCTGATACTATTTATCATTTTCTTAACGCAGGCTCGGTGATAGGTTATGTAGGGGCTATGCGCAGCATGCTTGACCTGCTTTCTGAGTCCTATGGCCTTGATTTCTCTGTGCCGGAGACAATCACAAGGTATCGTGGTGATCAGGGGCTGTACAGTCGGTTATATGCCGACATCAAAATGGGAACTGTGAAAGCACCTTTCAGTATTGGCCTGGACCATGATCAGGATTTGTTTGGCTGCTCAGGAGGAAGGATGGCAGTAGTGGGATGGCCAACCCTTTCCTGGATGCATGGTTATTTGCTCTTTAAATTTGAAAGAAGGTTGGTGAAAAGCCTTTCGCTGATTGGAAACCAACGGGTAAACAGAGATCTTGATTTTAAAGATGGGAGGTACCGAAATACCTATACCGCGACCAATCCGTTAGTAATACATCTGCCGGGTACTTATGTGAGTTTTCAAAAAATACTTTCCAGGCTGAGGGGTGAGTCCAAACTAGATTTCTATAGCCTTCGATTTCCGATAGCGCTCATGGTGAGTTTTGTCGCTTATGTAAGGTCATTCTTCACCCTCCTGACTGTCTATGTTTTCAACAAAGGAGCCGTTAAGGTTGAGGAGATATTTCCAATAGTGATAAACCGAGCAAAAGATACGGTAACCGCTAATTCTGCTTTGCTGAGTCGGATGGTGTCCGGGGAGAGGTTTTCTATCGATTTGCAGGAGGACACTTACTCATTAAAAGACATTCCGTTTGTGCTTAGCTTTCTTAAAAAGAAAAAACTTTGTTTTGTGATTAAGAGAGACCAAAATCTCAAGACCATCACGGCATTGGGGCTGGACACAGGTCTGGTAGTGGCATCAGATACTAAGCCGGATCAACTTGTGGAAGTCATTAATAACCTCGACCGAGAGGTGGTTTTGATTGTAACAGATAGCAAGTTGAATCTGTCCAATCAGCCTAACTCCATCATCTGTTTTGGAAATTACCTTGATGATTTACTTTATCATCGTTCCGGCATTCGGAAATTGTTAGGCCAACATCGGATGTTCAGTATTCCCAACCAACTAAGAGCGAAAATAAAATACCAGCGAAACCTATGAAGATAAAGTTTACATTTTCCGTATCCTGCTTACTCGTGGCACTACTTGGCACGGGGCAGGTTCTATATCCAGATACTTATTTTGTTGATTACTATAAAACACTGGAGCTTCAAAATGAGGGATTTCGCAAGAACAAAATGATTCACACGAGCTCGGTATCGCTGTATGAGCACGATAGTCTTCCGAAATGGAATCCATGGGGTGACCAGTTTCCTGTCTATACGATAAAGAAGAATGCAAAAAGCAGTTTTCATGTATTGCCGGTGGTCACTTCTGTAAGTGTCAATTCTAAGTATCCACGTGGTTATAATGATGGCCCCGTGTGGAAAGGAAAGGGAGCTAATGCAGATGTCAATTTTGGAGTAAAGGGCCACTATGGGATACTCCATTACACGCTGGCGCCGGTGGTCTTTTTTGCTCAAAATGCAGATTTTGAGCGCGTCAACAGAGGAGTCAACGATAGCCTGTACAATTATCAGTTTAGTAGTAGAATTGACTGGATTCAGCGATATGGGCCAGATCCAATCACCAAATTCAGCCTTGGACAGTCCGAGGTTCGTTTGGTTTGGAAGGGTCTAACCTTAGGAGCTTCCACACAGAATATTACTATGGGGCCGGCCAATGTTAATCCAATCATGCTCAGCAACAATGGGCCTATGTTTCCCCATATTGACTTTGGGACCGACACACCCATAGAGACTAAAATCGGTGATTTTGAATTTCGATCTATTTGGGGAGTCATGAAAGAGTCAGATTATTTTGACCATAACCCTGATAATAACCTTCGTTATTTTCAAGGTGGCGGGCTTTTTTGGCAGCCATCGTTTCTCCCGGGTTTCTCTTTTGGAATGACCAGGATCCATTATCGTGCTTTAGAGGATCGTGATTTCGAGTTTAGCGACCTGGTGGTGTCATTTGCTGATTTCTCCAGCAACACTGACACGCTCAGCTCGGGAAGTGTAGTAAATGATCTTTATGACCAGATGACCTCTGCGAATTTTAAGTGGACTTTTGAAGAGGTTGGATTTGAGGCGTATTTGGAGTTGGCCAGAAATGATTTTAGCAACCTTCGTTCTATATTCACAGAGCCCGAGCATAGCAGGGCCTATACTATAGGCTTTGTGAAAACAATGGATATCGGCAATGGTCGTGCCTTCAAGGGTATGTATGAACATACCAATTTGGGCAGGCCGAGGCTGAAAAATCTCCGACCGGCCACTCCTATTTACTATACCCACAATTTTGCACGGCAGGGATACACTCATCTTGGCCAGGTACTCGGTGCGGGTATAGGTCCCGGTGGGAGTGGAGATATCCTAACCATCAGCTACTACTACCCCAAAGGTCTTTTAGGCTACGGCTTTCAGCGGATACGGTTTAATGACGACTATGCATTTGACACGTTCGGATCGACCGGAAAGCGCCCATTTGACACAGAATATACTATGACCTTAAAAGCAGTACGGTTTGTCAACGACCTGGTGTTTGGGGCTGATCTGACATTAGGCAAACGGCTCAACTGGAACTACATCTATAAAAATGATGTGGTAAACGTCTATGGTAAGGTGACCATAGCATATTTACTCAGGTAAGGTCAGTAAACCCTAAGCTGATCAATTGAAAAACTCAATAAGCTGATCGTGCAATAAATGTGACTCCAGCAGTTGCCCTTCTTTGAGCATCAACACTTCATCCGCGCAATCAAAATAAGATTCGTCGTGGGTGATGGCGAAAACAGTTTTACCTCTGGCCTTGAGTTCTGGCAATAGTTTCTTATAAAAGATCTTTTTATAATGTGGATCAAGTCCGGCAGCCCACTCATCAAAAAGGTAGATAGGCTTGTCTTCCAGGTAGGATATCAAAAGACCCAAACGCTTCCGCTGACCAGTAGAAAGATTCGTGGTAGTGAGTTTCTGGTCTACTATTTTCACCTTTTTGTCCAGTTCCAGTAATTTCAGATATTCCTGAGCTTTGCTGTCTATCACTTCTTGTGAAATATGAATCACACTCTCAAATAGATAAAAATCTGAAAACACCACACTGAACTGATCGCGAAAGTCCTCCACGTTGGCTTCATCGACCGTATTCCCAAAGTGCTGCACCACACCCGATTCCGGAGGGTAAAGTCCACATAAAACCTTAGCAAGGGTACTTTTACCACTTCCGTTGCCACCAATTAGAAAAGTGATTTGTCCCTGCTGTATATCGAGGTTGACCGGCCCAAGTTTGAAGACTTTGTCTTCATCCTGCTGGTAGTAGCTATAGCTGGCATTCTGTAGTGATATGATTGGTTTTGTAGCCACCCGTTCAAAGGATTTTGGGGAAAGAATGCCTTTAAGTGTGTTATTGTCTAAATCCAACCCTATTCCTTCTATTTGCTCCATGGCAATGTTCAGGCGTTGGAATTCTGGAATGACGCGGGTGAGTCTGGTGAGGGGAGCAATGATGAAAATGGTTACTGTGAGAAAACTAACCATTACTTCGTATGTGGTGAGTCCTGTTTCTCTAATCAGAATGAGAATTCCACCTATCCCGAGGAATAATATCACTTCACCCCACCGGGAGAATACTTCTATGGTCGTTTTGCCTTTTACCTGGTGGTCTTTCTGAGCCTCTGTGATGGGGCGTATTATCTGGTTGGTATAGAGGTTTCGAAACTTTTTGTTCATGGTCAGTTCCTTCAAACCGTAAATCAGGCCCTCAAAATGTCCAAACAGTTCGTTCTGAAAGTTCCTATTTTGCCGCATTCTGACACCATACGCGTTTAGTGGTAGTCTGTACAAAAGGAATGTTAGTAGGAATATCATCAAAAAGAGTCCAAAGAGCTGCCAGGAGATAAACAGCATATAGGAAAAGCAACCTAAGACTGTGGTGAATGCAGTGAGCATAGAAGGAAGTTTCACTATCACTACTGAAATGGTATTGATATCATCTGTCAGGATAGTAAACAGGCGCTTGGTCTCATATTCTAGTTTATGAAAGGAAGCCTCTAAAATTTTATTACTTAGGGTGAGTCTCATATTCTGAATAGCCGTCTGCCCTAGGAGGGTGATCAGGTATGCTCCAAGTATTCCGGTAACCACATAGACCACCAGGACAGATAAAAATTGAGCAATGAGCACTTCGGGTTCGGCCATCTGGGTTTTGATGGCCTGATTGAGAATGTAAATCACAGCGGCAAGAGCAGATCCGGAAATGAAACTGACGAGCGTGGCGATCAAGAATCTCCAGGGTGAGGACTTAAACAGTATTAGAATGACCTTCATATGATTTTCAAATCTAAATAAGCGGCAAAGTTAAAAACTTGAGCTTTAAGTCAGAGTGAATTGGTAGTAATACATTTTTATGCTTCACTTGCACTATTAGCCTTGATTACCTCGCTTTCGAGATAGGTAAAAACGCTTTCCGTTGCTCTCTTCAATATATCTTGCTTTCCAAATTCGTTTAAAAATTTTGAGGAAGCACCCCAATGAATAACATAGGTGTCATCATCGATCATATATTCAGCTACAGGTCTTACGTTTTTGCGCTTTTTGAAAAAATGCTCTGATATCAGCGGGCCGTAGGGATAGAAGTACCTCGGGGCATAAGTATTTAGGTCGCCCTTAACATATGTCCTGGATACACGCTGAAGGAGAAAAGGCCCAAGCCTTAAAGACTTGATAATTTCATTTTTGTCCATTTTTGAGATGTAGTCGAAACACTCAAAAAGGTAATTGTGCTTGGCAGTAAATCCAAGGACAGCATTGTTCTCTGATGCTGAGCTTAAGAAAGCATAAAGTGGATTTAATCGATACCCAAAAGGCAATTGAATCGCAATAAACCTTACGATTTCTAAAATCGGGCCCCAAAAGATTCGATGAAACAGTTGTTCTCTTTTAGCGATGGGCCAGGCGGCATTTTCCTTGCCAATAAAGCCAGAGTTGGCATCTAGTAGAGGCTTCAGGTCTTTTAATACGATGGTGTCGGCATCTAAATATACCCCACCGTGCAGATACAAAATCAAATATCGAAGGAGGTTTGAACGTGACCGCTCCACTGGTTTTGTAGGTTGTTTTTTAGCCGTGTTACTTTTTACCCCTACAATGTCGAAGTTATCGGTGATGACTTTCTTAACCGTTTCATCTTCTATCTGATCTACAAAGTGGCGGAGGTCAATTTTACGAATCGAAAAATGCTTATTTTTTTTCAGTGTATCAATTTCTGGCGAGGGATTGTTATCCTGATCTACCCAAAGTGTGACCTTTGCACCTTTGCATCGTAGCAAAACAGATTGGATAGCTACAATCAGAAAGAATGGTTCTTTGGGGCCCATCCAAATAAAATGGAAGTGATTGGGTATCTGTGTAGCTTTTTTGCTCATGCGAAATGCAATGTTAGTAAATGTTTGGGAGCACTATCTCTTGAATGAAAACCACTCCTCCTGGAAATGCCGGTAAATGGTCGAGTTATTATCGCCCGATTTGTTTTCTTTTCGGTGGAGGGTCTCACTAAACAAAAGGTGTGAAGGCACTTTCATTCTGGCATATCGAAACGTGGCCGGGATTACATAAATAGGAATATTGTTTTGAGCCAGGTGACCACTCACCCAGATGTCATCTACAAAAAATGCCTCTTTGGGTGCTTTATCATATGAGAAGACATTTTCGGTAAAAAAGACTGACTTCACGGCAAATGTAGAGGCCCCCTGAACACAATCTACCTGAGTCGGTTCTTCAACTTTGGAAGCGGTCTTCGGAATGCTTCCGATAGCTCCATATCGGATCTCTTTGTGAGAATGGTTAAAATCCCGTGGAGCATTCCACCCGACGAGGGCCATTACGGAGTCCTTGAAGCCGAATTGGTGGTTTAAATAGTTGTCAAAGAGTTTACGGGGATAGATTTCATCATCATCACCTACGACGATTAGCGTTTCTGTATCTTTTAGCAGTTTCAATGTAGGCAGCAGTTTGGTGGCCGGCCCCAGGTCATGTTCAATCTCATTGATCTGAATGTAGGGACACGTTTTAAGAAAGTGTGGGATTTTATAAACCCGTTGTTCACGTTTGGAAAATCTAGGGATATTCAGAATAACCTTGTCTGGCCGCACTTTTTGATCAAATAGCGATGCCACTGTCGGTTTGATGTTTTGGATGCGACTGGGTAGTGTGGTGAATGAGAAAACTATACCATGATCCTCACCTTCTTTTTTCTTTTTAGGAATGAAAAGCCCGGGAAACAGGATTAATTTGACATACCTAATGATCTCAGTGACTTTGCTCATGTATTGACTTTTGTTTTTTCAAAGATCATGAAAAAGGCTCCTGAATGAAAGAATCTGGTTCTTAGTTATTGCTTTCATACTAGCTTTGTTACAGATGATTGGTTCCGGTATGGCAGAAGATAAATTGGTAATAATTGGTTTTAAAAGCCGTGAAGGCGCAAATCAGCAACTTGAGGCACAGTTTGTGGACAAAGGCTTTGACTTCAGGTGGGTAGATTCGGTGTTAGAAAAGCATGAAAAACTCCCTACCCTTATCAGAGAGTTAATAGGCCTTGATTCAAATGTCCTCGTTTTGTGGGATACTACTCGGGTTTTCTTAAGTGCCAATTTTGCAGCAAAGCTTGATCAGGTATCAAAAAATAGTGTGCTTTTTCCCGCTTCTTCACACCTCCGGTTTGACAACCCGAACCTCTATTACTTCTATTGGAAGCACTACCCAAGGCCCTATAAACGATATAATTTTATCGATACCTCTGCTTTCTGTGGGCCTTCGAAAGGTCTCGCCAACCTTTTGCAAAGTGCAGCAGGCAGGTATCCTGATGAGACTTCTTTGAATGTGATCATGAATCGATTCTATGCAGACTCTTATAATGGGTGTTTTACCCTAGATGAGGACTTGGTTTTGGATCATGAGCAAGAGTTTTTTGCAGTCACTCAGCGCTCGTCCAAGCCAAAACTGACACGGGGCTGGATGTATGAGCTTTTGTATCAAAATCAGGAGAGGAGGGTGCTGAAAGACCATAACCTGGAGGTTGCTTTGCAGCACCCGCTGAATGTGCTAACTGACAATGGCTCTTACTATCAGGTAATCACCAAAAAAAGGCCCGCATTTTTGATTACCGAGCCACAATCCGACTCGGTGGGTTCTCTGGATGCTTCTATCAAAAATGAGATAGGAAGGGAGACACGGAAGCTGTTCTTTCAGGTCAATAAGAAAAACAAATGGACCCACAGGTTCAGTGAATTGTTTCGCTTTAGGGTGAACAGGGCCAGCCAAGTGACGGAGGCCACAGAGCGAATCGTTAAGCGGCTGGAGGAACGAAAGCCCTTGAGTTTCGCGCATTATAATGATGGTGAGCTTTCATTTATCAGGGACTACCTCAAAGAAAACCACCACAATGAGTGGTATGGTCGGAAGCAGCAGCAGTATGATCCTGACCTGGCGCGAAGGTTATATGAAGCTATGCGTTTTCAGAAAGAAGGATATTTTGTGGGTGTGCCATGTTCTGTGCATCATCGGCGGCTGAGGAAACTTGCAGACAAAATAGTCGGAGATTATGAGTACAAAGTACAGGCCATGGCTATTCATCACAATTTGGCCTTAATGCCACGACTACTGGAAGCTCTCAAAGGCCGGGAAGTATACTTCTTTACCAATGAGTACCAGGACCTATCCTTTTTTGCCCACATTGGGGTTACTTTAGATCCAGCCAGGGTAATCGAGGTGCCCTTTCGTAATTCTTATTTGGAATACGATAAATATAAAAACATGGAATTCCCCGAGGGAGCAGTGGTGGTGCTCACCTGTGGTATGCTTGCGAAAATACTGACGAAAGTGTGGTATGAAACCCATGAGTCTTTAACTGTTCTGGCATTGGGCTCCAGCCTGGATGACCATATACAGAAAAAGAATATCAAATTTGAGCTGTACCCCAGGGAAATACCTTTGGCAGTACGTGGAGGAAGGCCATTTCTTTTTGGTTATAAGGCCACTTGCAAAGAATGCTTTAATCTCAAATATTAATCCCGTATCAGGCTGTCCATTTCAGAGATGAAATGATCAATTTTTTCAGCTACAAGCACGGAGGCCATGGATTCTGAAAGAATCAAGGAATCAATTTCGTAATAAATGTGCCGCTCCAGATCCATGTTGGGAAGGTCGGAATACTGAGAGGCACTCTTCAGATGCATTTGTGCATATTTGAGCGCTACCTTAGCCTGATCAGGACGGTTACTTTCAGCATAGCGTTCTGAAATGCGAAGTTCAGCAAGTGTGAGGGCATTCAGAGCAAATTCAAAAGCCTTGTTGAGATCTGACGAAACCAGGGAGTCTCTGGCAATTTCTTCGTAGATCATTTCCAGGTGAACGATGGCTTCATCTACTTTTTGTTGGCTGTTCACATCTATATCCGTTTCGATTTTTTTGATCGATTCAATGGCTTTATCGAGGTGGTAAAGGCTCCGTTCTGCCAGCTCTTCTTTAGCATAGTGGCGTACATTGCTGAGATAGAGGTCTGGTTCCGCGGATGTCTCATTCAATGAAGGGTGATCCGGGTTGGTCTGTGTGAAAAGCCCTGCTACAAACAAGACACTCAGAAGAAAAATAAGTGTACCGACGTATTGAAAAACCTTACCTGACATTGTGAAAAGGGTTTGATTGGCGTTGGTTTAAGTTAACGGAAATGAATCGAAGATGGGCAGTTTTTTGGGCTAAATATTAGTTCTCTCAAGAAGGAAGGGATCATAAGATCATCTCTCCTGTTTGTTTTGTGTTCGTCGCTTTATCTCCGATCATCATGTGCCTGCTCTTTTAGATTTCTTTGTGTGTAAAGGCTCACAAATACCCGTCAGTTCAATAGATTTGCTTGTTTGAGGTTCTATCAACTGAGAGATGAATTCTAGGAAGGTGCACTTATTCTTGGCTTTTTTTATACTCTGTTTTGCGGGTAAGGTATATAGTCAATCAAGTCCTGGTTTTTTTCTGACATTTGGTAGACATCAAAGCACCACATTTCATTCGTGTGTAGGGTTCAAAGGTGAGCTTGGCTGGCAGACAAGAAAGGCCAATGCTGAAAATCAGTTATTACATTATCCGGCCTTTGGTTTTGGATATAGTTCCTTCAGGTTTCCGAAAAACAGGAAGCTCGGCAGCCCATTCGCTTTGTATTCCTTTCTGGATGCGCCATTTGTTCGAAACGAAAAGTTTTCCATCAAGTACAGGTTTGGCTTGGGGCTATCTCTCAATTGGAACCCGGAACACCCTCTCCTAAATCGAGAGAATAATTTTATTGGATCGTCACGAAACTTATACATCAACTCAGGTATTTTGCTGGAATACAACCTGCTCCGCAGTACCACGCTGAATTTTGAGCTGGGATCTTCGCATTTCTCCAATGGCCACCGGTCAGCGCCCAACAGAGGAGTCAATCTGTTTACAGGTTCATTGGGTGTGCGGTATCATTTTCAGGACTATCAAAGTTTGGCCACCCGTACAATGGGGGAAATTCTGGAATTTGACAAACGCAATGAATTGTATTTTACTTTTGGAACTGGTGTAAGGCAACAAACTTTTGGCTACTTTGAGCTGGATGAAAAGGGGGCTTTTGTTAGTAAGAATTATCGTTTTTACAACTTATCAGTCGCTTTTCAGCGTCAATCTGGCTACTTAATAAAATGGGGTGGGGGAATTGATCTGATGAGTAATGGATCAGCCAATGCCAGACTGGAGCAACTTCAGAATGGTAGCTGGAAGAAATTGGAAGTCCCCCAGAGCGAAAAAATTCAAGTGGGCATATTTGGTTCATTGGAGTGGGTGATGCATGATTTCTCCATATTAATCCAACCTGGCTACAGGATTATCGATCAGGAAAAGATCCAAAGCGTGATCAGATTTTATCAGCACGTGGGAGTCAAGTATCATATACAGGATTTTATTTTTGGAATTGGAATTCGATCGGTCAAATTTTCCGAATCTGAATACGTGGAGCTAAACCTTGGCTATAGATTGATTTGGTATGATAAATAAAGGAGTGCTGACTGTTTTGGTTTATTTCATGATCACTGTCTTTACTGGAGCATGGGCTCAGAATTCTGGTTTTTCTGTGGAGCTTTCAGGTGGAGCTGGCATGGGCTGGTCGGAGATAGAGGAGACCTTTATCAAAGGGGCAGAGAACAGGACTTACATCCTATCAGAAGGTGCGGGTGTCAGCTCGAAGAGCCTGGGAGTGTTAGTGGGTAGAGCGCTGGGGCACGGTGTGTTTACGTTCCTGGCCGGGGTGGAAGTGCAGCAAACCGGAGGTAAGTATATTTTTTTAAGGGGTCGTTTCTTCTGGAACACCGATAAAGGTGAGTGGGATATAGCGTCTGGAGAAATCCGTGATGTGAATCAGAATCTCCTCAGACTTCAATTTCCTGTGGTTATTCGGGCGGATGTTGGTTCCGGTTTTCAGCTTTCTTTCTCGGCTTTCCCTTCATTCAGCACCAAACAAAATGACAAGGCATGGGTCAGTGCCAGCGAGTTATCTCCCGAGTTTCGTATTGAGGAAGATTTTGGGATTAACGGGAGGTTTAGTCTGGGGTTGATTAAAACACTTAATTCACAGCTCGGGTTGTCGGTATCCTGGGCCGGGGATTTTCCAAAGCGTGAATTTATGAAATTTGATGGGGACGTAGTTACCGTGTCTCCGGCGTATCAAAGCATTCAGTTAAATCTTCACATCAACTGCGCTGCCTTTTGGTGATGTTTTCAACAGCAGAATCACGCGTATAAACAAAAAGCCCGCTGACTTTACGTCAGCGGGCTTTTGTTCGTCGGGGCGGCAGGATTCGAACCTGCGACCCCCTGGTCCCAAACCAGGTACACTACCGGACTGTGCTACGCCCCGAACTATTTTGCTCTGATTTCTTGACTAGAAATTGCTTCCCTGCTCAAAATCAGGATGCAAATATAGAATTTTTTACCTCCATTAAAAGGGATGCCTGAAAAAAATGTTCTTTAATTCGGGAAAGCCACGAGGCTATACCTTTTTCTATTTGTGAGGTTACTTTTTAGAGATGAGATGTATTAAAAAAGGTATAAAAAATCTTGTTATTATTATATAAATAAACCAGCTATGTCATTTTTCACACGTATACTTATTGCAGTCATTTGCCTGACTATTTTGGCATCACTTAGTTCCTGCACGGCCACAAATGCCAAAAACTATTCATGGACGGATCTCCAGCATTCGAGAGATTTGGACAAGAAAAAGGGGAAACAGTCAAAAAAGTACCAGCGATCGTTTGTCAAAGCCCATGACTATTGATTTAAAAATTTGCAACACTATTGCATAAGACTTACTTTTGCAATAGAATGAAATATAGTGAACTCAAGCAAATTCTAAAAAATCACAAACTCCGGGTCACAGACTCGAGGATGGACGTTCTGGAGCACTTTCTTACGCATAAGAAGGCCCTTTCCTTCAAGGATCTGGAAGAGAAATTTTCAACTTACGATCGGGTAACGCTTTACCGTACACTGAATTCCTTTACGGAAAACGGAGTTTTACACAAAATTCCTGATGACAGTGGTTTTGCCACTTTCGGGGTGTGCTATGATACCTGTAGCTCCGACCACCATCATCACAATCACATGCATTTCAAGTGTAATGAGTGCGGGAAAATCGAGTGTGTGGAGGAGCATTTGCCCGTCATAGACCTGCCAGGCTACCAGATACAGGAGGCAAATCTCATTTTGAACGGCATATGCAAGTCCTGCGGTGAGGCTTAAGTTGTTAATTATTCTCGCTTTTGGGATTCATCTGTCTTCCTGGGCTCAAGACATATGTGCAAATGAGATACAGGGTCTGGTACTGGACCTGGATACCCGTGAGCCTATTCCATACGTGACTGTCATCGTGGAGGAGGAGCGAAGCAAAGGCGCCATTACAGATGCCCAGGGTATATTCAAGATTGAGGGCTTATGCCAGAAGGAATTCACGCTGGTGGTCTCCCATATAGGGTATAAGGAAGCCAGGCACCATCACGATAGTTATCATGACCACCCCACCATTTTGCTGGCATCAGACGATCACTTGCTTGAAAGTGTGGTGGTGGAGGGGGTATATAACCAGTCGAGCTTACAAACCATAAGCATTGATAAGCTTTCTAATGAAGCGTTCAGCGCCGCTCAGTCAGAATCTTTGGGGGAGTTGGCCGGGCGAATCACAGGAATCAGCACCATGAGTACCGGACAAAATGTGGTGAAACCGATCATACACGGCTTGCACAGCAACCGGGTACTGATTGTTAACAATGGGGTACGGCACGAGTTTCAGAACTGGGGCATAGAACATGCCCCGGAGATTGACCCTTCACTGGCAGGTTCGGTGGAGGTAGTGAAGGGGGCGGCAACTGTGCGATATGGCCCCGATGCGCTGGGTGGTGTGATCCTTATCAATCCCCCCAAACTGGAACTGGGTGCGGGTTTGGAAGGTACGGCGGGAGTGGTCGCCAAGAGTAATGGCAGCTCAGGAGAAGCAGATCTACAACTGAGTTACGGAAGTGATAACCTGGTAGTGGGTGTGAGTGGAGCCATGGTGGGACAGGGCGACCTGCAATCTCCTGATTATGTATTGACAAATACGGGTAAGCAGGAATACAGCTACACATCGTCATTGCGATATCACAGACATAGCTTTGATCTGGAGGGCTATTATAGCCACTTCTACCAGAACCTGGGAATTCTCAGGGGGTCAGTCAATGGAAGCCTCGAGGATTTGGCCAATGCCATGGAGAGCGAGATTCCTCCGGGCACCGGTCCGTTTTCATACGACCTCAATAACCCAAGGCAGGAGGTGACGCACGATTTGATGAAACTCAAAGGGATCTATGTCTGGGACAATCAGGATATTTCTTTCCAATATGCTTATCAGCTCAATCACCGTCAGGAATATGACGTACGCAAGGGTACCAATAACGAGATCCCATCTGTAGATCTGAAATTGGCTACTCAAACGTTTGATGTAGACTGGAACCACCCTGACCTTGGCAGAGTGAATGGAAACATGGGTTTGCAATGGCTTTATCAGGATAACAACAATGTTCCGGGCACCAATACCGTCCCTTTTGTGCCTAATTACAATGTTTTGCGGGCAGGATTTTTTGCAGTGGAACGTTTGCTGGCCGGCAACACCACTTATGAGTTGGGACTCAGGTATGATTTTCAATATAATTCGGTGCGCGGGCGGGCACCCAGTAATGAAATTTACTCCAATGAGCTGACGTACTCGCAGCTGACAGGTTCCGCTGGCTTGAAACAGGTCTTTAAAGACCGCCTAAGTTTCAGGTCGAACCTTGGTCTGGCCTGGAGGCCACCGAATGTTTCAGAATTGTACATATTCGGAAAGCACCAGGCCTCGATAGAGTATGGTCTGTGGCGATATGCCTATGATGAAGAGGGGCAGATATCCGTCAGTGGGGTATTGTCTGAAGAGGATAAGTATGTGAATCCCGAAGTAGGCATTAAGTGGATCAATACCCTGGAAGGAGAAGGGGATGGGAATCACTGGGAGCTCACCGCCTATGCCAATATGATCCGAAACTATATATATACCCGACCGGCCGGCATCACCAATACGGTACGGGGCGCCTTTCCGTATTTTATCTACGACCAGGGAGATGCGCTGTTTTGGGGATTAGATGCCGCTTATCGACTGGAGCTGACTCAGTATTGGAAGTTAGAAACTAAGGCCAGTTATGTTTGGGCCATGAATTTGAAGGAGCAGGAAACGTTTATCAATATTCCCCCTGCCAGGGTTGATGCAGGATTGGATTATCATAGGAAGTCTGATTTTCTTTCCAGTTCTAGAGTGACTTTGGGGTTGGCTTATGTTTTCAGGTATTTTCAGGAACCGAGGGTAATTACTGTGCGGGAAATATTGGAGGCCGAATCTGAGGGCCAGGACCTTTTCGCCCGGAATAACGAAATGTTTGATTTCATGGCAGCCCCTGATGGTTATTTCCTGGCCAACCTTTCCTGGAGCGCAGCTGTGGGAAAATGGGAGTGGAGTGTACGTGTCACCAACTTACTGAACAGGCGATACAGGGTGTATACCGACAGGCTTCGGTACTTCGCTGACCAGACAGGCAGAAATGTCCAATTGTCTCTCAGGTATCGAATTTAATTTATGCAATAAAGTTGCATTTATCCGAAATGCGCAATATTATTGCCTAAGTAAATTAATCGAAAAAGCTATGTTTAAAAACAATTGGTTCATTGCCTGTGCCTTTCTTATTCCCGTCATATTGACAACCGGATGCTCTGACAAGGATGTGCCGGATGCTGAGAATGAAGAAGAAATTATTACCAAAGTACAACTCATTTTTTCTCCGGCGGAGGGAGCTCCCGTGGTGGTCACGGCGCTGGATCCGGACGGAGACGGACCGGAAGATATCGCCCCTTCAGGACCTGTTGTGTTGGCCAAGGGGACAGAATATGAGTTGTTCATTAAGCTGGAAAATACCATCAGCAATGAAGATATTACCGAGGAGGTAGAAGCTGAGGGGGATGAGCATTTGTTCTTTTTTGGCTTCTCAGAGGGGATTTTTAATAGCCCGGCGGGAAATGGTAACGTAGATAGCCGAGCAGATGTGGTCAATTACCTGGACAAGGATGTTAATAACCTTCCGGTTGGTTTAATTACCGCATGGATTACCGGAGAGGCAGGGTCAGGTACGTTTCGAGTGATGCTGAAGCATCAGCCCGGAATAAAGTCAACTACCTCGGAGTCCACAGATGGCGAATCTGATGTTGACATTACCTGGACACTAAACATTCAGGATTGATCAGGCCTGATGATCTTGAGCTGGTCGGGTAGCACCCGGATGTGAAGGTCTGTAAGCTCACCAATGTATTCTCCATCCGACTGGAAATCAACCGGTGTGTTTGCTTTGATCTTCACTTCCTGATAGGAATGAATCTCAAAAAGATCAGAGTTCTTATCAGGCTGGTTTTGAAGGAAGAGGTTGTTGATTATGAGCTCTGCTGAAAGCGGCTTCATCACGCAGAGCTCTGCTTGATGATCATTAAATTGACCTGTCGGGTTTATTTCATACCCCGTGCCGTACATTCTGGTATTGGCAATCACCAGAAAGTTTGTTTCAAAGTGTTTTTCACTGTTTTCAGAGGTAATTGTTACCTCAAAATGACGATCAAGCGTAGGGAGCTCCTGCAATGCGCTAATGGCATACCCCATAAAACCGCTTCGGTTTTCTTCTTCATAGCGCCTGACCAGAGAGGCATTGAGCCCCAGATCTGCCATATGCAGCATGAAGTACCTGTCGTTGATTAATACCACATCCAATAGACTGGTGTGTTGATGCAGGATGTTTTGCAGGGCATTGTTCATGGAGATACCAAACTCTCTCGCCAGTCCGTTGGCTGATCCTGATGGAATAATGCCAAGTGGTATGCCCGTGGAGAGGAGTAATGGCGCCACCATGTTAATGGTACCATCACCTCCGGCCACTACCACTATATCCGGACCATAGGAATCCAGTACACCTTTGATCGTAGCCATGTCGTTACTTCCGGTGGTTTGAAGTATTTGGAATGGCGTGTGGGGTGTCGAGAAATGCTCGGCTATTTCCCGAAGTAATTCATCTGCATTGCCTGATCCGGAGACAGGATTGATAACAAAAAGGTGCTTTTTCATCTTTCATGTTTAGAGTAATTGATTCTTCATGCGCAGTTCAGTCCCCTTCTTAAAAGTTTACCAAAGTTTTGCAAGTGACCATCTCACTATCGTGGTGGGGCATGTTTTGAGAAGCCCGTCTCGTCAACGCGATCGGCCAACGAAAAACCCGTTCAAGAATGCCCTGGAGATGTATCGTCGGTATCAAGTAAAACCATTGGCCGGCGAGAAAGTTTTTCTTAAATATGGTGGAGAGACTCTGGAAGTGATCACCGATAGAAAAGGCTTTTTTCAATTTGAATGGCCTACGCCAAGTGGTGTGAATACTTTGGAGATGACCGTAGCGCTCGCTGCTTTCCCTACAGAAAGTGAGTACCTGAAACTAGAGGTGAAGAGGCCCTCGGAGGTGGTGGTTTCCGATATTGATGATACCATTTTGGTTTCTCACTCCACCAGCCTGGCCCGGAAGCTCTACCTGCTGCTGACCAAGAATCACCAAAGCCGCCGTGCGTTTGATGGGGTAAAGGATTTTTATGATTCACTAAGTGAGAGTAAAGCAGGCCTTCTGTTTTTTTACGTGAGTAGCAGTGAATGGAACCTCTATGACTTTCTGGAAAGCTTTGTGGCTGATAAGCAATTGCCAGGGGGGGTATTTTTACTTCAGGATATCAAGAGTGGAATTCTGGATCTTTTTCGCAGTGGTGGTGGTTCTCACTCACATAAAAAGTCGAAAATAGATACCCTGATGAAGGTGTATCCGGAGGCTGGATTTACACTTATTGGTGATAGTGGTCAGCAAGATCCGGACATATACCAGGCGGTTGCGTTTTCAAATCCGGATCGAATTTGTAAAATTTACATCCGCGATGTGCGAAAATCCCGTAGAAGCAAAGTGATACAAATGGCCAGCACGCTGAGAAAATCAGGTGTGGATATGGTGTTTTTTAGCGAATAATTTGAAATTAACTTATGAAAGAATCTTTAAGGACTTCCAGGTATCCCAATCGCACTTCGGAAGACAGAGAGCTGATTAACCAGATTTTGGATGAAGCCAGGTTTTGTACCGTGGCCTATGCGGATGATCACGTGGCCCACCAGATCCCCACAGGATTTTGCAGGTTGGAGGATGAAGTGTACATTCATGGATCGGTGAAGAGCCATTTTATTTCCAGACTACTTGAGTCACCTGAGGTGTCGCTTTCGATAATGTTATGTGATGCGTTGGTTTTGGCCCCCACGGCTTTCAATCATTCTGTCAATTACCGTTCTGTCGTTCTCTACTCCGGTGTGAGGGAGGTACGGGATGTGGTGCAAAAAGCACGGGTGTTGAGTGCTTATACGGATAAGTACATCCCCGGAAGGATGCAGGACCTTCCTCAACCTACCCCGGAGGAGCTGAGTGTTACCACAGTGCTGGCCCTATCTACGAATAAGTCCCTCGCCAAAACCCGAACCGGGGGTGTGGGAGTGGATACCTCAAAAAGTAACGTCTGGTCCGGGATTGTACCCGTTCGGATGGAATATGGAACTCCCGAGGTAGATCAGGGGATTAGTCATCTGGAAACACCGCACTATCTGAATCAACTCATAACCGCGAACACATTGTAATGGAAGTAAAACAGGAAGAGACAGGCCATAAAGGTAGTTTTTATGTAGAGCAAGAGGACCAGCGCCTGGCGGAAATGACCTACTCGTGGGCTGGCAACGACCGCATCATCATTGATCATACAGAAGTATCTGATAAGTTGCGGGGGATGGGTGTTGGCCTCCGACTGGTAGAGCGAGCTGTTACCTTTGCCAGGGAGAAAGGCATTTCTATTATACCCCTATGCCCATTTGCCAGGTCTGTTTTCAACAAGAAATCCGATTGGAAAGATGTCCTTTGAACCGATGTATCAGAATGGAGAAAAGAGCCAGTTTGAACTCAGGCACAAGGGTCACACTGCGCTGCTTCTGTATAAGCACAACAAGGGTTCTGAGAGAATTTATTTGGTTCACACGGAGGTTCCGGAAGCCATTCAGAATGAAGGTGTAGGGCAGCAATTGGTGAAAGAGGCGTTGGATTTTGCGGTGCAAAACCACCTGAAGGTCGTTCCCCTGTGTCCCCTGGTGGTGGCCTTTTTAAAAAGAAATCCATCATATCATGGGGTCATTGATGAGGCGAGTAGGAACAATTTTGTTTGATAGTGGTTATCTTCATGCCATGGCAACAAAAGAATATACAAACGGAGAAGTAACCGTAGTTTGGAAGTCTGATCTATGCATTCATTCAGAAAAATGTTTTCATGGCCTTTCGGAGGTTTTTAATCCCAATGAGCGGCCCTGGATCAACGCCCAGGGGGCTCCAACTGACCGGATAGTGGAGCAAGTGAGCAAATGCCCGTCAGGAGCTTTGTCCTATTACCTCAATGCAGACGGCAAGCCAGCAGAGCGGGAGGTGATCACTGACGAACAGATAGTGGAGGTAACGCCCAATGGCCCCCTGATGGTGTATGGAAACCTGAAAGTGAAGATGACAGATGGCACTGAGGCCATTAAGAACAAGGTGACCGCTTTTTGTCGCTGCGGAGAATCTTCCAACAAACCGTTCTGCGACGGCACACATAAAAAGATCGGTTTCGAGGGTTAGCCACTAGTCCTTACTTTTCTCCAGTTCCTCACGGATTTCTTCATTCTTTTGCCTGATTTCCTTCTTGTTATTGGTGGCACCAATGCTGCTGACTACTCCGCTTAGCATGGCCTTTCCCCAGTAATTGAAGATCGATTTGGATTGGTCTCTTTCATGGAAAATATCTCCTTCCCGGACAAACAGAAAGTGCGGATTTCTGGTGTTGACAACAAAAGTATTGGCAAAGAAGGATTTCATAGATACACCCAGCCCTTTGGTCTGAAGGGTTTCATGGTTGAGAACTGAAAGCTTGAGATCGTCATAGTAGAAGCGCATTTCACCCACAGCATAGTCCTCATTCCCTTCAAAAGAAAAGGTCACCGATTTACTCATTCCATCCCTGATCTGTACGAATGCGGTGTTTTCAAGAAATCGATTCATTTCTGTCAAATCCATGTTTCCTACCCGACCATTTGCGGTGTACAGATCAAGCTCACTGGCCAGATCAAACTTCACCTGAAAAAGGAAATCACCGCTATTCATAAGCGTGCCCCTGGTTTTGAAAATCATCACTCCCTGGTTGGCAATTCTGGTTGGGTCGTTGGTGAGGTTGGTTAGTGAACCGCTGATGTCTCTGAAGAAGATGATACCCGGCAGCTCCCCATTTTCTGAGAATTCGGAATGCGAGACGTAGGACGAGCTTATGTTGATGGTATCTATCCGCACACCCATAGATGTGGACCTTAAGAGCGTTTGTGGCAGCGCTTTATAAAGGCCTTCTTCTCTGGGTAACCTTTTGTCGCGGTGGGTATCCAGGTCCAGGCCCCTCAGATTGACTACACGGGCCTGAAGTTTTTCTCTGAAAAGAAGTGAGTCCATTTCGATACCCAGCAACTCCATGTGTGTGAGAGTGCCGTTGAACCAATCCTGTTGATAGGCAATTTTACTTTGAAACTCACCTCTGTTAAAAATAGGCTCATATCTTAGATTTCTGAGGTCGATTTTTTTCAAGTGATGATCGTAACTGTAATTTTTGATCTTCACTCTGAAAAGGCTGTCGGGCAAGGTGTATTCGAGTGATTCTCCAGAGAAAGTGATCGATGCAAAGAGGTCGATGGATAGCTTGATCTCTTTGTCGGAGGAGTAATCGAGTTGATCAACTGTCAGTGCAAAATGACGGAGATAAAGGCTGTCCTGGTGGCTTATTTTGGGGTGGTGCAGTGCGAAAGATCCGTCACTGATCCTGGTGAACCTGACTCGGGTATCAGGTAGCCGAACATTATTTTCGTCCGCAAATTTCCCTAAAGTAAGGGTGGGAGAGGTCAGTGCTAAGGTGTCAATGTCAATGACCTTTTTCTGAATTAACTCATTGATATCCAGTCCGGTAAGTTTCAAATCAGGGATGGAGGCCGTAAAGGAGTTGGATTGTCCGAGGTGGAGATCAGAACAACTGAAATATCCGGTTGCTGTTTGCAGGACAATGGACTCCATTTGGATGTCATCTTCTAGCTGCGGGATTGAGATGGTGGCACTGTGGGATTTCAAGTCATAGTTTCTCGCAAAAAGTGGTTTGCTTTCCGAATCAAGGCTCATATCTTCGATCAAAAGGTCAAACTGCGGAACCGAAACGGAAAGCTGGCCATCGGGAAGGACCAGCTGGAGCTTCCCATTCGTGAAGAGAAAAGATTCAAATTTCACCTGTTGATCAGCTGTTGGTCGATCATCAGGTGACAATGTGGGGATTTTGAGGTTCAGGTCACTGTCTTTGATTGCTCCCCTGGAGAAATGCAGTTGTTTGTTGTTGATGAGTTTCTGAAAGTCAATCCCCTCCAAATGCAGTTGACGACCTTCTACATGCTGAGTGGTTTCCTGCAGGGCCTCTACTGGGAGTAGTTTCACCAAATCTGCATCAATGGTGGTACCGGATTGAGAAAGTTTGAGATTTGTGCCCTGAATGCGATGGTTCCAGTCAGCAAAGAGGTGATCAGCCGAGTCAATGGTGAGACCAATTCCAAACGAATACTCTTCGGTAAGAGAATCAAACCTGAACTTGTTGAGGCTACCTGTCACCCCATGGGCATGTGAAATTTCCCTGGGTCCGTTATGTACTTTTAAAGATCCACCGATCACAGAAAACTTGCTGAATGCCAGGTGTTCCAGTTGCGAAAAATCATTATCCCTTGGTCCCCGGGCTATGTCTATTTCAATAAGAGGCTTGGTAAGGCTCAGGGTTTTGAAAATAATTGCTCTTTTTTCAGTGAAGGCAAACAGGTCGAATCCGGAGAGGGATGCTTCATGAACCTTCAACGGGTACGCACTTGCGGTAGCCTTATAATATACCCCTGAAAGGGTGATGTTTTTTCGATTTTCGCTGACCGCCGATTTAGTCACAGACAGTGCAAAGTCCCGGTGGGAAAACTGCATGCGGCCGGACTGGAGACGATCGATTCTCATGTGGTCCAGCAGGTGCAGGTTCCTGACTGACTCTGGCAGAAGGTTGATATCCGATAGACCGATGTTGAGCTCATCCGCTTCCCACTTTTGATCACCGCTGGTAATATGGACAGCGGCTTGTGGGATTTCAAGGGTTTTGGCGATCAACTGCTTGATGAAACCGGCCCGCTCAGGCGTTTGATTTTTTTCTATTGTAGGGTTAATGTTTAGCCTGATTTCGGGACTTTCTATTTTGGCAGACCTGAGGAGTAAAACGCCCCCGGTCGAGAATTGATTAAAGTCGAGTCCGGTGAGGGCAAGAGTCGGTATGTTGGCATTTACCCAATAAGGGAGAATTTCCTGATCCCTCAGAGGAATGATGGAAATGCCTTCTACGCGCAAGGTGGAGTCTCTGGTGGAAACATGTAGGTCTTTAAAGCTGATAAAGTGACTGCTGTCGGGCATTAAGAAAGAGTGATCTCGGGAGATCATTTGCAAAGAGGAGAAAAAAGTATGGTTTTGCCCGAAAACATTGGTAGAGTCAAGGATGAATTCTTCTATCACCAGGGTACTGTTGCCGGATTTGATGGTGCGATTGCTATGGCCGACTTCCATATTGATGCTTGTCACCGCATCATCAATGTAGAGTTTACCAATTTTGATTTTATTGAAAATAGAATAAATCAAGCTTGGAATGTCATTACCTGATGCCGAAAGCCCGGTTTTACGGATGGATATGGAAGGATTAACGATTCGCACAGAATCCAGAAAGAGCTCGTTGTCCCGATAAGCTTTGGGGAAGTTGAGCCCACGAAAGTTGAGTTCCGGAAATTCAATGTTGTAATGGTTGAGGCCTTTGATCTCTGTGTCCGGACGATCCGTTCGCTCTTTGAGCCTTAGGTTCTTAAAGAGAATGTTCTGTGACTTGGTAGAGAGCGAAAATTGGTCAAATGCAATGTAATGCAGGCTGTCTGCCAGATTGAAATGTTGATTGGTTAAAATCAGGTTGATGTTTTCAGTGAAGAAGAAGTTTTTGCTTCTGGTGGAATCAATCATCAGGCTCTGAACCTGAAAATCAATGTCGTTTAGCAAAATTCCAAAGTTGTCGCGCATGTTGGATTGATAGCGAACTGATCCACTTTTCACCCCCAGGCTGTCAATGGAAAACTTCAAAAGGTAACTATTGATGAGCTGATAGAGGTCACCTGTTTCCATCGAAAAGGTTTCTCGTTTTTTCCCGGGATTGACCTTAATCATCTTGATGGCCGGATCTGTGATGGCTATGTTCTTAAACAGCAACTCTTTTCGGGTGTAAATACCGAGGATGGATTTCAGCGTGATGGATAAATCAGGGACACGCACTTCGTAGAGATGTCTCAGGCTATCAGGCGACTTCTCTGCGTTGGGGAGCAGGGTAAGATTGATGATGTCCAGTCGTTTGTCCAACAGGGAGATGTCCAGCTTATCATAGTCCAACTCGTAGGTGTCCTGGCTTTGCTCGAGAACAATTTTTTTGAGAATCTCTCCGGATAAGGATGAGCCGTATACAAAGAGGAAATAATGAAGGAGGAGAAGAACAGAAAGCAACGCCAATACCAGAAAGACCCTTCTTCTGAGGACGATGTTTTTTTTCACATTATTGCGGCTCATGGATCACAAAGTAATTAATAAAAATGATCATTTGTTTCACCTCGATGGCCAGTTTGAAATAATTATTAACGGAGGTGCCTTTGAAATTTTGTGAAAATCCGTTACTTTGAATTCGATTCTCATTAAGGAATCAGCGGTGGAAAATAAGGCTGCACGTCATGTGCGGCCTTTTTTTATCAATTGATATAACTTTCGATAAAAAAAAGATCAATTTTTCTTTGGAGTACTATCAAATGATAGTAAATTAGCATCATAGATAGTGAGTATCTATTTTCCATAGCTGGTTCTTAATGAGGGAGGGTTACGAAAAGTAACCCTTCTTTTTTTCAAAAGAACTTGCTTATTTTTGGTGTATCATATGGCAATTAATGATCGCATATCAGATTTAATTGGAGAGCTGCATACGAATCCCAATTCTTTTGCAGACAATATCGGTGTGAAAAGTCCTGTGATCTACAACATCATCAAAGGAAGAAGAAGCAAACCCAGTTTCGACGTATTACAGAAAATTTTGATGGCATATGAAGCAATCAATGCCAATTGGTTGCTGAAGGGTGAGGGAGAAATCTGGAAGGAGAAAGAAAACAACTTTGCCCTTGATACCGGATATGCCAGCATCGAAGACCGCATTGTGTCACTCGTGAGTTCACTGAGAGAAGAAATTGGTCTGAGTCCATCCCTTGAGGAATTGTCGGAGTTGATCGGCACGCTGTTGTCTGAAAACATGAAACAGAAGGAAAAGATTGCGGCACTGTATGTGAAGCAGGATAAGATTCTGGAAGTGTTGAGAAACAAATTGAATTTAGACTTCTGATAGCAACTCAATCGATTTGAGTTGATTTTCTATTTCCCTTTTCACCCGGTGGTTGCGATAAAGCACTATAAGTAACAGTGCGAGGAAGAAAAGGCTGCTACCTGCAATCCCGAATTTGGCCATCCGCTCAGTTTCCTGTTTTTCAGTATTGGCAGCCAGCAAGTCAAAGTACCTGTCTGTAAGGAGTTGAATGTTATACCTTTTGTCCAATTCCTCAATTTCTTTTTGCTGAGCAATGAATTGCTCCAGATGCTCACTGTATTGGCGGCCATATTCCAGAGCAGTTTCATACGCTCCTAGCGTGCTATATACTTTGCTCACTTCTCTGAAGATCTCATAAGATGTAGGGGTTTGATGACCGGCTTCAATCAGATCAATGGCCTTTTGATAATAATGGAGGGCCTGGTCATAATCGCCAAGCTCAGAATAAGTTTGCCCCATTTTTTCAAGGGTGCGGAGCTCCTTCAGGATAAAACCTTTATCAATGTTGAATTCATAAGCCTTCAGGTAAAAGGAGATTGCTTTGTCGTACTCTTTCTCATCAAGGTGGATAGTGCCTGCGTTTTGTACACTCAAGGCATAGGTTTCAGGTGAAATTTCCGGTCCGGCTGCTATCACTTTTCCATAATACTCCAGCGCTTTTCGGTTTTCACCCAGGCTGCTGTAGGCTACTCCAATTTTATTGGTCATTACAATCCGCCTTTGCTCTGAAACCTGAAAGTTATTGAGCAAGGAATCAATCTGAACCAGCGCCTGATCCATCTTCTGTTCTTCGAGTAGCTCGTGAATCCTGTTGTTGAGTAGGACAATGATTTGGGATTCATCCTTTCGTTTTCCGGCCACCCTCAGACCTTCATTGATAAATTTGTGGGAGAGTTCGTAATGACCGTAATCACCAAGAATGACTGCAAGGTTTTTGTATATGGCAATCAGGCTGCCTTCCAAATCTTCTCTTTCGCTGATTTCCGCATGGCGCGCGCCTTCCAGGTAGTAAATAATGGCATTGCCAAAGTCGTCAGTTTGAGAACATACGTATCCCAGGAGGTAGTAGGTCTTAGCCATATAGAAGATGTCTTCCTTGGCCTTGGCTACTTCCAGAAAATTTTGCGCGGCTTCTCTAGTTATTGGAAAATCGCCCTGACGGTATATATCCATTACGTTTTCGTAGGCCTTAGAAAGGTCCTCTGAAAACGCTGAAAATGTGCTGAAAACGAATAATAATATGATGGTTACCCTCAAAAGTTATTACTTTGGTTAATAACGGAATTAAAGGTAGAAAAAAGTCGTGAAAGTTGTCACGACTTTTTAGATGAATTTGATTTATTTCTCGGTGAATCAACCGCCACCAGTTGGAGGCTCAGTTTCACTTCCGCTATCTCCGCTTCCAGATGGAGACGGGCTATTGATTTCTGTGTTGTCAATCAGCTCGTCCATGGTGTCGTCCTGAGAGCAAGCACCAAAGGTCATACCTACTGCTAATAATACTAATGCGAGAATGTTTCTTGAATTGTTCATAACTTGGTTTTTTTTGGTTAATAAAGTATAAATTTACTCATTTATAATTTGCTTAACGGTTCGAGTATTGAACAATCGATCCACAGCTAAAATCCTTAAAATCAGTTGTTTGTGAACATTAAAAAGAACATATCAAGACTTTTATCCACGAATGGGGTCGTATTTCGTATGATCTGCGTTGTACTCATTGGTTTTGGCTCAGCTTGCCAAACTAAGGAGGCCGCCTGGGATTCTTTCGGGAATGAGATTAACTCCCGCTCTGCTGTGAGTACCGTGGAGATGGTGAGTGCTGTCAATTCTTCAGACAGTGTTTCGGTAAAGTTTGAGGCAGAGATTGCTGAAGTTTGCCAGATGAAAGGGTGCTGGATGACCCTGAAATCTGCCGATGGAAGCGCTGTACGGGTGACTTTTAAGGATTATGGGTTTTTTGTGCCCAAAGATGCTGCCGGGAAAAAGGTGGTGATAGAAGGTGTAGCACTGTCAGAAGTGTTGGATGAGGCCACAGCCAGACACTATGCCGAGGATGCCGGCAAGCCCTTTGATGAAAATGCAGACTTACGCCAGGTTTCTGTAATCGCCAGCGGTGTGCTGATCGCAAAAGACGATCAGCTGTAAAAGCTTTTGGTCTTTCGCTTCACAAACATCAGTCGAAAGCTGTTTCCGGTCAATGCACCTAATCCCGAGCATAGACCACCAACCACTCCTGTACCAATGATGAGAAAGATGTTGTCGTTGAAAGGGAAGAGTTCTACGATTTTCTCAGACAGAATAGCGCTGGTTTTAATGTCCAGGTACCAGGCGTAGCTCAGCCAAAGCAAACCTCCGCCTAAGAATCCGGAAATAAATACGTTGAAGCCATTGCCATAGAGCGCAAATCCCACGATAAAGGAGATGGCAATGATGACCCACCACTGCAGAACAAATGACAATACGTAAGTAAAAATGATGATCAGAAAAATTCTTGCTATTAACTTCATCTTATTGAGGTTGGATGGTTTGAGTGAAAATCACCTGATCCGAATTTTTAATGTCCGGGCCAAAGAGTAGTGGATAGTATTCCCCTGTAGCCCAGCGGGAGATCATGTGACCATACAGTGGGCTGCCCGGGTTCCCTGTTTGGCTGCCCGGGTATACACCCCAGGCTTTAGTGCCTGCCGGATCCATCTCCACCACCATACGCCACGACGGGCCGTGTCCCTTGCTGGCCGCGTTCACAATGCTGGCATATCCACCCACACGCACCTGATCCACAGAGAAGGGATCCAGACGGAGCAAGTGACGGACGGTGGTGTTTTTAAAAGTATACCAACTCAGGTCTTCGTCATTCTCAGACATGCGTATATCCAGGGAATCGATCGCTTTCTGATAGGTCAGGTTGATGAGGTCCCGGGTAGTTTCTTTCCTGTCGGTGGACAGGATATCAGCAAATACCAGGGACGAATCCCGCTTCAATAAATCAATGGTAACGTACTTATTGGGCCTGTCTATGGCTATGGATACTGTATCCACTTCATCCCAGATCTGCTGATAGAGGATATCCCACCAAAGCTGGTAAACTGAAGGAGCCTTCAGTGATGGTTCATTGAAATAGTCCCATTCGCTCAGTGTTTTGTAGTAGTTCCAGCCCTGGGTGTCGAAGCTGCCCGTATCCAGATAATCCAACATCATCGGCAAACTTTCGGAAGCCATGTAGTTGAAGTTGTCGTTCTGAAGTTTCATCATGTCCTTCGGCAGCATGTCGTTGAGGATCCTCAACCGATCATTGATCCGGCGTCCACGGTAATATTCATAGTTGTGATCATAGATATAATAGGGATACAGCGTGTCCACAGGATGCTGATTGGCAGAGCTGAGAAATCCTCTTTCCGGATTTTTTGCAAAAAGGCTGTGCTCAAATGGAATGTATGATTTCCATTCGTAGGTGGAATTTGATCCATCCATCAGGAATTTGCCTTGTTCGCGCCACTTCACGGGAAATTTGCCGGGCAGCCAGACGGCAATGTCTCCTTTGGCGGAGCCAAACATGAAATTCTGAGGAGGCCCCTGAAATTTCATCATGGCTTTGGTGAAATCCTCATAGTTTCTGGCTTTGTTGATTTCATACATGGCATTGATGGTGGTGCTCGGATAGTGAGCGATCCATTTCATAGCGTAGTTGGTTTTGCCATTTTCCGGAAAGAAATTACGGTCATAGACCACCGGGCCATGATGCACATAGACAATGGTATCAGTATAGGTGGCGCCTCCGGCAATTTTGAATACCTCCAGCTGCTTGTCTGTTTTGAACCACTGGTTGTTATACAGGTATTCATTGCGGTTTTCGTCCCTGAACTGAATAGAGTACCAGTCTACCTGATCACGTGGTGAGTTGGTCACTCCCCAGGAGATGCTGTCATTGAAGCCAATGAGGATGACAGGAGTACCAGGAACAGTTACACCCATTACATTCTTATCATCGGCGTGAAGGTGATAGGCATACCATATCGAAGGCAGAGTCAGCTCCAGATCGGGCTCGTTGGCCAGCATGACATGACCGTTTTTGGATTTACTTGCCGATACGGCAAAGTTGTTGCTGCCGTTAAGCGGATGTGGCTTGTCGATCGTCTTTTTGGTTTTGGTAAGCGGGTACTCCAGGGTGGGTTTGATGACTTTGAGGGGATCGAAACTCCATTTTTTTCCTTTAGGGATCACCGGATCCAGATTACCGAGCTGATCCGGATATAGCATATTGAACATGTCCCGACCAAAGAGGGCGAGCGCATTGGTGTTTTCCAGGTCAGACTCACCTCTGGAGAGGGTGTTGCTGAGCATGGCATAGGCCAGGCAAGACTTCAGCGGCGACCATGCTTCAGGTTTGTAGTTCAGTAGCTTAAATTCCAGTGGGTACTGCGCATAGGTGAGTTGGTCTATATAGGCATTCACACCATCGCTGTAGGCATTGAGTACCGGCAGCAGGTCAGGATCGGACTGTATGGTCACGAGCAGGTCTTCGGTCATTTTTTTCAGGCCAATTCTCCTGTTGAATCGATCGAAATTAAGCGTGCGTTCACCCAGAACCTCCGAAAGTCTGCCAAAAACGAGCCTGGAAAAGAAGTCCATCTGCCAAAGCCGGTCCCTGGCGGTGAGGTATCCCTGCACCCTGTGGAGGTCGGTTTCATTTTCAGCATAGATATGTGGAATGCGCATCTCGTCATAGTAGACAGTCACCGGGGCAGTCAGCCCTTCCATATCCAGTGTTTCTTCATAGTTGATTCCTGGTTCTTCTGCATTTTGCCAGAAGCCGTGAAACGGGCTCAGAAATTTGCCCAACGGCGGAACCCCGGCTATCCGCGTGTTCAGAGACACACCCAAGGCAATGGTTATGGTAAGAAAGAAAATAAAACGAAATGTCTTCATCGTGTATGGGTCATTTGATTCATCAAAACCTGTGGAAGAGGAATGTTTCAGTGCGGCGGGCTCTTCTCAGCTCTCAATGAATACAGGTGAAGGCGGGCCCGTCATCATCGGGTGTCGCCTTTATTTCAGATCGGAAAAATATTAAGAAAAGAGGAGATTGCATACATTTGGAGGCATCAGTATGGACAAGCGCTCAAAATACTTTAGATATATAAAACCGTCATTTGATTTTTTGATGGCCGGTTGGCTGTGTATGGTGCTTTTACCCCTGATGGTCGCTATTGCTTTGTGGCTCTTTTTGTCGGGCCGCCCGATTTTTTTTGCTCATGAACGTCCGGGTATGGGGGGGAGGTTATTTAAGATGCTGAAGTTTACCTCCATGAGTGATGCGCCTGATGACCGGTTTCCGTTTGGCAAGCTTCTCAGGAAGACATCACTGGATGAGCTGCCACAATTATTCAATATTTTAAAAGGGGAGATGAGTTTCATTGGCCCCAGACCACTTTTGGTGGAGTACCTGCCAAAATACACGGCAGAAGAGCACCGCCGGCATGAGGTGAAGCCAGGTATTACTGGCTGGGCGCAGGTGAATGGGCGCAATGCACTTGATTTTAAAGCGAAAATGGAATTGGATTTGTATTATGTTGCTCATTGCTCTTTTGGGCTGGATGTGAAGATCTTTTTCAGGACCTTTATTCAGCTGGCAAGGTGGTGGGAGTCCGATTACCATGCCGTGCAGATCAAAACCTCCGAATCACCTTGAGCAAGGAGCGCATTTATTTTTCGCCACCCTATATTTCGGATACTGAGATGGCTGCAGTGATGGATACGCTTCGTCAGGGATGGATCGCCCCTGTGGGGCCGCAGCTCGATCAGTTTGAGGAGTCACTTTCCCAAAAATTCCAATATCCAAATGTACTGGCGCTGAACTCAGGCACCGCCGCCCTGCATCTGGCCGTACGGTTGGCAGGTGTGGGTGCCGGTGACCGGGTGATTGTGGGGTCGTTTACTTTTGTGGCAGCAGCCAACGCGGTAAGCTACGAACGAGGTGTGCCGGTGTTCATGGATAGTGAACGAGATACGTGGAACCTCGACCCGGGTTTATTAAATGACTACCTGAAGGCAACACAGGGCAAGGCCTCTTTTCCAAAAGCTGTAATTGTGACACACCTGTTTGGCCAGCCGGCCAAAATAGAAGAGATCGCGGAAATATGTGCTCAATATGAGGTGAAGCTGATAGAGGATGCTGCTGAGGCACTGGGTACGACCAGCTCCGGAGGACGATTTGTAGGAGGGGTGGGGGATTTTGCTGCACTCTCATTCAATGGTAATAAGATCATAACCACAGGTGGAGGTGGTGCACTGATTTGCAAAAATGCGGCTGATCATCAGCGTGCGCAAAGCCTGGCTTCACAGGCTAAAATGCCGGCCAATCATTACCTCCATGAAGAAATGGGCTTCAATTACAGGCTGAGTAATGTCCTCGCGGGACTTGGGCTGGCGCAGCTGGGTCGTTTTGATGAGATTATGGAACGAAAAAAGGCCAGATTTCAGCGTTATCACCAGGCACTCAAAGGGTTGCCATGGCTGACTCCAAAGGAGGTGTCGGGAGCTAATGGCTGGGTATATCCTTGTGTAATGGATCATGAAATAGGCGTGGATGAGCTGATCCGGCGATTTGAAGCGGCCAACATTGAGGCCCGCAGGTTTTGGAGACCCCTGCACATGCAACCGCTGTTTTCTGGTGCTGAGTATGTGGGTGGCTCCGTGGCTGAGGATCTTTTCAGGAAGGGGATATGCCTGCCAAGTGGTGCGGGGCTCACTTTTCAGGAGATGAGCCGGGTGATAGGGGTGCTGGAGAAGGTCTAGGCTTATTTTCCTTTGAACAATCCAGGCGGAAGAAAAAATTCAAATTTCAGGTTCAGAAACAGGTAGGCATCTTTGTCCTGCTGATCTCCTCTGGGAGCACCGGCTACCAGCCGGTCATAGGCTTCCTGATTAATTACACCCACTTCGTCCTTGCGGTTGGAAAGAAGATCTGCACCCGGCCCCGGGTTTTGAGGGTAGTTGCCCGAGACATCATCCAGATAGTCCGATAGTGTGAATCGGTAGGTGATTTCAGTGGCAAAGTTCAGGAATGGATTGATTTTCCATTTAAGACCGGCACCCACCGGGAAGATCATTGTAAACCTGCTGTATTCGGTGTTTTCCGTTTGGATGTCATATAGGCTATACTGCTCACCAGCGAGCTCCGCAGTGGGGCTGATAAACGTAGCGCCAACACCAGCGAGCAGGTAAGGGTCTACTTTGTGTCTTTTGTAATAGGCCCCGGCATATTTTTTCATATAAAAAATGCCCTGCACACTGACCTCATAATTGGAGGAACTGAAAGAGAGGTTTCGCTGCTGCGCATATGAGCTGTCAGGTGCATGTTTGTCATGGCCTCTGATGCTGTATCGGCCCAGCTCTACCCGGGTCCCCACTTTGGGGAGCAGGCGGGCCTCCATTGCCAGACTGAGGTTAGAAATTTCGTTTTGGATGCTGCCATTGTGCTTAAGCTCCCCACGGTAAGAGGCAAAGCCAAAGCCAGCCTGGGCCGTAAAGTAGCGGTCGTTCATCTGCCAGGAGAGGAAGTCCTGTGCCATAGTGAGCGACCCTAAGAGTAAAAGGAAAATGTAAATGAGGGCCTGTTTTTTCATCCGGTGTCAAAATAAGGGAAAATTATTGAATGGTGAATTGAAAACGGTGAGAATGGTGGATTGAGATGAGGGATGCTGCTGTGGATTAGGATATGATAGCCGTTTCAGCAGGTATGTTTCGTGGATTTACCCGGGTGACCCACAGACGTAAAAAGGTACTTTAACCACCTCAAAAAAGGCTGTTCCACCGGAGTGAAACAGCCTTTCTCTGGTTGTTTAAACCCGAATTAAAGAGAATACCACGCCTGTACCTCATAGGGGTTGAGTGCTCTGGAGTATATCCTCACCTCGTCCAGTACGCCCTCCAGCATATAATCAGATCGTCGGTCTGCATTACTACCCAGCTTGATGGTACGGGCCTGCGTACCCTGACGAGCCAGGGTACCTGACCCCTCATCTGCCGCCAACTCATTGCCGTTCAGGTAGAGCCTCATCGTCTGGCCATCATAGACGGTCACGAAGTGGTACCAGGTATTTTGTGTGATGGTCAGCAGGTTTTTTCCCACTTTGACGCCAGTCCAGGCATAAGTGACACTGTCCACTGCTGTGTAAACCCCTGTGGCGATTTGGTTGTCTTCAATGCGTTGTAAAAACATGGCATTACCGTCGCGCGAGTTGGAGAGAATCTCCTGCCTGTTGTTATTGAGCGAGTCAAACTTCACCCAGCATCCAACACTAAAGCCTTCCAGGCCGGACAGTAGACTGTCGGCAATGGATGTCTCTATATAATCTGTGGAGCCATTGAAGCGATAGGCCTGGTTGGCATGCCCCTTGCGACTGGCCGTCAACGTGGCTCCGTGCACCTCCCCATCAAACCCGTGACCACTTAGGTCGGTAGCATCTCCAATAAAGTCATAATGCGCCAACAATCCAGCCTCCAGGTTTACCAGTGCCACGTAGTTGAAGGTGAGAATGGTGTATCCGTAGGCGGCAGGGGTATCCCTGGTGGCATCCAGTACTTCCACAGATTTGATGATGGTTTCATCCAGGATCACTTCAAAACTTACCGGGAGCGGATCTTCCACATAGCTGGCATATTCTGAACCTTCTTTCGGACAGATCAGCCTGGCATTTTCTTCAGCATCCAACACAATAAAGTCTGTAATAAAATAAGTGCCGACACGAAACTGAATGTTTTCGGTGAAGTAACCATCGCCCAGTTTGATCAACTCCAGTTTCTCACTGTTCAGAACATATTCACCAGAGTCATCCATGATGGAGACCACCAGGTATTTGTAGTCTTCATCACTGGTCGTTCTGCCAGCTCCTGAAGATGCTGTGTTGGATAGTGACAGGCTGATATATCCCCGGCCGTCTGGTGCTGTGGGATCTTCGGGTGTGCAGGCACTTACTAGTAAGATGATAAGACCGACCCATAAAGGGTGGAGATTGGTTAATGTTTTTCGTTTCATTCAGATAGCGTTTTGGTTGTTTCTGTCTATGAAACGGGGAGGGTTGATTTTACCCTACCTTTTGTTTTGGGATGGGTGTCACATCCAGTGGAATGGATGGTGCCAGGGAGCTGTGCAAGGCCGGCTGGAGACCTCCCGGGGCAGGGGAACCCTGCTCTGGTTCTTATCGATTACAGGTTCAGCTTGAGGATATAGAGCTGGCCCGCGGTTAGGAGTTGTTATTTATGCTGAAAGCCGTAATCATGTCCAAAGGGGATTGATGAGGTCTTCCGGTTGCTTTTTCAAAATCGGAAGGAACATCATTTACGCCGTTCTTAATTCCCTCATAAATTCCTGCGATGACGGTTCCAATAAAGTCGCCAAGCGCTGCCTTTCTCTCAGCTAAATACTCGTCAAATGAAATGGAATTGAATGTCAAATCTGTGTCAAAGACCTGATTAATCAGTTGGGCCAACTTTTCCTGTGTGATTGGTTCTCCAACTAAATTATACGTTTGGCCATTGTGCTTATCATTTAAAAGCATTTGAGCGTAGGCATATGCCAATTCTCCCCGATTGGTGTAAGCACATCTGCCTTCCCCAGCGCAGTTTCGGATTTCTCCTTCCTGAATGTAGTTATCCAGATATTCCAGGTCGGGCTCGATGTAAATGCCGTTTCTGCCGATGACCCATTGTAGTCCTGATTTCCGGACATCTTGTTCTGTCTGACGATTGCTCTGTACTACCGGGCTGAAGGCCGTGTTTTCTTCATCACCCACTATGCTGGTGTAAACGATTTTCCTGACACCGTTTTGTTTTGCTGCCTCAATGACATTTCGGTGTTGCTGAATTCTTTTGTCCGGAGCATCCATCCCTGAAAGTAAAATGACTTTGTCTACACCTTTCAGAGCTTGGTCAAAATCCTCCCGACTATTGTAGTCTCCTTTTCTCACCTCTACGCCGAGGTGCTCCGCCTTTTTGGGCGTCCGGGCAATTCCGATGACATTTTCACTGCCAATTTCTATGATTAGTTGTTTGATAATGGATGAACCAAGTTGACCGTTGGCTGACGTCACTGCGATTTTCATCAGTTGAATTTATGGGTATAAAAGAATCGGGAATTCTAAGGTATTCATTTAATTCGTATAGACAGGTAGTTGAGGGGGCGGGAATAAATGCCATCAGTCACTCTAAGGCTTTTGTATGTGTTGGGTGATGTTAAAGTGTTTGATGGAAGCTAAATTGAAGCTGATTCTTTTGCCAACTGTCCGTTGCCTGTTTCATGACTCCCAGTTGAATTTTAAGTTCCTTTTTAATCACATATCCAGCTGCCACATAAAATCTATTCCTGTCAAAAATTTCCACACTATTTCCGTTCCCTATATTTCTTTCACCATTGATGAAAAGTTCATTATAAAGGGCCAGGTAAAGCGCCTTATCATCCATTGTCGCTTTGTTCAATGGTATATTTAAAAATAAATTATACCTATAGCGTGTTCTGAAATCTTGATTTTCAACAAACCTTTGCTCATACCTAAAGCGATGATTGGTATAGAGGCGATTGCCAAATTTAACCGGGAATAGGGCTTCCTGGTAAATTCTACTCTCTGATGTAGTTGAGTTATC
The DNA here is from genome assembly GCF_040222955.1 of Marinoscillum sp. GTDB lineage: Bacteria > Bacteroidota > Bacteroidia > Cytophagales > Cyclobacteriaceae > Marinoscillum. The sequence continues at coordinate 802,849 of NZ_JAVKCA010000007.1, read as the reverse complement.
GGATCCGTAGCTTCCTGTAGTTACATTCCCATAACCAAAAGTAAGTTTCACATCGGCATTTTTAGGTTCATATGTTATGCCTCCACGCAACAATAATTGTTCAAGGTCTCCGGCAGTATTCCAGTTGCGATATTGGACGTCTCCCTGAACTCCCCAGGAGCTTTCTTTGAAAGTGGTATTAAAAAAATACATATACCATGCCCCTAATTTATCTTCATTTATCTGTGCTTCTCCGGACTTTGGAAGGAGTATGGAAATACATATTATTGATAAGAATATACTTTTTTTCATATGGAATAATGTCACACAATAATCAACTAGCGGGTGTATGCCCACAGCTGGTAAAAAAGCGCTAAACTAGTGAAATCTGCCGCGCCCGGCAAGGGGAAAGCTTCCAAGGTTTGTAGAAAGCACTGCGTTCTGAAAGTCTCAAGCCAGAAAGATGAAAATGTCTAGAAGCACAAAAGCTAGCAGAATGGGCAGGGTCACGGTCAAGTTGCACTGAAATTTCAGATAAGCACTTTGGTCATTCGCCATATCGCCTGTTACCGCCAGTTATTCTAGTTCCATTTCGGTGTTGTTCTTTATTAGCTCGTAAATATCAGGACGATGCTTTCTTACGGTCTCGTTCATCATTTCTTGAATGAATGTTGCCACAAAATATTGCGAGTTTTCCGGAGGTTCAAGACCAAGATCTCTATAATCCATGTAATCGCTGGACGACATATAATGAGGTTGCAAGTAAAATAAATAAGCTAAGTGCTGAATCAAAATATCCCTAAGATCAATGGAAAATCTATCTAGATATTTTGTTCGCTCAGGTAAGTGGATTTCATTGTCGTTGATAAGAAGATTATGGTAGAAATTATAGTGAGTATGATCGTTACATCTATCTCTAATTTTCTCGTAGTTGCCTTGTTTATTGATGAGTTCGGTTACGGATTGAAGTCTCGACGATTTGTTAATATGTTTCGAAATTTGACCAAATCGGGGCATTTTTTCTTTTCCTCGTCTCCAGTTTTCAATTTGTTCTACAATTAATGAATCGAGGCTAGATTGTTCTTGAAGGTAAATGTTTGTATATATGTTAATTACCGTTGAGTCATAAAACTTTCTGAGAAGCGCATATGAGTCGTTGATTCTTCCAAGCTGCAGAATCGATTGAATTGATTCAAGTGTTCCTTGCATTGAAGTGAACACATAGGTATCCATATTAATGATTCCTAATGTTCCAATCGTAGCAAAACCCATAGTTGAGTATGACAGGCTAGAGTAAAAAATGGAATAATTTTTTAGTTGTTCGAAAATTGGGTGTTCCTGATATTCCTTGTCAAATTCTAGGTTCATTTACAACGTGCGGTATTGGCGGCAACGCCCATGTATGAGGCGTGTCTCACACTTTTTGGACTGCACTAAGCTAGCGAAACTGCCCAAGCCCCACAACAGTAACTACGAAGCACTGCGTTCCCCTGATGAAAGGCCAGAACCACAGAAAGAGCTAGCAGCACAGAACTGTCAGAATGGACAGTGAAGCTGGCAAATAACCGAATGAAGCTGGCAGAATGCTCAGTAGGCGCATAACTGCTAGCGATTGTTATCGGCTTTTAGTTCTTCGTCAATCCTATTCTTCAGATTAGCCTTGTAGTCTTTGTTCATATCCATCTTTGAATAGTCGATTAAATTAGGAAGGAGTTCATCGAGTCGCTCTTGCATCCAAGCTTTATCTTCTTTGGTAAACATCAGTGTTTCCTTAATATGAATAATTAGCTTAATTAGTAGTTCAGTAGCCAATGATTCATACTCTGTGAGAAGGGAGAGTAAGTTGAAATTTAACGATACATTGTTTTCATCTAATACCTGGATATTCTTGCCTGTCTTATCGAGATTCATTTGAATAATTCTAAAACTTGTCGTTTTTCTAGCTCCATTGAGTTCCAGAATTTCTTGTTTGCTGTATTTATAATCGGTGGTGTGAGCCCCAGCGATGTTTCTAAGCTTATAAATACGAAGTGCTTCAAACTTGGGCATCACTTCCTTTCTTCCAGGGTAATTGAGCAAATTGGCAATTTCTTTGAAAGCGTTCATCTGAAGGTATACGGCATTCAAGATTCCATAAAGTCTCAAATAGGTTTCTCCGTAATCCTTGTTCTTGTTATTAAGGTCACCGAGCTGGTATCTAAAGGCGCTTAAAATTGCTTGTTCAGTATCTTCAATTAGGTCGACACTTGCTCTATATCTCTTCCAATCCGTTTGTTTCTGGAACCGAAGGCGTTTTCTATAAGCTTCTTCGAAATCATCAGAGTATTTAATATCATGACCTGCAACTTCTAGAAGGATAAGAAGGAGATGGGTTAATTGTTCTTTATGAGCTATTTCTGGTTCTTCATCTTCTGCGATAACTTTGATTAATTGCTTTGGTCTCTGCAACTCAATTTGATTTACTTCTTCACGCATTTCAGGGGGAAGAATGTCCCAACTATCAGTTGTTCGATGGTCTTTATGAACGAAATAGCTAAATCTCTTTAGCGTCACTAAAAATTCTACAGTATCACCTTCTATAAGGTTTAAAGACTTCCATTTGGATGAGTATTTGAAGGTGTAATCATTCGGGATTTCAAGTTCGTCCGAAGAACACCAAAGAGTTATATTTTCAAGGGTTTCACCTTTATGATTGATTGACTGATCAAAACGTAAAACCGTTCCTCTGACTTTAACATTTGGTTTTGATTCGGGTTCGAATAGCATTGATTTTGCTTATTGGGGAAATTGCCGATATCGCCTGTTGGAGGTAGTATTTGCCAGTTTTCTAAAAAACCGTTGATCCTTCGTTAAAATGTTCAAATACAATGGCAAGAATCCGAAAGAGCGTTCGATTCCATCAATTCCGGTGTTCATAAATACTTTATTGTCGACTTTCACGAATACATGTTGAATTCCAACAGAGAACAGTCCCCAGGAATAATCGGTAAATACATGCATTTCTCTTTTGAAATTAAGCACCTCACTTATTCTTTTATCAGATGCTAATTCAGAAAGTTGGTTCATGTCCAGTTCCAGAAACGTCGAGAAGGTACTTGTTCGGCGATAAGAGTTAACAAGAAATAATACAGTTGCTGCAATAATTGAAAACGTTAGGAGATTTGGATAACGAGTTGCTGCAATAATGGCGACTACAACTGTGAGAACTGGAAATATCATGTATCCAATCGTAATTTGTCTTTTTGTTCGCCGGTCAAACTCAGGTGGCACCCGACTTATTATTCCGTTCCATTTAAATTCTTCGTGAGCCATATTACCTCCAACAACTGCCTAACAACCACCACCGGTTGCCTGCCTTGTAACGCTACCAAATGTAGCAGTTTTTCAATCCTGAACAAACCATTATCGGCTATAGGGAGGTATGGTCGTTTAAAGTTCCTTTAATTAAACCAGAGGTGCACGCCCCCGGGGGAGGGGCACAAACAAAAACACCCCGTCAAATTGACGGGGTGTTTGTAGAAGAGGTCGAGAGCGGATTCGAACCGCTGTACGAGCTTTTGCAGAGCTCTGCCTAGCCACTCGGCCACTCGACCCTTTTTGCAAGGTGCAAATTAAACAAGAATAAAGTAAAACCGGAAGGGAAATCCCTTCCGGCTCATTCATTTATTCAGAATCTTTTGATTCTTCTTCAGAACCTTCCGTTTCTGGTGCTTTTTCCTCTGCCTTAGGCGCTGCTTTTTTGGCAGGCTTAGGGGCAGCAGGCTTAGCAGCTGATTCCATCTTATCTTTCAAAGCTGAAAGCGCTTCCAGATCACCTAAGGTAGACTTCTCAGTTTCCTGGTTGATCTTGTTGAGTGTATTGCCTTTCGGTGATTTACCTTTCTTGGGAGCCGGTGCAGCTGCAGGAGCAGGCTGCTCAGCACCTTCTTTCCAGGTAGATGTATGTGAAAGTACAATTCTTTTCTCATCCTTAGAGAATTCCATCACTTTAAAGTCAAGTGTTTCACCTTCGTTGGCTTGTGAGCCATCTTCTTTCTGAAGGTTTTTAGTCGTCACCTGACCCTCAAGGCCGTATGGAAGCTCCAGTAAACCACCTCTGTCATTTTTAGAAATCACAGTACACTTGTGTACAGAACCTCTGGTGAATACCGTTTCGAATGTATCCCAAGGATTCTCTTCCAGGTGCTTGTGGCTCAGTGCCAGTCTTCTGTTGTCTACATCGAGCTCCATCACTACCACTTCCAATTCGTCACTTACTTTGACAAATTCAGATGGATGCTTGATCTTCTTAGTCCAGCTAAGATCAGAAACGTGTACCAGACCGTCGATACCTTCTTCCAGCTCGATGAACAAGCCAAAGTTGGTAAGGTTTCTTACGATACCTGTGTGCTTAGTGCCCACAGCGTAGTTAGTCAGTACATCCTGCTTAGTCCATGGATCTTCAGTCAATTGCTTGATACCCAAAGACATCTTACGATCATCTCTGTCGATGGTCAATACCACTGCTTCGAGTTGGTCACCTACGCTGATGAAATCCTGAGGATTTCTGAGGTGCTGAGACCAAGACATTTCAGATACGTGAATAAGTCCTTCTACTCCAGGGATGATTTCAAGGAATGCACCGTAATCCGCTACATTCACAATCTTACCTTTCACTTTAGAACCTACAGTCATGTCTTTGTCAAGTGAATCCCAAGGATGAGCAGTCAACTGCTTCATACCCAAAGAAATTCTCTTCTTGTCATCATCAAAATCAAGAACAACAACGTTCACCTTAGCATCCAAAGAAAGCACTTCTTCAGGATGGTTGATACGTCCCCACGAGATGTCCGTAATGTGAAGCAGACCGTCTACACCACCAAGGTCGATGAATACACCGAAGTTGGTCATGTTTTTGATCACACCTTCCAGTACCTGACCTTTCTCCAGGTTTTCGAGGATCACAGCTTTCTGCTTCTCGATATCCTTCTCGATCAATACTTTGTGAGAAACTACCACGTTATCGTTAGCGTAGTTGATCTTCACTACTTTCACTTCCATTTTCTTACCTACAAAAACATCAAAGTCTCTGATAGGCTTCACATCGATCTGCGAACCTGGAAGGAAAGCCTCTACTCCAAAAATATCTACAATCAGACCACCTTTGGTTCTTCTCTTCACCATTCCGTTGATCACCATGTCTTCATCCAAACCTTTCTGGATGTTTTCCCATGCTTTCACGATTTTGGCTTTTCTGCGAGAAAGAACAAGCTGACCGTTGGCGTTTTCCTGCTCTTCTACATATACCTCTACGGCATCACCAGGCTTCAGGTCTTCCACATCTCTGAATTCAGAAAGGGAAACCAATCCGTCAGATTTGAAACCGATGTTGATGATCACGTCTCTGTCAGTGATACCCACTACAGTTCCGGCCATCACTTCTTTCTCTGTGATTTGGTTGAGGGTAGCCTCATAAAGGGCTTCCATTTTTTTGCGGTCTTTGTCAGAGTATTCCTCTCCAAAACCGTCATCCACTGCAGTATCCCAGATGTCTACTTCCGGCTCTGCAATTGGCGCCTGTACCACAGGAGCTTTTACTTCTTCTTTCGCTGGCTCAGGTTTTACTTCCTCAGCTACTTCTTTTTTGGCTTCTTCAGCTGGAGTCTCCTCTGCTGCTTCTACTGCTTTGGCCTCCTCTGGAGTCTCAGCTGCCTGAGCTTCTGTGTTTTCCACTTCCTGAAGCTCGTCTTTTTTATCTTCTGCCATAATTAAAAAATGACTCTATTTATACACGTTCATTCCTAGAGTCAGGGGAATGAAGGATTTAGTTAGAAATTCATCCCGACGAATCAAGACGCCCATTCACCCGAATGGAGGCGCAAAGCTAAAGGAATTAAACAAAAAAAGGTAATTTCGATTCTATTATCTGATTCAAACCCAACACGACTTCCCATGAGAAAACTGTCTGCCATTGCCCTTCTAATCGCCTTGATGATAGGGGGTTGCCAAAAGCCCCAAACTAAAGCTGACCTGGTTTTGCTGAATAGCAAAGTGTATACGCTGAATCCCGATGCAGGAGAGGCGGAGGCCATTGCGGTGAAAGATGGCAGGATCCTCTATGTGGGGAGCAATGACAAAGCCCGGGATTTTGTGGGCGACAGCACAGAGGTGATGGACATGAGTGCATGCTATATCTATCCTGGTTTTATAGAGGGGCATGCCCACATCATGGGCATAGGCGCCAACCTTATCAATGTGGACCTGATGCAGGCGCGGAGTTTTGAAGAGGTAGTTCGTATGGTACAGGAGCGGGCCGCTGTGACACCAGCAGGTGAGTGGATTATCGGGCGTGGCTGGCACCAGGACAAATGGGACGAAATGCCCGAACTGATGTTCAATGGCTTCCCCACGCATCATCCACTGAGTGAGGCAGTGCCCGATCACCCGGTGCTGCTCAGCCATGCGAGTGGTCATGCCAGTCTGGCCAATGCTGCGGCGATGAACCTGGCAGGGGTCAGCAAGTCCACTCCGGATCCGGAGGGTGGCGAGATCTTCCGGGATGTCTCCGGTCAACCTACGGGAATTTTCAATGAAATGGCCGAGAAATTGATCACAGAAAGATTACCGCTCAAATCCACTGCATATCAGTCTGACTTATTGAGCCTGGCCATAGAGGAATGCCTTAGCAATGGAATTACGGGGTTTCATCAGGCTGGATCGGATCAGGCAGATATTACCTTGTTTGAACAGTTTGCGTCAGAAGACCGTCTGAAACTCAGATTACATGTGATGCTTGCCGGTACAGACACTACTTTACTGAAAACATACTTTGCGTCAGGGCCCAGGAGTGGTCTTTATGATCAACACCTCAACATTCGCTCGGTGAAACTGTATGCCGATGGCGCACTTGGTTCGAGAGGAGCCTGGCTGCTGGAAGAGTACAGTGATGCCAGGGGCGTACACGGTCACAATGTGACTCCAATGGATCAAATAGAAGAAGTGGTGATGCGGGCGGCTGCCAGTGGCTTTCAGGTTTGCACACATGCCATCGGGGACCGTGGCAACCGGGAGGTGCTGGATATTTATCAAAAAGCACTGGAGCGCTATCCGGAGATTGCAGAAGATCACAGGTTTCGGATAGAACATGCGCAGCACATTCACCCGGATGATATTCCCAGGTTTGCAGAGATGGGGGTGATTCCGGCGATGCAGGCCATTCATATGTCCTCGGACAGACCCTGGGCGATTGATCGGCTGGGCAGGGAGCGCATTGAGAATGGTGCCTATATGTGGAGTGAACTGATAGATAATGGCTCTGTGATCGTCAATGGCACAGATGCACCGGTGGAGCCTGTGAATCCACTGGCGAGTTTTTATGCCTCCGTGAGCAGAAAGACACTCAAAGGAACACCAGAAGGAGGCTATGAACCAGCGCAGAAGATGACCCGTGAAGAAGCTTTGAAATCCTATACCCTCTGGCCGGCTTATGGTGCTTTTATGGAGCAGGTAGTGGGGAGTGTAGAAGTGGGTAAGCTGGCAGATTTCACCATTTTGGATCGGGACATCATGACCATTCCTGAGGAAGAGATCCTTAAGGCCCGGGTGAAAATGACGATCATCGGAGGGGAAGTGGTGTATGCAGACCGCTGAGAAATCCCCAAACTTAGGGACGTGGACGTAATGCCGAAATGGTTAAAATTGCGTTTTAATTTGATACGTTTGTTTTTTTTATTCTAACCCATCTACCGTGCTGATTGAGGAGAATTTTTCATTGAAAGACCATAATACCTTTCGTCTGGATGTTCGGGCCAACTTAAAGGTCGGAATTACGCAGCCCGAAGAGCTAAAGGAACTCTATGACAACCCGAGGTATAAAACGATAAAGAAGCTTATCCTGGGTGGAGGATCCAATGTGCTGTTTACCAGGAATTTTTTGGGATTGGTGCTGAAAATGGAGATTGGCGGCATAGCGGTGGAGCAGGATGGTGCAGACTCTGTCATCGTGAGCTTTGGTGCCGGAGAAAACTGGCATCAGTGTGTGCTCTGGGCGGTGGAACAGGGTTATGCAGGGATCGAAAATCTTTCTTTGATTCCGGGGACAGTAGGAGCAGCACCTATGCAAAATATAGGGGCGTATGGTGTGGAGCTGAAAGAAGTCTTTCACTCGCTGGATGCCTATGATGTGAAGACAGGTAAGATCAGTCGTTTTTACAATGAAGACTGCAAGTTTGGCTATCGGTATTCTGTTTTCAAGGGCCCGAGAAAGGACAAATACATCATTACCCGGGTGTACCTGCGGCTTTCAAAAAAGCCCAAATTCAACATTACTTATGGCAACCTGAAGGAAACCCTGGAGCAAATGGGGGTGGAGGAGCTCACCCTCAAGAATGTGAGTCAGGCGGTGATTAACATTCGTCAATCCAAGCTACCGGACCCACTGGAGATTGGCAATGCAGGAAGTTTTTTTAAAAATCCTGTGATCGAAAAGGTGTATTTTGATTCCCTGAAAGCGGCTTTTGAAGACATTCCAGGCTATGAAGTGGACGAAGGGTCTGTGAAACTGCCGGCGGCCTGGCTCATTGATCAGTGCGGGTGGAAGGGCACCCGCATCGGGGATATTGGGGTGCACGACAAGCAGGCGCTGGTTCTGGTCAATCATGGAAACGGCAAAGGGAAGGACATTCTCAAGCTTTCTATGGAGATACAAAAGTCCGTTTTTTCCACTTTTGGTGTCGAGCTGGAGCGAGAAGTCAATGTGGTCTAGCCAAGCGTAACCACCGTGTTTTATAGCAAATCATTAGTCGGACTTTTATCCGCAGTTTATTTCTAACGAGATGGTGGCTGGTTGATTAGCATCCAGTACATACCCAGCTCGGATACCGCTTTCATGAATGATTCAAAACCCACGGGCTTTACCACATAGCTGTTGGCTCCCAGGTCATAACATTTGTCTATATCCGGATCCTGCTTGGAGGAGGTGAGTATGATGACCGGAATCTTTCGGGTAAGTTCTTGCTCTTTTATCTGTTTAAGCACTTCTATGCCACCTATTTTGGGCATGTTGAGGTCCAGCAGAATGAGCTTCGGCACGTTTCTCACTTCTCTGTCGGAGTATGCCCCTTTGGCAAACAGGTAGTCCAGTGCCTCGGCGCCATTTTCCAAATGCACCAGTTTATTGGCCATGTTGTGCTTTTTCAAAGCCCTGATGGTGAGTTCGGCATCACTCACACTGTCTTCGATCAGTAAAATTTCAATTTCATGTACGCTCATAATTGATGGTGGTTTAAGGGAAGTGAAAAATAGAAAGTAGCACCCTGATTTACCTGACCTTTTGCCCAGATTTCTCCATCATGTTTGGCGATGATGCGGTGTACGATAGCCAGACCCACACCAGTTCCTTCAAACTCATGTTGCATGTGCAGTCGCTGAAACACCCCGAAGAGTTTATCAGCGTACTTCATGTCAAATCCGGCGCCATTGTCTTTAATCTTGAATATCAGGTTTTTGTCATCGATTTTGGTGGAAATGTGCACTCGTGGGTTTTCTCGTTTCGAGGAATACTTAACCGCATTGGCCACAAGGTTGTGGACGACCTGATGAAGCAGGTTGTAGTCACCATATACAGAATGTAGTTTTTTAACCACGATTTTCGCCTGGTGTGGTGTTGATTTCTGAACGTCGGAAAGTACATCTTCCATGAGTTCGTTGAGGTCAACTTCTGACCTTTGAATTTCTTTTCTCCCTAACCTGGAGAAGGCCAGCAGGTCATCAATGAGTCTGCCCATCTGCACAGAATTGGTGGTGATCATGCTGATGATTCGCTTGCCTTCGTCATCCAGGATGTTTTCATAATCCTCTCTGAGCATTTGGGCGTAGCCATTGATGGCACGGAGCGGAGCCCGCATGTCATGTGCTACGGAGTACGAAAAGGCCTCCAGTTGCTGATTGACCGTTTGGGTTTCTTCCTCGGCTTCTTTCCTCAGAGCATCCTCTCTGTTGAGCATGCGGGTGCTGAACCAGATAAGCATCAGAAAGACGATGATGATGCTCAGGATCAACAAAGCAGAGCCCAGTTCTATGGATATGGACAATTTCCATGCACTATACAGACGTAGGAAACCCAGAATGGCGGGTATGCAAATGGCTGCCGGAATGAGTATTCGAGCGGTTTTAGCTCCCGAATAGTCGCTGGTAAACTCCCTCATGAGGCCTTTTTGCGGCTGGGCGAATACTATCCCCAGGGACAGCAGGAGAAAGCTGACCGCAGTATGGATGGCCATGGGAAGGTATTCCAGAAAACCGTAAAACACTTTAACCTGGTAGAGGTATCCCAATATGGAAAGCATTCCCAGCATGCCTACGCCCAGTGCTATGAATTGTGAGGGTACCTGATTACCCTTCGTTATGTAGTTGAGTATGAGGAGGGCAGCGGAGGTGAGCAGAAACGCGACTGCCGTATTGGGAGCCATTCGGTTGCTGATGTTTCCAATGAGGTCTTTTTCCAGCTTGTCATAGAAAAGCACTGAATCTACATAGGTATCCACCTCCAAAAGGATACCGCCAACTTTCAGTAAAGCGATTGCCAGAACAATAAAAGCCGAAATATGACCAAAATCTAAACGTTTCTGGGGCTGAGTGCGGTTGGTGAGCAGCCACAACGACACTCCGGAGAGGATAAAGCAAACCGCTGTGGCGGGGTTCATGGCCACCAGCCCCGGAATGGGCCGTTTGATGAATTCGATATCGAATGCCCAGCTGACGAGTACCAGAAAACCTATGATGATCACCGGGGCGGCAAAGGCTCTGCTTCTGTTCCATGTATTATGTAATAAGAGCCTCTTCATGGGGCTGTCTGAACTTCCGCAATCATGAACATAGGATGTTAGAGGTTATTAAATCTAACCAACCTCAGGGAAACAGAAAAGGATTGAGAAGATTAAATAGCGTTGTGTAGTAAAATAGACTGCTGTAAAAAAAAGAGGGCTTTTAGCCCTCTTGTATGTGCGTCAAATGAAGTGGTTAATAATCTGAATACTCCGTTGGATATAGAAAGTAAATATCGGAGTGAGATACGTTATTGGCGTATTTGGGCATCACTTTTAGTGCGTTCCATTCGGGACTTTCGCCGAAAGATTTCCAGTGTGCATCGCGGCTTTGCCGATCGGAGAAGGTGGTCATGTACATCAGGTTGGGCATTTTATCTCCTGAGATCACTTCACCATAAAACACCGCGTTGAATTCCAATTTCTCAAAGAGGCTGACTTCTCCGCCGGCATTGAACATGTCTACTTTGTTCCAATAGATTTTTTCAGTGGCAGACTCATAGCTCCGTAGCTCATACACACGGTCTGCCCGTGCTCCGGTCAGCTTTGGCGTTTGCATGGCAGGCATCTCCGTAAAAGCCCTCAGGAGTACAGTGGATATTCGCTCATAGGGAGGATTGTCATGCGAAGCGTTGATGTAGTCACTACCAGCAGTCAGAAAGACACTATCCTCAGCCAGCTGGTCAGTGATGGTCAACAGTTGATCCACGGACTCAAGCGGAAGCAGCACGATAATCTTCCTGATGGAATCTGATTCGCTGGGTCTGGGTTTGAACACCCCTATGTTGGCGATGCCTAATCTTTTTAAGGCCGGCAGGTATGCATCGCGGAGGTACTGATCTGTGGCATCTACCTGCTGATCAGTGGCCAGGGTGTAAGTTTTCAGCTCGTAATACTGACGGGTAGGTGTGGGTTCAGCGTCTGCCACGTTTTTGGTCTGGCATCCCAGGGCCAGCAGGCCCATCAGGAGCAGAAATGAGTTGGTAATGGATTTCATAAGTTATTTGAATTTTGGATAAAATTAATGAACGGAATTTCGGAGGTATTTAACCAGCGAAAAGCAGGATACCACAGTCCAGGCACCCTCCAGAATGATGAACGGTAGGTAGTCCAAAAGGATGGAAGCAAGACAAGCGAGTGCCGCTCCTGTGAGATTCAGCAGGATAAATGCCAAATCCTTAGTAGTAAGCGTTCCGAGGGTATTGAGCAGGTAGGCCAGCAGGATTAGAAATACCCCCACTGAACCCAGCCAATCTGTGGTGTTCATAGCGTAATGTGTCGTATTCAAAAGGTAAATTAAAGCAAAAAGGAGCGATCACATGGATGCTCCTTTTGCAATTTACTTACCATGAGATATGATCCTTGCCAAATGCACCTTTAGTGATTTGCAGAGCGGTGCGACTGTGATTATTTCTCTCATTAACTTTGACCTCATGAGTACAAAGAACATCCACTACCTGATAGCCGTCATTTTTATCCTTTTCGCGGCATTACAATATAACGATCCCGATCCATTACTCTGGATGCTGATCTATGGTGCCGTGACCCTGGTGGCGGTGCTCAAGGTATATCTCCGTCAGCTCAATTTTAAACCACTCGTCACCACTTTTATGGTGATTTTCGGACTTTATTCGCTGATGTATGTGCCGATTTTTGTGGAGTTTCTGGGCAACCCCGATAAGTCGGAGCTTTTTGGAGCGATGAAAGTGACCAAATCCTGGATAGAGGGTACCCGCGAGTTTCTCGGATTGCTCATTGCCATAGGCGCACTCGAATACCTGCGAAGGAGCAAGGTAAAAGGAAAGTAAGTACACCAGCGGAAGGGCCTTTTGGCTTTGGATTAAGGGTTTTTCTGCTTGTTTGGAGCTATTTGTTGAGAATGATGGTTTGGTTAGTTTCCGCACTTTGGCGCGCAGCTTCCAGTATTTCCACGACTATCATATTATTCTTTAATGAGGTGAGGTCATAGGCACTGAGTTCGATTTCCTGGCGGATGACAGCCGCCAATAGGGCAAAAGGGTCATTCAGCGGTGCTGGTCGTTCTTCTAATTGATAGGATTCCTCCTGATAGCCATCATAGCCTTCAGCCATTCTTACCCGAAGGTTGTTGCGATTGTCCGCATAAATGGCGCCATCTAATCCATAAATTTCCATGTCTTTCCTCCCGATGGGCCAGTTCCATGAGGCCTGAATGATGGCATTGGAATCATCATAAGTCAAAATAATGATGGCTTCATCGTCTACTTTTGGATTGTTTTCCGGCTGTTGTTGCTGGGTTACAGCGGTTACCGTATTGGGTTTTCGTCCATTCTGTAGCCATGTCATCAGATTTGCGCCATAGCAACCAAAATCTATGAGGGCTCCACCGCCGTTTTGAACAGGGTCCGTGAGCCAATTCAAAAACTCTTCATTTACCCCTATTTTTTTGGGTCCTTTATGTCCGTCGCGGATGATGACTTTTCGCAGGTCTCCCACTGCTCCGGATTGCATCAGTTCATAGGCTTTGTGATTGGAGGGATACCAGGTGGTCTCATAATTGGTGAGCAGGTGGATGTTATGCTTTGTGGCAAGGGCTTCCATCTTCCTGGCATGTTCCAGGCTTACGGCCAAAGGTTTTTCCACCATTACATGAATGCCCAGAGGGGCACACTTTTCTACAACTTCCAGGTGCTCATAGATGGTACCAAAAGCCGTGACAGCCTCAGGATGCGTACGCTCAATCATTTTCTCCATGGTATCAAAGACAATGTCCATGGGAAATCCGTGCTGATCCGAGTATCGTTTGGCCAGGTCCCGGTTGGGTTCCACAATTCCCACAACCTCAATGTCACCCCGGTCTTCACGTCCAAGAATCCAATGTACATGGGTATGAGTGAGTCCTGCCACACCTACTTTCACAGGCTCTTTCTGAGCCGACAGCTGAAAGGTTGCCAGGATAATTATGCCGAAGGAGAATAGAATTTTGTGCATCATGGTCGTATTCTTATTTTTTTCACGGTAAAATTTAATTTTTAAAGAGGCCCTTCGCAAAGTTTGAAGACTATATCAATGGGAAGTTATTCAAAAAGCCAGCCAATGATATGTCCACCCATTTTCCGGGTTATATTCTATTCCCGGCAATGGAATTTTTATGAAGTTGAGCGCCCCGAGCAGTCCCTTTATCCATTTTGAGCTGGTTTCTATTTTAGTAAGGTCAACATCCAGTGACAGATAATATTGACCGTGACGAGTGAATTCGGGTATCGCCTGACCTGCTTCGTTTTCTGATGGGTTACTGCTGCCGCCGGTGTATCCGCTGATGCCGTAGCCAATGGCCAGGTTGAGCCACCTGGGCACATGTGATGCGTTTTGAAGAATGGTGCTTCTGAGGTTGGCTGACAGCCAATACGTCTGGCCATTGTAATCCTTGAGCCACCTTTCGCCGCTGGTGGAGCCCAATAGTTCGGGCCGGTATTGCGCATAAGGTGAGCCAGAATAAGACCATTTTAGGGTAATTTTTTGTTCATGCCAGAGGAGCTCCTGACTGATAAATGCTGCGGACCCCAGGGCATTGGCGGCAAAATCCCCGGCTGAGAACCCCCAGTCTTCAGAGAGTCCGTCAAAAACCTCTACGCTTGTCAGGAAAAACAATCCGGTCATTCCGCCATACCAGGTGGCATTTTGATGATCCAACCCCGACCATGCCAGGCTCTTCGCACTCAGCCGCCCTATTTGGTAGGTGGTGGTTGTATGTCCGGCCTTATCCATGTAGCCCCAACTGTTGTTGTCGTTGAAAAAATGAAACCTTCCGAAATCCTGATACCAAACCGAACCCAGGCCGACCATGCTGACGGTATACAAGGTGCCGCCACCAATGAGGACTGTATTGAACCTCTTCTTATTTAGTTTTTGTTCCTGAGCGATCAGACTGAATGGAATTAACCATAGCAAGAAGACTTTACAAAGTTTTGAAGTCATTCTTCCTTTTATTTAAGTGTTGTTTGGTTGATCCCCATAGGTGGTTAAAAGTAGCTTCTCGCATGGGGCTTTGCAAGCGCCTCTGAGATTCAGGCGCTAATTAAATCTTTGAAAAGAGGCAATGGCCAATCACACTGCTTTGTCTTACCCTTCGACGGAGCGCAGGGTGACCAAGCATGGCATGTTCCCGTTCCGATTTGTCATTCTAGGAGAAACAGTGAAGACCTCACTCATCTCTCAAGGCCTCCACTGGATTTTTTGTGGCTACTTTGATTGACTGAAACCCAATGGTGACCCAGGAGATGAATAGTCCCGCTATACCGGCCAGGGCGAAGATCCACAGGTCTATAGAAGTTCTGTATGGAAATTTGGATAACCAGGTGTCAACGAAATACCAGGCAATCGGTGTGGCTATTACAAACCCCATCACTATCAATTTGGTGAAGTCTCTGGAAAAGAGGGCCACAATTTGAAAGACACTTGCACCCAGCAGTTTTCTGATGCCCAATTCTTTGGTTCGTTTTTCGGCAGAGAATATGGCTAAACCGTAGAGTCCTATACAGGCAATAATCAACGCCAGAACGGTGAAGGCGTTCATAATTCTTTTAACTCGTTGCTCATTTCTAAAACTGTTTTCAAACTCACGATCCAGAAAGCTATATTCAAAAGGGAAATATGGGTCGAGTGCTTTTACCTCATTGCGCAGTGAAGCAATAAGCGCACTCATTTCATTGGCCGAATGGATCGAATTGGGATTAATTCGTAAAGAAAGCAGAGAGGGACTGGTGCCGCTATCGGGTAGATATTGATTGTCAATGTGATAGACGACTAATGGTTCAATCTGTTGTTTTGGGCTTTTATAATAAAAATCTGTGGTGACGCCTATCACTTCCATTTTCCGATTATTGGTATAAATGTACTTCCCAATGGGGGAATCCTGCGCATAGGTTTCTGGAGTCCCCCAGCCAAGCATTTGTACGGCTTCCGCATTCAAAATCACCGCATGGTGAAGATCTGTAGCCATGGTTTCATTAAAGTTTCGACCTGCGATGAGTGTTACATCTAGTAAATCAAGATAAAGCGCATCAATTTTCATTCGACTTACCTCCAGTTGATCTTTACCTGTAAGTCTCGTGCTTATTAAGTCGCCCCGCATGACATTTGGGGGAGACTGATGCGCTTCTCCCACCATGTCTATACCGGTCTGGCTAAGTAATGTGTTTCTTAGTACCCGGGTATCAGCACCAAATTGCTCAATGTTATGCAGCTGAAGCACATGCTCCTTATTGTAGCCTAAATCGAATTCAGTCAGGTAATTTAATTGGCGGGTGATAAACACTGACCCAATAATCAGGCCGATGGAAATGGTGAATTGGAATACGATCAGTGCATTGCGAATGCCCTTGCCGCTCATTCCCGTACCAAAGAGACCTTTCATACTATTGGCCGGTTGGAAAGAAGAAAGATAAAAGGCAGGGTAGCTCCCGGCAAGGAGTCCCAGAAAACCACAAAAAATGAGGATGCTGATTAAAACAGCGGGTTCTGACAATTGCCCTAAAAGGTTGATTGATTTGCCGGAGAAATGGTTAAAACTGTCCAGTAGTACGCCCGTAAGTGCAATACCGACCAATGTGCTGATAATAACCAAAAAGAAAGCTTCAAATAGAAATTGCGCAATGAGAGATTTTCGGTAGGCCCCAAGCGATTTACGAATACCAACCTCACGGGCGCGGTTGGAGGACTGCGCGGTAGAAAGATTCATGAAATTGATGCTGGATAGGATCAAAATTAATAGCCCGATGGCAGTAAACGAGCCAATGGCATTTTTCTGACCCAGGGGTCCAAGAATGTTCCCCATTGTACCTGATCCTAAGTACACATCGCGGATGGGTTGCATGAAAAGATCCCATGATTTATTGTCGGCGTGTAATTGATCAAATGTGAGCCCAAAGATTCTTTGCAAAGTGCTGGCTGCCCATTTGGAAGGTATGGCTTTGAGCATCGGTTCGAGTTGGGCTGGATCCACGCCTTCTTTCAGCAGCGCATAGTTTGCAAAGGCCGTCCACGTCCATAGCGATTCATTTTGTGTGATGTCATTGAAACTGCCCGCTGAAGCGACCATCTCAAACTGAATATGTGACTGATCCGGAACATCTTCAATGATACCACTGATGGTGAAATTTAACGGTACGTTGTCTTGTGCCCGATTGCCTTCCAGTATAGTGCCTCGCAGCTGAAGGGTTTTGCCCAAAGCCGATTCATTCCCAAAATATTTGGTGGCAGCGCGCTCGGTGATCACAATTTGATTGGGAGCGGAAAGCGCAGTGGATTTGTCACCCTGCACCATATGGAATGAAAAGATTTTGAAGAAATCAGGATCAGCGATCAGGAGATGATCTTCTAAAAAACTGTTGGATTGATCGGCTTCATCCAGCGAGGTAACCACAAACCCTTCTGGTCGCAGGATTCTGGTAATGGCTTCTATCTCCGGCACATCGGCTTTCAGCGCCAGCGCCACATTGGGACCTGTAGTAGGCATTTGGGAAGCCCAATCACCCCAAATCATCGATTGATTGATGCGATAAATTCGATCGGATTTTGAATGGAAAGCATCGAATGCATACTCGTATTGCACATACAATCCGACCAACAGGCAAACCATAATTCCCACAGAAAGGCCAATTACATTGAGTAAGGTGAAGCTGGTTTTTCGTGTGGCCATTCTCCAGCTAACCTTCAGCATGTTGTAAATCATGTGTGTTTTAATAATTCATGGCAGTTTTTCAATAATGGTGCCAAGGCAGAGATAGCTCTCAAAGCGACCATTTGGCCCTTTTTATTCAATCAATGTACTACTTATTGTTCGATAATGACCAGTTCAGTTTTAAAAACGATCACTGACGGGGTATAGAAGGTTTGGAGTTTAAGGCCTCTCGTTGATGCTTTGTCTTACCCTTCGACGGAGCTCAGGGTGACCAAGCATGGCATGTTCCCGTTCCGATTTGTCACCCTGTGATGGTTATAAAACCACTGTGTCGATTGGTCATCCTATGCAGGCAGTTGCAAACTGCCGTGTCGATTGTCATCCTGAGCAGGCAGTTGCAAACTGCCGCGTCGAAGGATAGACAGGGGGAAAATCGATCAGACAAAAACGCCCCGACTGCTGTCATTCCCTCTTAGGTGGGAATCGCATCTAGGCATGGGTGGTGTTTGCTATGATGGATTTACCAAAACGAGAGGTTCGCTTTTTTGTGGTGAACAAATGTCAACCCTGACAGGTCTTCAAGACCTGTCAGGGTTGTTGAGTCTCTTGGTTTCCGTATGAACATCATGATTGAACCTACTTCATGACATTCTTGAAATTATGAGATCAATGGTAGTAAATAGTTAGTTTTGGTCTTAGTGCTGGATTCGGATGATCACTTGATGCTAAGAATGTAACTTTATATGGTTCCTCAACTTCGTGCTTTAACATTAGGCCAAATCCACTTTCAGGATTCTCATAGAGATCGGTTATAATATTTGAAACATTGATTTTGTAATCCATGGTTATACTTTCACTGGCAGGAACGGTTATTTTACCCACTGCAGTGGTTGTTGGTTGATTATTCCAGGTAACATTTTCTTCGTGCCATGCTTGAGTAATTTTCTCAATGGTGAAGCTGTTTTCACCTGAATGCCCGTCCAGACTTAATGCATCGAGGTATTTGGAAGTAGTATTAAAATGTAAAGACAGGAATGCACTATCAATGATTGATCCTGATGGTAAATTGGAAAATTGAAAATCCATGACAACCCTATGGATATTCAGCTCTCCACCTTGTGTCCAGGCATAGAGATGTATGTCTTCACGCTCTCCAAAATTAGTATCGGGTATAAAAGACCCTATAATGGCATCCTTCCCAGCTATTGAGTCAGGTTGAATAACCGCGACATGAACAACGTTGAAAGAAATGGTGGCGTACCCAAACTGACTTACGTCACCTAAATCTGCCGGAATTACGTCAATCAAAATTTCAGTTACCTCATTCGAATTAATGGTAAAATGGATGGGAAGAGGACTGGATACCAGTTCTTCAAATTCTGATCCTGTTTTTGGTGTTAAATAAATGGCTGAATCTACAGAATCAAGGACAATAAAATCCTCAATTGTGTATGAGCCAATATTGAATTGGAGATTTTCCGTTAAATACTCATCCCCAATTTTATAAATAGGAAATTTTTGCTGGTTGAAAATGTACAGGCCATCTGAGTCTTTTACAGATAACAAAATGGCCTTTGGGGAAGCCGATTCCACGGTTCTCCCGTTCGTACCTCCAGTGGTTACAGATAAAGTAAAGCTTAAATTTCCTTCTGAAATTCCACTATTATCTTCTTTGCAAGACAGGATAGCTACACTTAGGAATAAAAGCATTAAGGCGTTGAATGCAGGTTTTAATGACATTAATGGACGGAGTTAGTTAATACTAGTTAATGGAAGCACAAAAAAATAAGGAGAGGAATCCCTCTTTCTTGATCACGCGCAAATTAGAGAAATAACCATTACAAGTCAAGTAATACTTTTACACAACGTTCGGAATGATTAGTGCAAGTACTGTCTTATGTCATCGATCATCAACACATAAAAAGCCCGCATCCCATCCGGCATAAATGGCAGATGGGATGCGGGCCGGTACAATCGTCTTTCCTGAGTGTTTACTTCGTTAGCTTGTAAGCCACCACCTGGTTGCCAAAGAAGGTAGGTACCAGCAGGGTATTGGACTTGGCAATAAACTCAATGTCGGCAGCATTGGCACCCGCTTCACTGGTGTCCAGCAGCTTGGTGGTTTCGCCCGTAGCAGTCACATAAAACACCCGGCCATGCCAGCTGGAGACCAGATAATCGGCACCTGTTTTCTCTATCCCGTCGCCCCCAGGCAGGGAGTCTGCCACCTGTGTGATGGTGCCGGAGGCATAGTCTATGGTATTGAAAATGCCCTTACCGAAGGCCACCATCATCATCTGGTCGCCATCGTCCAGCAGGCCGTTGGGCCCGCCAATCTCCGCATCTTCTATCCACAGAGATAGCTCCCCATCGGCAGACAGTTTGTGGATCCTGTTGGCACCAGAGTCAGTGAAGTACACGTTGCCTTCATCGTCTGTGGTGATGTCATTGAGAAATACGGCATCCGGCACAGTTGTTTTCTGGATGATTTCTCCTGTGGTCACGTCTATGGCCACGATATCGTCTATATCTGTGACATACAGTGTGCTGCCGATCAGCCCCAGTCCTTTGGGGGCATCCATGCCAGTGACCCACTGCAGCTCTATGATGGAGCCGTCTGCCGGAGATACTTTGGCGATAAATCCATCCTCATCTTTGGCATCCGGTGGCGCACCGTTAATACAGGAGACGTAGAGTACATCGTTGGTTTCGTCATAGATGACCGACTCTGACGTGGTGAGGAGGGTATCAGAGGCCCAGAGTTTTTCCAGCCCCAGGGTAGGTTCGGTTGTTTCGGCAGAGGCTGTTTCGCCCTCATTTGATTTTGGCTGGCTGCATGCGGCTGCCAGGAGTGCCAAAGCCAGATAGATTATTTGCTGTTTCATGATAAAAGGTATTTGTTGGTTTTGTGTGAGTAAGCTGTATAGGTGTTTTGTTCAGGTTCAATTTAAGGATTTAACCATTCAAAGTAAAAATCGGGAGTTCATAGAAGAGAATTTTAGTCTCTTGAAAAAAATGAGCAAATTCCGGGTGTAAAAAAGAAAAGCACTATGAAGAAGTACTATGGTTTATTGGTTTTGGGAGGGTTGATGGCCTGTGAGGGCTCGAAGCAGACCGCTGAGAAGTTTCTGGTGGACACCGTGGCGATGGCTAACCACATTCAGACACTTGCCTCGGATGATTTTCTGGGTAGAAAACCATTCACTGAGGGGGAGACCAAAACCCTGGCCTATTTAGAAAATGAGTTTAAAAGTTATGGGTTGGAGCCCGGAAATGGCGACAGCTTTTTCCAGGAGGTACCCATGGTAGAGCTCAATGCTACCCCTTCACCCACATTGGAGATTAGTGGTGCCAATGGCAGTGTGTCGCTCAATGTGAGTGACGAGTTTGTGGCCTACACCGAGCGTGTGGAGGAGGTCAGTACGCTGGAAAACTCTGAGTTGGTGTTTGCTGGCTATGGCGTGGTGGCCCCAGAGTACGGTTGGAACGACTATGAGGGACTGGATGTGAAAGGCAAGACAGTGATCGTGTTGGTGAACGATCCCGGATTTGGAAGTGGTGACAGCACCTTTTTCAAAGGACAAACCATGACTTACTACGGTCGCTGGACTTATAAATATGAGGAGGCTGCCCGTCAGGGTGCAGCAGGGATATTCATCATTCACGACACGGCACCTGCAGGTTATCCCTGGTTGGTGGTGAGAAACTCCTGGTCAGGTGCCAGCCTCTACCTCGATCAGGCTGCAGGACAGTACAAGCCTTTGGTACAGGGGTGGATCACCCGCGAAGCGGCCATCAAGATCTTTGAGGCTTCCGGCAAGGACATGAAAAACTATGTAGAGAAATCACGCAGTACGGATTTCACACCTACGGCCCTGGATATGACGGCCAGTGTCACCATCACGAATGGCATCAAAAGGGCCTCATCCAAAAACGTGATTGCGATGGTGAAAGGCACAGAGAAGCCCGATGAGTATGTGCTTTACACTGCCCACTGGGATCACCTGGGTGTAGGCCAGCCGATAGATGGAGACAGTATCTACAATGGCGCGGATGACAATGCCTCTGGTACTGCGACACTGCTCGCAATCGCCAAGGCATACGCCGACAACACAGAGAAGCCTAAGCGAAGTGTCTTGTTTCTGGCCGTAACTGCTGAGGAGCAGGGACTCTTAGGTTCTAAGTATTATGCAGAGAATCCGATCTATCCTCCTGCCCAGACGGTGGCCAATATCAACATGGATGCTTTGGCCTACTATGGCCCAATGAAAGACTTTACTGTAGTGGGTTACGGACAGTCCGAGCTTGATGATCTGGCGGGAGCCATAGCCGCACAGCAGGGGCGGTATGTCATGCCTGATCAGGAGCCGAGCAAGGGTTATTTCTTCCGATCGGATCATTTCCAGTTTGCCAAAGTAGGCATCCCGGCCATGTTTGCCAGTGGTACCTATGAGCACATGACCAAAGGCGTGGAGTACATAGAGGAGATGTCCAATGAATACCTGACCAACCGATACCACCGGCCTGCAGATGAGTTTGATGCAGCAGAGTGGCGTTTTGGAGGGATGTTGCAGGATGCCAGCTTGTTTTATGAGCTGGGTTGGCAGCTGGCCAATTCGGATCAGTGGCCCAAGTGGAAGGAAGGCTCCGAGTTTAAAGCCATCCGCGAAGGAAAATAAAGTGGATCAGTTGATCTGGCCCCTGGGGCCTAGTTCTACAACTTCCAGATTTTGAATTTTACCCTCCTGTATCTCCAGACGCAGGAGGGTTTTTATTTTATGAAAGCCATGTTTTCCGGCGGCTCCCGGGTTGATAAAGAGCAGGTTGTTGGCTTTGTCTGGCTGCACTTTGAGGATGTGTGAATGCCCACATACCAGCACATCTGGCTGGTGGGTGCGGATGAGCTCCCGCACCCGGGGGTTGTAGCGGGGAGGACTCCCTGCTATGTGTGTCATGAGGATTATCTTTCCCTCACGTACAAACACCAGATCTTCCGGACTGGCTGCGCGCACTTCGTGGCCATCTATATTGCCAAATACGGCCATGGTGGGCCTGAAAGCTTCCAGTTGTTGGAGGGCATCCAGTGTCCCAATGTCCCCCGCATGCCAGAGCTCGTCGCATTGGCTGAAGTACTTGAAAACGGAAGGATCCAGGTAGCTGTGGGTATCTGAAATGATGCCTATGCGCATGTTGGTCAAAGTTGGATTGCAAGTTAGATAGGAAAAGACAAAGCACTAAATGGTGGAGGAGACAAGCTTTTCCGATTAATCCATCGGTGTAGCCACCTGGCTTAGCTATTTGCTATTTTGTTTGGATGAATCTCTATGCTTTTTCTTAGTGTTTCTGAAATCCATTTTGAGTCCGATCATCAACCAGTCATACCGGTCATTGGTGTCTGGTATGAGCCTGTTGGCATAAGTGATTTGAAATCCCAACCCTCTTTTGCCGGGCACCTCCGAACCGATTCCGATCACTTTGGCGGCCGGATAGTTAGTGAACGAAGTGAAATCTACATTCACACCCGCTACTCCATAAAACCTTTGACTCCCAAAGAGTAAGTCATATTGCATGCCAAAGGGTCGTAAGACTCCCCCGTACAAAGCGGCGTCCCCGGAAAAAGTGAAATTGCCTTTGTGATAAATCTCATGCTTGAGGTCTATGACTGCTCCTGGCAGGTACACCCCATAGAGGGTCATGCCAAGTTCGTTACCCTTGCCCAGACCTGCGCGATAACTGATGATGGGTTGGAACCCAAATACTTCCGCGTCATCATTAGCCAGGATGGGGTCAGCCACGAGTCCGTAGGTCCATGATTGCTCCTCTTTTGGTAGGGCGACCGGGGAGGTCATTCTGTTGTGCATGACACAGCCACCCAGCAGTAGGAGGAGAGCAAGTATTTTTAGGTGTACTGAGGGTTTCATTGGATAGTAGCGCCATACAAAATAACGGATTGCTGCGAAATTTCCTATTGGATCATGATGTGAGCTCAGCTATTCCTTCCAATGTAGTATGAGTAAACCCATTAGTTAAGAGCCCTCAAAAATGCCCATTTGTTCCATTCTTAACACTTTTTAACACCTTTTCTAACTTGACTTAAACCAACAGGGATATTATACTTGCGGGCGAGATTATTAAAGTTCTTAGTGATCATTAGTTTGATAATTCTATGATTAATTCAATGAACCTATGTCAATAATAGTAGAGAACCTTACCAAGAAATATGGTGAGCAGAAAGCAGTGAATGACATATCGTTTGAGATCAAAACGGGCGAGGTAGTTGGCTTTTTGGGTCCCAATGGGGCCGGGAAAAGTACTACCATGAAGATCATCACCTGCTTTATGGCACCGTCCTCAGGAGACGTGCGACTGGACGATGACTCCATCCACACCAACCCTGAAACGATCAAACGAAAGATTGGCTATCTGCCAGAGAATAATCCCCTGTATCTGGATATGCCTATCATCGATTACCTGCGGTTCACAGCAGAAATTCAGGGTGTAGCCAAAGGTGCCATTGCCGGACGCATCGGTGAGATGATAGAGCGATGTGGACTGGATAGAGAAAAGCATAAAAACATCAACGAACTGTCCAAGGGATACCGCCAGCGGGTGGGGTTGGCACAAGCCATGATCCACGATCCTGAGGTGCTCATACTGGATGAGCCTACCACAGGGCTCGATCCTAACCAGATCGTGGAAATCAGGAAGCTGATCAAAGACCTGGGCAAGGAGAAGACGGTGATTCTGAGTAGTCACATCCTCTCCGAGGTGGAGGCCACTTGTGATCGCATTCTGATCATTAACAGAGGAAGGATAGTCGCAGACGGAACCTCAGACACCCTCAGAAGTCAATCGCAGGGACAGGAGCTGCTGAAAATCCACATAGAAGCCGATCCCTCCCAAGTAGAGACGGCTGTCCGGGGACTTCCATCTGTGGAGAAAGTGATGTCGCTGGATGGCAAGGCGGGCTGGTTCAATGTGCAAAGCAAGCCTGACCTGAGCTCCAGAAAGGAGATTTTTGACCTCTGTGTACAGCATAAATGGTATCTCATGGAAATGAGCGGTCTGGAAACCAGGCTGGAAGACGTATTCCAAAAACTAACGAAATAACTATGAGCAAAGTCTGGATAATAACAAAACGAGAACTTGCGTCATTTTTTGATTCACTGATAGCGTATGTCATGATCATCCTCTTTTTAGGACTGAGTGGCACTTTTACATGGTTGGTGGGCACCAACGTCTTTTTGATCAATCAGGCCAGCATGCAGGTTTTCTACAGCATCGCCTTTTGGTCTTTGTTTTTCTTCATTCCGGCCATCACCATGCGAATGATCGCCGAAGAAAACAGGGCCGGCACGATAGAATTGCTGATTACCAAAGCCGTTTCAGATAGCCAGATCGTTTGGGGCAAGTTCCTGGCCTGCTTCATTCTGGTGCTTATCGCCTTGCTTTGTACGGTGCCTTATTACATCACCATTTCCCAGCTGGGCAATATTGACGATGGTGCTGTACTTGGTGGATATTTGGGACTCATCTTACTCTCCGCGAGCTATATCAGCATTGGGCTTTTCGCCAGTAGCATCACGCAAAACCAGATCGTAGCCTTTTTGATGGCCATGTCCATCGGTATTTTCTTCCAACTGCTGTTTGATGTGATTGGAGGATCTGTGCGGGGTTTTTTCGGGGAGCTATTCAGCTATCTGAGCATGAATACCCACTTTGAATCCATGAGTCGGGGAGTAGTAGACAGTCGCGATCTGATTTACTTCTTTTCCATTATTGCATCCGGTGTGATTCTCTCACAGGTGATGCTTTCCAAAAGAAACTGGCAATCATAAACACATTTAGAGATGAACCGAAAGAACATAATTATACAATTGGGTATAGTGCTGGCGATCATCCTGGTGGCCAATCTGATTTCCAATGAGCTGTATTTCAGGCTCGATTTTACGGAGGATAATCGATACACCTTTAGCGATGCTACCAAGGAAGTCATCGATGAACTGAATGGGGTAATTACGGTGAAAGCCTACTTTTCTGAGGATCTTCCGCCGCAGCTGATGAAGAACAGGCAGGATTTTCAGGACCAGCTGGTGGAGTATGAAAATCACTCGCAGGGCAACATCGTTTTCGAATTTGTCAATCCGAATGAAAACGAGGAGGCTGAACGTGACGCTCAGCAGAATGGCGTGAGTCCGGTGATGATCAACGTGACCGAGCGTGATCAGGTACAGCAGATGCGTGCATACATGGGCGCTGTACTGAAGATGGATGACCGCACAGAAGTGATCCCGCTGGTACAGCCCGGTGCTGCCATGGAGTATGCCATTACTACGGCCATCAAGAAGGTGTCTATTGCGGACAAACCCAAATTGGGGCTGATACAGGGCTATGGCGAGCCCTCGTTGCAGGCGTTGCCTCAGATGATGGATCAGCTTTCTGTCCTCTACAACGTCGAGCCGTTTCGCCTGCGGGATACCGCGGCAGTACCAGGCTATTACAGGGCGTTGATCTGGATCAACCCCAAGGACTCTGTGAATCAGGCTGACTTTGCCAAACTCGATCGATACCTCAGTCAGGGAGGGGGAGTTTTTGTAGCACACAGTAGTGTAGAAGGAGACCTGCAGCAGGGCTTGCTCTCGAGGGCCACCGATGTAGGTTTGAAAGGATGGCTGGCCACCAAAGGATTGGTGTTGGGTGATCAGTTTGTGGTGGATGCGCAGTGTGCTTCTGTGAATGTGCAGCAGCGTCAGGGATTTTTTACTATCAATTCGCAGGTGGAGTTTCCTTATTTCCCTACGGTCAACAACTTTGCTGATCATGCCATAACCAGTGGGCTGGAATCGGTGATGTTTCCTTTTGTAAGTCCACTCTCATTTAATAATAGAGATACGTCATGGACACAGGTGCCGCTGGTCTACTCTTCTGAGAACTCTGGTATCGTGACTCCACCGTCTTATATTGATATTCAGAAGAAGTGGAGTAAGGGTGATTTCCCACAAGGCGCGCAAATACTGGTAGCAGGGTTGGACAATGGCATGGCCCGGATAGGCGTGGCTGCCAATGGTACCTTCTGTGTGAATGGTGAGGGTCAAAGACCGCAGCAGCAGAATCAGGACAACATCAACCTGGCATCCAATATGATCGACTGGATTGCTGATGATACCGGCCTGATAGACCTCCGTACCAAAGGCATCACTTCCAGACCACTGGAGAGTGTGGAGGATAGTACCAAGGCCATGATCAAGTATGGTAATGTGTTTGCACCGATCTTGTTGATTCTGATTTATGCGTTTATCAGAAAACAAATGAATCAGCGTAAGCGACAGAAGTGGATGCAGGGTAATTTTGAGTAAAAGAAATTCATGAAAACAGAAAATTGATTGTAGCATGAAAGGAAAGAAAATAGTCAGGTTATTGGTGGTGTTAGTGGTGCTGCTGGGCGTGTTTCTGGTGGTGAAGTATACCGGGAATTCCGGGCGAAGCAAAACCTTTCGATCCAGCCTCGTGGAGATAGACACTGCCACAGTGAGTAAACTCGAAATCCTGAGCCCTCAGGACACAACGGTGCTCACGAAGGAATCAGGTGAGTGGAAGGTTAACCAGCAAAAGAAAGCTGACAAGAATACTGTCAAGGCTTTGATGAACAACCTGAAGCAGATCAAGCCCAGCAGGCTGGCTTCACGCTCAGAGGACTCCTGGAAGGATTTTCAGGTAGACGGAACCGGTACCAGGGTGATCGCCTACGAAGGGTCAGATAAGGTGCTGGATATCATCCTGGGTCGCTTCAATGTGGAAGGGCAGCGGTCCTTCTATTCTTATGTTCGGCTCAATGAGGAGGCGGATGTGTATGTGGCCAAGGATTTCATGAAGATGAGCATTGGTACGGGCTCTGCTGACTATCGCAATGATGACGTGGTGAGGTTAGTGAAAGACTCTGTCTCCAGTATTGCTTTTAACTATCCGGATAGTGCGTTTTCATTGGACAAAATTGCTGGTAAGTGGCAGCTGGGCGAAATGGCCGCAGATTCAGCTTCAGTAGCTAAGTACCTGCAGTCTCTGGCATTTGTCAATAGCAAGAACTTCGGGGAGCGCGGCAGTGCACCGGCCAGATATGATCTCGTGATTGGTCTGAATAGTGGGAATGACATTCAGGTGACTGCTTATGGTGAGGATGAATTCAGTTCTTCTTACAATGAAGACGAATATTGGGAAGATGCTGCAGTGCTGGATAAACTCTTTAAGGGAAAGTCTTATTTTACGGGAAAATAGGAGGGTATTTCTTCTGACGAAAAAGGCCGGGATCAGCTTTGCTGATCCCGGCCTTTTTTATTCTCCCTGATTGAAGGGGAGTTAGTAAAAGCTTGGTTTTACAGTGGTGGTATTCGGAAGTACCCGGCAGTCATCCGGATATATTGGCAACACCGCTATCCTGTCCAGCATGGAGCTCTCGATGGTCAGGGTATCCAGTGCCACATCCGAGGCATAAAAATAACCCACGACCAGCTCATCAATATCATTAATGTTGATGATGTTGCCCGTAATGGAAGCTGGCGGCGGATCGAAGATATCACCATCAATACTCAACTGATTCTGTATCAATTCATAGAACTTATACGCTCCGAGTGACAAAGAATACCTTTTAAGGGTCATTACATACTTATCGATGAATCGGTACCCATTATCAGCCAGGAAAAATAGCCTTGCGTCCGTTTCGTTATTCCCCAGCGGGAATGATGAAATGATGATGCTATTATTTTCTTCATATTTATAGCAATCTGCACAGCAGTCTTTGGGTGCTGGTACCGGACCTCTTCGTGTTGCCCGCTCATAGAGTTCAGGGAAGGTCTTGATGTAGTGCGTTCCATCATAATCCCACAGGTAAAAGTTGGATGTATTTTCCTGCTTTTCATAATTAGCATACACATCCACTCCAATCCTGTAATTGAGAAGATCATTTTCGTTGAGATATGGATATTCGTTGTATACGGTATAGAGTGTATCCAACACATTGACGGACTCCACGGTTTCCGGTGTGGAATTATAAATTTTATCTCCAATTTCAATATTGAGGACATAGCTTTTACCCACTACAGCCTGAAAATCAGCAGGGGTAGCATACAATCCGTTTCCCTGAAAGGCCAAAACTGTTGTTTTTCCTTCATTGTCTCGAATGGCAACATCTGCTCTATCCACCGGGGTGATGACCCCATCAAAAATACTTCCGTACTTGGCACTTTTAGTGATGTAGATCAGATGCGGACCGGGTTCTGTGGTGACCCTTCCCTCCACTACGAGTACTTCCTGAAATGAGTCACTCTTGACGTCAAGGGGATCCACACAGGCATTTAATCCGATGATGGTGAGTAGCGTTAATATATAAGTTAAGTTTTTCATCTTCTATTCAAGACTTAAAGGTAAAAGGTAAATGAAATAGAGGGAAACGGAACCCCAAGCACCGCCAGTTGGTAGGCCTGCGGAGGGCTTCCTACGACATCCTGTGTAAATACAGAAAACGGATTCTTTCTTCCATAAAGGTTGTAGACGGAGAAGTTGAATTCCGCATTTTTATTCTCAAAGACATAAAATTTCTTCGTAAAAGAGATGTCTAGCCTGTGGTACATCGGAGCTCTCTCCGTGTTCCTGTTGGTGTATAGGGATAGTACACTACTTCCATATTCAAACTTACCGGCAGGGTAGGTGATGGGCTGGCCAGTCTTAAAGGTGAATGTGGATGAAAACTCCCATTTTTTAGGCAACTGATAGATCAGCACATTGGTGAAATTGTGCTTTCTGTCGTAGTTGGCTGCATACCACTCACCCCCGTTGATGGTCTCCCTCTTGTAAGGTCCCTCGATTTTTCTCAAACTTCTGGAATAAGTATAACTGATCCAGCCTTTTAGTCTCCCTCCGGAATTCTTTTTCAGGTACAGCTCTAGTCCGTAGGACCTCCCTTGTCCTGAATTGAGTTCTGTTTCTATGTGGTCGTTGAGGAAGAGATTCGCACCATCTTTATAGTCTACTACATTGTCAATCTCCTTATAGAAACCTTCCACGGAGGTTTCAAATTTATTTTTGTTGAAATTCTGGAAATAACCCAGGGAGAGCTGCTCTGAAATCTGTGGTTTCAGGTAATTATCACTCAGCTTCCAGATATCATTTGGTGCAATGGTGGTGGTATTGGAGATCAACTGAATGTACTGGTACATTCTGTTATAGCCCAGCTTGATAGAAGACATGTCTGATAGGGTGTATCGCGCGGTGAAACGTGGTTCCCAACCTGAGTAGGTTTGTATGGATTCATTGTCCCCAAAGTGCAGCGAGTCCACGATCGTTTCTTCTATCTTCTCCCGGTATGGTTCGTAATAGTAAATGGTGTGTCCACCCAGGTAATTGTAGGTATTGTATCGAATGCCTCCGGTTACAGACAGCCTGGGAGTGATCTCATAAGAAGCATCCAGATAGTAGGCTATTTCATTGGCGTTTTCCTCCTGCACCTTTTCAGCATCAATGCTACTTGTTTCAGGATTGTCAGGCTTTAACTCTCCCGGTTGAAGCATAGTCCGGTTGAAGTTTACACCTGCGTTGAGTGAGGCCTGATCATTGAAAATATACTCAAGGTCAAGGTTTAAAATCTGATTATTGATCTCCGTATTGAGCTTGTATGGATTGACCAGACTTCTGTTTTCAATTGTATTGGAGTAGGTGCTCAGGGCTCCTGTAGCTTTCAAACTGAATTTGTCACTGAAGCTATGGTACCAGTTGGCCGCCTGGTAGAAGTTAACCCAATTATAGATGGTATCTCCGGCCAGATTGAAGTTGTCTGAGCTTTTGTAGATGGAATAGGTCAGTTTATTGCGGTTGTTCAGCTTCAGGTTAGCTATGACATTGAAATCATAAAACCCTGCAGAACTTTCGCGAATATCCGGATCATCAAACGCCTTGAGCGTGTAGTTGAGGTAGGACCTTCTTACACTTCCCAAAACGGAAAGTTTTTGTTTAATGATGGGGCCCTCCACGGCCAGTTTAGAACTGACCACTCCAACAGACAGATTCGATTTCCACTTGTCGTAATCCCCATCTCTATACTTGACATGCAATACCGAAGACGCCCGACCACCATATCTGGCAGGCACGCCGCCTTTGTATAAGGATACATCGTCTACTACATCTGCATTGAAGGCAGTGTAAAACCCAAATAAGTGTGCCGGGTTATAGATCGGCACATCGCCAAGGAGTACCAGGTTTTGATCTGACCCACCTCCACGCACGTTGAAACCGGTAGAAAGTTCAGAGTTGGTACTAACACCCGGGAGCAGGGTTAGTGATTTGATCACGTCCACTTCTCCCATGACCATAGGAAGTTCCTTGATGGACTCTATAGAAAGCGAGTTTTTGCCAATATCCGTACTCTTCACATTGGCATCTCCCTTACTCCCTGAGATCACTACCTCGTCCAGTTGTGTGCTGGCCGGTACGAGGTATAACCTGAAATTACCAGACCCCAATACCCGGGCTCTGAAAGTACTTACCTGAAAACCTACTGAAGTAGCTTCCATGATAATCTCACCTTTTGGTGCTCTTAGCCTGAACTCTCCATTGATATCCGTAACAGTAGCTTCCTTGAGCTCCGGAATGGAAACGATGGCGCCGATGATGTCCTCGCCGGTTTCTTTGTCCATGAGCTTGCCATAGATATAACCTTTATTACCGGAAAATTCCTTTCCATTGATGGTGATGATATCCTGACCCACTGCCACTACGGACAGGCTGATGGATAAGGCCAATGCGAGTAAGTATTTTATCTTCATTTTCTAGTCAAGTAAGTCAGAGGAACGGGAGCCATGAGATCGGCTTTTTTGATTGCTAATTTCACGGGAATGTCTATTGCTTAAAGGTAAAGGGTTCGAATTTCCAGAATTCGGTACTTTCAGTACTGGAAGCACCTCTGATGACATATAGATTTCCATCCCCGTCAAATTGTATGTCTGTGGAATACGACGCCTGACCTTCAAAATTGTTCTTAGTCAATACCTCACCGGTTTCCAGATCGAGCTGGTACATGGCAGATTGAAAAGGGAAAAGACCAAATATCAGGAATTTACCTCTTTGGAAATAA
This sequence comes from Marinoscillum sp., assembly GCF_040222955.1. Taxonomy (GTDB): domain Bacteria; phylum Bacteroidota; class Bacteroidia; order Cytophagales; family Cyclobacteriaceae; genus Marinoscillum. The sequence goes on along the minus strand of NZ_JAVKCA010000007.1, from coordinate 771,288 downwards.
GCAGCCCCCGATTGAACATTCATGCTCAATTCAGTGAACTTAGAAAATTCCAATGTGGATAAGTCATATTTCCAAACGGTGTTGTCTTCTGTATGGAACAGATAGATGGCACCATTGTAGTAGGTGTTAGGTGTGCTCGCAGTTATCGCAAAGGGCAGCTTTCCCAGATAAGACCACTCCCCATCAGTATATCGCCAGATCGTCTCGCCGCTGTTAATTCCCCCCAAAACAATCAAATCTTGATTGACATAAAAAGCCAGAGGTTTGACACCCATGGCAGGCGTAAATCCAAGATCCGTGATGGTCCCATCACTTTCCAGTTTACCAAACCGATCAGTCAGGGTGTACTGAAATCCCGAGAACGTTTCTCTGATCTGTGTCGCACCTGCACCAAACAAACCATTAGGAGTATAGAATGCTCCTTCTGCAAAGTATTCTTCACTTGTAAGAGCAGTAGGCGTTCCCCAGGCATTGGTGGTAAAATTGTAATTGTGGATAGAGCCATTTTTTTGACTCTCAGAAAATGCTCCTAGATAGATAAAAGCCGAGTTGCCTTCGGTCTTCACCGCTGCATTGGTCATTCTGTTAATCGGAAACGCACTCAGTTTTACCCAGTTGCCGGTCTTATATTCAAATGTATCTACGAGCACCTTTCTTCCATCAAAGTTGGCATAGACAGGCACCCGATAATCTGTTTGCGGTGCAGGGACTTCTACTTTCAGTTTATAGCCACCGAGTCTTGATTTTATGACTGCTGTGGTTTCTCCAAAAAGAATGCCCATTTCGGTAGTGAAGTTGGTGCCGATGATCTCTATCTGATCACCTGATTCTCCGTAAAGTGATGACACTTTAGTGACTGAACCTTCGAAGGTACTGATGCTCCTGATGTCACTGTAGAACTTATTGTTGCCTGAGGTCACATAGGCACGATAGTAATAGTCCGTCTTCTCTTCCAGCAGGTTGAACTCTGAGAAGAACAAGCCTACGGTTTTTTTCTCACCCAGGGAGACTACCTGCGGGGCAGAGAACGACTCATCTTCAGAAAATTCGAATCCGTGATCACTGGCCGTACCTTCAAGGGAATAGAGGCGACCAAGGAGGCGAATGTCGTTGCTTGATATGTAAATCACATCCTCCAAAAGCACCACCGTTTCCGAATCTGTGATTTCATTAAAAAAGCAGCCACTCAATGAAAAGGCTATAAGAAGTGCGTAAACTATTTTCTGCATATATTTTATTTGGAAAATGAAGAAAAATCAGAACTAAATAAGGTAAAACCGTAACTTCCTAGAACAATCATCTTCACAAAAACCACTACTTATTTGTGAAAATATTTCAACGAAAGTGATGTTTTTTTATTTTTAACCTTTCTTTTCCGTTAAAAAACGGCAAGGTAACTAATTGCACTATTCAATTCAACCGAACAAGACCTCATCGGGTTGGAATTACTTAAGTGGTAATTTTTTGGGATGAATGCATTCAGCGGTATGTACTTTAGCCGGTGCAGGCCGTTAGAAGAACTTTGAGAGAACTATAAAATCAGGATTTTAGTTTAATTTGATACATTTGAGTTGTTATGAAAAAGCTGATGAAGAACCTTTTTGTTTGTTTGATCCTCATATTACCAGGAAGTATTGCCCATGCTCAGGAGATCGAGTGGCTAAGTTTTGAAGAGGCCGTGGCCAAATCCAAAGAGGAACCCCGAAAGTTGCTGATAGACATCTACACAGACTGGTGTGGGTGGTGCAAAAAAATGGACCGTGATGCCTATGCCAATAGTCATGTGGCGGAATACATCAGCAAGAATTTCTACGCTGTAAAGTTCAATGCCGAACAGACCGAATCCATCGAATTTGATGGACATACTTTTAAGTTTGTTCCCCAGGGCAGGCGAGGAGTGCACGAACTGGCAGCGGCTTTGACCAACAACAAACTTAGTTATCCCACTACTGTTTTTATGGATGAGAATCTTCGCATCATCCAGCCCATTCCCGGGTATATGAATGCCAAATCACTGGATCCTATTTTGAAATACATTGGTGGTGATAAGTTCAAAAATACCAAATGGGAGGATTTTCAAAAAAATTACCAGTCTTCTTTGTAGCAGATGCAACCGTTTTGATTTTGGTAAGTCTTTAAAAGAAAAACAACTCACATGAAAAGATTATCCTTAACCATGTTGGCAGTCCTCGTCCTTTTTTCAGGGATTGCCCAATCCACCAGAAACCTTTCTTCTTTTTCGGAAGTCACTGCCCAGGAAGGGATTGATGTGTTTTTAACCAAGGGAAGTAGCGAATCTGCGCGTATTGAAGCAGATGGTATCGCTGTTGATAAAGTACTTACCGACGTGTTTGGCGGCACACTTAAAATACACCTCGATGGAGACAATCACAGGAATGTAGATGTCAAGGTGTATGTCACCTTTGTAGATCTTGACGCATTGAAGGCCTCTTCCGCTGCTTCTATCAGGGTAGAGGGGACGGTTCAGGCCAAAGGTGATTTCGATATTTCCTGTAGTAGCGCCGGTGACATCAAAGTGGCGGTAAAGGCAGACCAGGTAGAGGTGGATGTGTCCAGTAGTGGAGATGTGGATTTAGAGGTTTATGCGGATGATATTGACATTGAGGTTTCGAGTGCCGGAGAAGTGAATGTATCGGGCGAGGTGAGAAACCTGGATGGCAGTGCCAGCAGTTCCGGGGATATTGACGGTTATGACCTTGTGTGTGAGGATGCAGATTTGAGAGCGAGCAGTGGTGCTTCTATCAAGGTGACAGTGAATGGTGAGCTTACGGCTCGTGCCAGCAGCGGTGCCAGCATCCGATACCAGGGATCTCCCAAGAACACGAATAGCGATAGCAGCAGTGGAGGCTCAGTGAAAAGATCTTAAAGGTTAAATAGATTGATTTCTTTTTGATTCATAGCCCGCTTTACCAGCGGGCTATTTTTATTTGTACCTATGAATAAATTGATATTGATCCTGGGCCTGTTTCTAATGGGCTGCGCCAGTGAGGAAGTGAAGCGTGACCGGTTTTTTCTGCAGGGAAACATTGCTTTGAAAGAACGTGAATATGATAAAGCCATTGGTTTTTATACCCAGGCCTTGATCATTGATAAAGATTTTGCCCGGGCCTATAACAACCGTGGAGTCGCCCGCATAGAGGATGATCACCCCTATGAGGCCATTCAGGATTACAACATGGCCATATTGCTGGATTCTTCCTACTATGATGCGATATTCAACAGGGCCTACGCTTATGAGCAGGTGGGCCGAACGGAGGATGCTCTCTCAGACCTGGGGGTTGTAAAGAAAGCCTTTCCGGATTCGGCTTATGTCTACTTCTATGAGGGGTTGCTTCAGTCCAGACTGAGAGCCTATGCTGCTTCAATGCTGAGCTTTCAAAAGGCCTTAACGTTAGATCCTGACAACCAGGAGACCCTGATCAACATGGCCACTTTGCACTACTTTCAGGAGCAGATGGACAGTGCCAAAGCACTTCTCAATCAGGTGCTTTTGGAATACCCCAATGAGGCCAGTGCACTAAATACCCTTAGTCAGGTTTACCTGAAGGAGGGGAACTATCAAAATGCCCTGACTACTGTAAATCAGGCCCTGACCATTCAGCCTTCAGAACCCTATTTTTTGAATAACCGTGGACAGATCTACCTGGAGATGGACGAGCTCGACCTGGCGGCCAAAGACATCAACAGAAGCATCCTGCTCGATCCATCCAATGCATGGGCCTATAGGAATAAGGGAATTTATTTTCTGAAATCCGGTGATCAGGAGCAGGCCATTCGCTTGTTTCAGGAGGTAATTGGCCGACCTGAATTTGTAGATGAGGTGTATTCTTTTCTTGGAAAGGCTTACCTGGAGCTAGACCAGTTGGCCCGGGCATGTGAGTCCTGGCAGCAGGGCATTGAGCATCAGGAAGCAGCCTCACAGAAGCTTTGGGAACTCAACTGTCGCTAGGTTAATCCTCTTCTGCCTCCTTGATGAAAATGAGCTGATAGAGGGAAACCAGGTGGCTAAACAATACTGCCGGCACCACAAAAAGAGGCAACAAGACATAAGGAAAATAAAACACTGCGATATTAGGCTGTTCGTACACCAGCGGGTCATAGAAATAGGGCGTAGCCATGATTGCACGGACCACAATATTGACCAGAAGACCCAGGGCAAGTAGGTTCCAGATGATGGCAGCTATGCTGCTTTTGCTTTTCAGACCTACCAGAAAAAGCCCGGCAAACGGAGCTGAGATGCCTGAGAGGATGTCAAAGTTAACCCCTTCGAAAGTCATAGATTCGGCCACTACGCCATTGATGAATAGCCACCAAAGCACGATCTCCACGGGCACCCGGATGATGTGAATGTAGGTGAGTGTGGTGATGGGCATTTGCTTTAAAAAATCCCTTGCTGCCGGAATCAGAAACAGGCTAATAATAAAAATGACCAGGATCACCACCATCAGGATCAGGCGAGGAGGCATAGCTTCATAGTTCTGAAAGAAACCATTGATGGTCATCAGCGAAGTGACAAATATCCACACGGCCATAAAAGTGATCGCAAAAAGTGGAATATTACTCTTGGGCCCGGCGGCTGTCAGTACAGCGTAGTAAATAAAGCCAAAGGAAGCGAGGACACAAGCAAAAAAAGTGAGGCTAATGTATATGGGTAGGTCGTTCATCGGTTAGGTAGTGTACAGCAATATAAAAATTCTTTGAGGAAAAGTAAATGCCTATTTTGCCTTAGTAATCAAATAGTTGGGTGAATGATGGTGTTTGGCTGCCTTGTCTGAAGGTCATTAGGTAACCTCGCCATGGTGGACTGTGACTCCTGAAAGTTTTAGTTTTCACGAAATAAAATACTTTTGCCACGATGCAGGCCCTTATTAACAGACTTAGGATCAAACTCAATCAACCACTGCCAGGCGCTCTGGCTCACAACCTGATGATCCCTAAGCTTCCAACAGGAAACCGGGTGAATTTTAAATTTGATAAGGCCCCGAGAAAAGGTGCTGTGCTGATTCTTTTGTATGAAAAAGAGGGGATCATCCGTTTTCCAATGATCCAGCGCCCTCTGTATGAGGGGGTTCACAGTGGACAGATGGCTTTGCCAGGTGGCAGGTATGAGGAGTCAGATGGTGATCTGGAGATCACAGCCCTCAGGGAAACCCATGAGGAGATAGGGGTGGAGCCAGCACAGGTCAACATCCTCGGACACCTGAGCGAATTTATGGTTTCAGCAAGCAATCATTTAATTGTACCTTATGTCGGTTTTTCGAATGAGATCCCCCGGTTTATACCAGACCAGATAGAAGTGGATGAAATTATAGAAGCTCCTTTGGCCCAGCTTCTGGACAAGGGCAGGCTGAAGGAAAAGGAAATTATCACCGCCCACGGATACCGCCTCCATTCCCCGTATTTTGATATTCAGGATAAAGTGGTCTGGGGAGCCACAGCCATGATGCTAAGTGAATTTGCAGCAATAATAGAAGACCTATGAATGAACCCCTTTTGACCAATGATGCCGTTATTTTTGGCATCATCATGCTCATCCTCGGTGTAGTCTTTACGACCTCATCGAGTGAAAATGCCTTTTGGAAGAAATTTTACGCCGTGGTGCCAGCGCTGCTCATGTGCTATTTTTTACCCTCGTTACTAGGGACTTTCGGGATCATAGATCCGGGCGCCTCCCGACTGTATTTTGTTGCCTCCCGGTATCTGCTGCCTGCCTGTCTGGTATTGCTCACCATCAGTGTAGACCTGAAGGAAATCGTAAAACTTGGGCCGAAAGCCCTGATCATGTTTTTCACTGCTACAGTGGGCATTGTCCTTGGCGGACCCCTTGCCATCCTGCTTTTCTCCTATATAGCACCGGAGCTGGTCTCAGCACCTCCACCCAATGAAGTGTGGCGTGGCATGACCACCATTGCCGGGTCGTGGATCGGGGGTGGGGCCAACCAGGCCGCCATGAAAGAAGTGTTTGAGGTGAATGGAGAGCTCTTCTCCAAAATGGTGGCCGTGGACATTATCGTTGGCAATACCTGGCTGGGCGTACTGCTGGCGGGTATCGGATATTCTAAATACATCGACAGGAAACTGAAGGCAGATGCCTCTGCCATAGAGTCCATGAAGCATAAGATGGAGGCTTTTCAGCAGAAGAATGCTAAAATCCCCACCCTCACAGATCTGATGAAAATATTAATGATTGGATTCATCTGTACTGGGATCGCCCATTACCTGAGCGACTGGATTGCTCCGGCCATTGGTGAGCATTTTCCTTCTCTGGACAAATACAGCCTTACTTCAGGGTTCTTTTGGATAGTGGTCATAGCTACCACATTGGGGGTCATTCTTTCTTTCACCAAAGTGAAGGAATTAGAGGGTGCCGGGGCTTCAAAAATCGGCAGTGTTTTCATTTATATTTTGGTGGCTACCATTGGTATGCACATGGATATTATGGCGGTATTTGATGATCCTGGGTTGTTCCTGGTCGGGCTGACCTGGATGCTGTTTCATGTAGCACTGCTCACCTTAGTGGCCAAACTTATCAGGGCGCCTTACTTCTTTGTAGCCGTGGGTAGTACGGCCAATGTAGGCGGTGCAGCATCTGCTCCGGTGGTAGCGGCGGCCTTTCATCCGGCACTGGCTCCAGTGGGTGTTTTATTGGCTGTTTTAGGCTATGTCCTGGGCACATATGGAGCTTATTTGTGTGGTCTTCTGATGAGTGCAGTATCACCATGATGGAGGAACGACACATCGCATATCAGCACACCACTCCGTACGCAGTACTCAATAAGCTCACTAAGGACACCAAACGCATCTGGTTGGTTTTTCATGGCTATGGGCAACTGTCCAGGTATTTTCTCCGAAAGTTTGAGGGTTTGGATCCTGTGGAAAACTATATCATCGCTCCTCAGGGGATCTCCAAAACCTATCTGGAGGGCTTTAGCGGCAGGGTGGGAGCGAGCTGGATGACCAGCGAAGACAGACTCACCGAAATCGCTAACCAGAAGGTTTACATTGATGCGGTGATTGCTGCCCATCAGATTGACTGGGCAGACAAGCGACTGGTGTACTTTGGGTTTTCTCAGGGAGTAGCCACCATGTGCAGATACGCGGCTCATGCCAGGCTTCCTTTTGATCAGATGATCCTCTGGGCAGGTATGTTTCCTCCTGAACTGGCCAACAAGGATTATGATTTTCTCAACCGAAAGATTTCAGTGAAATACTTTACAGGCTCCAGAGACCCTTTTTATGAAACAGGTATGAAAGAAGGCCAGGTGAGTAAAGTGCGGGCAGTCCTGGGAGTGGATGCGGAGGTAAGAACATTTGACGGTGTGCATGAGGTGAGGGCGGATTTAATAAATGCGTTGTGAGTGTGCGAAAAAGAACACACGGTGTCCTATTTTAGTGCAGAGATTAGTATTCGCATTTTTTAAAGAGTACATTTTCAGTTAGTTAACTTTTTGGTATCACGTTTGATGCCTGTAGGAAAATCTCAGAGATCATATGATTAAGCTTAATGAAGTAGATAAGTACATTGAGTCGAAATACCAGCGGGTATTCATTCTGAAAGGGATCAACCTAGAAATCAATTCAGGGGAGTTTGTGAGCATCATGGGCCCGAGCGGTTCGGGCAAATCTACGCTCATGAATATCATTGGTATGCTGGATAAACCATCCCAGGGAGAATATTATTTTCTGGATGAACCTGTCCACCTCTTTAGCGAACGTAAGACTTCCAGAATTCATAAAGAGCACATTGGATTTATTTTTCAGGCCTATCACCTGATAGACGAGCTCACCGTGTATGAAAACATAGAGACACCGCTGCTTTATCGTGGGGTGAAGCGGAAAGAACGAGCCAGCATGGTGGCTGAAATGCTGGATCGATTCAACATGGTGGCGAAGAAGGACTTGTTTCCCGAGCAGCTTTCAGGAGGCCAGCAGCAGTTGGTAGGTGTGGCCCGTGCCATCGTAGGGAAGCCCAAGTTGTTATTGGCGGATGAGCCCACAGGCAACCTGCATTCTTCGCAGGGAGAGGAGGTCATGGATATGCTGAAGCAATTCAATAAGGAAGGAATGACCATCATCCAGGTAACTCACAACGAGAAATTTGCGGAATATGGAAGTCGTGTTATCGAGTTGGAGGACGGTGCGCTGAAGCGCTAAAATCAAACGAGGGTTTTTAGTGATTTTCACAAAAAATTGCGGTTCTTTAGGAGACCAATGACTGACCTAAAAAACCTCCTGCTGGTATTTTGTAGCCTTACTTGTCACCTGGGAGTTGCTCAGGAAACATCTTCAGATATTCTGGAATGGGAAATTGTTTATTCTGCCTTGCCCTGGGCTAATCTCAGTGGTGGGTTAGATCAGGGCTTTGTCTATATGGACAATGCGGATGTAACAGCGAAGCTCAATGTCAATGAGTTGTTTGATTGGGAGCAGAGCATGTCCATTTTCTTTTATGGGCTGGGAAATCATGGCGGTCAGGCGACTGATTTTATGGGTGATTTTCAGGTTGCCAGCAACATTCAGGCTGCACCCTCCTGGAGGTTGTTTGAAGTCTGGATTCAGGAAAATTTTCTGAATGATCGGGTGTCTGCACTTTTTGGCCTGTATGATCTTAACTCTGAGTTTGATGTTTTACGGCCCGGAACCATATTTATCAATAGTTCATTTGGGATAGGAGCTGAGTATGCACAGAGTGGCCTCAATGGCCCATCCATATTCCCCATATCCTCTCTGGGCCTGAGGTTAAGTTCATCCATTACCGACCAGTGGCAGGTCAGGCTGGCGATTCTTGACGGAGTGTCTGGCAACCCCGCTAACCTTAAATCGAATAGGATTGCATTGTCTAAAGAGGATGGGGCACTCATTGCAATGGAACATTCCATTTACCTGTCATCAGCTGTGCCGGACAGAATTAATCGAAACTATACCACCAGGCGCAAAAAAGTAGGGCGGGACCGGGATATTCCAACAAATGATAAAATAAACCTGGGTGGCTGGATGTATACAGCAGAATTTCCGGAGATTGGAGACAACAGCTTTTATCAGCCCAATTGGGGAGCTTATATCGGTGCACAGAAGTATTGGTTTTATTCCAGTTATGACGATCGGTACCTCTCTATGTTTGTTCGATACGGTGTGGCAAATGACCGTATCAACCGAATAGGGTCGGCCATTTCCGGAGGAATTGTTTTTGCAGGATCATTAAGCGAGAAAACGGATTATGTAGGCCTTGCATTTTCTACAGCCATCAATGGCAAAGCAAGACTTGAGCATTCACCTGAAGACGAACGCGCGGAAACGGCTTTGGAACTGACCTACTCATTTCCGGTAAGGACCTGGCTTACCATTCAGCCGGATGTGCAATACATCATCAACCCCAATACGGATGCGTCCATCAAAAACCCACTTGCCATTGGGCTATTGATTCAGGCATCAGTAGGCGGTGCCTGGTAGGCTAATGTATCATCGGAGCTCTTTCAAATGGCATAGATGGGTCAAAGAGGTATCTGTAAGTTCTGGAAGTTTGTACCTTTTTGAATCCCAGTTTTTGATAGAGGTTAACCACTCTTGGGTTAAAGTCTCCGGCCCAACCGATTTTCAATGTTTCATATTTACCCTCTGGCACTAGTTTTTGGTGGATGTGGTAGAAAAGTAGCGCTTCCAAACCTTTGTGTTGAAACTCCGGGATAAACCCAATGACGGATCCGTATGCTACTTTGCACATTTTCATGGTAAGCCCTATTTTGAGCTGCAGCTTTTGGATGATTCCGAATCTGCCTCGTCTAAAGTTTCTCAGAAGTGTGTTGAGCTCAGGAATCATGATAATGAACCCTATAGGTCGATCGTTATGATATAAGAACCATATCAGGTCTTTATCTATCACTGGTTTCATGGTTTTGAAAAGTGAAAGCGCTCGTTTGGCTTTCATTTCTTTAAAGTTGTCATGGGTTTTCCAGCCCTGATTGTAGACTTCCCTGAAATCATCGGCGTATTTATCGATGTTGTTCAGGTCTACATTTTCGCAGTGATATTCTTCACGCTGCGCCAGTCTCCGTCCAAATTCATAGTATCTCGGTGAGAGCCCTTTTTTGAAGTCATAATTGTAATAATACTGCTCAAAATAGGTCTGAAAGCCATAACGCTCAAAAAAGTCCTGATAGTAGCTTGGGTTATAATTATTGCGATACAGCGGAGGTTCATATCCTTCGACTACCAGTCCCCACCAAGCATTGTTTTCCCCAAAATTGATCGGTCCATCCATGGCACCAATGCCGAACTCTTTGAGCCAGTCTCTACAGGTATCAAATAGTGAGAATGCAATGTCCAATGAGTGAATGCATTCGAAAAACCCCATTCCTCCGGTTGGTTGTTTAAAACTATTGGCCGTTCGGAAGTTTACAAAAGCCGCAACTCTGCCAACGCAGGTGTCTCCGCACATTGCGATCCACCGGGTAATGATGCCGTGGCTATGAAAACTGTTTTTGTTTGGATCAAACACCTGCTCAATGTCTTTGTCCAATGGCCTGATCCAATTCTTGTCTCCCTGGTATACCTTTTCGGGCAGCTGCAAAAACCTTTCAACATGTTTTGGCTCCGAGACTTCAATAATCTTAATCTTGTTGTTCATGGCTATAGTCGTTTAGAATTCTGGCATTGCAATGGTCAGATTGTTTTTGCTTCTGGATTTTAAGAGTTGGAGGTGTGCATGGATAGCATCAATGAGGGTCTTATTTTCATTGTAGCCTATGCCATATTCCTTACAGGTGCATTTGAGAATTTTCGTCAGCGATGGATAATGAATGTGACAGATATTTGGGAACAGGTGGTGAATCACATGATGATTGAACCCTCCGTATAAATGCGTCAGAAGCTTGCTGTCAGTGGCGAAATCTGTGGTGGTGATGATCTGATGCATGAGGAAAGAGTAGGGTAACTGACCAGTTCTATCAGGTTCCGGAAATTCTGCATGCTCACCTACATGAGCAGAAGCCAGCGCAATGGCCACTGTATAACTTGCAGTCATTTGCATGACAATAAACCCGAGAATAACCTGATAGAACTCAAGAGCAAGTAGCTGGTAGGGGACCAGAATCATCATTGTGAAGTAAATCAGCTTGCCCAAGATTAACCTGATCAGTTCCACCTTGCGGTGGTGGGTTAGGTGGTTATTTGTCGGAGTATTGATAAAGTCTTTGAAGTCTCTGAACAGAAGCCAGTGAAGAGAGTAAAACCCATACAATACCGGCATATAGAGATGTTGGTAGCAGTGAAGTCCACTGAGAGGAGCGTTGGGGAAGATGCGTACCAGGGCCGATTGCTTGATGTCTGCGTCATGGTCGGGGACATTGGTGAAAGCGTGATGTGAGTGGACATGACGTAGTTTCCACATGTAACCATTTGCCCCCAATGCATCAAAGGTGAAGAGCATCAGGTCATTGAGCCTCCTGTTTCGGAAAAATGCCCTATGAGCTGCATCGTGGGCTATATTGAGGGCAATAAAGATCTTTAGCATACCCAAAATCACACAAAGGATCAGGTAGAGGTCAAAGAGATTGGTGTGGAGTAAGGTGTAGTAGGCCAGGGCATAAGCGCTGATGAGCACAATAGCTTTGGTGTATGCCACATCTTCTGCATAAATGGACAACTCATTGCTTTTGAAATAATGCTGAATCCGGACCCTGAGTACTGCAAAGAATTCTGCATTTTCTATTTGATTGTATCGAATCATAGTGATAGACGTTGATCACAATTCGAACTTCCACAACTTTCAGATGGGGTCAAAATTGAAGTTTGAAACAGCAAATGGGTCGAGTTGCAAATTTTGCAACTGCCCTGAAGGAGACTAAAGAAATGCTGTAAGAATCATGAATGCGGTAGCCAACGATCCGACATTTTGCATTCGCTGATTTATGTTATCTCACCTTTTGTTCAAAAAGGTCTACTTTCTGGTTCATCTTATGAAAGAACTTGAGTCGTTCTTTTTCAGAGGAATTACTAATGGGAATAGACTTTTGCAGGATGCTTTTAATGTATTGCTCTATGTTTTCACAAAACTGATGATCGGTGGTATTGAGGAGGTTGAGCATGTTATAAGTCTTCATGACCATGCGCCGGTCACCTAAAGAGAAAAAGACGGTGTTGTCACCAATTTCTATTTCATTGTAGTAGAGATCAAACTTACCATTGACGAGGTGTAGGGAATTATCCGGATGCATTTTATGACCCTCTTCAGCTTCTTTGTTGATGACGGTGAGCAGGCTCCTGATGTCATTGACTAGCGTTCTGAACTGATCTGATGTGATCATGTTCGTTTCATAGCTATATTCAATCTGGCGCAGTGTAATGTTGATCGTTTCGTCGCTCCATATTTCCAGTGAAGGGATTTGCTGGTAAGTGTTCCAGATTTCGGCACATATGCTCAGCATCTCCTTGCTGATGACATTGGGGCCATACGCCTGATTCATCAGGGAAGGTTCTTTAAGGATGGTGCGCATCCAGAAGAATGACTTGAATCGTGACAGCTCAGGAAATCTGAAGTAGTGAAAAGGAGGGATGTCTTTGGCCACATAAGTCATGTGATAAGATTCGTTTTCCTGGATCATTTTCACGGAAGCCAGCACGGATTTCAGAAAGTCAAGATACCCGTAGTTGACATTGAGCATACGCTTATGGAAAAGAACGGTATCCTTGGAGAGGTTGAAAAAAGTGTCCAGGGAAGCACCAAAATGTTGGCTTATTTTTCTGATCTCATTGAAGGTGAGTAAGGTATCTCCGCGCATCCTGCGGTAGGCACTGTCCTTACTTATGTCCAGTAATGTTTCCAGCTCCTCTACAAATTTTCCCTCTGGCTTCTGGGTTTTCACCCACTCCAAAAAATTGATTTGTATGTCGCGATCGTTATTCATAGGTGGTCATGAGACTACAAATTACGACAAAATAGGCTTTCGATTAGAAAAAACCCTTACTTCCTGCGGCAGCTTCTGCCTGCATCTCTTCAGAGAGTTCCTGGCCAAGGTACCTGTCAATGAGATGATGGGCCAGGTAAATGAGTGGAGTGAGCACAATGGCTACCGCAAACTTGTATATGTAGTTGATGGTGCCCACAGAAAGGAGCTGCGGGATGCTCCACCGCCCACTCTCAGGCGCCAGTACATAAAAGGCGATACCCAGCACCACGAAACTATCAATGAACTGTGAAATGAGTGTGGAGCCCGTTGCCCGGAGCCAGATCATTTTAGATCCTGTATACTTTCTTAATTTTTGAAAGATGTAAACATCCAGCAGTTGCCCGATCAGGAAAGCCACCAGAGATCCGGCAATAATGCCCAGCCCTTGTCTGAAAATGGTTTTGAAGGCATAATTGATGTTGAAATAATTGCCTTCCGCATCTGTGCTGTTGATCTCCTGCCAAAAGGCCGCCGGGGGCAGGAGGGTAATGATGTAGATGACCAGAAAAGCATAGGCGATGCATCCGGCAGCGATGTAGCTGAGTTTTTTCACTCCTTTTTTACCGAAATACTCATTCACCACATCTGTGGTAATAAATACTACAGGCCAGATGATCACACCGGCAGTCAGGTTAAAGTCCAGCACAGAGCCTCCAAAGAGTGGGATACTGGCTGGGGGCAAGCTAAATGTGCTTTCCGCAGAGAAGATTTTCACGCCAATCATCTCAGCCAGGATGGCGTTGGTGAGAAAAATACTCGCCAAAATAATGAACAACTGCTGTTTCTTACTTTTCACTGCTTTAGTGATTTACGACAAATCGCTTTCCTTCTTCAGCCAGATAAGACTCCCTGAAAACCGACCTGGCTTCTGAAAGTAACGGATTCAGGTCACGGTAACGGGTAGAGAAGTGTCCCAGAAGCAACTGCCCCACATTGGCCTCAGCCGCCAGCTGGGCAGCTTGCCTGGCGGTGGTGTGGTACGTGTTTTCAGCCCGGTCTTTCATGTCATCCATAAAGGTAGCTTCATGATAGATCAAATCCACATCCCGGATTACATCTACCAGCTGGGGGATGAGTTTGGTGTCTGAGCAGTAGGCGTAGCTATAGGGTTTTTTGGGTGGAAGCGTCGCCAGGCTGTTTTTATAAAGCAGGGTTCCGTCTTCGTTAAAAATATCCTCTCCGTTGCGCAGGGCATTGGCCTGGTTAGGAGTGAGCTTTTTATCTACCACCAGTTTGTTGATGCCCCGCTTCTTGGGTTTTTCTTTGAAGAGATAGCCCGAGCAGTGGATCCGGTGATTGAGCGGAATGGTAGTGATCGTTAGTTTATCGTCTTCATAAATCACACTGATGGTCTCAGGTACCCACTCATGGAACCTGATGTCATAGGACAGACGAGTGGCAGAGTATTTCAGCTGCAGGGTAATAATGTCCGCCAGTCCGGGTGGGCCGTAGATATGGAGGTCTGCAGTGCGGCCATAAAGGTGCAGGGTAGAGACCAGCCCCATGAGCCCATAATAATGGTCGCCGTGAAGGTGGGAGATCAGTATGTGGTTAATTCTGGAAAGCTTGATTTTATAGCGCTTGACCTGCAGTTGGGTACCTTCCCCACAATCGATCATAAAATATTTATCCTGTACCCGTAGTAGTTGGGAGGTATGATGTCGGTTGTGGGCAAAGGCGGCTGAATTTGACCCTAATATTTGAAGTTCTAACGCCAAGGATCGTTATTCTTCTCCAGCCTCTCTCAGGCCTCTTTCAATGTCATTGAACATTACTGCGTCTATCGCCTCTTCCTCTGTGGGCAGGATATCTATCACTTTGTCCAGCTGACTGATGCTGATGAGCTTCATCACGTGCTCATTGAGCTTGCACATCACAAAAGATCCATTGTCTTTGAAGAGTCTGTTACCCACCAAAAGGGCACTCAACCCTGATGAATCTGAGTATTTAACCACTTCCATGTTGAGGACGATGTTCTTCACACCTTCTGCCTGTAAGGTCACAAACTCTGACTTTACCTCCGGCGCGATGGTGGAATCCAGTTTTTCTTCGTCTATTTTGAGAATTGTATATTGATCCTGTCTGTTTATCGAAAATTTCATAATGATTTGAGGGTATTGTTAACGTTTGTATCTATTCTCTTGATGATGTTCTCCACGGTATCCTTCACAAAATAACGTCCGGTGATTTGCTCAAAAAGCTCGATGTACCTTTGAGAGACGGAATCTACAAATTCTTTCGTCATTTCCGGGATATTTTGTCCTTCCTTTCCCTGAAAACCATTGCTGATCAGCCACTGGCGCACAAACTCTTTGGATAGTTGCTTCTGCTCTTCACCCTTGCTCTGCCGGGCTCCGTAGCCTTTCAGGTAAAAGTACCTGGAAGAGTCCGGGGTATGTACTTCGTCTATGAGGATGATTTCGCCATTGTATTTACCAAACTCATACTTGGTGTCTACCAGAATGAGTCCCTGCTCAGAGGCCAGTTCTGTGCCACGTGCAAAGAGCTTATAGGTGTAGTTCTCCAGCTGTGCATAGTCAGCTTCTGTAATGAGGCCCTGCCTGATGATTTCTTCTCGGGAGATGTCCTCATCATGTCCCTCATGAGCCTTGGTAGTGGGCGTAATGATGGGTTCAGGAAGCCTGTCGTGCTCTTTCAGCCCCTCCGGCAAAGGGACCCCACACAGGGATCTTTTTCCATCCCGGTATTCTCTCCAGGCATGGCCTGTTAAGTAGCCTCTGATCACCATTTCCACAGGAAATGGATCACACTTACGGCCGATGGTAACGTTGGGGTCAGGCACCGATATCACCCAGTTAGGGACTATATCTTTGGTCTTTTCCAACATGATTCCGGCGATCTGATTGAGCACCTGCCCCTTGAACGGGATAGGCACGGGAAGTACCACATCAAATGCGGAAATTCTGTCAGATGCGACCATCACCAGTTTGTCCTGAACGGTGTAGACGTCCCGCACCTTACCAACGTATTTGTCAGTTTGTCCGGGAAAATTGAATTGAGTGTATTTGATACCTTGAGACATGGGCGACAAATATAGTGATCAATATTGAAAACAGAGCGTGATCGGAGGTGTCAAATATGAGAACCCGAGCCGGTTAAATGGCTGTATTTCAAAGGGGGTTAGAGCTGATGAGTTGCCCGTGCTGGTAGACTTCCTGACTGACTGGTTCACCCTTTCTGTCATAGTAGTACCATGTGCCGTTGCGTTTGTTTCTTATATACTCTCCTTCATATTCTTTCTGTCCATTTTTCTGAAAGCGCACAAAGGAACCCTCCAGTCGGTTTAGTTTCCAGTTTTCTATGGTCTGAACATCCCCGTTAGGAAAATAGGTTCTGGCTTCCCCCTGTTTGTTGCCAAAACCATAGGTGGTTTCGCTGATCACTTTACCTTTTTCATAGACCACCCTTTGTCCATGAAGCTTTCCATTTTGATAGTTTTCCAAAAGGAGTACGCGACCCCTGTCATCATAGGTAATCCATTTGCCGTTGGGCAGGTCATTCAGGAGTTCTTTTTCCATAATCAAATCGCCCTTGTCGTTATACTCCCTGATCCTGGCATTCAGGCCTTTGTTGGTAAAAATGCCCTCGTATTTGATTGATCCGTTTTGGTGATATTCCAGGTTTTTGCCCACCCGGTAGCCATCATTGTATTTCAGGTGTTTTTGAAGGCTTCCGTCTTCATAGTAGGATTTAAAGTCACCGACCAGGGTTCCGTTTTCGTATTTTCCGAGGGATTTGAGCTGACCATTTTCATGGTAATATTTAATGAAGCCGGAACGTTTTCCCCGTTCATTGAGGGCTTCCATTTCCAGTTTTCCGGAAGGGTAGTAGGTCTTATAGAAGCCATCCAGGAGTCCGGCTACATACTGAGCTTCCAGCTCCAGGTTCCCGTTTTCATAGTAGTGTCGGGTGGTTCCATTGGGTTTTCCATTGATGTAGTTAATCTCTTCCTTAATACCACCTGAGGCATAGTACTCCGCTACCAGCCCGTCAGGCTTGCCGTTTTTAAAGTTGGAGGTTCCTTTCAGCTTACCTTCTGTATCGTACAGCTTCAGTTCGCCCACCAGGGTGTCATTGCTGAATGTAGCTTCCTGAATAATGACCCCATTGGGGTCAAATATCCTGGTTACTCCCTGACGGAGGTTACCTATATAGGTGGTTTCGCGCTGCACACTGCCGTCTTCGTAGAAGTTGTAAAACGTGCCTTCTTTGCTGCCATCCACGAACGTGCCCGTGACGATGACTTTGCCTGAAGGACTATACTGTTTGTAATCACCGTCGATACGTGAGGAGTCCCCCTCCAGGATGTAGTAGATTTCTTTCGTTTTGGAAGGATCATTGGGGTAAGGCACGATCACTTTGGTTTGGCCAAAGGATGACATGCAGATCAGTAGAAGTCCGACGAAAAAAAAGAGTTTTAACATGAGAAAAAAAAGCCTTACGCTTTCACAAACGTAAGGCTTTCAGGATTATTTATTTTGAATTAAACTTTCTCGATGACAATGGCTGATGCGCCACCACCACCATTGCAAATGCCAGCCACTCCAATTCGGCCCTTGTTTTGTGCCAGTACGGAGTGAAGGGTGGTAATGATGCGGGCGCCGGAGGTACCGAGCGGGTGACCCAGTGCCACTGCACCACCATTTACATTCACTTTTGCGGCGTCCAGTCCTAGTTTTTGATTATTGGCCAGTGCCACTACAGCGAAGGCTTCGTTGATTTCATAGAAATCTACATCGGCGGCTGTGAGTCCGGCATGTTTAATCGCTCTGGGGATGGCTTCTGATGGTGCTGTAGTAAACCAGATAGGCTCTTGTGCTGCATCAGCAAAACCAATGATTTTGGCCAATGGCTTCACACCCAGTTCGTCAAGTTTCTTTTTGCTCACCAGCACCAGTGCAGATGATCCATCATTAATCGTGGAAGCATTGGCTGCAGTGACGGTCCCGTCTTCTTTATTGAATACCGGACGAAGGCCGGGAATCTTATCGAAACTCACGTTCTTGTACTCTTCGTCTTCACTCATGATGATTGGATCACCCTTGCGCTGAGGAATCTCCACAGGGATGATTTCATCTTTGAATTTTCCAGCTTCGGTGGCTGCAGCGGCTCGCTTGTAGGAGTTGATGGTGTATTCGTCCTGTGCCTCTCTGGAGATGTTCATCTCTCTGGCAGTATTGTCCGCACAGCTACCCATTGGGAAGCCGTGATAAGCTTCCCACAGCCCGTCGTGCATCAGTCCGTCCAGCATTTGGCCATGACCATATTTGTATCCGAACCGTGCTTTGGGTATGTAATAAGGGACATTAGACATGCTCTCCATTCCTCCTGCTACCACCACATCATTGATGCCGAGCATGATGCTCTGTGCGCCAAACATCACCGATTTCATGCCAGAGGCACATACTTTGTTCACAGTAGTGCAGGGTACATTGTAGCCCAGACCGGCACCAATGGCTGCTTGCCGTGCGGGAGCCTGTCCCAAGCCAGAGGAGACCACATTGCCCATAAAGACTTCATTGACCTGATCAGGGCTGACTCCTGCTTTCTCCAGCGCACCTTTGATGGCCTTGCTGCCCAACTCCACTGCTGTGAAACCAGACAGGCTTCCGCCAAAGCTGCCGATGGGGGTACGGACGGCTGAGATGATGTAAACTTCTTCCATTTCTTAATTTGAGTTTTTGGGTTGTTTATTTATTTGGGTATTTCATTATTGAGCTGGCAAAGGTTCGGGCTTACCAGTCGGGTTTTCCGCTATCAGGTTGCTCCGTGGCCTTTCTCTTTTGCTGCTGAATATACTGAATCTCGTTGTTTTTCATGGCTTCCAGTATCATTCGGGCTTTTTCTTCGCTGATATTCATGTCTTCCAGCTTTTGCTTGGTGCTGGGGTTCTGGTTTTGCTGATCTTTTTCTTCCTCTTTCTGCTCACCTTCTTTTTTCTGCTCTTTCTCTTCGTCTCCTTTTTGATCGTCCTTTTGCTCAGCGTCTTTCTGTTCCTGGTCTTCCTGCTGTTGCTCCTGATCTTTTTGCTCCTGGCTTTCCTGATCTTCTTTTTGATCGTCCTTATTTTCCTGATCCTTGTTTTCTTCCTGATCCTTGTTTTCGTCCTGGTTTTGTTGATCCTGATCCTGCTGTTGCTCCTTCTGCTTGTCCAGGAGTTTTTTCACCACCTCATAGTTGTACCTGGCTTCCTCATTCATGGGATTGGCTTTCAGGGCGGCCTTCAGGTACTGAAGTGACTCACTCAGGGTGGTAGGGGTCTTGGCCATTACGCCCAGTTGCTGATAGGCGATGGATTTTAACTTTTTATCATTGCTTGAGGCTACCGACTGGTACTTCAGTTTGGCGTTGGCCGTGTCACCCAGTGCATAGTAGCTGTGGGCAAGATTGAGTCCTACGCTCGGGTCATCTAGTCCTATTGAATCATATAGAATGCGATAATTGGTTGCCGCCACATCGTATTGGCCATGCTCAAAGGCCACTTCAGCCTTATTTTTTAACCTATTGATCCGGGCAATCTCTGTCGGGTCTGCACTTATGAGGAGTAAGAGTATCAAAAATGTTTTCATATCCTGATCACTTTTACACTAATGAGGGCATCGAATAGCATGAGCAAGAGCGCTGCCATAAGGAAGTAAAAATATTTATTGGATTTGGTATCTACCTGCTTGCTGTCTCTCAGCTCGCCTTCTATGTCATTGATGGAATTGATCAAACGCTCCACATCATTTTTACTATCGTTGATCTCGAAGTATTTGCCCCCTGTATCCGAAGCTATTTTTTTAAGCGATTTGGTATTGATCCTACTCACTACTTCTTCTCCCTGGTTGTTTTTCTTATACCCTCTCCTGGTCATTATTTTACTTCCTCTCTCGGTACCAACACCCAAAGTGAACAATTTGATTCCGGAACTTTCAATTTCTTCTGTTACTTGCTCAGTTTCTTCCCCAAAGTCTTCTCCATCGCTGATGAGCACGATGATCTTAGACTTCTGACGGGCTACAGTATTTTCTTCGTCCGTCAGTTTTTTTAAGGCCATTTTCAGTGGTGGTCCAAAATCCGTACCACTATTCGGTACGAGATCTGTGGTGAGGGCCTGGATGAAGAGGTTAAGAGCATTGTTGTCATAGGTCAGCGGACATTGCATGTAGGCCTCATTAGAAAACATGATCAGTCCTATGCGATCTGAACTGAAGGCCTCTACAATATTCTTGAGCTCAAATTTCACCTTTTCCAACCTGGTAGGCTGTATATCAAAGGCGTTCATGGACTGACTAAGGTCCACACAGATAAACATATCCTTGCCGATGGATTTGATTTCACGAGTAGAGTCTCCAAAGGAAGGCCCCAGCAGGGCTACGATCATCAACGCGAAATAGACTGATCTGAGTGTGAATTTGATGAGCCATTTGCTGATGGGAGTGCGCAAGGTAGCTCTGATCCTGAGCAGTCTGATGACATATAGCAGGTAAAAAAGTGCGAAAACCGCAATAATTACAATTTCAAATGTGTCGATTGAATAAGCCCAAGTCATATGCGGCCCCAAAAATACATAAGCAGTTGGTATTGCCCAATGTGAGGATGTTTCATTTAACGATTTTTAAGGATAAGTGGTATGTGGATATTTTTAATTGATCATGATTAGAATTTTTATTTTGAAATACTATATTTGCAGTCCTTTTCAGGGGGCTCACGGAAATCAGGAGAGATGGGTGAGTGGCTGAAACCACATGTTTGCTAAACATGCGTGCGGGAAACCGTACCGGGGGTTCGAATCCCCCTCTCTCCGCACTTTTGAAGTGAGTCTTTCTGAAGGGAACTTAATGCTAGAAATAGTAGGAGGGTTCGCTAGCTCAACTGGATAGAGCGCCTGCCTTCTAAGCAGGGGGTTCCAGGTTCGAGCCCTGGGCGAATCACAGTGAAGAATTAAGCACCTATGACGTTGTTATAGGTGCTTTTTTTGTTTAATTCCGTAACTTCTGTTGATTAAAACGGATCAATCCGAAAACCTGTGGGTGAACATAGAATAATCTAATTTGCGAGATAAAAAGAGCAATTGGATTTAACAGCATGGGAGTTGCTGCTTCCTGAAGGAATGTTGGAGTACTTTGAAGTAGCGTCAGTAGAAAAAGACATAGAGAGTTATACCATTAGTCTAGTAGAGAAGCGCCTTCAGCCGGGAGAATTTTCTGGACTGAGGTTAAGCTCACATGGCTTCCACAACGAATCGACCGTCAAGGATTTTCCACTTCGAGGCAAAGCATGTTATCTAAAGGTCAAACGGCGAAGATGGGTCAATGAAGATACTGGTGAGGTGATATCCAGGAATTGGGAACTGGTGGCCAAAGGAACGCGTATGACGAAAGAGTTCGCGGCTTTTTTAAAAGCATTGCATCGACAACACTCCGGTAAGCTGTAAAAGCCTAGGTAACTACTTTCATGTCAATGGAAAATTGCTTGAAGAGCAGTACGTCTCACACCTGAGCGATTACACTACTTGGGATCAACTCAGCCATGCAGAAGACCACATTGTCTTCCCCGAAAACATAGGCCCCTACCTCACCATAGATGAAACATCCTTATCGCAAGGAGAACTCTATACAATCATCACCAATAAAGAAGCCAATGGCAGAAAGGGGAGCCTTGTGGCAATGATTAAAGGTGTTGACAGTGAAAGGGTTAGGTCTATCCTATATCGTAAGATCCCTGTAGAGCAACGGCGCATAGTCAAGGAAGTTACCCTTGATATGGCGGCCAACATGGAGCAGATTGTTCGCAAGACATTCACCAGGGCCACTCTTGTCACAGATCGTTTTCATGTTCAAAAACTGGCCTATGATGCTCTACAGCAAATGAGGATAGAATATCGGTGGCAGGCCTTGGAACAGGAAAACAATGAAATCGAGTTAAGCAAGCAGGTCGGTGAAACGTTCAAACCTGATGTTCTCGAAAATGGAGATACCCCCAAGCAACTCCTTGCTCGAAGCAGGTATCTGCTTTTCAAAAGAAAAGACTGTTGGACACCTTCTCAGGTGCATCGGGCAGAGATACTCTTTCAGCGATATCCCAGACTAGAGCAGGCTTATAATCTAGCACAGAACCTCGGCCACATTTACAGCATAAAAGACAAGGGCATAGCCTACACGAAACTGGCTCAATGGTACAATCGGGTAGAAGAACTAAGCTTCAAGTCATTCCACACGATCTCTCGGACTATCCAAAACCACTACGAAACCATCCTCAACTACTTCGACAAGCGTAGCACTAATGCAGCAGCTGAGTCTTTCAATGCGAAGGTCAAAGCACTAAGATCTCAATTCCGTGGTGTCAGGAACGTATCCTTCTTTCTTTACCGACTATCGAAAATCTATGCCTAGTACAATCTCCCCACAACTTTATTGCTTGATCCATTAAAACCGGAGGAGTAACAATCTTATCCATCTCCAGCATTACGATATATTGAGTTTTCAACCGAAGAACTCTTCTTTTTTCAATAATTTCTATTTTCGGTCTTCCATTCGGTCAGGTTTTTATTAACTTCGAATTGTACAATCGATTGCACAATGAAAAAGAAACTATTCCTTTTAGCACTATTATCTGCCAATCTTCTGTTGGCTCAGCAAAACCAGACCACCATTTATGAGGATGTGGAATTTGAAATGCCGCAGGTAAATCCACCTGCCATTCCGGACTACTCGGTGAGTGTTTCGGACTTTGGAGGAGTTGGAGATGGACTTACCAGGAACACCGAAGCTTTTGCCAAGGCCATCGATGCAGTGGTGGCCAAAGGTGGAGGCCATGTCAACGTTCCGCGGGGCATATGGCTTACAGGGCCTATCACTCTTCAGAGCAATCTGGATTTGCACCTGGAGGACGGTGCGCTGCTTCTGTTCACGAAGGATAAAGACGACTACCCGCTGGTGGCTATCAGTTTTGAAGGATTGGAGACCTATCGCTGTTTGTCACCCATCAATGGCAAGGATCTGGTCAATGTATCCATTACAGGAAGAGGTACCATAGATGGCAATGGGGATGCATGGCGGGCTGTGAAGAAAAGCAAGGTGACTGACAGCCATTGGAAGCAACTGGTAAAAAGTGGCGGATTGCTGAGTGATGATGGAAAGAATTGGTACCCATCGGCCAGTTATAAGGTAGGAGCAGATGCTACTGCAGGCTTTTTCAATGTGCCTGATGCCTCCTCTAAGGACGATTTTGCTGCTTTTAAAGATTTCCTTCGGCCGGTAATGATCAGTATACAGATGTCCAAAAATGTGATGCTGGATGGTCCCACATTTCAGAATTCTCCAGCATGGAACATTCATCCGTTGATGTGTGAAAATGTCATTCTCCGCAATTTGAACGTGCGTAATCCGTGGTACTCCCAAAATGGAGATGGCCTGGACCTGGAGTCATGTAAAAATGTGCTGATCTATAACAATACTTTTGATGTAGGAGATGATGCCATTTGTATCAAATCAGGCAAAGATGAAGACGGACGCAAGCGAGGCATACCCACTGAGAATGTGATTATTAAGAACAACATCGTATATCATGGCCATGGAGGGTTCGTCGTAGGGAGCGAGATGTCGGGTGGTGTAAAGAACGTTCATGTGTCCAAATGTACATTCATGGGCACGGATGTTGGCCTGAGATTTAAAAGTACCAGAGGCCGTGGCGGAGTGGTGGAGAATATTTTCATCTCAGACATTGATATGATCAATATCCCAACGGAGCCCATCAGGTTTAACCTCTTTTACGGTGGCCAATCCCCTGTGCTGGAGGAGGATCAGGAAGCCGCCGTGGTAGACGAAGCGTTGATGCCTGTGACTGAGAAGACCCCTTCATTCAAAGATATATACATCAAAAATGTGACGGCTGTAGGGTCAGGTACGGCGGCTTACTTTCAGGGACTTCCGGAAATGAATCTCAAGAACATCAACCTCGAAAATGTGTACATAGAAGCCAAAAAGGGGATTTCTATGGTAGATGCTGATGGGATTTCTTTCAAAGGGGTCACCGTAGTGACTGACAAAGGCTTTCCATTGACCATTTATAATACCAAAAACATTTCCATTTCCGGTTTCGAAGGGAAGACGCCAGACTCAGGTCTGGTGCGCGTGCTAGGTGCTAAAACCGAAAAAGTGACTCTGGTAAAATCCGATTATGACGACTGCAAAACAGAAGTGGTCATCGGGAAGGAAGTGGGTAAAAAAGCCGTGAAGTTGAAATGATCCAGGTATGAAGAAATGGACTTTTCTCGCTTTGTCAGGTTTACTGATGGCTTTTGGACTTTTGCAGGAGGAGCCAACAGTGATTTACCTCATAGGGGATTCCACCTGCGCAGAAAAAGAAATTGATGCCTATCCGGAAACGGGATGGGGGATGCCTTTTGCCTTTTTCTTCGATGAGTCGATCAAGGTAGACAACCGAGCTAAGAATGGCAGAAGTACCAAATCCTTTATGGAGGAAGGGCGTTGGGATGCGGTGCTTGAGACCCTTCGTCAGGGCGATTATGTGTTCATCCAATTTGGGCACAACGACGAGGTGCCTTCCAAAGTGGGCCGGTACACCACCCCTGAAGAGTTTCAGACCAATCTGCGGAAGTATGTTATGGACGCCAGGAGTAAAGATGCACTGCCTGTGTTGCTCACACCTGTGACCCGGAGGTCATTTGAAAATGGCGTACTGGTAGACACCCATGCTCAGTATGCTGAGTTGGTACGGGAAGTGGCCGCCTCTGAGCATGTGCCGCTGATTGATATGACTACTCTGTCCACGGAGCTGGTAAGTGAGCTGGGTGAGCGTGAGTCAAAATGGCTCTACCATCACCTGGAGGCAGGTGAGCACCCCAATTACCCGAAAGGGAAAGCAGATGATACCCATTTTAACGAAATAGGCGCAAGGAAAATGGCTCAGCTGGTGCTGTCGGGAATCAGAACGCTGGATCTTGACCTTAAAAAACACATTGTAACGGGAACCAGATAAGCATGAGGGTAGTAAAGAAATGGGTGCAGGTCTGGATCCTAATACTGGTCTTTGGATTTGCGCAAAAGCCAGAGCGCATAGTCACCATTTACCTGATAGGGGACTCCACTATGGCGGATTATGCGAATAATTACGATGAGGGGAAGGACTATTACCAAACCAGGTACCCTGTGACCGGGTGGGGGCAGGTTTTTCAGCCTTTCTTCTCCTCAGATCTGTCTGTTTTTTCAAATTTATTTACAGCTGACTCTGCAGTGGTGGATGATCGGGCCAGAGGGGGCAGGAGTACCCGTACTTTTTTTCAGGAGGGGAGATGGCGAAGTGTTTATGAGTCATTGAAACCCGGAGATGTGGTCATCATCCAATTTGGACATAATGACGCTGCCGAGACAAAGACCGAGCGCTATGTGGACATTGAAGGTTATAAGGAGTTTCTCCGGCTATATGTAACTCAAAGCCGACAAAAGGGTGCCACACCGATAATACTCACGCCCGTGGCTCGCAACTACCCATGGGAGAACAATCACCTGCAAAATGTGCATGGTGAATATCCGGAAGCAGCACTGGAAGTGGCACAGGAGCTGAATACTTTGTTCATTGACCTTAACCAGCTCAGTATGGATGCTTTTTCTGAGGTGGGTCGGGAATATGCTACCCAAAACTATTTTATGAACCTGGATTCTGGTGTGTATGAAGCATACCCGAACGGTCAAAGTGATAATACACATTTTCAACCGGAAGGTGCCAGAGTGGTGGCCGGGCTGGTTTTTGAAACGATGAAAACGCTGAAAAAATGAAAAATATCTTATGGATAGGATTGATTGTCTCGTCGTTGGGTTTGTCTGCACAAAACTATGATTTTGTAGTGGCGGCTGATGGTACAGGGGATTTTGAGAAGGTACAGGCGGCGATCGATGCGGTGCCTCATCTGCGCAAGAACCGAACAACCATCTACATCAAACCCGGGGTTTATAAAGAGAAATTGATCTTGCCCACCTCCAAAATCAACGTGTCGCTGATCGGTGCAAACCCTGAAGAAACCATTTTGACTTTCGATGACTATGCCAGCAGAAAAAATCAGTTTGGAGAGGAAATCGGAACGTCGGGTTCGGCTTCTTTCTTTATTTATGGCGACGGCTTTGAGGCCCGAAATCTGACTTTTGAAAACTCCTTTGGAGAGGGCAGTCAGGCGGTGGCAGTGCGCATAGACGGAGATCGGGTGAAGTTTGAAAACTGTCGTTTTCTGGGCAATCAGGATACACTCTACCCGCATGGAAAGGACAGCCGGCAGTATTATAAAAACTGCTACATCGAGGGTACCGTGGACTTTATCTTCGGGTGGTCCACTGCCTATTTTGAAGGGTGCGAGATTTTTTGCAAGCGCAATGGATACATCACGGCAGCGTCCACCGAACAGGAGACCCCTTTTGGCTTTGTGTTTAACAACTGTAAAATCACCGGGTCGGCCGAAGCAGGTTCCGTATTTCTGGGAAGGCCCTGGCGACCCTACGCTCAGACGGTTTTTATGAATTGCGAGCTGGGGGAGTTGATCCATCCCGAAGGTTGGGATCCGTGGCGGTCAGAGGAAAAAAAGAAAACAGCCTACTACGCAGAGTATGCCAATGTGGGGGCGGGTTATCAGCCAGAGGCCCGTGCCCGGTGGGCACATATTCTCACAGAGGAAGAAGCCTTAAAATATTCTTTGACGAATGTGATGGGGGATTGGAATCCGAATGAGGAATAGTACCAGGAGAGAGATCGGGCTTGTATCTGCTGGTGTTTAGGTTTTTATTGATAAACAAGGTATTTATAAGCATCTGAAATTGCTTTAAGCAACTTGATAATTGGTTTTGCTCGTGATTTATTAACCTTGTATTGGGTAACTAAAACTATGAGGTCAATAATCATTTGGTTGGGTATTTGTTGTTTCAGTTTTTTATTTGGCTGCCAGGCTGAACAGGAACAAGAGAAAAAATTCAAGGTGGGCTTCTCTCAGCCGATCATGAAAGACGCATGGAGAGAAGCCATGTTTAATGAAATGCAGCGTCAGCTTATCTTTCACGATGAGATAGAGCTGATTTTCAAAGATGGTGATTCTCAGACCAGTGTACAGATCGCGCAGATACTCCAGATGGTGGAGGATGGCATTGACTTACTCATAGTTTCTCCCAATGAGGCAGCCCCTCTTCAGCCAATCATCGAATCAGTGTTTGAGCAGGGCATCCCGGTCATTATTTTGGACAGGAGGATCAATTCCGGTAAGTACACGGCATACATTGGGGCTGATAACAAACTGATAGGGAATGCAGGTGGGAAATATATTGCTCGGCTACTGGATGGTAGAGGCAAGGTCTTGGAAGTCTACGAGAGCCTTAAGATCACGGCATTTTCTGATCGGCATTTTGGGTTTCGTGAGGTTATGGTAGGGCATCCTCAGATTCAGATAGATTCCGTCAAAGCCATCGCTAAGGGAGAGTCAAAGTACAGGGAACTGATTGCCAATGAGCAATATGATGTGGTTTTTGCGGCGACAGATGTGGCGGCAAAGTTCGCTTATGACGTGGCACAGGAAGCGTATCCAGACGGCAGGAACAAATACTATATTGGCATAGATGCGTTGCCAGGAACCGGCAATGGGCTTGAGATGGTTGAGAATGGTATTTTGACGGCTTCCATTATTTACCCGACGGGTGGTGATCTTTCTATTGATATCGCTTCGCGAATTCTCAATGGCGAGCCCTATGAGAAGGAAAACATCCTTCAGACCCTGGTGGTGGATTCTACTAATGTGAAAATCATCCAAACTCAGGCCAGGAAGATATTGGATCAGCAAACGGATATTCTGAGTTTGTCGGATAAACTTGGGGTTATCCAGCGGGTGTTCAAAACACAGCGGACCCTTACATATTTGTTTGCGCTTACCATGGTGATATCCATTATTATGACGGCTTCCGTGCTTAAATCTTTGGTAGAAAAGCGTCGGATCAATAATGAGCTACAGAGCAAAAATGAACAGATCACCCTTTATGCTCAGCAGGCAGAAGAAGCAACTCAGGCAAAATTCAGATTTTTCACCAATATTTCTCATGAGTTCAGGACACCCCTTACCCTCATCAAAGCCCCGGTCGATGAGCTGCTGGAACGAAAGGAAGCCAGTTTGTTCAAAAGGGACTTAAAGCTGATCCGTAAGAATACGTTGCGGTTGTTACGGTTGGTCAATCAGATTATGGATTTTCGTAAAATTGATAACTCAAAAATGAATCTGAGAATCAATGAACAGCCTCTGATACCCTTTCTCAAGGAAATCATGGACTCCTTCGAAAAGCTGGCCGTAGATAAACAGATTGCTTTCAAACTGATCTATGACAGTGATCAGGTGAAGCTCTGGTTTGATGGGAATATGATGGATAAAGTGTTTTTCAATCTCCTTTCCAATGCATTTAAATTCACCAAAAAGGGTGGGTCTATATTCATTCGGGTGGAAACCAATCAGCTGAGTGATGAGGTGAGGGTATCTGTGGATGATACTGGCAATGGAATGACCGAGGAGCAGGTGGCCCATATTTTTGACAGGTTTTATCAGGGCGATCAATATAGAAGTTTGGGTACTGGCCTGGGATTGGCTTTGTCCAAGGAAATCATAGACTTACACAAGGGGAGTATTGAAGTAGAAAGTATCCCCAACAAGGGTACAAGGTTTGTAATCAAACTAAAGACTGGTAAAGACCATCTGGATGAGTCAATGCTTGCCCCTGAGGAAGGCCTCTATCTGAGGTCCGATGAATCACTTTTCCCGGCAGACTACGAATCAACAGAAGAACCACAGATTAGGGAAAAATCTGAAGAGGGGAGTAGTAGTATTTTGTTGATTGAAGATAATGATGAGCTTCGGGCCTATCTCAAAGACCGTTTGGGGCGTGACTACTTTGTGATGGAGGCGAACAATGTAGCTGAGGGGATTAGGATTGCGATGAATGAGGTGCCCGACCTGATCGTTTGTGACTTGATGCTAAAGCACGAATCTGGCTATGAGGTCATTCGGACATTAAAAGAGGACTTGAGGTCTTCCCATATACCGATAGTCATCCTGACTGCAAAGTCCTCAACAGAAGAAAAAATCAAAGGAATCCGACTGGGAGCAGATGATTACATTACCAAGCCTTTTGATGTGCCCATTCTTTGTGAGCGCATTCACACTTTGCTTGCCAATCGTCAGAAGTTGAGAGAGCACTTCCTCCATGAGCTGCCTGTGGATCAGAAAGGACTGTCGAACTCCCGGATTGATAAAAAGTTTGTGAGTGAATTTACTGCCATTGTAGAGGCGAATCTGGCTGATACTGGGTTTGGAGTAAATGAAATAGGTCACGAATTGGGACTCTCTCGAATGCAACTATACCGAAAGGTGAAGGCTCTTTTGGGGTATAGTGTTAATGACTACATCAGCAACGTTCGTCTAAAGAAAGCCAAGCACTTGATCCTGGAAGGAGAGCACAATATCTCCGAAATTGCACATATCGTTGGGTTTTCTACAGCTTCATATTTCTCTACGGCATTCAAGAATCAATTTGGTATGACTCCTTCAGAATTCAAATCAAATCATGAGTCATAAGGATGTTACAATTTTAAAACCTCCGATCAAAATTGAAAGTGGTTTGCTGAAATCATAATTTTAGACCCTATTTAATGCAGCTCAAAAGCACTTATTTCAATCAATTAGGCATTATAAAATCAAAATTGCAATTTATTGGTACGGCATTAGAAACTTGAAAATGACCCTTTGACATAACTTGGATGAAAGTTTTCCAAGATTATGAATGCACGAATTTTATATTACGCTATTGTGGTTGGGCTAGCCGGATTCTTATTCGGGTTCGATACAGTAGTTATTTCAGGTGCCAACCTTCCTATTAAGGAGTTGTGGAGTATGAGTGATTGGTTTCATGGCACCTTCATTATGTCAATGGCATTATGGGGTACCGTTGTGGGAGCAATCTTCGGTGGGTATCCCACGGATCTTATAGGCAGGCGCTCCACATTGTATTGGGTAGGAGTGCTTTACCTTACTTCCGCACTAGGGTCGGCATTGGCCACAGATCCTTATTTGTTTTCTTTCTTCAGATTTATTGGTGGAGTTGGGGTTGGTATTTCGTCCATTGCAGCACCCACCTATACTTCAGAGATTGCCACACCTTCCAGCAGAGGGCGTCTTGTTGCCCTTTACCAATTCAACATAGTACTGGGTATTCTGGTGGCCTTTGTTTCTAATTACCTTTTGCAAGGTGTAGGAGGTGCTAATGACTGGAGGTGGATGTTAGGCGTTGAGGCCATTCCCGCAGCGGCGTATATAATTATGGTGTTGGGTGTGCCAAGGAGCCCCCGGTGGGTACTCATTCACAAAAAGGATGAGCCTGGCGCTTTGAAAATACTAAAATTAAACAATAGTGAATCTGAGGCCAGGTCGATCATCGCCCGCATCAAAGAAGATGTTAAAAATAATATAAATGCTCATACCAGCGTGTTTTCGGTTAAGTACAGATGGTCACTCACGTTGGCTTTTCTCCTGGCGGCTTTCAATCAGCTTTCGGGCATCAACTTCATTTTGTACTATGCCCCGGAAATACTGGTCAAAGCAGGCTTTGGCAGCTCCGACTCCTTATTTAGTGCAATATTTATTGGTGTGGTCAATCTAATCTTTACCATGCTGGGTGTATTTCTGATCGATCGTTCTGGCAGGAAAATGCTGATGTATATTGGCTCAGTAGGCTACATCATCAGTCTGGGCATGGTCGGATACGCTTTTTATGCTGAACTCAGCGCGGTATTTAAACTGACATTTATACTCACGTTTATCGCAGCCCATGCCATTGGACAAGGGGCAGTGATCTGGGTATTTATTTCAGAGATATTTCCTAACAAGGTCAGAGCATTTGGGCAGGCCTGGGGGTCAGGAGTTCACTGGCTATTTGCCGCGTTGATCACCCTGTTTGGTTCTGTGCTGATCAATTCGATGAATCCCTGGACGGTCTTTTGGCTCTTTGGGAGTTTCATGATACTGCAGTTACTCTTTGTAATTTTCATGATGCCCGAAACCAAAGGCGCTTCCCTGGAAGAGCTACAAAGCCGCTTAGGCGGAGTAAAAATGAAAAATTCTCAATCGACTATTCAAGAAGTAAAAGAAAATTATGTTGCTGAAGTGGGCAACTAAACCTCTCATATGATGAAAAAATTACTCAACGGATTTTTGTTACTATTGGCCATCATGTGTGCAGCCGAGGTGCTGGCACAGGAAGTGACCATATCAGGTACTGTGACGGACCAGCAGCGTGGTGAGACTTTACCAGGTGCTACCATCACTATTGAAAATGAATATACCGGAACCATTACAGACATAGACGGTAAATACACGATCACAACGGAGGCCAACGCCACCCTGATGTTCTCATTTATTGGTTATGAAACACAGAAAATAAAACTAAATGGGCAAACGAGGTTAGATATTGCCCTGGCTGCGGATCTGCAATCCCTTGAGGAAGTAGTAGTGGTGGGCTATACTTCTAAGAGAAAGAAAGATCTGGTAGGATCTGTAAGTGTGGTGGATATGGAGGAGGTTGGAAAAATCGTTTATGCCAATCCTCTTCAGGCACTTCAGGGACGAGTTGCAGGGGTGACCTTTAATCAAACAGGCGAGCCGGGATCGGTGGGCACGAGTGTCAATATTCGCGGGTTTACCACTTTTGGGGACAATACGCCTCTCTATGTGATAGATGGAATTCCTTCGCAGGAGCCTCCCAACAACCTTAATGGAAATGATATTGCTTCTATCCAGGTTTTGAAGGATGGCGCAGCTTCGGTGTATGGTGCCAGGGCTGCTGCAGGAGTAATCCTGATCACCACGAAAACGGGTAAAAAGGATAAGCTGGAGATTGACGCAGGTGTGATTGTAGGTAGACAGACGCGCGCCAACTATCTGGACCTTCTCAATGCTGAGGAATGGGGACAGGTCTATTGGGGAGCTTATAAAAACAGTCGCAACGGTACGCCTTCATTTACCGGGTACTTTGATCTTGGTGGTAAGCCCGGGATTCCGGCAGATCCACAGCTCTATCAGCCAGACAAAGATGACCCGAGCAAAGATCAGTCCTACCTCTACACACCTGAAGGGACGAACTGGGCGGACAGGATTTATAGAGATGGTCAATCTCAACAGTATTATGTGAATATATCCAATGGAAATGATAAAGGAAATGTGATGTTTGGCGCATCCTACTTCGATGAGCAAGGAACCATCATCACCTCTTATTTCAATAGGATTACTGCCAGGTTGAATTCTAACTACAATCTTACCAAATGGATGAAAGTGGGGGAGAACCTTAGTATATCTAATTCAGAGCGCGTGGGCGTGGGTGGAGCTGCAAACGATGTAGTACGACAGCATCCGGCACTTCCTGTATACGATACAGATGGTGGTTACGCTGGCAGAGTAGGAGACTTCCCGGACATTAGAAACACGGTGAGTCAGTTGGATAGAAACCGAAATAATACCACAAAAAGCTGGAGAATTTTTGGTAATGCACATGGAGAAGTCAGCCTGCTGGATGCACTTGATATCTTACCAGACGCACATGCTTTTAAACTGCGCACCAATGTGGGCCTGGACTACAGCGATTACTATGATGATTTTTTTGAATCTAGTTTACATGAGGGCGTCTATCAAATAGATAACAATAGTTATTTTAATAAATATGGTCGGGGTGTCACACTCACCTGGAACAACTTTGCTGAGTATTCATTCAGAAAGAAGGACCATAACCTCACCTTAATAGGAGGAATAGAGTCTATCCAATACAGCTACCGGGATTTGGCTGCTTCACGTACTGGCTATTCTTCCGAGACACCCAGCTACCTGACCATTAGCAGTGGAGATGACATAGGCGTGGCAGAGGGTGGGCGCAGCAACTGGGGGTTATACTCAGAGATTGCCCGCCTGGATTATATCTTCAAAGAAAGGTATTTGGCCACGGTACTTTACCGGCACGACATGACCTCTAGGTTTGCTACTGATGGAGACTTCCTGACCTATATGGTAGGATGGAGAGTGACGGACGAGCCGGCCATCAGACGAGCTATAGGAGATAACGTACTCAATGATTTCAAGTTAAGAGCCAGCTATGGAGAGTTGGGCAATCAAAATACCGGAACTCTGCATAATCAATCCACTTTTTACGGGCCAAATGATCTCAATGCAAACTATGATCTTACCGGAACCAATACATCAGTACAGCAGGGATTTGTAGTGCTAACACGAGGTAATCCATTCTTGCGATGGGAAACGACAAAAAGCTATAACATTGGAGCGGATGTGCGTCTTTTCAATAAGTCGTTGGATTTTACTTTTGATGTTTACAAGAAGGTTACTACTGACCTGATAAGCAATCCTCCTTTGGCCCTGGCCATTGGCGAGGGTACTGCTCCATTTGTAAACTCTGCGCAGGTCACCAACACTGGTTTTGATATGAGCCTTACACATTTCTATAGGAGCAACTCAGGGCTTAAAATCACCAATTCTGTGCAGGTGTCAAGGTACAAATCTGTTGTAGATGATCTTGACGACAGGTATCCTTTGGGCTACGAGGGAGAAAGATACTTCGATAGTGGGGGTAGAATCGCTGAAGGCCGGCAGATGCGCGAATTTTACGGCTGGGTGGCAGACGGTATTTTCCAGAGCACCGAGGAGGTGGAAGCACATGCCAATCAGACCGGAAAGGGCGTAGGGCGTATTCGTTATGCAGATATCAACGGAGATAGCATCATCAATGACGAGGACAGAACTTACCTGGGCAGTCCCCACCCGGATGTGACCCTGGGGCTCAACTCCCAGCTCAAATACAAAAACTTCACACTCGATATGTTTTTCTACAGCTCCATTGGACATGAGATTTACAACAATCTTCGGGTAACCTCTGAGTTTGCACAAATAGGTACCTATAATCGTACCTCCGCGATTTTGAATTCCTGGACGCCAGAAAATACAGATGCCACTGTGCCCATGCTCACTTTGGATGACAAGGGAAATGACGAAAGCAGAGCCTCCTCTTATTTCATAGAAGATGGCACGTTCCTGAAAATGAGGACGCTTCGTTTAGGATACAATTTTACTCCAAAAATATTCGAGGGGTTCAATGTAAACCTCTACGCTGAAGTACAAAACGTATTCACAATTACCAATTATTCGGGTATTGATCCCGAAGTGCCGGGCGGATTTGATAATGGTGTTTATCCATTACCCCGCACTTTCATTCTCGGTCTAAATCTCAAACTCTAACTGACAGTCATGAAAAAGATATTTATAGCAATTTCGATAGTGGCAGTACTTCTGCCAGCATGCAAAGACCAGGTTCTGGATCAGGTACCACAAGGCGCCCTAGCGGAAGGTGTAGAGGTAGATGAGGGAATCATGGAGAACCTGATCACTGCTGCGTATTCTTCTCTCACGGCCAGGTTTATAGGTCTTCATCATGTCACTTTTCAGGGGCCAACGACCAACTGGATAGCAGACATCAGATCAGATGATGCTTACAAGGGCGGTGGCGGAATCGTGGACCAGGTACCAATGCATCAGGCTGAAACTTATGTGTTAAACCCTACCAATGATCTTGCCTTCAATAAATGGCTCAATCTTACCTGGGCCATTGCCAGGGTGAATGTGGCCATAAGCAACCTTTTGGAATACGAAAACCCAAACTATCCTTCTGAAATCAGAATGGCCGAAATGAGATTCTTACGTGCTCATTTTCACTTTGATATGGTGAGAAACTATAACCAGGTGCCCTGGTTGGATGAAAACGTATTGGGCTCAGAAGCGTCTAATACCACTTACACCAAGGAAGAACTATTGGAACTGATAGAAGCGGATATGCAATTTGCGTATGACCATCTCCCCCTTAGTCAGCCGGAACTCGGAAGGGTCAATAAATATACAGCCGCGGCTTATATGTGTAAAATACTGGTAGAGGAGAAAAAGTGGAGTGAGGTAATTCCATTTGCCGATGAGGTGATAGGCTCAGGACAATACGCTTTGCTGAATGAGTTTGAAGATCTGGCCTCACTTGATTTTGAAAACAGCTCAGAGATAGTATTTACCGTGCAGTTTGCATTGACCGAAAACCCGGATTTGGGACACAATATTGGGAATATTCTCAATGTCACCTATAGTAATGCCTATCCGGGAGGGGACGACTTTTATCTGGCTAGCCAGAATCTAGTGAACGCTTTCAAAACAGATGCCAATGGGTTGCCGGTATTTGATGGATTTGACAATCCTCCGCATGCTACCGGAGCTTCCTATCTCAATCCTGTGGATCCTAGAGTTGATTTCTCTTTAGGAAGAAATAACATACCGTGGAAACAGAGCGGCATCTACACTTTTTCAGAGTGGGGCAGGAGTGCAGATTATCCAAATAATTACTCTTCCAAAAAACACGTCATAGATTCCAACGATCCCAGGATGCATGATGGTTTGCCATGGGCCGCTTCCGGACTAAACTTCGCAATCATCAGGTATGCTGAAGTGCTCCTTTGGAAAGCAGAGGCGTTGATAGAGGGTAATATTGACCTGAATGAGGCCCGGGCACTCATCAATCAAATCCGAAACAGAGCTAAGAACAGCACGTACGTCCGAACGTTGGACGGAGTATCTACAGCCGCCAATTATGCGATAGAACCCTATCCAACTACCGGATGGAACCAGAGCTATGCCCGTCAGGCATTGAGGAGAGAAAGAAGGCTTGAACTGGCCATGGAGGGCCATCGTTTGTTTGACCTCAACAGATGGGGAATTACAGCCCAGACTATCAGTGAATACTTATCCGATGAATACACAGTGACACCTTACTTGGAAGGAGTAGAGTTTGTAGAGGGTACTCATGAGTATTATCCAATTCCGCAAGCCGAGTTGGATAAGAATCCTGGCCTCTACCAACAGAATAACGGTTATTAATTCAATCAACTTTTCAATAAACACTCAATTTTCTAAACCAAAATAATCATGAAGAAGTCAATTTTGTTTTATGCGGTGATGATCATCGCAACAGTGGGCTTTATTGCCTGTGGGGACGGTGGCGAGGATCCGGCACCATCATTGGAAATCACATCCATCACAGCTACGTCGGCTGATATCACCAGAACGGGTGTGGTAGATGCCGCCGCTGGTACTGTTATTTTCCAGCCATTTCCACCACGCACGGATATTTCAGCTGTGACCATTGCAGTTACCTTGCCTGAGGGCGTTACAGTATCTCCAGCATCCGGTACTGCTCAGGATTTTTCAGCAGGAGCAGTGACCTATACCATATCCAATGGTAGTGAGGAGCTCTCATTTGAGGTCTCAGTGACTGCTGAATTTGCTGCCTCTATCGCTTTCGTGGGAGACGCCAATGCTCCGGGTAGTATTACAGAAAAAGACATGGCCGCTGCCTACACATATCTTTCGGGAGAGTATGGTGATGACCTGGAGTATATTCCGTTTTCTAGTGTAAATACCGATGCCCTGCAATACATCGAAGTGGTGGTTTACTATCAGGATAGCGATCCGGGAAACAACCCAGGCTTGTTAGAGAGTATCCCTGCATCAGCTCGGGCTGCTTCAGTGGTTGCTGCATTTAAAGCATGGCATGCAGCCGGTGGAGATTTTGTGTTGGCCGGTCATGGCACACAGTACCTCAACCAACTGGGTAGAATTCCAGATGATGCTGGAAAGCCGTACGAAGAGAATGGATGGGCGCCTAGAATCTACGGAAGTGGTGATGGTTTTGAAAACCCTGATCAGTGGGGAATTAATGTCAACTTGAATGTCAATGCCATTGAGACTGTTTCCAGTTCTGATTGGGATCGATCTGGTCATGCCATACTTGAGGGATGCACTACCAGTGACATTGCCAACCCTGTAGATCAAACTTCCTATGGCCATCCTGCGATACCAATGATAGCAGCTGGGTACAAAGAAGATCATAATTCCATGTGGGATATTAACGCCGCACCGATCACCGATCATGTGGATGCATTTGATAAAGCAGATAAATGGGAAGCAGCCATGGAAGCTACACTTATTGGTACGTGGGGTCACGTGGTAGACCTGTGCTGTGGAGCAGTAGTAGAGCTTCATGCAAGGGCTTCTGCACCAGCTGAAGGTTCGATCATAGTGATTGGAGCTGCAGCGTATGAGTGGGAGCAAAACGGCGCTGATAATGCATTTGTGAGCAACAATGCTGCAATGACCGTTAATTCAATTAATTATTTAATAGAAAAGTAAATTTTCTTCATACTGAACCGGGAGGGGGGGTCCTCTTCCGGTTTTTTCACACACACCATGTATCTTATCACTAAGCTCTTTTTGATATTTATAACGCTGATTTTTGGCCACCTGGCCAAAGCGCAGACTTATACCGAGCAATATCGTATGCAATATCATTTTTCTCCGGAGCGAAACTGGGTCAATGACCCATGTGGCATGGTCTACCTCAACGGTACTTACCATCTGATGTACCAATACAATCCTCACGGCACACAATGGGGCAATATGTCTTGGGGGCATGCTACATCCACCGACCTGATGCACTGGGAAGAGCAGGGTGTTGTCCTGTATAATGACAGTCAGGGAGCTATTTTTTCAGGGGGAGCCGTCATAGACTATCACAATACCAGCGGCTTTGGGGACTCCGCTATGGTGGCTATTTACACAAGCGCCGGACAGACCCAAAAGCAAAGCCTGGCATACAGCCTGGATAAAGGTATAAATTGGACCAAGTATTCTGGTAATCCAGTGTTGCCAAATAAAGGAATTACCGATTTTAGAGACCCCACAGTACTTTGGCATGAATCCACACACACCTGGGTGATAACATTGGCCGAGCATGATCAAATCGGGTTTTACTCCTCTCCAAACTTAAAGGACTGGACCTATCAGAGTGCCTTTGGAAAAGGAATGGGTGCCCACGGAGGAGTATGGGAGTGCCCTGACTTGTTTCAGTTGGAGGTGCAAGGCACCTCAAAGAAACTATGGGTGCTGATGGTCAGTATCAACCCAGGCTCGCCCTCCGGAGGATCTGGCACCCAGTATTTTGTGGGTAATTTTGATGGGAAGTCATTTACGCTCATCCCCGAGTTTGAGCTGCTGCTCAATCCCCACCCAACAGATGAAGTGTTGGTTTTTGAGGACTTTGAGTCCGGCTATGAAAACTGGACGGTGACAGGGACGGCCTTTGGCCAGGCACCTGTGGCAGGTACCCTCCCCGATCAACAACTCGTCACAAATTTTCAGGGAGATCAACTGGTGAATAGCTATCTGGGTGGTGATGCAGCTACGGGTAGTCTCACATCAGAACCCTTCATCATTGAATCTAATTATATCAACTTTCTGATAGGGGGTGGCCACCACCCAGACCTGACGGCCATCAAGCTTATCGTTGACGATCAGGTGGTGAGGAGTGCTACAGGGAGCAACACCGAACAACTGAGGTGGTACGCCTGGGATGTATCAGAATATGCTGGCAAATCTGCCCAACTTAAGATTGTGGATGAAGTGACTGGTGGATGGGGGCACATCAATGTGGATCATGTCTATTTTTCTGATCGGGCAATTGTACAAAAGGAGGCTTTTTGGGTAAATCATGGGCCTGATGATTATGCCGGGCGTAGCTTTCAACAAACTCCTGATGGCCGAGTGCTGTGGATGAGCTGGATGAATAACTGGTCATATGCGGGCAACCTGCCTACCTCCACCTGGCGTGGAGGAATGTCTTTGCCCAGAGAACTCACTTTGAAAGAGACTCCTGCTGGTATTCGGCTGTTTCAGCAACCTGCCCCTGAGGTCTATCAGTTGAGACAAGATACGATTGTTGTTGTGGGTGATTTGGATGTTCTCAATACTACCCTTGCTGGTAGAGAACAAAGCTCTAACCAGTACGAGTTACAGTTTTCTATTAACCATACAAATACCCAATCTGGTGCAGGGGTAATTCTGGCAGCTGAGGGCAGCTACTATACCCAGATAGGATATGATCCCAAAACAGCTAAGGTTTTTTTAGATAGGGGGCATTCAGGAGTAGCTTTTTCCGGAGACTATACTCCGTTGTTTGATTTTAATGCGGCTGACCTTCAGTCATTGGATTTCCGGATTTTTGTAGATCAGTCGTCAGTAGAGGTTTTTGTAAATGATGGTGAGGAATTGATTTCAGCCCGTATTTTCCCCATGTCAGGTGCCACCGGGCTAAGGTTTTATGGGGACGTTGGATCCATTACCGAGGTTTCGCACTTTGAATATGGGAATATTTGGCGGGAAGTGGAGGCGCTGGTCACTTTCACTCCCAAATCGAGGGTTAAAATTTTCCCAAATCCATCCCAAGGAAAGTTTCGGGTGGAAGGGGTAAAGTCTCTTGCTCATGTTGAGTTGATCGGGATGTCAGGCAATAGACTTCCGTTTACCATTAGTACTAAGAACGAAGGGTATGAGATAGTCCTGGATAACGAGACTTACTCAGGAGTGATCATTTTGAGGATAGTTGCTGATAACCAAATAATTACCGAACAGTTAATCAATCAATAGAGGGATATGAAGGAGATACAATTGTTGTTTTGGGTAGGATTGTTGTTGACAGAGCAGGTCATTGCCCAAGAGGTTTTTCATGTAGGGTTCAACGAAGTTTCCGGGACAAGTACCACCACGGAGCAGGTGTCTTCACAGTCACTGAGTATCGAAAATATTTTTGATCATCCTGAGCGCATTACAGCACCTGATGGAAACGCCCTGCGACTGGATGGGTGGTCAACGTACATTTCACAATCCAACTTTAGTTTATCAGGGATCGATCGTGCGCTGACCATAGAAGCATGGTATGGCACTGAGGCTTTCAATAGAGAGTCTTCCTCCATTATAGAGCTGTCTTCAGCTTCAGAGGCCTCTGGATTTTACCTCAGTGTTGGCCCTTATGGGGAACTTAACTTTGGGTACCACCTGGATAATACTTTTTATGTGCACAATACACCAAATAGACTTTCTACTTACCAGTGGCATCATATTGTAGCTACTATAGATCTGGATGCCGGGGAGACCAGAGTGTATGTAGATGGCGTAGTGTGGTTTTTGCAACAAGGACTTTCGGCATCCTCTATTTCTGTTCCGGAGAGTACCTTGTATATTGGTAAAAGGAGTCTTGATCAACAGGCGAATGGGTTCTCGATAAATGTGCTCAATGGTGCTCTGGATGACCTGAAAGTTTTTAATCTAGCACTCACAGAGGCAGAAGTCGTGGATGCAAGTCAATCTGTATCTGATAGAAAAATTGATTTATACATAGATCCCACCGTGAGGTTTGCCGGTGATCATTTACGCCCA
The DNA here is from genome assembly GCF_040222955.1 of Marinoscillum sp. Taxonomy (GTDB): domain Bacteria; phylum Bacteroidota; class Bacteroidia; order Cytophagales; family Cyclobacteriaceae; genus Marinoscillum. The sequence goes on along the minus strand of NZ_JAVKCA010000007.1, from coordinate 730,929 downwards.
CAATACCACCCGATGCCCAACAACAGCTGGGCCAATGAGTGCTATGGCTTGATGTATTACCAGGGTAACTATCATCTATTTTTTCAGAAAAACCCGAATGCTCCTCAGCTCTATTTTATGCACTGGGGCCATCTGATCAGCCCGGATATGGTACATTGGCGCGAAGTGGATATTGCCTTGAGACCAACTCCGGGATTCGATAATTTCGGCGCCTGGTCAGGTACCACGCTTAAAGACAATACTGGAAGTCCCTATATTTTTTACACTGGGGTAGATGGTGCCAAAGCCGGTATTGGAATGGCCATTCCCACCGGGGATTCTCTGCTCACCTGGACCGAAAGTGAGTCCAATCCCTTATTAGCGAATGCGCCTACCAGCTTTAGTCACATGGACTTTAGAGACCCATACCTGTGGAAAAGTGACGGGTTGTATTACATGATAGTGGGCTCAGGTTTACAAAACAATGGTGGCGGCATACTCTTTACCTACCGTTCTTCAGATTTGGTCAATTGGACACTTATCCCAAGGTTGTATGCCAATTCTGACATTTCTGAATACGGAGAGTTTTGGGAAATGCCAACTTTCAGAAAGTTGGCGGGCGATACCTACCTGCTACAGTTGACACCTACGCCTAACAATGGGAAACGTGCACGTTCTATTTATTTGCTGGGCACCTGGGAAAATGAAACCTTCAAACCTTATTTTGAAACCCCGAAATCACTCGAGTTATTTGATAGCCACATGCTGGCTCCGGCCTTTGGTACAGATGATGAGACGGGAGATACTTACATCGGGATTATTCCCGAAGACCGGGATGGCAATGACCAGATCAATGCCGGGTGGCGACAGACTTTCAGCATACCCCGACAGGTGCGTCTGCTGAAAGATAGCACCATTGGGCAAATACCCCATCCAAATCTTTGCAGGTTGAGATCAGACGAGATATCTGTGGAAAAATTGGTTTTGGAAAATGGCCAAAGAAACAACCTTCCTCAGTTTAGAGGGAATCAGATCGAGATGGAATTTGATATCAAAGCTGATTCCAATGCCAACTTTGTAATTCAGGTGCTCAAGCATGAAGATGAGCGCGAGTATACAACCATTACTTTTGATTATGAACTGAATAAAATCATTCTGGATAGGCGCCAATCATCCCTTTCGAATACCTTAAAGAACACCAGAATTGGGGATTTTGTATTCAACCCAAATGACACTTTGAACGTGCGCATATTCATTGATCACTCTACTTTAGAGGTGTTTGTGCAAAACCTCACCGTGTTTTCTGCCAGGGTTTATCCTTCTCGGGCGGAAAGCGACCTGGTAGACGTGGTAGCGATAGATGGCGAGGTATCTGTGGTGTCGGCTAAGAAATGGGAAATGGCCTCCATGTTGGACCATGAAGTAGTGGATCAAAGTTGTGTACCGAGTAACCTTCCTACGCATTTTAACAAGATACCCAAAGAGCCAGAGGAACCCGAGGAGCCTTTGAAATCGGGCTTTAAATCCGGGTGGAAGCTCTACCCTAATCCCTCGTTTGACGTGATCAACCTGGATACTCCCGGAATAGAAAACGGCCAATATTTTATTTATTCTCTCTCAGGTCAGCAGCTACTAAGTGGAGCCATTGATCAGGAGAGGGCAGCTATAGATGTACATCAAATTCCCGCCGGAATGTATTTACTGACCGCCAGCGATGGCACCCTCTTTTACTCAGAGAGGATACTGATCAAAAACAAAGAATAAAAGGCAATAGGTGAACATATGATTTAAACTTAAACCCTTACAAAATGATGAAAACATTTATCTCCATTATAATGGTGATCTGGGCATACTGTGCCATGGCACAAAACCCCATCGTCTACCTGAAGTACGATGAAGCCAGTGGAACTCAAACGGCGTTGGATGAGGCAGGAGGATTGAGTTTTCAAGTTGCGAATACGTTTAATAAACCAGAGCGAGTCTCTGGTGTCACCGGCAAGGCGCTAAGAACCGATGGGTTCTCAACCTGGGCCAGCCGGGATTTGACCACCAATTTTGGTGGTACTATGACCGTGGAGACATGGATCAGTCTGGAAAGTTATCCGTCTGATCACGAAGTGCCCTATGGTAATCTTACCCCATCGGCTATCATCAGTCAGGTGCAGGGAGATCAGGGCTATCAGATCGGGATCAATACATTTGGTGTGTATTGGTTTTCGGTGAATGTTAATGGCCTCAAATATACCTGCCAGGCACCAAACCCATTTCCGCTCTATGAGTGGGTACATGTGGCAGGTGTAGTAGATGCAGGTGCCAGCGTGATGAGGCTGTATCTCAACGGACAGGAAGTAGCTTCGGCATCCATACCCAACGGAGGCACCATACAGGAAGCTTCTGCTCCCCTGATCATTGGTAAAAGCAATGTGGATACCTACAGCGGGATTTTCCTGATCAATGCACTTAATGCAGCGATAGACGAAACCAAAATATATGACATTGCGAAATCCGGAGCCGCTATTTCTTCCGAGTATCAGGCCTTAGTTGTCAATATCCCCACATCGGGTTTTGAGTCGCTGGCGGTACCATCCAGTCGATTTGTAAACGATGTTCAGCGGCCTGTATATCATGCCATGCCAGCTGCCAACTGGACCAACGAACCCCACGGAATGGTGGAGTACAATGGACAATATCACCTGTTTTATCAGCGCACACCGAATGGTCCATTCAAAACCATGATGCACTGGGGACATATGATCAGCAGTGATTTTGTAAACTGGGAGCATGAGAAAGATGCCCTTTGGCCTACTTTGGAGTGGTCATCTACTTCAGGCTATGACATGAAAGGTATCTGGTCTGGTGATGTAGTGGTGGACAATGGAACTGCCCATGCCTTTTATACCAATGTGAATCATTCCGGGCCTTACAATCCGGGGATTTCGCATGCCACCAGTAGCAATGGTCGATTAGAGAACTGGACAAAGCTTGGCCCAGTGATTGACCGAGAAGTAGTGGCAGATTTCAGAGATCCTTACTTGTGGAAAGAAGGTACGACATGGCACATGATCATTGGAGCAAAACTCACCAGTGGAAGAGGTGGACTAGAGTACTACACTTCTTCAGATTTGAACAACTGGACACGTCAATCTCAGTTTACTACATTGGATTACAATCAGGTAGCCCCGGCCCAGTCTCTGTGGGAAATGCCTGTATTTGAAAGTATAGGAAATGGCAAACACATACTAATAGTCAATCCGATTCCCGGACCAGGTCACACCCGGGCGGTATACTGGACCGGTGTTTGGTCTGGAGGGCTTTTCACGCCTGACTACACTCAGCCTAAAAATCTGGACGTGATTCATGGGCACCTTTCTCCTACAGTGGCCAGAAACACCAACGGCCAGTTGGTGGGTATGGGGATCGTGGATGAGCGATGGGATTCACAGGCTCAGCTGGATGCTGGCTGGTGCCATACGTTTAGCCTTCCGCGCGTTTACACCCTGCTGGCAGATGGGCAGACATTAGGACAAAGTCCGGCTCCAGAGCTGCAAACATTGCGGATACCAAGCACCGCCATCACCCAAACTAACCTTTCCGTATCTGGTACACAAAAGATACAGGCAAAAGGTCAGGCAATGGAGTTGATCGTGGAACTCAACCCGAATACTGCCGGTGATAAGTATGGAGTGAACTTCCTTGTGTCGGATGATGGGCAGGAGATTACCCGACTGTACTATGATGCAGTGAATAAGCAGGTAGTTCTGGATAAGTTGAATTCTAGTTTATCACCAAGGAGTTTTGAAAGATTAAGCTTTACAGAGGACTATGACGAAACCGCTTTTGGCAAGCCCGAGAAGTTCCATATATTCCTTGACCACTCTGCTATCGATGTGTTTATCAATGGTAAAGCGGCATTCTCCAATAGGATATATCCAACCATGGTTAGCAGTAACGGTGTGGAGCTATATTCTGATGGAGGAACGACTACTTTCACTTCTGTACAGAGCTACTTGCTAGGGGCCGGAGGACAAGGTATTGGTGTGACCAGTGTTTCACTAAACAAGTCAAGCCTTATTTTGCCCCTGACAACCTCTGGTACTTTGACAGCCTCGGTCTCTCCGGCAACCGCTACCAATCAGCAGGTTACCTGGACTACCAGCAACGCTGGGGTAGTGACGGTTGTTGACGGGAAATTAACACCTGTAGCTAAAGGCACAGCTACGATCACGGCGTCCGCAGCAAATGGTCACAGTGCTACATGCGAAGTGACTGTTTCAGATGCACCAACTTATCTGGTGTATGATTTTGAGAGTGGTAATCTTTCAGGCTGGACTGTAGCAGGTGCAGCTTTCGACACTGCAGATGTCACGAGTGACACTGCCTGGTGGGGAGGCCTATTCCAGCATCAGGGTACCTATCACTTGCATGGTTTTAAAGATGGAGGAGATGGACAGGTAGGATCTCTTACTACAAGCAATTTCACATTGGGATCCCATGGCCAAATCGAACTTTTGATAGGTGGAGGAAATGACATCAACAACCTTTTTGTGGGCCTTTATCGTGCCTCTGATGATGCGCTACTTGCGAAAGTGACAGCCAATAACCATGAGACCTATTCCAAAGTGGTCATTGATGGATCTGCCGCACTGGGTACAGTCTGCTACCTCAAAGCGGTGGACAATTCTACCGGAGGATTTGGGCATTTGAACCTTGATGATGTACGGATTCCTATTCAGTCCGGAACACCGATAGCAGCTACAGGCGTTTCGCTCAATCAAACCGCTTTGACTTTGGCACCACAGGCAACCTTCGCTTTAGCGGCTACGGTAAGTCCTTCCAATGCAGCCAATCAATCGGTGACCTGGTCTTCAAGCAACACGGGGGTAGCTACTGTGAGCAGTGCAGGTTTGGTCACTGCTGTGGCCACTGGTCAGGCGGTAGTGACGGTGACTACTGCCGATGGCGGATTCACAGAGCAGGCCACCGTGACGGTGTCTAATCAGGAGTTTCTGATCTATGACTTTGAAAGTGGTGACCTTACTGGTTGGACCATATCTGGTACAGCATTTGTCAATGCGGACGTTACCACGGCAGCAAACTGGGGCTGGGGAGGCCCATTTACACCACAAGGTAGCTATCATCTTTGGGGAGTCAGCTCTGGGAGCGACACAGAGACCGGATCGTTAAGGTCTCAGGATTTTGTGATTGGCGGAGACGGTATTATTACTTTCATGATTGGTGGTGGTTTTGATATCAATACTGTCTACCTCGCTCTGGTGAGAAAGTCTGATGGAGTGGAGTTGATGAAAGCGACCGGAGATGATAACGACAGTGAGAATTATGTCTCCAAACAATTCGATGCTTCGGCTTACATTGGCGTGGAGTGTTATGTCAGACTTGTGGATAATTCTACAGGTGGATGGGGACACATCAACCTGGATAACCTGGTGGTGCCTATTGGCAATAATAATGTGCCAGCTACAGGAGTGTCATTAAATGCCAGCTCGCTTACACTCACCGCCGGGGCCTCAAAGAGTCTGGTAGCAACAGTGACACCTGCGAATTCTACTAACCAAGACATATGTTGGAATTCTTCAAATACTAGTGTGGCCACTGTCAATGACGGGGTAGTCACCGGAGTGTCTGCCGGAACAGCCACAATAACAGCGACTACAATAGATGGTGGATTTACTGCACAGGCTACAGCAACTGTGGTGGCCCAGGATTATCTGGTTTATGATTTTGAGTCTGGAAACCTCAGCGGATGGACGACTACTGGCAGCGCTTTTGTCACAGGTGATGTAACCACTGATGTCAATTGGGGATGGGGAGGCCCATTCAATCAGCAGGGCAGCTATCATTTGTGGTCTGTCAAGTCAGGTGGTGATGCAGATACTGGTACTATGCAGTCTCAGGATTTTATATTGGATGGAAATGGCGTGATCACCTTTATGATCGGTGGAGGATTTGATCTCAATACCCTCTATCTGGCGCTAGTTCGCAAATCTGACGGTGCTGTACTGATGAAAGTCACTGGAGATAATAATGACAGTGAAGCCTATGCCACAAGGCAGTTTAATGCTGTAGACTATGTGGGTACAGAATGTTACCTCAAACTAGTGGACAATTCCACCGGCGGATGGGGGCATATTAACCTGGACAATGTAAGGATTCCGGTAGCCAGCGTGTCTGTGACTGGGGTCGATCTTGACCAGGCTTCTGTGATTTTGACAGAGGGCCACAGTACCACTTTTACAGCTACTGTACTGCCAGTAGGAGCTTCCAATCAGGGAGTAAGTTGGAGTTCGTCCAATACCAATGTGGCCACAGTAGACGCAAATGGTACGGTTACAGCAATAGCTTCGGGGAGTGCTACGATCACGGTCACCACCAACGAAGGAGCTTTCTCTGATCAGGCAAGTGTCACTGTAGAGGCGCAGCAATATCTGGTTTATGACTTTGAGTCGGGCAACCTTTCTGGCTGGACCTCCACAGGAAATGCATTTGTCTCAGCCGATGCTACCAATGCAGTGAACTGGGGATGGGGAGGCCCATTCAATCCACAGGGTACTTATCACTTGTGGTCCGTGCAGTCTGGAAGTGATGCCGATACAGGCACCCTTCAAACCGCCGATTTTACACTGGGTGGAAATGGAATCATTACTTTTTTGATCGGTGGAGGATTTGATTTTAACACCGTCTATCTGGCACTTGTTCGTAAGTCAGATGGTGCCGTACTGATGAAAGCCACTGGTGACAATAACGACAGTGAGGATTACATACAGAAGCAATTTGATGCTTCCGCATTTGTGGGCACCGAGTGCTATCTGAAGTTGGTAGATAATGCTACCGGTGGATGGGGGCATATCAACCTTGATAACCTGATCATCCCTACTGTAGGAAACGCAACAGCGCGAATTACCGAAGAGCTTGAAAAGGTGGAGGAAACGATTGTCTTGAGGGTATATCCAAACCCTGTGACTGATGAGTTGCATTTGGATTTACCTAAGGAGTCGGTATATGAGTTGAGCATTCTGTCTATGGATGGTAGAGAAGTCAGAAATCAAACGCTGACGGGCTCAACACTGGATGTTCGGGCACTGAACCCTGGAATGTACCTGGTGATGGTAACTACGGACAGTCAAAAGCATGTTTTTAGAATAATTAAACGATAAACTATTGAAAGGAGCATAGACTTTAGACATCAGGCGGAGGCAACCCGCGGGTTGAATAAAGTCTATGCGAATTTCATGTGACCCATTAAAATAAACTTATACACATGAAATATAGCACCATTCTATTTGCGATCATTTTTTACGGTTGTGCTTCTACTGTTCAGCAGAAGGAGCCGATCAAACTAAGCGGAGGAGAGGAATACCGACCGGCTTATCATTTCACACCCCCTGCTAAATGGATGAATGATCCAAATGGAATGGTCTATTTTGAAGGAGAGTATCATCTTTTTTATCAGCATTTTCCCGACAGCAATGTTTGGGGGCCTATGCATTGGGGGCATGCCGTCTCTGAGGATATGGTCAACTGGGAGCATCTGCCTATTGCCTTATATCCAGACTCTCTGGGTTATATTTTTAGCGGTAGTGCGGTCATCGATTGGCAAAACACCTCAGGTTTTGGAACCAGGGACAACCCACCAATGGTAGCTATCTATACCTATCATGATCCGGTTGGAGCCGATGCCCGAAGAATTGATTTTCAAACCCAGGGAATCGCATATAGCCTGGATAGGGGAAGAAGTTGGACCAAATATCAACAAAACCCTGTTTTGGACAATCCGGGGATCATAGATTTCAGAGACCCAAAAGTATCATGGAACGAAGAGTTCCAGCAATGGACGATGATCTTAGCAGTGAAAGATCATGTGAATATTTATTCTTCTCCAGACCTAAAAGAATGGAAGTTGGAAAGTGAATTTGGTCAGTCTATTGGGGCCCATGGAGGCGTATGGGAATGCCCAGACCTTTTTCCTTTGACGGACGAAAATGAAACTGAAAAATGGGTGATGCTGGTGAGCATCAATCCGGGAGGGCCACAGGGAGGTTCGGCTACCCAGTATTTTGTGGGCGATTTTGATGGATCTGTATTTACACCTGGTGATTCTACTATCCGATGGGTAGATTATGGAGCGGACAACTACGCCGGAGTGACCTGGTCTGATGTGCCTGAGTCAGATGGGCGTAGGTTGTTTTTGGGATGGATGAGTAACTGGCAGTACGCTGTAGCCGTGCCTACCGATAACTGGAGAAGCGCTATGACCTTACCACGAGAACTGAAGCTGCTCACGATCAATGATCAGCCCATTTTGCAGTCGATGCCAGTAGAGGAACTCGGCGAGCACTTTGAGACATCAAGTTCTATTGATTCGGGTGGTCAGCTCGAATCTGCGGCCTACAAGTTGGAACTGTCCAATATTCCTGAGTCGGGATTGGAGTTGATCTTCGAAAATAACATGGCTGAAAAGCTCACTATTTCTCTGTCTAAAGATGAATTGCTCATTGATAGAACATCATCAGGCCTCTCTGATTTTAATGATTTATTTGCGTCTGTTCATAAAGCACCTTTGCCGGATGTAGAGATAGAAAAGCTTCAGATTTTTATGGATAAATCTTCCATAGAGGTCTTTGTAAATGACGGACTGGTGGTGATGACAGATCTGATGTTTCCCAATGAGGTATATACGTCCATTTCATTTACGGAAGGATTGGATGTGAAAATGTCTTCTTTAAAATCTGATCAGGTAGAACTCTAAAATTTATAAGCAAATGGAAAACACGAAAGTATTGGCCTTTGGAGAAGTATTATGGGATTTCATTGAAGGATATAAACATTTTGGCGGAGCGCCGGTCAATTTCGCAGCACATATGGTGCAGTGTGGTCGAGAGGCGTCTATTGTCACGGCTGTTGGTACAGATAAACTTGGCGATCAGGCCGTGGAGGAGATGATCAAACTCGGCGTGGGTCAGGATTTTGTGCAGCGAAATAGCCACCTCACTGGTCGGGTGATGGTGTTTTTAGAGGAGGGTCAGCCCACCTACCGCATCAGAAATGATGTCGCTTATGACTACATTGAGCAGTCCGGCATAGATACAGCCAAACTGAGCGAATATGGGGCATTTTACTTCGGTACGCTCGCCCAGCGACACCCCGTATCCAAAGCAGCGATGGATTTCATCATGGCCAGAGGATCGTTCAATACCATATTTTATGATGTGAATTTGCGCCGGGATGCCTATGCCAAAGAGGTGATTGAGTCTTCATTTGGCTACTGTACGATAGCCAAGATGAATGATGAAGAGGTGAGGGTGTTGAGCTCATTGCTCTATGAGGCGGAGATGAGTCAGGACGATTTCACGGTTCGGCTTCTTGCGGATTATCCAAACATCGATTTGCTGATTATCACTGGTGGGGGGCAGGGTTGTGTGATCCGCACCCGTAGCGAACACTACAAGGTAAGTGCTAAAATGATGCTGGTAAAAGACAGTGTCGGAGCGGGCGATGCATTTTGTGCGGCCTTTCTGAATACCTATCTAAGGACTAAAGATCCTAGAAAATCGGCACGCATTGGCAATCTGGTGGGTGGTTTTGTGGTGTCTGAAAGTGGTGCCATTCCGATCTATCCGGAGCAGTTCAGGCGGAAGATCGAGATATTGAGTGCGGGTTGAGGGTAGGGATTTAGCTCGGTGCTTACCTATATCTGTGTGAATTCACTAAAGTGGTATATTGGGTAATTCTATTTGATGATTCTGAAAAAATGATATTTTTAATGTTTTTTCAAAATGGGATGACCCATAAATAGCATCTTTGTGACGCCTTAACTATTCAAATTACTTGAAGTATTCTTTTCAGACGATAGTCTTTTTGCTTTCAGTGCTTTTGTTGGCATGCAAACCGCAGGTCAAGGATAAAGAATACCTCGTTGGCTTTTCCCAATGTACCTCGTTTGATAGCTGGAGAAAGACGATGCAATCTGAAATGCAAAGAGAGCTTTCGTTTCATGGAGACATGCATTTGGTGATCAAGGATGCTCAGGGAGACAATGACGCTCAAAACAAGCACATCAATGAACTTGTGGAAATGGGTGTGGATTTGCTGATTATCTCTCCCAATGAGGCAGAGCCGGTGACCCGCAGCGTTGATCAGGCGTATAGGAGCGGTATCCCCGTTATACTGATTGATCGAAAGACCAACTCCAATTTCTACACAGCTTACGTAGGAGCTAATAATTATAAGATTGGCAAAATAGCAGCTACTTACATTGCCAGCCTATTGGATGGGCAGGGAAAAGTGCTGGAAATCAAGGGGTTGAAGGGATCCACACCCTTTATAGAGAGACACAATGGGTTCCGTGACCAGATTAAAACCTTTCCTCGAATAGAGGTGACGGAAATAGAAGGTGAGTGGGGTGGGGAGGAGACTGCCCGAAAGCGTTTTGTTGAACTTGTGGAAGGCGGTAATTCATTTGATCTGGCTTTTGCCCATAATGATATCATGGCTTTTGCTGCCTATGAGAGCTATCGGGAGTTAGCTCCCGGTGGAACACTGGAGATCATCGGAGTGGATGCGCTCTCAGGGCCTGGCGGGGGAATTGATTATGTGACATCAGGCATCTTAAAGGCCTCACTACTGTACCCCACAGGCGGAGATGTAGCCATTCAGATCGCTTCCGATATTTTACATGGCAGACCGTATGATAAAGACAATGAGTTGGTCACTACAGTTATAGATAGTTCAAATGTACATGTGATGCGCATGCAGACCAATAAGATCCTGGCGCATGAGTCGGATATTAATCGACTGGCTGAGAGAATTGACCAGCAAAGGGTGGTCTATAAGAATCAGCAATACATTTTATATGTCATTGCAGTGTTATTTGTGATCAGTGCCTTGTCTTTTGCCTTTACCCTGAAGCTCCTAAGGGAAAGAAGAGAGATTAACAAGAGCTTAAAGAAGAGAAACGAGGAGGTGTCCAGACAAAAATCGGAAGTGATGGAGATGTCCCAGCAGGTGAACAAAGCCAATCAAAGCAAAATACAGTTTTTCGCCAACATCTCTCACGAATTGAAAACACCCCTTACCCTGATCCAGGGGCCTTTGGATGAGCTCCATAGCAGCAATGCCCTCACAGGTTTTATGAAAAAGGATCTGGAGCTTGCTAAGAGAAATGTTAAGCGTCTGACCGGGTTAGTCAACCAGCTGATGGACTTTCAAAAGATAGAAAATGGAAGAATGAAAGTCCGGGCATCAAAGACGGAGCTGGTGGGATTTCTAAAGGAGATTACTGATTCTTTCAGAAATCTGGCTAAGAAGGGTCGGTATACCCTGATATTCGACAGTCCGGAAGACCGGATTGATCTCTGGGTAGATAAAACGATGATCGATAAAGTGTTTTTTAACCTCCTATCTAACGCTTTCAAGTTTACCCCTTCAGGCGGCACCATAAAAGTGATGCTATTGTCAGAGCCTGAAAAAAATGAAGTTGTCATAAAGCTTACCGATACCGGAATGGGTATGAGTAAGGATCAGCGGGCCCGGGCGTTTGATAGGTACTATCAGGGAGATGACTCAAGGGCTGATGGAACAGGATTAGGGCTCGCACTTTCAAGAGAATTGATCGCCATGCATGATGGTTCGATTGAGATTTCGAGTCAGGAGGATGTTGGGACTACTTTTGAAGTAAGGTTGAAAATGGGAGATTCACACTTCAGTGCAGAGCAGTTGAGTAGCGATGGGGATCAGTGGGTCAATGACCATGAGATCGAAGAGGGTTTTGGTTATGAAGAAGGAGAGGAGGATTCTACTTCTGATCATGAGTTTACCATTTTGATTATTGAGGACAATCAAGAGCTGGCTGCGTTTTTGAGACGGAAACTGGCCGAATCTTACAAGGTGCTATGGGCTAAAGATGGGGAAGCTGGTGTAACACTTGCCAAAGAGCAAATTCCTGATTTGATTCTGAGTGATTTGATGCTGCCCAAGCTGGGGGGGCGTGATATCCTGGCCAAGATGAAATCTGATGTTCGTACTGCTCACATCCCCTTTATCATCATGACGGCCAGTAGTTCTGAGGAGGAGCGGGTAGAGGGTGTGAGAGAGGGTGCCGATGATTACATCACTAAACCATTTAGTTTCAGGTTCTTGTCGGAGCGAATCAAAACCACATTGGCCAATAGGGCGAAATTACGTGAGCATTACCTTCACGAAATACCTTCAGATCAGTCTCAGCGGAGTGAGGGTAAGCTCAACAAGAAGTTTGTCAATGACTTCACTGCGGTGGTTGAGCAAAACATTGCCGATCAGTCACTCGATGTAAATGTGATTTGCGAATCGCTGGGGCTTTCCCGAATTCAACTCTACAGAAAAGTGAAAGCTATGCTCGGCTACAGTGTAAATGATTATATCACTACTGTGCGTTTAAAAAAGGCTAAATACCTCCTAAGTACTACAGATAAAAGCATTGGTGAAATATGCTATGAGGTTGGCTTTTCATCCCCATCTTATTTTTCGTCTACTTTCAAGTCAAAATTTGATATCTCGCCGAGCGAATACCGTCAAAATCGGGTAAACTCTTAAAAATCCCCTCACTTTTCTCCGGAATCTATTAACCTCTTGTGGGTGTCTATGTCCCATTCATGACAAGATCGTTCTTGACTTAGGCGGTTTTTGATACAAATTCTAAAATTTGATACAAAAACTAAATAGCCGAATTATGATTTGGATAATTTAAATCACCTTAAAAGTCGCTTTAATGAGCTTTTTTCAAATAAATCTATTTGTGTTAACGAATTTGTAATTTGTTGAAACATTTCTGACATCCGGCAGGATACTCATCTCATAACTTGCTAGCATGAAAGTTTTTGAGAAGAACGATGTACGTATCCTCACCTATGCTATAGTAGTTGCTCTGGGCGGATTTCTCTTTGGGTTTGATACAGCTGTGATATCGGGAGCTGAGCAGGAAGTTCAGCGCATCTGGGGGTTAACTGCTATTCAGCATGGCTTTACAGTCTCTATAGCATTAATAGGTACCGTGATAGGTGCTTTGTTCGGTGGTATACCCTCAGAGCGGCTGGGCCGTAAGTATTCATTGTTTTGGATTGCCGTGCTGTATTGGATTTCGGCGGTTGGCTCGGCATTGGCGACTGACTGGAACCTCTTTTTGTTTTTTAGATTTATTGGTGGAATAGGTGTGGGTGTAAGTTCGGTGACGGCCCCCCTGTATATCTCAGAGATCGCTCCCGCCAGATCGAGGGGGAAGTTGGTGGCGCTCTTCCAGTTCAATATCGTTTTTGGCATACTGATCGCCTATTTATCTAACTACGGGTTAGCAGATATGGGTGAAATGGCCTGGCGATGGATGCTGGGGGTAGAAGCGATTCCGGCTCTGATATTCCTGTTTGCGGTGCTTTTTGTTCCGAAAAGTCCGCGTTGGCTAATCGTGAAGCAAGGCAAGGTGGACGAGGCGCGGGATATTTTACTATCCATTCGCGACCACAGGCTGGTAGAGGCTGAGATCAATTCCATATTAAATTCATCAGTAGGTAAAGAGGAAAGACAATCGCTTTGGAATACTAAGTATAAGACCCAAATTTTTCTGGTCGTGTGTTTTGCGTTTTTCAATCAGCTCTCGGGTATCAATGCCATCATTTACTACGCTCCTCGAATATTTGAGATGGCCGAAATGGGCAAGTCTGGCTCCTTGATTTCCACGATCGGGATTGGGGTGGTTAACTTCTGCTTTACGCTACTGGCTCTGGCATTTATTGATCGGTTTGGGAGGCGCTTTCTTATGCTCGTAGGGTCTTTCGGCCTTATCATCACATTGGGCTTAATATCCTGGTCGTTCCACATCAGAGATTTTGGGAGTATTTCTATCTATTTCTTTATTTATATCGCCTTTTTTGCATTCTCTCAAGGGGCCGTTATCTGGGTGTTCATTTCAGAGATATTCCCCAATCAGGTGCGTGCGGCGGGTCAGGCTTTAGGCAGCTTTACTCATTGGATACTTGCAGCAGCAGTGGCGCTGATCTTTCCATACATCACCAGACAAATAGGGCCATCTAATACCTTCTTGATTTTCACTTCAATGATGATACTCCAATTATTATTTGTTTGGAAGGCCATGCCTGAAACCAAAGGAAAATCACTTGAAGAAATAGAAGCAGGAGACGAAGCAGTAGCAGGTTTATCTGCACAACATTCATTAAACCTTAATAACTAAAAAATGAAGAAGTTTTTGACATTTTTATTATTGCTGACGGGTATGCTGGCTAATGCCCAACAGAAGATAATATCGGGTACCATCACCGATGAGGAAACCGGAGAGGGTTTGCCAGGTGCATCAGTGCAGATAAAGGGAACCTCCATCGGAACGATTACGGATGTCAATGGGACCTTTCAATTTGAGGCTTCTGAAGCCGATATACTAGTGGTTTCATTTATTGGCTATGAGCCAAAGGAGGTTAAGGTAGGTGATCGCTCCCTTATCAATCTGACCCTTGGGTTTGACGTGACAGCCCTGGAGGAAGTGGTGGTTGTAGGCTATACCAGTGAAAGGAGGAAGGACCTGACCGGATCCGTGGCAGTCGTTGATCTCGAGGAAGTGAAGGACCTCCCCCCTGGAAATATCATCAAAAATATACAGGGGAGAGTGCCAGGCGTTTCTATTACGACGGATGGTTCGCCTGGTTCAGGAGCTACTGTTAGAATTAGGGGAAATGGCACCCTCAACAACAATGATCCCTTATATATCATAGACGGAGTGCCGTCCAAGGCCGGAATGCACGAAATTAATCCAGCCGATATCGCTTCTATACAGGTGCTTAAGGATGCGGCTTCAGCGAGTATCTATGGGGCACGGGCGGCCAATGGGGTAATCATCATTACCACCAAAAGAGGGAAAAGCAAAGAAGCTCAGATCGATTTTGATGCTTCATGGTCACTACAGCAGTATACCACTAAGCTGAACCCACTCAATACCTATCAGCGAGGTAAGGTTTTTTGGCAGGCCTCTGTCAACGCTGGCCTTAAGCCAACGAGCCCCATATACAATTATTCCTGGAACGGAGATCTCAACAATCCGGCACTTGGCGGTATTACCTACAATGAGTACCTGGATGCCAAACAGACCATGCGTCCGGCCGATACGGACTGGTTTGATGAGGTTTCTCAGCCCTCAGTGATTCAATCTTATAACCTCAGGATTTCCAAAGGATCGGAGAATGGAAACATAATGTTTTCTGTGGGGTATTTTGATAACGACGGAACCATAAAGGAATCAAATTTCGAACGGATCAATGCTCGATTTAATTCGAGTTTCAGTTTTCTGAATGATCTCATCACTATTGGGGAAAATTTCCAGGTCACCTATCAGGAAGAAACTCAGATCAATGCCGGGGAGATATTGTTTACCTCACTTGTACAGCACCCAATTGTGCCAGTACATACCGAAGCAGGAGGTTGGGGTGGCCCCGTATCCGGTATGACAGACCGCCAAAATCCTGTCCGGCTAATTGAAGACAATAAGCAAAACCGCTACAAGTTTGTGAGGCCTTTTGGCAACGCCTATATAGCGATCAATCCGGTCAAGAACTTACAGTTCAAAACGAACTTTGGGGTAGACTATAGCCTGTTTTATAATCGATCAATCAGGAAAAGGTATGTTTCCGGATTTTTATCTGAACCGGACAATATGGTGGCCAATAACACCAGTATCGGTGGCAACTGGATCTGGACCAACACAGCTACATATGACTTAAACCTACAGAATCAGTCGTTGAAGTTTCTGGGTGGAACAGAGCAGATCAAATACGCTCAGGAATGGTTTAGTGCGTCAAGGGAAGGTTATATAAGTGAGGATCCAAACTACGCTTACCTCGGCGCTGGTGCAGAGAACCAATTAAATAGTGGAGGTGGAAACCGATGGGCCCTGATGTCTTTCTTTGGTAAATTTGATTACAGCCTCCAGGATAAATACCTCGCATCATTCACTATCAGACGAGACGGATCGTCACGGTTTGGAGCGAATAACAGGTACGGGAATTTTCCCGCAGCTTCCGTTGGGTGGAGGCTGAGTAACGAGGAGTTTTTCAAAAGTTTAATTGCCACTCCTGTAGATATAAAACTTCGTGCCAGTTGGGGGCAAAATGGTAACCAGGAGATTGATCCTCTGGCAGTGTATAATATTTACCGACCTGTCTACGGAAAAGAAGATGCAATTTGGGACAATCCAAATCCTCCAAGCTACCGACCGGCGCTGGGCACGGCTTATGACATAGCCGGTGCTGACATGGGAGAGCTTCCTTCTGGTTACATCACCAATCAACAAGCCAATGATAACCTTAAGTGGGAGACTACCACACAGTGGGATTTTGGAATGGATTATGTCTTGCGAAAATTCTCCGGATCGGTGGATTACTTCATCAAAGAGACGAGCGATATTCTTTATTTCCGCACCCTTTTGTCAGCTGTGGGAGAAGCAAGCGGACAGTTTGTAAATGGTGGTACCATCAGAAACCAAGGTTTAGAAGCTATCCTTACTTATGAAGATCATATAGGAAAGCTGGCTTTTGATGTGTCTGGTAATGTGGCTTCACTGACTAACGAGGTGGTGAGCATGCCTCAGAGCTTGTTTATCCGTACTCCTCTGAGCGGGGCTGTGCCAAACGATGCCAAAATAGAGCTTTTGGGTGAGACGCTGGTAGGGCGCTCCGTCAATTCTATCTATGGATATGTGGCCGATGGATTGTTTCAGACTCAGGGAGAGGTGGACAGTCATGCCAGTCAGCCTGGAAAAGGGTTGGGCCGGATTCGTTACAAAGACCTCAATGGAGACAATGTGATTAACAATGAGGATCAGACGTTCATTGGGGTAGCTGATCCTTCCTTATCCTATGGACTCAATATCAATGCGACGTACGGGAACTTTTCGTTCGCTGTATTTGCGCAGGGTGTCGCAGGAATAGAGTATTACAATAGCTATAAGACCTATACGGATTTTGCCTCCTTGTGGCCCGGTACCAACTGGGGGGAGCGCACCCTGGATGCATGGTCACCTACCAATCAGGACTCTGACATTCCCAGACTTACCATAGTTGACAATAATAACGAAGGTAGAGTGTCGACCTATTTCATAGAAAATGCTTCCTACCTGAAGCTTAGAAACCTACAGATAGGCTACAGTTTACCACAATCGACGTTAGATCGGCTTGGAGTCAGAAAGGTAAGGGTATTTGTGCAGGGTCAAAACCTACTCACCTTCAAGAGCAAGGGCTTTACCGCACCAGATCCAGAAAACCCAAATTATGCATTTCCAATTCCGACCATTTATACCGCTGGTTTAAGTCTAGGATTTTAATCTAAACACCTTAATCAAATAAGAGATGAAATTGATACAAAGATACCTTCTCATACTACTGGTTGCCATGATGAGCATCTCATGTAGTGATTTTCTCGAAGTGAGCCCCCAGGGAGTGGTAGGCGATGAAGCCCTCAATTCACCTGAAAATATCGATGGACTGGTGATCGCAGCATACGCTATGCTGGGTAACGATCATTATACCGTGCCCAATATGCTGTGGCCATGGGGTGATCTTCGATCAGGAGATGCCTACAAAGGTGGTGACGGACCGGCTGATATTTCTATCTATCATGCCATGGAGGTTTTTTCCACCATCCAGCCGGATATGAGTGCATATGCGCCATCCGTGTTAGGTGATTTGGATAACAAAAAATGGGAAAGGCAGTACACGGCTATTTCCAGAGTAAACAATGCCCTCAGAAGGTTGCAGGATGTGGATGAAACCGCCTATCCTAAGAAGAGTCAGCGAATTGCTGAGATGAGGTTCTTGCGGGGACATTACTACTTTGATCTCAAGATACTTTTCAAGCACATCCCATGGATAGATGAGCAAGCATCGGTAGAAGAGATTGAGGCTATTTCCAATACCGTATATACCGATCAGGAGCTATGGGATTTGGTAGCATCAGAATTTAGGGCAGCGGCTAGTGGCTTACCTGAAAGTCAGACAGATGCCGGCAGGCCTGGCAAGTTCACTGCCAAGGCTTATCTGGCCAAAGTACTCCTGTATCAGGCCTATGAGCAAAACGAAGACCATCAGGTAGTTGCTGTCAATGCCGAAAAAATGGAAGAAGTGGTTACACTGGTGGACGAGGTAATCGGATCAGGGCAGTATAGTCTGGAGTCAGATTTTGCCAATCCTTTCCTCTGGGAATTTGAAAATGGCAGGGAATCCGTTTGGGCCATCCAGCGGTCTCATGATGATGGCACAACCACCGGGAATATTGATTTTTCATCTATGCTCAATAATCCAATGAGCACCGAATTGGGTTGCTGCTGGTTTCATATACCGAGTCAAAATTTGGTCAATAGCTTCAAAACGGATGAAGCAGGACTCCCGATGTTTGATGCTTTTAATGAGAACGATTTGGATTTAACTTCAGAAACTGTTGATCCGCGGTTAGACCACACCGTGGCACAGCCTGAGAAGCCCTGGAAGTATGAGACTTCCATTATTTATACTGAAGATGAATGGGCACGTCAGCCGGGCATTTATGGACCTTATTCCTCACTAAAGGAAAATGTATCACCCAATTGTGAATGCTTTGAACGGATCCCTCCATTTATGTCAAGTTCTAAAAATACGATTTTGATCAGGTTCGCCGATGTGCTCTTGTGGAAAGCAGAAGCATTGATAGAACTCGGCAGACAAGGGGAAGCCTTGCCTATTATTAATCAAATCAGGCAACGGACCATTAATAGCACAGAATTGCTCCAGTACTCCAATGGCGCACCCCTTTCCAATTACAATGTGGCTCTTTATGAAGGCTCTTCCTGGACACAGACTTACGCCCGCCAGGCGCTCAGGTGGGAGAGGCGCCTTGAACTCGCCATGGAAGGACACCGATTCTTTGATCTGGTCAGGTGGGGAGTAGCCGCTCAGGAGATCAATGAGTATTTCATTACCGAAAAATCAAAAAGAGAATATCTGCAATCAGCACAGTTTGAAGCGGGCAAACATGAGTATTTGCCGATACCGCAGCAGCAGATTAACCTGAGCAATGGCAGGTACATACAGAATAAAGGATATAACTGATAAAATAACCAAACAAATGAAGATGATGAAGACAAATATGAAGTTTTTGGTGGCTTTGCTCATGGTAGCAGCTACTATGATGGTAATCTCATGTAAGGATGAGGAAGTCACTCCTGGTGATGCATTTATGATCAGTTTCACGGTAGACGAAATTAGTGGATCTATTGATGAAGCAGATAAGACGGTTATGCTGGAGCTGCCGGCCGCAGCAGATATTACAGCGGTCACTCCGGTAGTAACTGTGTCTGAGGGTGCAAGTGTAAGCCCCGAGTCTGGCTCGGCGGTTGATTTCACCGAACCTGTGGTTTATACCGTGACTGACAAGTCTGGTAGCATTTCCGTAGCGTATACAGTTTCTATTTCACAGGCGGATTTGAGGAAGATTGCTTTCGTAGGTGTGGCAGCAGAGAATACTGCAGCTTCCTGGGATGTCCTGGATGGTTCAGACTTTGATCTCAATGATGATCAGGAGGCTGCCACATGGTTTGCAGAGAATATGGCGTCTTCCACTACAGAGGTGGCCTATCACTCCATAGAGGACGTGGCTGGTGGTGCCGATCTTAGTGGGTATCATGCCGTATGGATTCAGTTTGATGGAGGCTGGTGGGGCGGTGAAGTCGCTCAGTTCCCAAACAATTCAAATCACTGCCTGTTGATGGAATCAGGGATTGGGTTTGACACGCCTTGTGAGACTTTGTCCGCTGATTTTGTAGCTGCTGTCAAGACCTATTATGAAGCAGGAGGTAACCTGTTTTTAGGCAACTTCGCAGGGTCAATGGTAGACGAAATAGGTGTAGTAGCTTCTGCTGACCTTGCTCCCAACAATTCCTTTGGAGGGTTGGCTGTGGATGAAGGTGCTACTGACGGAGCCTGGGGAGTAAGATGGGCCGGAGAAACCTCTAGTCCTTTGTTTAGCGGCATTGTGACGAGTACTGATGAAGGGTGCCCTGCGCCATTTTTTATCACGCTGGAGTCTGGCACTAAGAAGAAAAACAGATCTAACCAATACAACCTCAACTTTGGTCCATGGGCACCAAATGGTGATACTGATCCATTGGATGATCGTCGTGCTGCCTTTGAAGAAATGACAGGAGCATCCATCCTGGTTGAAAATTGTGGACAAAACGAGCCTCAAATGGTGGAATGGGCTGCAAGTGGTAATAAGGGAACCGTAATTGCCATTTTGGGCGGTACATACGACTGGTATGTAGGTGATGTTACTAACAATGATAACATTCCATCTCTTACAAAAAACAGCCTGCTGTATCTGGCAGATAAGGCCCTGGAGGAATAAACATTTTTGCGAGTAGCCGTGCCGCCTGGCATGGCTACTTGTTCTATTTAAATCCCAATTATGACAAGGATATTTATACGTTTGTTGATGTTGATGTGTGTGGCAGGCAAACTCTGTGCGCAGGATGTGTATACGGAGATGTATCGGCCACAGTATCACGCTTCTCCTCGCAGTGGTTTCATGGGTGACCCAAATGGGCCTATGAAATTCGGTGGTAAGTACCACCTGTTTTGGTGGGGACACCTGCGTTCTGAAGACATGGTTCATTGGGAAGAAATCAATAATAATGCGCTTCATGGTACACCCTCTGGTTTCGGAAACTGGTCTGGGTCTGTAGTGATGGATATTGAGAACACGGCTGGATTTAATTCAGCTGAAGATACTGCTATGATCGCTGTTTACACCTTGCACGAAGATGCCACAGGTCACCAGCATCAGGCCATTTCTACCAGTCTCAACCATGGGTCATTTGAGTACTATGATGGCAACCCCGTCATTGAAAGTAATGAGCCTGATTTCAGAGACCCACAGGTCTTTTGGTATGAACAAACCGGTAAATGGGTAATGGTCATTACGAAACCTGTAGACCGGGGCATCAGGATCTATACTTCTGATGATCTTAAAGTATGGGATTACGAAAGCACTTTTGAAGGGTATGGCGCACGCAAGGAAATATGGGAAGTGCCAGATCTGTTTGAGCTGCCACTTAATGGTGATCCCCAAAATATGAAATGGGTGATGACCTGTGGCATGGGACCCAACCGAATGCAGTTTTGGGTAGGGGATTTTGATGGCACTACTTTTAGGATTGACCCGGAGGAGAATTTCTTCACGGGAAGTCACGTTGGCGGAGAGGTGTTTGAGGATTTCGAAGCTGGATATGGTGATTGGACTGTGCAGGGTGAATCTTTTGGGGATGCTCCTGCTACAGGTACCTTCTCTGATCAGCAGGAAGTGATGGGATATACAGGCAAAAGTCTCGTCAATAGTTTTTTGAATGGTGATGGTTCTACCGGGAAGCTCATTTCCCCGGAATTTGAAATTAGCAGGCCGTTTATCAATTTTCAAATAGGTGGTGGCGCTTCAGCCAATGAATTGGGCTTCAGGTTAGTTGTAAATGGAGAGGTTGTACAGTCAATAGCAAGTTCCAGCAATACTGAAATCATGCAATGGCGGGGGGTGTCTGTGAGTGAATTTATCGGGCAGACCGGGCATATTGAGATAGTAGATGAAGCCACAGGAGGATGGGGACATGTATTGGTCGATCACATTGTGTTTTCTGATGAGCTGTATGACACCCGGACAGAAAATGCCAACTGGGCTGATTGGGGATATGATTTTTATGCCGGGAAGACGTTTAGAAACTATGACTTTGACGATAACCGCAAGGTTTGGTTGGCATGGATGGGCAACTGGACATATGCCCGCGATGTGCCCACTCGGCCATGGAAAGGAAATCAATCCATTCCACGAGCATTGAGTCTGGTAAAAAATGAATTTGGGTTTCAGCTGATTCAGCAGCCTATTGAGGAGTTGAAAGGGCTCCGAGGCAACGAATATTCAATAACAAAACAGCAGGTGGATGGAATACTACCGGTCACAGTATTTCAGCCAGAGTGGAACGTCTATGAGCTGAAACTATCCTTTAAAGTCAGCAACAGAGATCAGGTTTTTGGAATAACCCTCGCCCAGTCCGATGATAATGAAGGTGTTAAAATTACTTATGATGCAGCGTCATCCACATTGGAACTTGATCGATCAGGCACGCCGTTTAGTTTTGCCTATAAGCGCAAGTCAGTAGCACCGGTCCATTTTCCGATGGATAGTGTTCTTGATTTACATATTTTCATTGATCAGGCATCAGTAGAGGTGTTTGCTAATGATTATCAGACTTCCATAAGCTCACTGGCATTCACCAATGTTTTAAGTACCGGATTGTCCCTTTTTAGTGAAAATGGGCCGACCGAGTTATTGTCCTTAGAAGCCTGGGATCTTACCTCTATCTGGGGAGTGACGGCTGATCAGGTTCAGAGGCCGGAGGTGCAGGAAGACCCGCTTAAGGTAGATGGTGGTCATTCATTCGTTTACCCAAATCCGGTAAGTGCAGGTCAATATATAACATTTGGTAAGAATAATATTAGTAATGTATCGATCTGTGATATGGGCGGCAGGGTCATTTTCACACAATCGGCTGGTGCCAATCAGGTACAGATACCAGATACTTTGAGTCCGGGTCTTTATCTGGTGAAGTACATCAGTGATGGTAGGCATTATTCCGATAGAATCATTATTCGTCGGTGATGACCTTTGCCAGGTGTCAGTGGATGGATGAGATGGTGCCTCATTATAAGACAATAAACGATTTCAACCTTTGCCGAAAAGCGAACGGTATCATTGAATCAAAACACTATACTTATGAAATATCTTAACGCATTTATCGTGCTGTTTTGTCTGATGGAGTCCTGTCAGTTTAAGCAGAAATCTATGAACTCCGAGCAGACGGAAGAAGACAGCTATCAATCCGTATATCACTTTACGACACCATCCAATTGGATGAATGACCCCAATGGGATGGTCTATTACGCAGGAGAATATCACCTCTTCTATCAGCATTTTCCTGATAGCAATGTTTGGGGGCCGATGCATTGGGGACACGCGGTGTCAGAAGATATGATTCATTGGGAGCACCTTCCCATTGCGCTATATCCCGATTCGCTTGGGTTTATTTTTTCAGGCAGCGCAGTAGTGGATTATGATAATACGACCGGATTTGGCTCTGAGTTAAACCCTGCGATGGTTTCCATTTTCACTTATAGCAACCAGCAAGAGGAGTTGAAGGGATCGATTACTTTTCAGAATCAGGCGTTGGCTTATAGTCTGGATAGTGGGCGAACCTGGACAAAATATGCGGATAATCCGGTGATAAGCAACCCTGGGATTAAAGATTTTCGTGATCCAAAAGTGACCTGGATGGAAGAGTTTGACAAGTGGGTGATGGTCTTGGCTGTAAAGGATCACGTGAGCATTTATTCCTCTAAAAACCTCTTGGAATGGACACACGAGAGCGATTTTGGAAAGGAAGAAGGTGCTCATGGTGGGGTTTGGGAGTGTCCTGATCTTTTTAGGATTCAGGATGATCAAGGCAACTGGAAATGGGTGATGCTGGTGAGCATCAATCCTGGTGGTTATCAGGGTGGATCTGGTACCCAATATTTTGTTGGAGAGTTTGATGGTCGTGTATTTTCCACTAATCAGGAGAAGGTCAAATGGATTGATTACGGAGCGGATAACTACGCCGGGGTATTGTGGAACAACATTCCCGATTCTGATGGTCGAAAATTATTTGTAGGCTGGATGAGCAATTGGGCATATGCCAACAAAGTAAGTCTGGTTAATAGAAGAAATATGATGACGATTCCGCGGGAAGTAAGCCTGAGGAGAAAAGAGAATGATCATGTATTGGCCATGGTGCCTATCAGAGAGATGGAAAGTATTGGTGTGTTAAGCACAAGTGGAGCATTGACAGAGTTGGAAAAGGGAATGCAAACAAATGAAGCGTACAGACTGGATGTACAAATCGAATCCATGGAAGGCACGGTTGAATTGGTTTTTACTAATGAGGATAAAGACTCATTGTTTTTGAGTGTATCCAACAACGAACTTATCGTGGATCGGTCTGGGTGTGGCAATGTATCCCTGGCCACAATATTCTCCAGGCAACACAAGGCATCATTAGACGGGATCAGGAACTTATCGATTTTCCTGGATAGGTCATCTATGGAGGTATTTGCCAATGATGGAGAAGTAAATATTACTGATCTGTTTTTCACCAGATCGCCATTACAGCGAGTGCAGATGGTAGCTTCAGAGGCTGAAATTGAGGCAAGGTTTGAGTACAGAAAGATCGAGGTGAAGAAGCCTATTTGAGGAGGTTGATTGGTTGAGCAGGTGTATGCAAAAGAGTAACCAAACAATAAACCAATGAAATACAAAACCCTTAAAATGATGAGTTTGGCCCTGATGGCTGTTGTATGTAGCTGTGATAAGCTTCATATTACTCAAGTCGGAGGACCTGAAAGTGAGTCAGAGACTGTTACCTCAGCTTCATTAAACTGTACTGCTCAGGCGGAAGAGGAAGATTATCAAATCTTTCCGATGACCTCTGATGGATACAGAATCGGAGATGTAATGCCTTATTTCGAACCAGGTACTGGTGAGATTTTTGTGTATTATCTGAAGGATATCTGGGATGATCCATCCAATGAACGTCATCCCTGGTATGGCTTTACTACCAATAATTTTTATGAGTATGATGATACATGCACTGATGCGCTGCTGGCTAGTAGTGATCAGGGGTGTGATCAGGATTTCGCTGTGGGGACAGGGAGTGTCATCAAGAAAGGTGGAAAGTATTACGCTTTTTACACTGGCCACAACCCCAATTACCCTTCGGGCTGTGTGAGCAAGAAGGAGGGGGTGATGTTGGCTACGTCTAACTGGCCGAATCAGCAATTTACTAAGAAGGCGAACTTTAGCACTATATACCCGCCTACCGGACAGGGTTTTGACGAACAGGATAATTTCAGAGACCCTTTCGTATATGAGGATACCCAAAACAATGAATATGTGATGCTGATTAGTGCCAGAAAGGATGTGAACGGAACCTGGAAAGGTGTGTTGGCTAAATATACGTCTGGAAATCTCCTGAATTGGACCTATGATGGAGTACTCTATGACGGGGGAGCCGACAATTATTTCATGATGGAATGCGCTGAGGTGTTTAAAATCAACAGCACCTACTACCTGCTGTTTTCGGATATCGACACCAAGTATGTTTACTATCGCAAATCCTCGTCGGCAAATGGACCATGGAGCAAGCCCGCTGGAATTGAGCGGTTTGAGGGAAAGGGAATTTATGCTGCCAAGTCAGTATCAGATGGTTATGATCGCTACCTGATGGGCTGGACGCATGTCAATATTGGACACACAGATGGTGGAAACCCCGGCTGGGGTGGCAACCTGGTGGTGCATAAGTTATTTCAGAAGGGCAATGGGGATTTGGCCGTGACGATCCCGCATACAGTGGAAAATCACCTCGAAACCACTCCCTATACCATAGTTAAAAATAGTCAGTGGGGAGATGTCACCAATACACAGACCGGGTCACATAGTTATAGGCTATACAGTCCGGCAGATTATGACATGACTAATGTTATTTTTGATCCTGTGATGGCTGAGCGCTATGAGATCAGTGCCACAGTTAATTATGTCTCGTCGGCTCGTGATTTTGGATTTATGGTAGGTGCCTGCGATGGTTGGAATGACCTGTTCAGTCTAAGGTTTGTCCCTCAGGAGAATAGGTTCAGCTTTGACAAGACCAATAGGCCTAACCTTGATGCCAGCACGGTTCCGGACAATGATGTGCCTGTCACGTTGAGTCCAGGCGTTGATTACAATGTAAGAATCGTTATTGAAAACTCAATGGTAGTCGTTTATATCAACGATGACGTGGCACTTTCTTCTCGAATTTATCGGGCGCCGGGTACCAACTGGGGCATCTTCGCAGATCACAGCGACGTGACCTTTACAAATATCGAAGTTACAACACCTTAATAGACATTCGCCCTCCCACGGGAGGGCGAATATTAACTCTAATCAGCAGATGGAAAACACAAAAGTATTGGCCTTTGGGGAAGTGTTATGGGACTTCATAGAAGGATATAAACATTTTGGCGGAGCACCGGTCAATTTCGCAGCGCATATGGTGCAGTGCGGTAGAGAGGCGTCTATTGTCACGGCTGTTGGTACAGATAAGCTTGGCGATCAGGCCGTGGAGGAGATGACCAAACTCGGTGTGGGTCAGGATTTTGTACAGCGAAATAGCCACCTCACCGGTCGGGTGATGGTGTTTTTGGAGGAGGGTCAGCCCACCTACCGCATCAGAAATGATGTCGCCTATGACTACATCGAGCAGTCCGGCATAGATACAGCCAAACTGAACGAATATGGGGCGTTTTACTTCGGTACACTCGCCCAGCGACACCCCGTATCCAAAGCAGCGATGGATTTCATCATGGCCAGAGGATCGTTCAATACCATATTTTATGATGTGAATTTGCGCCGGGATGCCTATACCAAAGAGGTGATTGAGTCTTCATTTGGCTACTGCACCATAGCTAAGATGAATGATGAAGAGGTGAGGGTGTTGAGCTCATTGCTATACGAGTCAGAGATGAGCCAGGATGATTTCACGGTTCGGATTCTAGCGGATTACCCAAACATCGATTTGCTGATTATTACTGGTGGGGGTCAGGGCTGTGTGATTCGCACCCGTAGCGAACACTATAGGGTAAGTGCTAAAATGATGCCGGTAAAAGACAGTGTCGGAGCTGGTGATGCATTTTGTGCGGCCTTTCTGAATACCTACCTAAGGACTAAAGCTCCTAGACACTCGGCACGCATGGGCAATCTGGTGGGTGGTTTTGGGGTGTCTGACAGTGGTGCCATTCAGATCTATCCGGAGCAGTTCAGACGAAAGATCGAGATATTGAGTGAAGGCTGAACAGAAGCTATCTCATTAGAAATGATTCTAAAATACAGGCCATATCAGGTTTTAGTTTCCTAAATCTATATTACAAGGAATTTGCACGTTATGAAATTATCTCCAGTTGTCGAAACAACGGATTAATGGCTCATTGCGAGTCTAGCCGAAGCAGCGCTATAGGACGATAAACTGTAAGCTAGAGACTCTGCATCCAAAGTGACGCCATAATAAATGGCCCGACACCCTTCGGGTCATTGTCTCGTTTGATTTCACCCACGTAGTACTCATAGGTGCCCTCACGGTAAGGATCACCACCCAGTCCGGCCACACCACATACGTTGGTAAGGCTGATGGTGCCATCTTCATTCTCTTTGATAAACTCCCTGAGCAGACCAGCATAAGCTTTTTTGGTCATTGCCTGATAGCTGCTATCGAGGTATCCTTTTTGAATAGACTTAGCCAGAAAGTAGGTAAACATGCTGGAGCATGAAGCTTCCAGGTAATTGCCAGCTTTGCCGCCTTTGTCCAGCACCTGCCACCACACCCCGGAAGCCGGATCCTGATGCTTTTGGATTCCCCGGGCTATTTTGTTTACGATCACAATGAGGCTGTCTCGCTGAGGATGATCCTCCGGGAAGTAGTCCAGTACATCCACAACAGCCATCGAAAACCAGCCCATGGCCCGCCCCCAAAACTCTGGTGACAAGCCTGTTTCAGGGTCGGCCCATTTTTGCTCCCGGCTTTCATCCCAGCCATGGTAGTATAGCCCCGTCTCATTACTGTAAGCATATTTATCGATCAGCCGGAACTGGTTAGCTACATCGTCAAAGAGCGCTGGTTCATCATAAAGTTGGGCATATTGCGCCAGAAACGGGCTGCCCATGTAGAGCCCATCCAGCCACATCTGAGAAGGGTAGCGTTTTTTGTGCCAGAATCCTCCCTCAGCGGTGCGTGGATGATTGCGCATCTGTTCACGCAGTGTTTCAATGGCCATTTTGTACTCGGGCTTGGGAGTTATCTGGTTGAGTTCTATCAGGAACCTTCCAGGGTTGATTCGGTCGATGTTGTAGTCACTGAGCTTATAGGTAAGAATTTTCCCTTCATCGGTGATCATGGAGTCCATATAAGACTTCCCATAATCTAAAAACCTGTCATCTCCTGTTCTTTTCCATACTTTGAAAAACGAGAGACACACCAACCCATTGGTGTATTCCCACTTTGGCTTTTCTCTGAAATCCAGCAGTCTGGGATCTGGGGTACGTTTCATCTCAGAGTCAGCCATTTGCACATATAATGGAACCTCTGCCTGTTTTTCCTGTGCAGTTTCTTTCGGCGTATTGCAACAGGCCAGCAGGATAGTCGCGCCTAAGTAGAGTAGGTTTTTCATGGTTTGGTTTTTTCTGGTTCTGGATTTAATAGATCAAAGGGATACGCCTCGCTTCCATGGTATGAAGTCAAACTGCTCCAGGTCCATGGCTTTGGCTGTTTTACGACCACTGGCCACCTCTATTATGTAATTCAGGATTTCACTGCCCATTTCTTCTATGGTTTTTTCTCCTGTGATGACCTTACCGGTGTCTATGTCGATGATGTCCGGCATTTTGGCTGCCAATTTTGAATTGGACGAAAGCTTGAGAACCGGAGAAATCGGATTGCCGGTGGGTGTGCCCAGGCCGGTAGTGAAGAGGATCACATTGGCCCCGGATCCGGCCAGGCCTGTGGTAGACTCCACATCGTTTCCAGGAGTACACAGCAGGTTCAAACCAGGTTTGTTGGCATATTCAGTGTAGTCCAAAATATCCCGGACAGGGGAGGTGCCTCCTTTTTTGGCTGCTCCGGCAGACTTCATCGCGTCTGTAATCAGGCCATCTTTGATGTTGCCAGGAGACGGGTTCATATCAAAACCAGATCCGGCTTCTACGGCTGCTTTTTCATACCTCCGCATGATGTCCACAAACTTGACCGCCAATTTCTGAGTATCCATTCTGTTAATGAGCTCTTGCTCCACACCGCATAGCTCGGGAAATTCCGACAGGATGGCCTTGCCTCCAAGAGCTACGACCAGGTCGGAGGTGTAGCCGATGGCCGGGTTGGCCGAAATACCTGAAAACCCATCTGATCCACCACATTCCAGCCCGATGGTCAGCTTGCTGAGTGGAGCTGGCTGCCTGGTTTGCTTATTGGCTTCTACCAGTGCCATAAAGGTTTCGGTGATGGAATTTTTGATTAACTCCTGCTCTCTTCCCGTATCCTGCTGATCATGAATAATGATCGGCTTATCGATGGTAGGGTTGATACTGTGCAGGGCGTCAGTAAACATTTTGACCTGGGCATTCTGGCACCCAAGACTGAGCACTGTAGCACCAGCCACATTGGGATTATTCACATAGCCGGATAACAGTCGGCAAAGTGTCTCTGCATCCTGGCGAGTGCCTCCACATCCACCCTGATGGGTGAGAAACCTGATGCCATCAATGTTTTCAAACACCCGTGCTTTTCTGGATGGTGTGATGGTCTCCAGTTTGAAATCCAATGAAGATCCATCACCCAGTTCGTTTTTCTCAAAGCGATCCACCATGTTTTGCACCAGCGCCACGTAGGGGTCTTGCTTTTCAAAACCAAGGGCTTTATCAAAAGCTTTTTTGATCGTTTCTATGTTTCTGTTTTCACAAAATACCAATGGAAAGACTAACCAATAGTTAGCCGTCCCCACCTGCCCATCCTTGCGGTGATAGCCCATAAAGGTGGTGTCTTTCCACGGAGAGGTATCCGGAGCAGTCCATTGAAAAGGCTCTGAACTTTTATCTTCTGCACTGAAGGACTCTGACTGGTGTGTCAGATTGGCTGTGGTCACAGCTCCCCCGGCTTTGATGGCCTCTTTTGCTCTGCCCACCGTCACATTATACATGTGCACTTCTTCACCTGCCTGAAAATCCTTCATGGCAAATTTGTGCTTGGCATTAATGGTGTGTTGAAGGGTGATGGTCGTGCCATTCACCGTGACCTCAGTTCCTTTTTGAAGATCAGTAAGGGCTACTGCCAGATCGTCTTTCTCGTGGATGGTAATTGCTTGTATCATCATTACATGTTCAGTAATACCTCTTTCAATTGCTCAGAAGCAATGGCTTTAAAGTGTGTTGTCAGCAAATCGGACAGACCTTCGATAACAGAAAGATCCTGATCCCAAAGTGATGAATTGGCCAGCACCTTTTTCACCAATGTTTCGGGCTCATCTGATTTGATAGACTCAAAGAAATTCAAATAAGTTTCATCATCCTTGAGGCTATGAGTGTCCCGCAGGTACAAATGAATCAGACATGCCAGCGAGAAAATGAGTTTATTGGGAAGGTGTCCTTTGATACTGAGGTAATCCAGTATGGTTGGAAGCACCCGCACTTTAAACTTGGCGATTGAGTTAAGTGAAATAGCCGTGAGTTCATGCCTGATAAAGGGGTTTTTAAACCTTGAAATCACCTGATCTGCAAACTCTTTTGGATCTTCCCCGGGTATTTGAATCGTGGCTACAATTTCGTCAAAAATGATCTCCCGCATCAGTTTACCGGTTTCGGCATCATCAATGGTTTCACTGACGGTTTCCAGACCATAGAGCAGTCCTATAGGTACCATGGAGGTATGAGCGCCATTCAGGATGCGAACTTTTTGCGTGCGGTAAGGCGTGATGTCCTTGACGTACTTCACATTTAATCCCAGGCGGTGGGCAGGGAAGAGTTCCTGAACAAACTCAGGTGCTTCGATTACAAACAGGTGGAAAGACTCTGACTTTACCACCAACTGATCCTGGATGCCGATGCGCTCGGTGAGGGTTTCAATCTCATCTTTGGGGTATCCGGGCACAATTCTGTCTACCAGCGTATTGGCGAATGCACAGGTTTCATTTACCCAGGTCTGAAAATCTTCGCCCAGATTCCATAGGTCAATATATTGAGCAATGCATTTCTTTAGTTTGGTTCCGTTTTGCTCAATGAGCTCACAGGGTATCATCGCCACACCTTTGCCTTTGTCCCCTTCAAAATGATCGAACCTGTGTTTGAGTAGTTGGGTGAGCTTGCCGGGAAAGGTATTGGCCAGCTGACCGGCTTCCGGGCGGTCCGAATCGTCAAAGACAATACCAGCTTCAGTGGTATTGGAGAAAATAAGCCGCACAGAGGGAATCTCCGCCAGCGCAAAATACTCGGCTTGCTCTTCGAAAGGGTTGACAAGCGTGGATACGCACTGGATCAATTTTACCTCATCGATGGTTTCTCCATTTTCAATGCCTTGTCTTACATGGTGATAGAGTCCGTCCTGCGCTTTGAGCAGGTGTATAAGTCCATTCTCTAGAGGTTGCACGATGGCTACACTCCCGTTGAAATCGGATTGCTCATTGAGTAGTTCTATCATCCACTCTACAAATGCCCTGAGAAAGTTGCCCTCTCCAAATTGAATGGCTTTAATGGGATGCTGTGCGGTTCGGTCTGCGATGCTTAATTTTTTCATTGATTCAGATCTTATTTTCGTTTTCTACAGCATTACTTAATCTGCGTAAACGATTGCACAATTTATAGAATTTTCATTTAGCAATCCAAATCCCCGAATTAAATTACCATTTTGTTAATTGATCGTTTGGTTGACGATTCGCGTATGATGAGCTCCGGGCTTAGTAGTACTTTGCGGTGGATTGAGTTCCTTCCTTCCACTTGCTCCAGAAAGACCTGTGCCGCGGTTTTGCCCATTTCCTTGCCTTTTTGGTCGACTGAAGAGATGGTTGGCTCCAGGTATTGTGTGAAGGGATCATTTCCGAACCCGACAATTCCTATGTCCTCAGGAATGCGATAATTGTTCTGCAAAAGCCATTTGGTGGCTCCCAGAGCGGAAAAATCAGAGGAAGAAAATATGGCATCAGGCTTTACCGCGAGGGACATAAGCTTTTCAGTTACCAGTTTGCCTTGTTCTACATCACTGGGTACTTCTATGATATAATCATCCACCACTGGCAAATCATGGTCTTTCAAAGCTGCCAGGTAGCCCCTGAAACGCTCTCTGAAGATACTGACCTTCTTATTACCTGAAAAGAAAGCGATTTTCTTGTAGCCATTTTCTATCAGGTGGCTGACAGAGGAATAGGCGCCCTGATAGTCATCAATGGCCACACAGGAAGTGTTGAGCGCATCAGTTGTCCGGTCAAAAAGTACCAGTGTTTTGTTCTTCTGGATGACTTTTTTCAGGTGCTCATAGGTACTTGTTTCCCGTGACAGGGAGATGATAATACCAGCCACCTGAGCCGATAGGAGTGCATTCACATCATCTATCTCATTTTCAATTTTCTCGTACGACTGACAAATAATAACATTATAACCAGATTTTTTCACTTCCTCCTCGATGCCCCTGATGACTGAGGAGAAGAATATCCGGTCAGCATAGGGTACTATGATTCCGATGATTTGTGATCGTCCTTTGCGCAGTGAGGCGGCCATGGTATTGGGTTCATAGCCCAGTTTTTCGGCCATAGCAAAAACCTTCTTTTTGGTTTCCTCACTGATTCGCGGGTTATTATTCAGGGCTCTGGATACCGTAGATGCGGTGGTATTCAGCTCTTTTGCAATCTCATGAATGGTGGTCTTTTTTCCTTTCAAACTTTTGTTATTTGTACAGACAGCGCGAATGTAGTCACTAATTGTGGCTCTGTTTGCGGTAATGAATTTCTGGTTGCAGTTATAAAACCATACTTCACAATTTCCTGAAGCTAATCAATTTAAAGGTTCATATTAACCATTTTTCTGGTGAAACAACAAATTTGACAAGATCAATTCATTAAAAATGTGTAAACGATTGCGCATTTGAGTGAATTCACATAGATTTCCCATTTGTACCAATGGGTCAGTGACCTTTAATCCTTACTATTTTCACAAAATGAAATTCATTCCTATCTTGTTTTTTGGCCTTTCATGTCTGTTTTCTTGTACCGGTGATGTCCCGATGGCTTCTATTGCTATTCGTAACCCATCGGATTTAGCCCGGAAGGAGGTGATTACTATGGCGTTGAATGTGGATGCAGAAAAACCATTGCAAGGGCTACTTAATGGAAGAACAGTACCGACAGAATTTATTGATGAAAATGAAGATGGCATGATTGAGAAAGCCCTGGTGCTACTAGAGCTTGAGCCTGGAGAGACTACAAATTTGGAGATAGTGACCTCAAATGGCTCTACCAATTTCAGCAAAATGACTCAGGCGGAGTTATCCGTCAAGCAGGGAGGAGCATGGACGGAGAAGGAATACGTTGGCGGATCATTTGTGAACCTTGATTTTTTAAGGGTACCTGATCAGCACACTGATCACACCTATTTTGTCAGGTATGAAGGGCCGGGCTGGGAATCGGACCAAATGGCTTACCGCTTTTATCTGGATTGGAGAAATGGAATGGATGTGTTTGGAAAGTTGAAGCCGGAACCGGTTTTGCAAAGTGTAGGTCTGGATGGCTTTGACTCTTATCACGAATTGAGTGAGTGGGGGATGGACTTGCTGAAGGTGGGGAAGACTTTAGGCCTGGGCTCAATCGGACAATTTAGGAATGACACCCTTCATCGATTTAGGGTGGTTGATTCAGTAACCTGTCAGATTGTGAAGAATGGATTACTGGAGTCAGCAATCAGGACTAACTATTATGGATGGGCCGATGGGGGTGATCGCACTGATTTGAGGTCTGCCATTAGCATTCAGGCAGGCTCTGCATTGACCACTCATTCAATAAGCTTTAGCAATCCAATAGATGGTTTCTGTACGGGGCTGGTTAAGAATGTTGGGGAGGAGTACGTCAATGAAGTGGTTGATAATTATCACATTTTTGCGACATATGGCAAGTTTAGCTTGAACGATGACAAGCTGGGGCTTGCAGTGATTGTGGAAACACCTTCCATTAGTGAGGTAGTTGATGGAGCAGGAAGTCACGTAGTTTTGTTTAATCCATCAGAGGAAGTTACTTATCACTTTATGGCGGTCTGGGAGAAAGGTACCAATCCTATCCAATCAATGGATAGCTTCATGACTTTATTAAGGAAAGAGGTCCTTCGCCTCAATCAGCCACTTCAGGTTCTAGCCGTTGATTAATTAAGGTATCCATCCATTGAAAATAACTTCAAGTTCATAATTGGCAGCTGTTGTTGGGTTCAGGATTGTTGCCCACCTTGCTCGTTCATTCATGTGAGCTCCGGGGCCTTTAGAGGCATACTCAGCATAGCTTACTGTGGTTTCTTTTTCGGCAGACCCCCAGTTGTGCCAACCAACAGGGAGAATGTGATTTTCCATATAGCATTCAATGAATGCAGTTTTTGCATAACTCCTCCATGGCCTTCCCAGATAAACCTTGTTCACAGATTCATCCATTTTAGTAATTCTGCATTTCAAAAATACCAAACCAAATTGAGCAGATTTAGGGGTGGAGGCTGCGGTGATGTACGAGTTTGACCTGGACACAATGGTGCAGTTTTCGAAGATGACAGTGGCTCCTCCAAAGATGAAATCGGTAGTTCCTGAAATGTAACAATCCTTAAAGTATTGCCTGAAACCTTCTCCGGCTGTATAGACCGTATCCTGATGCCCCTGGATATTACAATTGATCAACTGAATTCTATCTCCTTCCAGGTACAATGCTATTGCCTGACCTATTGGGCCAGAGCTGTTTATAATTGTTAGGTTTTGCAATCGAACATCGTTGGCCTCTACTTTGAGAGTAAATGTGTGAAAAGTGCTGTTTCTTCCAAGGTTTATCGAGGCGAAATGGTCACCCCAAAGGATCCTTGTACTATCGGTACTTTCTCCTTTCAGGGTGAGCCTGTTGTTCCAGGAGAAAATGGTCACCTTTTCTCGATAAACTCCATTCTTAATATAAATGGTAATGTCCTGTTCCGGGAAAGCTTTAGTCGAATAGATGGCTTCCTGAATGGAGGTGAAATCTCCTTGTCCGGATTTGTCTACCACTATTTCAGTGGCATACTGAGCCAATCCATCGAATGATATGACGACCATGAGGGTGAATAGCCAGAGTTTTCTCATTTTCAGAAATATGAACAAAGTGAATGATGATCAGGTCAAATTGTGTGCAAAGGATAGCACAAAATGAGCGGTAATGAAAGGATTGGCGAGGAGAGAGTGATCGAATCAGGGTGCATTGAGGTGAAAAAAATAAATGGAAATACATGGGTATGAATGAGATTTAAATATTGTAATAAGAGATGCTTACAATGATTAGAGTTAATTGCATGTTAATGCTCAATGCTTTGCTTATATTATTGTAAAATCGTTAAAATAAATAGGCGAAATGAGTAAATAACTGATTTGCTGAGCTGGTTAATTCCGTAAATATTGAATAATTAATAATTGTTAAATTCGGATTTATCAGAATAATTCATTTGTTTAGAGGAACTTTTTCAACCAAAAAGAATGAAGATTATGAATAAATTCTACGGGTCAACATTACATTTCGGGCTTTCAGGCTCATGGGAGAATCTTTTTTTTGATCGCAGAGTGCAATCGATTACACAAAATGTGAGTTCAGATTTTAATCACATTACCTTTTAATAAATCCACTAACCTATAATATGATGAATTATGTGTACTAAAATCACTATTCGCAAATCATGGATAAAGGTACTTTTCTTACCAATATTGGTACTGGTATCTATGACAAGCGCAACAGCCCAAGATCTGACCGTAACAGGTACGATTACTGATCGGGAAACAGGAGAGGGTCTGCCAGGAGTGAGCGTTGTAGTTCAGGGAACTTCAGAGGGAACGATCACTGACATTGAAGGAAACTACAAGGTGACTGTTGCCGAGGATGCAACATTGACTTTTAGTTTTATTGGTTACGCTAACCAAATAATACCAGTCGCCGGGAAAAGTACTATCAACGTGTCAATGGATGTTGATGTACAGGCATTGGATGAAGTGGTAGTGGTTGGTTATGGTACTCAGAAAAAGTCAAACCTGACTGGGTCTGTGGTTTCTGTAACCGGAGATGCTTTGAAGAAGGTACCTGTGGCGAGTGTAGCAGAGTCATTGACTGGCCGTTTAGCCGGAGTGCAAATATCTACCACTGAGGGCTCACCCGACGCAGAAGTCAGGATAAGGGTCAGAGGTGGGGCTTCCCTGACGCAGAGCAGTTCACCGCTGTTTATTGTGGATGGCTTTCCTGTCAGCACTATATCGGATTTATCCCCCTCAGATATCAAGTCCATCGATGTGCTAAAAGATGCCTCATCAACGGCCATTTATGGCTCTCGTGGAGCAAACGGAGTAGTAATTATTACTACTAAGAGTGGTACTGAGGGTAAAGTCACCGTGAATTATAATTCCTTTTATGCCGTGAAGAAGATTGCCAAAACCCTGGATGTGCTTGATCCGGAAGATTACGCCAGGTGGCAGTACGAATATGCCGTACTGGATGCCAGTGAGGAAGGTGATTACTCATCTTATGAGGACTACTTCGGATTATTTGGTGACCTTGATCAATATGAAGGACAAGCAGCCAATGACTGGCAAAGACAGATATATGGCCGCACAGGAACCACTTTTAGTAATGATCTCAGCATCCGCGGTGGCGGCCAAAAGTTCAATTACTCAGCCAACTTCGCAAGGTATGATGACAAGGCTATTATGATTGGTTCTGACTATGTGAGAAACAACATTACCTTAAAATTCAAAAACTCTCCGAATGATAAGATTGATCTGAATTTTTCATTGCGTTATTCTGATACAGAAATCAATGGGGGTGGAGCCAATGAACAGAACGAGGTATCTTCTGCGGACTCCAGATTGAAACACGCAGTAGCGTATGCACCTATTCCGATATCGGGTGTGAGTCTGTCAGATGATACCAATGAGCAAACTTCAGGAGACCTGGTAAATCCGATTGTTTCCACCAATGACAATGACCGATTGCAAAAACGGAATAATTACAACATCGCAGGGAGCTTTGCCTGGAAAATAATTGATCCATTGCAGCTAAGCACTTCTTTTACCGTGGATAACTACAATTACCAGGATAATCGTTTTTATGGGGTGACCACCTACAAAGCAAGGGATCGCTCACCTGCATTCCCCAATCAGCCGTCAGCACTCTTTAGCGATAGAAAAGAGGTAAGACTAAGAAATACCAATACAGTGACTTATGATGTTCTCAAGGGGGAGTTACATAACCTAAAAGTGATGGGGGGTCATGAAATGCTATTTACCCAGACCAATGAGTTGGAATATGAAATTCAGGGGTATCCAGTATTATTTAGTGCAGATGAAGCTTTCAAGCTGACCACACAAGGCCAGTCTATCTATGCGGATAACAATTTTAGCCCGGATGATAAGCTGTTGTCATTCTTCGGAAGGGCTAATTATGATTATAAGAATCGCTACCTAATCAGTGCGGTTTACAGAGCAGATGGATCCAGCCGATTCAAGGGAGACAATGTTTGGGGGTATTTCCCGTCATTATCTGCCGGGTGGAAGATTACCGAAGAGAGCTTTATGAGCGGGTTGACCAAATGGATGTACTTATTGAAACTTCGGGCCAGTTATGGGTTGGCAGGGAATAACAATATACCAAGAGGCCAGACCGTACAAACATTTGAATCCAGAAATACCACTTACATCAACGATGTAAATAATTACTGGGCGGCTTCTACCATCATGGCCAATCCTGACTTGAAGTGGGAGACCACCGAAACTAAAAATATCGGATTGGATTTTGGCTTGCTTCAAGGCCGGGTCACCGGTACGATAGAGGCTTATCAAAATAACACCCGCGACTTGCTGATTCGTTTCCCTGTAGCAGGTACAGGCTATGAATATCAGTACCGAAATATGGGTGAAACGGAGAACAAAGGGATCGAACTAAGCCTTAATGGTATCGCTTTGGATAAAAAGGACTATGGCCTGAATTTCAACTTCAATATTGCTTTCAACAGAAATAACATCAAATCACTTGGCGTGATGGACGAGTTGGTGGGCACGGAAGTAACCACTGGATGGGCTTCTACTCAGATTGCCAACGACTACCTGGCCCGAGTAGGAGATCCAATTGGCAGGATGTACGGATATGTATCTGATGGTCGGTATGAAGTAGATGATTTCGAAGAATATGATGAGAGCTCAGGACAGTGGGTACTCAAGGAAGGTGTGGTGACTTCAGATGGTATATTAACGCCACGTCCGGGAATGATGAAATTGATGGATCTTGATGGAAATGATACCATTTCTATCGATGATAGAAGGTTTATAGGCAATGCCAACCCCAAACATACAGGTGGTTTTGTGCTCAACGCCTACGCTTATGGATTTGACCTCACGGCCGCCTTCAACTGGAGCTATGGGAATGATATCTACAATGCCAATAAAGTGGAGTTCACTTCAGCCAATCAAAACAATCAGTATCGAAACCTGATCTCCGCTCAGGAAGAGGGAGAGAGATGGACTAATATAGATTGGAATACCGGTCAACTGATCACTGACCCTGCACAACTGGCGGCGGTGAATGCCAACACCACCATGTGGAGTCCATACATGGATCGGTACATCTTTAGTGACTGGGCAGTAGAAGATGGATCCTTTCTAAGGCTCAATACGCTCACTTTAGGTTATACTTTACCAGAGGCGATTATTGAAAGAGCCCGTATTGAAAATCTTAGATTCTATATCACGGGTTACAATCTGTTTATCCTGACAGACTATACGGGATTTGATCCTGAAGTGTCCACCAGACGAAAAACCCCACTCACACCGGGTGTGGACTACTCAGCCTATCCACGTAGCAGGCAGTTTACTGTTGGCATGAATCTTACATTTTAATCCAAATGACATTGAAAATGAAAAAGATATTAAACATAGCTCTTGCTGGTGTGCTGATTTTGAGTACCACAACGTCTTGTGAGGATTACCTGGAAGCACCGGCCAAATCTACTCTGGATGAATCGAAGATATTTTCGGTTTATACCCTGGCTAAGGGTGCCGTAGATGGCATTAAGGAACCATTTGGGCAGACTAACTCATACAGAGGTCGCTTTCTGCCCTATTATGGGATGAACACAGATGTGGAGTGGAACAACAACTCCAATAATTCTGATGACAACTACGACTTGGTGAAATACAACGCGAAGCCCAATAATGACCAAATGAATACAACCAACAATGCCTGGGCCATGATGTATTCAGGTATTGAACGAGCAAATATTTGTATTCGTGGGCTGCGTAACTACGGGGATGTAGAGAACGATGAAAATATGGCCTACTTACTGGGAGAGGCCCTTACCTTGCGAGCTGTATATTATGCAGACCTGGTCAAATCCTGGGGAGACGTGCCAGCAAGATTTGAACCAATCACTACGGAAACCCTGTACTTACCGAGATCCAGCCGGGATGTCATTTATAAACAGCTACTGGCAGATTTGGAAGAGGCCGCTACAGTGGTGCCCTGGCCAAACGAAACATCAAGCACCGCTTCTGTTGAGCGGGTAAATAAAGCTTTTGTCAAAGGACTAAGAGCCAGACTGGCTTTAGCTGCGGGGGGGTACTCGCAGTATGCCGACGGTGTACGACTCAGTACTGACCCGGAATTGGATCGCGCAACCATGTATGGAATCGCGTTGCAGGAATGCAGAGATGTGATCGCAAGTGGTACAGCACGTCTCGAAACTTCGTTTGAGGACTTGTGGAGAAAGTTTAACCAAGATGATGTAACTGCCGGAGGGGAATCGCTATGGGAAATTCCATTTGCCGCAGGGAGAGGAAGGTGGTTATTCACATTTGCCGTAAGGCATTTGAGTGCTGATAAGTACACCGGTCAGGCCAGAGGTGGTCAGGGTGGTCCGTTGCCATTTGTGTTTTATGATTATGCTCCCAATGATTTGCGTAGAGATGTCACTTGTGTGCCATACCAATGGAAAGACGTGAGCCCTTCAGAGGACATTGCTCAGCAAGAGCCTACCGGCCTGGATCAGTGGATGTTTGGTAAATACCGATATGAATGGAAAAACATTCGTGTGACTGCATCCAACGATGACGGAACCAACTTTATGTACATGCGCTATGCGGAAATTTTACTCATGGCGGCTGAAGCTGCCTATGAGCTTGAGGGACCTGATGCCGCCAAACCCTATTTGAAAGAAATTCGCCAGCGCGCTTTCGATCAGGCGGACTGGCCTACTCAAGTGGATGCCTATCTGGGTGGGTTATCCGGATCAGCTGTTTTTGATGCGATCGTCGAAGAGCACAAACTCGAACTGTGCGGTGAAATGCAGCGAAAGCAGGCCCTCATCAGATGGAATCTGCTAAAGACAAAACTGGATGAAGCGAAACAAAAGATGTACGACCTGAGAAGTCAGTCAGGTGAATATTCAAATGTACCTTCCACCTTGTATTACAGACTTGCAGAAAATAACGAAACCCTGGAATTCTATGGATTGGAGAGGGGTGAAACAGACAATAAGTCAGGTGAGTATAGTGACAACATTGATTGGGCGGTAGTGGATGAATTGGATGATGAAAAAATTGAAACCATCTATGTTGGAAACCCCGATGAAAACCAGTTTTGGCCGATCTGGCAAGTTTTTATAGATGGTAGCAATGGACAGTTGACCAACGATTTACTGAATTAAAAAAGGATGAATATGTATACCAGAATTAAAAAATTCACAGGAATCTTGCTATGCGCACTTTCACTGGTGCCTATGGCTTGCGAGGATGACATAGATCCGGTCATTGAAGAACTCACAAAATCGAGGGCATTTGCTCCGGTAGGACTTGAAGCCCGGGTGCGTAACCAGGTAGATATAGAGCTTAGCTGGACCGCAGATCCTGATGTTGACCAATACGTTATTGAGTTCTTTCAGGATAGCCTTCGGTTTTCTGGTGATCCCGTCAGCACTGCTGTAGTAGACGATATACCCACAGCCGGAACCATTACCTATACAGAATCCCTCTCGGGTGAGACCCGCTATTCGGCCAGAGTGAGAGCAGTGACTGAAGGGCTGGAAGAGTCTAACTGGGCCATCGTCACCGCGCGGACGGATGCGGAGCAGATTTTCCTCCCACTGCCAGGTGAAAATGTACAGGACACTTACGCTACGGTAGTTTGGCAGCCAGGAAGTGAAGTAACTCACCTGTTAGTGGTGCCAGGCAATACATTGGTACAGATTTCAGCGGCTCAGGTAGCCGCAGGAGAAGCCAGAATCGATGGGCTTTCTGGAGCAACGGATTATATCGTGACCTTGTACAACGGCATCAAAAGAAG
The DNA here is from genome assembly GCF_040222955.1 of Marinoscillum sp. Lineage (GTDB taxonomy): Bacteria > Bacteroidota > Bacteroidia > Cytophagales > Cyclobacteriaceae > Marinoscillum. The sequence continues at coordinate 689,707 of NZ_JAVKCA010000007.1, read as the reverse complement.
AGGGACAGTGACTTTTTCTACTTTGAAGGAGGCCAATGTTACCGCTAATGATGACCTAAGTGCCGTTATTGATGCCTCGGAAGAGGGGGCGATACTTATATTAGCAGCAGGCACCTATAACCTTGGAGGAAAAGAGATTACAAAGTCCATAGTTATCGAAGGGCAGAAATGGTACGACATGCCAGTGATTATTGGGCAGTTTTCTTGTGGTACTCCAGTAAGCTCCATTACACTGAGGTATCTCAATATACAAGGGCAAGATGACTATGGTCAAATGTTCAATGCTTCTGCCTCAGAGTGCAACCTGGGTACCCTGGTTGTTCAAGGCTGTGAAATCAGTGGCTATAGCAACAATATCCTCTATAGCAACAGTGGAGGAACCTATGGAGACATTGTCATTTCTGACACCTACATCCATGATATTCCCGGTGGAGGAGGCGATGGTTTCGACTTCAGGGGAGGAGCTGTCGGATCTCTTACGATAGAGAATTCCACCATTGCCAATGGCATACGAACACTCCTGCGAATGCAAGTGGCAGCTGATGTGGCATTTAGGAATTGTACTTTCTATAGGGCTTGTATCGCCGACAATAGCAACAACAGAGGGTTCTTTAGAATGTCCGGAGGTGGCACCTCGCTTGAGGTTAGCAAATGTCTGTTTGTGGAAACGGGTATTGAGGGTAGTGGTGGAGCCATCTATGGAAACTTTTCAAGGGAAGGCGATATCAGCGAGGAAGTGTCATTGAATTACAGAGATAATTACTACTTCAATACAATTGGTTTATGGGAAGGTGAATACACTGATCCGGGTGAAGTGGATGCGACAGAAGCTAACCCTGGTTTTGTAGATCCGGCAAATGCAGATTTTACTATTACCAATCAGAACCTGATTGATGAAGAAGTAGGACCATCTCGCTGGAGACAATAAGAATGATAAGGCCAATACGCCCTTCAATCAAACAATATGAAACAGTGATATTCACTAATGGACATAAAATTCAATGATATTATGAAACTGTTATCCAATATATTATCAATTCTAATGCTATGTGCCCTGTCGGTTACGGGAGCATGGTCTCAGGATGACCCAAACCAACCTGCAGTTGGTGAATGGACAATTTACAATGCTGATGAGCTGCCAGATGCCGCTGACCCGGCCTGGAGTGCCAGCAATGGATCAGGTACTACCTGGTCGATAGAGTCTGACCCGGTTCGGGTAGGCAACAACTTGTTGGCGTTGGATGGGGCGGATGCTTCAGGAATGTACAAAACTTCAGATTTTGATCCGGTACCTACTGGAGTGACGGTTGTCATGCGGGTCAAAGGTAGGGACCTTACGGCTGATCGATTGACAGATATAGATATGCACATCAATGGTTTTAGGGATCAATTGAATATCCGATCCTCTGGTGAGTTGAGCTTACAGCGCTCAGGTGCTTCTGTAGATTTATCGGGTCTGTTAAATACCTCCCAATGGAATGTTTACCGTATGACCATAGATGCCTCGAGTGGTACTGAGGGGATTGTGAAGATTTACTTAAATGAAAATCCCTTTCCGGTTCTTACAGCCACTACAACTACCACTACAAGCTCAAATTACTTTCGCTTTGGAGATGGAAATAGTAGTCCGACTTACTCCGCTTATGTGGATTATGTGAGCTATGATGTCACAGGAGCATTTTCACCAGCACAAACTCGCTTACCCAATGATCTGACCAAACCTCCCGTGGGGGCATGGACCATTTATCATGCGGATCAATTGCCAGATGCGGCCGATCCTGCTTGGAGTGCCAGCAATGGATCAGGAACTACCTGGGCCATCGAATCAGACCCGGTAAGGGTGGGCAATAATCTTCTCTCGCTGGATGGAGCGGATGCTTCAGGGATGTACAAGACCTCAGATTTTGACCCGACACCTACTGGTGTGACAGTGGTGATGCGTGTCAAAGCCAAAGATCCGTCTGCGGATCGTTTGACCGATATCGACATGCACATCAATGGTTTTAGAGATCAATTGAATATCAGATCTTCTGGAGAGTTGAGTCTCCAGCGCTCCGGTGCTTCTGTAGATTTATCCGGAGTTTTAAACGTGAATAAGTGGAATGTATATCGCATGACAATCAATGCGAGTAGTGGTACAGAGGGGATTGTAAAGATCTACTTGAATGAGAACCCTTATCCGGTGCTTACTGCCACTACCACTACCACTACTAGCTCCAATTATTTCCGCTTCGGAGACGGCAATAGTAGCCCAACCTACTCGGCATATGTGGACTATGTAAGTTATGATGTTACCGGGGCATTTTCTCCTGAACAAACCAGATTGCCTAATGAGGTAACAAAGCCACCCGTGGGTGAGTGGGCTATTTATAATGCTAATGAACTGCCAGACGCAGCTGACCCAGCCTGGAGTGCCAGCAATGGCTCTGGTACCATCTGGGCCATAGAAGCTGATCCGGTAAGCGTTGGCAATAACTTACTGGCATTAGATGGAGCAGATGCCTCAGGTATGTACAAAACTTCTGATTTTGACCCTGTACCAACAGCGGCTACCGTGGTGATGAGAGTGAAAGCAAAGGATCTGACTGCAGATCGTCTCACGGACATAGACATGCACATCAATGGGTTTCGGGATCAGCTGAATATCCGATCTAACGGAGAGCTTAGCTTACAGCGCTCGGGAGCTTCTGTGGACCTCTCCGAGGAGCTAAACGTATCTCAGTGGAATGTATATCGCATGACTATAGACGCGAGTAGTGGAACAGAAGGTATTGTGAAAATTTACTTAAATGAAAATCCTTTACCAGTACTCACTGCCACTACCACCACCACGACAGGCTCTAATTACTACCGGTTTGGAGATGGAAATAGTAGTCCGACTTACTCGGCCTATGTGGATTATGTCATTCATGATGTGACAGGGGCTTACTCCCCCTCACAATCACGACTGCCAGCACAGTTTACGGGTGACGATGAGGGCCCTACACCGGTGATTACTGCCCCGGCTGCTCTTTCTGAATTCGTCCAACATCTGGGAACACCAACTGCCGCTAAGTCTTTTAGTGTATCGGGTAGTGATCTTAGTACGGATATGACCATTACGGCATCCAATGGGTATGAACTTTCACTGAGTGAGACGGATGCGTTTACCACAGATCCTTTGGTCTTGAGCAATGTTGAAGGTACAGTTGCCGAGACCACCATCTACGTCAGGTTAAATTCTGCCGAGCTTGGCACATTTAACGGAGCTGTTACTTTGGTGAGTGGCAGTACCACAAAGGCTGTTTCCCTTACCGGAATGACAATAGTGCCTGAAATCAGCGTGAGCGGAGCGCTTGAGCCATTCAAAGAAAGCGTGAGCTCGGTTTCCGAATCGCAATCTTACTCCATCACTGCGGTCTACCTGGTTGCAGACCTGACTATTACTGCTCCGGATAGTTACGAGGTATCCCTCGATAACACCATCTGGAGTGAGACCATTAGTATTGCTCCGGATAGCGAGGGAGTTATTAACTCAACCAGTGTCTATGTGAGGTTGAACGGAACTGAAACGGGACAGTACAATGGAAATATTGTTCATTCATCTACCGGAGCGACCGATGTACTGCTTGCTGTAACGGGAGAGACGATTCCTGATCCCGGAATTATTGCTTCAGGGGAGTTTGTTGCTTTTTCTCAAAACCTGAATCAGCCATCAGATCCTCAGAGTTATATAGTGTCAGCCACTAATCTTGCTAGCAAACTCGAGATTTCAGTGCCACAAGGCTTTGAGATTTCATTTAACGGAGAGCTGTGGTTGAGTTCACTTTCACTTGCCCCTCTGGATGGAAACGTTGCAAGCACTACAATTTACATAAGGCTCAATGCACTTACAGAAGGTAGCCATAGTGGCAGTCTTGTACATAGCAGCGTAGGAGTTGATGCCGTTTCCTTTTCATTATCAGGAAGTACAGAAGCAGGAGTGGTTTTAGGGGCCTCTTTCGATGATGATCTATTCAAAATGTGGCCCAATCCAGCCACGGATAGAATTTTCATAAAAGGTAAGGCCCTGCAAAATAACCAGCAACTATCACTTTATACCTTGGGTGGAGTCAGAGTGAATTCATATAAGCTTTTGCAAAACAGTGAAGGGGTGGAAATAGATCTTACTACCCTGTCGGAGGGCATGTATGTGATTGAATTTACCGCTGAAGGTAAGAAGGTGACCAGAAAATTCTGGAAAGAATAAGAGAGTCCCCGGTAATAGTAACAGGAACATCCTAGTGGTGTTCCTGCTATTACCGCTATCAGTGTTGGGCTTCTAATTTTTTGAATCAAAATCCTGAGTTTGGGTAGTAGAGTGGGCATGAGATATCGTACATTGTTTTTCTTTTTGTTTTTTGGGCTTCACCTGATCTGTCGATCTCAGGATCTTGCTTTCCCGGGTGCCGAGGGTTTTGGTAAATATACTACCGGCGGTCGGGGAGGTGCGGTGCTGGTGGTGAGTAATCTGAACGATAGTGGTCCGGGCAGTTTCAGGGCGGCGTTAGAGTCTGAGGGACCGCGGATCGTGGTATTTGCTACCTCAGGTACCATTCTGTTAGAGTCTGAACTCAAAGTGAATAATGGTGACCTGACCATTGCGGGTCAGAGTGCGCCCGGGAGTGGTATTACCGTGCGAAACTACCCCATAAAAGTCAGCGCCGACAATGTGATCATCCGCTATATCCGCTCCAGAATGGGGGATGTGGAAGGTGTTCAGGATGATGCCATTAGCATTATCGGACATAAAAACATCATAGTAGATCACTGTACGTTTAGCTGGGGTACGGACGAATGTGCTACTTTTTATGATAATGAATGGCTCACGGTGCAGTACTGTATGATCACAGAGAGTCTGAACAAATCAGTTCATAAGAAGGGAGAACATGGCTATGGGGGAATTTGGGGAGGCAAAAAAGCCTCTTTTCATCATAATTTGTTCGCACATCACAAGAGCAGAAACCCTCGTTTCAATGGGTCAAGGTACCATAAACAGCCAGCTGAGGAGATTGTGGATTTCAGAAACAATGTGATCTACAATTGGCAGGAAAACAACTCCTATGGCGGGGAAAAAGGCCAGCACAATGTGGTCAGTAATTACTACAAGCCGGGGCCGGCTACCCGGTCTAAAAAGGATAAGATCCTTGATCCATATGAGCCTTTTGGGCAGTTTTACGTGGAAGGGAATGTTCTGGCAGATGATGATGAGGTGACCAAGGACAACTGGGAAGGTGTAAATGTGGAGGACGACGAACAGAAGTTAGTCAGGCTGGATAATCCTGTGTCGGTAACGGAAATACCTGAAACATCAGCCAGGGAAGCTTTTGATGAGGTGCTGAATGAAGCGGGCGCCAGCTTATGCAGGGATGAGATAGACCTTCGCATTGTCAGAGAGGCCCGAAGTGGGACGGCTACTTTTGGTACAGGGATCATAGACACCCCTGATCAGGTGGGGGGATGGCCCGTACTCAAGCAAGGCAAAGCCTCAAAGGACACCGATCAGGATGGTATGCCGGACAAATGGGAAAAAAGAAAGCATTTGAATAAGAAAAAAGATGATTCTGCGGAGATTGGATTGATGGAGCATTATACGAACATTGAGGTCTATTTGAATGAGTTGGTTCAGGACTAGTCTGTTAATCCTTCTCTTGGCCGCAGGATGGGTTGTTGCCGGACAAGTGCCCCGGGACACCAGCTATACCGTAGCACATACAGTTGCCAAAGCGCTCAGACATTATCCCAGTTTGGATATTCAGGGAGTTGAACCCAACTATCCAGAATCGGTGATGTCCACTTTTGACGTGGTTTACAAGGATCTGGGTTACCGAAGTTTGGTGGCCAATCTATTCACACCTAAAGAGAGGAGGTTTTCCGCCGCTATTTTGATGATTCATGGAGGAGGGTGGAGAGCGGGATCCCCTGGCTTAATGACTCCCATGGCTGAGCGACTGGCCGAAGCAGGCTATTTGGTTATGGTGCCTGAATATCGCCTGTCGATGGAAGCACTCTATCCTGCAGCCATTGAAGATTTGAAGGATGCGCTGCAATGGACGCGAGATCGGTCGAAAGCAATGGGTATGAATACGAACCGTATGGTTATACTGGGATGTTCTGCCGGTGGACAGTTGGCGACCCTCCTGGGAATTACGACCGACGTTCAGGCGATAGTTGATATAGATGGTGTTTTGGCTTTTAAACATCCTGATTCCGAGGAAGGAGCTATGGCTGCACAATGGCTTGGAGGTACCTACGAAGAAGTGCCTGAGTTATGGCAGGAAGCTTCGGCACTGACACATGTCTCAGCCTCTACACCACCTACCTTATTTTTGGGGAGCAAATACCCAAGATTTCTTGCTGGAAGACAGGAATACATGCAGGTTCTGGAAAAAGCCGGCACCTATGCAGCAGTTAGGGTATTCGAAGATGCTCCTCATTCCTTTTGGTTGTTGTCACCTTGGTTTGATGCCACTGTGGCGGAGGTGATCAAATTTTTAAATGATACAATTTTAGAGCATGATAATTAAGCTTAAATGGATATAGAAAGAGGCATAGCGGTTGATTCGGGAGTCATAGTTGGTCTGTTACTTGGTCTGATGGTCATTTTTGTATCCTGCAAGGAGAATGAGGAACAGCTTCAGATACTTGTTAGCCACATTTCCATCAAAGGCGATTTTATAGAAGATGGGGAAACCAGTCAGCTTACGGCTGTCATTCTTCCTGCCAATGCATCCAATCAAATGGTTGAATGGAAAGTATCAAATGAGTCGGTGGCTACTATCAGTGAAAATGGCCTTTTGACTGCCGTATCCAATGGGGTGGTTACCGTCACAGCGTCTGCCAAGGATGGCTCTGGAGTAGCCACTCAGAAATCATTTAATGTGTCGGGTATAATGGCTCCGGTGGTATTGGTAGAACGTATTTCAATACAAGGAAATAATATTAGCGATGGCCGATCCCAAGCCTTTAGTGCTGAAGTTTTGCCGGTCAATGCCGACAACCAGGCGGTAGTTTGGTCTGTTTCGGATGAAGCTCTGGCTGAGATCTCCGCATCAGGTGTTTTGACTCCTATTAAGAATGGTTCTGTCACAGTACGGGCATCGGCCACCGATGCCTCTGGGGTGGTGGGTGAGAAAATCATTTCTATCTCAGGGGTTGACGAAGGTACAGACGGAACCATAGTAGGTACGGCGGAGGACATTCTCAGCGCTATAGCCAATGCGAATGCCGGAGACAAAATCTACATCCGGGGCGGCACCTACACCTTCTCTGCCAAGATTAATTTGAGCCGCGATGGTACCGAGGGCAACCTTATTTCACTCATTGCTTATCCTCAGGATACCCAAAGACCGCTGTTTGACTTTTCGTCAATGACTGAAAACTCCAGCAACCGGGGACTTCAGCTCTCCGGAGACTACTGGCATGTAAAGGGCATTGATGTTTTTGGCGCCGGAGATAATGGGATGTTTATCAGTGGAAACAACAATCTGGTTGAATTTTGCACTTTTTATGAAAATGCAGATACCGGACTTCAGATTGGCAATGGCGCAAGCCACAACACTGTATTGAATTGTGATTCGTTTTACAACGCAGATTCTTCTATAGAAAATGCCGATGGATTTGCCTGCAAGCTGGATGCCGGAGATGGTAATAAGTTTGTCGGGTGCAGGGCATGGCAAAACCTCGATGATGGGTGGGATGGCTACCTTAGAGGGGCGGATAATATCACCACCACTTATGAGGATTGCTGGGCCTTCAAAAATGGAATGCTGAAGGACGGAACCACTGGCGGTGGAGACGGCAATGGTTTCAAAACCGGAGGCAGTGATGATAAGCTGCTAAAACATAATGCTCTGTATACCAATTGTATAGCTGCCGGGAATGTTGTTGATGGGTTTGATCATAATAGTAACAGGGGTGCGGTCATAATGTACAATTGCTCAGCTCACAGCAATGGCCGAAACATCAATTTTGGAAGCTCCAACATTGCTGCCTCGCTCACCATCAAAAACAGCCTTTCATTTGCCGGAGGAGGAGGCGATAGTTATCAGGCCACCAGCACTGATATTACCAATAACAGTTGGCAGGACGGTCTGGAGGCTTCTTCGTCAGATTTTGTAAGTATTGATCTGGAGGCACTTTCCGCACCAAGAAAGGCGGATGGCAGCCTGCCGGATGTGGAGTATCTCCACCTGAAGGCGGAGAGTGATCTGATAGACAAGGGAGTGGATGTTGGTCTGGACTATTCCGGAACAGCTCCGGATCTCGGAGCTTTTGAGTTTGAATGATTTGTTGATTGAGCCCTTTAGAAGTATGAAACTAAGGCAGATCAGCCTTTTTGGTTGGTCACATACCCGGCTCCCAGGGAGCCGGGTTTTATGGATTTTTGTCCTGGAAATGTATGAAATACCTGTATTCCCGGGGCCAAACAGGGTGAATTAGGATGTGGGAAATCTTTTTTCTTAATTTTGATCGAATACTAACTGAATAACAAGACACTGGAATCTCTAACCATTACAACCGTATCCACCAGCTCTTACGAGTGTACCATCACCGTGGACTGTGCCATTTTTGGATTTCAGGACAATGAACTGAGACTGCTTTTGGTCAAGCGGGCCATAGACCCATTTAAAGATCAGTGGATGCTACCGGGGGGGATCATGGAAGAAGGGCACACCTTAGAGGAGTCTGTGAATAACGTACTGTTTAACCTCACGGGAATACATGATGTGCATCAGGAGCAGGTGAAGGCGTATAGTCGGGTAGACAGGCACCCCGTGAAGCGCGTGCTCACCGTATGTTTTTATGCACTGATTAAGCCCGAAAATCACCCGGTGATCGCTAAAAACTACGTGTCTGATGTGCAGTGGTATTCGTTTTCAAAACTTCCCGGGCTGGGATTTGATCACGATCAACTGGCCTTAGATGCCTTACATAAATTGAGGGGTAATCTTGATCAGAACCTCATTTTTGGGGAGTTGCTTCCAGATAAGTTTACACTAAAAGAACTGCAGGACCTCTATGAAAGCATTCTGGATGAGACACTGGACCGGAGAAATTTTCGCAAAAAAATTCTGCAATCAGGGCTGGTGATCCCGACCAACGAAAAGAAAGTGGGTGTGAAGGGCGGACCAGAACTTTATAGAATCAAGAAATAGGTATTTAACAGATTTTCTTAAATAATGATAAAAACGGCCATAAAAAGCATCGAGTTATTGTGAATTCATTAAACTGTGTATAAATTACACAGTATAAAAATTACAGGCGATAAGCCTCATGTTATCTATCTCTGCTACATCACGTGCCTGAGATCAATTGAGCATTTATAAAACATATTAAAGGATGAATCAAATACGCTTTTCTACCAATCCCAATGACTTTCTTAATTACACTACTGAGGACATCAGACAAGAGTTTTTGATTCCTGAGGTGATGCAGCCAGGTCAGATCACATCTGTTTATTCAATGTACGACCGGATGATCACCATCGGTGCGATGCCCTTAAAAGAAGCAATCAAATTGCCGGTATACGAGGACCTGACCAAAGCTGATTACTTTCTGGAGCGACGTGAATTGGGTATTATCAATACAGGTGGTGAAGGTGTGGTGACGGTAGACGGAGAGTCGTTTACGCTGGCCAATAAGGAATGTCTCTATGTAGGAAAAGGCAAAAAGGACGTCACTTTTGCGAGTAGTGATGCAGGCACCCCGGCAGAATTCTTTGTGAATTCATGCCCAGCCCATCATGCATACCCTACGGTAAAAGCCGGCCTTGCGGATGCCAATGAGGTCAACCTGGGAAGCAAGGAAAACTGTAATGAGCGTACCATTTATCAGTTCATACACGAAGGAGGCATCCAGAGCTGTCAGTTGGTGATGGGCTTCACTGCATTGAAAACAGGGAGTATTTGGAATACATTTCCACCACATACACACCTCAGACGTATGGAGATTTACTATTATTTTGATCTGGCAGATGATCAGTTGGTAATGCACTTCATGGGGGATCCTCAGGAGACACGCCACATTGCCATGCATAACAAGCAGGCCGTGATCTCGCCGGAATGGTCTATTCACTCAGGAGCCGGCACTTCCAATTATTCTTTTATATGGGCCATGGCTGGTGAAAACAAAGCGTTCACAGATATGGATGGTCAGGATGTTAAAGCAATACGATAATGGTATTAGATTCATTTAGTTTGGCCGGGAAGACGGCCCTGGTCACGGGCTGCAAGCGAGGTATTGGCAAGGCCATAGCCGAGGGATTGGCAGAGGCAGGAGCAAACATTATTGGTGTTTCGGCATCATTAGAGCTTAGCGGTAGTGAAGTGGAGCAAGCCATTCAGGCCCGGGGTAGATCATTCAAGGCATACCAGAGTGACTTCTCTGACAGAAACTCTGTGCATACTTTTTTGAAAAAGTTAATGGATGAGAATGATCGGATTGATATCCTGGTGAACAATGCCGGCACCATCATGCGAAAGCCTGCAGCAGAGCACCCTGACGAGTATTGGGACGAAGTGATAGAGGTTAATCTGAATTCTCAGTTTGTGATCTCCCGTGAGGTAGGTAAGCACATGATAGCCAATGGTAAAGGGAAGATTATCTTTATCGCATCACTCCTTACTTTTCAGGGAGGGATTACAGTACCCGGGTATGCAGCCAGCAAGGGTGCGATAGGTCAGCTAAATATGGCCTTGTCCAATGAGTGGGCTTCAAAAGGGATCAATGTAAATGCCATTGCGCCCGGTTATATAGCCACTGACAACACCAAAGCGCTTAGATCTGATTCGGAGCGCAGTGACTCTATCCTGAGCAGAATTCCTCAGGCCAGATGGGGAAACCCGGAAGACTTTAAAGGGCCAGCTGTGTTTTTGGCCAGCGAGGCGTCAAACTATATGAATGGATCGATAGTCACCGTGGATGGCGGCTGGATGGGACGATAAATAAGATTTAAAAGTGGCCTGGTGAGGAGATAAAATTGTATTACTTCTTCATACTTCATACGAGTTCTTCACCGGCCCCTTTTTCACTAACAGTCAATAATAAATTTTGGAAATGAAAGAATTTCTTGGTGAGGATTTTTTATTAGAAACTAAAACTGCGCAAAAGCTATATCATGACTATGCTGCGCAAATGCCAATTATAGATTACCACTGTCACTTATCTCCAAAAGACATAGCCGAGGATCGGGTGTTTAACAACCTCACGGAAGCCTGGCTGGAGGGAGATCATTACAAATGGCGCGCCATGCGCACCAATGGGGTAGACGAGTCGTTTGTGACAGGAAACAAAACGCCCGAAGAGAAATTCGGACAATGGGCGTCTACCGTGCCTGATACCCTCAGAAATCCTTTGTATCACTGGACCCATCTTGAGCTTCAGCGCTATTTTGACATTAAGGACATCCTGAATACAGCTACAAGTCAGCAGGTTTATCAACAAGCCTCAGCTAAACTCAACTCCTCTGGATTTTCGGTTCGGGGCTTGATGGCTAAAATGAATGTGGAGGTAGTCTGTACCACTGATGATCCTATTTCAGAGTTGGAGTATCATTTGCAACTTCAGCAGGAGGGTTTTCCCATCAAAGTGTTGCCCACTTTCCGTCCGGATAACCTTTATGCTGTGGAGAATCCCGAGGCTTACAAGAGCTATCTGAAAAAGCTGGAAGGACTGGTCGGATTTAGCATTTCTTCTTTTGAAGATTTGCTCAAAGCCTCTCAGCAACGAATTGATTTTTTTCATCAGGTGGGCGGCCGATTATCAGATCACGGCCTGGAGCAGTTGTATGAGTTTGGGAAAGCGGATGCTTCAGAGCTTTTCGACCTGATCTTGAGTGGAGAGACCCTCTCAGGTTATCAGATTCAGCAGTTCAAAATGGCATTGCTGGTAGAGCTGAGCAAGATGTACCATGCCAAAGGATGGACACAGCAGTTTCATTTGGGGGCTATACGCAATAACAATACCCGGATGATGCGGACTTTGGGTCCGGATACCGGATTTGATTCCATTGGTGATTTCTCACAGGTCAAGGCCATTAGTCGCTTTCTGGATCAACTGGACAATACGGACCAACTGGCGAAAACCATCCTTTATAACCTCAACCCGGCGGACAATGAGGCCATGGCCACTATGATAGGCAACTTCAACGATGGCTCTGTGGCAGGTAAACTACAGTACGGATCTGCCTGGTGGTTTCTGGATCAGAAGGACGGTATGGAGAAGCAGATGAACGCGCTGTCCAACATGGGACTACTGAGTCGTTTTGTAGGTATGCTCACCGACAGTCGCAGCTTTCTTTCATTCCCGAGACACGAGTATTTCAGACGGATACTCTGCAACATGATCGGAAAAGATGTGGAGAATGGAGAGCTACCCAACGATTTGGAGTGGCTGGGAGCCCAGGTACAGAATATCTGTTATCACAATGCTAAAAATTATTTCAATTTCTAGCCTTTTTGGGGTTTGAAAATAAAAAAAAGGCAGTAATATCCTGAAGCATGATATTAGAAAGGTAAGTGTCGAATCATTCCATTAAAATGAAAAGACAACAGGACATATGAAACAAGGCAGAGTAATCACATTTGGAGAAGTGATGATGCGCTTATCCCCACCGGGTTTTGCCAAATTTTCCCAGGCGACCAATCTGGAGTTGGCATACGGAGGTGGAGAAGCTAATGTGGCTATGTCATTGGCTTACCTGGGCATGCAAGCCGCTCATGTCACGAGATTTCCGGATAATATCATTGGCAGGTCTGCGACACAATTTCTGAGGCAGCACTGGCTGGACACCTCATGGGTGCTCTACGGTGGAGAGTTGATGGGCAAGTACTTTCTGGAGAAAGGAGCTGTTCATCGATCGAGTCAGGTGGTGTATGAGCGCGATGGGTCGGCTTTTGCCAAAATCCAGCCGGAGATGATTGACTGGAAGTCGGTGTTTAAAGAAGCTGACTGGTTTCATTGGACGGGTATCACACCTGCCATCTCAGAAGGTGCATTGGCCTGCTGTGCAGAAGCGATCAAAACGGCTAATGAAATGGGAATCATGGTCTCTGCGGACATCCATTCCAGAAAAAATCTTTGGAACTATGGTAAGACCCAGCAGGAAGTAATGCCCGAACTGGTAGCCGGATGTGACATAGTGTTGGCCAGCCGGCACGATATAGCTGAAATTTTTGGCATTGACGTGGAGGCAGAAAAGGACGGTAAGTTTCAGTCTGCAGCCCAGGCTTTGATGGACAAATGCCCGAGAGTAAAAAAGGTTTTTGACAAGAAACGAGAGACAGTCAGTGCTTCTCACAATAGTATTCAGGGGAAAGTCTGGAATGGTAAGCGTTACCTGAAGACCGATACCCTGGATGTGACACATATCGTAGACAGGGTGGGTACAGGCGATGCCTTTGCTGCAGGATTGATCTATGGATTGCTTGCGTACCAGGATGATTTTCAGGCACTTAAATTTGCTACGGCAGCTTGTGCACTTAAGCACACGGTGGAGGGGGATGTGAACATGGTTTCACGGGAGAATGTGATTGATTTAATGGAAGGAAATACTTCCGGAAAGATTATTAGGTAGTATAAAGTCGGCAAAAGATGCCATCAACTGATAAAAGAAATAAACACTCGATGAGGTATTTACTGATTGTGATCTGTGCAGCACTTGTGAGCGCCTGCGCCACTTCTTCTGAGACACGCGAGCTCAAACTTGGCCATAGTCTGGCTGTGAGTCATCCTGTGCATACAGGGATGGTCTATATGGCTGAGCGCCTGGAAGAGATCTCTGGAGGTAAAATGAGCATGACCATTTACCCTTCAGGTCAGCTGGGCAATGAGCGTGAGACGTTGGAGCTTCTGCAGATTGGAAGCCTGGCTATGACCAAAGTATCGGCAGCTGTGTTGGAGAATTTTGCTCCTAATTTCAGGGTACTTGGGTTGCCCTATATTTTTGAAAGTGAGGACCACATGTATAGGGTACTGGATGGAGAAATTGGAGAGGAGTTATTGGGCCAAGGTGAGCAATACCGGTTTCGGGGATTGTGTTACTACGATGCTGGATCACGAAGTTTTTACACTAAAGACAAGCCGGTATATACGCCGGAGGACCTCAAGGGAATGAAAATCAGGGTGATGAAAAGCAACACGGCAGTGAACATGGTGAATCAACTGGGTGGGTCACCCACACCTATTTCCTTCGGAGAGCTCTATACTGCCCTACAGCAGGGAGTGGTAGATGGAGCCGAAAACAATCCGCCCAGCTTTTACTCCAGCAGACACTACGAGGTGTGTAAATACTATACACTCGACGAGCATACCAGTGTGCCGGATGTGCTGCTGGTGAGTATGGTGTGGTGGAATCGACTCAGTGAGCAAGAGCAGACATGGCTGAAGCAGGCGGCTACTGAGTCGGTGGGTTATCAGCGAAAGGTATGGGCCGAGTCGGTACTGGAGTCACTGGCCGCAGTGAAGGCAGCTGGTGTGGAAGTGATTATCCCCGAGAAGCAGGATTTTTCTTCTATTGTGAATCCGATTTATGAAGCTTATAAAGATGATGCGGAGAAATTTGAACTTATCATGAAGATTAGAGCACTGGCAGATGAAAAATAAGATAGACAAGATTTTGGAGAAAATATTGGTTCTCCTGATGGCCATTATGGTGCTCAATGTGCTGTGGCAGGTAGCTTCCAGGTTTTTACTCAACTCGCCCAGTGGCTTTACCGATGAGCTGGCCGGGTTCCTCCTGATATGGGTAGGGCTCATTGGCTCAGGCTATGCCACCGGGCAGGGACTGCATATGGCCATAGACATACTTCCAAAGTCCCTGGAGGGAGCCAGGTTCCTTTGGGTGATGCGGTTTATTCATTTTTCTGTGGCGCTCTTTGCGCTGCTTGTCATGATCATAGGTGGGAGTAATCTGGTCTATGTCACATTGGAGTTGGAGCAGCTTTCGTCGGCTTTGCAGCTACCCATGGGCTATGTTTACCTGGCAGTCCCACTGAGTGGAATTTTAATGATTTATTATAGTATTTATTACCTCATATTCACAGAATCCAATGGCAGTAACTGAGATTTTACTACTTGTAGCAAGCTTTTTATTGTTGTTGGCCATAGGTGTGCCCATCGCTGTGAGTATCGGGCTGTCCACAGCCCTTACCCTGATGGTGAGTATACCCGCCATGCCTGCGCTCACCACCATCGCACAGCGTATGGCTACGGGACTTGACAGCTTTGCGCTCCTTGCCATCCCGTTTTTCATCCTTTCAGGACAGCTAATGAACCGGGGCGGGATAGCCAGAAGGCTGGTAGATTTCGCCAAAGTGCTGGTGGGCAGTCTCCCCGGAGGATTGGCGTTTGTTAACATCATCGCCTGTATGTTCTTTGGGGCCATTTCCGGGTCAGCTGCTGCGGCAGCCTCGGCCATCGGGGGATTTATGACACCCAGGATGGAAAAAGAGGGTTACGATAAAGGTTTTGGTGCAGCGGTGAACCTCACCAGTGCCACCATTGGGTTGGTGATCCCGCCAAGTAATATTCTGATCGTGTACTCTCTGGCCAGTGGTGGGGTGAGTATTGCGGCTTTGTTTTTGGCAGGCTACGTACCTGGTATCATTCTGGGCGTGGGCCTGATGATGGTTTCAGGAGCTATTGCCTTCAAAAGAAGATATAAAACCGGAGAATGGGTCGGAATTAAGGCCGGAGCCAGAAAATTGCTCGACGCTATTCCGAGTTTGTTCTTGCTGGTTATCGTGATCGGAGGTATCGTTGCTGGTTTTTTTACGGCCACTGAGGCTTCTGCCATTGCCGTGCTGTACACCATTGTTTTGACCTTTATCTACAAAGAACTGAAAGTGGCTGAACTTCCTTCCGTACTTCTGGATACAGTAAAGACCACAGCCATTATCATGTTATTGATAGGTACCTCGATGGGGATGTCCTGGGTGATGGCTTATGAGAACATTCCTCAGGAGGTGAGTAACTTCCTGGTGACCCTAAGTGATAACCCCATAGTGATCCTGCTGATTATCAATTTGATTTTACTTTTTGTAGGCGTTTTCATGGACATGACACCTGCTGTGCTCATTTTTACCCCCATCTTCCTGCCCGTGGTGACGGCCCTGGGTATGGATCCCATTCACTTCGGGATAGTGATGGTGCTTAACCTTTGTATCGGGCTATGTACACCACCTGTGGGCTCCGTATTGTTTGTAGGGTGCAGTGTGGCCGGAGTGAGCCTCCAAAAGGTACTGAAACCACTTATTCCATTGTTTGCAGTGATGATCCTTGTGCTGATGCTGGTGACCTACATCCCAGAGCTGAGTCTTTGGCTCCCGGGCGTGTTTGACCTTTGATATAAGTATCTTACATTTCAATGAATATCAATACCGATGGTGCACCATCGGTATTTTTTTTTGATCTCACCCGATATATTACCCCGCTCATCGATTAATACCGGGTACCCTCTTTTATAAAGCTAACTTGTGGCAAAATTCAACCAGTGCAAAATGAAAAGCGTGCTGATATTTTTTCAACTGATGAGTCCTATTGGCCAATACTGTTCAGGCAGAGGGAGATTATGAATGGTAAGTCACTTTTTAGTATATTTTATCGATGTTCAGGTGCAACGATGGCAACCGAAAATGAACTTAAACTTTAAAAAAGAATGGGACAATTGACCAACACAGCACATCATGATGAGCGGATCGCAAAAATGACCTTCGCCTCGGTTTACCCGCATTACGTCACCAAGGTGGAGAAAAAGGGCAGAACCGTAGAAGAATTGCATCAGGTAATCGAATGGTTAACTGGCTACGAAGAAGAAACACTGAAGGCGCTCATTCGGGATAAGGTAACCTTTGAAACATTTTTTAAGACCGCCACGCTTAATCCGAATGTTCATCTCATTACGGGAGTAATTTGTGGCTATCGGGTGGAGGAAATAGAAAATCCCTTAACGCAACAGGTGCGCTATTTAGACAAGCTGGTGGATGAGTTGGCAAAGGGGAGGAAAATGGAAAAAATTCTTCGGGGACCGGAAAATGACTAAACGGTTTCCCTAATTTTTAATCGTAGCAATAAAATCATAGCTTTCAGAAATGAGTTCAAAATCCAATCAGAGAACCGGCAGATTATTATTCATGCTTGTTTTATTAACCCTCAATTATTTTGCTCAGGCGCAAAATCTACCGATTCTTAATCTGAACAAGAGGGCGGAGGTAGAATTTGACAAGTTTAGTTATTCCAAAGCCAAAGACTTGTACATGGAATCATACGTGCAGGATTCTACACAGGTGGATGTCATTGGTCAGATCGCAAAATGCTATCTGAAGCTGAATAATTCGATAGAGGCAGAGCGATGGCTCACGAAATTGATACAGTCTGACAGTGTGCAGTCTGATGATATTTATTATGCACTGGCCCAGCAGTTGAGTAAAAACACAAAATATGATGAGACAGCTGATGTATTGATAAAGTTGAACGCTGGAAAAGCAAAGGATTTTAGGGCTGAGTCTTTATCCAGACTGGATGAGTTTTTTGCGACGAGTAAATTTTATGAAGTTACCTCCCTGGAGGTCAATAGCCCAAGCAGTGATTTTGGGCCCATGTACTATGGCGATCAGATCGCTTTTTTGTCAGCCAGGCAGAAGAACAAATGGGTGATTTCCAGCTTTAGCTGGGACGGTACTGAATTTCTAAATTTCTACAGCTTCAGTCCTGATAGTGCGACTGATGTCACGCCCATTTCCGGATTAAACAGCGCCTATCATGAAGGACCTGGTCAGCTCTATGATAAGGGCCAGAAGATTGTCTTTACAAGAAACCATTTGATCAAGAATAAATTGGGCCGACAGGAAGATGGAATTTCAAAATTGCAACTCTACTTCGCTACCCGGTCCAAGGACGGCAAGTGGTCGGACGTGAGTCCCTTTGAACAGAATATACCAAGCTACTCTTTTGGCCATCCTACCATCAATATGGCTGGAGATACGCTCATTTTTGCTTCCGATATGCCCGGCGGTTTCGGTGGCACGGATCTTTACTTCTGCGTGGCCCGGGAAGGTGGCTGGTCAGTGCCTGCAAACTTTGGCGACAGGATAAATACCGAAGGAAATGAGATGTTCCCATTTTGGCAGGGACAAAAACTCTATTTCGCGAGTGATTTCTGGCCCGGCCTGGGTGGGTTGGATTTGTTTTTCACCAGCCCCTGGGCGGATTCGGGAGAGCCAGTGAATATAGGCGCTCCCATCAATAGCAGCCAGGATGATTTTGGCTTGATCACGGGTGAATCCCAGAGGAGCGGGTACTTTTCATCAGATCGCTCGGGCAATGACGATATCTATAGGTTTGATGCTAAATTTTACGCCTTATCTGGAGATGTCAAAGATCTTTATAGTGATGCACCAATAGAAGAAGCGGAAGTGGTCTTTCTGGACTCATTGGGGCGTGTACTGGACATCTTCAGTACGGGTGCATCCAATTCATTTGAGGCCAATTCTACTTATTCAGGGCAATTGACAGTCTACGCAAGGAAAGGTGGGTATCTGATACAGGATAGCCTCAAGGTAGATATTGGTGCCGACTTTGTGGGTATGCAAAAGATGGATTTATATCTTTTTGTACCGGATCTGGAGATGATAATTCTGGATGAATCTGACCAAGTAATAGCAGGTGCGGTTCATTACCTTCGACTCATTGCCGCACAGAAGCCCCTTCAGCCTTTGCCTGGGGAGGACCTTCTCTATGGAGTGGTTCCCGGCAAAACTTACGAACTGTTTGCCGCGGCTGATGGATTCTATTCTAAAAGAGATACTTTTCAGATACCTGATGACTTTGCAGGGAACGGACAGCACTTAGTGCGCTTAAAGAAAGTGGTCATTGGCGAGAGTATCCGACTAGATCATATTTATTATGATGTGAACAGTGCACGCTTAAGGGTGGAATCGGAGAAAGAGCTGGATAAGGTAGTGGCCTTTATGACAGATAATCCACACATTAATATTGAACTTAGTTCGCATACTGACTCGCGTGGAACAGATGCTTATAATTTGCGCCTCTCTCAGCAGCGGGCAGATTCAGCCACTCAATACCTCATAGATCAGGGGATAGATAAAAAACGAATTACTCCAAAGGGTTATGGGGAATCCAAGCCAGTTAATCGTTGCACAAATGGGGTCAATTGTTCTGCGGATGAACATCAAGAGAATAGAAGAACCGAGCTCGTTATTTTGGCGATGTAATTTTCATTATTTGATGGGCTTTTATTATTTACTAGTATAACACATGTAAAAGTTAACCGGCTATACGAGATTTTCCTTTAGCGCTCCAAGGATCAATTTCGTCTGGTTTATTCAATTGATCACCGAAAAGATTCATCCCCAAGCCAAAGTATAGGTAGGTTTGCGTGCGTCTCCAAATCAAACTGTACCATGCAATCCAAAATCTTAGTTCTAGCTGTTTTATTTTCATTTGGGTTGATGGCTCAGCTGCACGCCCAAACTCCCGGTCTTATTTATGATCCAGCCTCATCACCAGGTAATACCGTGCTGGACCCGGATGGCGATGGTTTTGTTTCAGTCAATATCAATGCCCCATCTAAGGGATTTGTTTACAGTGATCAGACCGAAAGCGAAATACCCTATCAAAAAATGATTTTTCCGGGTGCTGAGCCTGTTGCGGATTTGACAAAAGGTCCTTCGGGAGGGTTTTCAGATTTTGTGGACAGTGGTGTGGAAGATCCAGCCCAGTATTACCTGGATGCGAGTAATAATCTAATGTTTAGGCTGCGAATAGGAAGCTCAGCTCCCAATTCAAAGGGCTATAGTATCCTGATCGATACCGATCAAAAATTCGGTTTTACTGGTCCGAATGCTGACCCAACTGCTACGACGAGTAACCCTGGTTTCGAGGTAGAGATCAACTTACAGACAAATTTTGGAGTTTATGTTTATAATGTTGATGGAGGCTGTCCTGGGGCGGCTGCGGTTTCTCATACAGGTCATACCAACTATCAAAAATCTTTTACACTTTCTACAATTACCGGGACTCGTAACTCCTTTTATGATTTTTATGTTCCGTTTTCGGATTTAGAAGGACTAGGACTAGGTATTACGTCAAGCACGCCCTTGCGGATGATCATTATCACCCAAATGAACCCATCGCCAGCGCTCTGTAACAATGCTACTTCGGATCTTGGTGGGGTGGATGATTCCGCATGTGGCAGCCTGTTTGGCTGTTTGTTGGATATTATTGATAACTATACCCCAACATCAGCAGATGATATTCAAAATGGTGTAACACCCAAAGATCGATCAGACTGCCCTACGTTGACTGGTCCTGTTACCGTCAGTTCTACTTCCATTAACGGAACGACCACCGAACTGGCCGGAACCAGCATTCAGGTCTATAAGAACGGTGCATCTCTTGGGGCTCCGGTTATCACCAGTGTAGATAATGCCTCATGGAGTTTGAGCGGAGTTTCCGGACTTGTTGCTGGTGATGTTATTACCGCTACAGCCACCGGTCCCGGAGAGGGGGCTTCTATTGCGAACTGTAGTTCCAAAACAGTAATTACTTCCTGTACGCCTCCAGGTACTCCCACGTTGACTGCCATAGGAAATGGCGACAAGGTATTAACAGGAACGAAGGTGACTGGAACACACGATGTGTACATATATAAAGCGGATGGCACTTTGTTGACTGGTGGAATTACGAGCAATCCGTTCTCAGCCAGCGGAACAACGTTTACTTACACACATGGCACAGGGGGTACTAAAGTTCCTGATGGTGCCTATTATGTGGTGATTAGTTTGTCAGGATGTAATTCACTTCCATCCGCAGTACAAAATAATAATTGTACAGCCTCCACCACACCCACCATCAATACTGCCACCATTTATGAGTCTACCACAACGATTTCTATTACCGGAGCGAGTGGTGCATCGCTCAGACTTTGGATTAACGGAGTGGCTAGTAACTTCACTGCCACAGGTACGGGGAGTGCTCAGAACCTTACGGTTTCAGGTCTTTCAGCCAGTCAGTCCCTAACGGTTGTGGCTGTGAATACTGCTACTTCCTGTCCAGCCACTTCGGCCGCAAAAGTTGTTCAGGCCGACCCTGTAACCCCCAACAAACCCACGATTTCTGGAAGCTACTGTGTAACGGGAACTCAAACATTGACCATTACAGGGTCATCAGTGGATGCAGATGGCACAAGTATTCAACTGTTTAAAAATAGTGTTTCTCATGGGAGTGCGGTTACGGTTTCTTCAGGCGCCTGGTCAGCGAGTGGGAGTTTTGCTGCTGGTGATGTGATCACAGCTAGAGCCACCATTGCCAGTTTGACCAGTGGAGACTCTGATCCGGTAACGGTTTTGGCGGTTAATACTAACGCGGTAGCAATTACCACTGATCCCATCGTCGAAGGATCTACTTCTATTTCCGGCACCGGAGTGGATGGTGATGTGATCAAACTTTATGTGGATGATGCAGAAATTTCAGGCAAGACTGCAACAGTTGGTACAGGTACACCAGGACAATGGACTATCACTGGCATAGAAACTTACAGCCTGTATGCTGGTGCTCAAGTGACTGTTACAGCTACTTCAGGGTCGAGTTGCGAAAGTTCACCGAGTGCTGCCGTGGAGGTTGTGTGTAGTACGCCGGCTACCCCCAGCTTTTCGGATACCAATCTTTCTTACTGTTATGGTAGTCAGGGGGAGCTCACCTTATCTACATCCGAATCCCTGGTTATCTATGAAATGGTGGATAATACTGGAGCCTCCATTGGCCAGCAGTCTATTGGTACAGGGTCGTCTATGACTTTATACACCAATGCGCTTACTTCCAATTTGCTTGAAGTGTATGTGAAGGCTTTTAAGCTTCTTAATGCAAGTTGTTACGTGATTTCATCAAATAGCGTTGATTTTGACAATCAGCTTCCTTCACCAACCATTGACCTCACATCTACCAATGTGGATGTGGTAAGCGGCTCTACTACAGCGAGTTTTACTTATACCAACCCGCAAAACTCACCATCAGACTATTCGATCGCTTTTCCTATTGCAGCTGAAAATCAAGGATTCGCAGATGTTTCATCTACCACACTTCCTTCATCACCAATCGTGGTAACAGTACCGGCTGCTGCTGCCAGTGGAACCTATACTGCGCAGCTCACCATTACTGGCGCTACAGCATGTGAGAGTCTATACAATATTTCGATTACCATTTATGATGCCGGTGCTGCGGCGAGCATAGCTACCCACCCTGCGAGCGATACCAAATGCTCAGGTGAAAGTGTTTCGTTTTCGGTGAGTGCTTCCAATGTACAGAGCTATCAGTGGCAGCTTTACAATGGCTCCACATATGATAACCTGTCTGATGGCGGGATTTACTCAGGTGTCACCAGCTCAAACCTTAACATTTCGGACAATACCGGACTCAATGCGAATGTTTACAGAGTAGAAGTGGTTGGATATGATGCTATCCCTCTTTATTCAAATGATGCCACACTTACCGTGGTTGCGATTGATGCTGGGGTAATAGGGAGTAATCAGGCAATTTGCTCTGGGGATACACCTTCCCTGCTTACATCTACTTCAGATGCCACGGGTACGGCGGTTACTTATCAGTGGAGGGTAAGTAATGATGGATTTAGTTTCACTAATATTAGCGGAGCTACTAGCAGCACTTACGCTCCTGGAAGTTTAACCTCCACCAAATATTATTTGAGGAAGGCTACAAGTACAGCAAATGGTTATAGCTGTGAAGATGAAAGCAACCTTGTTACGATCACGGTAACAGGAAGTCCTGATTTGAGTGGTTTAAGCACCTCGGCGAGTGATGAGTGTATAGGAAACAACTCTACCGTGACTGTAAGTGCGACGAACTTACCGAATGGCACCTATACAGTGAACTACACGCTGACCGGCACAAATGCCCAGTCTGCGACGAATACGACGATGGTGGTAAGCAGTGGAAACAGCGGCACCTTCACGACGAGCAGTCTGCCGAGTGCGGGGACTACGAATTTAACGATCAACAGTCTGACGCTGAGTGGCTGTAGTACAACTGCCAGCAGTGGGAACACCGATGCGATTACGGTAAGTCCGGCCTCAGTGGGAGGAAGTATTTCAGGTGGCGCTACGGTATGTAGCGGCACGAACAGCACGACCTTAACGCTGAGTGGCCACACTGGCAGCATCACCAAATGGCAGTCATCGACGGACAACTTTGCTTCTGACATCAATGACATAGTCAATACGACGACTAGCCAGACGGCTACCAACCTGACCGCCACGACGAGCTATCGCGCAGTGGTCACAAGTGGATCCTGTAGCTCAGCGAACAGCAGCACCGCTACTGTGACGGTTGTGGCTCAGCCAACTGAACCGACTGTTAATAGTCAGGTGACTAATAATACGGAACCCATAATTTCCGGAAATGCGGACAGTGGGAATTCAATCACAGTTGTAGTAGGAGGTGCTACATATGTCACAGTGGCAAATGCATCGGGCAACTGGAGTATTGACACAGCTAGTCCAAATAGTGGATCCTTTTCTCCGAATACTAATGGTGTCAACGAAGTTGTAGTAGGTGCCTCCAATGGGTCTTGTTCCAGATCTGATGCGACCACCAATGAATTAACGATTGACACGACTGCCCCGTCTACGGTTCCGACGGTAGTGAGTCAGACGACGAATGATACTACCCCTACGATCACGGGTACAGCGACCGTTGGCGCAGGAGAAACCCTGACGGTCACCGTAGATGGAGTCACCTATACGGCTGGAGATGGCAACCTGACGTTGACAGGAACGAGCTGGAGTTTGACCATTCCAGGTGGCAATGCGATCACGACCGAAGGAGCTTATGCGGTGACCGCCACGGTTACAGACGCAGCAGGCAACAGCACCAGTGATGCGACCACCAATGAATTAACGATTGACACGACTGCCCCGGCCACCGCGCCAACAGTTACGGCCCTGACCACCAACGATACCACTCCAACCATCAGTGGTACAGCGACTGTGGGCGCAGGAGAAACCCTGACGGTCACCGTAGATGGAGTCACCTATACGGCTGGAGATGGCAACCTGACGTTGACAGGAACGAGCTGGAGTTTAACCATTCCAGGTGGCAATGCGATCACGACCGAAGGAGCTTATGCGGTGACCGCCACGGTTACAGACGCAGCAGGCAACAGCACCAGTGATGCGACCACCAATGAATTAACGATTGACACGACTGCCCCGTCTACGGTTCCGACGGTAGTGAGTCAGACGACGAATGACACTACCCCTACGATCACGGGCACAGCGACCGTTGGCGCAGGAGAAACCCTGACGGTCACCGTAGATGGAGTCACCTATACGGCTGGAGATGGCAACCTGGTTGACAATGGCGATGGCACTTGGAGTCTGACGATTCCTGCGGGTGATGCTTTGGCAGAAAACACCTATTCGGTGACTGCCACAGTAACCGATGCGGCAGGCAACAGCACCAGTGATTCGACCACAGGTGAGCTAATTGTCAATACTTCAATATTGGCACCAACTGGTGAAAGTTCGCAGAGTTTCTGTACAGCAGATAACCCAACGATCGCTAATCTGGTGGTAACTGGATCGAATATAAAATGGTATTCTAACCCAACAGGTGGTTCACCCTTATCAGAGGCCACCAGTTTAGTAAGCGGAACAAAATATTATGCAAGTCAGACAGAGGATGGTGCTGAATCCTCTGAGCGATTAGAGGTTACGGTCACGGTCAATACAACGCCAACAATTGCGCTGGACAGTAGCAATGATCCAGGAACGTGCTCAGGTACTGATGGTAGCCTTCTTCTAAGTTTTACCAATGTGCCTGACGGCATCTACACGCTCACTTATAGAGATGGATCAGCTTCAGATCAAACATTTGACAATGTCAGCGTAGTGAGCAATGCGGCTACTATTGGCAATATTGAAGCTGGGGTGTATAATGATATCGCCATATCTGTAAATGGCTGCACTTCCCTGGAAGATGTGGACGTCACTATGTCAGCTCCTTCCCCTGAAACAATTTCTAAGGGAACTACAAGCGATCCTAGTAACTGTGATGTACTCAATGGCAGTATTCAGCTTATAGGCCTAAGTGCAAATTCAAGTTATACTGTAAATTATACAGTGAACAGTGTGGATATATCTACAACAATAAGTTCCAATGCAAGCGGAACCTTGTTGATCAGAGAACTCGGAGCTGGTGAATACAGAAACATTTTCGTGGTTTCTCAATCCAATGAATGCCAGTCAAATGAGCTAAGTGGGAGCATTGTCCTGGAAGAACCAGCTGTTTCTACCATTAGTGTGTTAAGCTCAACAAATCCTTCAGCATGTAGTACAAGCGATGGAGTAATTATCCTTGACGGATTATTGAACTCTGCTCGATATACCGTATCCTATCTGTACAATGGAAGAATCATATCTGGTTCAATGCTGGCTGTTTCGGGAAGAATAGAAATTGAGAATCTATCGGTTGGTTATTATAGCAACTTTAAAGTTAAAATATCAGGTTGCGAGTCCAACACTATTTCTGAATCAGTAGTTCTGACTGATCCTGCGTCCCCGGAGATTAACTTGAATTCAGTCAATTCGACCAGTTCTTGTAACGCCTCCGATGGAGTGATCAAAATTGGAGGTTTAATACCCGGATCTAAATATACCTACGAGTATACCTACGTAGGGAGAATTCTAAGATCTACACAATCGATTACAGCCAGTGGAGCAGGAATAGTGGAAATTTCTGGACTTTCTGCGGGTATTTACCAATTTATTAGTTTAACAAATGAGTCTTCTGGTTGTCAATCTAATACAATTGAATCTGCAGAGATCGAGGATACTGGCGCTCCTGAGATAGCTTTTGGTACCACTAGTGATCCAACGATTTGCGATGGGGCCGATGGTTTTATCAGACTGACCGGATTAAGTGCTAACAGAGAGTATGGAGTTTCATTTTTGGCGGATGACTTAAATGTTTCAACCACAATAACGAGTAATGGAAGTGGAGTAATTGAAATAACCGGGCTTAGATCAGGTACTTACAAAGACTTCACGGTAAATCGAGTTGGATGCGTTTCGAATCAATTATCCGCCGTTATCGATCTCGATGAACCAGTAACTCCGGTGATTTCGGTGACCGACTTTGCAAACCCATCTATATGTGGCGAAGCAGATGGCTGGATTTCATTGGGTGGTACTATCCCGGATGGTAGTTATAATGTGCAATATGATTTTAATGGTTCCATCATATCGAGCGTTATAGTCTCTTCATCAGGAGTCTTGTTGATTAATAACCTTAGCGCCGGATCCTACCAAAATTTTAGCATTGAGCTTTCAGGATGCTCATCTAATATTGTCCGATCTCCGATCTCATTGAATGATCCGGGAAGTCCTGAAATAAGTTTTAATAGCCAATTGAATCCTACCTCTTGTGCTTCATTTGATGGATTTATCAAACTATCGGGATTGACACCTTCGGTTTCATACAACTACGCATATTTCAAGAATGGAGTTGAAGTGACTTCTGACTCGCCGTTGTTAGCCGATGCTGCAGGAGTAATTGAAATCAGTAACCTGACGTCCGGTTCTTATAGCAATCTCTCTGTTTCTGAAAGTGAATCAAATTGTAGGTCAAATACAATCGAAACGATTGCACTCAACCCACCGGATATCAGCATCTGGGCATATGTCCACCCAACAACATGTAATGGTACCGACGGTAAGATTGAAATTGAAGGCCTAACCCCAGGAGTTAGTTATACCTTGAGCTATCGGATAAACTCGGGTGCTGAGATCAATGACAATATAGTCGCTGATAGTTGGGGTAACTATGCTTTGGAAGACTTGTCAGCAGGGGATTATTCCGACATCACTGTTGAAATTGACGGATGTATTTCAAATGCCCTTTCGGTGGACTTGAACAGTCCAGACAATGCGGTGATCGCTCTGGAGAACGTAACCGTTCCATTGTCTTGCGAGGCTGATAACGGCAGTATTAAGTTGACCGGCCTTGAGGTGAGTACTGATTATGAGCTGCATTACACCAGT
The DNA here is from genome assembly GCF_040222955.1 of Marinoscillum sp. Lineage (GTDB taxonomy): Bacteria > Bacteroidota > Bacteroidia > Cytophagales > Cyclobacteriaceae > Marinoscillum. Next base: position 662,615 of record NZ_JAVKCA010000007.1, on the reverse strand, counting down.
AATAGTCAAAAAGACACCCTCTATGTGCGTAGTGATGGATCTGGTTATATTTTGATATCAAACCTTGCGCCAGGGGAGTACACTTCCATTTATGTAATTTCAAAGGAATGTCAATCTAATACTTTGAGTAGCGTGATCGTAGGTCAGGCTCCGGAGATGGTTATAGTCTCGGTAAACGCGGTAAATCCAACTACCTGTGGTGGGATGGATGGAAACCTTGCTCTTACTTTCCAGGATATTCCGGATGGATCGTATAGCATCACTTATTCGGATGAAAACCTAAATGAAAAAGTGTTTAGCGGTGTATCCATTCTTTCCGGATCGGCCAATATCAGCGGCTTAACTGCGGGCAGTTATAATGATTTGAGGGTGATCGTTGGGAGCTGTAAATCTACCGGCGACATAGACGCTTCCTTAAGTGATCTGCAGTTTTGCGATACCGATGGTGATGGTGTATCGGACGCAGAAGAAGACATAGATGGTGATGGCGATCCTGATAACGACGATACGGATGGTGACGGAACCCCTGATTACCTGGATACAGATGACGATGGCGATGGCATCCTTACAGAGGATGAGGATACTGACGGAGATGGCGATCCTACCAACGACGACTGTGATACTGATGGTACGCCAAATTATCTTGACTCAGACCCATGTGATACAGACGGAGACGGCCTGGATGACAGTAAGGAAGATACAGACGGAGATGGCAATCCATACAACGACGATTGCGATGGCGACGGTACTCCCAACTTCCAGGATCCGGATGTTTGCGATGATGGCACCGATACTGATGGTGATGGAGTTACTGACGTAGAAGAAGATTTGGATGGTGATGGCGATCCTGATAACGACGATACGGATGGTGACGGAACCCCTGATTACCTGGATACAGATGACGATGGGGATGGCATACTTACAGAGGATGAAGATATCGATGGAGATGGCGATCCTACCAACGACGACTGTGATGCAGATGGTACGCCAAATTATCTTGACTCAGACCCATGTGATACAGACGGAGACGGCCTGGATGATAGTGAGGAAGATACAGACGGAGATGGCAATCCATACAACGACGATTGCGATGGCGATGGTACTCCCAACTTCCAGGATCCGGATGTTTGTGATGATGGCACCGATACTGATGGTGACGGAGTTACTGACGCAGAAGAAGATATAGATGGTGATGGCGATCCTGATAACGACGATTCTGATGGTGACGGAACCCCTGATTACCTGGACACAGATGACGATGGCGATGGCATCCTCACAGAGGATGAAGATACTGACGGGGATGGCGATCCTACCAACGACGACTGTGATGCAGATGGTACGCCAAATTATCTTGACTCAGATCCATGTGATACAGACGGAGACGGCCTGAATGACACTGAAGAAGATACAGACGGAGATGGCAATCCATACAACGACGATTGCGATGGCGATGGCACTCCAAACTTCCAGGATGGTGATAGTTGTGACACTGACGGAGACGGAATTTTGGATGAGGATGAAGATACTGATGGAGATGGTGATCCTACCAACGACGACTGTGATGCAGATGGTACACCAAATTACCTTGACTCAGATCCATGTGATACGGACGGAGATGGCCTGAATGATAATGAGGAAGATACAAACGGAGATGGTAATCCATACAACGACGATTGCGATGGCGATGGCACTCCAAACTTCCAGGATGATGATAGCTGTGATACGGACGGAGATGGGGTGCTCGATTCGGATGAGGATGTGAATGGTGATGGAGACCCTACCAACGATGATTCTGACGGAGACGGCACTCCTGATTACCTGGATACAGATGACGATGGCGACGGGATAGACACTAAGGATGAAGACACGAATGATGATGGAGATCCGAGGAATGATGATTGTGATGACGATGGTGCTCCCAACTATCTGGATACGGATCAGTGTGCCAAAGTTGAGCCTCGTAAAGGCTTTACTCCCGATGGTGACGGTATCAATGACTTCTTTTATATCAAAGACATTGAAAACTATCCGAATAACACGGTTCAGATTTTCAACAGGTGGGGAAATAAAGTATTTGAAATCAGGGGGTATGACAATCAGAACAATGTATGGGCGAGTGAAGTCAACGCTGGTTTGCGAATAGGTACTGGTAACAATGTGCCATCGGGTACTTATTATTACCTGATTCAATTAGGGGATGGAAGTGACGCGATTTCAGGGTTTGTCGTAGTGAATAGATAACTGCTTCCGACGACTTAACGGGCCCTTCATCGAGTCCTCCGGAATGAAGAAAAGGATAAGTTACTTTCGTAACGCAGATTCGAATGGTTGGATATGAGAATCTGTTGGTTGGAACTAATAAAGCCTCCTGGTTTATCAGGGGGCTTTTTTTTATGGTCTTTGTTAAAGAAACACTGGGGTAAGAATAATGCCAGCCAGACCTACTCACCGAATGCTGTGGGTGACTCAACGAGTAAAATCCGCCACTCAACGAGTGCATGATTCTCCAGCAAGTGAAATCCCTACATTTGGGTTATAGATTCATGGTTGGATATGATCTATGGTTGGGACTAATAAAGCCTTCTGATTTATCAGGGGGCTTTTTTTATGGTCTTTGCTAAAGAAACATTGGAATAAGATAAAGCCAGCCAAACCTACCCACCGAATGCCGTGTGTGACTCAACGAGTAAAACCACCCACTCAACGAGTGAATGATTTTCCGGCAAGGGGGAATCCATACTTTTGCCTTATAGATTCATGGTTGGATATGATCTATGGTTGGGACTAATGGAGCCTTCCGATTTATCGGAAGGCTTTTTTTATATATCCATTAATATTATCCTAATTGTTTGGTGCGCATTATCTTTAAATCTTCAGCGAAGACTATTGAATGCGAATACCTGAAATACCTGCCAACGAACACAGCCGACTGGAAGCCCTCCGGGAACTGAAGATTCTAGATACCCTCCCGGAAGAAGAGTTCGATAATGTCACCAAATTGGCCAGCGAAATATGTCAGGTGCCCATCTCCCTCATTACACTTGTAGATGAAAAAAGGCAATGGTTTAAATCACACTACGGCCTGGATGTGGAGTACACCTCACGGGATGTGGCTTATTGCGCTCATGCGATCAACAACCCCGCGGAAATTCTGGAGGTGCCGGATGCCTCTGAAGATGAGCGTTTCCATGATAATCCTCTGGCCATCGGTGAACCCTATGTAAGGTTCTACGCCGGCGTACCACTGGTAGATCCACAGGGGCATGCACTGGGTACCTTATGCGTGATAGACCATAAGCCCAATCAGCTTTCTGTGGGCCAGAGGGAGGCGCTGAAAACGCTCGCTCAGCATGTGATGGCTATTTTGAACGTGAGAAGTAAGAATGTCGAACTGTTAAAAAGCCAGCAGAAGTTTCAGGATTTGGTGAATCACATGGATGATATGATCTATGAGCTGGATTCAAAAGGATGCTTCAAGTTTTCGAATATCAAACTTCAGCAGCTTAGTGGCTATAGCGCGGAGGAGTTGGCAGAAATGAATTACCTAAAGCTGGTTAAAGAAAGCACCAGGTCAGCAATGCTTGCATTTTATGACCAGCAGAGAAAAAACAGACAGCCTAAAAGCTATTATGAATTCCCAATGATCACACGGTGGGGTGAGGAGCGAATGATTGGTCAGAATGTGGTGATAGATTTTGATGAGCAAGGGAAACTCATTCGGGTGATGGCGGTGGCCAGGGATGTCACTGAGCTGAATGAGCAACAGCGTGTGTTTCGGCTGCTTTCAGAAAACTCAAAGGACCTCATTTGCCTGCATGAACCTGATGCCACCTATATCTATGTGTCTTCATCCGTAAAAGAACTGTTAGGGTTTGATCAGCAGGAAATGGTCGGAAAGAACCCCTATGATTTCATGCATCCCGAAGATGCTGAGCGCTTAAAGGAAAACCCGCACATGCAAACGCTCAAGGGAAAGGAAGTAGGCGGGGTTCAGTATCGCATGAGGACCAGCGCCGGCAATTATCTGTGGCTGGAGTCCTATACCAAACCCATTATCGTCGATGGGGAAGTGATGTCTTTTCAGACTTCATCCAGAGATATTTCTAAGAGAAAGTTCAATGAGCTGCAGGTTCAAAAAAGTAAGGAAAACATTGAGGCGCTCATCGAAAACACTGAGGATGCCATCTGGTCGGTGGATAGAAAGCTGCGATACAAAATTGCCAACGGAACTTACAAAGCATTGATTAAATGGCTGGTTGGCCGTGAACCCCAAATTGGTGAAAGTGGCCTGGATGTTGGTGATAAAATGTTTCAGGACCTGCTTCAGCATTACATGAAATCTCTTGATGGGAAAAAATTTAATGTTGAATACCAGCTGACGCATAATGGAGTAAGGCGATATTTCCAGAAGTTTTTTAACCCCATCAAAAATGAAGAGGGCGACATTACAGGGGTGTCCGTATTTGCGCGGGACATCTCCTACGAGAAGAAGATCCTGAGTAATGCCGAAGGGTATCGGGAAGGATTACAGCTCCTGAATATCATATTTTCCAATACAAGTTTGACAATGGATCAGCAGATTGGAGAGGCCTTGAAGATCTCATGCGAGTACCTCAAAATGCCTTCCGGGATCATTAGTCATGTAGCTGGGGATTATGTGACGATTAGAAAGTATTATTCAGTTGAGCCCGTACCGATCAAAGAAGGGGACAAGTTTCCCTTTGAGAATACTTTCAGTCAGCTGATCTACGATCATGGGAAAACCATAGCCGTGGAGAATGTAGGCCAATCTGAGTTCAATGAGGTCAGCACCTTCAAGGCATTCAATGTACAGTCCTTCATTGGAACCAGTATCTCGGTGAATGGGACACTCTATGGGACGATAAGTTTTGGTTCTACCCAGCAGCGTGCAGAATTTTTCGATTCTAATGAGACGGACTTTGTGAATATTCTGGCTGGCTGGATAGGATTTAATATTGAGAAGCAGCTATATGAGCGTCGATTACGGTCAGAGCAGGATGTCTTGCGGGCTTTTGTGCTTTCTGCCCCGGCAGCTATTGCCATGTTAGATGAAAACCTCACTTATCTGGCTGTGAGTAGTCAGTGGAAGGCGGACTATCACCTGGGAGACCGTGACCTCATCGGGTTGCACCATTATGAGGTGTTTCCCAAGATACCCGATACCTGGAAGAGGGCCTATGAAGCCGGGCTTCAGGGCAAGGAATCCCGAAAGGAAAGAGAGCTGTTTGAGATGGAGGATGGACAGAGCCGATGGCTCAGGTGGGAAGTGCGTCCATGGTATGCATCCAACAAAGAAATCGGGGGAATTATTGTTTTCACGGAAGACATTACCCGGCAGATTACCCAGGAGGAAGAGCTGAAGTTGGCAAAGAATGAGGCTGAAAAGGCGTCACAGGCGAAGGAATTCTTCTTATCCTCCATGAGCCATGAGATCAGGACCCCGATGAACGCCATCATTGGTATTTCTAACATCATGTTATATGAAAATCCAAGGCCCGATCAGTTGGAAAACCTTAAGCTATTGAAGTTTTCCAGTTCAAATCTTTTGGTTTTAATCAATGATATTCTCGATTTTAACAAAATAGAGGCGGGTAAGATGGAGCTTGAATTGATTGATTTCAATCTCAAGGAAGTGGCCATGAACGTCTATCAGACCATGCTTATTCGCACCAATGAGAAGAGACTGGTGTTTTTGCTTGATTATCAAAATGGCTTACCTGAAAACTTTGTAGGAGACCCTGTTCGCATTACTCAAATCCTGACTAACCTCCTGGGCAATGCCATCAAATTCACAGAAGAAGGCATGGTCAAGTTCGAAATCGTAGAAAAGGAGCGAGTGGGAAAGGAGATAGTGCTGTGTTTCACTATCACGGATACAGGAATTGGAATCCCAGGTGACAAGATTGACACTATTTTTGAAAATTTCACCCAGGCCAGCACCAATGTCGCCAGAAAATTTGGAGGAACCGGGCTGGGACTGGCCATTACCAGGGAATTGCTTAAAATGATGGATTCGGACGTGTCAGTGGAAAGTGAGGTGGATAATGGGTCCGTTTTCACCTTTGACCTGAAGCTGCCTATCGGTTCTCTGAAGTCACTTAAGCAGGACTACTCAGAAGTAGGTGCGGTTCCATCACCAGATTCGAATACCGGAATCAAGTTATTGGTGGCGGAAGATCACAAAACAAACCGGGAGATTCTTGCCAAATTTCTGGACAGATGGGGGTTTAAATATGATTTTGCTGTCAATGGGTTGGAAGCCCTACAGATGGCGGGTAAAAAGGATTACAGCATGATTCTCATGGACATCCAAATGCCCATCATGGATGGGTTTGAAGCAACCAGAGAAATCAGGAAACTGAATAACGCTCATTTGAAAGCTATTCCAATTTATGCACTCACAGCCTCGGTTTTGCTTGGGGTCCAGGAGAAGGCACTCTCGGCCGGAATGAACGGGTACATTAGCAAGCCGTTTGATCCGGATGAACTTTATTCGAAAATTGTTGGCGAATCCATTCGGTATGATCAGGCGGATTCTACGATAATCAGGGAGGTGATTAGTCAGGAAGCTATCGCACAGATGAGTCTTGGAGATGAGGATTTCAAAAGGGAGCTTTTCATTTATTATTCGGTCGAGTTTCTCAGATTGCTCAGTGATCTGCGTTTTGCCCTGGAAGGTGGCGACCATCATATGAGAGAGGCCAGGGTTGAGGCGCTGACCAAACTCAATACCGGTGGTATCATACCAGATTTGACGCCTCTTTTGAAGCAACTAAGAGGGGATATATCCCCGGTAGATTTCAGTCGCCTTTCTGATTTACTTGGGGGCTTAATAGAAGCTTTGACACATGTCGGGATACAGGAGACTTGAACTGGAAATGATAGGTATTGAACATGCATTGAGTAACACTCACCGAGTATCCTTACATAAAGAGTATCTAAGGGGTATTTTTGAAGAAAAAAGCAGGAGATGCCATTAAGCCTAGAAGAAATAAAGTATCAACACCTGAAAGGTTCCGCTCAGATTATTCTGGCATCTTCCGATGGTAAAGTTTTGGCATCATGCGATACCCTGGCACCCATCCCGGTCGGGTATGATCTTTTTGATACTGAATCATTTCTCCAAAAACCGTCCCTAAGAGATCAACTGCTCCTGAATGAGGATCTTAATATGCACGGTGTTCGCCTGAATATGGGAGGCACAGAGGCCGTTTATGATTTGCAGTTGACCCACTCCTCCAAGGGATCAAATGGGGCTCAGATTATACTTTTCATAGAAGATCGCACACAATCAGTTACCTTTATTGAGGATGAAGAGAGCGAAGAGAAATTACGTGAGTTTATCCTGAAAATCTCTACGCCGCTGGATATCCTGAAAGAGCTGTCGTTATCTGAAAGAGGTGAGAAGGAAGTATCACCTGCCAGAGGGCTCATTATGGCTTATTTCGATCGGTTTATCCATGGTGTTCACCACTCACAAATCAATTTCCCAAGGGAGGAGGTGCCTTTTAGGGTAGAACACATTAGCGTGGCTGTGGAGATGTGTTTCGCAAATATGATGAAATCAAGAGGGCTAAAGCTTACCTCGGTGGTGAGTTTTGAATCCAAGTTCCTGATTGGGGATCGCTTAGGCATCCTCCAGGTAGTCTTCCAGGCGTTAGGATACCTGCTGACGGAGCAGAAGAGCGGGCATGTGCAGGTGGCCTTTGACTATTTGCCGAAACAAGAACAACTGGAAATCGAAATCTCTGGCGCCCCGGAACCGGCGGGCTATAAAGTGTTGGCGGATAGGATGGGGAGCGAACGTGAATTTAGCATTGAGAGTGAAGCCACCCTGCGTTTGTTATTTGATTGCAGAGTAGTGGCTTACAAAACACCGGTTTTCAAGGCCAGTGTAACCTTGAGTAAGAATGAATTTCCTTACCTGTTTGGAATTACTGGTGGGGATTTCTCACTTGTGAAAGATATTTTTCAGACTATATTGGTATCCCTTACCATGGACATGGATGATCTCAGGAAAGCCATGATCCAGGAGGATGCTGAGTTGATTGGCCGGATTGCCCATAAGATGAAACCCAATTTTGCGAGCCTTCAGCGACAGGATATTGCGGAGGCGCTGCAGTACATAGAAGAAATTACTACTGGCGAGGATCATACCGAACTGGAAACCAGGCTAAATGAGTTCATGGAAAGTGCTGATGAAGCACTGGAAAATCTAAAGAAATATAAAGTATGACTAAGCAAATCAGATGTGTAATAATAGATGACGATTTTGCCTCACGAGCGATCCTAAAGGGATTGATCAGGCAGGATGTAAGACTCATTCTTGTAGAAGAGAGTTCAGGATCTGCGGATGGTGCGCTAGCCGTTACCAAACATAAGCCTGACTTGATTTTTCTCGATTTGATGATGCCCGGGCTGGATGGTTACGAAATGCTGGAGGTGCTGGATTATATGCCCAAAATCATCGTGGTTACCACAGAACGGAACTATAAATCAGAACTCTTCAAGAATCGCATCTCTGAATACCTCTACAAGCCAGTGGAAAGTTTGGAAATGTTCACAAAAGCGGTGGATCAAGCAATGAAAACTTATTAGATTTGATATAATGGAACGGCTTACTTGTATTGCAATAGACGATGATATGGTGGCATTGAAGATCGTTTCTTCACTAGTTGAAAAAACCGATTTTCTAAAGTTGGTAGGCACCTATCAAAATTCAATCAAAGGCGCGACGGCTATAGTCGAATTGAAGCCAGACATTGTTTTTCTGGATGTTCAGATGCCAGACCTGACGGGTATGGAAATTTTGGCAAGCCTTCAGGTGAAGCCTCAGGTTATTTTGATTACCTCACAGGAGAAATTTGCCGTGCAGGCATTTGAGTTTGATGTGGCCGACTATTTGGTTAAGCCCATAGAGAATTTTGCAAGGTTTCTCAAAGCCGTGACCAAAGCCAAAGCCAACATAGATGGCAAGGCGCCCGTCACTTCAGACTCCAAACATCTTTTTGTGAAATCAGATTCACTGCTGGTTAACCTTGATCTGAAGGATGTTCTTTATGTGGAAGCATACGGGGACTATGTGAAGATTCATACCAAGGAGAAAACGCACGTAGTCTACGGCAAACTGAAAGATACCGAGGAAAGCCTCCCAGATAGTGAGTTTGTAAGGGTGCATCGCTCCTTCATCGTTCGTATTGATAAAATAAAAAATATTGACCAGGGAAATCTTCAGATAGCGGATAAAATCATCCCTGTAAGTACTTCATACAGAGCACATCTGATGGAGAGTATTAAGACCCTGTAATTCCCTGACCATTTTTCCAACCATGGTGTAAGATTGGCGCCCTATCGGGCTGCTTTAGTTGCGTATGTCGTTAGACGAAAGGAACATTATGGAAGAAATTGGTGAAAGAAAACCCTTTAATGGACATTCGGAGATGCTCTCTATCGAGCTCATCAAGGAGATTTCGGAGCGGAAACACGCCCAAAATCTACTGTCTGTATTTGTGAAATATGCGCCTGGCGCAATTGCTTTGTTTGATCGCGAGATGAAATTTCTGGTGGTCAGTGACAGGTGGTACAGAGATTATGGGTTGGCTGAGAATGACATTACAGGCTCAAGTTACTATGAGGTGTTCTACGGAACGGAGAACATGGATAAATGGGCATCTTATCACCGAAGAGCGCTGAAGGGTGAGAAGCTTCGAAATGAGGAAGATCGACTGATCAAAAAAGACGGGAGCGTCATTTGGCTTAAGTGGGAGATTCTACCCTGGTTTGATAAATTCGGAGTGATAGGTGGAGTTATTATGTCCACTGAAGTGATTACCGATAGAAAGAGACTTGAGGACGACCATAGAAAGAGTAAGCAACTGTTGGAAATGGCCATTGAGACTGGAAAGATTGGTTTCTGGCATTGGATAGAGCGAAACAACCGTTTGGAGTGGAATGATCAGATGTTTGAGCTTTTCGAGTATGACGAATCAGATTTCACTGGAGATGGAGAAGCATTTTTCGATGTGATACACCCTGATGACGTCACACGAGTGCGGGGATTGCTTAATCGCGCGATTGCAGACAGGGGCGAATATCACACCCAGTACCGGGTGATTTGTAAATCCGGGACTAAGAAATTTAAGGAGCACGGCAAGGTGTTTTTGGATGATGGCCTCCTGAGAATGACCGGGATTTGCCAGGAAATATCCTAATCAAATTTGAGATGAAATAACCATTCGCCGAAGCTAACCCGCAGCCCGACGGTAGTATTTTGTGAATCACCGCTGAAATAACTATTTCTAACCCGAAAGTACCCCTTGTTGTCGAAAATCAGGAGCTGTTGATCTGCTTTGAGGGTAGCTTCGTCCTCATGAACTTTTTGCGGACAATCACCATTTTTGCATTATTTTTTTTCTTCTTAAATCTCACAACACGGGCCCAGCAGCGTCCCATGTTCACTCAGTATATGTTTAATGGATTGGTGCTCAACCCCGCATACGCTGGGAGTCATGAGTCTATCAGTGCCACGGCACTTTCCAGGATCCAGTGGGTGGGGATCGATGGAGCACCTGTGACGCACACCTTTTCCATTCATTCACCGATTCCAGATAAAAACATCGCCTTGGGCGCTGTTTTTTCTTGCGACCGAATAGGAGTTACCACCCAAAGCACTTTGAATTTGTCGTATGCGTACAGAATTCAGATGCGTAATGCCATGCTTTCCATGGGGCTTCAGGGAGGTTTAACTTCTTCAAAGGTGAATTATGATGAGATAGGAGCCAATGACCCCAATCTCCAGTATAGTGGCTCGGCTCTTTTGCCAAACTTTGGACTGGGGCTTTACCTATATGGCAAACGCTACTATGCAGGTATATCAGTACCCACCGCCCTCAAAAACTCCTGGGCAGGAGAGGGAGATGCTAATAATGCTGATGGCTTCAGTTCCGTGGAAGTTCCTCACTTTTTTGGAACCTTCGGGTTTTTGGTGGACTTATCTCCACTGGTAAAATTGAAGCCCAGTGTGCTGGTGAAATCTGTGGGTGGGGCACCTGTTGAATTCGACTTTAATGCCAACCTGATCCTGGATGATAAGCTATGGATCGGTGTTTCATACCGATCATTTGACGCACTCAGCCTTTTGCTGGATATTCAGCTCTCTCCTCAACTCAAGCTGGGGTATGCCTATGACTATACCCTCTCCGAGCTAAGTCAGGTAACCACCGGCTCTCATGAGATAATGCTCAATTACCGATTTGTATTCTCTAAGTCAAAGATCGTAACCCCCCGATATTTTTAGAAAAGGTAAAGTTTTTGCTCATCTTGCAGTTTTGAATTCCAGTCAATGGCTTTTTGTATATTACAGATGCTGTTCTGGTGAAAACAAAATAGATGAATTACCAATTTTCATTAATCTACAGAGGCGCAGCTTACCTCACCCTTCTGACCGCCTTGGTGGTAATGTACGGCTGGCTGCAGGGCATAGAGTCAGTTCAGATAATTGTCCAGTCTTGGCCCTCCATGAAGTTCAATACAGCCCTCTGTTTCTTCTTAACAGGCGGGGTGCTCCTAAGTACCTATTATAGGAAAGACTTCTTCAAAATCCCTCTTGCAGGCATTCTGCTTGTTGTTGCATGTCTGTCGTTTCTCGAAAACCTCACAGGGCTTCAAATAGGTCTTCAAAGTTTTTTTGTTCCCGGACTTATGTCGGCAGGTACAGCCCTCTGTTTCATGCTTTTAGCACTGGCTCACATCGGTATCTACACTGAAGCTCTCATATGGCGTAAAGTGAGCCAGTATCTGCTTCATTGCGTGACAGTAATTTCCTTCTTTGCCATTATAGGATTTGTATACGGAATTTCCGGGGAGGGAAAGCTCGTGTTTATATCATCCATGGCCATCCATACTTCTGTCTTATTTTTTCTGGGTTCTATGGTGTCTTCATTGATTCACCCTTCACTGGGCTTTACCAGACTTTTGATAGGTAAAAAGCCAGGCAATCTACTTGCCAAGCGAATGTTTCCGCTGATAGGTGGATCCATACTCGTTTTGGGCTATCTGGTGATTAACTACTGGGAGACCGGGCAGATAAGCCCCGAGACTGGTCTCACCATTTTCGGATTGTCCATTCTTATGATTGCACTGGTCTTCATTTCCATCATTGCTATGGAACTGAACAGCACAGACATCAGAAGGTCTCAGGTTGCCCGGGCACTGAGAGATACCAATGCGAACCTGGAGAAAATAGTGATAGAACGAACGGCCCTTTTGGCGGAGAAAGTGGAACTTTTGAATGCGACCACCAGTGCGGCCAGAATCGGCACCTGGGAGGTGGATTTGGAAGCTCAGAAAGTAGCCTGGTCTGATATGACCAAGGAGCTTCATGGGGTGCCCCCGGATTTTGAGCCTGATTTGGCTACGGGTATTAATTTTTTCAAAGAAGGGAAACATAGGGCCAATATTGAAACTACCGTGGAGCGGTGTATTGCCACAGGAGAACCCTACGATGTGGAACTGATGATTGTCACGGCTACTGGAGAGGATAAATGGGTCAAGTCGATCGGAACCCCCATTCTCAGGGATGGCAAAGTGATAAGGTTGAGGGGTACCTTTCAGGACATTGATGTGAGGAAGCGGGCTGAAATCAAAATTTCTGAAGAAAGCGCTTTGCTTCAGATGCTGATAGATAACATTCCTATTAATATTTACACCAAGGATCTTCTCTCGCGCAAGACGATGATCAATAAGAGTGAGTTGGAACTGATGGGACTGGAGGATTCTTCTACCGTGATAGGGAAGACGGACCATGAGTTGTTTCCAAAGGAGTCTGCAGATATTTCCAGAAAGGAAGACGTGGAGGTGATGAAGACCGGCATTCCCATATTGTCCAGGGAAACAAGTATGGATTTGGGTGAAAACAACAAACACTGGTTTCTGACTTCCAAAATACCCATTGTGAACTCTGAGGGTAACGTGACAGGACTTTTAGGCGTAAGCGTGGACATCACCGAACGAAAGCGAAATGAGGAAAAATTAAAAAATTATGCCATATTGGAATCTAAGAGTGCTGAGATGGAACAGTTTGCCTATATAGCGTCCCATGACCTGAGAGAACCGATTTTGACCATAAAGAACTACTTAAACATTCTTTTTGAAGATTACGGTGAAAACCTGGATACTGGTGCCAGGAGATATTCGGATACCATTTTGAGCGCATTGAACAGAATGGAAACATTGATTGCCGGGTTATTGGATTATGCGCGTTTGAGCAGTCCAAAGGAGTTTGAGACTGTGGATTTAAATCAATCCATGAAAAACGTTCTCTTGAGTTTAGATTCTTTAATTAAGAATAGCCAGGCTACAATTACAGTTGGTAAATTGCCAACGATTTCAGGTTACCCCACTGAGATTGAGTTGCTGCTTCAAAATCTGATCACCAATGGCATTAAGTTCAGAAAGCCGGATAGAGTACCAGTTATTGAGATAAAAAGCAAGAAACATGGTCGTGCATGGATTTTTTCCGTAAGGGATAATGGAATTGGGATAGGCCCTGAATATATTGAAGAGGTTTTTGTAATGTTCAAACGCCTACATTCCCGAAAGACATTTGATGGTACGGGGATAGGGCTGTCCCATTGTAAGAAGATCGTTGAGCTTCATAATGGGAAGATTTGGGTAGAATCAGAACCCGGAGAAGGGAGTGTATTTTATTTTACCATTGATACAAACGAGATAAAAAATGAAACCGAAAGTTGATTGTATTCTTCTTGTAGATGATGATGAGGATTGTAATTTCTTTCACGAGCGCCTGATTAATAAAATGCAGTGCGCTGGTCGTGTCGAAACCGTCTTAACCGGGTACGATGCCCTGGATTTTCTAAAAACCTCGGTGAATGGAGAGCATCCAAGACCCAACCTGATCTTGCTGGATATTAACATGCCGGGAATGGATGGTTGGAGTTTCTTATATGAGTATAATAAGCTCTCAGAGGATCAGAAAGCGCAAATTGTGGTGGTGATGCTCACCACTTCTCTGAACCCCGATGACAAGAAAAAGGCTGAGGCGGACCCGAATGTGGGCGCTTTTGCCAATAAATACCTGGATGAAGAAAGTCTGATGAATATATTAAAGGCCAACTTCCCTCAGTTCAATTGATTTTTTGGAATCAGGAATATTCCAACATATAATCCACGAGGTTAGTCTCTCTGCTAATGTCCAGTTTTTTCCTGAGCCTGTATCGGCTGATCTCCACTCCGCGTACGGAGATGTTCAGTAAGTTGGCAATCTCTTTCGAACTCATATTCATTCTCAGATAGGCACATAGTTTGATTTCCTGCGGAGTGAGGGATGGGTTGTCTTTTTTAATATTGGACAGGAAGTCCCCGTGTACCTGATCAAAATGCTTGGTGAACTGTTCCCAGCCCTCGTCTTCCGAGAGGTTTCGGTCTATGTCTCTGATGATCTTTTTGAAATTGTCCTTTGATCCGGACTTGGAAGTTTCTTTGATCGCATCTCTTATTTGGAGCATAAACTCGTTCTTATTGATGAGGTGCATGGTGGTAGTGGCCAGTTCACGGTTCTTGTGATCGATTTCTGAGCGGAGTTTGTCATTTCTGAGTTTAGTGATCTGTTCTTCCGATTTTTTGGAGACCTCCACGATTTCATTTTCCTTTTGTAAGAGTTCGCGCTTTTGCTTTAAAGTAAGTTTCTTTTTTTCATAACTGTGCCTCATGCTCAGCACCAGCATAGAAGCTCCGAAAATGACCAGCAGACCAAGTCCGTAAAACCCGTATGCCAGCTTAGACCTGTACCAGGGTGGGTATACCTTCAGTTGGAAGCTCGCTTCCTCACTGATGTCCCCGAATACGTTTTTGGCACGCACTTTAAAAGTGTACAACCCTTCAGAGAGGTTGGTGTATTCCTTTTCGGTCACGGTGTTCCACTCAGACCAGTCCTTCTCAAAATTTTCAAGTTGATACTGAAAGAGAATCTGATCCTGCCCGTCATAGTATGGTGAAGCAAACCTAAACTTGAGCGACGAAAAATAAGCTGAGAGCGAAACAGGCTCGTCTGAAGCCAATTGGCCGGTGCCTCCATAGATCAGGTGCTCCTCGTCTGTAGTAGCTTCAATGCTTCTTATAAACGTTCTGAAGGGTTGATCTCTCTGGTACTTTACGCTGGGGTTGAAATGTACAAAGCCTTCTTTTGCACCAAAGAAGACATTCTGGTGGTCAATGACACTTATGTTTTCCAGGTCATCCGAGAGGTACTTTCGTATTTTGGTAAAAGCAGCGGTGTGTTTATGGTAGCTTCCGTATTGGGTTCTTTCCAGGTAGCCCAGTTCATTGTCATTGAGAAAAAAGACATTGCCGCTCAGGTCGTGCGCCATGGCACGGACGTGAACGTTTTTGGAGAAGTAGGGCTCCATATCTGCATCACTGACAAACGCATCTTTTGAAGGGTCATAGTTGAAAATACCAGTTTCAGCAGGAAATACCAGCTTATTCCCACCCAGGGCGAAAACGTTGATGAGAATGTCTGAAGGGAGTCCTTTGTTTTTCCCATAGAAGGATATATTCTGAATGCGATCTCTTTTCTGATTGAAATTGATTTTGAAAATCCCCTTATAACCATGAGTCATAAATAGGACGGAATCTCCCGCAAACTCAAACACACGGCTTGATTCCCTGAATTCCTCAAGTTCATTTTCCACAGTGTATTGTCCATTGTTTTTTCTGAAAATCACAAAACCATCATAGGTACCTGCCAGTACACGGTTGGTTCCTATGGAGTTTTCGAATTTCCAGGTTCCGGTATGGTCGTAGAACTTGGTGGCCTGGTCATCTTCCACCAGAAAAGCTCCACCGTGGTGAGCCAGTAGTAAATCTCCGTTGACGTTTTGAGCATTGTATACTTGTCCGCCAGAGTTTTTTACCAGCTTATAGTCGGCAAGTTCAGTGATGGGATTGGGGTTGGCCTCCTGATAGAAAAGGCCGTTGCTGGTGCCGAGGTAGAGTTTGTTATTGTGCAGCGTGGCACAATATCCGGTGCCGGGAAGCCCGGACTGTTCATCGATCATGGAAAAAGGGGAGGCCAGTTCTACCATACAAATTCCGTTATTGAGTCCCACCCAAAGGTTATTGAATTGATCCTCATGCAGCGCCAGAACCGTCCGGTTGTTCAGACCTTTTCCTTTGGTGAGGTGGTTGACCACAGTGCCATTGGGAGAAAGGATTAGGAGTCCATTGTTTTGGGTGCCGATGGCCATGTTGTTGTTCTCCAGAAGAATGGCTTTGTTGATCAGGGAGTTTGCGAGAAACTCAGTGATTGGAAGGTCCCATTTTCTGAAAGACCCGTCCCTGTAGTGGTAGACAGTTCCGTTTTTTTGAAAAATGAGGAGACTGTTGTTTTGATAAGGAATGATGGCTGTGATTTCATTATGTTCCAGGACTTGGCTCCCTGGTATTATCGTAAAGGAGTGACCATTCCATTTGGCTAGTCCTGATGAAAGGGATGCGGCATACAACCCGTTGGCCACCTGAAAAACGAGATTAAAGTCTATGTCAAGGTGCAGTTTACGCACAGTCTTGCCGTCATAAACTACCAGACCCAGGTAGGAGCAGAAGAAGATGTTGTTTTCGTACTTGATGATCTTCCATATATCCTCCAGGTTCCTGTCTTTTTCCTCTAGCTGTCCTAACAAGCTTTCAAAACGGAGATTGCCCTGGTCATCCGCCTCAAAAAAACCGATCTGATTTTGCCCTCCTATATAGATCCTGTTGTCGGCATCCACAAACACGGATCGGAGGCGTGTGTTGTTTTCTACCAGGTACCTTCTCCAGCTATTTCCGTCATACTCGAGCAGTCCAAAATTGTTAGCAACGTAAATGAAACCCCTGCTATCCCTGCTAATGTCCCAGTTTTGAATACCACCCTGATAGTCGTTGGTATTGTAGGTATTGGTGAGTGGTATTTTGGAAAATTGATAATAATCTGGCTGAGACATTGCAATATTTCCCAATAATAGACCTATCACCAGTAAATATGAGTAGTGAACGTGAGGTTGACTATTGAATAAGCTGAACTTTTGAGGCATGTTGTGTTATCTATGAAAATGAATATAAATAGGAAAAGTTAGAAAAACCCATTATTTCTTCTCAAAGGCATTTTTTGTACCTCATTGTTGTGGTATTGATGAGGTGTGAAATGTAGTGTGATGTAGTATTGATGTATTGTGTTTTCAGCTTTTGAGCAACCCATTCAGATAAATTGTGCAAACGTTTTCAGGCAAAAGTCCTCAGGAACGTCATCGTTTAATTATTAAAAACACAATTATTAAAGTCGATTAGATGGGAATTTTACAAATCATTCATTTTCGGGGATTTTTCACTTTTCTGATGCTAGGTGTGACTGTACTTACGGCTACTGCTCAGGGAAGAGTCATCTCCGGCATCGTGACGGATGGAGGTGATGGCTCAGAGATGCCAGGCGCTACCATTCTTGAAAAAGGTACCAGCAATGGCACCATTACAGATATCGATGGGAAGTACCAACTGACCATTACAGGAGATGATCCTGTGATCATTGTTTCTTTTGTAGGCTTCGAAGCTCAGGAGATCAGAGTGGGAGCACAATCTGTGATCAATGTGGCCCTGGATATTTCTTTGTCTGAGCTCAGTGAGGTGGTGGTGATTGGATACGGTGTTCAGCAGAAGCGTGTCGCCACCGGTTCCATATCCAAGGTGGATGCCAAGGACATTGAAGGGTACAAGGTACCCAACGTGCTTTCGGCCATTGACGGTCAGGTATCAGGAGTAATGGCCGGAGAGTCTTCCGGTCAGCCCGGGTCGAGTAAGTCAGTGTTCATTCGGGGTATCAGTACAAACGGTGACAATTCTCCACTCTACGTGGTGGATGGTCTTACGGTGAGCAGCATTGATAACCTGAATCCTTCGGACATTGAGTCTGTGGATGTCTTGAAAGATGCCGCATCCACAGCGATCTACGGTGCGAGAGCCGCCAATGGTGTAATCATTATCACCACCAAAAAAGGGAAGGATGGTACAGGAGTGCTGTCCTACGAGGGGTTTACCTCGTTTTCTAACCCCTGGAAAATGCCCGAAATGCTCAACTCTGAGCAATACATAGAGCTCACACGTGAAAAGTTTGCCAATAGCAACAGAACAGCCGCCTTGAACGACCTTGGGTTTCCGAATGTAGGCGACGCAACACCAAACACCAACTGGATGGACGTGATCACCGATCAGGCGACCATGATCAATCACCGTTTGACGGCCACTCTGAATAATTCCTATATATCACTCGACTATTGGGATCAGCAGGGTGTGATAGGGGGTGACAAGTCAAACTACAAGCGATATGCCATCCGGTTGAATAGCAGCAAGCCCGTCAACGATTACTTCACAGTAGGTCAGAATCTTTACCTCAACCGAACAGAAAATCAAAACCTCGGTGTGAATAACGCTTTTGGAACGATGGTGGCAGACGCATTTGCGTATGACCCCACCACGGATGTGTACGATGCGGATGCTGAGTACGGATTTGCTCAGTCGAACTGGGTTCAAAAAGAATACATCAATCCTCTGAGCCGTCTGTTTTTGGCAGACAATGCGGGCCATGCCGATCAGATTCAGGGCAATGTATATGTGAAATTCGAGCCCATCAAGGGACTTACTTTTCAAAGTGACCTGGGTATTGATTTCAGCTGGTATGATTACCGGTCTTTTACACCCGACTACAACTATCACCCCTCTTTTTTTAGTGTGAATAATGGCATTTCACAGGGGTATGGATTTGGACAAAGAATTCAGTTTGAGAACTATGCCAACTATACGAAGGACCTGGGCAATCATTCTTTGAACGTAGTGCTGGGAACCTCCTATTTGGGATCGGAGTTCCGCACTGCCGGAGGTTCGACGCTGAACATCCCGGATGCTGCTAAATTCAATGATCAGTTTCAGTATATAGATGCTGGTCAGGATACCAGCGACCTGGCCTTTGGCCGAGCCAGTGTGGATTATAGATTATTGAGTTACTACGGCCGGGTCATCTACGATTACCGTGACAAGTACCTTTTTAGCATTACCCTCAGACGTGATGGCTCGAGCAGGTTTGGATCTAACAACCGCTGGGGGTTCTTTCCTTCTATGTCTTTGGGTTGGGTGGTGTCTGATGAAAACTTTTTCCCTACCAGTCCCATCAGTTTCCTGAAGATCAGGTCGAGTTGGGGTGTGAATGGTAATGACAGGATAGGCGATTTGGGGTACTCTTCTCAGGTGGTGAATGCCTTTAGTTATGCGCTGGGCGTAGACCATGCCCTCAATCGGGGTTCTGCTTTGGCCACAGTGCCTAATCCTAATCTCAAATGGGAGGAGAGTGTGCAGTTCGATGTGGGCTTGGAATTGAAGTTTTTCAATGATCAGCTTTCAGCAGAATTTGACTACTACGTAAAAACCACACGGGATCTTTTGGGTAATGAAATTGTACCCGGATACCTGGGTGTTACCGACTTTCCACTATCCAATCTTGGAGAGATTCAGAATAAGGGACTGGAAGCATCAGTGGCCTATAAGCAGCGAATCGGAGCGCTTACATTGAACACTCGCTTGAACTACACCACCTTTAAGAATACCGTCAATGAAGTACCGGGCTCATCTACCTTTATCAACGGGTGGAGCTGGCCAGTGCGGAATGCAGCCATTACCAGAATGTCTGAAGGTGAGCCTGTTGGCCACTTTGTTGGCTACAAAACCCTGGGTATTTTCCAGAGCGAAGCGGATGTGTTTTCTCACCTGAGTAGCAGTGGGGATGTTTTACAGCCTAATGCAGCGCCCGGAGATTTGATTTTTTCAGATGTGAACAAAGACGGAGTGATCAATACGGATGATATTACTTCTATAGGATCTCCGTGGCCGGATCACATCATCGGACTTAGCTTTTCAGCCAACTTCAAAGGCTTCGATTTTAGCGCTCTTTTCTCCACACAAATAGGGCATGATATCTTCCGTACCTATGAGCGATCCGACATCACTTTCACCAATTATCAAACCTTTTGGCTGGATAGATGGACAGAAGAGAACCACAGCACGAAGTACCCAAGGTTGACTTCCAATGATCCGAATGGTAATCAGCGACCTTCTGACTTCTATGTGGAAGATGGCTCGTTTCTCCGATTGAGAAATATTCAGATTGGTTACAATATTCCAGCTTCCCTTTTAGAGAAAATTAAACTCACCGGTGTGCGGGTATACCTCTCAGGAAACAACCTGCTGACGGTCACCAAATACACCGGGTTCGATCCTGAGATCGGTACCAACGGATGGATTCTGGACTCAGGGATTGACAAGGGATATTATCCATCCAACAAGACCATCGGTGCAGGAGTGAAAATCACCATGTAATTCAAAAAAGGAACTACGGGTTAAGAAAAATCAAAAAACATGAAAGCATTTAAAATATTTATTATCGCCCTCATTCTATGTGCCGCTTGTAGTGAGGAGACTTTAGAAGTGAAGCCGGTCAATCAATACCTGTCGGAGAATTTCTATTCCACGAATGAACAGGTTTATGCGGCCCTTATTGCGGCATATGATCCCATTGGGTGGTCTATGGCCTTTGGTCAGTGGGTATCACCTGTGATGTTTGGCGAGATCAGATCTGATAATGCCAATGCAGGTGGGGATCCTTCCGACAATGATCAGCCTGCATGGCAGGAACTGGATGATTTTAGGGAGACCAATACCAATACCCTTCTGCAGCCAATTTATCGCAAGCACTATATCGGGATTTTCAGAGCTAATCTGGTCATTCTTCAGACAGAATTGACCACCCCTGAGGTGGAACGATATAAGGCTGAGGCGAGGTTTTTAAGGGCCTATTATCACTTCGAACTGTTCAGACATTTCGGTCCTCTGCCGGTAGTCACTGAGCTGCTAACACCGGATGATATCAACCTGGAGCGAAGCACCATGGCGGAGATGATGACGGCCATTACTGATGACCTGAAGGCGGCCATTGATGTGCTGCCCACTACTTTATCGGATGTAGAAGTTGGGAGAGCTTCCAGAGGGACGGCACAAGCCTTGCTGGGCAAGGTGTATTTGTACTGGGCCGATCTGGATGGCGATGATCCGGCCAAGTTTGACCTGGCAGCCCAGTATCTTCAGGAGGTGGTTAATTCAGGTCAGTACGATTTGGTAGATGATTTTTCTACTTTGTTTGATTACGGCACCAAAAACCCAATAGAATCTGTATTGGAAATACAGCATACGAATCTGTGGCCAGGCGATTGGGGCTGGTTCGAAGGGATTGAAGCGAATGGGATACTACAACTGTGCGGGATCCGCGGACTCTGCTCAGGCCATCCGGAGTATGCCGCCGGGTGGGGATTCATGCTACCTACCCAGGATTTGAATGACCATTTCCTTCCGGATGATCAGTATAGGAGAGATGTGGCGATCGTGTCCATACCCGAGCTTACTCAGGAGGTGGCAGATGCAGGAGCGCCTGATTGTGGTGTGGTGGTAGACATTACTCAGGTAAATCCACAGGATCATACAGGATTCTGGCAGCAGAAATTCTCCAACTACAAAGCCTACAATGGCAATAATGTGAACGGGGGAGACCCTAACCTGACTAAAGATGCGAATACTTATGCCATCCGATATGCAGACGTGCTCCTAATGCTGGCAGAAGCTTTGCACAGGGGTTCAGGCTCGGATGCGAATGCACTCACCTATATCGACCTGGTGCGTGAGCGGGCTGCTGGTCCTGGTGACAATACCGGAAGTTTCAAGACCGGACAGACCATCATGACGGAGCAAAGCTGGACGCTACTGGATCTTATCTGGTATGAACGCAGGGCAGAGCTTGCAGGTGAAGGAGACCGCTGGTATGATCTGGTGAGAAGTGGCAGAGCTACATCGGATCTTTTCAGTGGAGACCCGATCAGGTCAGGCAATCTCGACGCCCAAAAGGTATGGATTCCAGTGGCATTGGAAGAAACCAGTGTAGCACATCAGATTTCCACTTATCCTGAAAATGAACTTTTCCAATGATAAAAGAACATAAATCAATTAATCTAAACTAAAAATCTAATGAAGAAGCAAATGAAAAATTATATCCGAAACGGATGGCTTTTAATGAGTGCGCTGACACTCGTTTTTCTCGCCTCATGTAATGAGGACGATCCGGAACCCAAAGAAGTGGTGGCGAGCTTTCAGTTCGAAGTAGGGGAAACCAATTTCCTGGAAGTAACCTTTTCAAATTTCTCTCAAAATGCCACAACTTATGCCTGGGATTTTGGTGATGGTGAGACCTCTACAGAGGAAAGCCCGGTACACACTTATGCATCGGCCGATACTTATGAGGTAAAACTCACAGCAACGAACGACGCTGGTGAATCTGCAACAAGAACACAGTCAATCACTCTTTCTGATCCTGATGAAGAACTGACCAAACTAGCAGGTGTAGAATCTAAGACATGGATTTTACAAAGAGAAGGAGTGGTATTGGGTATAGGACCCGATCCCGGGAATACGGATTGGTGGAGTTTTGGTGGAGTGACTCCACATGGAGATCGTCCTTGTATTTTGGATGATGAGTACACATTTAATCGCGCTGACCTTTCGTTTGATAAAAACACCAATGGAACCCTCTTCACAGACGGAACCGGTAACGGCGGATGGAATAATGCAGTGCCGGATGTGTGTAATAGTGAATCTACCGTGGATTGGACGTCAGAGGGAAGTATTGATATGAGTGCTTACAAGAATGGCGGAGACTACTCGTTTGAGTTGAGCGCCAATACCCTGACTATATCTGGTGATGGTGTCTACATTGGGTTGGCGAATAAAACGAATGCCGGTGATATAGGCACTGCTTCAAGTCCGCAAAATCAGATCGTCTATACAATCGTTAAATTGGTAGATAATGATGACGTGGATTCTCTGCACCTGGCTATGCAAGTGAATGGAGAGGCCGTCTACTGGAATTTCTTCCTTGTGCATTATGATGATGCTTCTTTGATCCCTCCGATTCCTTCGGCTGAGCCTAGAGCAGCATTTTCATCTGCCGCTGAGAACCTTGTAGTAACCTTCACAAATTCATCCGCAAATGCTACAACCTACGCCTGGGATTTCGGCGATGGTGGTACTTCCACTG
The DNA here is from genome assembly GCF_040222955.1 of Marinoscillum sp. Taxonomy (GTDB): domain Bacteria; phylum Bacteroidota; class Bacteroidia; order Cytophagales; family Cyclobacteriaceae; genus Marinoscillum. The sequence continues at coordinate 639,415 of NZ_JAVKCA010000007.1, read as the reverse complement.
ATGAAAACCCTGTACACACCTATGCAGAAGGCGGTGATTATGATGTAACACTTACAGCATCGGATGATGGAGGACTGTCTTCTAGTGTCACTCAAACAGTTTCTGTGAGTGCCGCTTCTTATTCATCAGATGTATGGGCATCAGCAGAAGGTAAAGTATGGACGCTGGCGCCAGTGGCCGGTGCTTTCAGAGTTGGACCTGGCATAGGCAGTGGAGAATGGTTTGCAAGTTCTGCTGATGATGCCACGGCTCGTGCTTGTCAGTATGATGATGAGTTCGTATTCGCCTCTGATGGTTCTTTCACCTTTGATTCTAAGGGGGCCATGTATGGCGAAGGATTCATGGGAGTGGATCCTGCAGGATGTGTGGATGACGGTGATATCGGAGGAGTTTACGCAGGATTTGTGACCAGTACTGGTTACACATTCACCACTACAGATGCTACAGATACGGAGCGAGCTTCTATCACAGTAACTGGAAATGGAGCATTCCTGGGATTCAATAAGGGCTATAATGGCGGAGAGTACAATGGTACAGATGCTGCGCTTCAGGGGGCTACCACGTACAAAATTTTCTCTTACTTCAACGATGGTACCGTGGAGAGAGTGGATGTGGCTGTAGATATCTCTGCTGAGCAGAACGGAACTGCCTGGTGGACAATGATTTTACAAGCGAAATAATCACTTCTTCATATTTACTTCAAATCGGGTGTTTCTGAAACACCCGATTTTTTTACCTTTTACAATTGATATTAGAATAAATGCAGGTTTTTATAAAACTTTTCTTGCCCTCAATACTCATTTTGTCACTTTTCGGTTGTGATTCCGGAGAAGGTGAGCCCTCACCTCAATTGCCCGGTATTTCTATCAATGACCTGGAAATTTCCGAAAAAAAGGAAGATTTTAACATCACCCTGGATGTTGCACTTTCTGAGGTTTCAGCCGACCTAATCGTTGTTTCATACGAAACCGTGGAGGGGTCTGCTATGGCCAATCAAGACTTTAAACATATCACCGGACAGCTTATTTTCCAGGCTGGTTCCAAACGTGAAAGCATTACGCTCACTATACTGGGTGATGAAAAAATGGAGGAAGATGAGTCCTTCTTAATCCGACTCTTTGATCCGGCAAATGCCGTAATGAATGACAGTTCAGCGACGATTGTCATCAAAAATTTTGACACTACGCCTCCTCCGAACGAGCTGGTGATCCCCACTCAGGGATATATGTCGCCAGAGAGTTATGAGGGTTGGAACCTGGTCTGGCAGGATGAGTTTGACCAGGAATCCCTCAATACCGCTGACTGGACTTACGAAATAGGCAATGGTCATAGTGGTTGGGGAAATAATGAACTGGAATATTATACCGACGAGAATACGTCTATGGTGGACGGAAACCTGGTCATTACAGCCAAAAAGGAATCCAAAGGAGGGTACCATTATACCTCTTCAAGAATTATCACGAAAGACAAACAGGAATTTAAATATGGGCGTGTAGACATCAGAGCAGTGTTACCATTTGGTCAGGGAATATGGCCTGCGTTGTGGATGCTGGGGGCTAATATCGACCAGGTTAGCTGGCCTGCATGTGGTGAAATTGACATCATGGAGTTGATTGGTGGAACCAATCGTGATAACACCACACATGGAACTGCTCACTGGAGTGGTGCCAATGGGTATGCTAACTATGGTGGCAGTAAAAAGTTGAGTTCCGGAATATTCGCAGATGAGTATCACGTGTTTTCTATTATCTGGAATGAAAATTCTATTACCTGGCTGCTGGATGGCGTAGAGTTTCATGTGATAGACATTACTCCGGCAGACCTTTCTGAATTCAGAAACGATTTCTTTCTCATATTCAATGTGGCTGTAGGAGGAAATTGGCCCGGGAGTCCCAATTCGAGCACCGTTTTTCCCCAATATATGATTGTAGACTACATTCGCGTCTTTCAGACACAATAGAAACTAAACATAGCGTAATGATTAATTTAATGAAAAGCATTCTGGGGTTGCTGGTTATCTCGCAAGTATGGTACAGTTGTTCGCAAGTGAAAAGCGGAAACCTTTCGGATCAACCTGAGGAGAAGGTGATGAAATTGGTTTGGGAGGATGATTTTACCGATCCGGTCTTAAATGAAGAGAAGTGGACCGCTATGATTGGTGATGGCTGTCCGGATTTTTGTGGCTTTGGTAACAACGAACTCCAATATTATTCTGATCGGGAGAAGAACCTTAGAATCAAAGACGGCAAGCTCATCATTCAGGCCGTCAAGGATACGCTGGGCAATAGCGCTTATTCAAGTGCAAAGATCGTCACCAAAGGCAAAGGAGATTGGAGATACGGAAAAATACTGGTTCGGGCAAAGGTTCCTTACGGCCGGGGCACCTGGCCTGCCATATGGATGCTGCCAACTATGGAAGGAGATAGGAAATGGCCCCTGGATGGCGAAATAGACATCATGGAGCATGTAGGCTACAATCAGGGAGTGATCTATGGCACCATTCATTCCAAGAAATATAACCACCTCATCGGTACCCAAAAGGTAGACAGCATCGCCTTGCCTGATGCTCATGAAACCTTTCATGACTATAGTTTGGAGTGGACCGAAACGTCCATGACCTGGTCCATTGATTCACAACCTTATTATACCATTCAAAAGGGGGAAGAAGGCTATGAAGGGTGGCCTTTCGATCAGCCTTTTCACCTGATTTTAAACCTGGCAGTGGGTGGAAATTGGGGCGGAAAGTATGGTGTGGAAGACAGCATCTGGCCTCAAACCCTTGAAATAGATTTTGTAAAAATTTACCAATAGACAACATGATAAGATACCTAAGCCTGGCGATCATTATGGCGATCATTTCCGTGAGTTGCCAACCTTCTGTGGAAACAAATACCCCTTCAGATCAGACCATTTCCGACAAGGTGGATAGCCTCATGTCGCTCATGACACTCACCGAGAAAATCGGTCAGACCAATATGTATAATGGCACATGGGAGTTTACGGGCCCTGTTCCCGCCGACAATGGCAGTCAGGAAAAGGCCGAGCAAATCAAAAATGGAATGGTGGGAGCCATGATCAATGTACTTTCTGCAAAAGCTACCAGAGAGGCCCAGAAAATGGCTGTAGAAAACAGTCGCCTGGGTATCCCACTTCTCTTTGGATATGATGTCATACATGGGTACAAAACCATGCTTCCCGTTCCGCTGGCGCAAGCGGCCAGTTGGAATGAGTCTGCAGCGCGGCAGGGAGCAGAAATAGCTGCCCGGGAGGCTGCTTCAGCGGGTCAACACTGGACATTTTCACCTATGATAGATGTGAGCCGTGACGGTCGATGGGGACGTATCATGGAGAGTGCGGGAGAAGACCCGTACCTAAGCTCCGTGATGGCCAGGGCTTGGGTTCAGGGGTATCAGGGGGAAAGCCTGGCGGATCCTGCTACCATAGCGGCCTGTGCCAAGCACTTTGCAGCCTATGGTTTTGCCGAAGCGGGGCGAGATTACAATACGGTGGATATCTCTGATCAGACGTTGTTCAATGTGGTTTTTCCTCCGTTCAAGGCGGCAGCCGATGCAGGTGTAGCCACATTTATGAATGCATTTAACGAAATTAATGGAGTTCCGGCCACAGGGAGTACTTTTCTCCAGCGCGATATTCTTAAAGGAGCCTGGGATTTTCAGGGGTTCATGGTTTCAGATTGGGGATCGATAGGAGAAATGGTCACTCACGGGTTTGCCCGTGATAATAAGCACGCAGCAGAGCTGGCCATGAATGCCGGAAGTGATATGGATATGGAATCTCGGGCATTCGAGCGCGAACTGGAAGCACTTATAACAGAGGGTAAGGTGGATGTAGTGGCACTCGATGATGCAGTGAGGCGTATTTTGAAGTTGAAATATGAGCTGGGCTTATTCGAAGATCCTTATAGGTACTGTGATGAGGAGCGGGAGAAGAATACCCTGCTGGCAAGGGAAAACCTGAAGGGTGCCAGGGAGGTGGCACAAAAAACAATGGTTTTACTCAAAAATGAGGGCAATGTTCTTCCTCTGTCTAAAGAAGTGAAATCCATCGCCGTGATAGGGCAACTGGCTGCCAGCAAAGACATTCCACTTGGAAACTGGAGAGGTCAGGCCGTGTCCAACTCTGCCGTTTCGTTATTGGAAGGAGTACAAAGCGCGCTGAGCACGCAATCAAAAGTGTCATTTGCAGAAGGGTACGTCCTTTCCAAGGGCACGAGAGATTTTATTCATGAGTTGGACATTCAACCTGGAAATGAAGATGGATTTCCTGAGGCAATCAGATTGGCTAAATCCTCGGAGGTGGTGATCATGGCATTGGGTGAAGACTGTTACCAAACAGGAGAGGGAAGGAGTCAGGCGGATATCGGCCTCAAGGGAAATCAGCAGCAACTGCTGATGGAAATTTTGAAGGTCAACAAAAACGTGGTTGTGGTATTGATGAATGGAAGGCCTCTGGCAATACCTGAGGTAATGGACCAGGCTCCGGCGATCATTGAAGCATGGTTTGCGGGGTCTGAGGCTGGCAATGCCATAGCAGATGTTATTTTTGGTGACTATAACCCGTCCGGGAAACTTCCTGTGTCATTCCCGTACCATGTAGGTCAGGAGCCCTTGCACTACGACAGAAAGAATACCGGCCGTCCGGTGACCAATGAATTTGACAATGGGCTTGTGTTTTGGTCACACTATACAGATGCGCCCACAGAAGCGTTGCTTCCGTTTGGGTTCGGACTGAGTTATTCCTCCTTTGAATATTCTAATTTTTCAATCACCCCAAAGGAGAAAGGAGCAACCATCACTGTAGAGGTTACCAATTCATCCAATGTAGCTGGTACAGAGACCGTCCAGGTTTATGTTCGGGATATGGTGGCTACTGTGACACAACCGATCAGGCGTCTGGTGGATTTTCAGCAAATAGAGATATCCGCAGGAGAGACCAGAAAAGTTACTTTTGACCTGTCAGAGCAGGACTTTGGGTTTTATCACAAAAACTATCAGTTCTATGCAGAGGACGGCGCGTTCGATGTGATGGTCGGAGGAAATTCAAGAGATTTACTATCCATGGGGGTAACACTCTCATTCTGAGCACCAAGCACTTATCCATCCATTGCTTGCAAGGATAATTCAGTGACATTCAGCTGCTTTGGTTCCTGATAATACCCAGTTTTGGGGGTTGTTATTATAATTATTTTTAAGGTACTTAGTACTTTATTAAGAATTCTACCCAAGAAGCCAATTCTATGATGACCAAAATAATCACCGCATCGTTTGTAGTTTTATCCCTTTTTGTTAATGTTTTTGTACTGGGTGCCCAGGAAATCAGGAGAGCTACTGAGGCTGAAATCTCCACCTATCAGGAAGAGCTGAGCAAAAAGACGAAGGAGCACAGGACTGACCTGGCTAAACCGTCTGTGAATGGCACGAATGTGGCTCAGCCTACTGTGGCCCAGCCTACCCCTGATACTCAGGAGAAGACTTCTGCTCAGAAGATTGAGGAGAGAGTGATCAGTGAAAATGCCAGTAAGTCTCTTGAATACCGGGAGTTGGCACTGGAACGTTTCATTAGGGAGTTCAACCAGAAAAAGCAAAGACCCATGCAGGATGTTGGCCAGCCTTCATTTGAGCGTGTGGCTCCGAGATCTGAAGAGGACCTTGAGGAAGTAAATGATGAATTTTTGGAAGATGCAGACCTTAAAGCCCTCAAACTTTCCATTCATCAGAAAAATATAGAGGATCAGAAAAGACTGATTGAAAATGGTTTTGGGTCGGCCAATGAGCGTACCTCAGTGCGAAATACTAAAGCTGCTGAGATTAAACCAACCAATACCAAAGATGACTCATGGTACCAGTCGCTTTCTGGCAGCTCTAAATCTTATGAGGTCACGCCAGAAGAGCGAATAGAAGAATTGAAGCAGCAGTCAAAAGAAAGGTCCCGGCAAAGGGCTACTGTGCGGAACTCACGACAAGCCGAGCGAATTGGCTTTCAGGCTGACTCTACGGTTACTTCCGATTCATTGGCTTTGGTGGATTTTTACTACGCCATGAATGGTGATTTTTGGTATGACAATTCCAACTGGCTGTCTGGCCCGGTGAATACCTGGGTGGGTGTCGATTGGAGTAGTTACGAATATGAAGAGGTAGGCGATACAAGTTCCACTTTTAAGACAGTGGTGTATGTGACAGGATTGAACTTATATGATAATAATTTGTCGGGAATTTTACCCACTTCTATAGGTGATTTGGATTCCTTGTTCTATCTCAGTCTGGGGTACAACATGATCACAGGTGACATACCGGAAGAAGTGGGTAACCTTACCAGATTGGATAACCTTGACCTTGGGGGTAATTTCATAACCTCAGTACCTGGTAGTATAGGTAACCTCACTGATCTTGGCAATATTTCGCTTTGGAATAGAACCTATGACGATTATGGTAATTTTATCACAGACGGGATTACAGATTTACCCGCAAGCCTATGGACGCTTCTGAACCTTTATAGCTTGGATTTGGGAGGACATCAGATTAGTGCCCTTTCAGGAAGTGTGGGCAACCTTACAAATCTGGAGTACCTATATTTATGGGGAAACAATCTTCAGAGTCTCCCTGCTTCTGTTTGGAACTTATCCTTGCTAAAAATCTTGGCCTTAGGTAGTAATCAAATTACTTCGATTCCCACGGAGATAGGTAATTTATCACTTCTCTGGGAATTGGGCTTGGCAGACAATCAACTCACGGATCTTCCAGAATCCATTGGAAACCTGGATTCGCTGAGATATTTATATGCCAACGACAATCAACTTACTTTCATTCCTAGCAGTATCGGCAATTTGACCAAGCTGGAACACCTTGGTCTTTGGAGTAATTTCCTGTCCAATGATATTTCTGATTTCTTTGGGTTAAGCACTTTGCAATCATTGGTTATTTATAATAATCAACTCACAGGTACCCTGGATGGTGTCTCAGGGTTATCAAATCTTTATCAGCTTTCCATTGGGTCTAACCAAATCAGTGGTAGCATTCCAGCCGAAATAGGCTCACTAACGAATTTGAATTACCTGTGGGCGGATAATAATCAGCTGAGTGGTTCACTTCCTGCCGAACTTTTCGAGTTACCGGCCATTATTGAAATAGACCTTTCCTCTAATCAGATTACAGGTGAGTTCCCCGTGACCACCGGAACAGAATCTTTGTCCTATTTGAGGTTAGCTCACAATGGAATCACTGCACTTTCTTCAGGCATTGGTAATTTCCCCAACCTGAACTCCCTTTATATCGAATTCAACGAGATAGCCGGAAACTTACCCGAAGAGTTAAGTGCAGATACCGCGTTAATTAACTTTTATGCTTACAGAAATCAGTTCACTGGTACCATTCCTGATTCATATTCCAGCCTGATTCATATGAGCCAAATCGTGTTAGATGATAACCTCTTTGATGGAGTGTTACCATCTGCGATAGGGAGCTGGACTGAGCTGACCATCTTCAGTATTTCGAGAAATGGTTTCGTTGGGGCAGTGCCTGCTTCAATGAATAACCTGATGTATATGCAGGAACTCTGGATAGATAATAACCAACTGACCAGTCTTCCTGATTTAAGCGGACTATCCTCTATGTATGGATTTTGGGGCTACAACAATTACTTTGAGTTTGACGACTTTGAGCCATTGATGCAAACCTATGCAAGCTTTAATTTGGAACCTCAGTATACCCCTGAGCCTACCTTTGAGATCGTATCTGAAGGGACTGAAGTATTAATCGATGCTACCATTGGTGGAAGCACAAATCACTACCAGTGGTACTTCAACGGTGAATGGCTGGATGCGGGAGATACTTCTGTGCTGGTGATTCCTAGTCTGAGCAACTCCACAGCAGGTACCTACTGGTGTGAAATTTATAATGATTCCGTTACTAACCAGACCGGTCTCCACTTATACAGCGGCGATCGAACCTACTGGATTTCCGCACCGGTTACAGAAAGTGATTCTCTTGCCCTGGTGGATATCTATAAAGCCACCCGCGGAAGAGATTGGTACAATGCCAATAACTGGCTGAAAGCACCAGTAGCCATGTGGGAAGGAGTTTTTTTGAAAGATGGCAGAGTGACCAAGTTGGATTTGTATGATAAAAACCTGCAGCGTGGGCTACCTCCTTCTATAGGAGATCTGGATGCACTTGAGTGGTTGAGTTTGTATTATAACCCTGGCTTGAGATCTATCCCCGGAGAGTTATACACACTCACGAATCTTCATTATCTGGATTTAGATATCACAGGCATTGATAAAATTTCCCCCTCCATTGGCCTTCTGACCAATTTGGATACGCTTTGGATTGGAGGCAATAATTATGAAACTAAAATTCCTGCAGAGCTTTTCAGCCTCACGAAACTTAAAACCCTTGAAATGGCTGGTGCTGGATTCAGGGGAACTATTCCTGATGAAATAGGATCATTAACAGAGCTTGAAGCTTTGTGGCTAAGTAATATGCCAAAGATAAGGGGTGATATTCCTGCATCAATGTCGTCCCTGTCTAAATTGGCTTATTTGAATATATCCGGGACACCTTTTACCGGTGGATTGGAAAATATTGCCGGGGTTACCAGCCTGACATCATTATACCTGTATAACAGCCCATTAGCACTGACTACATTACCGTCAAGTTTATCAGCCCTGACCAATTTGGAGAGTCTCAATATGAGTGGTGGAGACTTTTCAGCGGGATTGCCTGCTGTGATCTGGGAGTTCAGCCAACTGAAGAGACTGACACTAGCTTATATGCAGCTAACAGAAGTCCCGACTGAGCTATCTGGCGTGAGTCTGGAATACCTTAACATTGGGAATAATTCAATCACAGGTGGACTTCCTGCAGATATGAAAGTGGATCAATTGAAGTATATCTACTTCCAAAACAATGATATAGATGATATTTCGGTATTGGAAAATGCCGGCTTATTGGAAACCTTGATCGGGTATAACAACCGTCTGGATTTTGCAGATCTCATCCCGTTAATCCCATATTTTGAAAACAATCAGCAGTTTGATGTTGGTTATCAGCAGAGCTTACCGGTTTCCTCTGAGTATGTTCAGCTGTCTGTGGGAGAGTCTCTTAACCTCACAGTGGATATTTCGGCTGACAGCATCACTTATATTGATTGGTATCAGAATGGATCCTATGTGGGGTCGGGTTCTACATTCACAATAGATTCGGTGACTAATCCAAATTCAGATGGGTACTACGAAGCCTATCTATACCATGATGTAATCTCGCCACTCGTGGGATTGCAGCTTTACAATACACCAGTTGATGTACAGGTGGTGGAGACAGTGCTGGCGGCCGATTCTACGGCTTTGGTTTCTTTTTATAATGCGATTAGCAATTCATCTGATCAACTGTATAACTGGCTCGAGGGTCCGGTGGAGACATGGTATGGTGTAGAGGCCTACGGTGGGCGTGTACAAGGACTGAGCCTTTATGGATTGGAAGGCACCATATCCGGGACAGGTTTGGGAAGTTTGGATGCGCTGACTTTCCTTCAGCTTTACGGTGGAAACCTCGAGGGAGGTATCCCAGTTGAAATTTTCTCATTGCCCAATCTTGGGTTTATTGATTTGGGAAATAACCGACTTACTGGAAGTATTCCTTCAGAAATTGGCAACGCCTCTCAGTTGGGCTTTATTGGATTTTCCGGAAACTTCCTGTCTGGAAGTATTCCTTCAGAAATAGGTCAGATCCCTAATGTTTATGAGTTGTTCTTAGATAATAATCGACTAACCGGAGCCGTGCCTGAGAGTTTTAATCAGGTTCAGTGGGGTGCTCTTGGATTAGACAGAAACCACCTGACGGATCTCCCTTCTGGGTTGGATACGGCTTTGATGTATGCCTATCACGTGAACTTTGAATATAACCAGTTTGACTATGAAGATCTCGCGAGGGGATCTGGTAATGCTGTATATTCAGATTATTCTTATGCACCTCAGGAAAGCACACGAGAGATTTATTTCACAGGTGATGCTACCGTTGGTGGTACAGTCACACTTCATGCTGAACGTCAGGATCCCAATGACGAGTTTTACTGGTATAGGGCTAGAAAGGGTGACTATGAGCCCTTTTATGACGAGTTTGGATATACAGGAACTGATTCCACCTACACCTTTACCATTGATTCTGAATGGGATCAGACCAAGTACATGGCTGTGGTTAGAAATTCTGGCTATAAAAATGGTGACTATCGGTTTCTCTCAACCCAGTTAGTTGTAGATCCTTTCAAAAAGAGATTTGCGTCCTCAATGTCGGCCATTCCTATTGACATTAGCAGTTTGGGATCTGACTTAGGAGGCGTGGGAACACCGGATACGCCACCTATTATGGATGGTGATGGATGGGAATGGTGGCTATATGATAGCTGGTGGCACAATGCCATTGAACCCGATCTGGACACCCTCAAAATGTATTACACTGATAGCGCTATTGCGATCAATTATGTCCGATTGCATTCTCCTGGCGGTGAACTGAATGTTACCACAATGACGCTTTATGGTGCCGGAGGTGAGAAAATTGAAGTACCTGTATATCGTGAGATTTACGGATATGAAAATCAGCTGAAATTTCCGAAAACGAGTTTTGCTGTGAATCAGATAGATTTTGCCGTGACCAATGGCTCTGTGGATGCAATAGAAATTGGTGATACCGGATCTGATGAGATAGATCCTCCGGTTCTAAGTGATTTTTATACTGAAATAGGCAGAGATTATCTTTATGTAGAGGTGATTAATCCTGGTTTTGCGGACTACATCGTGCTGGAGCGAGGCACTGACGGGGTGAATTTTGATGTGATTGATACAATCGGCTATACCGGTTGGTATTACGATGAAGTTTCACCGGGCACATACCATTACAGAGCAAAGGCAGGATATACTGCATTCGGAGCAGAAAGTGGATACTCTAATGTTCTCAAGACAGGAAATTGCGAGCCTGTCATTCCTTTGGATAAGGTTTGGGCAGGAATAAGCACAGGGTTAGGTGACTATGAAGGAATCACGAGTACCAGAGATTCTGTGTTCATTTATGAGTCCTGGAGCTATGGCTCCTTCAATGTATCAGACATTTCAGCTGGCTGGTACGATCAATTCTGGGGTTACCATGAAGAACTTGGATTTTTCAGAGAGAAGTGTGACAATGTGGTTGGTTATTCACAATATGGGCAAATACCTGAAGTCAATGCTACATATGAAAATGACACGCTCTACCTGGAATGGAAAGATTTCGGATTTAACTTTCATGTAATATCTAAATTCTATGTGATTGGCGATGCTCCAGAAAACGAGTTGTATGAATTGTATGAGCCTGAAAATGTCACGGCTTATTTGATAAGCAGTTCGTCAATTGGCCTTACCTGGGATACATCAGATGGTTCTAACGAGTTTATCGTTCAGAGATCAGAAGGGGACGCTACTAATTTTGTGAATGTTGATACAGTAATCAACCAGCAAAAATATGCAGATGTTAATACGCTCGATGGGAGACACTATTACTACAGGGTTATAGCTAAGGCGGGTAACCTCATCTCATACCCTTCTGAGGAAGCGAACATCATTCACAAGGCGGCGTTATTTGAGCCTGTTTCCAACGCGGTGACCGAAGACATTACCAGAACAAGTTATGGTGGGGCATGGGCAGATTTTGATGGAGACGGAGATGACGATCTTTATGTCACCAATGCTTTCGATCTGGCAGCTAACTTCTTGTATGAAAATACTGGAAATGGCACCTTCAAGAAGATCATTGGGACCATAGCCACTACAGAAATTGGATTTACAAGATCGTCCTCATGGGGAGACTACGATAATGATGGCTTTACAGATCTCTTTGTGCCTTTCAATGGAGAGGGCGACCGTATCTACAGGAACACAGGAAGTAAGAGTTTTGTAAAAACCAACACCGCTGTAGCAACAGCCACATTGGATTACAGATCAGAAGCAGGTGCCTGGGTGGACCTGGACAATGACGGAAACCTGGATCTTGTTACTTCTGCAGGTTTTGTGTTCACCAATGATGGCGCCGGAGCACTGACTCTATCCGCGACATTGGAGTCTCAGGATGGTTTGCTCCCTGAATTACCCATCCTTATCTGGACGGTAAGTAATGTCGATTTTGATAATGATGGAGATCAGGACATCTATTTTACAGGAGATCAACAGAACATGTTCTTTGTCAACGATGGTACTGGTCAGTTGTCCTACGTAGAGAACACCATTTCTAATGATTTTGTCAGAGGGCGTGGCTACACGTGGGCAGATTTCAATAATGATGGTTTCCTTGATTTGATGACTGGAGACCGGAATGTAGAAGCTCTTGGTTTATACCTCAATGATCAAAACGGTGATTTTGAGTTTTTGCACATTACCGCGATATCCAATGACTATGATGGTAATGACAATGTTCGATTTGGAAGAGGCTACACCAGTGGCGACATGAACAATGACGGTTGGCAGGATCTGGTCTGGACCATAGAAGACAGGGCTTATATCCTCTATAATGCCGGTAATCTCACCTTTGATCTGGTGGACGTAGATGAGCAGGCATTTCCAGAAACCAACTTATTTTCGCACATTTCTCTGGCCGATATAAATGGTGATGGCGCACTGGATATCTTCTTGCCGAATCAGGATTTCAATGGTCACAACTTCATTTACGTGAATAATGTGAAAACCAATAACTGGATCAGTGTAAAACTAAAGGGGATTGAATCCAACAGGTCCGGTATTGGTGGTCGCGTAAGGGTGAAGGCCAACAATGCCTGGCAGGTTCAGGCTGTGACTTCACAGAATGGAATTAGCAGTGGCAATAGTTTGCGCACAGAATTCGGAGTAGGTACGGCCACTGTGATCGATAGTATAGCTGTGGATTGGCCATCTGGGTTAACCACTTACGCACTGAATGTGACGCCTAATAAGTTCATGACTATGGTAGAGGTTCCTGTTGCATCAGGGCCTACAGTGAATGAGGATGATTCTACGGCCCTGGTGGCACTCTATAATGCTACTGCAGGTGCCAATTGGATTAAGCGTGAAGGTTGGCTGGAAGGATCGCCACTGGCATGGGAAGGAGCTAATTTTGATGATAATGGGAGACTGGTTTCACTGATTCTGAATGATAATAATCTGGTCGGTGCCATTCCTACAGAGATTACCAACCTTACCTCATTGGAGGTGCTGGATCTTAGCGGGAATCAACTGACAGGAAAAATCCCGGAGGCACTGGGTAACATGACTACCCTGTACAATCTTTCCTTAAATGACAATCAACTGCAAGGAACGATACCAGCTTCTGTAGGATCATTGGTAAACCTTCAAAATCTGGATTTGTATAATAATAATTTCCTGGGTGAACTGCCTGCTACTTTAGGTAGCTTATCAGAACTGAGACAGTTTGAAATCCACAACAATGGGTTTATTGGTTTCGTGCCGGAAACCATAGGCACGTTGACCAATTTGCAGGTATTGCGCCTGGATAACAATGACTTTGAAGGCCCTCTTCCTGAAGGGCTTGGAGGGATGGCGAGTTTGCAGGTACTTTATGTGAACGACAACCATTTCACAGAGTCACTTCCTGCTTCATTGGGTGGTCTTAGTGAGTTGTTGCAGTTGAAAGTTCAGAACAATGAGTTTTCGGGTGATCTACCTGCTAGCTTGTCTGCGCTCACTGGTATCCAGTACATTGACATCAGCAATAACCTGTTTTCCGGTTCATTGAGTCCTCTGGCTGAGTTGGACACCATTTACTATCTCAATGCGGACAAGAACAGGTTTACCGCCCTTCCGGATTTTGCTTCAAATTCTGCTGATACCATTTTTGTAAGGAATAACTCCCTTGATTTCGAAGGGTTTGAGTTGAATGCGAGTCTGATTCAGGGTGGAAGACTACTGGTTAACCCACAGGATTCTCTTTTTGCCCGTGTAGACTCCCTTCACAATGTTGGGGTGGGAATTGAGATATTCTTCGAAATTGGAGGTGCTTCTAATACCTATACATGGAAGTTCAACGGCGAGGTGCTCGAATCCAGTACTGGTGTAGATGTTTTCGAGAGTTCGGTGCTGATTGCGAGTCCGGATACCCCCAACGAAGGTGAATATATCCTGGAAATTACTAATGAGAGTTTCCCTGATGTGAAGTTGGTAACCCGGCCATTTAACCTGAAGCTATCTTCGCTGGAGAGGGACCGAAGAGCATTACTGGCCTTCAAAGACGCTGTTGATCAGGGGGCTTTTAAATTCAATCTTACAACATGGACAGGAGATCTGACCAGCAGTTGGGAGGGAGTGACTGTGGAGGATAATAGGGTTACTGCCCTGTCTTTGCCCGCTGAGATTGATACAGACCTGACGGATGGAGATCAAAGCAGAATCCTGGAGGGCAGTGTGCCGGCATCTTTTGCTGACTTGAGCGGTCTCGTTACTTTGGACCTGAAAGGCAACTACTTAAGGTCTTTCCAAAACATCTCCAAGTGGCCTTCCATTACTTCAGTAGATATTAGTAACAATCGACTGGCATTCAAAGACATCATTCCAAACCTGGGTCTTACGAGCACAGCCACATTCAATTATGTTCCTCAGCGAAGGTATGATGAGACAGTCTATGACACCATTCAGGCAGGAGAAAACCTACAGTTGGGCATCCAGATGAGCGGAACTGGTCTTCAATACCAATGGAAGTTCGGAGCTTATATCCCGGGACAACCCTATAATAATGATGTGGCCAATATTACGGGAGCCAATTCAAGGGTTCTTCAAATTGAGAGTATTGACTATAGCAAAATGGGTACTTACAGAGTGGAGGTGACTCATCCTCAGGTGCCTGATTTGACTATCACCAGTAGAAATAAGAACATCATGGCGAGCACAGACATCTTTGGGACTGTCTTTGCTGACAATAGCAATACTTTGCTTACTGATGGCCAGGTGATTATCTACAGAAGAACCCCGGCAGGACCATTTGTGGCTGAGGATACTACTGAGGTAGATGCCACCGGTTTATATGGGTTTAGTAACGTGGTTTTGGGAGATTTCATTGCCTTGGCCAGACCTGTTCGAAGCATCTTCCCAAACACCATCCCTACTTATTACGAGCAGGCTGAGCTTTATCGTGATGCCACCACAATAGAAGTAAGAGAGCGGATCGAGGGTGTTGACATCCAGATGATCTTTTATCAGGAACCTGACGTGAAGGAAACCGGCGCAGATTTCGTAGGGGAGTTGTTTACCGATATAGAGGATGAAGGGATAGTGGACGAAGAAGGCTCCAGGGTGAATGCACGACGAAAGGTGAAAAGGGCCGCCTGTTCGATGCGTAGGTTTGTCAGGAGCGGAAGAGGTATTCAGGAGGATATTTATGAGCTCTATGCTTACGTTGAATCGGACGACGAGGGTAGGTTCAATTTCGAAGGTGTGGAAGAAGGTAAATACCTGCTCAACATCGAATACCCCGGAGTTCCGATGGATCCAAGTTCTGACATTGAGTTCATAGTGGGTGGAGATAAGGAGAATCAGTTGTTTACCCTTACAGCCGTGATTACTGAAAACGGAATTGAGGTGGAGGCTACAGAAGTCCTGTATTCCCTCAAGCCATATATCAAAAATGTCAAGCTGTATCCAAACCCTACCGAAAACATACTTACGGCTGACTTCCTCGTATACCGAAAGCTTAACGATCTGAAGTTAGAAGTAGTGGATGTGAAAGGCGTGAAGCTTTGGGAACAGGAGCTTAACCCTAAAATGGGTGCTCAAAATACCAGGGTTGATTTAACTACCTATCCTACAGGCGTATACTTCATAGTGTTTACTGATGAAGCTGGAACGTTCCGGCAGCAAGTGAAGATTGGTAAGAAGTAGTTTTCCAACTGGTTAAAAAAACGCCCTCTCAGTATCTGAGAGGGCGTTTTTTTTAAATCCGGGGTATTCACAGATGCTGCCGGAACCTTTCGTCAGCGGGTGAAGAAAGTTAATAAATAACCGTTTTGCAGCTGATTTACATTTTAGGTTGCAATTTTAACTTCCACCCCGATAGTAATCGGGGCGGTTTTTTTTATCTTGGCGCCATGGAAGAATCGCCTAATGTACCACCTCCATTTAGTTACCGTTTTAGCCCTAATGTCCCGGAACTTTTGCAAGCGCTGAAGTGCTCTTTGGCCATTAGTACCTATCAAACCGGCAAAGTGATTATTTTCTCACCAAAAGACCAGGATAGTCTGGTACAGTTGCCAAGAAACTTTAATCGCCCCATGGGAATGGCCATTAGTGGTAATAAGTGGGCCATCGCTACCCGGGATCAATTGTTGGTAACTTCTAATGCACCAGGACTTGCAGCGAATTACAAGCCCAATCCTAACACTTATGATGCACTTTATGTACCACGGGTTAGCTACAATACCGGCACACTGGATATCCATGACCTGAGCTGGGCAAAGGAAAAGCTGATTGCTGTTAATACCCTCTTTTGTTGTCTCATGGAGAATAGCGATGAGTTCAGTTTCACCCCTATTTGGAAGCCGCATTTTATCTCCGAGTTAATGCCTGAGGACAGGTGCCACCTCAATGGGATGGCACTAAAAAATGAACAACCAAAATACGTGACCGCACTGGGAGCAACGAATACCCCTCGAGGTTGGAAGGATGGAATGCTTACCTCCGGCATCCTGATGGATGTAGACAGTAATGAAATCATTGGCAACAACCTTCCTGTTCCACATAGTCCAAGATTGTATTCGGATGGTTTGTTTATGCTCTTGTCAGCTACCGGTGAAGTGGTAAAAGTGAATCCTGAAACCGGGAAGTATGATGTCTTGACTAAGTTGAATGGTTTTTTAAGAGGGATGGACAGAGTAGGAGATTATCTCTTTGTGGCCATGTCCCGGCTCCGTCAGGGCAGTTCTCTGTTCAAGGAAGCGCCCATTGCCAAAGAGTCAGTTCATTGTGGGATTAGCATCATTTATATTCCATCTGGTCAGCAGGTGGGCTTTATCGTCTATAATAACACCGTTGAAGAACTCTTTGAGGTAAAGGCCTTGCGGAACACCCTTAGGCCTAATGTGCTGAACATGGACAAAGGGGTGCATCAGCAGACCATTGTCACATCCGACCAGGTATTCTGGACAGAGGCGGATGATAACAAATCATGAAGATTATCTGAATGCCCTTCTCGTCATTGTATTAATGCTTAATTATGTGTAAATTTCCACCAATTTTAGGATTATTCTTAGTAAAAATATAACTATTTTGAAATCACTCGCCAATTGTCTTCAAAACCGTAAGAAATCCGCCTATCAAAAACTGAAAAGCAGATTTCTAAAAAAACTAAAGTCAGCCCAAGCCTCTTCTGACCGATCAGCCCATCAGCTAGTGGATCGTTTACGCAAGTTGGAACGGCAACTGGGAATCCATTCCAGTCTCAGTCTACGCCATTGGGCACTGGCAGCTACCCTTGGGATCATTACCACAGCAGCTTCCTTTAAATCAAAAGCCAGGGGTTCCTATACGGACTACAATTCATGGTATCACAGGAGAAATGATCTGGTGGAGTACCAGATGGCACCCAACATGATGGTGCAGGGGGATACAGCTTCCGATCTGAGCGCAGGTCCTTACCTTGGAGATGGTTTGGTACTGAAGGAGAAGGTGGCAGCCGATTTTGATAACGATGGGGACGTTGATTTTGTGGGATTTGGTTATAACGAGCATGGGCTCTATGTAAATGACGGCTCTGCTAATTTCGAAAGGTTTCATTTCACTCCGGCGGCCGATGCGAGGTTTCGGGCTGCAGTAGCAGATACTGTGGATTCGGATGGTGATTTTGACTTGTTAATTCTGGAAGATATCATGGGATACTCCAGTTCACGCATTCGCTTTCTGGAGAACGATGGTGCTGGCAACTTTCAGGGAGATTCAATCATTTTTGACGACCCCAAGTACATACGCACGCTACAGACCGGTAATATGGACGTTGATGGTGATCTGGATGTGTTAACAGCCATATGGTATGGCTCCGGGTCATTTAGATATGAGTTTTTGGTCAATGATGGAACCGGGTTTACCAGAACACCTCTCCCAAAATCACTTTATTACCAGGCCTATTCTTCGTATTCTGATGTGGTACGTCTTGGGGATTTTGATGGGGATGGCGACATGGATATTCTGACCATGCCTAATGGTGATTTCGCCGTGAATTATAACAGTGCCTCTTATTATGAGGCCTTTGAGGTGTTTTTGAATGATGGTGCAGGCGGGTTTGGTTCTTCGGTTGTCACCAGGTTTGATGTAAATTTGGAGGTTTGGTACTCGGGGAAGTTTTTTCACGATATTAAAGTAGCCGATGTAGACAATGACGGTGACTTGGATGTCATCGTCGGTCTTAATATTGATCACCCTAATAATGATCGGGTGGGTGTCAGCTTAAATGACGGTTCTGGATTGTTTGGGCCTATAAATGACGTGGTGGTTAATGGTGAACTCAACGGGTTTTCGGTGGCCAATTTTGATGATGATGCCGATTTGGAGCTACTGGTTAAGAGCACAGAGATTTTCAGTCCCTATTCGCAAATCACAGAGGTATTTGATTTTGGCACAAACTCCTTCACCACTTCATTGGCTACACTCAATGCCAATGTGGGCACTTTTGATGATTTTGTGGCCGGAGATTTCGACAATGATGGCGACGATGATCTGATCGCAACCAATGACTTTGAGGCTTTTCAGTTTGATGTACAAAGTGGCATCTTTAATGTAGTCACCAATCACCTTGTTCAGCCCATTTGGGCATATGATTTTGAATTGATGGACGTGGATGGAGATGGAGACCTGGATGCCATTGGTAACGAAATGGGGCAGTTTTTGGTAAACGATGGGGTGGGTAATTTCACCCTTTCACAAAACCTTTCAGATTCCCTGGGGTTTGCTTCTCCTTTGGTGGCCATCGGTGATTTTGACAATGATGGAGACCTGGATTTGGTGTTTGCCGGAGAGGCCCATTTAGGGGATGAGAATTATTATACATCGGTCTATCCATTTGAATTTTCCAATGGAAAGTTTTCGTCATTGGCTCCGGTAGAAGTTGCCGTTTCGCAATACTCCTTTGAGATTAATGTCATGGCTCTGGCTAACCTGGATGCGGATCCTGAGTTGGAATTGGCAATTGTGAACCAGAAGACTTTCTCGACCAAGTACCTGGAGATACATGATTTTGTGAGTGGTAATTTTTCTCCAACCACTATTTCCGAGACCTCAGTTGCCAACTCTGAAGTTGAGAGCATTCTGATCTTTGATGTGGACAAAAATGGTGTCAATGATGTGGTGATCGGTACAGGGTATTCCGGTGTGAGCGTTTTTGAGAACACGAATGGAGATGCTACTTTGTTCACTCAGCAACAAGACGCTGCTGATGGAGGAACCTATGTGATTTCTCTGGATACCGCTGATTTTGATGGTGATGGAGATTATGAATTACTGATTGCCTTTAATTCACCTGGTTCTTATGAACAGAGAATTGCCTATAATGGATCTGATACCCTGGCTTTTTCCTGGGTGACTCAGGATGTTATATTGACTAATAAGGCAGAGATTTCAGACGCTCATTTTGCTGATTTTGATAATGATGGCGATCAGGATATTGTTTTTGCAAGCCTGGAGTACGGTGATACTTTTATGGAGAATACCGGCAGTGGCTTTGTGGAAGTGATGCCGGCTCCTTATGCATCACATCGTATCTCCGTGGGCGATGTGGATGGAGACGGAGACATAGATTTGTTCGTGACCGAAGGACCGGAAAAAGGGCGGGTAAGACTACTTATCAATCAATTGCCTAATCTGGCCCCTGTGATTTTGGCTCAGACCTTTACCATTAACGAAAATAGTCTCAATGGATCGGTAGTGGGCACAGTATTGGCTTCCGACCCTGAAGGGAAACCTGTTACTTTTAGCATTTCCTCTGGAAACGAAAGTGGAGCATTATCCATGAGTGCTGGTGGAGAGTTAACAGTTCTGGATTCTGCGGTCCTTGACTATGAGACTACCACACTATTTAGTCTGGAAGTAGAGGTGTCGGATGGTTATAATACCTCTTCAAACACTGTTACGGTTAATCTGGCTGATATCGATGAAGCACCGGTAGTGACTGATCAGAGCTTTACTGTTGCTGAAAATGCATCAAACTCTGCGGTGGTTGGCACTGTGGTCGCTGTTGACCCGGAGGAAGGAACGCTTTTGTTTACTATTTCTTCAGGAAACGAAGGTGGTGCGTTTGAGATTGGTTCCAACTCGGGAGTGATTTCAGTATTAGACTCCACTCAGTTGGACTTTGCTGTCACGCCACAGTATCTTCTTACCGTTGAAGTATTCGATGGTACTTCCACCGTTTCGGGCATCATCACCATTGATGTGAGTGACTTTAATGAGGCTCCCGAAGTACTGGATTACACATTCACAGTAGACGAAAATACCCCTAATGGTACTGTAGTGGGTACTATAGAAGCCACCGACCCTGATGACAGTATTTTGGCCTATAATATTGACACAGGTAATGAATCGGGTGCTTTTGCCATTGATCCCGAATCAGGGGTCATTAGTGTATTGGATTCTGCTCAATTGGATTTTGAGGCAATCACACAATATGTTCTGGCCGTACAGGTATCTGATGGTGTCAATAGTGTCACGAGCACAGTGACCATAGATATTAATGATGTAAATGAGGCACCTGCTATGGAGCCTTACAGCTTCTCCATTGATGAAAACGTGGCAATCGGTACGCTTGTCGGTACTCTTGTGGCTACAGACCCTGAGGGAGATGATATTTCTTTCCAGATAGTATCAGGGAATGAAAGTGGAGCATTTGCCCTGGATCCTTCTAGTGGCGCACTTTCAGTAAATGATTCTGCTGCATTTGACTATGAGTCAGCGACCCAGTTTGTATTGCAGGTTGGGGTGGCTGATTTGAACAATTCATCTGTCCAATCGGTGACGGTTGACCTGAATGATGTCAATGAAGCTCCTGTTTTCGAAGATCAGGTGTTTTCTATCAATGAAAATATTGCCAACGGTATCTCCGCAGGAACATTGTTGGCTACTGATCCGGAAGAAGATGCCGTTACCTTTACCCTCATTTCAGGAAATGAGAGCATGGCTTTTAGCTTTGATGGTGAAAATGGAGCCTTTTCGGTGGCAGATAGCTCACAACTGGATTTTGAATCCATCCAGCAGTTTGTCTTCAGCATAGAAGCTTCTGATGGAGTATTAACTGTAACTTCTACTGCCACCATCAATTTGAATGACCTCAACGAGACTCCTGAAATATCGGAACAGAGTTTTTTCATTGATGAAAATTCACCAAATGGTTCGGTAATAGGTACTGTATTGGCTGGTGATCCGGAGGGTGACGGGCTTACCTATACCATCTCTTCGGGAGATGATGGATCAGTCTTGATAAATACCGAGACCGGCGTTTTAACAATAGCAGATAGTGTGCAGTTTGATTTTGAATTGCAGGAAAGCATCTCTATAGAAGTACAGGTGTCAGATGGTGAGTTTGATGCAAAAGCTAATGTGACCATTAACATCAATGACTTGAATGAGTCTACCGCGCCGATGATTGCTGATCAAACTTTTCAAATCCCGGAAAACCCGGAAGAAGGAGCACTCATTGGGGTGATTGAGGCCACAGATCCTATGGAACTTCCTTTGGAAATTACGATAACTGCCGGGAATGAAAATGGTGTGGTATCTATTACCAATGGAAATGAGCTGGTGGTCAATGACGCATCGGCCTTCAATTTTGAGGAGACTCCAGAAATGTCCTTCACGGTGGAAGCCACCAATCAGTCTGAAACCACTACAGCCATCCTGACGGTGAGTATCATTGACATCAATGAAACTCCGGTGATAGAGGAAGATCAGGTATTTAGGATCGAGCAGGGCACTGAGAATGGTGCTTCCCTGGGGGTGATCAAAGCAACCGATCCTGATGAGGATGAGTTGACTTATACCATCGTGGATGGTAATGTGAGCAATGCTTTTGCCATTAACCCGAGCACGGGTAATTTGACAGTCAGCAATTCATCCGCCATAGATTTTGACGTTAATCCTGATTTCAGTCTGGAAATTAATGTGTCCGATGGTGAGCTATCCGCAGGAACCGAAGTTTCCGTGAGGGTAACCACTTTGGAACGTGATAAAACAGCATTGCTGGAGTTTTTCGCAGCCACGAATGGAGCTAACTGGACAGCCAATGCCAACTGGAGCAGTGCCAACGCCGTATCCGCAAGTTGGTCAGGAATTGAGGTGACCGGTGGCAGAGTCACAGGTCTGAGGTTGCC
The DNA here is from genome assembly GCF_040222955.1 of Marinoscillum sp. GTDB lineage: Bacteria > Bacteroidota > Bacteroidia > Cytophagales > Cyclobacteriaceae > Marinoscillum. The sequence goes on along the minus strand of NZ_JAVKCA010000007.1, from coordinate 617,047 downwards.
TAATAATAACATTGCAGGTAGTGTTCCTGAATCATTTGCTGATTTGACAGGATTAACTGTAATTGATTTGAGTGGGAATGAAATTAATGGCTTCCCCAATGTCTCTTCATCTGGCAATCCATCACTCAACCTTTCCGAGAACCGGTTGGGAATCACGGATCTATTAAAGAATACCAGTTTAACCACCTATACGTATGCACCTCAGAAACGCTATGGGGAGGTCAGACATGATACCATTCCGGCCGGAGATGATTACCAGGTGTCAATCGCAGAGGTAAAAACGAATGCCGGCAATAGTTATCAGTGGTACCTGGAGGATGTTAGCATCCCTGGAGCCAATTCCATGACTTACATGATCAATGCTATAGATATCAATAGCATGGGTCGTTATTCACTTGAAATCAAAAACCCATTGCTTCCCCAATTGACATTGAATACGCGGCGTTTTTCGGTGTGGGCAGCCACGGATGTGTTTGGGAAGGTATTTGCGAATTCGCAGGGAGCCGTACTGAACAATGGTCAAGTGGATATATTCAGGATTTTTGACGGGCCATTCCAGATCACAGACAGTGCTTCTCTGGCAGCAGATGGTACCTATGTGATTCAGGATGTGGTTTTGGGTGATTTTATTCTTCTGGTCAAGCCTAACCGAACGGTCTTTCCGGATGTATTGCAGACCTACTATGTGAGTACCACCGATTGGGATGAAGCAGATACGCTCTTCCTCTATGAAGAAGCGGAAGGAATAGATATTCAGATGGTATTTTACGATGAAAAGACGCCTACACCTGGAGGAGCTGATTTCGTCGGAACCCTTGAGTCTGATTTTGAGGACATCATAGGGGAAGAGGATGAACGCATAGATTCCCGACGAAAGGTAAAGCGTGCCGGTTGTTCGATGAGACGCTTTGTAAGAGCCGGAAGGACAGAAGAGGATATCTACGAGTTGTATGCCTATGTAGAGTCTGATGATGAAGGGGTATTCAATTTTGAAGGGATTCCTGAAGGTAAGTACTTGTTGAATATTCAATATCCAGGTGTACCGATGGATCCTAATTCGGACATTGAGTTTATCATCGGTGGGGATAAGGAAAATCAGAAATTTCAGTTGACCGCCACCATTACCGAAAATGGTATTGTCGTGGAAGCCACCGAAGTACTTTATACCATGAAGCCTTATTTGAAGGACCTTCAGCTGTACCCTAACCCTACAGCCGGGGTGCTGAGCGCTGAATTTTTCGTGTATAGAAAACTCAGAGACCTTAAAATGGAAGTTTTGGATGTATCCGGTGTGAAGCTTTTCGAGCAGACCCTGGATCCGAAACTGGGTGCTCAAAGTACGGAGATAGATTTAACGACTTATTCAAGTGGCGTTTATTTTGTGGTATTCACGGATGAGGCGGGTACTTTCAGACAACAAGTCAAGGTGGGCAAAAAATAAAGCCATTTATCATGAAATATCGGTCCCGAAAGCTCTGGCTTTCGGGACCTTTTTGTTTTTAAAAAGGCCATTTTAACCCACTGGAGGCATATATGCAAAAACAGGGGATTGAAAAATACCATAAATAGGGTATTGCCACCGGCGGCTCACTACTTTATCTTAGCCTTAACAATTCAGAGAATACTTCTGTATCTGTTCACCGCTGGTTAAAAGCCTCTCATTCTTGGGAGGCTTTTTTTATTGAAATTGTCTGGCAACCCCCAACAATTTTGAGTTCTTCAGGTTTATCCTTTTATGGAAAAGACAGCCACCAAATCAAGGAAAAAATCAGTCAGCAAGGACGACTTCAAATTGGCGTATATAGATCACGTGCTCACACACGGCACCAATCCGGCTTCTGTTTTTGCTTTTGCGAAAGCACTCAAAAGCACTGAAGCGGAGTACTACACCTTTTTTAACTCCTTCAAAGCTCTGGAACGAACCATCTGGACCGACTGGTTTGATCAGACCATCAAAACCATAGAGGAAGATCCTGCCTATGCTGAATATACCGTGAGGGAGAAGCTATTGGGTTTTTACTTCACCTGGCTGGAAGTGCTCAGAAATAACCGAAGCTTTGTGCTGAAGAGGTTTGAGGAGATTAGTAGAAAGGAACTCAATCCCTACTTTCTGGAAGGGGTTCATCCACATTTTAAGGCTTATGTGAATGACCTGATTACCGAAGGAAAGGACACTACAGAAGTGGCCGAACGACCATTTACCAATCAATACGAGAAGGCTTTTTGGCTCCATTTTCTATTTATCACCCGGTTTTGGGTCAATGATGATAGCTCCGATTTTGAAAAGACAGACGCGGCCATTGAGAAGTCCGTGAACCTGGCCTTCGATCTGGTAGGTAAGGGGCCCTTGGATTCGATGCTCGACTTTGCCAAGTTTCTTTTTCAAAACAAATAGATTCATCAGTCCTTTCTGAGCAGGTATTCATGAAGGAATCCATAGATAAACGCCTTGTTTTCCACTTGTTCTGAAACATTGGCAGCTCCGGAATGGCCCGTTCCCTGCTGTGTCCATAAGAGCACCGGATTGGCATCAGAAAGCCCCTGCATGGCAGCAGCAAACTTAAACGAGTGAAGTGGTGGTACCCGGTCATCGGTATGGGCGGTCACCAGGAGTGTGGGCGGGTATTGAATGTTTTCTTTCAGGTTGTGGTATGGAGAGTAGGAGGCCAGATTGAGAAACTCAAGTGAGTCCGCGACGGACCCAAACTCATTTACCCATTTGGGCCCGACAGTAAAACTTTCGTAACGCAGCATATCCAGGGCGGCTACTTTTAGCACCATTGCGCCAAAAAGCTCCGGGCGCTGGGTAAGTACAGCACCTGCCACCAGCCCGCCATTGGATGAACCAATAAAGCCCATCTTCTCAGGTTGCGTGTGATTTTCGTCAATGAGGTATTCCGCAGCAGCAATCACATCGTCAAATGTGTTTTGCTTCTTATCGAGTCTTCCATTTTTCCACCACTCGTACCCGAGTTCACCACCTCCACGTGCGTGCACAAAGGCAAAGGCCCCTCCTTGCTCTATAAAGTAAATGATGCCGGCATCGTAGCGGGGGTTGCTCACTTTGCCGAAACCACCGTAGGCGGAGAGCAGAAAAGGAGTTTTTCCATCCTTTTTGAGTTCATTTTTATAGACCATGAAGATTGGAATCATGGTGCCATCTTTGGAGGGGAAATATTCTGTGGAGAATTTGAAGGATTCAAAATCGAAGTTGACACCCGTGCGCTCTACCACACTGTAGTCAAACTTGTTCAGATCCAGCTTGCAAACCACAGGTGGTATGGTGAAGGACTGCAAAAGAAAAATAAAATCTCCGGAAGCCTTCTGGTAGCTCATATTGGATATTGAGACACCCCCGGGTAAGTCTATCTCCTTCAGGACATTTCCCTCCAGATCCATCACAGTCATAAACGGCTTGCTCAATGCCTGGTAGGAGACCACTATTTTATCATCCATAAGCTCATATCCGGTGATCTGAGCGTCTTGGTACTCTGGTGTGATCCTGCTTATCTCCAAAGGATTCTGAGCGGTGAAGGCGATGATTTGGGACTTGTTATGAATGGTTGCTTCCATATAGAAGCGTCCATATTTATAATCTATAAACTCCAGGGAATAATTGACTTTATAGTGCAGGGGCCTGAATGCCTTCACATCACCAGCTGGATCAAAGTAGAGGTAGCTGTAGTGATCTTTGGCCGGATTATCAATTTCCAGCACGTACATATCCTCTTGATAGGTACCTGACAGGTGAAAATCATCAAGAGGTGAATTGGTTTTGAAAACCAAAGAGTCCTCTTTCTGCTCGGTGAAAAGTCGGTGGTAGTAAATTTCGGAATCCAGGGTTTGGTCTGTAATGGCGCCTTCCCGGTATCTTTTATAGAAAAAACCATTGTTGAACCAGCGGACATTTGAGAATTTAACTCCAGTGAGCACCTCTGGCGGGGAAATACCCCCTTTTGTAGATTGAATCTTGATCTCCCGCCAGTCACTTCCATTTCTACTGTAGAGGTAGGCCAGGTATCGGTCGTCCTTTGAGGGCGCAAAATTTTCCACGACGATACGGTCACTATTTGAAATGAATTTGGGGTCTACCAGTACCCTGTAGTTGTTGAAGGATCGCTCGCGATAGTAAATGCTCGGTGCTGAGAAATTATCATCGTAGAACAGGCGATAATTAGATTCATGATTGCTGCTGAAGTTGATATTGGCGTAAGTACTCCATCTTTTTTCCTGTGCCATATACTTATTGAGCATATTGATGGTATTGTTCCGGTTGGCGAGCTTTCTGAGATGTTTAGTGGATACATCATTCTGAGCGTCTGCCCATATACGTACTTCAGGTCGGTCAATTTCTTCCAGCCATTGGTACTCATCCATTACTTTGTATCCGTGGTATTCGTTGACCGTAGGCCGCTTAATGGTCGGGGGGTATTCCAGGTTCTGACTGCTGGATGAAATGGAACTAAGCAGTATCAATACGGATAAAAGTGAAGGTAGGAAGAGTGACCTAAGCATAAGCTTGTTTTCTTTTTAAACAGTTAAGTAAGGTAGATTCCCTCAAACTTTATTTCAAAATAATCCAACCTTTTAGATACACGCGAAGTTCTACCTGCAATTAACAGAGATATGAAAGAGCAAGGAAGAATTCCCGTAGGGAAAGTATCAAGGGCAGCCAAATTTGTAAAAACGGGCGCCAGGGTAGGTGGCAATTATGTGAAGCATTACGGGCGAAAGATCATGGACAGAAATGCCACACGTGAGCAGTTGGATCAGGACAATGCAGAGGACATTTACGATTCACTCAGTGAGCTGAAGGGGAGTGCGCTGAAGGTGGCTCAGATGCTGGCCATGGACAAAAATCTGCTACCTACAGCCTACCAGGATAAGTTTGCGATGAGTCAGTATAGTGCACCTCCACTTTCCTATCCGCTGGTGGTAAAGACCTTTCAGAAGTACTTCGGGATGGCTCCGACTGAGCGGTTTAATTCCTTTACTAAAAATGCTGTAAACGCGGCATCAATAGGCCAGGTACACCGGGCTACATTGGGTGATAAAACACTCGCTGTTAAGATTCAGTATCCGGGCATTTCAGATAGCGTTCGGTCCGATCTGAAGCTGGTCAAACCTTTTGCTTTGCGCCTCTTTGGACTGAATGAAAGAGAACTCGATCAGTACATGGATGAGGTAGAAGGGAAGCTGCTGGAGGAAACGGATTATGAGTTGGAGGTGTCTCGTTCGAAGCGAATTTCTGAAGCTTGTAAACACATTCCCGACCTGATTTTTCCGCGCTACTATGAGGAGCATTCTGCCGCGCGTATCATCACCATGGACTGGCTGGAGGGTCAGCACATCCGGGAGTTTCTGGCTACCAATCCTTCTCAGGAAATACGTGATCGGATAGGGCAGGCTATGTGGGAATTTTACCATCATCAGATTCATCACATCAAGTCTGTGCATGCGGATCCGCATCCCGGAAATTTCCTAATGCGATCCGATGGCACTTTGGGGATTATAGACTTTGGTTGTGTGAAGGAAATTCCAGAAGACTTCTATATTTCCTACTTCAAGTTGATGAATAAAAGTCTCCTGCTGGACGACAAGGAATTGGTGCCGGTGCTTTATGATTTGAGCTTCATCTATGCCGATGATTCTGATGATGATAAACAACTCTACTTGACTCTCTTTAAGGAAATGATGGGGCTTCTCGGTCGGCCATTTCATACCGATGATTTTGACTTCTCTGATGATTCGTACTTCAGGAAAATTTACGAGCTCAGTGAGCGTCTGGGGAGTATGAAGGAGCTTAGAAACTCCAAACATGCGCGGGGTTCCAGACACGGACTTTACATTAATCGCACCTACTTCGGGTTGTATCAGTTGCTTAATATGTTGGGGGCGAGGATATACACCACCAAGCCTGACTGGCTGAAGTAATGGGGTACTCATTTCATTTATCCTGAGGGTTTGGTTATCTTTTGAGAATGAAGACAACATACCTAATAATTGCATGGGCCATTGCCCTCGTTTCATGCGATAATCCCAGTGTTCAGGAACTGGGTGAAAAATGGCAATCTATTGAGCGGGATTTGCAGACTCAGCTGATTACAGCAGGAGATAGTGCGGTCATAGAACTGCCTGAAGGCCACTTTATGTTTACAAAATCACTTTTAGTGGATGGTAATAAATACCTGATTATCAAAGGACAAGGTATTGATAAAACAATTCTCTCTTTTGAGATGCAGGAAGAGGGTGCTGAGGGCCTTAAAATTGCTAATGGGGTTAGCATTATCGTTGAAAATTTCACAATAGAGAATGCTAAGGGGGATAATATCAAGGTCACCGATACCCGGGGAATCACCCTGCGAAACATCAAGTCTCAGTGGACTGGCACCCCTCAAGAATCCAATGGTGCCTACGCCTTTTACCCGGTCCTGTCCAGCAATGTGTTGGTGGAAAATTGTATTGCCATTGGGGCGTCGGATGCGGGCATTTATGTGGGACAGTCCGACAGTGTGATCATCAGAAATAATGAGGCTTACTTCAATGTGGCAGGCATAGAGAGTGAGAATTCACGGTGGGTGGAAATCTACGGAAATCTGGCCCATGATAACACGGGCGGCATCCTGGTATTTGATCTTCCGGGGCTTACGCAATATGGTCATACCACCCGGGTGTTTAGCAACAATGTCAGCGAGAATAATTTCAGAAATTTTGCACCGCAAGGCAACGTGGTGGCCACTGTGCCGCCGGGTACCGGAGTGATGCTTTTGGCTACCCGAAACATTGAGATTTTTGATAATATCATTGCTGACAATCGGACGATTGGTACAGCCATAGTCAGCTATGATCTGGTGGAAGCTATGGCCACTACCGAGGAGTCACAGTTGAATGAAAACATAGAAAAGTCCAAAAAGGATGAAGGCTATAATCCCTATCCAAATGAGGTTTATATTCATGATAATGTTTACTCGAATGGCTTTTGGTTTCCTACCTGGAAGAATGATTTTGGGTTGCTGTTCACCATGAAGTTTCCCTTTGGTACGCCTGATATTGCATGGGATGGGATCTCACCAGCGGGGTCTGATTTCGCGCTATGTATAGAGCAGGAAAATGTGAAATTTGCTAACCTGGATGCGGCTAATGATTTTGAAAATCTCACCACAGACTTGGGGAAGTTTAGCTGTGTGGGAAAGTTCGTTGACCCTGTATTTTGAATATGAAAGGTATCATCTTTCTATTATTGATCATGGCTTTTCTCGGTTGTGATTCCACCCGCAAGAAGCCTGTGATTGAGGAAGTAAATCTGGTAGGGACAGTAGGACTGGATCAGCCTGAAAGACTCTCCGAATGGGGCCTGTTTTTGGAGCCTCTAAAGGAGCTCTCACCTGGACTTGGAGTGGTTCCATATGACCTCAACGCGCCACTTTTTTCTGACTATGCGCAAAAGGCCAGATTCGTGAAAGTACCAGATGGTACAAGGGCTACCTACGATTCTTCGGAGGTGATGAGCTTCCCTGTGGAGACCATTTTGATTAAGAATTTTTACTATGCCAATGATTTAAGGGAATCAGATGGAGAGCGAAGGATCATAGAAACAAGGTTGCTGATTCACGAGCCACCGGGATGGAATGCACTCACCTATGTCTGGAATGAAGAGCAGACCGAAGCCTTTTTGGAAATAGCAGGAAAGACTGTACCCATATCATGGACGGACGAGGCGGGGGTTTTAAAAAGAGTCAACTATTCGGTACCCAACCTGGTGCAGTGCAAGAGTTGCCATGAGCGCTCCGGCCAGATGTCTCCCATCGGACCCACTGCCCGGCAGCTCAACCGGGATTACACTTATGAGGCAGGTGTGGAGAATCAGCTGGATCATTGGGAAGAAGCGGGGCTGCTTTCCGGTTTGCCCGGTGGGGATCACAGGCCAAAGCTTCCTGTGTGGGATGATGAGCGCACTGGCACGCTCGACCTCCGGGCCAGGGCCTGGCTGGAGACCAACTGCGCCCACTGCCATCGTGCGGAGGGGCCTGCCAAAAACACCGGACTTTATCTGACTTATAACGAGACCGATCAGTACAAACTGGGCATCAACAAGCCTCCAGTGGCGGCAGGCAGAGGTTCTGGAGGTCTTACCTACGGCATTGTGCCGGGGAAGCCGGATCAGTCCATATTGGTTCATCGCATTGAGTCATTGGATCCAGGAGTAATGATGCCGGAGGTAGGTCGCAAAATGAGAGATGAAGAAGGTATTTCCCTGATCCGAGAATGGATTGCTCAAATGGATGGAGGACGACAATTATGAGGTTAATTTTTACATTAGCAAATCTTTTCACCCGCCAGTGATGTTCTGAATTATTAAGAATCTGAAAAATCTATGAAAGAATTGATAACGGCACCCTGGCCCTGGTATGTGGCCGGGCCATTGATCACGCTGGTGATGGTACTGATGCTTTTGTTTGGCAAAAGCTTCGGCATATCTTCTACACTTAAAACTGTTTGTTCCATTGGAGGGGCGGGAAAGTGGAGTGACTTTTTTCGGTTCGACTGGAAGTCCGCCTCCTGGAATCTCTTTTTCGCTGCGGGGGCCATCATTGGTGGGTACATAGCTTCCACCTTTATGGCGCCAGAGCAGGCTATTGCGCTCAATCCCGCAACGGTGGCTTCTTTGCAGGCATACGGTATAGACAATGCTGGTGCCGAGTTTCTACCCAGAGATATTTTTAATCTCGGAAACCTGCTGACCACTCAGGGACTCATCTTTATGGTACTGGGTGGTTTCATGGTGGGCTTTGGTACCCGCTATGCCGACGGCTGCACCTCAGGTCATGCCATCAGTGGTTTGAGCAACCTCCAGTGGCCATCGCTGGTAGCCGTGATTGGCTTCTTTATTGGCGGCCTCATTGTTACACATCTGATTTTACCTGGTTTACTATGAGCAGATTGAGATTTTTACTGGCAGGCGTGTTTTTTGGCATCGTATTGACCAAGGCAGAAGTGATCTCCTGGTATCGCATTTATGAAATGTTCAGGTTTGAGTCGTTTCATATGTACGGAGTGATTGGCTCTGCCGTCATATTGGGAATTATTGCCGTTCAGGTTATCAAGCGATTCAATATCAGGGATATCTCCGGCAATCCCATTGTGATACAGGAGAAGGCTAAAAGGTTCTGGCCACCGCTCATTGGTGGTACCATTTTCGGTCTGGGCTGGGCACTGACTGGTGCATGTCCGGGTCCCATCTATATTCTGATTGGAAATGGATTTATGGCCTTTGGAGTAGTTTTTCTGGCGGCCGTACTGGGCACCTTTGTGTATGGCCTGGTGATGAATAAGCTTCCGCAGCGGTAAGCGGTTGGTGTCAATCATTTTTGGTTATCTTTCACAGACCAAAACCCAAAATGATATGACATATACAGAAGGCATGCTCCGTGAGGGCGCACTAAAAGGAAAAACCATCCTCGTAACCGGTGGGGGTACCGGATTGGGTAAATCCATGGGGACCTATTTTTCCGAGTTGGGCGCCAACCTTATCATCACCAGTAGAAAACTGGATGTGTTAGAGCAAACAGCCAAAGAGATCTCTGATCAGACAGGAAATCCTGTGCTTCCACTGGCCTGCGATGTACGTGAGTATGAGCAGGTGGAAAAAGCCATTGCAGACTCAAAGGCCCGGTTTGGACACATCGATGTGTTACTCAACAATGCCGCTGGTAATTTTATCAGCCCCACAGAGCGCCTTTCTCACCGGGCTTTTGATACGGTAGTGGATATCGTGCTCAAAGGCTCCTACAACTTTACGCTGGCCCTCGGTAAGGACTGGATAGCAGACAAGCATCCTGGAAATATTCTGAGTATAGTGACTACCTATGCCTGGACCGGCTCGGGCTACGTGGTGCCTTCTGCTTGTGCCAAAGCAGGTGTGCTGGCCATGACCCGGTCATTGGCAGTAGAGTGGGCACACTACGGCATCAGGGCCAATGCCATCGCACCCGGACCATTCCCCACAAAGGGCGCCTGGGACAGATTGCTGCCCGGAGGGCTGAAAGAGAAATTTGATCCGGCCAACAAAGTGCCTGTGGGCAGAGTAGGTGTGCATCAGGAGTTGGCCAATCTGGCTGCTTACCTGGTGTCAGATTATTCGGCCTACGTGAATGGTGAAGTAGTGACCATAGATGGTGGGGAGTGGCTCAAAGGAGCCGGAGAAATGAACCAGCTGGATCAGGTGCCCGAGGAACTATGGGATGCTATGGAGATGTCCAGAAAGGGAGGTTCCAAGCTGAAGATGATGTGGGCTTACCTGAATGGCATGCGCAAGATGAAATTTGGAAAATGAGTGATCGGCTGGAAGATTTGAAAAATCTTCCAGCCGATCACCTTTCCAATCAACATCAGGCCATGGCTTTTAGCCTGTTTACCTCTAACCAGGAGCCGGCGTTTTCGCAATCCACGCCTTGATGACTCAGGTAATTCTGCGCCTGACCACTGCGGTTGCCACTGGCGCAGCAGAGCAGAATGGTGCCTTTTATTTCTTTGATTTCCTGTATCCGCTGTGGAATTTCATTAAGGGGGATGTTGATGGAGCCTGCTACGTTTCCACCCTGAAACTCGCCTGGTGTTCTTACATCTATTACGGTAGCTCCCTGAGCCATAAGTTCTGAAATATTCATTTTGTTTTTTATTGCAAAGGAATAGGCTCTCTGAATGACGTTTGGTAACAATGGTTACTTAAGCCCCTGCACCACTCACTTACCTTTGACGAATGAAAAAAATACTTGAAAATAATCAGCTGTTTCGTACCTCGGGCCTTTTGTCCCTGACATTGGGGCTGGCACCCTTTGTGCCGGAGCCTCATGTTTGGGGAAAAATCCAATGGGTTTTAGGCGGAGCGGTTGGAATGCAGCCAATGGATTATTTTGACTTAGTCCTGCATGGTTCGCCATGGGTGGTGTTCATAGTTCTGCTGACTTACCGCGGTGTTCGCTATTTGCGCCCAAGCTGAATCAAGCAGTCAAAGTCGAAACCCAAACCTGAGGGTGTGAACAAAAAATCTGCTCCGGGGGTTCTATTCGTATATCTGGCAGTATGAAAACATCGACCTCAGCCCTTCTGCTTATTTTCCTGACTTCCTGCGGTGCCATAGACGGCCCTGCCGCGGATGACATGCCCAGACCACGTACGGAATTTATCAACTGCTTTTGTGATGAGTACAACTCCACCACTGAGTGGGTATATTGTACACCCGTCAATGTGAACCTGACCGGACTCCCCATAGAAAGTGCCGTCATGAACTACTCCGTCAGGATCACAAGAGGCGGGGATATACTGGAGGCTGAGCTCTATGATATCAACGGTCAGCAGGCCATACCACTTACCCGGGTGGAGTCTGTGATAGGTTATGTGATGCACACCCGCAAGACCGAAAACATAGCCGGCTACCTTCAGGATCATGAAAAGGAGCTGGTGATTCGCTTTAGAGTAAATAGGGAAGGTGCTGTTGGCTATATGTCGAATGGCTCAGGCATTGAGCTTACCTATAAGAACTAAGGCCACAAAAAAAGGGGAACATGAAAAGCTTTCATGTTCCCCTTTTTTGATTAGCTGATTTCGATTACTTACCAGCCACAATCCAGGATTGAAGAACCTTGTACTGGCTTTCGGTAGGCTCCTCCATGAATTCAAGGAAGTGCTGATCCATCTTTTCGATTTCCAGTGCTTTGGCTTTGAGTTTCTTACTTTTCACTTTGCCATTTTTTTCACGTCTGACCACCACAGTCACCTTGGAGCCCGGAGTGGTGTTGGTTTTGAAGTCGCTGATGATCTGGCGCACGGCTGACAGTTCAAAAGCCTGACCATTGAACTCGGTGATCACATCGCCTTCCTCATACCCAAGATCTTTGGCGAAAGCGTTGGCCTCCGAAAGGTCATCGACCATAATTTCTCTGTCCTCAGTGAGCGTGATTCCAATGTCCCCAAAGGTGATCTCACGGGCAGGTTTCTCAGCAATGTATTCTATGCCAGCCCAGCTGAGTACTTCAGCGATAGGCAATGGCGTGTCGCCACTTACATAGGTTCTAAGGAACTCACCCACCTCGGGGTAGGTAAGGGCTTCTATCACACCAAAAAGTTCGTCATCATCAAAAGACACCTGCATGCCATACTTTTTGGCCAGCTCTCTCATGAGCCACTGCAGGTCTTTTTCACCATTGGAGTACTTGATAAGGTAGAGGTCGAGACACATTCCGATCAGGGCACCTTTGTAGTACACGTTGGTGTACATTCTTTCGAATTCGGGTTCCAGTATGCGCTCACTCATTTCCGTGAAGGAAACATTGGGGAATCGATCTGCAGTCCTGAGTTTGTCCTGAATCTCCTCCATGAATGTCTCCGGGCCGTAGAGGTTGTACTTCACCTGCACATGCATAGAGCTGTATTCTGTGACACCTTCATATAGCCACAGGTGTTTCGACATCTCCGGTTCTATGTAGTTAAACTCACCGATTTCCTTAGAGTGGATATTCAACGGAGTGACGATGTGAAAAAACTCATGAGCAGCTACGTCCCGTACTGTCTGGCCGATCCGGTCTGCACCTGCTTCGGGCAGTGAGTAGACAGACGAGTAGCTGTGCTCCAGCGCACCCATAGAACCAGACAGGGTGCCCCCATCGTTGAGGTAAATGAGGTAGGCATACCTGTCCACTGGCAGTTGCCCGCCCAGGTACTTACTCTGTGCCTGCATGAGGTCATAGATCTTATCCATCACGTCGGCAGCAGAGAGGGCCTTATTGGGTGAAAACACAGAAACCAGCACGTTGGCATTGGCGATTTTTCTGGAGATCGTATCAGGTACACTGTACATGATGGGCCCGTCTGCCAGAAAATTGAAGTCGTCAGCAAAGTATAGGTCTTCACTGGTGCTCACTGTTTTCTTTCTTAATGCCGTAGCACCGAAAGTATTTTCACCATGGGTGATACTCACTTCGTAGGGAGAAAACTTCAGCCCATCCAGATAACCGATGAAACCAAAAGTATTCATCACGAAAACTTTCTCCTCGGCATTGATATTGGTACCGCCGGGTTCAAAAACGATGTTGTCTCCGTACCCATCAAATTCATCCCAGGTGTCATCTACCAGATAGGTGATTTTATGTAATTGGCCACCGTTGGCTATTTTCCATTTGTTGATAGAGAGGGTGTCTACCTGCAGTGGGTTTCCGTCTTTGTCAAAGGCTTTGAAATCGGAAACGAACCTTCCGAAATCGGATATGCTGTAAGTTCCGGGCACCACTTTGGCCATGTGATATTCCAAATACTCAGCATCCGATGCAGGGGTGTAGATGGTCACCGGTACCTGATCATTGGCAGTGGCCGTAAGGTCTATCTCCACTTTGTACTTTTCAGACTGGGCAAATGACCAGCTCAGCGTCAGTAGCATCAACGCCGCTATCACAGACTTTTTCATATGTTGTTCTTTTGATTTTAGAGTGCCGCAAAGAAATATAATTTTTGAAGCATTCAAAGGGATGTTTTATTCCAATGGTTGGGCCTACTGACAAATGGTAGCTTAGTGCATCCCGGCTCAAAGGATTCATGTTTTAGCTTATGCTCCCTCTCGAATCTTTCTATATTTGCGGTCAATTCTACCAACAAACATGTCAAACAAAGAATTTAAAAGATATACAATCACCTCGGCGCTGCCTTATGCCAATGGTCCGGTGCACATTGGTCACCTCGCAGGGGTGTATGTGCCAGCGGATATTTATGCGCGCTTTTTGAGGTTGAAAGGTCGGGATGTGGCTTTCATTTGTGGCTCTGATGAGCACGGAGTGGCCATAGAGCTCAGAGCCCGCAAGGAGGGGGTGACTCCTCAGCAGGTGGTGGACAAGTATCATGAGCAGATCAAAAAATCCTTTGAGCAATTTGGGATTAGCTTCGATATCTACTCTCGCACCAGCTCACCTACACATCACAAAACAGCTTCGGATTTCTTCAGGAAACTGAATGACCATGGGAAATTTGTGGAGCAGTCCTCTGAGCAGTTCTATGATCCCACAGCCAAACAATTTTTGGCAGACCGATACATCAAAGGCACTTGCCCCACTTGTAGCTTTCCGGAAGCTTATGGCGATCAGTGTGAGAACTGCGGCTCCACATTGAGCCCGGCTGAGCTCATCAATCCCAAATCGATGCTCAGTGGTGAATCGCCGGTGATGAAGGAAACCAAACACTGGTATTTTCCGCTGGATCAGTATGAGGAATGGCTGAGACACTGGATCGTGGAGGAGCACCCGGAGTGGAAACCCAATGTGGCGGGTCAGTGCAAAAGCTGGCTGGACAATGGCCTGCGACCAAGGCCAATGACGCGCGACCTGGACTGGGGCATTCCTGTGCCTGTGGAAGGCGCAGAAGGGAAGGTGCTCTATGTATGGTTTGATGCCCCCATTGGGTACATCTCAGCCACCAAAGACTGGGCTGCGTCGGCAGGGAAAAACTGGGAGGATTACTGGAAGTCTGAGGACACCCGGTTGATTCACTTTATTGGCAAAGACAACATCGTATTTCACTGTGTGATATTCCCGGCATTGCTGAAAGCCGACGGAGACTATATACTGCCAGACAATGTGCCGGCCAACGAATTTCTGAACCTGGAGTCCAACAAGATTTCCACTTCCAGAAACTGGGCGGTGTGGCTGCATGAGTACCTGGAAGAATTTCCTGACAAGCAGGATGTGCTGAGATATGTCCTTACGGCCAATGCACCGGAGACCAAAGACAATGACTTCACCTGGAAGGACTTCCAGACCCGTAACAACAGTGAACTGGTGGCCATTTTTGGTAACTTCATCAACCGGGCAGTAGTGCTCACTCACAAGTATTTTGAAGGTAAGATCCCTTCACGCAATGCGCTCACCGAGCGCGATGAAGAAGTCATCGCTGCCATTAAGACCTATCCTGAGCGGATAGAGAAGTCGCTGGAACAGTTCAGGTTTAGAGAGGCCTCCACCCACCTGATGGACCTGGCCCGCGAGGGGAATAAGTACCTGGCTGACACAGAGCCCTGGAAGCTAATCAAAACAGACAAGAGCAGGGTGGAGACCATCATGAACATCGCACTGCAGCTGGCAGGCAGCCTGGCCATCTTGTCTGAGCCTTTCCTGCCTTTCACCTCAGATAAGCTGAGGAAGATGCTTAACCAGAAGGAAGTGGCCTGGTCGATGGCTGGCGGTCTGGGACTGCTGGCCGAGGGTCAGCAGATCAATGAAGGCGTGTTGCTTTTTGATAAAATAGAAGACGAAACAGTAGAAGCACAAGTACAAAAACTAATGGATACAAAGAAAGCAAACGAGGTAGCGAATGAGGCGCCCAAAGTGGCTCCGGCCAAAGACGAGGTGGTGTTTGATGACTTCATGAAAATGGACCTGCGGGTAGGAGAGATCAAGACGGCCGAAAAGGTGGAGAAGTCTAATAAGCTGTTGAAGTTCACCGTAGACACTGGCCTGGATGTGCGCACCATAGTAAGCGGTGTGGCTAAGCACTTTACCGCTGAGGAGATGGTCGGCAAGAAAGTGGTGGTGATGTCTAACCTGGCACCACGGAAGATCATGGGCATCGAGTCTCAGGGCATGCTCCTCTTTGCCGAGAATGCAGATGGTTCTCTCAAGGCAGTCAGTCCGGATAAGGACGCAGAGAATGGTGCCGGCATAGCCTGATAGGCATTGGAGTAACCAGTCTTACAAAAGAGCCCCTATTGGCATGCAAGTTCCGGTAGGGGCTTTTTTTATTGATAGTGGGGTGGTTCTGCAAGGGCATACCGCAGCCCTTTCTCTACTCATCAGCATCAGGTGAGTGATTTATGCGGTCTTATTGTAAAAAAGATACGTATCTAAAATGAAAAAGATACGTATCATAATAAATTTAGATACGTATTACAATGAATTTAGATACGTATCTAAATGTGAAAACATAGCGTTGTTTACAGGAAAAGTACCGCATCAGTGTACAAAGAGCACCTGTCAACTGATGAAATGGATGTGTGATCTCTTTCAAAAAAAGGAAGTTCATTTGTGATGCCAATTCCCCCTCCTTTCATTTTAAAAGTATTAAATCCACCCCAATATCGCGATGAAGCTTCCAAAAGATCTCTTCACTATCCATCATTGCACGCAATACTTTCTTGTTATAGCAAAACAAATTGATCAAGTTGTACGGTACAACTCTGGTAACAGCGTCCCACGAAGGGCCAATGTTGATTTGGATCCTACCCACAAAAACCATTTCTCTAAATTCTTGATATGTTTTAGGACTCCAATTAACGTGTGCTATTTCCATAACAATGCGATGAAAAACAATTTCAATTTTTTAGGAATTCGACACAATTAATATAATAATAATCAATAGGATGACCACCCCAATAATGAATCCACAACCCTCACGAATGGTTTCGCCTAAGCTATTGCCTCCAAGAAGTGCACCTATTACAATGATGACAACAATAAATATTACCCAACCCATCAGAATTTATTTACTCATCAAAAACCCAGTTTTCCCGTTTTTATTTTCATCTACTACCTTCTGCCCGTCTCAGGCCTACCATCGAACCATTCATCTTCTGCTCATTTTTCCAATAGTTAAACAGCTATTCCACACACGTCAGGGAAACCCTGCTTTCAGCGTCATGGTCTATGAACTGATTCAAGGCACCTAGGCCACTTCCTAAAGAAACTTTAATTTCTTTGGCGATCTGAATAAATTCAGCGATATAACAGGATTTGTAGGCTTCCTTTTCTTTTCCTGCCCTTGCTCCACGATTATTGTAGGAGCTTTCTGCCTTAATATTAGCAATCTTGCTAAGCTTCTCATCGCTCAGGCAACCCGAATAGTCAATAAAGCGGGAAGGCACATGCAGATTCGTCATTTCCACATCAATGAAATATTCCGTTGACTGCCCTTTTTTTAGGTCCTCTGATAACTGACAGGGATCAAAAGTGGGGGAGCTGGTTCCTTCTCTGGCGATTATTACCTTCTGGAACTGGTCTATGCTGACTTTCTTCCCGCTCTCACATGCCTCGTTCAGAACTGGTTGGTTCCAGGCGAGTATCTTGTTGGGGCTAGATACCCTGGTTTTCAGGTAATTCAGATATGCTGGTTTCAGGCAGTTGCAGTCAAACAACCTACCAACCGCACCATATGGGTCTTTCTCGCAACTTTCATAGATCATTTTGGTGAGGTATTCAGACAGGTTGTCCTCATTAAAATCATTTGCCACCCAGGGCAGTACGATGTCCCCTGTGCCCCCTGGCACCCTTACTATCTCCAGTAAGTCTTGTGGGGTATATTGAATAAAAGGGGTTTTTAAGGACACCTCATCAAACAAGCTATATGCAGGCAATCCGCCCTTTTCCTCCTCCATCAGAATATAGCCGCCTTGTGTTTTTGTATGAAGCTGCTCCGCCTTTTCCGGAGCTATTTTGTACTCATAGAGGCAGCTTTCACAACTGTAGAGGTAATTATTTCTACTGAATTGGTGCTTGAATACATAAACTTCCTTTTCGAAGTTATATTCAGGGAAACGTTCGAAATTGATGATCGCATAGTTTTTCTCGTTGGGTAGGTTATCATAGGCTTTCCTAAGTGCCTCTGGGATGCCCGATTTCTTATAGCTTTCTAAAGCCCTGCGCTTGCTAAATTCATCACTGCTGGAACCTCCCCAAACGTTGGAATGACTACCACCAAAATAGGTGTCTACCCCGTCCCCGGTCATCAACCGCCGAAGAAGGTTGCGATATTCCACATCATCCATTTCTAAAGATTGGATTTTCTTCAGGTTCTGAAGTTTCATACTATTTAAGAAAGCCTCGTCCTGTAGCGCATTGCGGCTTCTGCTTGATAATCCCCTGATGTATTTTCCATGGTAGGTGGCAATATCAAAATCTACAAGATGCTCGTGAGAAAACGTCACAGAATGCCTGTCAAAGACGTTTCTACCAGACTCATTACTGTTTGGTTCTTTATCCCCGGCATCTTTACCCTGCCTGGATTTCGATTCCTTTTTTAACTCGCTGGCAGCCTTGCCTACTTTGTCTTTCAGTTTTCTAAAATCCTGGGCAGCCATCTGAAAGGATAGTGATAAGGATATGGCGATCAGGAATAATGGTATTTTGGTTACTTGTCCTTTCATATCTTTAGAATTTAATTTTTACAATCATTACCAGGTTCAAAGAATTTGAGCGAATAGTCCATGCCTCCCTCTTTTAAAAACCACTCAGAAGAGAGGTTTAAGTGGAGATTGTCTAATAGGGCGCATGCGCTGAGAGGCCCTCTATAATTTTCCTTTGTGAGTTTTTCTTCCAGATCCAGAGAGTTGGCCAGAATTATCAGGTTGCTTTTCGGGCCTTTACCTCCCGTTACGTAAACAGGTGTTTCGGATTTGCAAGCACTGATCAACAGATCTTTATAGGATTGAAGTATAGATTTGGGAGCATGGAAAGGAGTGGGCCGGATCTTTCCTGCTCTTAATTGTTCTATATAGAGCAAGGCTATACAATGACAGTCATATTCCTGGAATTTGTGCTTAAAGACTCCATTAGCACATTGCGCTTGCGCCTGTTCGCGTACCCAATTATACCCTGTGTTAATGTCTGCCGTTTCTTGTGCTGGGCACGGGGTGATCATCCAAATAATGAGTGTGAGGAGGATCGAAAATGGCTTTATTGCTCCTGTGATATTCATTTTTTAAGAAGTATGCTTCGAGGTTCTAAATAAGACGTCTGCATGGCTTTCAGTCTCCTTACAAATAAAGGGCAATCTTTTTCCTGATTTTGATGGTGTCAGGGACTAGTTACTAATCATTGGGATTCAGAGGATATTCGTTGCAGAATGGCGTGTAATTGTTTGACCTGAGCGGTAGCCTAAAGCATCAGAACTTTGAGTGAGAGCATCTTGTGAAATCAACAGTCAAATTATTTTAACATATTTACCCTTCCAAACTGATAGCTACTCCTATGAAGAAACTACTTTATATGCTAGTTTTTGCATGTCAGATACTGGCCGCTCAGCCACAGGTGATAGATTCATTGGCCAGACGAATAGAAAATTATCCAACCCGTACTGATACTTTGTATCTCGATATGAGGAATGATTATGTTCGTCAGAAGATATTATATGATCCCACAGATTCAGCCCTTCTGTCCTATGCGCAGGAAACACTAGAAATATCAAACGAAATAGACTACCCCAAGGGTCAGGTACTGGCCCTGCAAAGGATAGGAGCAGTAATTCACTATTTGCAAGGAAAACCAGTAGAAGCAATTGATTATTATCAAAAAGCATTGGAAATTTTAAATGGCCATCCTGAACTCATTAAATACACCCCTGGTAGTCTGATCAACCTCGCTAATGTATACACTGGTCAGGGCGATCATGAAAAAGCCCTGAGGCTATTTAAGAGATTGCACCTTGAATTTGAAGACAATGATGTAGTTGCTCATAGAATAGGGAATGTCTATGTTGACATGGAGCAGTATGATTCAGCCATGCACTATTTTAAACTTGCCATCGTGGAGGCTGAGCGCTTAAAAAATCATGCCGCACTGGCCTATTCCCATAGTGCTTTGTCTTTCCGGCTTAGCAGTGCAGGTAAACCGGATGAAGCCGTAAGTCATATTGAACAAAGCTTGTCGTTGTTAATCGAATATGATATAGCGTTTCTCAATAAGAATATCTATTCCAATGCCGCGATGGTGTATCAAAAAGCCAGAGATTTTGATCAAGCCGAAATTTATTCTTTAAAGGCCCTTGAGGCGGTAGGGCCTTCTAATCATTTCAGCAGGAGAAATTTGTACGGTACGCTTTATGAGGTTTATAAAGAGAGTAGCAAGTTTAGTGAAGCACTTGACGCCCTTGAAAAGTATATTGAGTCTAATGATAGTCTTACCAATAATGACCGAAAGCTAGAGACCGCTAAAAAAGAAATTGAATTTGAAGCAAGGCAAAAGGAACTTCTTGCCCAAGCAGAAATCTCCAAACATAAATTAATTAGCAAAATATATCTGGCATCAGGTGGAGGGGTCATTTTCGCTATTTCCTTGATTTCATTTCTATTTTGGCAAAGGCGCGCAGCCATTACCAAAGCCAATGAGGCGGAATTCAAAACCAACCTCATCGAATCAAAACTGGTGGCTTTAAGAGCACAATTAAATCCACATTTCACCTTTAATGCTTTGAATGCCATTGATCAGTATATGATGACCCATGGTGTGGAGAAGGCGAGCGACTATCTTGTGAAGTTTGCATCATTAATGCGAAATGTTCTGGACAACTCCCAGGACGATTGGATACCCGTATCTGAAGAGATCAAGATGACCAGTCTGTATGTGGAAATTGCCGGGCTCCGGCTGCAAGATTCCATAAAATTAACTGTTGACATTGATCCGGGTATTAATCCAGAGACTACTTTGATCCCTTCATGGCTGATTCAGCCTATCATTGAGAACAGTATAGAGCACGGAATAATGAAAATAGATTACCCGGGAACAATATCAGTGAGGGTTTTCCCTGATGATTTTGAAAAATTGACTTTCATTATTGAAGATAATGGGGTAGGGATGGCCGGAAAGAAAATATCGGAAAATGGTAGGCCAAGCGGGATGAAAATGGTGAAGGACCGCATTCGGTATTTGAATGAGCTGACAGATACGAAGACCTATTTCGAAATAAGAGATATAGACAATGGTGTAAATGTTACAATCACAATTCCTTTTAAAACCATTTGCTAATGTTAACCGCAGTTATTGTAGAAGATGAACCACATTGCACGGAGAGGTTGAAAAGGCTCCTTCAGAAGACTTCTCACCGGGTCAGTGTAACCGGACAATTTGATAGCGTAGAGCGTGCTTCTAAAGAGTTGATCGAGCTTAAACCTCATCTCGTTTTCCTTGACGTGGTGCTAAAGGATGGTACTTGTTTTGATCTGCTTCAAAACATTAGTGACCCTGAGTTCGACATCATATTTACTACTGGACATAATGGGTATGCCGTTGAAGCCTTTGAATATAGCGCTATGCATTACTTGCTGAAACCCATTGATCCCGGGCATTTGGAAAATGCCATCAGCAGATGTGTTAATAATTTAAGTGCAAAAGAAACAAGCAAACGTCTTGATGTACTGATCCATAACCAGCAAGCGCATAGCTCTACTGACAGTAAACTAGTAGTGACAGTAACACGGGGAAAGACAGTAAAAATGCTTAACTACAAAATGGGAGAGATCATTCGTTTTGAAGGGCTCGGAAACTACTGCACAATTTTTTTGCTGAATGGTGAAAAATATGTGCTTTCGAAAACATTAAAGCACTATGACGACCTTCTTGATGGATTTACCCGTACTCATCAGTCACATTTGGTGAATAAAGATCATATAAAAGAGTATGTTAAAACAAAGAATGGTAAAGCTGTTGTGGTTTTGACCAATGGTGATGAAATTCCAGTTTCTGTAAGTCAGCGAGGTAATATGAATGGGCTCTTTGGTAAGGAACTGTTATAACTAAGAGTAAATGCTGGATCAAAACTATATCGAGGAGTTTTAGCCATTATGGTTCTTATAATGGCTTTATGTGTTCACCCATAATTGTGTGCAAGTCCTTTACTCAGTATATGCTTTAATGAAACTCTTGCTCTCGTAGTTCAGCGATTGCTCAAGTACCTAGGCATATAGCCCGTTGCAGAAAAATCGTGCTTTTCACTACTTTTTTACCCAAAAATGCTCATTTAACTCAGAAAAAGATGAAACTAAACATTGCTACCAGTTGTGAAAATGCTCCCAAAAAGGAGCTGATAAAAAACCTCACGATCTTTTTTGCTTCCTACGATATTCCGCAGGCCATGCAATACCTGGCCGACGATGTGATATGGACTTTGGTAGGGGATAAACCCATCATGGGCAGGGAGCAATTTGCTGCTGCCCTCATGGAAATGGCGCATAATAAGGCCTCCGAGCTCACCATTCACAGCATAGTTACCCATGGCAAGGAAGCTGCCATCAATGGCGAGATGGTGATGAGCGACGGGAGTGTTTTTGGATTTGCCGATTTCTATGAATTCACCAGTGCCAAAGGCTCACAAGTAAAGTCGATAACCTCTTATGTGGTACAGAAAATCCAGACTGAATGATGATCAGGCGCGTGACCTTCCTTGGAAGTGAAATGCAATGCCGATACGGTGCAAATCATTATCTTTTCGCATGCAAAAATCGTTAGCCCTTCTCACCCTGTTTTTTATGAGTCTATTTGCTATGGCGCAGACCAGTGAGGCGCCATCCATCAAGGATCAATATTTTGAAGAACAGCAAGTCTTTGCAAGACAAATCAGGAACAATATCTATTCCGATTTCGCTTCATTCAACGCGATGGATCCCATTCGTTTCGGTAGCTCCATTGACTCTCTGGAAAGCATCTTCCACGCCCATCTCAGTAAATACAGCGACCGGCTGGATCCTTCGGTTATTCAGGATGAAAACATTGGCATTCAATACTTCTTCGATAAGTTTTTGTTGGAGTACCCTGCTCATCATCAGGACTACACGGGCGAGCTGGTGTCGCTCACTCCCGAAAAGCAGGCGAGACTTACTGCACATACCGCAGACCTAAATGATGCCGCTTTACTCACCAACCGGGATTTTCGTGAATATGTGCAGGCGCTACTGGCCATAGATGCGAACCAGGCGATAGCTACCGGAGCCTATGACAAAAGTGATAATCAGCAGTTGGAAGCTGTTTGGGCTTGTATGGATCAACGCTTCACCAACCCGCAGGTCAGGGACTATTGGCGCGGAGAATACTTAATGAATCACATGGACAACTATGGGGTCAGGAACATTGGCTCCATCTATGACGAGTTTATCACCACCTGCCAAGAGGAGGAAGCGGTGAGTAAAGCCAGGGCGGCTTACGAAAAATTTGAAAGCGCAAGAGCATCACACCTGATTGAAACCTATAAGATTGTGGATGGATTTGAGCTGGAGATGCACCTCTTTCTACCCGACTCGCAGGTCTTTGCAGGGCCTCGACCAACCATCATCTATTTTCATGGTGGCAGCTGGTCAGAGGGAAAACCAGATTGGTTTTTTGGAGAGGGAGCGGAGTTCGCCAGACAGGGCTGGGTGGCTGCGGCCATTGAGTATAGGATAAAAGGAAGGCACGGAACATTGCCTTTTGAGGCGGTGAAAGATGCTAAATCAGCGGTGCGCTGGCTCCGGGAAAATGCGGTGAAATACAAAATAAATCCGGATAAAATTGTAGCCACTGGAAATTCAGCCGGGGGACACTTAGCGCTGGCAACTGCCCTGGTGGAAAACTGGAATGAGGAATCAGATGACCTTGGCGTTAGCGCGAAGCCCAACGCATTGATGGTGGTTTCCGGGGTTTTTGACCTGACGGTGGACAATTCAAAATGGATTGTAAAAACCCTCAATAATAAGGAGCTTGTAAAGGAGATTTCCCCCAATCACCTGATCAAAGAGGATTTGCCACCTATGCTCATTATTCATGGAGAAAATGACAGAAATTGTCTTTATTCGTCAGCCGAATACTTTGTCTCACAGTCGGAAAGGTTGAACAATAAAGTTACGTTCAGCACCATAGAAGGGGCTGGGCATTTTATCTGGTTTGGAAGGTATGGGGGTAATGTGGCAGCCATCCAACGTGAGTACCTGAATAGCTTAGGGTTCGACTGATTTGAGGTAAAGATTGCAGAAAGTTAACAATGAAATAGAAAGTTATGAGCAGTACCAACTACCATCTGGCGCAATTCAATATCATAAAACTAAAGGATCAGCTGGATTCTCCTGTTGTCAAGGAATTCAGGGATTTTCTGGCGCCGGTGAACCAGCTGGCAGAAGAAAGCCCGGGTTTTGTGTGGAGGCTGAAGGATGACCAGGGTGAAAGTGCAGCCAACGTGGAAACGCCCTATGAGGATGAATTGATATTTGTGAACATGTCGGTCTGGCTGAACTATGATTACCTGAAAGCTTACACCTATCAGACAGTACATAGCTATTTTCTGAAGAGCCGAAAAAAATGGTCTCTGGAAATCGAGGGGCACAGAGCGGTCATGTGGTACGTGGAGGAAGGTCAGATTCCGTCTTTGACAGAAGCCAAGGCAAAACTGGATTTACTCAACCAGTCGGGTTCTTCCAGTAAGGCCTTCAGTATGACCGACATTTATGATGCTGATGGATCCAGGTTGGGGAAGTAAGACTGATCCGGGCTAAAGTGATTTTTAGCTTCCCAGATCAATGTGCTCTTCTTTTAACCCAATACTTCTCAGTGCCTTTTCCATGGCTTCATTAAATGGGGGTGGACCACAGACCAGTACAGGGCGTGAATGGTTTATTTGCTTTTTGAGAAATGGAGCATCGATGTTGCCATAGTACGCCGGATCTGCCGGGTCGCTGGTGATGACATTGAGGTATTTGTCTCCCAGCATCTCACGAAGTTCTTTTTCGAGAAAGAGGTCTTTCCGGGTTTTGTTTGAAAAAATCAACAGGCAATCGTTCAGTGTACCTTTCTGGTGCATGTAGCGCATGATGGCAACGAATGGCGTGATCCCTGTTCCGCCAGCCAGAAAAACAGCGTTTTCCTTGGGTCTGAAAGTATTGAACGGTTCTGTAAAGCCAATCTGATCGCCAACATTCAGTTGGCTGATGGCTTCTGTCTTGCCATGGTGATTCTTATAGATTCGAATGATGAATTCCAGCGTGTCTTCGCTGGGGAGGTTCGTCATAGTGAAAGGGCCCGGTTCATGTGCTCCCACCTGAATTTCCACAGCGTCTCCCACATGGTATTCAAAACCTGTGGGTTTACTGACCTCCAGTCTCACCACATTGTGCGCCAGCCAGTCCAGAGTCTTTATTTTTTTGGTGTATTTCATTGGGTTCCTTTTTGATGAAACATGTATTCACAAAGAGCTCACATGGTTGTCTCTTTCGTGTAACAACACCTTTCGGTGCCAATGTGTTTCTGCGGTTGGGCTAACCGTTCTACAGGATTGCCGGGTTTACAAATTGATTCTGAATTGATCCAAAATATTATTTGATCCTAAATCCGGTTTTAAACTAGTAGCGGGAACAGACCCGTCATGGAATGATCGAACCTGTGACCTTCATACCACACACTCTGTCATTGTTTCGGATCAATCTGGAAAGTTGGGGGGAAAGATGAATTGATGTTTCACTGAAATAAAAAAGGGATCAATCCGAAAACCTATGGGGGAATTGCATTGAAGTTGGATGTTGGCACTAGTGATCTGATTCACTGTATAGTCCAGCTAACGGCTGAGCCGCTAACCCTTCATTTTCTTTGCTTGCCCCGAGCCGCGTAGGTCGGGCCGCGTAGGCAAAGAAAACAATAGGTTAGATGACAGAGGCACCAACCTAGCCGGTCGCACGCAAAAAATCATTTTGACTTAGTAAGTGCTGAGGTCTTTTTTTGGAAATCTTCAAGTCAAAATGATTCACACTTGTCCCGGCCGGGCAAGGCTTGGATGCTCCGCCCGCCTTAGCGCCCAATAGTCTTCTGAATTACGAGTCCATTAATGAGATTGGTAAAAATATAATCTTATGGACTTACCCCAGAAATACGGATTGATCCATTGTTTCGACAGGATTAGCGCATTAGATTATTTAGAATAGAACAGCGATTTATTTAAAACGAGCACAAAAAAAGCCTCAGAAATGAATCTGAGGCTTTGTAGTAGCGGGAACAGGACTCGAACCTGTGACCTTCGGGTTATGAGCCCGACGAGCTACCAACTGCTCCATCCCGCGATGTGGACTGCAAAAGTAGTACAGTCTTTTAGATTTGCAAAGCCTTCTACCGAAATATTTGAAAACTTTATCTTTTGTGCTCTTACAACATCATAGAGCCAGAAATCGTTTCAATAAGGATGAAAATACAACTAACCCCTGAATACCTCAAACTGGTTTCGGCTGCTGCCGATAGGGTGGGCCTCACGGTTAATGAATACATCGCCAAAGTAATCACCGAGCACTTCGAACGTAAGAACGGACGGTGATTTTATTCGAATTTCATCAGGTTTGCAGAGGATTTGGCCAACTGGTAGGCATGAAAAAACGCATAACCCGACCGGCTGTCTGATTTCTCTGCAAGCCGCCACATCGAGTTGGCAGCAAAGGTAGTACCCTTGCTGTCTTCGGCATAGGCTTGTCCTTTTACTTCACCACCCTCTTTGTAGAAAGTCCTGATCGTGGCTTTGCCCTTGAAGAGCTCCACCTCACTGGGCTCCAGTCTCACCTCCATTCTATATTGGGTATTTTGCCCGATAAATGTGGGTGAGGTGCTGAAAGTAAGCTTTTCAGAATCAGACGACTGGAGGTCAATGTTTTGCTCTTTCAGTACCTCCAGCATTCTGTTCATAAGTTGTGGAGCAGGCAGAAATGAGTAGGCCATGATGACCTGACTACTGTCTGGCACATTGTCCAATTCTGAGGGCTGTAGGGCTGTCTTGTTTGTGGTGAGTTCATACCAGCTTTTGGTTGTCTGGCACGACATACATAAACCAATCAGGAGTAGAATAATTGATCTTTTCATGACTAATTAATGATTTGACCGCTGAGTCTTTTGAGTTCAATTTCGGCTATTTTGGCCGAATTCAGTGCTTCCAGATGTCTGATTTGGGCGTTCACTGCATTGTTTTGTGCCTCTCTTATTTCAAGTGGGTTGGATTTACCAATTCGGTACCGCTCCAGAGCGATCTCCACGTTTTCCTGGGCCACTGCCAGGTTCTGTTCTTCCAATGCCACGAGGGTAAGTGAATTTTTCAAGGTCAGAAAACCTGACCTTACCGCGGTGAGGAGTTGCATTTTGGCCTGTTCATAAGCAGTCATGGCGTACTCACTTTGTATTTTGGAGTTCTGTATGGCTCTCTGCTGGTTGAGGCCATCGAAGAGGGTCATGGTGGCTGAGAGCCCATAGTTAACGCCATTGGTGCGGTTGCTCTGCAGGAAGCCCGCCTCGGCCTTCAGGTTGGAGTAGTTGTAGCCCAGGTTAAAGTCAAGCGAGGGGTACAGCTCGCGCTCGCGCTCACGGGTGGTGAGTATGGCTACTTCCCGTTGACTTTGGAGATATTGCAGGTCCGGGTTTTGCTGCAGGGCAGTCTCTTCCAGTTCCTGAAGAGTCATCAGGCCATTCAGTTTATAGCTGTACTGAAGAGAGAGGCTATCTGACGTTTCCAAACCCAGGAGCTGAAGGAGCGCCAGTTTGCTTCTGGCGATGACTTCCTGCTGCCGCACCAGAGCAGACTGGTCTGTGTTATAGTCCACCTGAGCCTGCAGATATTCCAGCTTGCTGGCTTTGCCCACTTCGTATTTCTCTTTACTGATGCTCACACGCTCTTCGGAGAGGGCCAGGGTACTTTGGAGTAGTGCCAGGCGTTCCTGCTCCAGGGCCGTGTTGTAAAAAGCTTTCATCACATCCGACAACACGTTTTGTACCTGCGCCTTGAAGGCATATTCATTGGTTTTTTGGATTTCCTCCAGTCGTTCTTTTGATGCGAACATTTTCAGCCCATCAAAAAGTGTCCAGACCATATTGACGCCTGCATTGTAATTGGTGGTTTTAGCCCCGGTCCGGGACTGTCCATCGCCAGAGAAAAACTGCTGCTCAGTGTTTTGAATACTCTGCCGGGCTTCCCCACTCAGGTCGATGGTAGGGAGCATTCCTGCATTTCCCGGAGTGTTGTCATTTTTTGCCAAGTCTACCTGATAGGACTCCAGGATGAGGTCAAAGTTTTTCTCCAGGGCGATGGATACGGCCGTTTCTTCATCCATCGCCAGATGAGGATCCTGAACAAATGAAATGGTGCCAATCAGAATGAAAAGTCCTTTTATCATACTCTGCTTAATCTTTTTTGCTTGCTGGTAAGGAATGAGTAAATGGCGGGGATCACAAATAGGCTCAGAAAAGTGGCGATGATCATACCACCGATAACGGCTATCCCCATGGATACGCGACTTTCGGCACCAGCACCTAACGCAAGAGCAATAGGGAGTATGCCCAGAATGGTGGACAAGCTGGTCATCAGAATAGGTCTGAACCTCATTTTCGCCGCTCCTTTGATAGATTCCATGATGGAATAGTCCTGTGCTTTTCGCTGGTTGGCAAATTCCACAATCAGAATTCCGTTTTTGGTGATCAATCCGATCAGCATGATCATCCCGATTTGAGAGAAAATATTGAGTGATTCATTGAAATACCAGAGGCTGAAGAGCGCGCCTGATAGTGCCAGAGGAACGGTAAACATGATGATCAGCGGATCGCGAAAACTCTCAAACTGGGCTGCCAACACCAGGTATATCAATATGAGCGCCAGGGCAAATGCAAAATAGAGGTTGCTGGCACTTTGCTGAAACTCAAGAGACGTCCCGGAGAGGGCCGTTTGAAAGCGATCATCCAGCACCTCATCTGCAATCAGATCCATTTCTTTCAGGCCGTCACCCAGAGAAACCCCTTCGGCCAGTTTGGCTGACACAGTGGCGGAAGTGAATCGGTTGTAGTGATAGAGCTGTGGTGGAGTGGAGCGTTCTTCCAGGGTCACCAGATTATCCAGCTGTACCAGCTCTCCATTTCTGGCTTTTACATAAATCGATTTCAGATCCAGGGGTTCGTTTCGGTTACTTTTTTCCAGCTGACCAATGACATAATATTGCTTTCCATTCATGATGAAATAACCGAACCGATTGCCACTCAGGCTCAGCTGAAGGGTCTGCGCGATATCTTTTACTGAAACACCCATCGTCTGGGCTTTTTCCCGGTCTATTCGCACTCCTAGTTCAGGTTTATTGAATTTCAGGTTCAAATCCACAAAGCTAAAATTCGGATTGGCGGAAGCCTTTTCCACAAAGGCGGGCAGTACTTCTTTGAGCTGATCGAGGTTTCTGGCCTGAATCACGAAGCTCACAGGCATGCTACCAAAACTCCTCCCGATAGACTCTGGCTCGGAGACAAATGCCCGTGCTTTAGTATTTTTAGCCACCTCAGGCTGTATGTCCATGACAATCTCATGTTGCGTCCGCTTCCGGTCCTTCGCATCTTTCAGCTTTACTATAATGAAAGCAGCGTTGACGGATGCTGCGGAAGAGAAGCCGGGTGAGGTAATGGTGATGATCGATTGGGCTTCGGGCACTTTTTCCGAAAGTACAGAGGTCATTTCTGTAGCGTAGGCATCCATATATTCAAAGGTGGCTCCCTCCGGCCCGGTAGCAAATATTCTGAATTGCCCCCTGTCTTCCAGTGGCGAGAGTTCTGAAGGCAGAGTAAGGGCAAAAACGTAGATGAGTACTCCGGATATAACAATGATCAGTCCTGATAGCCACCTGTTATCCATAAAGGAGTCTAGGGCATTGTTGTATCCATTGTTCATCCAGAGGAAAAAAGGCTCTGTTTTGCGATAAAACCATTGTTTTTGTTCGCGCTTTTTGAGCATTTTACTCGAAAGCATAGGGGTGAGCGTGAGTGCCACGAAGGAGGAGATAACCACAGCTACAGCCACGGTGATTCCAAATTCCCTGAAAAGACGTCCTGTGAGGCCCTGAAGAAACACAATGGGGAAGAATACGGAGGTCAGGGCCACGGTGGTAGAAATGACCGCAAAGAAGATTTCTCTGGTTCCTTTTTTACCGGCTTCCTCGGGCTCCATGCCGTCTTCTATCTTGGTATAGATATTTTCCAGCACTACGATGGCATCATCCACTACCAGTCCGATGGCCAGCACAATGCCCAGCAGCGTGAGTACGTTGATGGAAAAGCCCAGTGCATACATGGCGAAAAATGATCCGATGAGGGCTATGGGCACCGTGATCACGGGAATAAAGGTGGTACGCCAGTCCCTCAGAAAGGCGAAGATGATCAGCACCACCAGTCCGAAGGCTACAAAAATGGTTTGCTGTACTTCCGCGATGGATTCTTTGATGTACTGGGTATTGTCAAAGGCTATTTCTGTGGAGAGGTCTTCGGGTAAATTTTTCTTGAGGGCTTCCAGTCGCTTGTAAAACTCAGCCGCTATTTCCAGGTTATTGGAGCCTGGTTGTGGTACGATGGCATTGAGCACCAGCGGGATGCCATTGTTTCGCAGGGCGGTGCGCTCGTTTTCCGGGAAAAACTCTGCTCTGCCAATGTCCCTGAATCGCACAATGTCATTGTCAGCCTCCCTTAAAATCAAGTCATTGAATTCCTCAGGAGAGGAGAGTCGCCCAAAAGTGCGTACGGTAAGTTCTGTGGCCGATCCTTCGATGCGCCCGGAGGGGAGTTCAATGTTCTGGTCACCCACAGAGTTGAGAATATCCAAAGGGGTGAGACCATAGGCCGCCAGCTTATCGGGATCCATCCAAAGCCGGATCGAATATTTCTTTTCACCCCAGATCCTGACCTCACTCACCCCGGGGATGGTCTGAAAGGTTTCTTTGAAGATGTTGTCTGCGATTTCCGTCATTTCCAGCAGGTTGCGCTTCTCACTGAAAATTCTCAGGGCGATGATTGGGCTGGAGTCGGCATCCGCTTTGGTAACAATCGGCGGATCGGCATCCGGGGGGAGGTTTCTGATGGCCCGTGATACCTTGTCGCGCACGTCATTGGCTGCGGCTTCCAGGTCTACTTCCAGATTGAACTCTACGGTGATGGTGCTGCTACCATCGGCACTGATCGACGAGAGGGTTTTGATGCCGTCTATGCCATTGATAGACTCTTCCAGCGGCTCGGTGATCTGTGTTTCTATCACATCCGCACTGGCTCCTGTGTAGCTGGTGGAAACGGTGATGACCGGTGGATCCACACTGGGGTACTCCCGGACGCCCAGGAAATTGAATCCAATCACACCAAAGAGAATGATGATCACGGACATCACTATGGCCAATACGGGGCGTTCGATGCTGATATTTGAGATACTGGCCATCGTTATTTGATGTTAAGTTTTACCTCCATCCCTTGCCCGATCTGAAGGATTCCGCTGGTGATCACCGTGTCCCCTTCATTGAGACCACTCAGGATTTGTAGTCGGTTTTCTGTGCGAATACCGGAAGTCACCTGTTGTGAATTGACCACACCTGCCTGATATTGATAGACTTTCTTTCCATTAAGCTCTGGAATCACCGCTTCCGTGGGCACCAGCAGGGCATCCGGGATGATTTCCAGCGTCAGGTCGATCCGTGCAAACTGGCCAGGGAAAAGCTGGCCTGCAGTATTATCCGCTTTTGCTCTCAAGCGAATACTCCTGGTTTGTGGGTCAATCTGTGGCTCTATGGCATAGATTGACCCACCAAACTTTTGCTCATAAGCGTCTACCGAGAAGTCTATCCGATCTCCCACGTTGACCACTCCGATGTATTTGCTGGGGATGGTAAATTCCAGTTTGATCGGATTGATTTTATAGAGCTCGGCCACACGCGTTCCGGGATTCAGGTAGCCACCTTCGGAGATGTTTCTAAGGCCAACGGTACCATCAAAGGGTGCACGGATATAGTGCTTTTCAAGTCTCGCTTGTAAAACCTTAATCTCCGACCTTACAGTGTTGAGGGTAGTGAGGGCCGTTTCATACTCTTCGCTACTGATGGCTTCCTTCTCCAGAAGCTGACGTTGACGAAACTCGTTGTCTTCATTGAGCTTTACGGTAAATCGCAATTTCTCGATCTCTGCAAGAATCTCTTCGTCATTCAGTTTGAGCAAAAGCTCACCCTTTTTCACTTTTTGACCCTCGGTGAAGGAGATGGTCTCTATTTTTCCGGCCACCTCGGCATTCAGTACCACTGACTCATCTGCCAGCAGGCTTCCCGTGGTGTTTACCTGGTTTTTAAGCTCTTCCTTCTTTAGAATGACTGCATCCACTGTGATCTGTGCACTTACAGGCTGAGCCACTTCACTGGCTTCACTACCACCCTTCGGAATTTTCGGATAGGCAATCAAACCCAGTATTACGAGAGCAATGATGATGTACAGAATCCTTTTGATGTTCTTATTCATGAAAATAACGTTGTCTGGGGTTCTTCCTTATGCTGACCGCAAGTGCTGCCAGTATGCAACTATAAAGGTAATGGACAAACAGTTCATGACAGCCTGAAAGCTGTATAAGAGGTAGTCATTTGGCTTGAGCGGTTTCGGGAAGTGTGTAGGACAATATACCAAGAGGAGGGTATGTTCTGCGCTCATAGGTAGAGATACCTTTATCCAAAAATATTACGCACATGAACCGAATCAAACTATTCACCATCTACTTGGCCCTGGGTGGTCTTCTTGCCTTCCATGCAGAAGCACAAAAGCTGCCTTTTGGCAAAAAGGACGATACCAGTGACGATCCGAAAGAGGAGGCCTCAGAAGAGGAGTCCGGGGGCTTTGGCGGCAAACTGAAGGCGAAAGCCAAAAATTTCAATGTCATGAAATCTCTTGGCAAGCTTGCAGGCAATCTGCTTACCTCTACCACGGATGACTTGTCCACCCTGTCTATGCAGGTGATCTACATGCAAAACCTTTATCCGAGTGAAACCGAGACGGTCGAAACCGAATATTTTGGTTTCTGGGAGCCCGGTATGGACATGGCTGGTGTCCTGTTTCTGAAAAAGGAGGGTGTTGGGATGAGTAAGATTGATGGCACCGTGAATATCGACGGAAACCTCACAGAACATGTGGCCAATGGTTTTTATGGAGGCATTGTGTCTCAAAATAGCGGAGCACATACGGTGAACGTGTCCACCGTGCGGGGAGATCAGGCTGAGCTGACCGCAGATCCTATTGAGCCCATTGAAATCATTTCTATTAATGGAAAACCCCGGGGTGAAGTAGCGGATGTTAATATGGATGAAGATTTAGTGCTGGAGCTCAACCATCCGGAGGGTGGCACTGCAGACTTTTATGTAGCCGTGCTGGGTAAAGTGATGGGCATAAGGGGTTTTAACGAAATTGGTTTTTTCAAAAGCACTACCAAAATCATCATTCCCAAGGAGGCTTTCAGGCATACAGCGACTACCGCCTATAAGTTTGAGCAGGGGAGTAACTACCTGCTTGTGCAGCGCACGAAGGAAAAAGTAGTCAATCTGCCCGCCCTGGGAGCTGCTCAGGTGATATCTGGTGCGATGGACTGGTCGCCGATCAATCTGGTGGGAGATCAGAAAACTTTCCTGGGCATAGGTACAGATGAGTTCAATGCTGCTTATAAAGCCAAAACCAAGGATGGTTTTGAAGTCAACGCCAATAAGCCCAATGCCTTCTGGGGGCCGCCGCTCTCAGAGCCTAAAAAACTGGCTATGGCCTCCTTTGTGGTTAGGGCTACACAGCTAAAACAGCAGCAGGTCAAGACCTCCACGTCCACCTCTGGCAACGTGACCACTACCACCACCACTACCACCACCAAAACCTTTCCTGAGGTGCCGGAGGCTTACTGGGATCAGCTTGTCAATGAGTTTTACAAGAAATTCGAAGCAGCTTTGCTTGCTCAGATGAATGTGCAACTGGTGCCGATCGAAACCACCATGAAGGCCAGTCAATATCAGCACTTGTTTGCCACGATGGATACGGTATCTGAGGAGATCGTTGTGAAGCCATATAAAGGTTGTAAACTGCTCTTGCCAACCACATTCAGTGAAACATGGGCCAGCCGAACCAGTACCTTTCCCTCGGACAAGCCGGAAATTAAACTTTTGGAAGAGCTTGGTGTGGACGGAATCATCTCTGTGACTGTAGACTGTGCCATGTCGTGGGAGGATGGCTCGCTGAGTCCGCGGATGTCTTTCCGGATCAACGGACCCACCAATGGATGGAAAGTGGGCCCGACTACTTATGCCAATGGTCTCATAGCAGGTCCCGGACAAGGGATCAGTGAGACTTCAAAGAGTGCAGCCGATATCACTGATCAGCTCAATCAAATCATGAATGTGGATCGGGTGATTGCGTTGTTTACAGAGGCCATGGAAGGGCTCAAAGCGGATGAAGCCAATAAGGGTTATGAGAAAATATGGGCTTTAAAATAGTTTCAGGCCATCATTCATCGGTCATCGGTTGGCCGGTGCATATTGGCAGTTAATAAAGGGGCGGACCACGTTCGCCCCTTTTTACATATTGTTAGTTTTCAGCCGACTCATGTATCGTTGCAAAACCGAACTTTCGCACCGTGAAATAGGCCAGGTTTAGTCCTATGACTGAAGCGATCAGGTCGTTAGGGTCATAGGTGTTATTATTCCCGAGGTTATGTACCCTCAGTTCTCCGGATATGACATAGATGGCTGCCAGGATCGCCGCAGCCAGAAATACATGGCCGGGCTGAAGCAACGTCACTTTTTGCAAAGTGATATGTTTGACTCTGAAAAGTATTCCTGTAAGGACCATAGTGCCCATGACGGCCTCTGCGAAATTGGGGAATGACAACACCATGACCTGAAGGGCATTGGCCAGATCGTTTTGCAGAACAAAAGGTCGGAGCAACAGCTTATTGAGGGCAAACATGACGAACATGCCCACAAACAAGTAGATCACATAAGGTTTGATCTTGATTTTTTTATTTTCAGTCATAGGGATTTGGTTTTTCCTCGTGGTTATTTAGGCTTCTTTCCGGGATGAGTCAATAGCTTGTACACTCCAAACAGCGCAAGTCCGATGGCTATGGTGAGGAGTACATCTGTCAATTCGGTTGTTTTTGAGCTAAAAAGTAACCATAAGGAGGCGAATATACCGCCAAAGGCAAAAAGATATCCCCATCGTAATTTGAAATAACCTGTAGGTTGGTGTTCGCTGCGACGCAGCTTGATCAGTGCCAGGCAGACCGTGAGGAAAATGAGGATTTTGCTAATCACACTGATGGAAAGCGCGTAGATAAAAGAGCCCGACAATGAAGCCAGTAGGGCAACACCTGAAAAGAGCAACAAAGACTGGGTTGGCGTTTGATATTTCCTGTTGAGACGTCCAAAAATACCCGGAAACTGATGCTCCTCGCTCAGTGCATAGGGTACCCTGGAACCCACCAACATCACGCTGTTCAGCGTGCCACTGATGGAGATTACGGCACCCACGGTGATTAATAAACCTCCGCCAACTCCCATAAACAGTTCGGCCGCATCACTGATGGGCGTATTGGATGTAGCCAGGCCGGGTAAGGTGGCCATGCTTACCATCTGAATGAGGCCATAGAAGACAGCCACAATTAATATAGAGAGAATCAATGCAAAAGGGATGTTTTTAGCCGGATTTTGGATTTCCCCAGTATTAACCAGGACCGACTCAAAACCTGTGAAAGCAAAAATGAGCACCAGCACGCAAGTAGCAAATTCGGCTGAGGAAGGGTAAGATTCCGGTGCCTGAACGAGGCTGGTATCGATGAAAAAGAAACCAACACCCACAAAAATAAGGAGCGGAAGCACCTTGGCAATGGCTAATCCGTTGGAGAAGCGGGTGGAATTTTTTACACCTATGAAATTGATGAGGGTGAGTAGGAGTGTTACCATCGTAATGATGACTGCTCGCCATGCCTGGCTCTGAAACGGGGGGTAAAAAAACACCATATAAGTGGCCAGGAGATTGATGAGTGCTGCATAGGTGGATATGCGGGTGATCAGAAGGATCCAACCGATGATAAAGGCTGGAATTTGACCAAAAGCAGCAAGGGTGTAGAGGTAAGGTCCACCGGTTTTGTCAAACCGGCTGGCTACTTCGGCAAAGTTGAATACAATAATGAGGACAATGACCGCACAGAGGAGCAGTGCGGCAAGACTGTAGATCCCTGATAAGGCATATATTTTAGAAGGCAACCCAAATATACCGGCACCTATGATGCTATTGATCAGCAGAAGCACAAGGTCCCATCTTCTGATTTCCCTTTTAAGCATCTTGTATAGTCGGGGGATTGGTTAGCACATTCTAAATTAGGCAATCGTACTCAAATAGACATGGAGTAAAGGTTTGAGGTGACTTCTTCAGTTTTGTCATTCACTGAGATTGGGTTTAATTTACTGATCTAACCACTACAGATTGAAAGCGACCTGCATCATAGTACTCATGTGCTTGTTCATTAGTATTTCGTGGCCTGCACAGGTTTTTGCTCAGCCACCTACAGGTTCACCGGAGACGCTGATCAGTCAGGCAGATTCATGCGCCAAAGTACCCGATTTTCAGTGTGCTTTAAGGCTTTATGAGCAGGCGTTGGCTTTAGGTATAGACTCCCGTGACTCACTCACCGTACTGTTAGCACTGGGAGATATCAGGTATCAGCTGGGGCAGTTTGATCGGGCCTATGTCCAATATGAGGGAGCGCATAAGATGGCCGAAAGCATGAGGCTGGACTACGAAAAGGCATTAGCCCTGAAAGGTCTTGCCCATATTTTGTGGCGAACAGGTGAAAACATCAAGGCCACGACTTTCATCATCGAAAGTATAGAGCTTTCCAGAAAGCAGCGGGATACTACGGCCATGATTACCTCCTCCAACATACTGGCGGGTATCTATATGAGTGTTGGCAACCTGGATGATGCCGGCAAACTTTATCAGGAGGCACTGTCCATGGCGTTGGACAATAGGGACTCCCTGAATATTGCACAGTCGTATGAGTACCTGGGCGTATTGGAATTTTTTCGCGAGGACTACTATCGGGCCATTGACCTCTACGAGAAAGCATTACTGATCAATCTGAGTATGGATAGGGGACTGGAGTCGGGCATCAATTACAGCAACATAGCTGAGTCCCTAAACAAACTCGGAGAATACAGGGAAGCACTCAAATATTTGAAAAAAGGTGAAAGAGTAATGAAACGATATGACTTTCTCTCAGGTCTCATTTTTGTATACTATACCATGGGTGATACCTACACTTCCCTGAGACAATATGATCTGGGAATTGAATTTTATCAGCAAAGCCTGAACCTGATGGAGCAGTCCGGCGAAACCCGCGAAAAGCAGATGGTGTATGGCTTGATGGCTGAAAACTTCGCTGCGCAAAATAAATTTGAGGAGGCCTTTGCCTACCACAAACGCCATACTGCCGCCAAGGATTCCCTGTTTAACATCACGAAGAACAATCAGTTAGAGGAGATCAAGGCCAAA
Source organism: Marinoscillum sp. (assembly GCF_040222955.1). Lineage (GTDB taxonomy): Bacteria > Bacteroidota > Bacteroidia > Cytophagales > Cyclobacteriaceae > Marinoscillum. The sequence continues at coordinate 579,968 of NZ_JAVKCA010000007.1, read as the reverse complement.
TACGATTTGGAAAAGAAAGAGCAGGAAAACTTCTTTCTGGCCAAGGAAAATCAAGCCAAGGAAGAACAGCTTGCGGTCAAACAATCTACCATCAGGAAACAGTATATTATGGGCGGTCTACTGGTTGTCCTCCTGCTCATAGCGATTTATCTGTCTATTAAACTTTACCGAAACAAGCTCCTGCTATCCAGGGCCAATAAAACGAAGGATAAGATGTTCGGCTTTATCGCCCATGACTTGATAAGTCCAATGGGCATTATCAAGTCATTAGCGGATTTGCTTTCACCTGATTCGGGTTTTGATCTGACCAAACAGGAACGGGACAACATGATGCGAGACATGCATAACTCAGCTAGTTCGGTGCTGATTTTATTGAAGGATGTTCTCCTGTGGTCCATCGCACAGCAGCACGGCTATGATTTTAAACCTAAGGCGGTTAATCTAAGGGAGATATCTCAAAAAAATGCGGACCTCTATGAGCTTCATGCGAAGAGTAAAGAGATCTGTATCAGAAATGAAGTACCCCCAGAGATCAAGGCTTTTGCTGATGCAAAGGCTGTTTCCACCATCATCAGAAATCTCATTTCTAATGCCATTAAGTTTACTGAAAAGGGTGGAGCAATCACCCTCAGTGGTGCCAAAGAGACTCAAGCCATGGTGGTCTTGTATGTGACAGATACGGGCATTGGTATGACACCCTCACAGCTGGACCTGATAATGTCTCGAAACGAGCTGAATACCCAAAAAGGTACGGATGATGAGCATGGCTCCGGTTTGGGTCTAAACCTGGTAAAGGATTTTCTGAAGGAGTGCAAGGGAAGATTAAACATCAGAAGTCAACCCAATCAAGGAACGACCATCGAGATTTATCTACCTAGTGCCAATTGAGAAAGAATCAGTCGATGTATTTAATAAACTGCATAAATAAGTAATCCACCTCCTGCGAAAGAGATGGGAGATAGAAGGCGCAGATAAATTGGTTTTAGGCGATTAGCGGCATTGAGGGCATAGGCATGGTGCCATTTTCTGGGTATTAGAAATAACACCAATGAGGTGCCGATCATAAACCATCCTACCAAACGAAATGCTTCAGGAAACAAAGAGGCATCAGCTGCCAATACCAGACCTGCTGCCGGGATCATACGCAGGCTGATCTCAAAGTAGTTGATAAAAGGAGTACTCCCTGCGGTACTGAGGTATCGCCGGGCTCTTTCCGGATATAAAAGCATGAGCAAGCCACAGCCTATGAGAAACACACCGAATATTGCGACTAGCCAAATCCCCAGTTTTTCCATTTGATCGTTAGTTTTATGTCATTATTAACAAATTCGCCATCAGTCTAATGTGTAACCATGATTTTTTGCTGCTGCGTTCCACCATCTATAGATAGTTTCAGCACGTACAGCCCCTCGTTCAACTCCGCCACGGAAATTTCTTTTTTGAATACTCCGGATTGGATGACGGCACCATTTAGGGCCACCAGTTCATAGTGTACGGGGTTTTGAGTACCTGTGTTGATCCTAATGATATCGCTTGCCGGATTGGGGAAGACCTGAACCTGTGAAAAGGAGGAGGCGCTGAGGACGGTGGCCTCCCGATCAAATGTGAGCACCATGGTCTGATATGGGGATAAAAAGAGCCCCTCAAGGTCACCACTTGAAGAGGCTACAGATAAGAGAGATTCGCCACTTAAGTGGTCATAAGGTGGGTGGTCGGCAGCATCGGCATAAGATGAAAAATCAATGTCGAACCTTTTATTGCTGGCAGAGGTGTTGATGGCCACCACCACTTTTTCATCGCCGGACTGCCGCAAGTAGGTAAGTACTCCACCCAGAGAGGCGTTCAGAGCCACGAAATCTCCGGTACGCAGCGCTGCATAATCGTTACGGGTGTGAATAAGCTTTTTGTAATGGTTGAGCAGGGAGGAGGGTTCATCCTCCAGTTCATCTACATTGTTGTCGCTGTAATTGGATGACGGAGCATTCCAGGCGGAACTGGCTGTGGTAAATCCGGCATTCCGCCCGCCAGTCCATTGCATCGGACGACGAATGTTTTCATCTGGCTTGGCTCCCAGCATACCCACTTCCTCTCCATAATAGAGAAATGGCACACCTGGTAGTGTGAGATAAATAGACGCTGCAATTTTAGCTTTTTCCATGTCTGAGCTTAGCTCATTCATGATGCGATTTTGGTCATGATTGGTCAGGAAAGTAGAAAACTGATACCACGGGTAAGCGTCGATTACATTGGTGATCTGGTCTGTAAGATTGGTGATACTGCCCGATCTGGCCGCATTGATGATGCTCGTGGCCAGGTCAAACTCAAAACAAAAGTCAATGCGCTCATCGATTACGTACGGAACCACTTTACTGGTGCTGGTCCATGCTTCACCCACAGTGATGGCATCCGGATTGAATGATTTGATGTGGGCGCTCAGGTCTTTGAAAAACGTGTGTGTGGCTTCCAGATCCTCCAGTTGACTGCCACTTTCATAAATGTATTTGACGGCATCCAGCCGAAAGCCATCGATCCCAATGTCATCAATCCAGAAAGCAGCATGGTCAAACATGGCGGCTTTCAGATCCGGATTTTCATAATTGAGGTCTGGCATTTGATCCCAGAATATGCCATAGTAGTATCCGGTGCTGGAGTTATGCCATACATTTTGACCCCAGGGGCCGCTGTAGTTGGGTTTGGTGTCTTCCCAGCGGTACCAGTCCCGTTTTTCAGCGGATGCCGAGCTTTTGGCGTCTACAAACCACTCGTGCTGGGCGGAGGAATGGTTCATCACATAGTCTATGATGACCTTTATCCCTCGCTCATGAGCTGCGGCCAGAAAAGCTTTGAAGTCCTCCATAGTACCATAATCGGGATTGATGCCGCGGTAGTCTGTAACATCATACCCATGGTAACTGGGCGACGGGTTGATGGGCATTAGCCAGATACCAGTGATACCTAAGTCAGTATCCGTATTGGGGTCACCGTCGTTGAGGTAATCCAGTTTTTCGGTGAGTCCCTTGAAGTCACCCACGCCATCACCGTCACTGTCATAGAAACTCCTTACAAACACTTCATAAAATACGGCATCATTCCACCAGTCGAGTTCGGATTGCGCATAAGTGGTGTGGCCCAGCAATAGGATGAAGACAAGGAGGTAGTTTTTCATGGAATGAAGTTTAATGGAGTCAGCAAGGTAATGAATTAGGTAAAAAGGAGGGCGCTGAGGATTTGGAACTCGCATTCATAAGGTCTGTCAGCCATTCCCTGGCTCCTTATCACCTCAGGCCTGGGAAGTGGGGATCACGCGAATACCAAGCCGCCCCGGAGTTCGGGGCGGTCGGTGATTCGATAGATTCTATTTGAACATCCCACTCACTACCAGGTCTTTGGAGCCGGGGGTGTATTGGTAAAATCCTTCACCCGTCTTCACCCCTTTGTAGCCTGCGGTGACCATATTTACCAGTAGGGGACAAGGAGCATATTTGGGGTTGCCAAAACCTTCATGGAGTACTTTCATGATAGAAAGGCACACGTCAAGTCCAATGAAATCTGCCAGCTGTAGCGGCCCCATGGGGTGTGCCATGCCCAACTTCATCACCGTGTCAATTTCCTCGACACCTGCCACTCCTTCAAAAAGGGTGTAAATGGCTTCATTGATCATGGGCATGAGGATTCTATTGGCCACAAAACCAGGGTAGTCATTGACTTCTACGGGCGATTTCTGAAGCTTAGCTGAAGCTTCCATGACGGCCTGAGTGGTTTCATTACTGGTAGCATAGCCCCGGATCACTTCCACCAGTTTCATCACTGGTACAGGATTCATAAAGTGCATACCGATTACCTGAGCAGGTCTTTTGGTCTCAGCCGCTATTTTGGTAATAGAGATTGAGGAGGTATTGGTCGCCAGGATGGCATTGGCTGGTGAGTGCGCGTCCATCGACTGGAAAATCTGCTTTTTGATCTCAAAATTTTCAGTGGCTGCCTCTATCACCAGGTCAGCATTTTTCACCCCTTGTTCCACCTGGGTAAAGGTGGTGATGTTGGAAAGGGTGGTCGTTTTATCGGCTTCCGTGATTTTCTCTTTAGCGACTTGCCGGTCCAGGTTTTTGCTGATCGTAGCCAGTGCTTTTTTCAGGGCTTCTTCCGAAATGTCAATCAGGGCCACCTGATAGCCATATTGAGCAAACACGTGTGCGATTCCATTGCCCATGGTGCCGGAGCCTATTACTGAGATGTTGTTCATTGAAAAATTATTTTTGGGGTTTTGATAAAATGATTGTTTGGTATGGGGGCAAAGCTAAAACATCCTCAGTTTGTCTTACCTTTTTGGAAGTGGTAAAAAGTATCTGGGAGTAGGGTTCCAGTTGGCGAATGCGCTTCACCCGGCTGCTCAGGTTGTGAGCCACCAGCAGCGTATCACCGTCATAGGACCTGGTAAATGCCAGTAGCTCGTCATTGGCCAGGTCTACCTGCTCCGCCGCTCCATAAGTCATTACGGGGGATTTTCTCCTGAAATGAATGAGTGATTTATAATGATGGTAGATTGATCCGGAGTCCTTCATTTGAACGCTTAGCGGAGAGATCACATCCACTGTGTTGTAGGTGGGTTCCATCCATTGGGTCCGCATCGTGTCATTTTTACTTTCCCAAAGAAAGGGCTCTCTGATGAGTTCGTCAGGTTTTAATCCGCGCATGCCAATCTCCTCTCCATAGTAGATGTAAGGTGCTCCGGGCAGTGTCATCAGGATGGAAGCCGCGAGTCTTGCTTTCTTTTCGTGATTGCCGAAGAATGACATGACCCGATTCTGGTCATGGTTGGTGAGAAAAGTGGTATTGATGAAATCGGGATTGTATTGCTTAAATGCTTTCTCACTTTGGTTAAAAAGTGCGACCGGAGAGCCTTCCTCGAGGACTTTCCAGGCGTGTTCGTATATGGTGGCGCTGACTACTTTGCCGTTTTTCACTGTTTCCATGATGGAAAAGGCCAGATCGAAGTTAAAGAGGGCACTAAATCCCTGAGCAAATGGTGCCTGAGTGGGCAGGTCTGCCCATACTTCTCCCACCAGGTATACATCGGGTTTGAAGGCCTCCATTTTAGTTTTAAATTCCTTCCAGAAGGCGTGATTGTCCGCTGCACGATGGTCCGGATAGATGTGCTTGGCGGCATCCAGCCGAAATCCGTCTACACCTATTTTGGTCAGCCAGAAGTTTCCTATCTGATAGATTTCCTCCCGCAGCCTGGGATTGTCATAGTTGAGATCTGGCATGCCACTCCAGAAGAATGAAAAGTAAAGCTCATCCTGCCCGGTTACTTCATTCCATTGGTGGATGTTATCACTGTCTCCGGTTTTGGCTTTCAGCAGATTTCCTTCAGCCTCAATTCCAGCCTTATCTGCCCACACAAAATAGTCTCTGTATTCACCATCTTCCTTTAGGGCATTCAGAAACCAGGGGTGAAGTTTGGAGCAGTGATTGATCACCAGATCGATGATGACTTTGATGTTTCGTTTGTGCGCTTCTTCAAGGAAAGCCTGAAAGTCTTCTATGGTGCCATAGTCGCTATGTATGCCATAGTAGTCGGAAACGTCATATTTGTGATAGGAAGGGGAAGGGTTGATGGGCATCAGCCAGACGGCTTCCACCCCGAGGCCCTGAAGGTAGTCCAGCTTTGAGGTCATCCCTTTGATGTCTCCGATTCCGTCTCCGTCACTGTCGGCAAAGGACTGCACAAAGATCTCGTAAGTCACTGCCTGTGGCCAGCGGTTGGGTAAAGTCTCTGTCAACTCTTTCTCCATCGGACTACAGGCAAGGGTGATAAGGGCCATTGAGAATAACCATAGATACGTCCTCATGTTATTGTTTTTCCTCTATCTGATAAATGGCATAGTTCATAGCAGGTACCTTAATGACCAGGTCAGTGTCGTTGGTGTAATCCAGCGTGGAAGCCACTTCAATGCTAATTTGTACTGGTCCGTTGATTTGTGCTAAAGGAGTGTTGACCCCAAATGTTTCCCAGGCAGGTGCCGGAATCTTTATCTTGGCCGTTTGAGGATTTTCGTCAAAATTGATCACAATAAGCAATACTTCACCTGCCGCATGTCTGACAAATGCATAGACTTTATCACTATAGCCGGTGTAATCGTCGTTGCGGTTGTAATAATGAAGGTCATAAAATTGACCTTTTCGGATGGCCTCCAGGTCATTGCAGGCTTTTAGGATTTCGATGTACTCCTCTCGTAAGGCTTTCTGATCTTCTGATAATTGGCCCCCGTCATAGGCTCCATTGTTTACCCATTTCACATGCTCTGGTACACCCCAGTAATCAAAAATGGTGGTCCTGCCATCATCTCCACCAAACCCTGAAGCCCCCAGGCCGGGTTCACCCACTTCCTGACCAAAATAAAGCATCACAGGACCTGTATGCATGAAGGCCGATGCGGCCATCATGGGTATGCCCTTCCACATATCGCCTGCAAAATCCGGCGATGCGATGCGCTGTTCGTCGTGGTTTTCAAGGAACCTGAGCATGTTGGGGCAGATCCCATCCTGTCGCTGCCAAATACCTGTGATGGCATCTGTGGTCATTTTATTTTGTATGATGTATTTCAGTGTGTCATACATTTCCACTTTGTCGTAGAGGTAGTCAAAGCCCCCTGTTTGGATGTACTGCCGATAGGCATGAGGGTTGTAGATTTCTGCCAGAAATACCACATTCGGATATTGGTCTTTCACTTCTTTGGTTACCCACTGCCAGAACTCTACAGGTACCATTTCTGCCATATCGCAGCGGAAACCATCTACATCTTTGGCAGCCCAGTAGAGGAGGATGTCGCGCATCTTACTCCAGGTATCCGGCACTGTATCAAAGTGGGTTGCGCGGTTGTTCTGATAGTCCACACCATAGTTGAGTTTCACCGTTTCGAACCAGTCATATACTGAGGGTGTTGCAGAAAACACATCATTTCCTGTTGCTTTAGCGGGCCTCTCCGCAAACAGGCCATCCTTCGTTGGGAATTCGTTATCTCCAAGGGACTGGTAGCCTTCCGGCACTTTGAAGGATTCACCGGGAAGGTAATAGAAGTTGTTATTGGGGTCAAACGATTTTGTGGTATCATCATCCTCTCCAAAATCGATGATGCCTTCGGGTCTGGCATCGGAGTGGTAAGCCCGGGCCACGTGATTGGGTACAAAATCAATCATCACCTTCAGGTTGGCTGCATGGGTTCTCCTGATCAGCGCTTCAAATTCCTGCATTCGGTCTGGTACTGACTCGGCCAGGTCCGGATTCACATCATAATAGTCTTTAATGGCATACGGTGAACCCGCACGGCCTTTCACCACATCCGCATCATCCAGCGGGATGCCAAAGGAAGTATAATCTGTGAGAACCCCATGTTCGATCACACCTGTATACCACATGTGTGTAAATCCCATTTTCTTGATTTCATCGAGGGCTTTTGTATTAATGTCTTTGAATTTACCCACCCCATTTTCTTCTAAAGTGCCCCAGGGCTTGTTGGTGGTATTGGTATTACCAAACAGACGGGTAAACATCTGATACAGAACCATTCTTTCATCGCTTTTTTTCATCGGATGCACGCCTTTGTAGTTGTATTCTTTGGTGCTGCAAGCTAACATGCAGACGATCAAAATCAGGGTTAACAGGGGTGTTTTCATGGGTCTAAAATAGGTGTTTTCGATTGATTTATTTAGTAGCGCCCGAAGTAACCGGTTTTTGATTCTCCGGAGTCCTTAAAACAGAAAAGCCATCGCAAGGATGGCTTTTCATTAGTTTTTACGGATGATTATGCGTTTTGATTGATATTGTTCAAATCTTCAAACGACACTTTCAATCTGGTGATAAAGCTTTTTTCAGCTTCTCTCAGCCATACCCTTGGGTCATAGTGCTTCTTGTTTGGCACGTCATCCCCATCAGGGTTACCGATCTGCTCCTGAAGATATCCTTCTTTGGCCTGGTAGTAATTCTTGATTCCGTCCCAGAATGCCCACTGCAAGTCAGTGTCCAGATTCATCTTGATGGCTCCGTAAGAGATAGCCTCTCTGATTTCCTCCCTGGTAGATCCTGATCCACCATGGAATACAAAGTTGACAGGGTTTTTACCTGTGCCAAATTTCTCCTGAATGTAATCCTGAGAGTTTTTAAGGATTTTTGGTGTAAGCTTTACATTACCCGGCTTATAGACACCATGCACATTACCAAACGCTGCGGCAATGGTGAAGTTAGGGCTGATTTCCATTAGCTGCTCGTAGCAGTAAGCCACTTCTTCCGGTTGGGTATAGAGTCGGCTGTTGTCAATGTCAGTATTGTCTACTCCATCTTCTTCACCACCGGTTACTCCCAGTTCTATTTCCAAAATCATGTCCATTTTGGCCATGCGCTCAAAGTATTTCTTACAAGTGCCGATGTTTTCTTCTAAGGGCTCCTCAGAAAGATCGATCATGTGGGAGCTAAAAAGTGGAGAACCTGTTTCAGCAAAGTGCTTTTCGTTCGCATCGAGCATGCCATCTACCCAGGGAAGGAGTTTGCGTGCTGCATGGTCGGTGTGGAGGATGACAGAAACACCATATTTTTCTGCCATTTGATGTACGTGCTTTGCACCAGCTACCGCACCAGCCACCGCTGCTGCCTGGTTATCATTGCTCAAGCCTTTACCGGCAATGAATGCAGCTCCGCCATTGGAAAACTGAACAATCACTGGAGAATTCACCTCACGTGCTGCTTCCAGTACTGCGTTGATCGTGTTGGTGCCGATGGTATTCACAGCAGGCAGTGCAAATCCATTTTCATTAGCATAGTTAAGAAGGTCTGTTGCCTCTTTTCCAGTAAGTACACCAGGTCTGAATTTCATAAGTAAGTATTTAGGTTGCTTTTAATTAGTGGCAAATATAAGTCGTTCGTGGGATACCAATGGCTACCTTTTAAATTCTTGTATCAGAGCCTGTTAATTATTGGGAATTTTCTATTTTAAAGCCGTGAAAAGGCCGTTTTTTGAAGATTACGCAAGATAATCTTGGAATCGGGAGCTTGCAATCGTTTGTATCTCTTAATCCTATGATGGAGAGTTTTGAGAAGTTTTTGACATTTTTCAAGAGATATTCTCCGCGGCAGTCTTCAGATCAAAAAAATTCCGGTTTTTAGGAAAAAATAAAAGAGAGAAAAATATGAAGAAGCCAGGCCTTAGTACAGCTCAAATTTGGAACATGAGCATGGGCTTTTTGGGGATACAGTTTGGGTTTGCATTGCAAAATGCCAACGCGAGCAGAATCCTCCAGAATTTTGGAGCGGATGTGGAGCACTTGTCATGGTTTTGGCTGGCCGCACCGGTCACAGGACTTATTGTCCAGCCGATCATCGGTCATTATAGTGATCGTACCTGGAACAGAATGGGTCGAAGGAAACCTTATTTCCTCGCAGGAGCCATCCTGGCATCCATCGCCCTGTGCCTCATGCCCAACTCAGGCGCACTGGCTTCATTTATACCACCGATGTTTGTGGGAGCGGGTATGCTGATGATCATGGATGCCTCCATCAATATCTCAATGGAACCATTCAGGGCCCTGGTGGGTGATATGTTGCCTACCGAGCAGCGCACACAGGGCTTTTCGGTTCAGGCCTCCCTCATTGGGCTGGGCGCTGTGGTGGGGTCATTCCTTCCATACATGCTGGCAGAATGGGTAGGCGTCTCTAAAGTAGCTCCGGCCGGTACCGTGCCGGATAATGTGATTTTCAGCTTTTATTTTGGAGCAGTTGTTTTTATTGCCACCATTTTATGGACACTGGCTAAGACTAAGGAATATCCTCCAAAGGAGTACGCGGCCTACAATGGTCAGGAAGAGTCTCAAGAGAAGGGAAGCATTCTGGATATTTTTAAAGATTTTGCCGCTATGCCCAAAACCATGAAACAGCTGGGGCTGGTTCAGTTTTTTAGTTGGTTTGGGCTTTTTTCCATGTGGGTGTTTTGCACGCCCGCTATTGCACAACATGTATACGGGGCAGGTGCGGAGGATTCTTCCTCAGTGGCTTATAATGACGCAGGAAACTGGGTAGGAGTGATGTTTACCGTATACAATGCGGTATCCGCTCTGGTAGCACTGTTACTTCCTGCCATCGCCGCCAGGGTGGGACGAAAGAGAACCCATGCCATAGCGTTGGCATTGGGTGGACTTGGATTACTTTCTATTTATTTCTTCCCCACTCAACCGGTCACTTTGGTGGCCATGGCCTTTGTGGGATTGGCCTGGGCCAGTATTCTCTCCATGCCTTACGCCATTCTTGCTGGAGCCATTCCCGGCGGGAAAATGGGGATCTATATGGGGATTTTTAATTTTTTCATTGTGATGCCGCAGATTGTCAATGGCATAATTGGCGGCCCGATCATTAAGAGGTTGTTTGATTCTCAGGCTATTTTCGCGCTCATTATCGCGGGGGGGTGTCTGCTCATCGCAGCTCTGACAGTAAATTTTGTAGACGATAAAGACGAGGTAGTAGCATGAAGCTGAAATTTGTAGTGGGTTATAGAACCCAATGGGGTCAGAATGTATATGTGACAGGATCAGCTAAGGAGCTGGGAAAAGGAGACGTGAGTCAGGCCGTGAAGATGAAACCATCCTCAGGGGACTTGTGGACTGCAGAGGTGGAGTTGAAATCTCCCGGTGATTTCACATATCACTACTTCCTCAGAGATGAAGACGGTGGTCAGGAGTATCATGAGTTTGGTGAGGAGCGAAAGTTGCAGGTCAACAAGCACTTTGGTAAAATTCATTTGCGTGATTACTGGAGACCACAGCATGCCTTTGAGAACTCGCTTTATACAGCACCCTTCGCTAAGGCATTCTTTGCACGGGGTAAGGCAGTGAAACATAAGGTGGATTTAAAGTCATCGGCACATTTTGTTCGCATACAATTGCGGGCTCCCCGTATCGGCAGGGATTATCAAATGGCTGTGGTGGGGAGCACCAGATCCCTTGGGGTCTGGGATGAGTCCAAAGCAGTTTTGATGAGTGATGAGGATTTTCCGGTTTGGAAGGTGGACATTCCAACCTCTTCCAAAGAGGTGCCTTTTGAATACAAATTTGTCATCTACAGCCACAAAGAAGGTAGGGTGGTCACCTGGGAAGGTGGTGATAACAGATATTTCCCGCTGTATACATTATCAGATGAGTCCAAGCTTATTGTACATTCTGAAGAGTTTTTCCATTACCCGGTGGGTAACTGGAAAACCGCCGGAGTGGCCATTCCGGTTTTTTCGCTCAGATCCAGGGAAGGTTCGGGAGTGGGGGAGTTTACTGACATCAAGAAGCTGGTGGACTGGTCAGTGAAGACCGGCTTGAAAGTGGTGCAGATTCTGCCTGTGAATGATACGGTGGCTACTCATACCTGGGTAGACTCTTACCCATACGCAGCAATCTCCGTGGAGGCGCTTCATCCGATTTATGCCAACCTCCGGTCAATGGGGAAGCTAAAAGACAAGAAGGTACAGTCGGAAATCGACAAAGAGGGCGGACGACTGAATGCGCTACCTGAGGTAGACTATGAAGGAGTGATGGCATTGAAAACCCGGTTCTTCAAACAGAGCTTCGAAGAGCATGGTGCAGCTTTTTTGAAGAGTAAAGAGTTTAAGGAGTTTTTCAAAAGCAATGAAAACTGGCTGCCGGATTATGCTGCGTTTAGTTATCTGCGTGATAAACATGGCACCCCGGACTTCACCCAGTGGGGTGGCTGTGCTGAGATGAGCGGCGATGAGTTGGAAGCTTTCGTGGCACCCACACAAAAGCACTACATGGATGTGGCCATTCATTATTATATCCAGTATCACCTGGACAAGCAGCTCAAAGAAGCAACGGCCTATGCCCGATCTCAGGGTGTGGTGCTGAAGGGGGACATTCCTATTGGCATATACAGAAACTCCGTAGATGCCTGGAGGCTGCCGCACCTGTTTAACATGGACACCCAGGCCGGGGCACCACCTGATGATTTTTCTATTTCAGGTCAAAACTGGGGTTTCCCCACTTACAATTGGGAGGAAATGGCCAAGGATGACTATCACTGGTGGCGAGATCGCATGGTGAAAATGTCTGAATATTTTGACGTATTCCGCATTGATCACATTCTTGGATTTTTCAGGATTTGGGAAATTCCATGGGAACATGTGGAGGGGTTGTTGGGAAGGTTTAATCCGGCGCTTCCGGTGCACTTGAATGAGTTCAGGGAGAGAGGAATCCATTTTGATTATGATCGCTTTTGTCGTCCTTACATCAGGCGACACATGATCTATGATATTTTTGGGAACTACGCTGATTTAGTGCTGGAAGAGTACCTCCATGAATACAAGGCCGGATGCTATGCGCTGAAAGAGCCTTTTGATACTCAAAGAAAAATTAAAGCACACTTTGATGAATTGGTGAAAAAAGATTCTGAGAGCACGGATTTTAACATCTGGATCAGAAACAGCCTTTACAGACTTCACAGTGAGGTACTGTTTCTGGAAGCTCCGCTTTCAGACGGTCAGGCGTTCAATCCCCGGATTGGAATGCACAGCACCTACTCTTATGGAGAGCTGGATTATGATACCCAGCAGAAGGTGGATCAGTTGTATGTTCATTTTTTCTATCAGCGTCACAATGATTTTTGGAGGGAAAGTGCCATGCGCAAGCTGCCCATGCTCAAAGCGGCCACAGACATGCTTATCTGCGGCGAGGATTTGGGTATGGTCCCAGCCAGTGTGCCTGGGGTGATGAGTGAGTTGCAAATATTGAGTCTGGCCATTCAGCGAATGCCTAATGACGACAGGGAGTTTTGGCACCCGGCAGATACGCCGTACCTCAGTGTAACCAGCACCGGAAGCCACGATATGACCACCCTGAGGGAGTGGTGGCAAGAGGACGAGACACAAACCCAGCGGTTTTATAACCATATTTTGGGACAGCAAGGCAAAGCCCCCTACTTCTGTGAGCCATGGGTGGCCCATCAGGTCATCAATCAGCACCTGCACTCTCCGAGTATGCTGGCGATATTTCCCATTCAGGACCTGGTAGCCATGGATGGTGCCTTGCGATCTGATACACCCGAAAAGGAACGTATCAATGTGCCCGCTAATCCCCAACATTATTGGAAGTATCGCTTTCATATGAATATGGAAGATCTGTTGCAGGAAGAAGGATTCAACTCTTTCCTCCGCCAATTGATAGATCAGGGTGGACGAAGTGCTGATTATTGACGCACCTACATCCAACGGTTTTTAGTGATGGTGTGTCATAAGGCATATCATCACTAACACTGACCCATCATGCGCTACACACTTTTACTCCTTTCGATGCTGGTCCTGGCCTGTGGCCCGGACGACTTCCATCCTGATTTCAATCAGGAATCAACTTTGGGTTTCAGACCCATATATGCAGATAGCTCCGAGCTGACTATAGGCCTGGAAAGTGCCAGAAATATTGTTTCGGCTGGGAAAATCTATAGTTACGGTAACCTCCTTCTGGTCAATGAAGTAGGCAAGGGCTTGCACGTTTACGACAATACAGATCCCAGAAAACCGGTGAATAAGTTTTTCGTGACCATACCTGGTAACCATGACATGGCCATGAAGGACGGAGTACTCTACGCGGATAATTACGATGATCTCCTCGCTTTGCAGGTTTCGGGTGATACGGTGATAGTGTTGAAGCGGCTGGAGGATGTGATTGGCTTTACGGCTGAGTTTCCTGCACAAAACAACGTCTATTTTGAGTGTGTGGAAGAAGGCAAAGGGATAGTGGTCGGTTGGGAACAAACGATGATTGAAAAACCTAAATGCTACAAGCCATGAGAAAGCTGCTTTTATTACTCGTTGTATCGCTTTGCTGGTCCTGCACTGATGAAAGTGGTGATGTAGGCTTCATCGATGGAGGTGGTGCAGGTGTGGGTGGTTCTACCGCTCGTTTTGCCATCAATGGTGAGTTTCTCTACATCGTGAGCAATACCGATCTGAAGGTTATCAATATCAGCAGCGTAGCTGATCCGCAGTACCAAAGCTCCACTCCAATTGGCACGGGCATAGAAACAATCTTTGGATTCAAGGGAAACCTGTTTATCGGCGGGCAGAGTGGAATGAAAATTTACACTGTGGATGCCCTGGGTAAACCTACCTACCGCTCAGAGTTTGTACACCGCACAGCTTGTGACCCGGTTATCGCCAATGATGAATACGCCTATGTAACCACCAGATCAGGTGAGGGATGCAATAACACGCTGTTTGAAGCGAACAGATTGATAACACTCGATGTATCGAACCTGGATAATCCGTTTGATGTGGACCAGCAGCAGATGATTAATCCACGGGGGCTGGCATTTTTTAAGGGCGATCTCTTTGTGGCAGAAGGGAGCAGTGGTCTGAAGCAATTTAGTCTGGAGAATCCCGCACAACCTGAATTGATTCATTTTTACACAGAAATTGCCGCAAACGATATGATTGCACTGGAAAACACCATGATCATCACCAGAGATGATGGTATTTACCAGTTTGGGTGTGTAGATGAAGACCTGGAGTTATTCAGCCCTATCCAATGATGAAGTATCTGCTAGTAAGCTTGCTCATGCTCCTGGTAACGAGCCTTTCTGCTCAATACCAGGACCGTCAAAAGGAGGATCATCCACTGGCCGCTAATCGATTGATCCTGAAGGGCGATTTCGCCAATGCCGTGAATCCCAAAGATCCATCCGTGCTGTTGTCCTTAGAATATCAATTTCGGACCTGGGTGAGCTTCACTCAGGAAGTGGGCATGGTAGCCGATGTACGGAACAACGAGTCCACAGAGGATGAGTATTTGGGGTTCAAAGTGCGGGAAGAGCTGCGCTTTTATTATCAACCCGGCAATTCGGAGGAGGCTCTTTGGTACTTTAGTGTCAATGCCATGTATCGGTACCTGAAGGTTGACGAGCGATTGACAGCAGGTTATGGGTGCACCTCCAGCTGGACAGGCTCATGTGATTACCTGAGGTTTTATGATGAAGAGACCCGCTCACATCGGTATGGAGGTGGGTTCCGGCTGGGGATCACCAAAAGTGTAAGTCCACGTCTGACACTGGAAGGGGACATTGGAATGAACATGATGTACCTGCTTCTGGATAGACGGCAGGAGGAGAACGTTACTTATTTCTTTCGGGATGATTTTTTCTTCAACAATGAAAGGGGGCTCAGACTTCAGCCTACTTTTTCTGCGAAGGTTGGCTATGTGCTCATGAGAAGGCCTCAGGCTAATAATCCCTGATTATATTGGCGGATCGGTCGAAATGCATGAGTAACCAGTTCCAGATTTCCATGGGATTATACTGTTTTTGAATACCCGGAAACTGATTGTGGAGTCTCACGATCACCTGGTCATACTGGTCACTGTTGAGTTGATAAAGTTCACAAAGCTTCTGCTTTACCGAGTCCTGTACAATGAATTTCTGGTAAGTGATGGTTTCACGGGTTTCTTTGTAAGCCTCTACCGCCTGACGTTTTTCCCTTTCGTCCCTACTGAAGTAGGTAATGGGGCCGTAAATGGTGACTGCCGGCACTGGCACACCACCTACACCGGTGGCTCCAAATCCCACATCACCGGGTTGGATGCCATCAGTCTTTTCCGTAATACTCACCCCCGGGATAATGATGGGCTCGCCATGCACATTCAAAGGCACCCGATAGTTGGGGTCTGCATAGATGGTAATGGAAGGTAATAAAATGGAGTCTTCTGGAAGAGTCACTTTCAGGTAATTGACCAGGTGCACGGAGTTGACAGGAAGGGTAAGAGACTGGTATCCAACATAGGAGAAAAGCAAGGTGTCTCCTTTTCTGGCAGTGACTTTAAAGTTGCCATTGATGTCACTGACTTTTCCCAGACCCATGGTTTGATTATACACATGGCAGAAACCCACCGGCTCTTCACTTTCATTGAGAACGGTACCTGAAATCACATGCTGAGCTGATATGCTTGTGATTTGGAATAATAAAATGGTAAAAAACCAGTTTTTCACGTGACAAAGAAACACAGAAAGCCTCAGAAACATTTTTGCTCAACAGCCATTTTAACAAATATTATGAAGTTACTTTTTATGAGAACAGATGTAACTTTCTCATGATTTTAAACGACAGGCCCATGATTCAATCTGAATATTTAAAGAAAAACCCATTTCTCTTCTCGTTCGTTCCTATGTTTTACATGGTGTGGGCCGATGCCATTCTCACGCCCAGTGAGATTCTGAAGATCAGGGAACTGATCGAGCAGCAGGTCTGGATTACTCAGAAGGAACGCACCTTTTTGCTTTCCCACCTCGATCCTCAGCACCCACCAACACCTGGTCAGCTGAAAGAATGGCTTTTCGAAATCAGGCGGGTGTCACAGGACCTCACCCCACAGATGAAGCGTAGTTTGGTGGATATTGGTATTGAGCTTGCCCGGCTGAATGCCAGAAATCAGGATGATAAGACTTTGGAGGCTGCCAGGGCCCCACTTACAGATATTGAAGAGGCACTGGGGATTCTGTCCAGAGAAGCGGCCTTTCACCTAAGGTCACAGGAGCGAACTACCCAGACTGGGGGACAGCAAACAGAGGCTCATTTCGACCCGGACAAAATGAGTGAACTGCTGGATGGAAAAAACAGGGTGGTGATCAGAAAGGTCAAGACAATACTCTCCGATCCGGAGTTTGAATATTACAAAGGAGAAAGTACTGCGGAGTATCGGGAGCAAGTCTTAAAATGGTGTCAGTACCTGGCGGACCAGGGATTTGGTAGTATGGCCTATCCCGAGGCCTTTGGTGGGCAGGATGACATGGCCAGTTACTTTGCCATCATGGAGACACTTTCTTATCATGACCTGAGCATGGTCATCAAGTTTGGCGTGCAGTTTGGCCTGTGGGGGATGAGTGTATACTTTTTAGGTACAGAAAAACACCATCAGCGGTACCTCAAGGATGTAGGTTCTTTGGAGCTTCCGGGCTGTTTCGCAATGACTGAGACAGGCCATGGCTCTAATGTGAAAGGCATAGAGACCACTGCCACCTATCATCATAGTAATAAGACCCTGGTGATCAATACACCACACCATGGTGCTGGCAAGGAGTATATTGGAAATGCCGCCGTGCATGGCCGAATGGCTACCGTTTTTGCCAAACTGATTATCGATGAGGTAGACTATGGGGTGAATGCCTTTGTGGTGCCACTAAGGGATGAGGAAGGTAACACGGTTAGTGGGGTGCTTATAGAGGATTGCGGGCATAAGATGGGTCTGAATGGCGTAGACAATGGCAAGATCTGGTTTGACCAGGTGGTGATACCAGTGGAGAATATGCTGGACAAGTTTGCGTCTATCGACGCTGACGGGAATTTTAAAAGCCCGATTACCAGTGATAACAGGCGATTCTTCACGATGCTGGGTACGTTGGTGGGAGGCAGAATTGGCATCCCGCGCTCAGGTCTTAGCGCCATGAAATCGGGGTTGACCATAGCTATCCGATACGGAGATAAGCGCCGCCAGTTTGGACCTGAGAATGGGGCAGAAGTACCTATTCTGAATTACCGAACTCATCAGCGGAGACTCATGCCGTTGCTGGCAGAAAGCTATGCCATCCACTTTTCACTACAGTACCTCACCGATCGTTTTTTGGATCGAAGCGAAGAGGATATGCAGGAAATAGAAGCGATGGCCGCCGGACTGAAATCATTTGCCACCTGGCGAACGACCCATGCCCTGCAGGAATGTAGAGAGGCTTGCGGGGGTAAGGGGTATTTGTCTGAAAACCGAATAGACCGACTTAAAAATGATACCGACGTATACACTACGTTTGAAGGAGATAATACTGTACTGATGCAGCTCGTGGCCAAAAGCCGTTTGTCAGAGTTTAAAAAGGAGTTCTCGGATATTAACCTTTTTGGGGTGCTCAGCTATGTGGCCTCACAGGCTAAAACGAGTCTATCGGAAATGAATCCGATCACCGTGCGCAATACAGACCCTGAGCACTTGCTGGATTTTGAGTTTTATCTCAATGCATTTCGCTATCGCGAACGTGACATACTCACTTCGGCGGCCCGACGCATCAAGAAGCACCTCGATAATGGCATGGATTCTTTTGATGCTTTTAATCAGACGCAATACCACATGGTGAATGTGGGCTTTGCGTACATTGAGCGACTGATTCTGGAGCAATTTATTGCTCAGGTGAGAAAGACCGAAGATGAGGGCTGCAAGTCAATCCTGACGAAGCTGTGTCAGCTCTTTGCATTGTCTCAGATGGAAAAAAACAAAGGCTGGTACCTGGAACATGATTACATGGCAGGAGCGAAGACCAAGGCGATTCGTAAAATGATCAATCAGCTTTGCCTGGAGGTAAGAGAAAATGCCGTGCCGCTCGTCAATGCCTTTGAAATACCGGAGAGCTGCCTGGCCGCGCCCATTGCCACCAAATGATTTAATGCACTCGTCTGATCTGGAGAATGTGATGTTCCATGTGTTCCACATAGTCGGTCATCAGAAACTTCAGGTCCGAAGTGCTGTAATCTGCGAATTGTATTTGATAAGACAGCGTGGATTCAGTTTGTGCTGCCATCAGGATCCCAATCCGGCGATTGAGTGCTTTCCAAAGAGTGAGCAATTCCTGTAGCTCAGCGTGCTGATAGTCATTCACCAGCACCAGGTCGTCCTGACGGTAGTTTCTGATCAGGTAGGGTTTCTCAGCATACTGAATCTCAGTAAATCGCTGCAGATTGTTGATGGCCGAATCAATCAGATGCCCCAGGATTTCTCTTTTGGACCACTTGTTGGGTGCCGGTTTTTTGGAAAGGTCCTCCGGAGTACAGCTACTCATGTAGCGCTCTGTTTCAGCAAGGAGGCGCTCAAGTTTTTGTATGCTTTGGTTCATACATCTATAGTTTTAATCCAGATTGGCTTCAAATTTAGCCAGCAGTCTGGTGGTTTTAGCATTCAATTTTTTCTTAAAAAACCCACTCCACCCAATGAGGAATCCTGAAAAGCCCATGGCCTGCCGAGCCCAGCGGTGTAAAGGAAAATGGTCAGTATGCTGTATAATTTTGCCATCCTTTAGGCGGAAACTGGCTTCGATAATGTTGTGAACGCGCCGCCCTGTCTGGCTGAAGGTGTAATGCGCTTCCCAGTGGGCTTTTCCTTTCTCCTCGTCTTCTTCTATTCCGGAAAATACCACCAAAAAATCTTTGCCCGTCTGAGTCTTGCAAAGCATTCGCCACATATTACCGGCATGGACGCCTTTAAGCACTCCAAATGCCGGATCTTCAAAAGTCACATCCGGATGATAGCATGCAACCATGGCTTCTGCATCCAGCTTTCTGAAAGCTTCGTAAAATTGGAGGATCACGTTCATGATTTTTGTTTGAAAGTTAATCCATTAAGTAATGCAATTGCTTGTGAGCGCATTATATAATGGTTTATCTCAAATCATTAATAAGGTATGGGCAAAAATATTTGACGTTTTTATCTATTTGGCTATTTCGTTAGTTTCTTCTTTGATATGGGCCCTCGTTGTTATAATTTGATGAATAATTTGCATTTTCCAGCAAACAATGAAGACAACCCAACCAATTTTTTTTGTCTTATTTATGATTGTTTCCTCTACTGCATTTGGCCAATTTTATTGGGTCGGGGACGGTGGAAACTGGAGTGACTATTCCGCGCATTGGGCTACCACCTCAGGGGGAAGCACTTTTCATCCCAATGTGCCTGGCGCAGGTGATGATGTTTTTTTTGATGCTAATTCGTTTACCATAGGAGGTCAGATAGTTACACTTGATCAGGTAGGTAGTGTAAATAATATCAGTTTTAGTGGTGTGACCAATTCTCCTACGTTTACAGGGAGTAATGATATGACCATAGCCGGGGATCTCACATTGGATGATGATCTCACTTTTACGGTTACTGGCGATATGACTTTTTCTTCAAGCGGAAATATTACGATTGAACTGGGGAGTATCGCGAGATCACTTCCCGACTTTTATTTTCCCAATACTTCGGGTACCATTCAAATCAACACAGGAAGCTCTGCAAATACCACAGATCGAGTGGTTTTCGGTGCTGTCACCGTTTCTACTGCTGGAGTTACTTTTACGGTAGAAGGCAATAATGTCAACAGCAATGCCAAAACTTTTGGGGAGATTTCCCTTCCGGCAAACTGCACTTATAACATAAGAGGCCCAAATGGAAGTGGATTTGGAGCTGGTGACGGAAACGTTTTTTCGGGTGACTTTATAGTGGGGGCCAATGGAGATGGAAACTTCAGAGGTGATTATACGGTTTTTCAGGGGAACGTTGATTTGGGGGCCAATGGAGAAGTTAGGTGGCAGGATCAGGTGGAATTTGATTCACATTTGACCATTGAGGGATCCTCTGGTAGCGATATTCTATTTAGTCAGAATATGGAGCTGGATGGTGATTTGAATCTAACCGGGAGCACCACTGTGGTTTTCGACCGAACAGCTACCATTGGAGGAGATATTGTGGTTACGACGGGCACGGTCTCATCCATCAGAATTGACAGAGCCACTACGGTGGCGGGAAACCTCACCGTAGGCACAGACGCTATTCTTTCGTTTACAAATACCAGTGACAATAGTCCGTCTTTGAATATATCAGGAACTGTTGATCTAAGTGATAATGTGGTTCTGACGTTGGGTGATGGTGTAGATGCACCCTACACCATGGGCAATATTACCTGTGGTTCGTCGGTTGACCTTACTTTTGATAATGGTGCTGAGAGTGTATCCCTGGCAAGTCTCACGATGGGAGATTTTAATATTGTCAAGTTTAACAGTGCCGGCAGTGGAACCTCTTTTTCAGGAAACCTGATTTCAAACGGGGATTGTTCCAGTTGGAGAACAATAAAATCTAATACACCAGGGGTACAGGCCAATCTTTCCTTTAGTGGGGTTCAGACTGTGGATGCGAATGTGATCCAGGACATTGCAGTGTCAGGAGCTTCCTTCACGGACAATTCAGGAATTGATAAAGGCAACAATTCAGGAATCACATTCAGTGGCAGCCACTCACCAGCTAGTCTGTATTGGATTGGAGGAAACTCTGGCAACTGGTCTGATGAAGGCAACTGGTCGACAACCAGTGGAGGATCCTCTGGGATATGCATCCCATCAGGTGCGGACAATGTTTATTTTGATGCGAATTCCTTTTCCGGGGTTGATCCATCTGTGACTTTGGATTTGGCACTAGCAGAAGTACAGGATATGGATTGGTCTGGCGTGAATACGGCTGTAAGGTGGGAGGGATTGGCCACCAACTCGCTTTACCTCTATGGTGACCTGATTCTGGATGCCGATGTGACTTCAAACTATCTGGGAACCATTGTTTTTACCATGTCTTCTG
This sequence comes from Marinoscillum sp., assembly GCF_040222955.1. Lineage (GTDB taxonomy): Bacteria > Bacteroidota > Bacteroidia > Cytophagales > Cyclobacteriaceae > Marinoscillum. Next base: position 558,578 of record NZ_JAVKCA010000007.1, on the reverse strand, counting down.
CCACTACCAATTACCTTACCAGCAATGGTGTCTCGTTGATGGGAACTGTCGAGTTTGATTTCTCCGGAGGTACCTGGACGCTTGTGGATGATCTGGATATCAATGGAGATGATGCCAACCTGACGATTACCAATGGAACGTTAAGCGCGGGAAGCAATACCATTTCTCTGCAGAATAATTGGACAGTATCTGCAGGAGGAGCTTTTACAGCCGGAACCGGTACAGTTTTATTTGACGGTCAAAATTCAAGCGGAGATCAGGAGGTGGATGCCGGAAGTAGTTCGTTTTATAACCTAACCATTGATAGACAGAGTAGTGGTGGCAGCTCTGCTATCGCATTGTTGTCGGATATTACCATCAATAACGATTTAACAATACAGAGGGGACGGTTGGAGGATGATGGCTTTCAGATTACCGGGAGTGCTGGAGGTACTTTGACGATTCAAAACGGTGAATGGTTAAGACTTGGATCAAATACCGTGGCCACTTTATTTCCCATAGGGTTTGGGAGTCTGAGCCTGAGCAACCAGAGTATCGTGGAGTATAGGAGCAGGGTAGATCAGGATGTGGAAGGAGGCATCACCTATGGTAGAATTTTCATGGCTGGAGGCGGGAATGCTTCCAGGTCCAAAGTGCTACAGGGGCCTATCACTGTGAACGGTGAGTTGCGGATCGATGACTATAACGATTTCTTTGATAATGGCTATCAGATAACCGGAGCTTCAGGCCAAACTTTCAGAATGGACGCTAACAGCTCATTTACCATTGGTACGAGTAGTACTACTACTCAATTTCCTACAGGTCATGATTCTTTTAATATTGATGCCAATTCAGAGATTATTTATGCCTCCGGGCAGGATGATGCCCAGGTGATCAAAGCACTGAATGGAGGGGGAAATAGTAGTTATGCAAATCTCACACTAACGAATGCTTCCGGTGTTCAGCGGATCAAAGCGCTTGGGGGTGATTTAGATATTCGTGGTGATTTAAATATCGGGGATGCCAATACGATGGATCTGACAGCTAGTAATTACACTTTCGATCTGGAGGGTGACCTTTTGATAACCGGGTCAGGAATGATCGATTTTCGCAATGGATCACTCATTCTTGATGGGTCTGCACAACAGGTTTTGGATTTCGGTGGGAGTACACCACTCATCTACGACCTGATTGTGAATAATGCCAGTGGTGTGATCCTGGCAGATAATTTAACAATTGAAAATTCGGTCGATCTGCAGAATGGGATTGTAACCCAGCAGGGAGCAGAGATTATTACCATGAATGCCGGATCTTATATAGTCTCGGTTTCTGATGCCAGTTTTATTGATGGAGAGATCGAAAAGATTGGAGGAACAGCATTTACTTTTCCGGTAGGAGATGGAGGGTCATACAGGCCCATAAGCATCTCGGCTTCTGGTACCGCTACGGATGGATTCCAAGCGCGCTATTTTGGTTCCAGCCCACACCCTTCGTATCCCATCAACTCCAGAGAACCCGGCTTAGAAAGGGTAAGTGCCTTAGAGTACTGGACGCTGAATGTTACCAATGGCAGCCCTACTGTGGATGTCACGTTAAGTTGGGATGCACAGAGCGAAGTAGAGAAACTGGATGACCTGCGGGTTGCTCATTGGAATGGTTCGAGTTGGGATAATTACGGAAATAACGGCACGACCGGAAATGAGACTGATGGTACTATCGTAGCATCCGGGGTGAGTTCGTTTAGTCCCATCACCCATGGATCCTCGTCATTAGATAATTCATTGCCTGTCACCTGGCTGTATTTCATAGCAAAGAGGAACCAATCTGAGGTGGTCGTTAAATGGGGGACAGCATCAGAATTGAGCAACAGTCACTTCATTATTGAGCGATCCCAGAATGGTGAAAACTGGAAGGAATTGGGTAAAGTAATCGGGCAGGGGAACAGTAAAGAGAAGGTTCATTACACCTTCTCAGACCAGCAACCCCTTTCGGTAAATGCCTATTACCGAATCAAACAGGTTGATTTTGATGGGAAATATGAGTATTCGGAAATAAAAATGGTTGACGTTTTGAGTATTGGAGACCAACTAAGAATCTATCCAAATCCGGCTCAAAATGTATTGACCGTACAATCAGATGACTATGTGTTGAGACTTGAGATATTCGATTTGGCCGGGGTATCTGTCATGCAATTACCGGAGGGCTTTTTAAGTCGGGAAATCGATGTTTCGGAACTGGACGGAGGTTTGTACATCATCCATGTCAAATATCAGGAAGGATACGCTACCCACAAACTGATCATAAGCAAATGATGTGGTTTTTCTAATCTTCTTCAAGCCTGAGTTTTTTTCCGATTATAACCACTTGCAACCATCAGTAAAAAGCTCTGTCGTTCTTTGTGATACCCTGCGTTTCTTTGGAGATATAAATGATCCCCAAAATGAAAAAGCTTCTGATACTTTGTGGTGCCCTGGCCATGAGCACACTGATGACGGCTCAGGATTTGCCTGAGATGACCTATGATATTGACATTAGTCAAAATCTTGACACTTTTTTTGTGACTCTTTCACCAGCCTCAGCTTTAGATAAATCGACAAACATCTATCAGTTTGCAGCGACAGCTCCGGGCACCTATCAGACCATGAATCTGGGCCGGTTTGTTAGTTCGTTTCGTGCTTTCGACAAGAAAGGAAGGGAGCTATCAGTGACCAGAAAGTCCGTAAATCAATTTGAAATAGACAAGCCTCACAAGCTCACCAAAATCACCTATCAGATGGCCGAAACCTTTGATACGCAGGTGGAGGACTTCCCTGTGTACCTAATGTGCGGCTCCTCCATAGAGGAAGATCATGCACTCATCAACGCACATACGATCATGGGGTATTTCGAAGGTTACCAAAAAAGCCCCTTGAGAATATCTGTCAAAGGAAAAGATAACTGGAAGGTGGGGACGGCACTTTCCAGGAAGGATGGTTACTTCTTGGCTTCCAATTTTGATCATGCTGTGGATTCTCCGATTTTGATGGGTGAGCTTTCTTTTGCGGATACCACCATCGCCGATACTCCCGTAGAGATTTATACCTATTCGCAGCAGGGAAAATTTGACTCAAAAAGCCTGCTCACAGGTATGTCGGATATGCTGGATGCCACACTTCAATTTTTGGTAAAGCTTCCTGTGGACAGATACACGTTCCTGTATTTTTTCGAACCAGATCCTATAGGAGCCACCGGTGCCTGGGAGCACTCTTACAGTTCGGAGTATGTGCTGGAGGAGAAGGAGCCCACACCCGAGTATATGAGAAGTGTGACGGATATTGCTTCACATGAGTTTTTCCATATTGTCACACCCCTCAATATCCACAGTGAAATTGTAGAATCGTTCAATTTCGTAAGCCCGACACCCTCTGTCCACCTTTGGATGTATGAAGGAGTGACTGAATGGGCATCAAATATGCTGCTTTACAGGGGTGGAGTAGTGCAGGAGGAAGATTATCTGCAGAATGCTATTGCCTATAAGATTTTGGTGGATGAGAAGTACTTTGATGAATCCTGGAGCTTGAAAAAACTGTCGGATGAGTCATTCAATGGTGGCGAGGCCTCAAGACAATATGCTAATATCTATTTCCGTGGTTCTTTGGTGGCAGGTCTTTTGGACATCAGACTTCTGGAGCTCTCGGGAGGGCAATCAGGCCTGCGTGAACTCATGCTAAAATTGATTGATCAATACGGCAAAGGAAAGCCGGTTTCAGAAAAGACTTTTTTTGATGACCTCACTGCCATGACGTATCCTGAAATCAGGGACTTTTTCGATCAGTACATTTTGGAAGCCAATCCGCTACCACATGAGGAGTATCTGGCTAAAATAGGCCTGAAACTTACGAGAGGTGAGACCGGTTTCAGTGTTACCAAAATGGAGGAGATGGATGCCAGTCAGAAAATGCTTTTTGAAGCCTGGAGTAAGAATCTGTGATTTTGCTTTTTAAAGGTCATCGAGGATGACTACTCGGCTCTATTGATACTAAAAGCACGGTTTTCTTTGTTGAATCCTACTTTGGGATAGTAGTCCATGGCAGTTGGTACTGAAAGAAGCAAAATCATACATTGATGGCTCACCTTATCCCGGGTCATTTCAATCATTTTTCTACCAATTCCTGATTCCTGATAATCCGGGCTCACGGCCAGGTCTGAGAGATAACAACACCATACCCAGTCAGTAACACAGCGACAGATTCCAACCAACTTGTCTTGATCCCACGCAGTGATAATCAGGTCTGAATTTTCATACATTTCGACCATTCTGCTTCGGTCCTGGATGGGCCTTGGTAGGCCTGATTGCGCATATAATTTGATGATTTCATCAATTTCCGGTATTCGGTCATATTCGTAATTAAGAGCCATGTCTTTTATTGGGCATAAACGTTGGAGACGGAGAGTTGATCATAAAGAAAGCGGAAAATTCTCTTGTCGGAAAGGGTCATGAATAAATTAGTGAGCCAGACGAAGAAATAAAAAAAGGTTGCCCCAATGAGGCAACCTTTTAGTCGATAGTATATGAGATTTGATTTACTCTTTTAGCAGTCTAAGTGTTTTTGGTTGAGAGGTATTGACCCTCAGGAGATAGGTACCCGAAGCCAGGTGTTTCATGTCCAGTTCCTGACGCCCGTCGATGGTGTCGATGACCCACTTTTGACAGATTCTGCCACTTACATCTACCAGTTCCAATTCTCCTGTTCCGGACAGCCCTGAGATGATGACCTTGTCATTCACCGGGTTAGGATAAAGCACCAGATCAGAGAGGGCGTTCAGTGCAGTGCTTTCCGGTGCCCATCGAGCTCCGGAATTGCAATTACCAACCACAAAACTATGTCTGGAGGCGGAGGTGTTATTTTCTCCTCCCTGAGGCAAACTGTAAGTATAGTAGAAGTAAATGGTCTGACCAGCTGCCGCATTGATCTGGTAAGGTGTATTCGGACTTACCATATATCCGGGGTAATTACCTGTGGGAGAGGTGCCATAGTAAAGGATCGTGACGTTGTTGCCCACACCGCTCACTGAAGGCACAAAAGTGATGGTCGGGTTAGACGCATCTGACGACACCTCAGCCGTGTAATCACCTGTGGAGGCTGTAAACGTACAGCCACCCCCACTTGAAGTATTCACGGTAACCGTTGCATTGCCGGACACGCCTTGTGAGGAAGCCGTGATGGTAAATGACCCGGCCGAATTGGCGGTATATAGCCCCGATCCGTTAATACTCCCTCCAGTTGCAGACCATGCGGCGGACACACTCATTGGGTTTCCGTTTTGGTCAAAACCCTGAGCGGAGAACTGCTGGGTATCATTTAGCTCAAGGGTAGCAGAAGCCGGAGATACAGTGATGGTGGTGAGTACGGGGGTAGGGGTACTACTGCCGCAATTACCTACCTCAAATGAGTGCCTGCTCGCTGAGGTATTGTTTTCTCCACCCTGAGGCAAACTGTAGGTATAATAGAAGTAAATGGTTTGTCCGGCTGCTGCATTGATCTGGTATGGAGTGTTTGGCGAAACAATGTAGCCGGGATACCCACCAGTAGGGGACGTACCGTAATAGAGAATGGTCACGTTATCACCCACACCACTCACCGACGGTATGAAAGTAATCGTAGGGTTGGGGGAATCAGAAGATACCTCAGCTGTGTAATCTCCGGTAGATGCCTGAAAAGAACAGCCTGTTCCACCACCACCGGTCACAGAAATGGATGCAGTTCCTGAAATGCCCTGAGCGGAAGCGGTCACAGTGAAACTACCAACAGAACTACCCGTGTATAGTCCGGATCCATTGATGGAGCCGCCATTGGTGGTCCAGGTTGGGGACACGCTCATGGGGTTGCCATTCTGATCATAACCCTGTGCGGCAAACTGTTGGGTGCCGTTCTGACTGATGGAAGCACTTGATGGGCTCACTGTAATGGAGGTGAGCACCGGAGCCTGGCTGTTGACTGACACGTTTGCAGTGCCTGACACTCCGCCGGATGAAGCGGTCACTGTGAAGTTACCAACCGTAGATCCTGTGTAGAGGCCCGAGCCATTGATGCTCCCACCATTGGTACTCCAGGTAGGTGTCATCGCTATGGGGTCCCCGTTTTGATCATAACCCTGTGCGGTGAACTGCTGGGTGTCGTTTTGCGCGATCGATGCATTAGCAGGGCTCACCACTATGGTCGTTAGTACCGGTGTAGGGGTACCATCATATTCAAAAGTCATTCTGCCGAGGTTGAAGCCACCGTTACCGGCACGGACTCTGATCACCTGAGTACCTGCCCCCAGTGCTATACCAGTAATGTCCTTATTGGTATAATTGGTCCAACTGGCGTCATTCATGGTCACCGTGATGTCTTCACTGATTTTGGTGCCGTCTTCGCGCTCAAACCAGAACGGACCACCGCCTGCAGCGTTGCCCGAGGTATAGCGAATCTGGACGTTGTAGTTTCCAGACTGAGCCACGTTCACCGTGTATTCCAGCCATTCTCCGGCATCAATCCATCCGACGGTAAATCCTTCACTGGCCGTACTGCCGGCATCTACCGCTTCACTTTGTCTAAAGTCTCCTTCATTCCATGGAGTGGCATCGGAGTAAGAAATACCCTGGCCGCTTCCACCTTCAAAACTGTCGTAATAGCCAGCCTCCACGGTGCCGGGGATGGCTGCCGGGGTGCCAGTATAGGGCAGTTGTGAGCCGACTTGCACCCGAACCACATTTGAAACGTTCAGACTGGTGCCCACATATACCTTCGCGTAGTAGCTGACCAGGCTGGCTGGTACATTACTATCTGTTGCGGAGTAGGGAGCAGAGGTATCTGTGCCAACGAGTAGGCTTCCACGGTAGAATTCTACTTTGGTAATACCGCTTCCTGAGGTGGAGGCACTCAGCGTTACGGACCCATTGGCTGGAATCTCACTGGCACTGGCTGAGATGGTGGCTGTCGGTGTGATGTCCCGGTTGGTCACCATGGTACGACCAGGCACACTGAGGTTGAATCCATCAGAAAAATGAACGGTCATAGTGCTGGAGCCGTAGTTGTGGGCTACATACGTTTTTACACCATTTTTATTGAATACTGCCGAAATGGGATAGTCTGCCGTCACTTCTTCCATCACTTGTCCCATGGCATTCATGGTATGCAGCCAGTGATAGGTCTGGGCATCCGATATGCCAAACTTGATGTTTCTGTCGGGATACGCATTATATAAGCTTATGGCCTGGGCCGGGTCTAAAAATGAAAGAAAGCTCCAATACGTGTCATACCACAGGTTATCATTCGATACGTTGTTGAGTACATCCGTTTTGGCGGTCATGCCGTTCCATACTTCCTGTACATAAGCCGTATTGTGCCCCATGTAGAGCGCCCCGCCATGGATGGGGTAAAGCTGGATGCCATAAGACGCGGCAATGTCCTGTGTCCACCAGGTGCCATTGTCATAGCCGCCACCCCAGATGCGGGCTACCATCTCATGCTGGTATTCGGGCTGAAAAGTGCGGTCATTCTGATCGAACCAGTACTCTTCTATAGCGGACTGCTCTGTGGTGTAGAGATAAATACCCAGGTCTCTCACCGCATCATTTCCGGTGACCGACCCCCAATGGATCAGGGAGGAGTTGAATTGCATGGATTCTGAAGTGGATTCCTGATCATTGCCGAAAGGCTCTGTAGCAAAGCCATTGGCCCAGCAGTGGCCTGCAAACGGGCTGAAGTTTCTCAGAAATGGGAACATAGCGTCTGTTCGGGAAGGGTTGGAGGCATCGCGGATCAGGAGATCTACCATGCCACCCCATTGGGCAGCCCAGCCTGGCTGATACTGCTCTATGGCTGCTGCGGCGTGGATAAAATAGCCCCAGTGAAAATGGTGATCGTTTAAGTTTTGGTCCTGGCGGTGCCCGGCAGGATAGCCAATCATGGTCTTCCAGGTATCATTATAGTAAAAGAGAAAAGCCACTTCGCCACCTTCCGCCTGGAACCAGTCTTCCAGTCTGTTTTTAACGGTATTGACCAGTTGGTCACGGGCTTCTGTATGTCCGATCTGGTCTGCCAGGTGAGCGACCTGAATCAGGCGATTCATGGCCTGCCCTTCATTGTAAGAGTCTGTCCATTCTGCCAGCCCGTCGTTTTTGATGGCCTCTATTTTCTGATAGAGTGCTCCGGGATCAAATCCATTGCTGTATTTCCCCAGGTCGGGCAGAGTGGGCAGTATTCCTCCGAACTTATTGGCCACCGAGAAAGTATTGCCATGAAGCAGTTTTAATTCGCCACGCACCGTGGGATAGCTCATTCCAGTAGGCTGGGCAGATCCTGAAGCCAGTCGTGACCATTGGTGTGGGAGCAGTCCTTGCACGAACGTATTGTTTCCCCCTTCTTTTACATCCGGAGTGATGGTGAAAGTGGTTGTGACCGTACCGGTGGACTCATTGTAACTGTAGTCAGAGAGGGTATTGCCGGGAAAGACAAAGGCGTGTGGTTCCAAAGCCGCAATGGCGGTATTCACATCAGCACCAGGTGGTAGCATGGCCATGGACCAGTAGTTCTTGCCGTTCAGGCTGGAGGTGTACTGTCCACCACTGCCGGACCATACCGTACCGGCAGGGCCGAAAATCACGAAGTTGGCGCCGTTGTAGTTGTTGGTGATGATGATTTTGTTTCCACTGACAGTGGCTCCGGAAGGATTATGGTTCACGGAAACTTTTGCCACGTCACCGCTGCCTTTGGTGAAATAGGTAAACGGCATGCCAATACCCATAGTGGCGTTAAAGCTTTTTCCGGCACCGGCCCAGTTCATGGTGACAGTCCAGTCTGAATGGTTGGATGCTGTGGACTGACTGGCACTGAGACCGTTCACGCCCATGACTATGCCATTGACATCACCCATGGGCTGGCGGTATTCTGTGGGGCCAGCTGCGGGAGGCACCGTGTAGTTGATAACCAGGCCACTGCTGAGCGACTTATAAGACAAAGGATAGTTAAACGCCTGCCCGCCATGATCCACTTTGATCATATTAGAATACCAGTCGTTGGTAGGTACAGGCTTGGTGCCAGCGGTTCCGGAAAGCTGCGGAGATCCACTGGGAAAGGTATTGCGTCCCGCGGCATCTGTGCCGGGAAATACGGTGGTGTAGCTACCACTCCCCACCGGGACGGTTTGTGCACTCGGATATAATAGTAAAGAGGAAATAAAGACCAGCACGAGCCAGGTCGTTTTCCAGAATTTGGTTGGATTGTTCATAACATTGGTTTTAGTAAGTGATGGTTGAGATAAGGAAAGCCGTAGTTGATTTAAGGTTTAGTTTATTTTTAATATATCGCAAAATGCGACTACATGAAATCCTTATTTTTATGGTTTTTATTTTTTGTTGGTTGATTTTTTAAAATTACTCTAATAAATCCCTGAGGGGTGGAGAACACAACACATCAATACCACTACATGTGGTACATCAATACTACATCATGGGGGCAGTGAAGTACCCGGAGGAGGAGTTTTGGTTAAAAATGTAAAGTTTACTTAGCTTTTTGTCTAATAAGTTTGATAATTTGATTCGCTTAAGCTTTATTTGTGTCAAATAAACTTGACTAAAATTAAAATTTACTTGACTTATGAATAAGCAATCTCAAAATTGGAAGCAGGTCAACAAGCGAAATACAGCGAATCTGGCTGTATGGACACTGGCCTGGACCCTCACCATGGCGGTGGTTTCCTTTGGTCCGAAATTCATTTGGGGAAATGATGCTACCTTATCATTGATCGCAATCCTGATCAACACTGCCATAGGCGTGGGAATGATTTTGGCGAATAAGAGACATCTGAATGGATTGGATGAATTGTACAGAAAAGTGCAGCTTGAATCGATGGCTTTGGCACTGGGCGTGGCAGTAGTAGGGGGGCTGAGTTACTCCATGCTGGATGTTGCCAATGTGATAAGCTTCGATGCAGAGATTTCACACCTTGTGATTCTGATCGGTCTCACTTATTTGGTATCTACCGTGATCGGTCTAACCCGTTACAAATGAAAAATCGAATCAAAGTACTACGAGCAGAGCGGGACATCACCCAGGCCCAGTTGGCTGATGAGCTGGGGGTATCCAGACAGACGATCAATGCGATAGAAAAGGGAAAGTTTGATCCCAGTTTACCGCTGGCCTTCAAATTGGCAGGCCTGTTTCAACTGTCCATTGAGGAGGTCTTCCAATATGAGGAATAGAATTTTCGGGTGGGCTTGCCCACCCGGGGTTCATTGCAGGTTATAAGATTTGATGCAGTCTCAGGTGTTGGAGCAGCATGATGGTTTTACCATCTTTGATCTCGCCAGAGCCGATCATATCCAGTGCTTTTTCATAGGCTACCTCCATTACTTCAATGTTTTCCTCTTCATGCTCCACACCGCCACCATCACTCACTTTCATTTCTTTGGCGTATTCTGCGATGAAAAAATGTAATATTTCCGTCACGGAACCTGGCGACATGTAGGCTTCAAAAATTTTGTGAACGGAGGATACTTTATAGCCCGTTTCTTCTTCCGTTTCTCGTCTGATGCAGTCCTCAGCATTGTCCTTATCCAGCAGGCCGGCACAGGCTTCTATCAGTAGGCCACTGTCGTTTCCATTGATGAAAGTAGGAAGCCTAAACTGTTGGGTGAGAATGACGGTTTTCTGGGCTTTGTTGTAAAGCAGTATAGTGGCGCCATTGCCCCGGTCGTAAGCTTCGCGGGTTTGGGTTTGCAGAGATCCATCCTTTTTGAGGTATTCGTAGGTGATTTTGCGGAGTATGTACCAGTTGTCAGAGAGTATTTCCGTGTTCAGGATTTTTACGTTTTCTATCATATAAGCCGAGTATTTGGCTACTTAACGGATAGGAGGGGTGATTGGGTGTGCCTGGAAATGTGATTTTACTGGTAGCGATCATTTAGACCTCTGCCATCGAGAATCTGCGGGATACATTTTTCAATCCTTGATACCCTGGTTTTGGACTGTTTGGGTGCCGAAAAGTGAAGAATGTAGCCTCTTTTCCTACCGGGTGTCAAGGCTTCAAAGGCTGCTTTCAGGTCTGAATTTTCATTCATTTTCAGCTGTAGTTCTTCTGGTATGGGCTCCGGATTTTCCTCGAAAATCACTTCCAATCCTGCCTTTTCTACTTCTATGGCTTCATAAATCCAGGCTTTGAGTGTGGCCTCTATATCCAGCACCTCTTTCAAATGGGTGAATTTGATGAGGCGGGCACTCTGCGTATGCTCACCTGGCTTATCCAGTAGTCCATGCGTGTCCTGGAGTAGTGACCCTTTGAAAAAACTGAGGGCGCAGTACTCCTTGAAAGCACTTACAATGGCGATGTTTTTACCCTGAAAGGTATAACAGGGCACTCCCCACTTCGATTCTTCCATGAGCCCGGTCTCCAGAACTATTCTTCGTAGTTGTGCGAGTTCCTTTGGCCAATTTCTGACTTTGCACTGTGGGGTGCCATAAAACGAGCAACGCCCGCAACCATCCGAGAAATAGGTATCCACATTGGTGTTCATGCTTTTTAGGTTAGAAAGTTTCTAATCAGTTAATCCCTTTCCCTCCAGAATTTGAGGAATGCATTTCTCTATTCTTGACTCACGGGTTTTGGCCTGTTTGGGTTGAGAGAAGTGCAAAAGGTACCCCCGCTGTCTGCCAGGGGTAAGCGCCTCAAAAGCCGTTTTTAATTCAGCGTATTCGCCCAATACCTGCCGAAATTCTTCAGGCATGCTGAACTCCGAGGTTTTTTTAAGTTCCACTTTCAGGCCGGCACGTTCCACTTCAATGGCTTCATAGATGTAGGCCTTTAGTGTGGATTCCATAGCCTCTATTTGCTCCAGGCTGGTGAATCGAGTCTGGCGAGCAGCCTGTACATTTTCTGTTTGCTGGATGAGGATACCGTCTGTGTCTTTCAGCAAAGCCCCTTTGTGGAACAGAAGCGCACAGTATTCCTTAAAACCGTGGATCAATACCACATTGGTTTTCTGGAAAGTATAGCAGGGGCATCCCCATTTCAATTCTTCTGTGAGCTCAGTCTGATGAATGATTTTTCTCAGATACGCGTATTCTTGCTGCCATTTGCTGGTTTTGTTGAAAAAGAAGTCAACCTTGGGATTCATGAGTATATGGAGTTGTTCAAAGATAGTTTTCTATCAGCTGGTCTGAAATACCATGATGTAACGGTCAGTACAATCAAAAGGACGGGCCCGAAGAGTTCTGTGGGGTCACTTGCTGCTGCCCAATGAGAATATACAGCCCCCGACATGTTAAAGAAAAACCCGGCGTAGGCCCATTCCTTGAGCAATGCGAATCGCGGGGTGAGAATCGCCACCACCCCTAATATCTTCCAGGTACCGAGTATGGTCAGTAGGTATTCCGGGTAGCCCAATTGGGTGATTTTAGCCACTTCCTCGTCCATTTTGATGAGCTGAACGATTCCCGTGGAGGTCATGCCCAGGGCCAGCCAAAGAGTGGCTACCCAATAAATGATCTTGTCTCTCTTTTTCATGATTGGTTAATTTAAGTTGGTCAGAATTTTTTCCAGGCGATTGTGCGCCATATTGATTCCCTGGGCGAAAGGCAGCTGGAGGATTTGATCTCTGATGGCCACTGAGCGGTATATCACATGCATGGTGAGCTTGCTGGTTTTGTCAGTTAGCGTTTCAAATTCAAGGAATTCTAACTGAACACCAAATGATGCACTTTCCATTTCAAATGTGCGGGTGATTTTTTGGTTGGGCACAAACTCATGGATCGTGCCGTTGAAGCCATGTTTATTGCCCTGCGGATCGGTGGTTTCAAATTGCCAGCTGCCATGCCTTTTGTTTTCAAGCTTCAGCACCTTGGTGCCCATCCACTGCTCAACCAGTTCAGGCTCCACATAGGCCTTAAAGAGTAACTCCAGGGGGAGGTCAAATACTCGGGTGATGAACAATTCCTGTTTGCCGTCTTCGGCGTGGATCTTGGTTTTAAGCTCCATAGTATGGTTTATTGATCGGATTGATAGTTTTTCATCACAGACTCCAGTTTGTTGAACCGATTGTCCCATAACTGTCGAAATGGCTCTATGAAATCTGCGATTTCCTTAATTTTTTGAGGATTCAAATGATAATGGATGGTGCGCCCGCTTTGTTCCTGCTCCAGAATCTCACAGGCCGTCAGGATTTGAATATGTTTGGAAATGGTCTGTCTGGAGGACTGGAAATTTTCAGCAATGGCACTGGGTGTCATGGCCTGCATGGCCACCAATGCAATGATTGCCCGGCGGGTGGGGTCGGCGATGGCCTGAAATACATCTCTTCTTAGTTCCATTTATGCAGTTACTTGACTGCAAATATATATGCAGTCAAGTAACTGCGCAAGTTTTGGATGAATAGATAGTTGATAAGGTTCAACTAAACGATAGCCTGAATTCCAGTGGTGAAAGGTTGGTTTTGCTCTTAAACAGTCTGCTGAACGACTGGGAGTGTTCAAATCCGAGTCCATAGGCGATTTCGCTGACCGAGAGCTGAGTGGTAGAGAGCTTTTCCTTGGCCTTTTCTATGAGCTTTTCATGAATGTGCTGCTGAGTATTCAGACCTGTGAGTACCTTGAGAAGGCTACTGAGGTAACCGGGCGATACATTCAGTTGATCGGCTATTTCCTGCACGGTAGGGAGCCCAATACTGGCCAGGTTGTCCCGGGAGAAGTGCCGCGTAAGAATTGCTTCCAGTTTATTCAGGATTTCATGATTGGAGATTTTTCTGGTGATAAACTGCCGCTGATAAAACCGTTCGGCATAGTTGAGCAGTACTTCTATTTGCGAAATGATGATGTTTTGACTGAACTGGTCGATGTTGGCGTGGTATTCTTCCCGGATGTTTTCCATGATACCAATCATCGACTTTTCCTCCTTTTCTGATAAGAAAAGGGCCTCATGGATGTGGTACCCAAAGAACTCATAGTTTTTGATGCGAGTAGCCAGGGGTGTACCCCAAAGAAAGTCGGGGTGCACGAGCAAAATCCAACCAGTAGGATGGGGGTGTGGATCCCGGTGTACTTTCACCGTGATGACCTGTCCTGGCGATACAAAGGACATCAGCCCTTCGTCGAAATCATAGGGCTGCTGACCATACCTGAACTTACCGTTCATGCCCCTTTTTAGTGCAATGGAATAATGGCCTGAAACGATGCTGATCTCATCACCATCGGTTTGATAGTTGACCTGGCTGTAGTCCACCAGGCTGACCAACGGATGCTCCGGTTTGGGCAGGTTGGCCAGTTGGTGATACTCACTAATGGATTTGATAATGTGCATGTTAAATTAATGTTCCACCGGAAGCTTCTATTCGCTGAGCATTGATCCAGTGTGCGTCTTCACTACATAGGAAGGCGACCACCCCGCCTATGTCTTCCGGCTCACCTACACGGCCCAGAGCGGTAACACTGGACACGATTTTCCTCTTCTGCTCATTGGTTTTGTTGATGCCATCCCCAAAGTCTGTGGCTACAGCACCCGGAGCTACCACATTAGCAGTGATACCTCTGTGTCCCAGCTCTTTGGCAAGGTAGCGGGTAAAAACCTCAATTGCACCCTTCATAGAGGCATAGGCTGATGAATTGGGGAAGGTGAATCTGGCCAATCCTGACGAAATATTGACAATGCTGCCCCCGTCATTGAGAAATGGCAGTGCTTTTTGGGTAAGAAAATATACCCCCTTCAGGTGGATGTTCATCATTTCGTCAAATTGCGCTTCGGTGGTTTCACTAAAAGGCTGATAGATGCCCGTGCCGGCATTGTTGACGAGGTAATCAAAATGCGCACTTCCCGTTTTGAGGGTCAGATAGTCAGAGAGTTTCTGGTAGAATGCCTCGAAGCTTTTCGTATTGCTGCTGTCCAGCTGCAGGGCAAACCCCGAACTGCCTGTTTTTTCGATTTCAGCTACTACTCCTTCGGCAGCCGGTTGGTTGGTATGATAGGTGATCACCACGTCCAATCCTTTCCTGGCTATTTTGATGGCCATGTCACGGCCCAGTCCTCTGCTTCCGCCAGTCACCAGGGCTATTTTTCTCTTTGTCATTATGATATGTTTTGGTTTTATGATACAAAGCTGACGTAGGATGACAAGCGGACTGTATCAAAATCTGATGATCTTGTAACCGAAACACGGTTTTATAATTATGAACAGACCTTTACTTCATTGGGTCAGGGTCTTTAACCTTTCGCTGCTGTTGGAAAGTAATAAGAACTACCGTTTCCTGCAACCCGGATTTTCTGTCAGCAAGTTGGTTTCGGGGAATTACCTGAGTGACATAGGGCTGTCACGGAGAGCGGGTATCTTTATCGGAAGAAACCACAACCATTCAACTTATGGAATTTATTAGTAGTCAGAAAGTGGAGGAGTTATTGGCAGAATATCCACGAGAAGCCTCCGAAAAGCTTCAACAACTGCGATAGTTGATTCGAGACACGGCTGTGGAGAAGGGGATTGGCAAACTAATGGAAACCACCAAGTGGGGGGAGCCTAGTTATGTGACCAAGACTGGCAGCACGATTCGAATGGACTGGAAGGCGCGGACCCCCGATCAGTATTTCCTGTATTTTATTTGTAGTACGGAGCTTGTCAGTACATTTCGGCTGGTGCTGGGTGATGAACTAACTTTTGAAGGCGATCGGGCCATTGTGCTGAATCTGGATGAGCCTGTGCCTGTGGAGGCACTCAAGCGCTGCATCGGTCTGGCGTTAATGTATCACAGGATCAAACATTTGCCCATGTTGGGAGAGTAGGTGCCTTTATGTAGTGAAAGCCGCACCTTTCACCCACCGATGCCCTCCATCTCATCCAGCAGCACACCATAGTCATACTGGAGATCTTCGTCGAGGGCGACCACCTTTTTTCTGATCATGGCCAGTTGGCGATCATACAGATTTTGTAGGGTCACGTTCCTGCCGATGGCCGGGCTCATCTCTTTCAGGCTGGAGCAGAAGTAGATCAGCAGCTCCACCTCGGTGGTTTTGTGTGGTGAGTACCGGATGTATTTTTTGACCATGCGCAGGATTTTGCGCACACTTTTCTTGATGAAGTAGTAGCTGGTGGTGTTGATCTCATCAAACTGCTCATCCATTTCGGTTTTTACACTTTGGATGTAGCCCTCCTCATCCGCAGCTTCATAAAGGAGGTAAGTCAGCAACTCTTTGTTCTCCCTTTTGAACTTGGACAGCCGAAGACAGAGCTCCGAAAGCTCCCCTGTGGTTTTGGTTTTTAACTCCCTCTTAATTTCGCTTACTGTAGCGGCCTTCATTTGATGTTTGCTTTACTTTTTGAGGGGGTCAAGTTAGCTTAGAATTGGGAATTGGAGCCGTGCGAATGATTGGAGGTTGATACCCTATTTTCAATTTCTAATTCTACATACCCATCTCTTAGGCCATCACTTGGAAAGAACCGGTTCCTCTGTTGAAGTCACGCAATCAATTTTCCATTCATCACCATATTTCTTGTAAATGGCTGTCCAGGCAAAGTGCGTACTACCCTCTACCGTGTCTCCATTCTCATCTTCATAAGTGGTCACCACTATTTTATCCACGATCGTGTAGGCCATGCTGCCATCGTCTGAGAACCTGATAATGGGTTCAGCTAAATCATCCCATTTGATAAATTCAACGGATGAAAAGTAGCCATGGTACCTGGAAATGGTTTCTTGTCTCTTCGGTGTGCTGATTGAGCCTCTGTTCACAGAGATAAACTGATCGGAGAGTTGGTGTGCAAAGGCCACAGAATCTTTGCCAAAATGGTACTCCCTCTGCGCCCGGTGCAGCGCCATGATCTTGCTGGTTTCTTCCAATAGGGATGTTTTTTCACAAGAAAGTATTGAAATCAGGAGGAGGATTAGTGCGAATGATTTTTTGAGAAACATCATGTTGGGCTTAAAGCATTGTATGAAAATTTACAACAAAACACCGATAGTCCAACCTTACAAAATGTGAAGCAAAATGATCTGTGGGAGATTTTTCAAGGAAGCCATTTGCTACCTGAGTGGTTTGGGCAAAAGATGCTCACCAGCACCTTCCACTGTCTCTTTGATCCGCTTTTGCCTGGTTTCAGGTCTTTTGGCCATCACCAGCCAGTGTAAGATGCTTTTTTTTGCAGATTTACTCAAACCCAGAAAAAAGTCCCTGGAGCCGGGTGTGGTTTTGAAGGCCTCCGCCAGGTCATCGGGAATGATAAGTGCCTCCACAGTGTCCAGGATGTTCCATGAGCCGTTTTGCTTGGCGATCTTTATGCTTTCCAGTCCGGCACTGGTCATGCGCCCGTCGGCAATGAGTTTTTTTACCTTTTCTTTATTCACTTTTGACCAGGTACTGGTGGGTTTTCGCTTGCCGTAGTATTGCATGTACTTTTCTTCGTCTATTGGCCGCTTGGTGCTGTCTATCCACCCAAAACAAAGCGCTTCGTCTACGGCCTCACTCCACGAAACGGCGGGCATGCCGGAGTGCTTCTTGTACTGTATGAGCCATATGGATTGCTTTTCGGCATGATTACGCTCCAGCCAATCTCTCCATTCCCGGACACTCAGCACAAGGAGGGATTCATTTTGCTTGTTTGTCATTTCATCTGATTTCTGCTCATCCGGTAGTTCTGGACACGCTCCTGAGGTTAGATTTTGTTCTCGTAATCAATGCGATAGGTCATGATCTGCAGACCATTTCCGTAAGGCGAAGTGTCCATGAGCACCAGCCTGAACTTCTGAGGGGATTCCCCAAAAATGCGAATACCTTGTCCCAAAATCAAGGGATTCAGCTTGAGCTTGAGGATGTCAATTTTTTGGTGATCTAATAGCCATCCGGCAAATACCCCACCACCACACAGGTATATGTCCGTGCCGGTCTGTTTCTGGATTTTCTCAATCTCTGCCAGGTCAATTTTCTTTACCTGCACACGTGGATCTGCATTTTCAAAGGTCAGGGTATTAGAAAAGATGAGGTGCTTCATGTGTGGATATGCGGGCTGTCCCGGCTGGAGTCCATAGTGATACCCAAATTCATAGGTGTTTTTGCCCATGATCACAGTGTCATAGCTGGCCAGGTCTGCCCGGTACTGGTCCACCCCGTTACCACCCTGTACAAAGCCAGCAATGTCTTCATTGGGGCCGGATATAAATCCGTCTATGGAGCTTGCCACGTAATAAACGATCTTTCTCATGGTGCTTGTCTGATTAGTTACCAGGACTACTAAAGTAAGAGAAATGGGGTAGAAGCACAACCAGTGGCTCAGTGTACCCATGACAGATTTAAGGGGAGACTGGAGGCCCCATGCATTGTCACACTGAGCATCGTCGAAGTGTAAGGCAACGCTACTCTGGTTGAATGATCGTCCAAGTAATCATTTTAAAGACCGCATGTTCAGATGCATGGTTAAGTGCACATGGATATGAGGGTCCAAACATGTCAGTTTTATTAATGGTATCTTTGATATGGAATCTTTTCAATTCTACTCATCTCCTTTAGGAATCCTTCCGTCTTTTTTAACGAATCATTCCGGTTTTGAATTTTGGCGATCCATTTTGATGTGTGTACCGCCATTATTTCCAACGAATCAGCATCTCAGTGGATTCATTGTCTATCGCTTGGTAGGCCCTTAAAACCGAACATTATGAACATGACAGATATGGGAGTGATTGGCACCTCTAAAAAAGCCGATGAACGCAGGGTACCGATCCACCCGGAACATTTACTACGGTTACCTGAGGAAGTAAGAAAGCACCTCATCTTTGAAAAAGGCTATGGAGTGTCGTTTGGTATAGATGATCAGGAGATGGCATCTCTTTCCGGAGGGCTCGCTTCCAGAAAGGAGCTACTAGGCGAAGTAGGCAATGTGATAATAGCCAAGCCCGTGATCTCCGACTTGCAGGAACTACGTGAAGGAGGCGTGATCTGGGGATACCCGCATTGTGCTCAGCAAAGCTCTATTACTCAATGTGCCATCGATCGTAAGTTGACCCTGATCGCTTTTGAAGACATGTTTGTTTGGTCGCCGGCAGGCCTGCAGGGTAGGCATACTTTCTACAAAAACAATGAAATGGCCGGCTACTGTGCGGTGATCCATGCTTTACAACTGAAAGGGATCGACGGGCATTATGGCAATCAGCGAAAAGTGATCATTTTTAGCTTTGGGGCGGTAAGCCGTGGAGCCATCTATGCACTGAAGGCGCATGGCTTTAGAGACATCACCATTTGTATTCAAAGGCCCGATCACGAGGTGCGTGAGGAAATCCTGGATGTGAATTACTCAAGGATCAGGAAAGGGCGCGCAGGTGAGCCGCGCATGTTGCTCGTGGAGCACGACGGCTCTGAGCGGCCTTTGTCGGAGTTGATCCACGAATCGGACATCATCATCAATGGCACCTATCAGGACACCAACGACCCGATCGATTTTATCATTGAAGAGGAGCAAGCGATATTGAAGAAAGGGTGCCTGATCATAGACGTGAGCTGCGACGAGGGGATGGGCTTTTACTTTGCCAAACCTACCTCTTTCAAAGAGCCGATGTTCGCAGTGGGTAGTGCGGATTACTATGCCGTAGACCATACTCCCAGCTATTTGTGGGAGAGTGCGTCCAGGTCCATTTCTGCAGCACTCATCGTTCACCTCCCCACGGTGCTAAGCGGGCGTGCTGCGTGGAAAGCCAATGAAACCATTCATCAGGCCATTAATATTGATCAGGGGGTGATCCAAAAAGATTCCATTCTCAGGTTTCAAAACCGGGCGCTTCTATATCCCCATTTGATAGGATAGGGGAAAGCTCAACCTGACAGATTGAAAGGTGATTTTGTGGTTTTTCACGATTGGCATTGTCAGGCTGCGCATCTCGAAGTGCGAACCCTGACAGGCTAAAGGACCTGTCAGGCTTATAAAGCATGCCGACTTCCCGACTTATCATCCTTAGCAGGCAGTTGTAAACTGCCGAGTAGAAGGATGGAATGATAGGTACAAAGGGGACACAACGGAGGATTGCTTCGTCCCCGATTGCTATCCGGATACTCGCAATGACGATGCTGGTGCTATTCCTACCCAGATCGTCATTCACGCGCAGGCGGGAATCGCATTATCACCTTTGTTTCTTTACTTCAAGAGGTCAAGGTCATCCTGATTGTTGGTGAAACATCATCGGGAAGAAGCCCAATCTCACTTGTTGGAGACAACTCCAACAAGGGCTCTGGTTTCTTTACTTCAAGAGGCAAATTTTATCCTACTTGTCGTGAATGTCACGTGAATGGTAGATAATTGTATCTTAATAATGTGGTATCTGGAAAAACTCAGGTGGTTATGCCACCGACTAAAGTATTGAGTTTTATGATTTGGAATAAGTATTTGTGCCTGCTCGTCGTACTCTATTGCTTTGCAAGAGGTGTTTATGGTCAGGTTTTAGTAAAAGGGGACAGTGTCTTAACTGGGCACAAACATTATATCCCTTCATTGTCTTTTGAAAAGGACAGCTCCTTTTTTGTGAGTTTTAAGGTATTTATTGAAGGAAAGCTCACACACGAACTCCATCGGTTTGATCGGAATATGAATCCCATAAATGAGGTGATTTACCTGGATGGTCATTTGGAAAATCTCAATTCTGTGGGGTCCGCCTACTTCAAAGATGATCTTATCCACATCACTCAGGTTGAGGAGAAGGACAGCCTGAAATTCTACGCTCAATCCATCGATTTGAATAATTTGGTGAAGTCAAAGAATCAGTTCTTTACTGCTTTTGCTAAAAAAGAAACGGGTAGGAAGAGTGAGTTTCAAACCTTCCATATTTCTAACGACACTTCAAAATTGGCTTTTATCTATTCGGTGCCAGTTTCATTTTCAGAGAATGAAAAGATTAGAATAGTGGAGTTTAACGATCAATTCAACATCTCACGTACGGATGATTTTGACTTAGGCAGGAGTCAAAATGTCCTTTCCATATTGGATGTTGATTATTGCAACAATGGTGATGCTTACGTTTTGGTCAAGGTCAAGAGCTCTCCTGGATTCTATTTTGAGTGTTATCGTCTTACACTGGGTAAAGAGGCAGTGTTGGTTGATAGGATTCAGAAAGTGGATAATGTGCTGATGGGTGTTGTGGATGATCAACTTTATTTACTCTCTTCATTTGCATTGCACACAAATAGTGGGACCAGAGGTCTGTTGATTAAATCTCAAGATCTTAACGAGCCCATCAACATAGAATCTCATGTAATTAATTTCGATATTGATTATTTCAAGTCCCATACCCCTGAGAAGAAGCACAAGAAATTGGAGAGGTCAATTTCTTCCGGAGTACCCTTTGCCAAGGATAAAATCTTGATCTACGGGTTATATAAGATTGGTGAAGAGTTTATCCTGATTGGATACAAATTCGATGATAATTACCTGCGCAGAAAAATATACGCATACGGGATTAATATGGATTTTGAAATGAAATGGTCTAGATCATTTGACGGATCATACCCCTTTGTCATGCTTAACACAGACAGGTCCAGGCTGAACCTTGTGTATAGAAATTTCGAATCAAATCTAACTCAGGTTAAGTTTGATACTGATGGGATGCTTTCATTAACTAAGGTGGAAAAAGATTATATGCGAGGACTTAAAGTGTGCGTTAACAATAACGGTGTAGGGGACGAGGTATTATTGTTCAGGTCAGGTGAACTGAAAACTTTGAGTCGTTATCAGTATTTGTTTTGGCTGTATAGGTTGAATCTGGAGTGAACTCGTGAGGGGGAACCGTCATAAACCCACTTGGGTAGGTTTCAACTGTCTCACTATCCCTAAATTGTAGCGTGAATGATTACATTCTCAAGTTTCAAAACCGGGCACTTCCATACCCGCATTTGATGGGTTGACATTACTGGTTTACTCCTACCCAGATCGTCATTCACGCGCAGGCGGGAATCATATCATCACGCTACATTCTAGGGGCTAATTTCATCTTGTTGGTGAGTGGGAAACAGGAACAGACGAGGGTCGCCAGAGTCACTTGGGACTCTCATACTATTTATATCTATGTGCAGAATACGCGATACACCAAGCGGCGTGTTTCCACTCCTCAGTGTATCTTATATAATAGGACATTTCGAAAGTGTTCGGGCTAGATGCGGATAGAAGGTACAACGATATTCCAGTGCTATAAGATGAATTTTCATTAAAAAATACTCCTATTGTATCTAGGTTCTGTAATACAATTTGCCCATCATCAGGAATATCTCGTTTTTCAAATTTTATCTTGCACATTTCAGGTGGTGAGTCAGAGATGCAGGGGTAACTTGTTGTAAAGCTATTACCTTGCTCGGTTTGGTATTCGAATGCTGGTAAGTAAACCAAATAACCCCTAGATATTGAATCTGCAAAATCAGGCTTCAATATTCCAATACTATCCTGGTACAAGATGCCTGCTTCATTAACACTAAAACTGTTGAAAGAATACCATCCTTCATTCCTTAGAGAATCACGTAAATTTTCCTGAGCCAGCGCCATACTGTCTGTCAAAAAACTCAGGCTATCTTCTTTGGAGAGCAGCAACGTGTCTGGCTCATTCCCTTCAATAATTGAAGAATGATCGGTACAACTGATGAGGGACCAAATGCCTATGAGGGCAAAAAATACTATTCTATCCATATCCTTTTTTGTTAGAACTGTGCTCCATATACTCATGAATAGTAATTCTCTAACTCGCCAGCCCTATCTCACTTGTTGGAAACAACTCCAACAAGGGCAGTAGTTGCCAGGCGTACTAAAGTAAGAGAATTGGGTTAGAAGCACAACCAGTGGCTCAGTGTGCCCATAACAGATTAGAGGGGGGACTGGAGGTTTCACGCCATGCATTGTCACACTGAATTTATTGAGAGCTTGTGTTTTGATGGTTGGTGATTAGCTGGAAATGGCAA
The DNA here is from genome assembly GCF_040222955.1 of Marinoscillum sp. GTDB lineage: Bacteria > Bacteroidota > Bacteroidia > Cytophagales > Cyclobacteriaceae > Marinoscillum. The sequence goes on along the minus strand of NZ_JAVKCA010000007.1, from coordinate 535,679 downwards.
CAAGGGGAGGAGGTTGGCCGGGATTCCGGTATTTGTCCATCGCTGTGCTTCGTCCAAAACCGGAATGACGAAACGGTTAACGATTGTCATTCCGGTTTCTGAGGCACGAGGAATACCGGAATCTTCCCACCAAAATAACCCATTAACCATTACGAGTCAAGCATTAATTTTTGCAGCTGTAATGAGATTACTACCCATGCCAAATATTATTCTGTCATGCTGATTTATACACACTCATGCCAAATAATATTCCGTCATGTTATTGCTGACTTCCTCCATGTTGGGCATGGAGACGTATTTGGTTGGCATGGAGGCATATTGATCACCATGGAGCCCTTGTTCACTGGCATGGAGCCTGTTTCACCCATAGGGGCTGGTTTTTTTACGTACCAGAAGGTCTCATTTTGGCATAATCAACCAGCAGCTTACTCCTGCCGCAGGCTGTCAACGGGGTTGCTCAGGGAGGCCTTGATGGTCTGGAAACTGATGGCCAGGCTCCCGATGAGTACCACCACCAGGGTGGACAGCACAAAGTACCACGGACTCATAGCCAGGCGGTCCGCAAAGTTCTGCAGCCAGTAGTTGATGGCCAGATAGGCCACGGGCCATGAGATAAGTGTAGAGATCACGATCAGCTTCACAAACTCACTGGAGAGGAGGGTCACCAGCGTGGCCGTACCCGCACCCAGCACTTTGCGAATGCCTATTTCCTTCTTGCGAATGGACGTGGTGTAGGTGATCAGCCCTATGAGACCCAGACATGCAATGCAGATGGACAGGCCGGCAAATACCAGAAATACCCGTCCGGTGGTGGACTCAGACTTATACAGATCGGCATAGTCATCATCAAAAAAGAAATACTGAAAAGGCTTATTGTAGGAGTATTTAAACCAGGTTTCTTCCATATAGGCCAGCGTCTCCCGGATGTTCTGGGTGTTGCTCACTTTCACCAACATAAATCCTTCCCAGTTGCCGTGCATGAGTCGCAGCATGGTGGGTTCTATGGGCCGGTGCAGCGATTGGATATTATAGTCTTTTACCACTCCAATGATGGGCTTGCGCCAGACAGTCCCGTCACGGTCCTTGTCAACGAAATTTTTCCCCACGGCTTCCTCTACACTATAGCCCATGGTACGTGCGGCCGTCTCGTTGATCACCACGGCAGTTGAGTCAGAAGCATACTGTCGGGAGTGCAGGCGACCGGCCACCAGTTCCAGTCCCATCAACTCTGCGTAGCCAAAGCTCACAGAGTTTTCCATCAGCAGGTAGGGGGAGTCCGGGCTGTCTTCAGTCATGTGGGCGTTGTTGTTGTAGCGGTCTTTGCCGGGCAGTGAGGTGGCATTGGCTACAGCCAGGATGTTAGGGTTTTTCAGAAGTTCGTTTTTGCAGGTTTCCAGGTTCTGGCGAAGCACATCCGGCCTTCTGATCACCAGGGTTTGTTCCTTGTCAAACCCCAGGTTTTTGTTCAGCATAAAATCAATCTGACGGTATACGACCATGGTGCCCACAATGATCACAATAGAGGCGGTAAACTGTATAACCACCAGCAGGTTTCGCAGCCAGCCCGTTTTGGCACCAGCTTTTACCCGGCCCTTGAGTACCTCCGCCGGACGAAAGCCTGCCAGCACAAACGCAGGATAAAAACCCGCCATCACCCCGATGACAATGGCCAGCCCCAGCAGGATGAAGAGGCTCAGGAAGCTACTGGTCAGGTTAATGGCCAGCCCTTTGTCCACGAGGCTTTCAAACTGCCCGGTGAGCAGCGCCACGAGCAGTGCCGCTATGAGGGTGGCGGCTATGGCAATCAGGATGGACTCAAAAATAAATTGGTAGATCAGCGCCTGCCGGTCAGACCCCATCACCTTGCGGATGCCCACTTCCTTGGACCGTGCAGCGGACTGTGCCGTGGCCAGGTTCACAAAGTTGATGATGGCAATGAAAAGCAGAATAAAGGCGATGAGTGTGTAAATGTAAATGTAGGAGATGTGGCTATTGGCCTCCAGCTCATCCTCCACGTTGGAGTGGAGGTGAATGTCCGTAATGGGCATGAGGTAGTAGCCAAAAGAATTGCCAGCGCTCTCCCATGCTTCCATGGTAGTGCCCAGGTATTGTGCAATCTGTGGACCTACATACTTTTTGACCACTTCTTCCAGTTTTTTCTCAAAGGCCTTGTGGTCGGCATTTTCATTCAGTACGATGTAGGTGTATTCGTTATGGCTCACCCAGTGGTTATTGTCCCACACCTTGTAGGTGCTGCGGGAGCCCAGCATGTCAAATTTGATGTGTGAATTGTCCGGCACATCAGCCATTACACCAGTCACTTCATAGAAAACCGTGTCTTGCTCCACTGTGATTCGCTTGCCCAGCGCCGGTTCGTTACCAAAGTATTTTTTTGCGAAGGTTTCCGTAAGCACCATCGATCGGGGCTTCACCAGAGCCGTTTTAGGGTCTCCCTCGATGAGCGGAAAGTCAAACACCTCGAAGAAGGAGGAATCAGCAAAGAGTACGCCGTCCTCATTGAATTTTTTCTCTCCCTGGCCTATAAACCAGGCGCCACTTTCTTTGACCTGTGTCACTGTGGAGACCTCCGGATAGTCTTGCAGGAGGGCCTGCGCCATAGGTGACGCTGTGACGGCCATGTTCAGGTTTTGGCCCATCATCTGCCCCCGCACCTGCACGCGATAGGTATTTTCGTGCTTTGAATGAAACCGGTCGTAGCTCAGCTCATTGATGACGTAGAGGGCAATGAAGATAAAGCTGGTGATGCCAATGGCCAGTCCACCCATGTTGAGGATGAAATAGCTCTTGTGCTTGAGGAGGTTTCGAAGGGCAGTGATGTAATAGTTTCGCAGCATGGCTGAGCGTGTTAGTTAGATTTCTAATTGGGATACCTATTAGATGCTCTTTCTGACAAAAAGTTGCACCCACGCCGGTGTTTTTTTTAAACGGTTCTTCTCCCTGGTACTATTTCATGAGTTTGTCTCGCACTTCTTTCCAGGTAATGAGCTGGATTTTTTCTTCTGCGAGTATCTTCCTGCAAGCTTCACTGGTGAAAAAATCAAAGTCCTGCTGACGCCAATCGGATCCCCAATTGACATGCTCCACGGTGATGGCCTGCATCTCGGCATCATCATAGGCCGTATGCACAAGGATTTCATGAAGTCCCGGAGTGAGTCCCCGGAGCACGGAAGTATAGTATTCAGCCAGAGCTTTCTCAAAGTCCTCCGGTCCGGCGCCATACAGATTGTCCAGAGAGATCATTTCCGGAAAGTCCAGCTCCGGATAGCGTGCTTTCAGTTCCTTCACATCCACACCGATCGGGAGCTTATATTCCTGACTGATTTTCAAAAGTACCTGCACGAAATCTGCCCTTCGATAGGCAGTCATCATGTGTGCATCTATGTGGGTGGGGGTGATACCTGAGGCGATGGCCCGATCTATTTGAGCGCGCATTTCCAGCTCCATCTCATTGATGTCGGCATGTTCCGCCACCCATTGTCCGTTATCAGAAAACAAGCCGTTTTTTTCAAGTAGGGAAGCCACCTGAGAAGGGTCACTCACCGCACCCCATTTGTAGTGTTTCCACTCGCTGTTGAGACACAGGTGAATCCCGAAATCTGCTTCAGGGTGGGATTTCACATACTCGGCAACCTCTGAAAACCAGGGGGTGGGCACCAAAATACTCGCGGAGGTGACCACTCCGTTTTCAATGGCTTGAAAAGAGGCCATATTTTCGGAATGGGACACCCCAAGATCGTCCGCATGGATGATGAGAAGTTTGGTGTTTGGGGAATACCCCAGTTGCTCCTGAATGGTTTGTGCGTGGGTGTATTGCAGGTGGATGCTCGCGAGCAGCAGGCTGATCAAAAAAGTGTTTTTCATGGTTTAGAGGGTTTCTTTCTGTTGTATTACACCAGTGATAGGCGCTCGGTTTTCTGATCCATCCTGTCGCCCTGCAGCCACGCTCCCCAGAAAGGAGAGGGTTACTTTCCCTTTTTCATCAAAGGTAAGGGTGATCTGGTCTCCATGGGTCATTTCGAGGTATCGCACGTTGATCACCATGGTTTTGTCGTCCTTCCAGCCCGCAGTGCCGGCGGTCAATGACCTGATGGGCTGTTGAGCGGGACGTTCAAAGAGGTTATAGCGATCCAGGTCACCTGAGCGCCATTCATTGACACCCAGTATCATACTGCTTTGACCATAAGGCCTGTAAATCTCCATAGAGACCTCCCCGGTACCAAAGGAGAAAGCCAGCGCTTCAATGTCAAATTCATTGGGTTCTAGCGCTATGACTTTTTCCTGAAGCAGGCTTGTCATGGGAGAGGAAGCACGATAGGTAGGCACGGGTAAGGTGAGCGTTTTCATTTTGGTCTGCAGGGCCTGAAAGGCCTGTTCGTTTTCATCGAGTTCGTCGGGCTTCATTTCGGGCAGGAGGTACTTCCAGATCAGGGTCATGCAGGCCTGCATATCAAAAGTTTCGCTGGTGATGGCCACCACGGCATCCTGCTCCGGCATCACGATGCAATATTGGCCAAAGGCTCCGTCTCCACGGTAGAGCCCGGCAGGTTTGCACCTCCAGAACTGGTAACCATAGCCTTGTGACCAGTCATTGTCGCCTTCCTGTGAGGTTACTTGTTTGCTGGTGGCTTCTTCCACCCAGTCTGCCGACAGCAGCTGCTCACCTTTCCATTCACCTTTGTTCAGGTAGAGGAGCCCCAACTTGGCAATGTCTTCTGTTTTCACCCGAAGACCGTATCCACCCACGTTCACACCCTTTGGATCCACCTCCCAGTCCATACCGGAGATGCCCAGCGGCTCAAACAAGCGTGGAGTCAGATAGTCCTGCACCGTCATGCCCGTTTTCTGCTGAAGAATATTGGAGAGCATATAGGTGGCTCCGGTATTATAGAAAAAATGGGTGCCGGGCTCATGGGTAAGTGGCTGTGCCAGGAAAGCACGTGCCCAGTTGCCGGTGGAGTCGTTTCGCATGGCATTGAGTGTGCCCTCAGCGTGTCCGGTATTCATGGTCAGCAGGTTTTTAATGGTCATAGAGGCCAACCGGTCAGATACCTCAGCAGGCAAGTCATTAGGGAAAAAGGAGACCACAGGATCATTCACCGTCAGCAATCCCTCCTGCACCGCAAATCCTATGGCCGTGGAGGTGAAACTCTTGCTAAGGGAATGGAGTGAATGTTTCAACTCTTTCTGGTAAGGATTCCACCAACCTTCTGCTACCACTTGCCCATGGCGAATGATCATAACGCTATGAAAGCCCAGGCCACTCTGCGCCATCGAATCGATCAAAGCGGCAATGGCGACAGAGGAGATACCCTGTGCCTCCGGCGTGCTTCTGGGGAGGTCACCAGATGATTCCTTGTCTGATGCCTCTTGATTATTACAACTGATGAGGAAGGTGAGCAGAATAAAAAGAGGGGCAAAGTGTTTTCGCATAGAGGGTTGGATTACGGAGATCTAAAACTGGTTTGAAATAAGTCACCAGAAGTTATGAAAAAAAATGCTTTGAGTGGCAACGGGTTTAGGAATCGGTGGGTATTGTTTACCTTTCCATAAGGACTAAACTACCAACCATGAACAGAATTACGGGATTTATAGTCATTCTGGCTTCCCTTTTTGGGGGCGGCTGTGAAGACAGTGCTACTACCTCCAGCGACCCATACAGGACATGGGATAATTACCTGGGAGATGCCGGACGCACACACTACTCCTCCCTGACAGCAATCAATCGGGAAAATGTGACACAGCTACAAAAGGCCTGGAGCTATGAGCCCGGAGATGATGATGGCAAGAGCTACAGCCAGTGTAACCCACTGATCATCGGGCGTACACTCTTTGCTGCTTCTTCACATTTCAAGGTTTTTGCACTTGATGCGGCAACTGGTGTGGAGAAATGGAAGTTTGATCCTTTCGAAGGCACGGATAAAAAAGATTTTGCCCGCGGATTGGCTGCCTGGACCGACGGTGAGCAAACGAGAATCATCTTCACGGCGGATAAGTATCTCTACGCCCTGGATGCAGAAACCGGTCAGCTGGTGGCCTCTTTTGGTGATGGAGGACGGATTGATCTGACCAAAGGACTCGATAGAGACATTACTGGTCTTACCTACCAGTACCATGCCCCGGCCACGGTTTATAAAGACCTTATACTGATGGGCTCTCTTACTGCCGAAACCTTGCCGGCGGCTCCAGGTCACATCCGGGGCTTTGATGCCGTCACAGGTGAGCAAAAGTGGATTTTTCATACCATCCCGCACCCCGGAGAGTACGGTTATGAGTCCTGGGAGGACACTACCGCATACCGTTTTATTGGCGGGGCTAACAACTGGACAGGAATGACCGTGGACGAGACGCGTGGTATTCTGTTTGTACCCACCGGGTCGGCATCCTATGATTTTTATGGAGCCAATAGAAAGGGCGCCAACCTGTTTGCCAATAGCCTCATTGCCCTCAACGCCAATACCGGTGAGCGTATCTGGCATTTTCAGGCCGTGCATCATGATATCTGGGATCGGGATTTCCCGGCACCGCCTACGTTGGTCACGGTGCGAAAGGATGGGAGATCAGTGGATGCGGTGGCTCAGATTTCCAAGTCGGGGCACGTGTATGTGTTTGACAGGGAGACAGGGGAGTCTCTTTTCCCGATTGAAGAAAAGCCCTATCCACCCTCTGAACTCCCGGGAGAGGCTGCCTGGCCTACCCAGCCGCTGCCTGTTCAGCCACCACCATTTTCCAGACAAACGTTGACCGAAGAGGATTTAAATCCATACTCAAACCATAAGGAAGAGCTCCTGACTCGGCTAAGAGGTTACCGGTATGGTGGGCAGTTTATTCCTCCAAGTACCGAGGGTACGCTGCTTTATCCGGGGTTGGATGGAGGAGGTGAGTGGGGTGGAGCAGGCTATGATCCTACCACCGGGATACTTTATGTCAACGGAAATGAGATGGCCTGGATCATCAAGATGATAGAGCTGGATACCGACGATCAGGATCCGCTTACCATGGGCCGAAGCCTTTATCAGGCCAACTGTATGAGCTGCCATGGGGCTGACCTGAGCGGCTCCACCTTTCATGGTGCCGTGCCCTCGCTCACCGATGTAAAGTCACGGATGAAACCTCAGGAGATGGCTGAGCGAATCCGAAAAGGGAAAGGCAGTATGCCGGCATTCAGCTACCTGAATGATGATCAGGTAACTGCCCTCATCGATTATCTGCTCAACTGGACAGCCTCAGACCAGGCAGCAGCAGAATCTGAAACAAAGACCAACCTGGAAGCTTTACAGTATCGCATGGAAGGCTATCAGCGTTTCGTGGACCGGGATGGCTACCCGGCAGTGAAACCACCATGGGGGCACCTGAATGCCATAGACCTGAATGATGGTACCATCAAGTGGAAAGTGCCATTGGGCGAGTTTGAAGAACTAACTGCCCGGGGGATTCCCCAAACAGGTACTGAAAACTATGGCGGACCAGTAGTGACCGCAGGTGGATTGATTTTTATTGCCGGAACGAAAGACCCATTCATTCGGGCATTTGATAAGGAAACCGGAGCTGAACTCTGGAAGGGAAGGCTCCCCCGACCCGGACTGGCCACACCAGCTACCTATGAGGTGGATGGCCGACAGTATGTGGTAGTGGCGGCCAGTGGTGGCAAGGATACTCCGGAAAAGGGGGATGAGTATGTGGCGTTTGCGCTGCCGGAGGTGGAATAATACCAAAGGGTAAACCTTTGAAATTATACTCATTCTGTCAGAATGAAAATGGGGGATTATTGTCTGATGTTTGTTGTGTGAACAAGCCTGGTTGATCATGAAATTTCTTTTTTATCGTCTCCTTATATGCAGTTGCCTTGTGGGCCTGGGTTCCACGGGGGTTGCTCAGCATTCCGTAGCGCGGCAGTGGAATGAAGTAGTTTTGGATGCCATCAGAAATGATTTCGCCAGGCCCACTGTACATGCCCGAAATTTATTTCATATATCCACGGCCATGTATGATGCCTGGGCTGCCTATGACCTGCAGGCGTCTCCTTATTTTCTCGGTCGCCTGCATGCTGGTTTTCATATTCCTTTTTCGGGAGTCCCCATGCCGGAAAACATTACCTTGGCGCAGGAGGAGGCTCTGAGCTATGCGGTTTATCGGTTACTGGAACATCGGTTTGGTAACTCACCGGGTTTTTCACTGATCAAAGCGGAAATGGATGCCCTGATGGCTTCATTGGGTTATGATCCGGCCAATGTGTCCACGGACTACCTCAATGGAACACCTTCGGCTTTGGGAAATTACATTGCCAGTCAGATTTTGGCTTTTGGTGATCAGGATGGGTCTTTTGAATCTGCTGGTTACCATAATCAGTTTTATGTACCTGTGAATGAACCGATGGCCCCTGAGCTGTCTGGTGTCCGGAAAATGACCGATCCCAACCGGTGGCAACCTTTGGCCTTTGGGGCATTTATTGATCAGTCAGGCCACGTGAGTTATAACATTGTGCCGGAGTTTTTGAGTGCTGAATGGGGGTATGTCGTTCCCTTTGCACTGAACAAGAGCCATTTGTCGGTCAAAAAACGAGACAATCAGACTTATTGGGTCTATCATGATCCCGGAGCCCCGCCAAAACTCGACATTAAAAGCAAGGAAAAAAGTGCGGACTATGTATGGAGTCATGAAATGGTGGCTTTGTGGTCGGCACATCTCGATCCCACGGACGGAGTGCTCTGGGATATTTCTCCGGGAGCTATTGGAAACCTGGATATCCGCCATTTTCCTGAAAACGTGGAGGAAATGAAAACTTTCTATGATGCCCGTGAGGGAGGCGATCGCAGCTCAGGCCACCCCGTCAATCCAGTTACCCGTCAGCCATATGCCCCTCAGGTGGTGCCACGTGGTGACTATACCCGGGTGTTGGCCGAGTTTTGGGCAGATGGGCCCCATTCTGAAACCCCACCAGGGCATTGGTTTACCATTCTTAATTATGTGAGTGATCATCCTCAGTTTGAGAAACGATACCAGGGTGGGGGGCCGGTGATGGATGCTCTGGAGTGGGATGTCAAAGCTTATTTCACACTCGGTGGGGCCATGCATGATGCCGCTATTTCTTCCTGGGGGATCAAGGGGTATTATGATTACATCCGACCGATATCGGCGATCAGGTACATGGCTTCTTTGGGACAGTCATCGGATCAGACCTTACGAAATTATCATCCGGCGGGAATCAAGCTGGCTCCGGGCAAGGTGGAAGTGGTAAGGGGCAATAACGATCCACTTTCGGGGCTGCAGGGCCAGCACATCGGTAAGATCAAACTGTACGCCTGGCGGGGCCCCACTTTCATTCAAAACCCTGAGACGGATGATGCCGGGGTTGGGTGGATTTTGGCAGAGAACTGGTGGCCTTATCAGAGACCTACCTTCGTGACGCCTCCATTTGCAGGGTACGTGTCTGGTCATTCTACTTATTCGAGAGCCGCTGCTGAGGTACTCACCGCCCTCACAGGAAGTGCTTTTTTTCCTGGGGGAATGGGTGAGTTTGTGGCTAAGAAGAATGAATTCCTGGTATTTGAAGAGGGCCCAAGCGTGGATGTGGTGCTACAATGGGCTACCTACCGTGATGCCAGCGACCAGTGCAGTCTTTCCCGGATATGGGGAGGTATACACCCCCCGGTGGATGACATTCCCGGGCGCCTGATTGGTGAGAAAGTGGGAAAAAGGGCCTTTGAAGTGACTAAATCTTACTTTGAGGGAGTGACCCTGGGCGTACCCCATACGGAACCTATTCACTTACCCAATCCGGTGGCACCAATGTCTGTTCTGACTATGCCGACGGGTTGCCTGGAGGCCATTGTTTATGACCTTAATGGCAAAATAGTAAGGGTTTTCAGAGGAGGAGACCCACTGCAGATGCCTTCGCATGAGGGTATTTACCTTGTCAGGCTACAGTATCCCCACTATGCAAAGACCATGAAGATGGTGGTGCGTTGAGGGTGTCTTATTGGCCATGATGACGCCTTATTTCTTCCTCGGAGAGCTGTAAAAACCTGGCGGCATTGTTGTATAAAATGTCTCGTTTTTCAGTGGTGGATAGGAAAGGTGCTGACTCGATAGTTTGGATGGAGATTTCCATTAATTGAGGCCAAATCATCTGATCCGATCCGTACATAATTCTGTCACCAAAGCCCACCAGGATGATCTTTTTTAAATAATCATAAAAGGCGGGTTCATTAAGATCGGTAATGATGCCACTGATGTCTACATACACTTGTGGGTGATTCCAGAGCAGGGTAAGTAGTTCATCTATCATGGGCCAGCCGGCATGCATCACATACAGCCTGAGTTTTGGGTGGCGGACCAATACTTCCTCCAGTTGCAATGGACTATGCAGGCGTCCACGGTTTTTTCCCCATCCCAGATAAGCCGCCCCAATGGGTGATGGTCCTATATGGATCCCAACAGGGATATTAAGTGCTTCGGCGAATGCCCAGTAAGGTTCCAGAGAAGGGTCGTCGGGGCTGATGCCATTATACTGTGTGGCGATCTCGCCGAGTACTTCAAAGATCCCCTTCTCAAATAGTGAGCGTAGGGAATCGGGGGATGGATCCAGGCCATCCCCACGGTAGTAAAAGCTGGAAATGATTCTTTCGGGAGCGGCGTCTTTCCACACTTCGGTGAGTCTACCACTCGTCACTGAATAGATGTTCCATTTCTTCATGATCGCTAAGGATTGATTCATCACCTCCTCATCGGTGGGTGGAGAAACCAGAGGGTAGTCGCAATTTTGGCTGGCCTGTATTAAGGTCTCAGCCCAATCAGATCCGGCAGCCACTGTGGGCCACTTTTCATTATGAACACATATGGTCATAGGAACAATACCTGTAAAATCAGCATGATTAGCATGTACATGCATATCAATGATGGGGAGCGGGGGGGACTGGGCAAACAGGGCGGTGCTTAAAAGACACACTAGAGGTGTAAGGTGTTTTTTCATTATTGGAGGATACAAGAGATACTGAATAATAGGAGAGAGAGTCAGAGCATGACCTGGCCATGCGCATAAGTGACTAGGGGACTTGAGGTGATACAAGGTAGAAAAACCTGAGCATATTGTCAACTACACCTTTGGACCCTATCAGTTAGTTGAATGATTTGTAGGTCAACTTCCGCCACATCCATTCCAGGGGCCCCTGTGTATTTCTTTTCATCCACCACCAGCTCAGACCAAGCTGGATGGTCCATACAACGAGCACGATCCATAAGAGTTCAGATCTGGAGTGTTCGTTGTGCTGGCCCAGCCCATACCCATAGAATATCAGCCCACAGAGGATACTTTGAAAGATGTAATTGGTGAGGGCCATTTTTCCGGCAATGGAAATGATTTTGAACTGGCTGTTTTTGAGCCACTTTTGATAGAGCCCATTAAATACGAGAATGTATGCCAATCCAAGCGTTTCCTTAGGGAAAGTGAAGAGCCAACCTTTCCAGATGCTGGTGACCGGATGGTAGAAATCGTACGTCCAGTGCTGATAGCGATGGTAGTTAATGACAAGGGCCAGTATCAGGATGGTGATGGTAAGTGGCCAGTAGTACTTCACTGACCGGTAGTCTTCGAAAATCCCCGATTTATATAGAAGAATACCTAAAATCATCATAATCAGGGTACGAAAGAAGATGCCCTGATAGAGGATGGCCCCTTTGTGTACCCTGGTGTGGGTGGCATTGGCAGCCCAGCTCTCAAGGAGAGTCTGGCGGGGTGTTTCATCTACTCTCAGCTCCGACTTCCCTTCTGTGGTTTGTCTGATCCACTGGTCCACGGAGCGCTGCTCATCTGGGGTACGTTCATCCTCACTTATCTGAATGGCCGCTTCATAGGCCTGAAGTGAGTTTTGAGCGCGGAGAGTGTGTTGATAATCGTTGAAAAGCAAAATGCCAATAGGTATGCAGAGCACCATCAATAGCTGCCTGATGGAGAAGGACCGGAATGGAAAGAGGAGAAAGCCGCAAACTGCATAATGGTAGAGTACGTCTCCATCCCAGATCAGGTAGGCGTGTATGACACCTATTATAAAAAGCCAAAGTAGTCTGCGTGCGTAAATGTCCAGGGCCTTAAGTCCAACTCCCTTTGCTTCCAGTCTTTCCAGAAAAATATAGAAGCCCACACCAAATAGGAGGGTAAACATGCTGAAGAATTTGCCTTGAGCTAAAAAATAAACCCAGAAACGAACCGTATGGTCTTCAGGGCCACTAAAACCATTTTTAAAGGGACTCCAGGGGTCCGGGTAGGAAAAACTCTCAATATTGATGACCAGGATACCGAGGATGGCCAGACCTCTCAAAAAATCCAATGTGCCGATTCTTTCTGATGAGGAGGTAGGTGCCGGACTTAGGAGGGGCTGGGACATAGGCTGGTTTTAGCTGCTGGTTTGGTTGGTTCAAATGGATCTACGGAGAAAGTTACCGGAAGGGCTTTGAATGTGCCAATATCAGGAGGAAAAAAACTGCAGGTAGGCTCTGAGTTAATGACTGGTCAATTCTATTTTTAAAACTTTCAGATCATGGTAACCCCGAATTGATTTACATCCACGAAGTGCTTACATTTATCAATAGCATTGTTTGTGATGATCAGGGCGTTTTACCTACTGTTGTTCCTCTTTTTGATGGTGCATTGCAAGGCTCCGTTGCAGCGAGCGGCATGTCCGGAGGTGTTTCTTGTCAAAAAACAAGTGCGGGACAGACCACCCCGACAGTTGTTTGCAAGGTCACGGGTCATCAACAGGCCAGTAAGACCCATTCCATCCAGGGGAATGGATGAGTATCCGATGCTCGCGTCCGCATCAGGTCAATTCATGATTGAGCCTCCCGAACCAAATTTCAGTGTGTACTTACAGTTGCTGCCGCATGAAGCGTCTGATTTCAGCACACAGCCAGATGATCCCGAAACAGAAGAGATGAACCAGCCACTGAAAGTAGTGGCAGATACACTCAAACCAATTCCTGTAGACCCTAACTACAAAAAAGCAAGAACGCTCGGTCACGTATCATTTTGGACTTCATGGGCTTTTCCTTTGTTTCTGGTCAGTATCATTACCGGGGCCTTATCCCTGAAATCGTACCAGAAAACGGCCAATAAGAAAGGAAAAACACTCCCGATCCTGGGCATTATCCTTGGGGTGCTGGGAGGTTTAATCTCGCTATTGTTTCTGCTGATAATTTGGGCGTATTCCACCTACCAAGGGGGCTGATGATGCCTCAGGAGTCTGCGGTGGAATAGAAATACAACGTTTTGCCTATGTCTGCTGAGGCGATGGTGCCTTGTCTTTTGAGTCCCAGTTTCTCCAACAGGCTTTGTGATCTGATATTTTCTGGTGAAGTGATTCCCAGGATGAGCTCCAGGTTGAGTGTATGGAGGCCATAGTCCATGATTTTGAGAGCTGCCTCAGAGGTATATCCCTTTCCTTCATATGCCGGGAGCACCGCAAACCCAATGTCTGGGGCATCCAGGTAGTCCCTTTTCACAAAACCACACATGCCGATGGGCGTGAGGCTGGTTTTGAGTACCATCTTATAGAGGCCATAGCCATACTGTTCGTAGGTTTTGAGATAATTATTTTGAATGTAGGCATTGGCATCCTCCAGATTTCTGATGGATCTGTCCCCAATGTACTGGATCCATGTGGGGGTGTTCATCAGCTCCAGGACAAACGGACCATCGCTGAGGGTAACTTTTTCTATGATAAGGCGATGGGTGGAGAGAAATGACATGGTATTAATAGAGTATCAACCTTTAATTCTCCGTTGTAAATACGTAACTAATAATGTTAGCGCCCATTTTGAGGGCTTTTAAGCGTACTTCCTGCGGATCATTGTAGATCACCTGATCCTCCCAACCGTTGCCGAGATCGCTCTCGTAGGAGTAGAAACACACCAGACGACCTTCATGGAAAATACCAAACCCCTGAGCTGGCTTGCCATCATGCTCGTGGATTTTAGGAAGCCCTTCCGGGAAATCATATTTCTGATGGTAGATGGGATGGTCAAAAGGGAGCTCCACAAAGTTGAGGTTTGGAAAAACCTTACTCATTTCCAGTCGAATGTACGGATCCAGCCCGTAGTTGTCGTCTATATGCAGAAACCCACCTGAGGTGAGGTAGTTCCTTAAATTCTCGGCCTGCTGACTGCTGAACACCACATTGCCATGCCCGGTCATGTACACATAGGGAAACAGAAACAGGTCAGGGCTGCCCACTTCCACAATTTCTTCTTCCCGGGCAATGTCTGTTTTCAGATACTCATTACAGTACGCGATCAGGTTGGGCAAGGCAGTTTTGTTAGCATACCAGTCCCCTCCGCCATCATATTTCAGCTTGGCCACTCTGAGCGTTTGTGCCTCCACGGGTTGCGTGGCAAGTACCAACAGGCAGGAGAATAAGGTATTAAAAAGACATTTCCACATACGAGGGCAGAATTTACTCAAATTTAACCGTTTAGGGAACTTTGATTACACGCCTAATAGCGCTTCTACCTGTTCCCACTTCAGTTGTGTGAAGTCATCGATGATCAGGTCCGCCGAGAGTTCTTTACGTTCATGAGAGGTGGCCAGTGCAATGACCTTGGCACCCGCTCTTTGACCCGCTTTGATGCCTGAGAGCGCGTCTTCGAATACGATACACTTCTGAGGTTCTCTCTTGATCATCTCTGCACACTTCAGGTATACTTCAGGTTCGGGTTTACCCTTTGTAACCATACTATCATCTACCACACCCACAAAGTACTTACGTAGGTCTAGCCCGTCCAGGGTGAAATCCACGTTTTCTTTTGGAGCGGAGGTGCCTACGACCATTGGAATGTTTTTCGATCTGGCCAGTTCCAGGAATGGGATCAGCCCCTTGGTGGCTTCCCTGTGCTCGGCATAAAGCTCCCGGTAGATGGCCTCTTTTTCTAACCCGACACTTAGTGCCTGACTTTTGTCCAGTTCCCCATCGAAGATGATTTCCATTAGCTCCATGAGGGTGCGGCCGTTCATTTTCTCCCGATAGTACTTTCGGGTAATTTTCACATTGTACTTTTTGGCCAGTTTTTGCCAGGCCAGATAATGGTATTCATTGTTGTGCACAATAACACCGTCCATATCAAATATCAGTCCGATCATTCAAAAATCTCTTCTATAGGTGCGCCGGTCACGGCGGCATTGGGAATGGAAATATTCAGCAACATCGCTAGTGTAGGGGCAATGTCAGTAATGTAGGTTTTCTCTACGGTAGCTCCTTTTTTGATACCAGCCCCAAAAAAGAGCAGGGGCACATGGGTGTCATAGGAATATCCGGTGCCATGTGAAGCGCCTTTTAGCCCGTAGGTGTTAGTAAGGTAGCCAGGTTTCATGAACAGGAGTACGTCTCCGGAGAGCTTACGGTTATAGCCATTTTGCAAATTGGTACGCATAGGGTCTGAATAGTCCATGGTAGCCAGGCTCGTGGCGGTGAAAGCCTCCGCAACAGCAGGGATTTTCATGGCCGCTTCCGCAAACGCTTTTTGGATGATTTCCAGGTCCAGTCCGGCTGAGTCGATCAGGTCGCGGTTGAGGAATATCTGGTCATTGGACATGCTGAGTAAATAATCTCCTTCACCCAGATTTTGAGCTACTGCATCTGCAAAAATCTCTTTTACCTCATCGGTATCGATGTACCCGCCGGGAAGGCCGTGATCTAATAAAAACTGAGGATTAGCCACTACTCCGTGGTCTGCAGTGAGGAAAACCACATATTCACCGGCACCTATTTCCTTATCAAGATAAGCCAGGAAGTCCCCAAGGTCCTTGTCGAGTCTCAGGTAAGTGTCTTCCACCTCTACCGAGTTGGGACCGAAGTTGTGCCCTACATAATCCGGGGATGACAGGCTGACTGCTAGAAAATCCGTGATCTGGTCAGTACCAAGTTTTTCACCCTTAATAGAAGCTTTCGCCAAATCGAGTACCAGCGAATTACCAAAAGGTGTAGAGCGGATAAGTCCGTAGGGGCCATTTTGTTCTCTGAGTACCTTCAGGTCATATGGGAAGGTAGGGGTATCCTTGCCTTCAAAGCCATATTCATAAGGGCTGTCATCAGGAGTGCTTTCTGTGTACTCAGCTATGGGCAGGAGGGTATTCCAGGTTTGATTGGAATATTTATCTACCAGCTTCTTTTGGTTGAAATCTACCACCCATTGTGGGAGGGCGTCCATATAGAAGTCTGAGGTCATAAACTCTCCCGTACGGGAGTCATACCAATACGCCCCATCAGAGGAGTGGCCGGCAGGAAGGACTGCCCCGCGATCTTTGATGGAAACTCCTACCACTTTGGATCTGAAGTTGGTGGTTAACTTAAGCTCATCGGTGATGGTGTTGACGAAGAGGTTTTTGGGTGATATTTTGCCACTCAGGGCACTTCCGCCAACGTTGTTGGCAGCAGTGTCGCCCACGCAATACACAGAGCGACCCAACACCCGGCTGTACCAGTCATTGCCAATGATGCCGTGATACCGCGGCGTGGTGCCCGTGTAAATGGAGGCATGGCCTGGTGCAGTGTAGGTTGGTATGTAGTTGTAGTGGTTGTTTCGGGCTTCAAATCCATCTCTGATCATCCTTTTGAATCCGTCGTTTCCATATTTGGATTCAAATCGCTGGAGGTATTCATGCCGCATTTGGTCTACGACGATTCCAACGACCAGCTTTGGTTTTTTGGTCTGAGCAAGTACCCCAAGGGAGGGCAATAGAAAAAGGATCAGGATGAGTTTTCGCATCGGCTCTTTTTTTTTGTACAAAACTAGGAAGCTCGTATTACTTATAGGTGATTACAGGGTTAAATGTTTAATTGTGATAGCGATGAATGAGTTCGGCCACCAGGCCAGTCCAGCCGGTCTGGTGTGAGGCGCCAAGTCCTTCACCTGTGTCACCATTGAAATATTCGTAGAACAAAATGTAGTCCTTGAAATGGGGATCGGTTTGAAACTTCTTGTTGCCCACATAGACTGGGCGCTCCCCATTTTCATCTTTCATGAAAATTTTCATTAATCTCAAGCAGATCTCACGGGTGACATCCAGCAGGGTGTGTTTCACTCCACTGCCTATAGGAAATTCTACCAAATAGTCTTTTCCATAGTAATGCGAATATTTCAACAGAGACTCCAAAATGAGGTAATTAACCGGAAACCAGATGGGGCCACGCCAGTTGGAATTACCCCCAAAGAATGAGGAGTCAGACTCTCCAGGCAGGTAAGCCACCTCCAGTTTTTGACCGTCTATTTCAAGTTTATATGGATTTTTGAGGTGAAACTTTGAGAGTGCCCGGATACCATACTTTGAGAGAAACTCGTTTTCGTCAGACATTCGCTCAATGATTCTTTTCATTCGGAAACCCCTAAGGATGCTGAGCAGGCGATGCTCACCTTCCCCTGGTTCCTCCCAGCGGGCCACCAGGGAGGCCAGTTTCGGACGTTCTTTCAGAAAGAAATCCAGCCGTTCTCTAAACTCCGGCAATCGGCTGTAAACCTCAGTTCTCAGAATTTCAATCGCAAACAGAGGGATCAATCCTACCATGGAGCGCACCTTCATCCGCTGGTTGGGTTGGTCCGGCGTGTGCATCACGTCGTAGTAGAAATTATCTTCATCATCCCAAAGGTCCACATCTGTGTCTCCGATGCTGTTCATGGCTCCGGCTATGTAGAGGAAGTGTTCGAAAAACTTCACAGCCATATCCTGGTACACAGGGTACTCCATGGACAGATCCAAAGAAATGCGAAGCATGTTCAGTGAAAACATGGCCATCCAACTGGTGCTGTCTGCCTGCTCCAGCCTGGCATCTTCCACCACTGGGTGATTTCTGTCGAACACCCCAATGTTGTCCAATCCAAGGAAGCCACCTTCGAACACATTGTTTCCTTCTTTGTCTTTTCGGTTCACCCACCAGGTAAAGTTGATGGAGAGTTTGTGAAATGCCCTTTGAAGAAAGTCAAAATCGGGTTTTCCGGTAGTTTCCCGGTCAATCTGGAAAACACGCAGGACTGCCCATGCATGTACTGGCGGATTCACATCACTAAAATTCCACTCATAGGCGGGTATTTGACCATTCGGGTGCAGGTAGCGGTCTTTTAGAAGGAGCAGGAGCTGATCCTTGGCAAAGTCAGGGTCTATCCTTGTGATGGGTATGCAATGAAATGCCAAATCCCATGCTGCGAACCAGGGGTACTCCCACTTGTCCGGCATAGAGAGAATATCATAGTTATATACATGCTGCCAGTCGGAGTTTCGCCCCTTTTTTCGGGAAGCGGAGGGCTTCATTCTGCCCGGGTCGCCGTGTATCCAGTTTTTGATGTTGTAGTAATAGAATTGTTTGCTCCACATCATACCCGCGAAGGCCTGGCGCTGTATGTTTTTAAGGTCTTTGTCGATCACCCTGGCCTGGATGGACCTGTAGAAACTATCCGCCTCTGCTATTCTTTTTTCCAGCAGCTCCTGATAGTCTGAGAATGGCTGATCCAGGGCTTTGGCAGACATCCTTATCTCCACAGTTTTAGAACCCTTAGCGGGCACTGTTACTTTAAAGTGAGCAGCTGCTTTGGTGCCCTTCTTTTGGGGGTTAATGGTCTTCTTTCCGTTGACGATGTAATCATTGATTGCATCCTTGGGATAGTTGGACTGCTTGTTAGGAACCCCATAGAGCCTCACTCTGTTAGTGGCATTGTCACAGTACATCTGCTCCTTCACTTCCCCGCCAAAGTAGACATGATAGTCTCCCAGCAGGTGGTGTTTGATGAGCATTTCTGTGGCGCTCACTTGCAAAATTTCAGGGATATGGGAGTCCCTGCCGGAAGACCATGTATTGCGAAACCAGAATGTGGGGAGTAGGGTCAGCTCTGCTTCTTTATCACTTCTGTTGTGCACTTCTGCTCTCAGGAGAAAATCATCAGGGGCACCTTTGGCATACTCCAGAAAAATATCGAAATATTCGTCTTTATCAAATACTCCGGTATCCAGGATTTCATATTCCCGTTGTTTTTTAGTCCGCTTCAGATTCTCCACCACCATATCTGAGTAAGGGAACTCATTGATAGGATACTTATAGAGCATCTTCATATAAGAGTGGGTAGGCGTGCTGTCCAGGTAGAAGTAGAGTTCCTTTACGTCCTCGCCGTGATTACCTTCATGACCTGTGAGGCCAAATAATCGTTCCTTAAGGATTTGATCTTTCCCATTCCAGAAGGCCCACGCAAAGCAAATTCGCTGATCCGAATTACTGAATCCGCCGATACCGTCTTCACCCCATCGGTAAGACTTGCTTCTGGCCTGATCGTGGACAATACTTTCCCAGGCGTTGCCAGATTCAGTATAATCTTCGCGCACAGTGGCCCATTGTCTTTCAGATAAATATGGACCCCATTCTTTCCAGGAAATACCCTTCCTACACTCTTCTAACCGTTTTTCTTCCTGTGTCATACGTCAATTTTCAGCGGGCTAATCAAAGTAAATTTGGGGATAATTCAAATCGAAGTAAAAAATCAATTTAGCGTTTGCTTGAATCTGCTAATTTTGCGGGATGACAGACAAGATTCTCATTCTGGACTTTGGTTCTCAATATACACAACTCATCGCTCGCAGGGTACGCGAGCTCGATGTTTATTGTGAAATTCATCCTTTCAATCACTTTCCCGACCCGGACGAATTTACCAAGGGAATCATCCTATCGGGGAGTCCTTGCTCGGTTTTGGATGAAGGTGCTCCTGATCTGGACATCAAAGCCCTGGAGAAATATCCCATTTTGGGCATCTGCTACGGCGCTCAGCTCTTGGCGCACAAGCACGGTGGGGTGGTGACACGCTCAGAGCACCGGGAGTATGGCCGGGCTAAGCTGGCGCACATCAATGCGCACTTTGATCTGTTGAAAGAAATAGAAATAGGAAGTCAGGTATGGATGTCTCATGGGGATACCATCACAGAACTTCCTGAGGATTTTCAGGTAATTGCCAATACGGAGAGTATACCAGTGGCAGCCTACAAGGTAGAAGACAAACCCATTTATGGGATTCAGTTTCACCCCGAGGTGACACATAGCCTGGATGGTAAGACGCTGCTTCGAAACTTCGTAGTGCATATCTGCGCTGCTTCGCAGGACTGGACAGCGGATATTTTCGTGGAAAATACGGTACGTGGGCTGCAGGCCAAACTGGGCAATGACAAAGTGGTGATGGGACTTTCCGGTGGAGTGGACTCCTCGGTAGCAGCCACGCTTATTCACCAGGCCATCGGCAAGAACCTCTATTGTATTTTTGTGGATAATGGCTTACTCAGGAAAAATGAATTCGAGCAGGTGCTGGAGTCCTATGAAGGTATGGGGCTCAATGTGAAGGGAGTAGATGCCAAGGAGGAATTTTATGAAGCCCTGAAGGGGCTCACTGATCCGGAAGATAAAAGAAAAGCCATCGGTAGGGTGTTTATTGAGACCTTTGACCGGGAGTCGCATAAGATTAAGGATGTGAAATGGTTGGGGCAGGGCACCATCTATCCTGATGTGATTGAGTCTGTGTCTGTCAATGGACCTTCCGTTACCATCAAATCACACCACAATGTAGGTGGATTGCCTGAGAAGATGAATTTGAAAGTGGTGGAGCCGCTGAATTTGCTTTTCAAGGATGAAGTAAGAAATGTGGGTCGGGCGCTGGAAATCTCCAATAATATTTTAGGAAGGCATCCTTTTCCCGGGCCTGGGCTGGGGATCAGGATTCTGGGAGACATTACTGCAGAGAAAGTAAGAATCCTTCAGGAAGTAGATGATATCTTTATCGGTGGTCTTAAACAAGCCAAACTCTATGATCAGGTGTGGCAAGCAGGGGCCATGCTGTTGCCGGTGCAATCAGTAGGAGTAATGGGTGATGAGCGTACTTATGAGCAGGTGGTGGCATTGCGAGCGGTCGCCAGCCTTGATGGTATGACGGCCGACTGGGTACACCTTCCATACGAGTTTTTGGCTGAGGTGTCCAATAAAATAATCAACAAGGTGCGTGGCGTAAACAGAGTGGTGTACGATATTAGCAGCAAGCCACCAGCGACCATCGAGTGGGAATAATTTTGATTGAATCTAAACCAGCGCTATTGTGAAGAAGTATTTGCTCTTATCCGGGATGTTATTGGTTTGTGTGCTTGTGCATGCACAGCGTGAACAGGCGGAATACCTGGAGGCCAAGCGTCTTTTCAATAATGCTCAATATAGCAGTGCAAAGGCGGCTTTTTCGGCTTTGTCACAAAGCGAAGTTTTTGGCAGGCATGCCTCTTTTTATTTTGGACTTTGCGCCTTTCAGCAAGAAGACTTTGCGGTAGCCAAGGATATGTGGCGGCAGGTACTCATCCAGTTTCCTACGTGGGATCAGAAACCAGAAGTCTTGTATTGGCTGGCTTACGCCAATTTCAAGACGGGGGATTTCAGTAAAGCCCTGGAATACAGTGCTCAGCTGACCAATGAGTCCCTCAATGCCGGTGCTGAGGAGCAGATGATTGCTACGTTTATTTCACCATTGGACCTTGCTGAGGTAGATTCTTTGTATAATGAGTACCCGGAAAGTAAGCCATTGGCTCAGGTATTGGTGAAGAAACTGAATGCGGCCACCTATTCCGAACGTGACATTCAACGCATCGATGCGCTAATCACGGAGTGGGGTTTTGATATTAATACCATTGCGGCGTACGAATTACCCCTCGTGCGGAAGGAAGTGTACAATATCTCAGTAGTCATGCCTTTTTTGTATGAGTCGCTGGAAAATACATCGGTGATTACTCAAAACAGCCTGGTGATGGACATGTATCAGGGGATGTTGATGGCAGCGGAAGACCTGACCAGGAGAGGGGAGCCGGTGAATATTTTCCCTTATGATACCAAAAGGAAGGCGTCGGAGACCCGAAGAATTCTGGAAAGCAAAGGATTTGAGAATACCGATTTGATCATTGGCCCCCTTTATCCGGAGCCCAATGCCTTAGTGGATCAATACTCTATAGCTAATAAGATCAATAAATTCAATCCGCTTTCTTCCAATTCAGATGTGGTAGGGGACAATCCGTTTTCATTTCTGATGCGTCCCAGCTATGAAACGATGGCTGTGAAATGTGCTGAGTTTGCCATTGCTGAAAATAAGAACCCTTATGCCATGATCTTTTATGAGCAATCAGCCCGGGATTCCGTCTTTGCGGCTGTCTATAAGCAGCAGTTAGAAGATGCCGGATTTGAGGTAGTACTTTTTCGGGAGATCACGAGGGATAACTCTCGCCAGCTCCTCGATACCCTGTGGGCACAGTATGATCATTATATGAGCCGGGAAGAGGCCGATTCAATTCAGGAAATCCGGGGACGGTTTGTGAAAAGCAGAAGAATTCGTAGGGATGAAATGGAAAGAATGTCCCGTAATCCAGACTTTGTGTTACCCATCAGCTATGATGATGATCAGAATCGGATTGTCTATTATGAGAAACTTTTCCGCATTGCACCGGACAGTATCGGTCACATTCTTGCAGCTACACGAAGTAACCTTTTTGCCAATAACCTGATCAGCGCCGTGGAGACCCGTGGGGACAGCATGCGTCTTTATGGCTATGGCGACTGGCTGGACTTTACCATGCTCTCGTTTAATCAGCTCGACAGGCTGGGTGTGGCATTGAGTGATCCCGATTACAAGGATCGAAACAGCTTTTACTACCGTGACTTTCAGGATCGGTTTATCGCCAAATATAAAACCAGGCCATCCGTGAACCACCTGAGGGGGTATGAACTGGTTTATTTTGCCGGGCATATGATGCACACTTATGGTAAGTACTTCCAGACCGATTTACGCAGTGGAGTGTATAGAAAAGGGCGAATTTTTGAGGGGTTCAGGTATGGTGTGGCCAATGACAATCAGGTGGTGCCAATGGTACGGTTCAAGGATGCAAAATTAGAAGTAGTCAACAGGGAAATGTATGAAGATTGAAAAGAGTAAATCGCTTTTTAGCAGGGCAAAAAATTACATACCGGGTGGAGTTAATTCACCCGTTCGTGCTTTCAAGGCAGTAGGTGGAGATCCCATCTTTTTCAAATCAGCCAAGGGAGCACACATGATGGATGAGGATGGAAACTCCTACATTGACATGATCAACTCCTGGGGGCCGATGATTCTTGGTCATGCCAATCCACTGGTGGAGGAAGCGGTGATCAAGGCGATTCAAAATTCACCATCTTTTGGTGCTCCGGGAGAGCGCGAGGTGTTGATCGCCGAGCTGATCTGTGAGCTGGTGCCATCCATAGAGCGAGTAAGAATGGTGAACTCAGGGACTGAGGCCACCATGTCGGCCATCAGAGTGGCCAGGGGATACACCGGGAAAGATAAGTTCATCAAATTTGAAGGGTGCTATCATGGGCATGGGGACTCGTTTCTGATCGCTGCCGGGAGCGGTGCCATGACGATGGGCACGCCGGACAGTCCGGGAGTAACGGCCGGTACGACCAAAGACACGCTACTCGCCCCTTACAATAATCTGGAGGCAGTGAAGGAAATTGTGAGCAATCACAAAGGTGAAATAGCAGCCATTATTATTGAGCCTGTGGCCGGTAATATGGGCTGCGTGTTGCCTGCGGCAGGTTTTCTGGAAGGACTCAGGGAAATATGTGATCAAGAAGGCATCGTCCTCATTTTTGATGAAGTAATGACGGGGTTCAGACTCGCCCGGGGTGGAGCTCAGGAGCGGCTTGGAGTGATCCCTGACATGACTACTTTGGGGAAAATTATAGGTGGAGGCCTGCCGGTGGGGGCCTACGGAGGAAAGAAGGAAATAATGGATTTTGTGTCACCTCAGGGTCCCGTATATCAGGCAGGTACCCTTTCGGGAAATCCTGTGGCCATGGCGGCAGGATACACGATGCTTCGGTACCTGAGTGAGCACCAGGAAACTTATGGTAAACTCGAGTCCAATACCAAAAGAATCGTTTCCGGCTATCGCGAAACCCTGAACGTGCTGGGTTTGAATTATACCATCAACCAGATAGGGAGTATGTATAGTCTGTTTTTCACGGATCAGCAGGTGGTGGATTTCGAGTCTGCCAAGCGCTGCGATACCGCACTTTTCGGAAGCTACTTCAATAAAATGCTTGATCAGGGGATTTACCTGGCGCCATCACAGTTCGAAACCCTGTTTGTGTCAGCGGTACTTTCTGATGATGACATTGATCAGATTATCCGGGCCAATGATGAGAGCTTAAAATCCCTGGTTAATTGAATTATCTCCTGTCAAGGGTTTGATAAATTATTTCCCATTCCTCACTCAGACTTACCGTGGGGAATGGCTTACCTGCCCGGTGATACCAGTACCGGGCGTTGGAGAGATCACCCTCTTTGCGATGAAGGTAGGCATGAATCCAGGCAGCTTCCGGACTGCTCAGGTCCTGGATCAAGTCGTGCGCCTGCTCCCAGTTTCCTTTTTGATCTTCGGTAAGGGCTTGCAGGTAGATGGCATTATTCATCGTTTGAATATTTGATGGGTTTCAGAAACTGTAAAGAACTAAAATCTCAGACATACCACCAATTTTTACCGGGCATCAGGCCCAGGTTCGTAAGGTATTTCTCTATTTGGCCTCTTTCCTTAGGATTCGGGTACACCGCCACTATGATCTGAGGGTTTTCCAGGTTTTCTATTTTGCGATAGCTTTTCAGGTCATGCCAGATAAAGGGAATTCCGTGACGGCTCAGGATTTCTGTTGTTAGTTTCCCCTTTGGATTTTTACCCCAAACCACCAGGTGAGGGGTGTGTAAATCCATCTCAATGAAATGCTTGATTTTCAGTTCAAAAAAAGCCTTTTGAGTATAGTGATCGGAGGTTCTGGAGGTACGGGCACTGTGTTCCCTCCATAGGAGCATCACCTCTGGTAGGGTCTTTACCTTAAATCCAGATTGATACCATTTAAGGGTGAGGTGATAGTCCTCGGGATACTGCAGGTCTTCGAATGCTTTGATTTCTTCCAGTTCCGCCCTTCGGGCCATCCAGTTGGGGGAAGCAATGACGCACTCACGGTAGATATTTTGCCATTGTGTGCCCGAGCGATTCACCTCATTGAGCCACTGCTCGTACTTCTGATAGCCACCACTTACGGGCTGCCCAGAGAAGTACCTGACCAGCGCGGTAACGATGGTTTTGGGCTCCGAAGCCTCCAAAAGTGCACTCATTTTTTGTATGCGGTCAGCGGGCATCACATCATCTGCATCCATTCTGGTTACATACTCACCGGTGGCTAGCCCAAAGGCCTGGTGCAGTGCCGGCACAATACCTGTACCTGTATTTTGGTAAGGCCTGATGCGAGAGTCCTTGGCCTTGAACTCCTGTAGTATTTGGTCACTTGAGTCGGTTGAGTGGTCATTAATAACCAGCAGTTCCCAATCGCCTGAGGTTTGATTTTGAATACTTTGAATAGCCTCTTCGAGGTATTTGGCAGCATTTTTCACCGGCATGATGATGGAAACCTGGCCCATTTTAAAACATTTCGTGGTTAAACAAGTTCTTTTTATAATTATAAAAAATCATGAATATATTCAATATCTTTAGTCCAAGACCCAAAAGGGAGCTCCTGCAAGATCGATATGATAAACTCATGGAGCGCGTATATGAGTTAGAAATGTCCAATTTAAAGGCTGCAGAGCTCACCCGGCGTAAAGCCCAGCGCATTTTACTGCAACTTGTGGAACTAGAGAAGGCGACTAGTCAATAATCCCCATGTTTCGCATCAGCTGCGAAGCATTGAAGCTGCGACAAACTCCTGTACTGAGCTGATAATCAAAAATGATTCTGTTTCCTTCAATTGAACTGTTGAAGCTGTAGTTTCTCACCTTTGGTTCTGTTTCTTCAAGTTGTCCAAGTGACAGGTCATGGGTAGAGATCAGCCCGAAAGCTTCAGTTTTGGTAAGTTTCTTCACCAATGCCACTGCCCCGGTATGTCTGTCCTGGGAGTTAGTTCCTTTCAGTATTTCGTCCAACAGGAAAAAAACCACGTCCCCTTTTTTTGTCATCTCGAGCAGCTGGGCAATTCTTTTGAGTTCAGCATAGAAGGAGCTGGTGTGCTCCTCCAGGTTGTCACGGGTTCGCATGCTGGTGAATAGGCGACACGGGGTAAAACTAAACGTTGAGGCGAAGACGGGTGCGCCTGCTCCGGCCAGTACCATGTTGATGCCAAGGGTCCTTTGAAAGGTCGACTTTCCTGACATATTGGATCCTGTAATGATGTCTACGGATCCTGCGCCTGAAATTTCATAATCATTGGTGACCATTTCGGCTGCCGAAACCAGCGGGTGGCCCATATCGGATGCTTTCAGGTTTTGATCTGTGAGACCAATCTCGGGAAAAACGTAATGGGGGTTGGCGTGGGTAAAAGCCGCCGTGCTGATCAGACACTCCAGGTGATGCACCGCATCCAGCCATTCATTCATATGGTCAGCGTTTGTCCGTTTCCATTCTAAAATATCCAACAGTAAAAAAGCATCCAGGATCAGTAGAAAATCCGCGATCATATAGAACATGTTGCCTCTGGCGCTGATTCGCAAAGTCAGGTTTGATAGCATTTTGATGGCCAGAGAGGCGCTGTTGGGTGAGGTGAGTTGAGCCTGCAAGCGGCAGAGTTCCTCCGAGGTGAAGGTCTGCTTCTCGATTTCGGAGATCATGTGACTGTACGTCGAAACCATGTAATGCGCTTTGTCAATACCTGTGATCTGATGGTTGAGCTTTTTGATGACCAGCGCCAGAAAGCCCGCATTCAAGACAATGGAAATATAAATTACCTGATAAGGTAGCCACTGAAGTAAAATACCAGCACCGAGACCAAGCGCAACCACCACCAGGGTAACGGCGACTGCTTTCCAAAGACTCATCCGAAGGATGAGCTGCTTCGATGCCCACTGGTTGAGGTGAGTGGCTTGTATGTGTGGCGCTTCTTTGCGCTTCTGATTCACTGCCACCCGGGCAGTAGCTCTAAAGCGCTGAAACCAGTCCACTTCCTTGCTCAATTCCCGGATGGACTCCTGGCGCTTTGCAACAGTCGTTGCATCGGCCGATTCGGATAGCCATTCTACCAGTAATTTTTCAGCATCCGGCAGGGCGGACCTGTTGAGGAGCTGAAACAGGGAGTGCTGTCCCAGTATATCCAGGTCAGCCTGATACGGATGGTCTTTTTGGCCATAAGCTTTGCCTGTCCCGAATCCTGAAAGGTTCAGCGCTAACCGATCCATTTCTTCCTGATTGATCAGGATCAGTTGAGTGAAAAAGGCTTTTCTCCCTTCGTGGAGTTGATGCCTGGTTACAAAAAATATAAACCCGACCACAGCTACCAGAAGGAATGGACCAAATATCCAGTGATCTTGATTAAGGAAGAACAAGAAAAATGCTACTCCCGAAAGGAACGCCAAGGCCCTGAGGAGCGAGTACCGCGTGGCCAGATGGCTATGTTTGGCCAATTCTTCTTCAAAATGGGTGATACGGCCTTGAAAAATAGTTGCGGACATACGTGGGTTTAGTAAAACAACAGACTGATAACTACACCAAAGAACAAGCTGACTCCCATAATGATGGTGTACAGGAAGCCACTCAGAAAGACCTTGTAAAAGGCTTTCATCAGACTAAGTTGATAGGTGTTCTTGAAGGAGATCACCAGGTATCCCATGATTGCTATAAGAAACACAATGTCAACAGTATCAGCCCACGAGGAACTGATGAGTCCAATTATCCATAAAAAAGTCAGTGCAATAAAGGCAAAGGAATGCAGGTGTAAGCTGTGAATAATGTGGTTAATGTAGAGTCGCTTTCTGAAAAATACTTTTAACAGCAGCGCATATACAGGCAGGAGAAAGAACATCAGGATCGGAATGTTTTTGACAATGTAGCGATTGATGGCCGGCATGTCAGATTTCGAAAGTTTGATAATCTGCCGGTTGATATAGGCTGCGGCAAATGGTTTCAGCTCATTGTGAATTGAATCTTCAATTTGCCGGATGCTGTAGTCCGCTGCCTTATCCCTCGACATTCGGCTGATAATCCGCCATTCTTTTCCTGAGATGGGCCAGCTGCTATCCAGCGAATCCAGGTCGTCGGTCTCCGTCACTATCGCCGGTGCGTTGTCCGATGAGTCCGAAGTGTTTTGCTTAATGATCCCTTCATTTTTGTCTGATTTCCCATCCATATTAATGGAAAAGAAGAAAAAGTGAATCAGACTGACCACCAGGTAGAGTCGAATGGGGTTAGCGTATTTCACCCTTTTACCCTCCATGAATGCTCTGGTTAGGATGCCCGGTTTCAGAAAGAACGGATGAATGCTCCTGCCAAATCTGGAGTCCAGAGAGAAATAATTAGCAAAAAAGTCTTTGATCAACTTGCCAAAGGAAATCTGATTGTCGGTATTCTCCTGACCACATTGAGGGCAATATTCAAAGGTGCTTTTGAGCGGAAATTCGCAATTGAGGCAGTTTTTAGTCTTCCTTTTCTCCTTTTTCATACTTCCTTAGAAAATAGTTGCTGCCCCAGGCAATCACGATCATCACCATGGCCACGATGGTGTACTCCAGGTTATCGGCCGTGCTGCGAAGCGAAAGCCAAAAGAAGATCACGGCAAGCCCCATGAAAGTCCAGGTGGTAAATTTTAAAGTCTTTCTCATAATGTCATGTCCTGCGTGAGTTTGGCCAGATCCTCTGGGGTATCGATCATCTGACTTTCCAGAGTAGTCAAACCGAGTTTGATGGTATATCCGTTTTCGAGCCATCGGAGTTGCTCCAGGGCTTCTGCCATTTCGAGGGTGCCTGGAGGAAGCCCGGTGATTTCCAGCAGTATGTCTCTTCTATAACCATAGATGCCTATGTGCTTATAAAAAGTATGTTTTTTGAGGCGGTCCTCAGGCTTCACATCGCGAAGGTAAGGAATGCAGGTTCTGCTAAAATAGATGGCTTCCTGGTGTTGATTAAAGATCACTTTCATCTCGGATGGGTCGTCCAGTACAGCCGGATCAGTAATTTTCTTGATCAGGGTAGCCAGTTGGGTGTTGCCATCCAGCAGGGTGGCTACACTGTCTATGTGCTCCGGGTGAATGAAAGGTTCATCCCCTTGTATGTTGATCACATAATCGTATCCGGCATGCTCCCGGATCACTTCCGCGCATCGTTCGGTACCGTTGCGATGTGCAGCGCTGGTCATCACCACTTCTCCGCCAAAATGCTCCACTTCTTCAAAGATGCGACGGTCATCGGTTGCCACTATGATTTTGTCTACCAGTTGGCTTTTAATGGCTTGCTCATAAACCCTCCTGATCATGGTTTTGCCATGAATGTCGACCAGTGCTTTTCCAGGGAATCTGGATGAAGCATACCGGGCTGGTATGATCCCTAATATCCTCATGGTTTTACTTCCCGCACTTTCAGAGAGGTCCCTTCATCTGAGATCACTTCTATTTCTACTCCGGCTTCAATGTAATTTCCGCGTGTGTAGGCATCGTATATCTCTCCCTCTATCTCCACACGACCACTTGGCCTTAGTATGGTGTACGCCGTGCCCTTTTTGCCTACCATCGATTTGCTTTTGTAGAAGCTGGAAGTATAACCCTCTGTTTGATCCTGAATGTCCTGCAAGGCAATTCGACTAAAAAAACGGGAATTGGTGAGCCGTGCGCCAGCCATAAACATGATCACAATGGAGCCCATCAGTCCGGCAAGTGTGGTAGCCACAGCAATGAAAATATCATCTACCTGCACAAATGAAAAATCAAAAGTGTCATTGTTTAACATAACCAGGATCAATGACCCCAGCGTAAGGATGAGACCTGAAATACCCGCCACACCGAACCCGGGAATGACGAAAATCTCTGCCGCGATCAACAGTACTCCGGCAAAGAAAATGATGATTTCCCAGTTTTCGGCCAGGCCATTGAGGTAGTAAGGGGTAAAGTAGAGGATGGCCGCTATGGCCGAGGCCAGTATGGGGAAACCCACTCCAGGCGTTTGCAGCTCGAAGTAAATACCACCAATAATCACGAGGATTAAAATTCCGCTGACGAATGGATTCAAAAACAGGGCGATGATGCGATCGGTCAGGCCAAGTTTAAACTCCGTGATTTCATAGGAGGAAATGCCAGATCTGGACATGATGTCATCGATACTGCTCACTTCAGCTTCGCAAAAACCATATCTGATAGCCTCAGAAACTGAAAATGTGACCACTTTTCCTTCTGTGGCAATGCTGTCCAGGTCGATATCTTCATCCACCATGCCTTCGGCAATGTGTGGGTTTCTTCCTTTGGCTTCCGCTGTGGACCGCATGATAGACCGCATGTAAGACTGGTATTTATCAGGAGCGGCTGTGCCATCCTGAGTGACCACAGTGGCTGCACCAATGCTGGATCCCTTGGCCATGTATATACTGTCGCAAGCAATGGAAATGAGCGCGCCAGCTGAAGCTGCATCCTTGTTGATAAAGGCATAAACCGGCCGGTCGAAGTTGAGGATGCGGGTTCTGATTTCATCTGCATCATTGAGCGCTCCACCATAGGTGTCCAGCTCTAATATCACATAGTCCACTTCCAATTCTTTGGCTTTTTCAAGCCCGAGTTCCGTATATCTGTTGGTTCTGGGATCGATATTGTCAAGCACCTTGAGGTGGAGCACCTTTGTACCTGTGCTATCCTGACCAAAAGCGAAGAGACCAGAAATGATGAAGAAAGAGAAGATATATTTTTTAAGCATAGTGGCTGTCCTAACTTTACAACAAATTTGAACTAAAAATACTTCAATCATCCTCGTGGCTGGACCTTCTTTCGCTTTTTCTTTCGCTTTTACCTCTAAAATCTGGCAGGTCGTACTGGATGCCGGTACCGGACACCTGGTGCTGGAGCTTAGGAATGAGGACACTCAGGAGATCAAATATCAGATGATTAACCTGGGGTCTTTAGGGAGCGAAAAGTCATTCGACATACCAGAAGCCGACTGGTGGACTACTGTGTTGAGGTTTTATCATCCCTATCTGCTGCTGGAACGCTACAATGACCCTCAAAATCCTCTGAGTAAGGACCTGCTGGTGTATGATACTCATTCGCTCAGTCTCAACCATGTGCTTACCGACTTTCAGTTTATACAGCAGGAAGGGGCTGTGCTCATTGGGCATGTGCCCGGGGATCAAACAAACGAACAGAGATGGAACCTTGATGCCCTCACAGAGGCATTACCTGAGGATAATGTGCGATATCCGGTTTACTATGCTCCTGGTTCTGAGCACTTTAATCTGGTGAAGGAGTTTCTGGAGGTGGATGAGGCACCACAGGGTTTTGAGTATGATGAGTATGGAGAATATATCATAATCAGCTATTATGAGCGTTTAGGTACAAAGTTTGATAGAAAGCTTTTGGTTATGCAGGGAGATGTCGAGCTTTACCATGAGGTGGTAGATACAGGATTGAATGGCTATGCTTCCGGCAGCTTTTTTACTTTCAAAAATCTTTTGGTATTTATTCAGAATGGAAATCAAATTCATGCAATTGAGTTATAAAATCGGATTCATTTTAGTATTGACTTTAGGGGTATCGGCAGTTAGCGCTGGAGGCTTAGATTCTCTAAGGGTAGAAAAAAGTAAAGGCCAGTATGTTGTTATTCATCGGGTGGAAAAGGGTGAAACCCTGTACAGCCTTGCCAGAAGATATGGTGCTGATCTGGAGCAGGTAGTCAAGCTCAATGACATTCAAAATAATCAGATTTCACTGGGACAGGAGCTTAGGCTACCGATAGATAAGATCAAAGGCAAACAAGCATCGGAAGTCAAGCCCGCTGAACAGAAGGCATCCTCCAATCTGGAGGAGATCACCCACACGGTGGCGCAAGGGGAAACCCTGTACTCCATCTCCCGAAAATATGGTGTGGCTGTGGAAGATATGAAAAAATGGAATGCTTTATCTTCCAATGAGATTTCCATTGATCAGCAGCTGATTATCCGTATTTCTGATGATCAGGTAGTGGCTCGGCCAGTAGAGGTAAAGGAGCCCGTCAAAGAAGCCCCTAAATCCAGGGTGCCTCCGGGCTTCACGGAGTATTATGTGCAGAGCGGAGACTTACTGGAAACCATTGCCACCAAGTTTCAGGTAAAACCGGATAGCATTGTTGTTTGGAATCATTTGCCCAATGCTTATTTGTCTATAGGTCAAAAGCTCCTGGTGAAAGGTAAGCCAGACTCGGCTCGGATTGCTCAGGGTGATGCAGTGGAGGTACTCCCTTATGGTCAGCGTAAGACTGTTAAGGATCAAAGCGGGTTTACGCGGGTGTTTGAGGAAGGCACGGCCAGAAAGATAGAGGATGGGATGGAAACGCAAAAGTACCTGGCGCTGCATCGTACCCTTTCGGTCGGGGCACTCATAGAGGTTCGCAACCTGATGAACAATCAAAAGATATTCGTTCGCGTGGTGGGAAAGCTTCCGGAAACCGGACTGAATGAGAACGTGATGATCAGGCTGACACCTATTTGCTTTGAGCGGCTGGGTGTGATTGACCCCAAAACCCGGGTGGAGGTTTCTTATTATTTGGATTAGACATTTTGACCAAAAAATCTGAGTTAAAAGCGTTTCTGGATCAGAAGGTCACTCAATACAATCAGCCAGGTTTTATTGAAAATGACCCCATCACTATTCCGCATGGGTATACCCGGCTGCAGGATATTGAGATCTCCGGTTTCATGGCTTCTGTACTCGCGTGGGGCCAGCGTGTGACCATCATCAATAAGTGCCGGGAGTTTTTTGATCGAATGGATAACGCTCCGTATGATTTTGTGTTAAATTATTCGGAATCAGACCTGAAAGCTTTTCTGGATTTCAAGCACCGCACCTTCAATCCTACAGACGCCCTCTACTTTATTGAGTTTTTCCGTCACCATTATTCCCATCACGAGAGCCTCGAGAATGCTTTCGTTCGTAACTCACTGGTGGGTGCCAGTGATACCTTTAGCCATCTGGCGGGATTCTTTGAATACTTTTTTTCTTTACCCGATCATCCCAGACGTACCTACAAGCACATTTCAAACCCCGTCCGTAAATCAGCCTGCAAGCGTCTGAATATGTTTCTTCGCTGGATGGTGAGGCATGATACTGCGGGTGTCGATTTTGGACTTTGGAAAAAGATACAACCTTCCCAACTGGTGTGTCCGTGTGACTTGCACGTGGATAGGGTAGCCCGGTCACTCGGTCTCATCACCCGTAAGCAAACCGACTGGCAAACGGCCCTTGAGCTGACCAATCAGCTCAAGGCGTTTGATCCGGAAGATCCTGTGAAGTATGACTTTGCGTTATTTGGACTGGGCGTAGAAGAGAAATTTCACTGATTCCACTGAGCAGGGTTGCTGCGCCAGGCTTTCAGGGTGGCCTCCTGGTCAGGAGCGATACTGCCATCGGCCAGCATTGCCGCTATCATGGTGGAGTAGTCACTCAGGTACCAGAGGTCCACATGGTGGTCTTTAAAGTTTTCCTCGGAGATCCCAAACCCATAGGTGAAGATCGCGACCATGCCCAGTACTTCCATACCTGCCGTCCGAACGGCTTCCGCAGCCTGTAAGGAACTCCCGCCAGTGGAGACCAGGTCTTCTATCAGAACTACTTTGGTGCCCTTAGACGCCACGCCCTCTATCTGATTTTCCATTCCATGTCCTTTGGTAGTGGACCTGATGTATATGAAAGGCAAATCAAGTGCGTCAGCGACAAGAGCACCTTGAGGAATACCTGCCGTGGCTACACCAGCGATACACTCCGCATTTGGGAATTTCTCTCTGATCACCTTGGCAAGATGATTCTTCACCAGGCTTCTTGTTTTCGGATAGGAGAGACTGAGCCTGTTGTCGCAGTAAATGGGAGATTTCCAGCCAGACGCCCAGGTAAAAGGGGCTTGAGGGCTGATTTTGATGGCTTCAATGTTTACGAGGGCTTTAGCGATTTCTTTTGCGACTTGATTGTCGTATTGTTGTACAGGCATGCTTTGTCGATAAGTTTTTTAAAAATATTAGAAGGCGCTTTTATACCCCAATATTTATGTGTTTTATTTGTACGCAAAGCTAAACTTCTTGTGAAAATATTCATCAATGATATCCCGGTAAGTATTGTAAGTCCTGAAGAGCTTGATCCCACCAAAGAGTTTGACCTGGTGATTGATGGAGCCATCACTAAAATAAAACCAAAGTCATTGATCGATGATGTGCTGATCACTGATGCTGCAGCTGATAAGGTGGATGATCTGCTACACGTGATGACGGATAATAAGCTGAAAAAAGTGGATTCAATTACTTTTTGCAGTACCGACAAGCGGGATGTGATCCGCTACATCAAGAAGAAGTTCAAAGTGATAGAGGCAGCTGGTGGAGTAGTGGATAAGGGAGGAAAAATTCTCCTGATCTACAGGAAGGACAGGTGGGATATCCCCAAAGGGAAGCTGGATAAAGGGGAGAATAAGCGTGATTGTGCCATTCGTGAGGTGGAGGAGGAGACAGGTGTGAAGGTGACCATTGAGAAGAAGATCAATGCTACCTGGCACACCTACATCAACAAAGAGAAATATGTGCTCAAAAAGACGCATTGGTATGTGATGCGTTGTCTGGATGATACTCATCTGGCACCCCAGGCTGAAGAAGGCATTGATGAGGTTCGCTGGATGACTTTGACTGAGCTACGGGCAGCACTTTATAATTCCTACCGATCCATTCGGGTGGTGATACAGGAGTATCACAAATTACTGAAAATACACGATCAGAGTTTATAAGGAAGGAAGGGGGCGACATCTCCCCCGTACCGGTGTACCTCCCGGATGATACTGCTGCTGATAGGTGCCAGGTCAGGAGAAGTAATCAAGAAAATGGTCTCCAGACCCGCATTCAGGTACTTATTAATCTGAGAAATACTATTCTCATACTCAAAGTCCGTGGTATTTCTCAACCCGCGAACGAGATAGCGCGCATTGTATTTCTGAGCAAGGATGGCCGTGAGTTCGTCATACACAATGACCTTTACGCGTTCGTTGCCCTCAAAAGCCACATTGATCTTGTCGATAATGAAGTCCACTTCGAAATACCTTTTCTTGTTGGAGTTATGACCCATGGCGATGATCACCTCATCGAAGAGTTCCAGACTCCTCAGCACAATGTCTTCATGCCCCTTGGTGAATGGATCAAACGAACCTGGGAAAATGGCTGTTTTGTTCATTACTCGCAGAGAAATATGCTGTACAGGTCAAAATATCTATGATCGGCTATGTCCTCAAATTCGGACGGAAATTTCAGAAAGTTTGGCTTGGTACCGAAAGAGATGTTTCGGATGTATTTTTTCAGTAGTTCAATTTGTGGTGCGTCATTTTTTAGCAGACCCCATACCACCAGGCTACTTGTTTTTGGAGAAAGACCAATTTCTTTAAAAACAAGCATGATGTACTTGAGGTAATCCTCGCTTTTTCTTACCGCAAACTGATTGTAGTAGAGCAACTGATTTTTCTGAGAGACCATGATGTGGAGAATACCTCTGTCAAAATACGTAAACATGGTTTTCTCCTTGGAGTGATCGTCATATTTGAGAATACCCTCAATAAGCGCACTACCCTGGTGAATAACTTGCAAACTTTTATTGGGATAGCGCTCCTTGGACCAGGAAATGACCTTTTTATCGCAGGCAAAGATGTTCACCGCACTACTTGCTATGTGCTTGTAATAGTAAACTTCCTCAATCTTGGTTTTGATCTCTGAATTCACAGCCAGGTAGTCACTGGAGGCCTCGGGTAGAAAATGTGAACCGGGAACCAGTGAGAACTTATGAGTCTTAAAGCTCACCTTGATGTTGTCCCAAAGATTGGACCCAATAAAACTGTGTTTGTTGACTATTTCTTTGATTACCTCCAGCCGGGTGTTGATGGTTTTGATGTTCTCCAGCTTGTAATCTTCCATCGCCAGACAGGTGCCTGTCTGCTTATTCACCACACAAAATTGAAAATCGCGAATGCCTATTTGCAGGCACAGAGAATAAGATGGCAGCTTTGATTCATCAAAGCTGCCAGCCTTAATTCTTTTAATGAGTTTGAAAGTCGATGTGGCGGTTTTTGTCAAAATTTATTCCCAGTTACCTGCTGTAGTTACACTTGTTTTAGAGCCAAATCTCAAAGGCTTTCTTGTGTTATACTCACTTTCTTCATCCCGAATTGGGTTGATAGGTTTCGGGTTTTTCACCTCTATTGCGTTTACAGAAACCCCACTCTTTTCAATTTTATCAGCCCAAATATCAAATTTGGTTGGAGGCTCTACGCCTGGTACATATGGAAGGGTAGAAAGATTAAACCTCGGCCAAACCGATTTCTTAAACACCGAATCTTTAACAGAAACTGTACCCAAGGTGTCTATTTCCACGTAGGTGCTATCTGCACCATAATCCAAGGTGATTACAAATTCGGTTTTCTCAGTAAGGTAAAACTTACCGGAATCCACGAATGCCAATAGTTTATCCCAATCGCTGGTATATCGCCCGTTTACAGCGAGATACGACAGCTCCGCTTCTCTAATCATTTTTAATTGCTCAATGATGCGTGCTTCCATTTTAGCGATTCTCTGAGACTCTTCTATACTAGAGTTGATAGAGTAATAAAGGAAGAACGACAAGCACAATGCGACGATTCCGAAAACTATGGTAAAGATTTTTGTTTTGGTCATTGATGTTAGGGTTTTTTGCAATAATAAAGATAATTAGACTGTTAGCGAAACGCTATTTTATGGAAATATTCCCAAATTTAAAAAACCCTCGCAATTCAGTTATTTGATTTGGTTCCTGTGTCAGGCGAAAAGCATTGTGCAGGAAACCTGAATCCATGGTTTTGATTTCAGCAAAGCTCAGCCATTTGAGTTCTTCAAGTATTTGTTCATTTTTGGGTAATTCAGGATCTTGTCCGAGTTGGATTTCTCCGGCTATCCGGGTCACTTCAAAAAAGAGTTCAATGGCATGGTGTCGATCGTCCTGGTACTCATTCACAAACAAAAACTGTCCTATACTGACCCTCAGCCCTGTTTCTTCAAGAAATTCCTTTTTCAGTGCTCCTTCAGCACTTTCGCCAAACTCTATACCACCTCCGGGAGGTGACCAGAGATAACCATTAGGTCCGATCCCTTTGTGCCTCAGCATTAATATGGCGCCTTCTTCCTGAAGAATTCCACATACTCTTGCCCTTACTCTCCCTTCAAAAATGCTTTTGGTGCCGGAATCTGCCATGGTTTTATTAACATATTAAATCGATGTACGTTAACTTTACTCAAAAAAAAATATATATGAGAGTTTTAGCAAGTTTATTCATACTCTGTGTAGGATTCGGCGTAGTAGCACAAACCACAGGTGCAGAAGAAGTGCAGAATGGTCCCAGGATCACTTTCGCTGAGTCTGCTCATGATTTTGGTGACATCACGCAGGGTGACAGAGTGACTCATGTTTTTAAATATGAAAACACGGGTAACGAACCTTTAATTCTTTCGGATGTGCGTACCACATGCGGCTGTACAGCGACCAACTGGGACAGAGAGCCTTTGGCTCCCGGAGCTTCCGCGGAAATTACAGTGAATTTCAATAGCCGGGGTAAAATGGGAATGCAAAATAAGGTGGTAACGATACTTTCAAATGCCGTCAATAGCAGTGAGCGGGTGAAAATCACCACCAATGTATTGGCTCCGGCCCCTGTAGATCAGTGACGTAAAGCATAAATAATCAGTGTGATCCATCCACCAATGAACAGGAGACCTCCAATAGGAGTGATAGCTCCCAGTATAGAGAGGTTGGTCATACAAAGCACATAGAGGCTACCCGAAAATATCAGGGTGCCAAACAGAAAGAGACGAATGGCCCATGTCAGTAATTGATGTGGGCCATTTTTATTGATAAGGCTAACAAAAAGAATAGCGATTGCATGAAACATGTGATACTGAACGGCAGTGTCGTAGGTATCTTTTCTCCCGAAAGCCTCCAGTGTTGCCGACAGTGCATGTGCACCAAAGGCTCCCAACCCCACAGCCGTGACAGCCAGTACGCTCCCTGTTAGTAAGTGTTTTTTATCCATAATTTCTTTCTCCAAAGATAGAACTACCCACTCTGATCATGGTGCTGCCATGATCCAGGGCATGCCGATAATCTCCACTCATCCCCATGGATAGTTCGGTGAGCTCAAAGTTGCTGATATGAAATTTCGAAGAGAACTCATCGAACAGAAGCTTAAGTCCTTCAAACTCCTTTGAGATCTGAGCGGTATCAGGGGTAAGCGTGGCCATTCCCATGAGTCCGCACACCTTGATGTGGGTCAGGTTTTCGAGTTCACCATTTTCCAAAAAATACTGAAGGTCATTTTTGTCAAAGCCAAACTTGGTGGATTCCTCAGCGATATGAATCTGGAGGAGACACGAAATGATTCGGTCATTTTTGGCGGCCTCTTTGTTTATTTCCTTTAACAATCTCACACTGTCCACTGCGTGAATGAGGTGCACGTACGGAGCAATGTACTTAACCTTATTCCGCTGCAGATGACCGATCATGTGCCACCTGATGTCTTTGGGAAGCGACTCGTACTTCTCAGTCATTTCCTGCACCTTATTTTCACCAAAGTCCCGTTGGTCACTGTCGTAAGCTTCCTGCACGGCCGATATTGGCTTGGTCTTACTTACGGCAATCAGTCGGGCATTAGTGCCGGTGAGTTCTGTTTTTATTTTGTTAATATTTGCTGCTATGTCGCTCATGTGGAGTGCTAAATTCTCGACTATCGTTAACTTTAAAACTAGCGCAAAGTTGGTAAGTCATCAGTGAAAATCACATGACTTTCATAAATACTCTATTATGGCAATATTAGGAACACTTTTGAAGAAAGGGATAATGCTGGGGGAGAGCATGGAGCAGCAATATACATCTGCCTTTGATCTGCAAAAAGGAGAGCTCCGAAAGCTGATGATCCACGCACAGCATACAGAGTTTGGTAAGCATTATGGGTTTGCTAATATCCTTAAAACCTTCAAAACAGGTACCAGGGATCAGTTCTATGCTGAGTTCACCAGAAACGTCCCGGTGTTTGACTATGACAAGATCCACAATGAATGGTGGCATTTGGCCAAAGCAGGTAAAAAAGACGTTTGTTACCCCGGTAAGGTGAAATATTTCGCGCTGAGTAGCGGTACTTCAGGGGCTTCCTCCAAGTACATTCCGATCACAAAGGAGATGATCAAATCGATCAGAAAGACCAGTATGCGGCAGATACTTACACTCTCTAAGTATGATCTCCCTACGGATCTGTTTACCAAAGGGATTCTAATGCTTGGTGGGAGTACCAATCTCCGTAAAAGCGGCACCTATTTCGAAGGGGACCTGAGTGGGATCACTGCCGCGCAGATACCATTTTGGTTTCAGCATTTTTATAAACCCGGAAAGAAAATAGCCAAAACATCTGACTGGGGGGATAAACTGGACGAAATCACTCGGCGTGCCAGGGATTGGGACATTGGAATTATAGTAGGTGTCCCTGCCTGGCTTCAGATTTTGATGGAAAAAATAGTGAAACACTATGAGGTCAAAACGATTCATGACATCTGGCCCAATTTGAAAATCTTCGTCCACGGGGGGGTGTCCTTCGAACCCTACAAAAAAGGCTTTGAAAAGCTGCTCGAGCACCCTCTGATTTATATGGAAACCTATCTTGCCAGTGAGGGGTTTATTGCGTTTCAGGCCCAGCCAGTACAGCGGTCCATGAAACTTGTCTTGAATAATGGAATTTTTTATGAGTTTGTGCCCTTCACACCTAAAAATTTCACTGAAGACGGTATGATGCGAGAAAGCCCCGAGACCCTGCATATGGATCAGGTGAAGGCAGGGGTGGAATATGCCTTGCTGATCAGCACAAATGCCGGCGCCTGGAGGTACCTTATCGGAGATGTGATTAAGTTTGCATCTGTAGAGGACTCGGAAATATACATTACTGGTCGGACCAAGCACTTCCTGAGTTTGTGTGGAGAGCATCTTTCTGTTGATAACATGAATAAGGCCGTGGAGTTGGTGAGTGCAGCATTCAATATCGATATCCGTGAGTTTACGGTGTTGGGAGAGTCAGTAGGTGGTCGGTTTGCTCACAGGTGGTATCTGGGCACTGACGACACGGTGGATGAGGAGACAGTGCAAAAGCAACTGGACCTGAAACTGATGGAGCTGAATGACGACTATAAAGTGGAGCGAGGGCATGCCCTCAGGGAGGTGACTGCAAGAATACTTCCAACATCACTTTTTTATGAATGGATGAAAGAACAAGGGAAAGAGGGAGGTCAGAATAAATTTCCAAGAGTACTCAAAAATGAGAAATCGCAGCAGTGGAAAGATTTCGTTGCAGCCAGAAATATTATGAACCCTAGCTGATGCCATCATATTTTACAGGATTATTATTTGGATTGATTTTTATTTTTTCTTTTGGCCCCGGTTTTTTCGCACTCCTGCAAACCAGTGTTCAAAAAGGCTTTAGGAAGGCTGTTTTTCTTGCCTTTGGCATTTCCCTGAGTGATATGCTTTATGTTGCTCTGGCTATTATGGGGCTCGCATCCTTGCTCGAAAAGCCCACCGCCCGAATGTGGATGGCCATAGTGGGTACAGTAATACTCATCGCATACGGGTTGTACTCATGGTTTAAAAAGCCTAAAATCTATCAGGAAAAGCAGGAAACGGACACCGAACTTTCGTACCTCAAATACATCCTGAAAGGATTTGTGCTCAATGGGTTTAATCCTTTTATCGTGATATTCTGGCTGGGGATTATAGGCCTGGTGGCCGTTAATTATGACTACAACGGTGGCCAGCAGATTTATTTTTTCGTGGGCGTACTCACCACCATTCTGGTATCTGATGTTACCAAGGCCTTCATTGCCTACCGGCTACGGGCCATGGTTACCCCCAAGAAGATTTTGATTCTTAATCGGTCCGTTGGAGTGATCCTGATCTTGTTTGGCCTACAGATGATCTACTTTCTCTTCAATAATTTCATGATTGAATAAAACTCAAGATTAAGAGATATGTATGTCAAGTTTGTGGAGGAGCCCGACCACCTCAGGCATGGAGAACTTAGCTTTTTTGAGCTTATTAAGTTCTGGGTCTAAGGCATAGTTTTGAGCTGACCTGAAGTCAGATTTCTCCAGGATGGTATTTTCAAAAATGGCGCCTGACAAGTCACTTTGATAAAAGCTGGCACCGGTGAGGTTTGTTTCGGTGAAATCCACTTCGTGAAGACTGCACTGTTCGAATTTACTTCCCTTAAGATTGAGCTGATAGAAGGAGGAGAAGTTCAGCTGACACCCACGAAAGTTCATGGCTATGAGAAAGGGATTACAGTCACTAAAGATCAGCCCCAGGAGCTTGCACTCGTTAAATTGAACTTCCTTCCATGAGGAGCTATTCATTCGGGCATTGCTCAGGTCACAGTTTTCAAACACACATTCAGAAAAGACCAGGTAGGAGAGGTCCACTCCTGAGAATGAGCAGTTGACAAATCTGCAAAGGTTGTATTCTCCTTTGTCAAGACGCTGTTCTGTGAAGTTTACGCCATTAAAGACCTGTTCTTCAAAGTAATCTTCCATACCTCGAAGTTAGTTTAAACACCCCGAAGGAGGGATTTCTTATCGTCCAATGTTCGATTTTATTTGTACTTATCTGTGTGCACGCCCACCGCTCTTCCTGAGGGGTCATTCATGTTTTTGAAAGACTCATCCCAGGCCAGCGCTTCCGGAGTGCTGCAGGCTACCGATGGTACTGAGGGTACGCACAGTGCTGCTGTGTCCGACGGGAAATGCTCAGAGAAGATGGTTCGGTAGTAAAACTCCTCCTTGTTGCGGGGCGTCTGCACCGGGAATTTATATTTGGCATTGGCCAGCTGCTCGTCGGTAACTTTTTCACCCACCACCTGTTTCAGGGTGTCTATCCAGCTATAGCCCACACCGTCCGAAAATTGTTCTTTTTGTCTCCAGGCGATACTGTCTGGCAGGTAATTTTCAAAAGCCTTACGCACCACCCACTTTTCCATTTTTTCAGGTGTGATCATTTTGTCCTGAGGATTCAGGCGCATGGCCACATCAATAAATTCTTTATCCAGGAAGGGAACACGACCTTCTATGCCCCAGGCGGCCAGCGATTTATTGGCGCGCAGACAGTCATACTGGTGCAGCTTACTCAGCTTGCGCACGGTTTCTTCATGAAACTCTTTAGCATTCGGAGCTTTGTGGAAGTAGAGGTATCCGCCAAAGAGCTCATCCGAACCCTCACCTGAGAGTACCATTTTGATCCCCATGGACTTAATCACTCTCGCCATCAGGTACATCGGGGTGGAGGCCCGCACGGTGGTCACGTCATAAGTTTCCAGGTGGTAGATGACATCTCTGATGGCGTCCAGACCTTCCTGTATGGTGAAGAGAATTTCGTGATGCACAGTGCCTATGTGTTCAGCGGCATTTCTGGCTGCCGCCAAATCGGGAGAGCCCTCCAGACCCACGGCAAATGAGTGAAGCTGGGGCCACCAGGCACCAGTCTTGCCGTCAGTTTCTATTCTGTTTTGAGAAAATTTCTTAGCAAGGGCCGACGTGACGGATGAGTCCAGGCCACCGGATAACAGCACACCATAGGGTACGTCCGACATCAATTGACGTTTTACAGCCGCCTCCAGCGCATCATGAAGCTCTGCTACGCTGGTCTGACTATCCTTCACATTTTCGTATGAAGTCCAGTCACGTTCATACCACTTCACAAGGGTGCCTTCTTTACTGTGTAGGTAGTGTCCGGGAGGGAAAAGCTCGATTTTGGTACACACTCCTTCGAGGGCCTTGAGCTCAGAGGCCACATAGAAGGTGCCGTCCTCATCCCATCCCATATAGAGGGGTATGATGCCCATATGATCTCGGGCAACCAGATAAGCGTCGTTTTCAGAATCATAAAGCGCAAATCCGAATATTCCGTTGAGTTCATCTAAAAAGCTTGCCCCTTTTTCCTTGTAAAGGGCCAGGATCACTTCACAGTCTGATGCTGTGCTGAAATGGTATTTTCCTTCAAACTGCTTGCGGAGTTCGCGGTGATTGTATATCTCCCCATTGGCAGCCAACACGATTTTCTGATGGTCACTGTAGAGGGGTTGCTTGCCGGAAGCCGGGTCTACCACAGCCAGGCGTTCATGTGCCAGTATAGCGTTTTCACTGCTGTATATACCACTCCAGTCAGGGCCTCTGTGTCTCAATTTCTTGGACATTTCCAATAGCCTTGGTCTGAGTACTTCCGCCTTCTGCTTTAACTCAAAAGCACATACAATTCCGCACATATTTTCGCTTTTTCTCCTTCTATTTATTCTGTAAAATACCTGTTGAGCAGAATAAATATCAGGTGTTTATTTTTCAAGGGCGGAAGTTAATCTGTGTTGAGAATATTTTCAATAAAGTCAAGCTTTATTTGTAAATGAAGTAGGGAATATTTCTCGTTATTTGAAATATTCATAAAAATGACAGTTTAAATCATCAATTTTTCATCAGAATATTCCTTCTTCTGCTGGCTTACCAATGATTCCCTCATTCGCAGGCCAATGCTGCACCTACTTCCCGCTCAGTCACTCAGTGCGCTGGTGACAAAGGTGGATTTCGTCAGAAGCCATAGCACAAAGAATACCATGGCCCAGCGTAAATAGATGGTGTAGTAATCCGTGGTATCCTTATAACGGGTTTCTTTGATCTCGGCTTTTTCCAGGGAGTCAATTTCTCCAAATACCTGTTCAAGGGCTTCTTTGTCGGAGACTCTGTAGAAGTTGCCTCTTCCTATTTTGGCGATCTCCCTCAGGTTGGTTTCATCCAGGGTGTTTTCCACATACCTGGGGCGCCCAAAGAAGTCGGTGCCAAAAGGAACTTTGCCTTCTTTGCCAATGGCAATGGTGTAAATTTTGATGTCATAGGCCTGAGCCAGCTTGGCTGCAGTAATGGGATCTATGTTACCAGCCGTGTTGTCACCATCACTTAGCAGTATCAGTACCTTTGATTTACTATCTGACTCCCTGAGCCTGTTAGTAGCTACAGCCAGTGCACTGCCGATCGCGGTTCCCCGGTTTTCTATCAGATCAAAGGAGATGTCATCAATGTAAGAGTTGAGTAGCTCATAATCAGAGGTGAGGGGAGACCTGGAAAAGGCATCTCCGGAAAATACCACCAGCCCGATCCGAT
This sequence comes from Marinoscillum sp., assembly GCF_040222955.1. GTDB lineage: Bacteria > Bacteroidota > Bacteroidia > Cytophagales > Cyclobacteriaceae > Marinoscillum. Next base: position 491,433 of record NZ_JAVKCA010000007.1, on the reverse strand, counting down.
CCTGAAACCTGCCTGCCACAAAGTTTCTTGCTACTTCCTTGGCTGCCTCCAGCCTGTTAGGTCTGAAGTCTTCAATTTGCATGGATTCGGAGATGTCAATGGTCATCATAATGTCAATACCCTCGCTCCACTGCTCCACCTGCTCGTTGGTAGACTGAGGTCGGGCCAGGGCCGTCACCAGCAGACTGATGGTAATGAAAAAAAGAATAGGGGGGACAATCCTCAAATAGCTTACCGGGTCACTTTTGATGTCTTTTTTGGTGAGTGCTATTGGGAGGCGCTGACGAAAACGGGCCATCACCAGGCCTCGGATAAGCAGGACGAATAAAATAACAAGTAACAGATAGAACCACAACGGTTGCTCCCAATCAAAGGACTGGAGCTTTGACCAGGTGAACCAGTTCACAGAAAACCAGGGATTTGTACTTTCCATACGTGTTAGCTGTTTTTAATTTGGTCGGTGATCACTGAATATCTGTGTTGAGTGAAGTCCTCTATGGCCTGAAAATCCTTGTATAGCTCCTCATTGGAGCGCCCGCCATAGACGCAGCGATCAATATTTTTGAGGGTGCCGTTTAGTTCTCCGGTATATTCCAAAGCCATGATTTCCTTAGTGGTCAATTTGGAGAACGGTCGCTGTTCAAGTCTTTCAAGGAAAATCTTCCATTCCGTCAGGGCATGCTCAGCAATTTTTTGGTTTGGTGACTCCTTCAGGCTTCTGATGTCCATGGTCAGATGCTCCGAGAAGGTGATAAAGTCTTTTTTCAGTTTTCTCAATCTCATTGTTTTTCGGATCTTCTTTCCGAAAATCAGGTAGATGGTCAGTGTGAGTACTAGCAGGACTCCGAGGATGATCCATAGGAGTGGAAAATTAAACTGTGTAGATACGTTTTGATAAGCCAGGTTGGTCTTCAGGCTGGTAGTGTCCGTCACCACCTCCAGTAGCTGCTTGAAATAGATCGAATCAACTTCAGCGTCTATACGGGTACTGTCGCCGGTTGGATTAAGTATGAATACCGGAATGGAGAGCGACTGGACGGCATCTATCTCATAACTCTGAAGTGTATACACCGCAGAATCAAAGGCCCGATCGATTTTGATTTTACTGGGGAAGTATTTCTTCCCTGAAAACTCGAAAGGGGAGAAATCGTAAAGGGTATCCGGCAGGATCAGTTCCAACTGATCCGGGTACTCGGCTGAGATCCAATAGTGAATGTCTTCACCGATTTTGAGGCTGTCCTCCACAAAACCACCTTTTACCGTGATTTTCTGGGCGTTGATCCCCACCATTATCAACAGACCGAGTATGTAAATCAATAATCTACCTTGCACGTTGCGAATTCATTTTGTTCCTGTGTCTGAATAATTTGACCAGCTTGGGCACGTAATCTTCTTCGGTTTCTACCGAAAGATAGTTGACGTCATTGCGCCGGCAAAAATCTTCCAGTTCGGTGGTATTTTTCCGATAGGTTTTATCCAGCACATTTCTGAATTTCCCCGAAGAAGTGTTGATCCAGATGGTTTTTCCGGATTCTTTGTCCAGGAGCGGAACTATACCCAGACTGGGCATATTGGATTCTCGTTTGTCAAATAGCTGAATCACCACCAGATCGTGTTTTCTGGCCATGCCTTTGAGGCTATGGAGATAATCTTCATCTATAAAATCTGAAATCAGGAAAATCACAGCCCGGCGTTTCAGCATGCCCAGTGCGAACCGAATGGCGTGATCGAGATTGGTTTTTTTGGAAATGGGATTCAATGAAAAGATACTCGAGAGAATCTCATAAGAATGCTTCATTCCCTTTCCGGGTTTGATGTAAGTCTCTTTCTGATCACTGAATGACAGCAACCCCACCGAGCTGCTTTCTTTTACCGCTGACATGGTGAGCAGTGCGGTGATTTCTTTTCCCAGATCAATTTTTTGATGATTGGCTTTACCAATCTCACCGGATGCCGATACATCCAGCATGAAGAGCACGGTTTGCTCTTTTTCTTCTATGAAAGTTTTTACGAACGTTCCGTGGCCTTTGGCGGTTACGTTCCAGTCGATCGTGCGCACATCATCACCATACTGGTAGGCCCGGACGTCATCAAACTCGAGCCCCGACCCTTTAAAGATGCTGTGAAAGTCACCTTGCATCTGAGAATTGATGGCTTTGCGCACTCTGATCTCATATTTTCTCAGCTTTTTGAGGATGTCCTTCATGCAAAGTAATTTTGGGGTTCAAAATTATAAGAACACTTAGAATTATACCCTGTGAAAAAATCTTTTTTTGTCATATTGATCGTGCTGCTCGGGAGCTGTTCGAAGAAACAAACGGAAATTCCGGCAGATGTGTTGAGTCATGATCAAATGGTCAGGGTATTGATAGAGGTGCACCTGCTGGAAGCCAAAGTAAAGAAGCTTTACATCAGAGGTGATAGCAGCCAGTTGGTTTACAATCATTTTGAAAAAATGCTTTTTGAGGAGCAGGAGATTACCCGGGAGCAATACCGAAGGAGCATGGAGTTTTATGTGGAGGAAATAGAGAACTACAAGGCGATCTATGATGAGGTCGTAGACAGCCTTTTGGCACGTCAAAAAGCAAAGGACATTCGATAATGCTGATTTATCCAAAAGACATACAGGAAAAACTGGGGATCGACCAGCTCATGGAACTGATCCGTCAGCGGTGCAAGTCTGACTTTGCCGTAGAATTTTTAGAAAAGGCCCGGCCTTCCTCCAGAATAGAGGAGATCACAAAATGGCTTGATCAGACCGATGAAATGCTGCAAGTGATTTCATCAGGAGATAATCTTCCCTCCAGAGATTTTCAGGACCTGCGGGTTTTTCTGAAGAAAATTAAAGTCAAGGGTACCTTTCTGCAGGCTGAGGATTTCGCACAGTTGAAGTCACTACTCGCTCTGCTCTATGATTGGACTCAATACCTCAAAAAACATCAGGAGGTCTATCCCGAGTTGTGTAGCCTGACGTACGGATTCATTGCAGATCAAAACCTGATTAAGGCCATAGAACTCATTGTGGATGAGAAAGGAGTGGTGCGGGACAATGCCAGTCCCGAACTGGCTTCCATCCGTGCTCTGCTTATTCAGAAGGAGCGCGCCGTCCGTACAGCCATTAATAAAGTGCTCCGTAAGGCTATCCAGGACAAACTCACAGATGAGGACAGCTCGGTTACCATCCGGGAAGGCCGCCTGGTGATTCCAGTGAAGGCAGAGCATAAGAGGCGAATTCAGGGATTTATCCATGATGAATCTGCTACCGGACAAACCGTTTACATGGAGCCTACAGAGGCCCTGCAGTTGAACAATGAAGTGCGTGAGTTGCAGTACCAGGAGAAGCGGGAAATTGCGCGGATATTAACCAGGCTCACTGACCTTGTGAGGGAGTCAGTGGAGGATTTGGACAAAGGGGCTTTTTTCATAGGTCTGTTGGATTTCATTCATGCCAAGGCTGTATTCTCCAAAACCATTGATGCTGTAAAGCCGGGAGTGACTAAAAATCCCATGGTTAAATGGTATGGTGCCAGGCACCCCTTGCTTTGGTTGTCTCATACTGCTTCGGGTAAGCCCACCATTCCATTGTCTCTGGAGCTCAGTAGACAGGAAAATAGGATTTTGGTCATTTCCGGACCAAATGCCGGCGGTAAGTCTGTAGCATTAAAAACGGTCGGGTTACTACAATATATGTTTCAGTGTGGCTTTTTGGTGCCGGCCAGCGAGGCATCCACGTTTGGTGTTTTCCAAAGTATCTTTTTGGATATTGGGGATACCCAGTCACTGGAAAACGACCTGAGTACCTATAGCTCGCACCTTACAGCCATGCGTTACTTTGATGAAATGGCTGATCGAAATAGCCTTTTCCTGATCGATGAGTTTGGTACGGGTACAGAACCACAGTTTGGAGGAGCCATCGCTGAGTCTATACTGGGACAGTTGAATGACCGAAAGGCCTTTGGGGTGGTTACTACGCACTATCAGAACCTTAAGAAATTTGCCGAGAATCACCCCGGAGTGGTGAATGGCGCCATGAAGTATGATGTGGGCGCTTTGGAGCCACTTTTTGAGCTGGAAGTAGGTAAGCCGGGGAGCTCTTTCGCCTTTGAGATAGCAAGGAAAATAGGCCTGCCCGCTAAGATCATTGAGAATGCCAAAAGCTTTGTGGGGACCAGTCAGGTGGATTATGAATTGCTTCTGAACAGCCTCGAATCTGAACGGAATAAATTCCAGAAGCTCACCAAAAAGTTGGAAAAGGAAGAGAAAGAGGTCATTGGCATCAAAACGGACTATCAAGCGCTCAAAGAGATGCTCCAGGAAGAGCAAAAGCGACTGATCAAAGAAGCAAAAGCCAGAGCCAAGCAAATTGTGGAGGAGGCCAATCAGCGAATTGAAAACACCATACGGGGAATAAAAGAAAGTAGTGCAGACAAGGAGAAGACCCGCCGGTTGCGGTCTGATCTGGAGCACTACAAAAAAACACAGGAGGAAAGTATAAAGAAGGAGGAAAAACGGAAGAAGGCCGAAGAAATAAAAGTGGGTCAGCACGTGACCATAGAGGGACAGGACACTTCAGGGGAGGTGATGAATGTAAAAGGCAAGCAGGCGCAGGTTCGTTTTGGCAATATCATTTCCTTTATAGAATTGAGCAGACTCCGGCGGGCCAGCGCTCAGGCGGTCAAACAGGAGTCGAGAGCACGCAAAATCGGAGGCATTAATATGATTGACAAGATGTCCCAATTCAATGGCGAGATAGATGTGCGGGGCGTGCGGGCTGATGAGGCTTTGCAGAAGGTGGATGAGTACATCGATCAGGCGCTGCTGTTGGGTACAGATCAGGTGCGGATCATTCATGGCAAAGGGCATGGTATCTTAAGAGATGTGATCAGAAATTATCTGAAGAGCCACCAAAGCATAGATAAGGCGGTGGATGAACACATTGAGTTTGGAGGCAGTGGCATTACCCTGGTGACTTTTCGCTAGATGAAGGAAATCACCAGATCGCAGCTCGCTCTGAGAAACGGGCAGGACAAGGATGAAATATGGATTGCTTACCAGGGTCGGGTATATGACGTGACGATCTCACGAATGTGGCGAGATGGCAAACATTACGAACATTGGGCGGGCCAGGACCTTACAGATGAGCTCCCAGATGCTCCACATACAGAAAAAGTCTTTGAGAGGTTCACGCAAATTGGCATCTTAGTACCATGATATTGATAGCAGATGCAGGAGGCACAAAAACAGACTGGAGGCTACTGAATGGTCAGCAGATATCGCAGTTCACTTCAAAGGGCTTTAATCTGAAAATTCAGGATTTTGATGCTTACCTGAAAGAGTTACCACGGGAGCTTGCAAGCTTAAAGGGTATTTCCAATGTCTATTTTTACGGTGCTGGCATCGTGTCGGAGCAAGAAGCAGCATCTTTGAATGCTCTGTTGGAGCTGTTTTATCCAGGGGCTAAGTCCAGATCGTATCCGGATACACTTGGTGCTGCCCGGTCTCTTTTCGCGGAACAGCCCGGATATGTTTGTTTATTAGGTACCGGATCAGGGGCTGCACTTTACGATGGGCAGGGAATAAGCAGGCGAATCCCGTCTCTCGGATATGTTTTGGGAGATGAGGGGAGCGGCTGTGACCTGGGCAGATCGCTGTTACAATCTCATCTTCGGCATGGCTTACCGGACGACCTTCGGGCCCTGTTTGGCCTAGAATACCCTGAAATGAATGAAGCTTCCGTATTGGAGACTGTTTATAAGCAACCCGGGGCCAATACCTTTCTGGCTCAGTTGGTCCCTTTTATTGTTGAACATCAAAATCACCCTTTTATTTATCAGTTGGTGGCCGGAGCTTTTCATCGCTATTTTCAGGCTTTTTTTCCCGAGCGGGAAAAATATCTGGGAGCATCATTTAGGTTCATAGGCTCTGTGGCTCATCTTTTAAGTAATATTCTTCGTCGCGTTGCTTCGGGATACGGATACCGCATCGACCTGATTGCGCAAAGCCCCATTGCGGGACTCACTTTATATCATCAAAAACATGGATAGGTTACCAGATACCGAAAAGACCTCAAAATACGAACACATAGAGAAGATGTCTACTGCGGACATTTTGAAAAGCGTTAATGACGAAGATGCCACAGTAGCAGGAGCCGTGGCCAGGGTCATCCCTGAAATAGAGAAGCTGGTCAATGCCATTGTTGCTCGAATGCAGGAAGGGGGACGATTATTTTATATTGGTTCAGGCACAAGTGGTCGACTGGGTGTGGTCGATGCCTCCGAATGTCCGCCCACTTTTGGGGTGCCACATGATCTGGTGGTAGGCATTATCGCAGGCGGTGATGGCGCCATCCGCAGGGCCGTGGAGTTTGCGGAAGATGATCAGAATCAGGCATGGGAGGATTTGAAAGCTTATTTGCCAGATGAAAAAGATACGGTGATTGGTTTGGCGGCTTCCGGTACCACACCTTATGTGATCGGCGGAGTTCGTCAGGCTCGTAGCCATGGACTGCTGACCGGCTGTATCGCTTGTAGCGCAGATTCTCCTCTGGGCAAAGCTGTGGAATATCCCGTAGAGGCGGTAGTGGGGCCTGAGTTTGTCACAGGGAGCACCCGGATGAAATCGGGAACTGCTCAGAAAATGATTCTGAATATGATCTCAACCTCGGTAATGATCAAGCTGGGCAGGGTGAGAGGTAACAAAATGGTGGATATGCAGCTCAGCAATCAAAAGCTGGTGGCTCGTGGCGTGAGAATGTTGATGAACGAGCTGAAAATAGGTCAAAAAGAGGCCGAAAGTGAATTGAAACGTTACGGCTCGGTACGGGCAGTGCTTGAAAATTATGGCAACTCATTAAGTTGATGTGTTAACTTAATGTTAATTTAATGTTACGTATTATATTTTGATTATGAGCGGTTTTAGCAAAGACTTTTTTACAATAAATGTAATATCAGAATCTCTTCACTGTCATATTAAGAAATTTTTAAGACCATTTATATCTAAGGAGACATGGTGTTAACTTGGAGGGTCAAATCGACTAGAAAAATTAACCAAAACCTGAACTTCACTGGTCGGGCGAAAGCCTATTTTTGCCGGGAGTTTAAAAAACAAAAAGTAAACGCAATGAGGAAAACTTTACGCAATTATGCACTTGTCGCTTCGATGCTTCTGGCATCGGTGGCATCTTTCGGGCAAAGCAAAATTACAGGAACTGTAGTGGATGCTGAGAACGGAGAGGGGCTACCAGGAGCGAGCGTTGTTCTAAAAGGAACGACCAACGGAACCATTACTGATTTCAATGGAGAATTCAGCTTAACAGTAGATAAGAGCACGGCTACCATCGTGATCTCATTTGTTGGATTTCAGACTATTGAGAAAACAATCAACCTTAGCGAAACACAAAGCCTGGGCAGAATCGAGTTAGCACCAGGTGCTAATGAGTTGAGCCCTTTGGAAGTAATTGCTTCTGTGGCAGTGGATCGTAAGACGCCAGTGGCTGTTTCGACCATCAACAGAACGATGATTGAAGAAGGTGCTTCTAATCAGGAGTTTCCTGAGTTGCTAAAGAGTACCCCCGGAGTATATGCGACCAAGCAGGGTGGTGGATACGGTGACTCACGAATCAACGTTCGTGGTTTCAACGACGAAAACGTAGCCGTATTGATCAACGGTGTGCCAGTGAATGACATGGAGAATGGAAACATTTACTGGTCTAACTGGGCTGGTCTGACCGATGTGACGACTTTCATGCAGGTGCAGAGAGGTCTGGGTGCTTCCAAAGTTGCTGTGCCTTCTATTGGAGGTACAATCAACATCATCACTAAAACAACGGAGCTGGAAAAAGGTGGTAACGTGTACCAGGGATTTGGTAACAACGGCTACCTGAAGACTTCCTTTTCTTTGAATACTGGTCTTACTGAGAACAACTGGGCCATCTCTGTATCAGGTGCTAAAATCACCGGAGACGGATGGGCAGACGGTACACAGTTTGTAGGTTATAACTACTTCATGAACATTTCTAAAGTTCTGAACGACAAGCATACCCTTTCTTTCACAGGATTCGGCGCGCCACAGGTTCACGGCCAGAGACAAAACATGCAGTCTATCGCCAAATTCAGAGACGCACCACAAGGCTTGAGGTACAATGCTGACTGGGGTGTACTGAACGGGGATGTAGTGAATGTGGAAGATAACTTCTACCACAAACCGCAGTTTTCATTGAACCATTACTGGACCATCGGCAACAAGTCAGAATTGTCTACAGCCGTATATTACTCTACCGGTACTGGTGGAGGAGGTGGATACGCCACTGAAGAAGATGCTGTTACAGGATTTGAGCCTACATTTAACAACTACAGGACAGGTGGTACTTATAGCCCATATGATCTGGATGCAATCGTGGACCTTAACCAGACCTCATCTGATGGCAGAGCACTTGGTTACCTGAGAGCTTCCAGAAATGACCACAGGTGGTATGGTGTACTTTCTACATTTACCCATAAGTTGAATGACAATGTTGACATTCTGGCTGGTTTGGATGGTCGCTTCTACAAGGGTATTCACTTCTCTGAGGTGTATGACCTACTCGGAGCTGAGTATGTTTATGATGACAACAACATGAACCGCCCGGACGCAGCATTGAACGTAGGAGACAAAAGAGATTACTACAATGACGGTTTAGTAGGGTGGGCAGGAGCCTTTTTGCAGGCAGAGTATGAAAAAGGACCTCTGGATGCATTTTTAACTCTTTCTGCCTCTAATACATCCTACCAAAGAATTGATTACTTCCAGTATGCTCCAGAAGATCAGGCCACACCATGGCAGAACTTCTTTGGCTACCAGGTAAAAGGTGGTGCCAACTACAGACTGGACAGAAATCACAATGTATTCGCCAATGTAGGTTACTTCGAGAAAGCACCGGATTTCGATGCGGTATTCCAAAACTTTAGAAACGACATCAACTCAGAGGCAGAAAACCAGAAGATTCTTAGCTATGAGCTGGGTTATGGATACAGAAGCCCTAAGTTTTCAGGAAACGTGAACCTGTACAGAACAGGATGGAGCGACCGTACATTTACAAAGAGTTTCCAGGGGGAGGATGATCAACTATACTATGCCAACATTTTGGGTGTGAATGCTTTGCACCAGGGAGTGGAGATAGACTTCACTTATACTCCGATGAAATCATTGAAAGTTTTAGGTATGCTTTCACTCGGTGACTGGACATGGTCTGATGACGTGAACAGTGTGAACGTATTTGATGAGCAGCAGAACATCATCGAAACAATTGATCAGCTGTACATCGCAGACATCAAAGTGGGAGGTTCAGCACAAACTACAGCAGCTTTGGGTATTGATTATAACATCATACCTGCTTTCAAGGTAGGCGTACTTTATACTTATTTCTCTAAGTTCTATGCGGACTACGATCCTACGAACAGAACAAGCTCTGAAATAGCCGGCGTACAGGCATGGGAAGTACCTACTTACGGATTGCTGGATGTGAAAGCCAGATACGACTTCAAAATTGGTGATCTGGATGCCAATTTGTTCGTGAATGCCAACAACTTGTTTGACGTGGAATACATCTCAGATGCACAGGATACCAATTCTACCGCAGCAGGGGCAAGCGTATTCTACGGTGTAGGTAGAACATGGACTACAGGTCTGAAGATCAATTTTTAATTAACGACTCTGAAAAATATTTAAGATGATATTCAAAAATATAAAATTCATTTACGCCTTATTATTAGTGGGGGTATTTGCATGCGATCCTATGCAGGACGTATACGATGACCTGGATAAGGGGAGTACAGGTGGTGTGACCTCAGATGTGGCCTTCACCATGACGGAAGACGATTTCGAATTGGCGTTGCCAATAGCGGAGAACGGTAGTGATTCATCCAGCATGAATAGTTTCTACAACTTTTCTGATGACCAGGCTCGTAAGTACATTCCGTACATTTTGAGCAAGAAGTTTCCACAGTTGGCTAAAGGATCTTCAGCAAATGTGACTTACGCTCAGTACCAGGGAAACAGTGCTGAAGCCAACACTTACAGCCGTGCGTCTTTGTATGATGTAGAAGCTGAGGATTATACGGGTACTATCGCTGCGGATTCAGTACTGGTAGCTGCAGGCTTCCTGTCTCCATCTTATGACAAGGAAGCAGTTTTATCAACAATTTTATCAGCTAAGGTGCAAGATGCTACTGATGGTGATGTTTACGGCATCAACTACCAATATGCTTCTGAGGATCCTGTAGTAGATTTCTCAAACGCTGGTGTTCAGAATATACACCGTGAAGTTTTCGAAACGGACATTGACGGATACACTGCCATTTCACTGGTAGGTGATCAGACTTTTGGGTACAATCAGTTTTTCAATGGTAATGCGGCTATGTCTGGATTTTCCGGAGGATCTGAGATTCCAAACGATGACTGGTTGGTTTCTCCTTCCATAGACCTTTCTGAAGTGACCGAATCTAAACTGAAATTCCATCAGGTGATTAATTTTCTGGACGTAGATCCTGCCCTGATCCTCAAAGCAAAGATTTCAGCTGATTTTTCAGGAGATGTAACAGCTGCTACCTGGACTGAACTTACAGTGGATCAGTGGCCTGCCGGAAACAGCTGGAGCGAAGAAGTTTGGTCAACTATGGACATCAGCGCATTTGATGGACAGGTTGTCAATGTGGCTTTTCAATATGTAACTACTGAAACATTAGATGCACCTACCTGGGAAATTGGAGAAGTGATCCTGGAAGCATTGGTAGACGTATCTGTGACCGTTCTGGAAGAACCTGAGTCAAACAGAAGCTTTTTCACTTATTCATCTGGCAGCTGGGAGTTGGTGACAAGTGCCTATTACCTGACTGCTTCTGATTATGATGCTATGGGTGCGCCAGGTCAGTATGATAACTTCAGCAGCTCATTACCCGCTGATAGTTACATTACTACCTATTTGAGTACCAACTATCCTTATGCTCAGGAAGAGGACGAAATGGTGGTTGTGTATAAGTACTTTTCCAGTTCTTCCGGGTCAACACAAACCCGAAGCAACCTTTACACAGTAGTGGGTGGAAGCTGGACAGCATACACTGCCGTAATAGATGCAACATTGTTGTTTGCTTTTGATGGTACTACCTGGGTTCCTGATAATACCATTAAGCTGACTTTCGGAGCACCGGATTATACCTGGATCTCTGATAATTTCGCAGACATAAACCCTGGCGGCGCGAGCAACATGGGTACTTATGGAAACTTTAGCTGCTTCGAGTGGTCAGAAGATCAAATCTTTGACGCCATCACCTCACGACTTGAGGTGATCTACTCAAGCATCGAAGAGGGACAGAAGTATCAGGTGACTTACTCGATCTACTGTGGAGCTTCTACTGAACCTTCACTTGCAGTGATTTACCAGGGCGGTACCTGGGAGAAACTTTAAGATTTAGATTCACACTTATAAAAAAGGGAAGTTATACTTCCCTTTTTTTTCTTTAATCCAATTATGAAAAAGCATACCTTCATTCTTCTTTTTGCCCTTTTGGGTTTCTTAGGTCACGGCCAGGCCCCCAGTGGCTACTATGATGGCACAGAGGGACTCACAGGCGAGGCACTCAAAAAGCAACTTCACCGGATATCGAGTGGTCACAAAGTATGGGCCTATAGCGATTTTCGTGATACCATCTTACCAGACCTGGATGAAGACCCTGATAACCCGGATAATATCATTCTTTTCTATAAAAATGCCTCCATTCCAAAGGCTAATTTTGCTTCTAATAACCAGCCTGATTATTGGAACAGAGAGCACACCTGGCCCAAATCCCATGGGTTTCCGGACCTCTCAGACACAGCATATACGGATGTTCATAACCTGAGGCCCTCGGATGCTACCGTGAACACATCCAAGAGCAATAAAGACTTTAACGATGTGGAAAACATCGCTGCCAATGCAGAAGGCGAGGCGCCAGATACCTATACCAATGCGGATTTTTGGGATCCCAGAGATGAAATCAAGGGAGACGTAGCTCGTATATTGTTTTATATGGACATGCGCTACGAAAGTGCTGCGCTTGATCTTGAATTAGTTGATCACAAGAGTTTTTCCGGTGATCCCGAGTTGGGTGTATTGTTCACTTTACTGAGGTGGCATGCGCAGGATCCGGTAGACGCTGCTGAGATCGCGAGGCATGAAAAGGCTTATGGCTATCAAAACAACAGAAACCCATTTGTGGACCACCCGGAATGGGTGGGAGAAATTTGGGGAACCGCTTCAGAGCCGTTCATTTCACTGGACCGGTCTAATTTCAGTGAAAACTTTGGCACCCTACCTTTTGGTCAATCACTTGTCCAACAGTACCAGGTCAATGCCTATAATCTGGAGGCGGATCTGACTGTGACGGTTGATGCTCCGTTTTATGTTTCTTCAGACAATGCTACTTTTTCTGGATCAGGCACTTTTGCCCATACGGATGGTGTGGTCTCTGAGACTTTCACGATTTACCTCAAGTTTGAGCCTCAGCAGGCTGACGGTGGTAGTTATGAAAGTACAGTTACTCATTCCTCAGCTAACCTGACCTCCATTGAATTGAATGTGCAGGGCAAGGAAGGAGAGGTCACGGTTACCACCATTGCAAAAGCTCGTCAGCAGGAACTGGGGAGCATGGCTTATGTAACCGGGGTAGTGATAGACGCAGGAAATAACAGTGGAAATAGCCGGGTGATATTTGATGGGACGGCTGGCATTGTGGTACGTAGCTTCGATGCTGGTAATGAATCTGCTGGTCTTGTGCAGGGAGATAGCATTGTAGTCAGCGGAGGCTTATCAGACTACGCTGGTGTACTCCAGATAGAACAATCCCCCATTACCATTACACTGGAGGCTCAGGGAGCTCAATTGCCAGAACCCCAGGAGGTGACCATTGCAGAAGTAGGAGAGCAGTATGAGTCGGAGCTGGTGGTGATCAGAGACGTGGCTTTTAAAGATGCCGGTGGCACTTTTGCGGGGGGAGGCTCTGCAGGCAATTTTGACATCATGGATGGTACGGGCACTATGATTTTTAGAATAGGATCGTCCGGACACCCATTGGTGGGCACGCGCATTCCGAATGGTTTGTTCGACATCACTGGCTTTGTAGGGGAATTTTCAGGGGACTATCAGGTTTCAGTAAGGGATTTGGAAGACATGGTTTTGGTAGAGGAGGAGGAGGAAGAACGTCCGCCGGTAATTAGCATTGCCGAGGCTCGCACCATGGCTGAGGGAAGTGTTGTCACGGTGAAGGGCATCGTGATTGGCGGTGAAAATAACAACCGGGACAATCGGGTGGTCTTTGACGGCACTGCCGGGCTTGTGGTCCGAAGCCTTGATCTGGGTAATGCCTCATCCGTACTTGTGAAGGGTGATAGTGTGGTGGTAACTGGCGGAATTCTTGACTACAATGGCCTTTTTGAGATAGAAGAATCTCCTGTATTAATTGATATTCTTAATAGTGGAAATACCCTTCCCGAGCCTCAGGAGATTCTCTTATCTGCAGTGGGTGAAGAATACGAATCAGAACTGATCAGTCTCAAGGATGTTTCCTTTGTGGAAACTGGTGATTTTGCCGTAGGCAATTATACACTGACCGGAGATGATTCCGAGGTGGTTTTTAGAATAGGTACTATAGAGCATCCTCTGGTGGGGACGAGTATTCCACAAGTGCCCGTGGATCTTATCGGATATGTAGGACAGTCCAATGCTGATTATCAGGTATTCGTAAGGGGGTCAGAGGACCTTACCTTTTTGGAGGAGGTGCTGGGGGTAAAAGATGCTCGTCTTTCACTGAACCTTGTGTACCCCAATCCTGTTTCGGGGTTGCTGCATTTGCATTTGCCCGAGGGAGTCAACTTCCCGGTGGACTTATCTGTTTTTGATTTACAGGGCAAGAAGGTAAAAACAGCCCGGGTAACAGAAGGAACGCTTAGTGTAGAGGAGTTGCAATCTGGCATGTATCTGCTTACACTTTATAAAGAGGGGAGAATATTTTATAACCGAATAATAGTGGAATGATTTGCATCAGATAGAACCATATCACAGTTGGCAGCAGTACTACGACGCCAGTGAAGATCCTCAGTCACCTTTTTTCGGAAAGGAGTACAATTATGACCTGTATTCTGAGAATATCTATGGCTATTTCATAGATCCGGCCTGGGACTTTTTTGGTTCGGAGACGCTCTACATGAAGGTGCTTTTTGCGAATTATGAGGAAGGATTCATCATCATCGAATTGATAGGGGAATGGAATGATGCCATCAACAATGACATTATGCACCTGAAAAGAAATGTGGTGGAGCATGTGATTGACACTGGTATTAATAAATTCATCCTGATCGGCGAGAACATTCTGAATTTTCATGGGAGCGACGATAGCTACTATGAGGAGTGGTTTGAGGAGGTAGAAGATGGTTGGATTGCCGCCATCAATTTTCGTGATTTTGTGGAGGAAGAGATGGCCAGGTTTGAAATAGATTCTTACATCAATTTCGGTGGTCATCTTCAGGTGGTCAATTGGCGGACAATGACGCCCCTGGCATTTTTTGTTGGAGTGAACCAGTTGATGCAGAGGCGTTTGCAAATGGGTGATTTGTAACCATTTGACAGGTGATTTTACCGTTTGCTGTTCAGTACTTGCCTTTCCAGATTTAAAGCGTTAAATCTGTGATACATTATCAAAACCCATGATTATGAAAAAAACTACTCACCTAATGTTTTTAGTGGGGCTGTTCTTAGTGAATGCCCTCTCAGCACAGGAAACTGAAAAGTTTGACTTTGACCTGTCGCAACTTGATATTCCGTATCAAAAGTTTGTGCTTAGCAATGGACTCACACTTATCGTACACGAAGACCATAAGGCACCCATTGCAGCGGTGAATGTATGGTATCATGTGGGCTCGAAGAACGAGAAATTTGGTAAAACTGGTTTTGCACATCTTTTTGAACACCTGATGTTTAATGGAAGTGAAAACTTTGATGACGACTATTTCCAGGCCATGGAGCGAATTGGTGCCACAGACCTGAATGGTACTACCAATTTTGACCGTACCAATTATTTTCAAAATGTGCCAAAATCGGCCTTGGATGTAGCCTTGTGGATGGAGTCTGACCGCATGGGGCACTTCAAGGATGCCATTTCTCAGGAAAAGCTGGATGAGCAAAGAGGAGTGGTGCAAAACGAAAAGCGCCAGGGCGAGAATCAACCCTACGGTAAGTTTTTTGACCTGGTGACACAGTCCTGCTTTCCAAACGGGCATCCCTATAATCATACGGTCATTGGCTCTATGGAGGACCTCAATGCTGCTGCTCTGGATGATGTGAAGCAGTGGTTCAATGATTATTATGGTGCTGCTAATGCGGTGGTAGTGATCGCCGGAGATGTCGATGCTGAAGAGATTTATCAAAAGGTAGTCGATCACTTCGGAGACATTCCATCCGGCCCTCCGGTTACGCATTATGGTTCATATGTGGCCAAACGAACCGGAGAAATTCGCCAGGTGCAGCAAGACAGAGTACCACAGTCACGGATATACATGGTTTGGAATGTGCCTGAGTGGGGTAACCCCGAAGCTTTTGATCTTGACTTTGTTGCGGGTGCACTAGCCGAAGGGAAAAATTCGCGTCTTTATAAACGCCTGGTCTATGATGAGCAGATTGCTACGAGTGTGAGTGCTTATAACTGGGAGAATGAGATAGCTGGCATATTTGTTATCCAGGCCAATGTGAAGCCTGGTGTGGACAATATGGTGGTGGAGAATGCGATCAAAGAGGAACTGGCCAAATTTCTGAAAGATGGTCCTACCTCAGGAGAGTTGAAGCGGATCAAAACTGACTATTTTGCCGGGTTTACCCGTGGGATTGAGCGCATCGGAGGGTTCGGTGGAAAATCAGATATCCTCGCTATGAACACTGTTTTTGGGGGGGCACCTGATTTCTATAAAACCCGGCTGAAGGGGATGAAAGATGCTTCGATCAGTAGTGTTAAGTCCGTGGCTAATAAATGGCTGAGTGATGGTGTGTACGTATTGCACATCAACCCCTTTCCAGACTATGAGACCACAGGCAAGGATGTGGATCGCTCTGCACTACCTGAAGTAGGTCCGGCGGCTACTGTGGCTTTTCCACAACTGGAGCGTGCAACACTTTCTAATGGCATGAAAGTCGTACTTGCTCAGAGAAATACTGTTCCGCTCATTGAATTCAGAATGATATTTGATGCAGGCTATGCCGCTGACCAATATGCGAAGGCTGGCACTGCTAACCTTACCATGGACATGCTGGATGAGGGTACAAAAACCCGTTCAGCCCTGCAGATCAATGAGGAGCTGGCACTCCTGGGCGCTAACCTGAACACCGGCGCTAATCTGGACCAGTCATACGTTACCCTCTCTTCATTAAAAGATAATTTCGATCAGTCGCTGGCTCTTTTTGCAGATGTAGTGTTAAACCCGGCTTTTCCGCAGGCGGATTTTGAGCGATTGCAGAAGCAGCAGATAGTCGGCATACAAAACGAAAAGAAAAGTCCGGTGTCTATGGCGCTTCGTACCCTGCCTAAATTTCTGTATGGTGAGGGGCATGCCTACGGGAGTCCGCTGACCGGATCTGGATATGAGTCTACTGTAAGTGCCATGACCCGTGAAGATCTGATGAAGTTCTATGAGACCTGGTTTAAGCCTAACAATGCGACGATCGTGGCAGTGGGTGATATCTCCATGGATGATCTCAAACAGAAACTGGAATTGAATTTTAAAAAGTGGAAATCAGGAGAGATACCCAAGAAGAATCTGGAAATGGTGGGCGCCCCCAATAAGAACAAGATATACGTGATGGATAAACCGGACGCCCTACAGTCTGTGATCATCACAGGACACCTGACCAAACCTTATGGCGAAGTAAGCGAGATAGGCGTGAGCATGATGAATAATATACTCGGCGGGGAGTTTACTTCCAGAGTGAATATGAATCTCAGAGAGGATAAGGGTTGGGCCTATGGAGCATTTACCTTCCTTTATTCTGCTAAAGGCCAGCGTCCGTTCCTGGCATACGCCCCCGTGCAGACCGATCAGACGGCCTCTTCTATGAAGGAAATTATGGGCGAGCTTACAGGATATGTAGGTGATAACCCGGCCACTAAAGAGGAGTTTGAAAAGACCAAAACCAATGAGATACTTAGCCTTCCGGGCCAATGGGAAACCATGAATGCCGTAGAGGGGTCCATCGCCAATATAGTGCGGTACGGCCTGGCGGATGACTACTATCAGACCTATGCCGGAGCGGTTCAAAACCTTGAGCTTTCTCAGGTGCAGAAGCTCGCCAAGGACATCATAGACCCGAAGAAGATGACCTGGCTGGTGGTAGGAGATAGCAAGAAAATTATGGAAGAAATCAAGGCACTTGGTTATGGTGAAGTGATTGCCATAGATAGCGATGGAAACGTATTGCAACCTCAGAGTCAGAAACTTGACGTAGAGGGAGGAAAAAATTAAGCTTTAGAATATACTGTTGAAAGAAAGGAATCTTCACTTGTGGGGATTCCTTTTTTGTTGAATAGGCGGGTACGCTTTTCAGGGATTACTCCTGAAGGTTAAGGTTCTCCAATACCACATGGCTGGAGACATTCCCCAGAAACTTAGCTAACAGCTCATCGCTCAATTTCATAAACTCAACCGCAGCAGTATTGTCAGGAGAGTAATCACTGATGGCCTGGCCGATGTCCAGAGCTTCACCCACCTTGATGGATCGGCTCACTGTAGTGTCTAATATGAGGTTTCCAAAGGAGTTTTTAGCTTCATTAAACTTTTCCTGTGATAGGATGAGGTTGCCATTGTACATATTGAAAAATACGCCCAGAATATTCAGGAGACTATTCTCCACCATATTCAGGTAACCCATCAGGGTTTGTATGCCTGTGATAGAAAAACTATCTGCCTGGGCCGGGATCAGTATGTTTTTAGAACTCCCAAGGATGGCCTTCACCAACACGCCAAAGTTGGTAGGGCAGTCCATTATGATAAAATCGTATTCTCTTCGCTGGGTGCTCAGAAGGCGCGCAATGATCCCTGTACCAAAGGAGATAAACTGATTATTAGATTCAATCTGAGTCATTTGAAAATCTCCCGGAATGATGTGCAGGTAGGGTGCGATCTCCAGTGGTTCGATATCCGGGTCATGGTCATGCAGCAAATTCCTGATATTGTCGTAGATGGTATTTCTGGGCTCCTCGATGGTGATGGCGTTGGTTAGGTTGCACTGAGGATCAAAGTCTATCAGAAGCACCTTAAATGATCTCGACCAACTGATTCCAAGATTGAGTGCGGTAGTGGTTTTCCCTACGCCTCCCTTAAAGTTGTAAATGGAAACTGTGTTGGACATTAATTATGCATGGTTGGTAACAAAGCATTCAATTTACTATAAACCTTGGAATATATCAATCTGATAATTGAATAGTTATATAGACTTAATCTCCAATCGCAAGCGAGTCTTCAATCAGCGTGACCTGGGCAACTTCAGAGATGAGATAGCGTCTGGCGGATCGTTCTTCCATACAGAGACTCCTGGTTCTCTTTTTTTCCAATTTTTTATAGACTTTTTCATTGAATTCAAAAGACTGACCAATCGATATTTTGCTCAGAGGAATCAGGTTGGTGGGACCATCAAATTTCTTAAGGACGTTATAAAGAATGGGGTCCGAACAGCTGGCAGCTTTCGGGTTTTTAAAATAGTTGGTGAGGGCCAGCAGTACAGGTGCCGGGAACACAGATTCGTTAAGTACCGGAGAGGCTACTTTTTTGAAATTATCCTTCCACTCTTGCCCATGAGGGGCTGCTTTTCGTCCGTGTGCGTTGAAGGTGACCAGATGAGCCACTTCATGTAGGAAGGTGACCAAAAAGGAGAATTGATTCAGATCATTATTGATGGTGATGGTGTGTTTCTTTGTTTTTGGGGTGTACCGGTAATCTCCCAGTTTGGTTTGCCGGCTTTTTTTGATTTTAAATTCAAAACCAAAATAGTCGAGCAGTTTACAACAGTAGGTCACTGAGTTTTGCGGGACAAAACGCTCAAAAACAGCTTTGGTAGAATTCACGAATTAAAGAAAATAAAAAGAAACCTAACAGCGTATATGAAGTGAGAAAAATCGATGGTCTGATTGACGACTATCAGTTTTAGGTGTGAGGTTCGTCATAGTTATGCGGAGCATTTCCATTGATCTTAGCTTATTATTTAATCAACAATAATCATGAAGACGCTCACACCTCCAAAGCCTCATGTAGACCCTCGGGAAGGCAGCCTGCCAGAGGCTATTCAAGCCAATAAAGTGCTCCACAAGAAAGACAGCGTTAATGAATACCAGAGTTTGTTGGATATCAAACGGTCTCGCGAGAAAATGGAAGCCGAACGCCGACCCTTGTTCTTTTTTATCGGTCTGAGTTTGAGCCTTCTGTTTGTGGTTATTGCTTTCAATTGGAAGATTTATGACGAGACCCGGCTGGTGGATTTGGGCAATGTGAATTCTGATTTTGACGAAATACTGGAGGTGCCTCCGAGTTTACAATCTCCACCACCTCCTCCTAGAAAGGTTGAGGTTTTTGTGCTCAGGGAGATAGATGATGCTGAGGTGCTGGAAGAGGTGAAATTTGATCTGGATGTGGAGCTAACCGAGGATATGGCCGTAAAAGACGTGATGTACGATGTGGTACTGGAGGAGCCAGAGGAAGAGAAGGCGGAAGAGATCTTTCAGATTGTGGAGGATCAGCCACAATTTCCAGGTGGACTGAAGGCGTTTTATACTTTCGTTTCCGAAAACATTGTGTATCCCGATTTAGCGAAAAGACTTGATATTAGCGGGCGGGTGTTTGTGAGGTTTGTCATAGAGAAAGATGGGAGTATCACCGATGTGCAGGTGGTAAAAGGCATAGGAGGTGGGTGTGATGAGGAGGCTGTGAAAGTGCTTGAGAACAGTCCCAATTGGATTCCTGGTAAGCAGCGAGGAAATAACGTACGCGTTTATATGACTGTTCCTATTTTGTTCCTGCTGAAAGAAAGATAACGAATGAATCTGGCCAGGGGCCAGTCAATCAAATAATTGCTTCAATCAAATAATCGAATAATGAGAAACTTAATGTCTGC
Source organism: Marinoscillum sp. (assembly GCF_040222955.1). GTDB lineage: Bacteria > Bacteroidota > Bacteroidia > Cytophagales > Cyclobacteriaceae > Marinoscillum. The sequence continues at coordinate 471,278 of NZ_JAVKCA010000007.1, read as the reverse complement.
TGTAGAAGCAGTCCGCAACATCAAATCTGGTGACCATGTATTTATTCACACCGCCGGAGCCACTCCCAATGTGTTGGTACAGGCTATGACCGAACGGCATTCGGAGTTGGAGGGGGTTAAAATATATCATTTACACACGGAAGGACCTGCCCCCTATGCCAGGCCTGAATACGCAAATAGCTTTCATGTGAACTCCTTCTTCCTGGGAGCCAACTGTCGGCAAGCTACCCAGGAGGGGTATGCTGATTACATCCCATGTTTTTTAAGCGAAATTCCGTTAATGATAAGATCGGGCATTATTAAGGTGGATGTGGCCCTTGTGCAGGTTTCGCCGCCCGATGCTCATGGATATTGCTCGTTGGGGATCTCTGTGGATGCTACCAAGGCGGCAGTGGATATGGCCAAAGTGGTGATCGCACAGGTGAACCCACAGATGCCAAGGACTCACGGAGATGGGTTATTGCACAAGGATATGTTTACAGCTTGTGTGGAGGTGGATGTGCCACTGCCTGAATTAATAGCTCACCCCATTACTCCTGAGGAGAAAAAGATGGGAGAGCTCATAGCCGAAATGATTCCTGACAGAGCCACCATGCAGATGGGTATAGGAGCTATTCCAGATGCAGTGCTCTCCTGTCTGGGCAATCACAAGGATTTGGGCGTACATACAGAGATGTTTTCAGACGGAGTGATTCCTCTTGTAGAGAATGGGGTGATCACCAATAAATACAAGACCAAGCACAAAGATGTAATTGTGTCGGGGTTTATGATCGGCTCCAGGAAGTTATATGACTTTGTGGATGACAATCCGATTGTACGGATGCTGGACATTCAGTATGTGAATGATACCGCTGTGATCAGGCGAATGCCCAATATGATCAGTGTGAACAGTGCCATTGAGGTGGATCTCACCGGCCAGGTGAGTGCGGATTCCATAGGAACCCGGATTTACTCCGGGGTAGGAGGACAGATGGATTTTATCAGGGGTGCTTCACTCTCACCGGGGGGTAAGCCAATCATTGCGTTGCCTTCTGTCACAGCCCGGGGTGAGAGTAAGATCACCTCGTTTTTGAAAGAGGGTGCCGGAGTAGTGACCACCAGAGCACACGTTCATTACATTGTCACGGAGTATGGCGTGGCAGCCCTTTATGGAAAGAATCTCAGGGAACGAGCCAAGGCATTGATAAGGATCGCGCATCCAGATCATAGAGCGCGGTTGGAGGAGGAGGCATTTGAGCGATTCAGAGTACTCTGAGGTTGTTGTTTTGGGTTGAATGAGCGTCGCACCGGACATGTGACGCTCTTTTTTATTTGAGTTCCTTGATGAAGGTGACTATCCGGTTGGTTACTTCAAATCCCATTTGCTGATGAAAAGCGATACTGCCTGAATTGTCAATTTCAGTATCCGATGCCAGAAAACTCGCACCCTTTTCCCTACACCATTCCTCCGCTCTTGCTATCAGTTTTTTGGCCACACCTTGTTTTCTGAAGTCTGGTTGCACATAAATCCCCTCTATGTACCCGACGGGAGATGTGTTGGCACCTTCCACATAATCGGACCGGAGATTGAGGTAAATAAATGCGATGTACTGATCGTGGTTTTTTGCCAGAAAGTAGCATTCCTTGTCTGATTCGAGGATTCTTACGCAGTTGGCATACTCCTGATCAAATTTACACTCAGGCCACAACGCTATGATCAGCTTTGTCAGCTGATCGATGTTTGAGTGGTTAAAGGGTACAATTTCCATATGTTCAAAATCTTGCGGCATCATTGATCTCAATCCAGTATCCGTCCGGATCCTGAATGTAAACCTGCCTGACACCATCAGGTCTGGAGTTGGTGCTGTTGGCCTCTCCGGGCCAGTTCTCAAAATTCACCTTCTTCTCCCTAAGCATGTTCACAAAGGCTTCAAAATCATTTACAGCCAGGGCAAGATGTACATCTTTTATAAGTTGGATGCCTTCTTTGCTTCTGTTGATAAGGTGCAACTCCACACCGTCAGCCAAGGTGAACCAACGGATATTGGTTTTCTTAGTTTGGTTGGTGATTTCGTCAAGACCGAGTATTTCGGAGTAGAATTGAGCGCTTGCTGGTAGGTCGGCTACTACGATCGCGATGTGATCCGTCTTCACCTGAGGTTTATAGTCTTGTGCATTCACCTCTAGGGTAGCCAATAAGATGATCACAAATAGGATTCTTTTTGTCAATAGGAGATTCATCGATATTCATTTTTTGATTTGAGGGTCAAGATAAAAGAGAAACATTAAATGTGTCGGTATCGAAATGCACAGTTTTGAGGCTCAAATGTCCATGATGTTGTTCTCTCCGCTGGGTTGTTAATATTTCGAGTCGGTGTTGATGATTCCGGCACCTCTGGTGCTGATGATTTCGCTAGAATACCTTTATGCTCCGAGAGCGGATTGCAAATAGAGCTCCGTGGAGCGGAATGTTTCCAGAAGAGCTGCGTAGCAGCGACATGCAGTTCGATGATATGCAATTTGATTGAATGATATTAAGATTGGGAATGTCGCTCCGCTGGAGCTCGGGGGATGTTTTCACGATTTTATCTATTAATATTTAGCACCTCTGGTGCTGATGATTGTATGGAATACGTTCGTTTAGCTCCGTAGGAGCCTAATATTAATAGGAATTGTATGAATTAGAAAAGAGCTGCGTAGCAGCGACATGTTGTCGGACATTTGGGAGATGACGTTTAATGAATGTCGCTCCGCTGGAGCCAGGGGTGGTGGTGGTTGGGATCTATAACATAAAGCACCTCTGGTGCTGATGATTTCGCTAGAATACCTTTATGCTCCGAGAGCGGATTGCAAATAGAGCTCCGTGGAGCGGAATGTTTCCAGAAGAGCTGCGTAGCAGCGACATGCAATTTGATTGAATGATATTAAGATTGGAAATGTTGCTCCTCTGGAGCTCGGGGGATGTTTTCACGGTTTTATCTATTAACATTTAGCAGCTCTGGTGCTGATGATTGTACAGGAATACGTTGGTTTAGCTCCGTAGGAGCCTAATATTAATAGGAATCGTATGAATCAAATGAGAGCTGCGTAGCAGCGATATGTTGACGGACATTTGGGAGATGACGTTTAATGAATGTCGCTCCGCTGGAGCTAGGGGTGGTTGTTGTTGGGATCTATAACATAAAGCACCTTTGGTGCTAATGATTTGGCAAGAATGCCTTTATGCTCCGAGAGCAGATTGCAAATAGAGCTCCGTGGGAGCGGAATGTTTCTAGAAAAGCTGCGTAGCAGCGATATGTAGTTCGATGATATGCAATTTGATTGAATGATAAGATGAAAATGTCGCTCCTCTGGAGCTCGGGGGATGTCTTTACGGTTTTATCTATTAATATTTAGCAGCACCTCTGGTGCTGATGATTTCTTCGAATATGGCTTTCTATTTAGCTCCGTAGGAGCGGAATGTTTCTAGAAGAGCTGCGTAGCAGCGACATGTCATCTCCACCGACCAGGAGAACGATTAATGAAACAAAAATCATGAATTTGTTATAGATTAACCTCTTCGTATTGAACCTAGCTCATTATGGCCAATACCTATACCCAACTTTATGTTCATGTGGATTTTGCCGTCAGAGGACGCCAAAATATGATTTCCCCAAAATGGAAAGAGGAGCTCTATAAATACATTACCGGTATTGTTACCAACAAGGGACAGAAATTAATGATCATCAATGGTATGCCTGATCATTTGCATATGCTCATTGGTATGAAACCCGATTTAGCACTATCTGATTTGATCCGGGACATTAAGGCTAACTCCTCTAAGTTCATCAATGAAAAAGGACTGGCAACTGGAAAATTTGGCTGGCAGAATGGTTTTGGAGCCTTTACCGTGGGGCAATCTCAGAAAGAAAATGTGATTAACTATATTAAACATCAGGAAGAGCACCATAGCCATAAAACATTCAGAGAGGAATATATTGGCTTTCTTAAGGCTTATGAGGTGGCATATAGTGATGAATATATTTTCGAATAATATCGCTTGTGACCGATGAGTTTCTCTTCCTTTCGGAAGGTAATTTCTGACCCCTCTCAGCTGATCACGATGGTTTTGGAAATGAGCACTTCATCTTCCAGCAAGATAGAGAGTTTCCAGGGGCCTCTTTTATCCTCCACTGGTGCCCATATGGAGTCGCCCAGGAAAAACTGAAAGGGATTGTGTTTCACTCGGAACGTACCCCTGAAGGGAGGTTCCACCTCTCCGGTTGCGTCAGTAAACGGTGGATGCTCTATCAGAAAATCGAGGTACCGACCTTTAGCCTTTCTGATCTCCACGATCATTCCAAACTCCGCACCAATGACTGCATTTACGGTATTTGTGAGGGCTATGAATTTAGGGAGCTCACTGCTCTCGCGATCCCACTCGCTGTAAGCTCCGTAGTTAATGATTTCAATTTCTATGGTTTTTGTATTCTTCTTTTTCATGTTGAATGTGCAAAGCTAACCACCTTCCGGATTTCGAAATGAAAAACCGGCGGAGGGAAATGGAATAAGGAACCAAATGTTGATAGCTAATGGATCATTTGGCTATTCTCTGATTAAGCAGCTGTTTTATTCCGTCCCCGTCCATATTTTTCTTTATTTTCGACCTCCATACCTTTTCGAGGTTGAATTTATTCTAAACTCCATAAACTCAAACAATCAGAAATTATGCAAAGAAAAGTCACGATAATGCTTGTCCTTTTTTCCATGGTGTCACTCACCGCTTTTGGACAGCAGTTTAAGGCCCTGCTTTTTACCAAAGTGGCAGGATACCATCATGAAGCGGTGAATGAGGGGGTAGATGCCATCCGCTGGCTTGCCAAGCGAAATGATTTTGCTCTGGACTGGCATCAGGATGCTTCCAGGGTGTTTAATGATAAAGCTTTGGCTGAATATGATGTTGTCATTTTCCTGATGACTACTCAGGACATCCTCAATGACGAGCAGCAGGAGGCCTTTAAGCGGTTTATCCAATCTGGAAACGGCTTTGTAGGCATTCATACAGCTTCAGATACCGAATATGACTGGCCATGGTACAATCAGCTCATCGGTCGCATGTTCTACATTCATCCACACCGTCAGACTGCCGCCATCAATGTAGAGGATCGCAACTTTCCGGGGATGCAGCTAATGCCTGATATGCGTTGGTGGACAGACGAATGGTACGAGTTTGGGGAGGAAAAAGTGGACAATCTCAATTACCTAATCACGGTGGATGAGTCTACTTACGATGTAAAGGCTAAATGGGGTGAGAAGGAAGCCAAGGGAATGAATGGCTTTCACCCTGTAGCCTGGTATCACGATTTTGATGGGGGCAGAGCCTTCTACACCGCAATGGGTCACATGGCGGAAACCTACTCTGATGCTATATTTCTTGAGCACATTTACGGAGGTATTTTTTGGGCAGCTACGGGCAAAGGTGTAATGAAGAAATAATAACCACTAATGAAGAGTGAAGCCAGCTTCTGATCACATCAGGCGCTGGCTTTTTTATTTCTTTAACCTGGCCAGATTCTCCTTTAGCCGATACTGCACAATTCGGCGGATCAGGTCCATGGGGATCGGCCGGTCTATTGGGAATTTAACCGTTCCTTTTCCACCTTCATACCCCGCCAGCTCTTCCTTGAATACCTCAATTGCCCTTGGGGCGGGGTAGAAGCCTATGTGCTGCTTATATCCGCCGAAGTGAACAAGTGCACCATGTTGAGAAAAGGTGGGTATCCCATAGCTGATGGATTCAGTAGCCTCAGGTGCGGCTTGCTGAATGGTCTTTCTTATTGCTTTCAAAATTCCCTGTACCTCTATGGGGAAACCGGCTATGTATTCCTCAATGTCCTGTGGTGCTTTTTTTGAATCATTCCCTTTCATTCGGTTCTTTTTTTAGACTTAAGATAAACCAAAATCCAGCAGATCACCAATTGCTGTATTTCGTCAGCTCTTCTCCTAACAAGGGTCAATCCAATGGGTGATCAAGGTCATCCAGTCTCGGTTGTTTTGTCATACCTGGCGTGCACCTGGTCCTCTAGCTTTGCCTTATCAACTAAAACAAAAAAACACAATGAAGTTTCTATTAGCACTCCTCCTTATATCAGGCCTGACCACCGGACAGTGGGAGTTCAAGTCAGCTCCAACGCAGAGCAGCATGACCATTTTAGGCACTTCCAGCCTTCACGATTGGGAGTCTGAAGTTGGTGACTTTGTAGTCTCTGGTACCATGGCAGAAAATCTCATTTCAAACCTCAAAGTAGAGGTGAATGTGGAGTCCATCAAAAGTGGAAAATCTATTATGGACGACAAGACCTACGACGCGCTGAAAAGCGAAAAGTTTCCCACCATCTATTTCGCGGCAGAATCTCTGACGCTATCTGGTGGCAAAGCCACAGGGCTTGGGGTGCTCACCCTCGCGGGTGAATCGCGCACCATCACCCTGGAGGCAGAAACCGCTCCCAAAGGAGCCAATGCCGTGCAGGTGGACGGTAAAGTATCTATCAAAATGTCGGACTATGGGATAGACCCACCGACGGCCATGTTTGGAACCCTCATTACAGGCGATCAGGTGACCATCCAATATCAACTTTTACTCAACAAATAAACAGACTACTTAAACGAATCGATCATGAAAAATTTTAAGCTCAAATCAATCTTAACAGCCCTGTTTTTGACAGGGGTGGTGTTCGCTTACGCTCAGCAACCAGCATTGCAGTATTTCAGAGCCAATGACAAAGATGGTCTCAATGTATTCGAGACTTCAAAGCAGAATGATGTAGAATTTACCGGTGTAAAGGTGCGTGTGGGCGGTGATTTCGCCATGCAATTCCAGGGACTTTCTCAAAGTAACGCAGGAGATTCTTTAACAGAATTAGCCAATAATTTCAATTTGCCTACTGCCAATCTGAATCTGGATGTGCAGCTGGCTGATGGAATGAGAATGCATTTGCGTACCTACCTTTCTTCCAGACACCACACAGAGGCTTATGTGAAGGGTGGATACATACAGATCGATAAGCTGGATTTTATCCGCAAGGATTTCATGAGTGGCTTTATGAATGTAGCCACCATCCGTGTGGGTATGGACGAGTTTAACTATGGTGATGCACACTTTAGAAGATCTGATAATGCCAGAGCTATTTTCAATCCTTTTGTGGGCAACTACATCATGGACTCTTTTACCACAGAGCCATTTGCAGAGCTTACCATCAATACCTCAGGTTTCATAGGCGTGTTGGGAGCGACCAATGGCCGACTTAATCAAAGTCCACTGCCAGGTGATGATGGCTTTGTACTCTTTGGTAAGCTGGGCTATGATGACCAGATCAATGATGACCTACGTCTTCGTTTGACAGGATCTTTCTATAGCAGTTCCGACAAAGGAACAAGGGATTACCTGTACAACGGTGACCGTGCCGGGGGCCGATACTACCAGTTGTTGGGCACTCAGACCATTTCCAGTAGTGACTTTTCCCCAAGATTCAATCCTGGTTTTAAATACCAGACCGCCTTTCAGATCAACCCTTTTGTGAAATTCAAAGGCCTTGAGTTCTTCGGAGTGTTTGAAGTAACGAGCAATGGTGATGATGCCGTAGGCGGCAGCTTCACACAGCTTGGAGCAGAAGCCCTTTACAGATTTGGTGGTGAAGAGCAATTATACCTTGGTGGACGTTTCAATAGCGTAAGTGGGGAAGTAGCCGATGCAGCTGCTGCTCGGGATGCGCAGCGAATCAATTTTGGAGGAGGTTGGTTCATGACCAAAAACGTGCTGGCGAAAGTGGAATATGTGAAACAATCATATGATGGAGCCGGATGGAATGGAAGCCAATATCAGGGAGCAGAATTTAGTGGTGTAGTGATTGAAGCCACCATTGGATTTTAGTAGCCTGTTTAGTTGAGTGGCCGCCTCCTGCGGGAGGTGGCTTCTCATTTTAGTTGTAAGAGCGGAGTGTTTACTGGCGGGTTGGGTCAGTAGATTCTCCGCTTCTTCCTTTATGTATACTCCCCAGAAACGGTATTATTCCCCGTGTAAATGAAATCTTAACCTGATGCTGAATAAATAAGGTGTACTTTTGTGGCTTACAAGAAATGACATTTAAAATAAATTGTCGTTTCACAAACAATTTATATGTCGTTTAAAGCTTTGGGACTATCCGAATCCCTGTTGCATGCAGTCAACAAAAAAGGATATAATACCCCTTCTCCAATTCAGGAAAAGGCCATTCCACTCATTTTGCAAGGAAAAGACATTTTAGCATCTGCTCAGACAGGCACAGGCAAGACCGCAGGGTTTGCGTTGCCGATGCTACAGATTCTGGCCGAAGGCCGGCAGCAGAGCAGACCAGTGGTGCGGGCACTCATTCTCACACCCACAAGAGAGCTGGCAGCACAGGTGCACGAGGATGTGCACACTTATGGTGAGTTTCTTCATCTGCGATCTGCGGTGATTTTTGGAGGTGTCAATGCTAATCCACAGATCAGGGCGCTCAGAAATGGCGTGGATGTTTTGGTGGCTACTCCAGGGCGTTTGTTAGATCTGTATAATCAGAAAGCCGTGTCGCTGGCCAAAGTAGAGATCCTCGTGCTGGATGAAGCAGATCGTATGCTGGACATGGGCTTCCTGAGGGATATCAAGAAAATTCTTGCTTTGGTACCAGAGAAGAGACAAAATCTGTTGTTTTCAGCCACCTTTTCAAGAGAAATCAAACAGCTGGCTAATGGCATCCTGAATCACCCGGTGCTGGTAGAGGCCACGCCCGAGAATACCACAGCGGAGAAGGTGGATCAAAAAATTTACAGGGTAGACAAGAACAAGAAGGCGCAGTTGATTACCAAGCTGATATCGGAAGGTGACTGGCAGCAGGTACTGGTGTTTACCAGAACGAAGCATGGAGCCAACAAATTGGGAAAGATACTGACCAAAAACGGACTGACGGCCGCTGAGATTCATGGCAACAAAAGCCAGGGAGCGCGTACCAAGGCCCTTGCCGGATTCAAAAAAGGCACTGTGCGTGTACTCGTAGCCACAGACATAGCGGCCAGGGGATTAGATATTCCACTTCTGCCACACGTGATCAATTACGAGCTACCCAATGTGCCTGAAGATTATGTGCACCGAATAGGTCGTACGGGCAGGGCAGGAGCAAGTGGAGAGGCCATCTCATTGGTGTCTCTGGATGAGATGGAATATGTGAAAGGCATAGAGAAGTTGCTAGGCTTGACGCTTCCCAGTGAGGTGTTAAACGGGTTTGAGCCCACGGAGACGGCTGCCGACATCAAAAAGGAGCCGAAAAAAGGATCATTTCAGCGATCTCAATCTTCTAAACCGAGGGATCCAAATAAAGGAAACTTTAGGAGACCAAACAGAAGCAACACGAGCAGAAGGCGCTCAAACTAAATCAACTAAAAGGGAATCGCACGACTGCACTCAGTCGAGCGATTTCACTTCCATTCTGAGTTCAAACGAGACATTGAGTTCATCGTTTACTTTCACCATCCCAAAAAACTTGGTGGGAGCTTCCAGATTAAAATCATTCATACTGAGGTGCTGTGTACCAGCCAGGGTAAGTGCACCCTCGGAGTGGTTAATCACCAATCCATTCTCCACCAGTGCATGGTGAGATACTCCGGCCAAGGTGATCGAGACAGAGGAAATGACGGTAAGCTTTGCCACTTCCTGATGCTCATTTTTTATCCTGATGTCATTGATGCGGAGGAGTAGATTGGGGTAAGTATCGCTTTTCAGTGTCTTTCTTAAATCCTGACTCATCGCCTCCAGGCCGCAATCAAACTCCGCAACGGGATACCTCAGTTCCAAGCCCTCAAAGCGAACCTCACGGGTTTCGCTGGTGGTTTTAATTACCATTGGCTTGCCCGGCAGGGTTTGGCTGAGTGTACATTCAAAGGTATTGAGATTGGTGGTGCCTTGCAGGACAAAGTGTCCTGAACTAATAGTCACTTCATGATGTGATGGCTGCGCATACAGCAGACCACTCCAAATAAATACGTGGAAAAACAAGGCATATCTCATCTTACAAAGAAATACCTCACGTCGAAAAAGTCTTATGACAATTGTCAGCGTAGACCCTGACAGTGTACAGGGTCCGGTTCATCAGAATCGAATGGCGCTGAGCTTTTCAGGGAGTAGCACATGGATGGTGCTGCCCTCTATTTTGACAAACCCATCTTTTTTGAACTCAGAAAGAATCCTGATCACCGACTCGGTGGCTGTGCCCACCATACTGGCCAGGTCTGAGCGTGACACATCAAAGTGGTCTTCCTCATACTTGTTATAGAGTTTCATCAGTGCATCCGCGGTACGCTTTCTCACGGTATCGTAGGCCATTTCCACGAGCCCATGCTCTTTCTCCAGCAGGTTCTTAGAAAGCATTTTGATGAATTGCCCTGAAACTTCACGGTTTTGGAAAATCAGATCCTGAAAGTCTTTGCGGGGGACTAAAATGAGCTCGGTCTCTTCCAGTGCCTGGGCAAACTCTGTACGTTCGGTGTCCTGAATGAGGGCGTTTTCGCCCAGAAAATCTCCGTCAGAGAGCACATCAAGGATGAATTCTTTACCGTCGGTATTGATCTGGTAGGTCTTTACCTTTCCCTTTTTGATTTTGTAGGCGTAGGAGGCAAAGTCCCCATGCCGGTAGATAATGTCTTTCTTTTTGAAGGACCGTGTTTTGCCACTGTTTTCCAGGTCTTTGAGTTCATGGTATTCTTTGGCACGGGCCACAAATTCCTGCAGAGACTCATTGTTGGAGAGCCGGTTGAATTTCTCCAACCTCCGTTCTATGGCGCCCAGGAGCTCCATTTCTTCAAAAGGCTTGGTGATATAATCGTCTGCGCCCATGTTCATCCCTTTCCGGAAATCGGTCTTTTCTGCTTTTGCGGTCAGGAAAATAAAGGGAGTGGAAGCAATCTCGGGGTTTTTGCTAATGAGGTAGAGCACTTCATAGCCATCCATCTCCGGCATCATGATGTCGCAGAGTATCAGATCTGGTTTGTGTTCCAGGGCTTTTTTTACACCCTCTTTGCCGTCTGATGCGGTGATGGGATCATAATGAGAGAGCTGGAGGAGTTCTTCAATGTTCTCCCGTACTTCCAGCTGATCTTCGATGATGAGTATCTTCTTTTTCATGGCATTGATGGATCAGGGCTTGATGGGGAAAGAAATTACAAACTCACTGCCCTGGTTTTCCTTACTGGTAAAAGTAATGCTTCCGTTGATCAGGTCAAGGTACCTTTTGACAATATTCAGTCCAAGGCCGGTACCCTGGATATTGGAGGCATTGTCGGCCCGAAAGAACCGTTGAAAGAGGTTTTTTTGCTCGTCTAGCGGGATACCAATCCCCTCGTCTTTGATCGCAATCTGAATGTGGTCGTTCACCCTGGAGGTGGTGGCGGTGATGGTCTTTCCCTCATCCGAATATTTAATGGCATTCGAAATAAGGTTGATGATGATGTTTTTCAGAATGTGTGGATCAGAAACTACTTCAGTAATTTCCTCTTCAATGGTGATTTTCAGCTGTTGATCTTTTTTCAGGCCTTGCTCAAATACTTCTTCCACTTCCCTAAATAAACTGGTCATTTTGAAAGGCTCTACTTTCATGGTGATGGCACCACTTTCCAATTTCTCCAGGGAGAGAAAGTCATTGAGAATATTGGTGAGGTTATTGACAGCAGACTTGATTCGGTTCACGTGCTTGTCACGATTGGTTTGCTGCTCAGCTTCGGTGTATTTGGCCACCAGATTGGCCGAAGAGTGGATGGTGGTGAGGGGCGTGCGAAATTCATGACTGGCCATGGAGATGAACCGCGATTTCATCTCATTGAGTTCTTTTTCTTTTTCCAGTGCATTAAGAATTTCCTTCTCGGCCTTCTTCAGTTCTTCCAGACTGGATTGTAAGGCAGCTTCAGCCAGCTTACGCTCTCTTATCTGGCTCTTGAGCCCCAGGTTGAGGTGTTCCAGTTCCTGAGTTCGCTCCTGCACTTTAGACTCCAGCTCAGAGGTGTACTGCTTGAGCTTCTCTTCGCTCTGTTTCAGTGCATCCTCCTGTTCTTTTCTTCTCGTAATGTCCGAAATGAAGGCCACTACCAGCTTTTCATCTTCGTGCATGACATAACTGAGACTCACTTCTACCGGAAACTCGCTTCCTGATTTTCTTTGTCCGGTCAGATGACGCCCTATGCCCATAGGCCTGGTCACAGGATGGGCGATGTACTTAGTACGGTGCGGCACGTGTTGCTTGTGGTACTTCTGGGGAATGAGGTCTTCAATGACCCTCCCAATTAGTTCGTTTTGCTCGTATTCAAAAATCTCTTCCGCTCGCTTATTGATGAGCCTGATTTTACCCTCACTGTCCACAATGATTATGCCCTCTCCAGCCCCGAGAAAGATCTTATTGAGCAATTGTAATCCATTGGAGGACGTAAGGTATTCGCTGCTTATGGGCATAAATGTGAGATTTCCAGATTTGGCTATTTGAAATATAAACCTACAAAAGGTGCCTGAGAGAAGCCCTAGGTAAGTACTGATTTATTTCATTTTTTGGATTGACTATCATCACGTGCCCCCAAAAGATGCGAGGGTACTTTTGTGAGATACTCTGCCATTGTTGCTATGAATTTATTCCATCAGATACTTATCCCAACAGACTTTTCTCAGGCAGCCTGGCATGCCGTGCAGCTGGGCCTTCAGCTCATTGCTCCAGAGAATTCAAGACTTACCCTGCTTCACGTATTTCCATCAGGACCCTTAGATAAGAACCGTGATATTCGCCTCATGGAGGGGCTCAGGAAGCAAATGGATGATTTTTGCCTGACGCTGGAAAGAAGTCAGAAAACCAAGATTCAACCGGTGATCCTTGGCGGAGAGGTGAGGGGAGAGGTGCTTAGGTTTATTCAGGAAAACGCCTTCGACCTGATTATTTTGGGGGTGAACAGCAACGGGGTAGACAATGAACCCGGGAGCCACATCGCCAATATCATCACTCAGGCCAATGCCCCCGTAATGGTGATGCCCAATGTGACGCCCCAAACCCATGAGGTTTCGTAAGGCTCCTTCTAGTTGTTTTTACGGATAAGAGATTACAGAATTTGTGCGAGTCTTTCGCGTGGTGTGGTGTTCTAGCTTTGTAAAATGAAGAACCCACATTTATGTCTTAGTGTCCTGTTCAGCATTTCGTTGGTATGGTCACTCCAGGCTCAGGATTTCCCTGTGAGCATCGAAGCTGAGTATGATCGGTTAACAGCCAAGTGGCTGGAGGTGTCCGATGGACTGAAGACTTATGAAGGTCTTTCAGAGTTTTGTACCAACAACAACTACCGGGCTAATATCATAGCTGTGCTGGAGCATCTTCACCACTATGATTCATTGGTGCTGGATCTGCTTCAGGATCCTACAGTCAACACCGGTATTAGCCATCATGAATACAAGCGCTCTTTGGCAGATATTCAAAAATTGGAGGGGGACTTTGACATGAAAACCTTCATTTCATTTCTGAAAACATCATGCATCACACGCAGAGACCTGGAGCGTGACAAGGAGGATCTGAAAAAGGAATCGGGCATGTATTCCTATGACGGGCAATTGTTGATGCTGGAAACTCAGCTGGGGAAATTTTTAAAACACATTGATAAGAAAGTAGTGCTGGTAGATGAGCATGTTCATCGCATTCACCCCGATCAGATCAGGCCACTACAATTACTTTCGGATAACTAACAGCTAAAATGTCGCTGGTCAGGTATGTCAGTTTTATCTTGTTTTTCTTCAATGTGCTTTTTGCCATTGACGCCTATCAGACGCATCACCTGCCGGTGAGTTTGACCAATTTGGCCCGGGAACCGGTCGTGAGGCTTGCCAATACGAAACTCTATTATGAGGAGAGCGCCCGGGATCGCAGTAAGGAAGAGCTCTCTACCACCATTCGCCAGATTTACCTGCTCAGGGATAAGTTGCATAACAAAGACAGCAGGGAGGTAATAGACATGGCACTGCCCAGTCTGGTTCAGCTTCATTATGACCTGAAGGCTGATACGGGACATGTTGACATGAATGAGCGCTTTGTGAAGATGCTGCTGGCACTTTCCTATGTGCAGGTGCGATATGCCCAGACTGCCTGTGCCCAGCAGAAAACCGCGGAGGTACACACTTCACTTCGTACCGCCATGTCCATCATTCGGAGGGCACTTTTCCTTTCAGATGGCACCAAAAGAGACTTTGAGATCAGCATCTACGCTGAGATGTTTGATTTACTGAAGTCCAATGTATCCCATGAAGAGACCGCAGAAAGGCTGGCGGCCATACTTGATGAAATCCGGGACCTGGAGGTTAGTTTTCATCATTAGGCACGGACTGAGCCTTCATCCACCCCAGGCTGGTATGCTGGAAGTGATCCGGGTACTTCAGTCCATAGCCAAACAGACGATCCATGCTGGCATGTCCAAAGAGTATGATCCCCGAAAGGGCCAGTGCATCCGCTGCAAAGTACCATCCTGCCAAAAGTATGACCACTGCAAGTCCCTTGTGATGGAGCACATTGTAAGTAAGTGCACCTACCCGGGTATTGATGACATATCCGATCATGCCAATGTCTGGCAGCAACAGGAGCGCAGGGTACCACCACCAGCTAAATGAGGTCAACGTAAAAAGATAAATAGAGAGGCCAAACATGGCCGCTTCTTCAAGTTTCAGGAGGTTTTTCATACAGGTGAGAGGTTGGATTGATCCTTCTGCATGTAACGAGGCATCGCTGCCCGGGTTGTCAGGGGATGAACCGTTAAATGAATTGGCAATATTCTGGTAAAAAGCGACCTCCAAAATGCACGATTTACAAAGGGAGTGTTTTAAAAGTAACTCGTGTCTAAATATTTAAGCTGCTATTGAGAAATATTTATAGATGCCCTTCCTTTGTATTGAAAATATCAATGAAATATGGAAAAGATTAGAAAATTTCAAATCGTGAATGCCATCCTGGCCTTTTTCGGAATTGGTTTTATTGCCATCGGTTTCCTGGTTTTTAGTCAGCAAAATTCACTGGTGATCTCCTTGATGATTACTTTCATCGGGTGTGCCATGTCCATCTCGGGTATAGCCTCCATGATCGAGCTGAAGATGCTGAGTGATAAGCTGAGACATTAAGAATTACCTAAATTTAATCACCAAGAGGCAGTCGAAAGCCATAGACTTCCAGTGTCCCCTGCATAAAATCCAGGTCTTCCGACCGACGGAAACCCATGCGTTGATACATTGCCCAGGCTACCTGCATGGCCTTGGTAGAATGAATAATCAACTGCTGACGCCTCTCTTCACGAGCCCTCTCCATACAAAACTTCGTCAGGAGCTTTCCGATGCCCTGACCTCTGAAGCGGGGATCCACTGCCAATAATCGAAATCCCGCACTATTTTCTTCCCGGGTAGCCGTACCGCCTGACCCGTAATATTGCATGTCGCCAATGTACAGCACACATCCTGCCAGTACCTGAGCTGGTGAGTAGGCCGCCAGCAGGTGCACCTGTGGCTTTTGGGTAAGCGTACCCACATTGGTGAGCATTTCGTAGTATTTGGGTTGCTCCTCGGGGGTAGGGAAGCCCTCCAGCTGTGAGTAGACCTCCACCATGAGCGCTCCGATGACCGGATGCTCTTTAGCGCGGGCTTCTCTGTATGATAAACTTAGCGGGACTCATGCACAGTCATTGATTGATCTTGAAAAAGGGGAGTGGATCTTGCTGTGTAGCGTGGTGCTCCCCGCGGATAGTTATCCTTTCATGTGATAATGTAGTTGAACAAGGCCGGATTCAAAACTTTTGGATTCCTTAAGTTCCAGCAGCTGCTCAGGCCTACCCGTTTTGAACAGTGGGGTTCCGTCACCTACAAGTATGGGAATGACGGACAAAATCAACTCATCAATGAGTTTTTCTTTGAGCAAAAGATGGACGATTTCTGATCCACCATCACAGAAAATGTTCTTACCCGCTTTCTTTTTGAGGTCAGTCACCAGTTGTTTGAGACTGCCGGTGTAGAAAGTCAGGTTCCCCTCTTTTGGTCTTTCCTGTCTGGTGATGATGTATGATTCCTTGTCTGCGTGGGGGAAATCATATCCCTGACCGATCACCCACTCATAGGTCTTTCGGCCAATGATCACCGTGTCCACCGTGCCAACAAAATCATTGTAGCCATAGTCTTCCCCTTCTTTTTGAACCAGATTCAAAAAACTCAGGTCGTCATTGGGTTTGGCGATGTAGCCATCAAGCGATGAGGCGATGTAAAGGATTAATTTTCGCATGTTGTCAGATACGTTGAGCGTTCCGTGCCTATACGTTCCTTGTCAAACCTGCGTTGCACTGTCATGCTTTTTTGTGTTTGGTTATCCCAACCATTCAAATATTTTGTGTCGTTCGTTTCATTCTCAGGATTGGATAATCATTGCCCTGATCATCTTTGGCACTTCTTTTATAAGTTTCAAAACCCAGATGCTCGTAAAAGGCCACAGCCTGCCCATTTTGCTCATTGACATCCACCTTGTTGGCTTTTAGCTGAATCATGGCGAATTCCATTAGTTTTTTACCCAATCCCTGACCAAAATATGCAGGATCCAAAAAGAGCATCTCCACTTTCTTATCCGCCACACCTATAAATCCAATTACCTGCGAGTCATTCACCAGGCAATGAACATCAAAGTGGCTGAAATCGATGGTTCCTACCAATTGCCTGATGGCGATGAAGTCGGTTTGACTTAAAAACTGGTGAGTGGCGAGCACGGATTTTTCCCAAACGGCGAGCATTTGCGCCCTATAGGGCTCTTGGTAGGGTTTTATTTCCATTGGATATTCTTTTGGTATCTTTTGAAAGACTGGTCAGGTGTTATACGGCTAATCGGACAAAAATTGTCCGCATACGGGCAGAACCGAATGGCAAAATAACTTCTAATCCTGCAAAATGGGCGTTTTTTTACTTGGCATCAAGTTTGGCATGTTTGAATTGTCTAAATTTCTATAACCCTTTGTCCTATGCGCTTATTCATCTCTCTTCGTAAGTTGTATCGAGACAGGCTATACACATTGACCAGCTTGTTTTCCCTGATTATATTGATTAGCAGTTGCTCGTTTATATTGATCTATGTAGCCAACGAGCTGCTTTATGATCATCATCATCAAAACCACTCAAGGATCTACAGAATTTCATCTGTGTGGAATTCGCCGACCTCTACGGATCAAATGGCCATAACCAATGGTCAGGTGGGTGAGTACCTCGAAAGTAACTATTCCTTGGTCAGCCGCTCGGCTCGGGTTTCTTTGATCGGGAAGAACCCGGGTTTCATGTGGAGGGAACAGCAGTTGGAGACCAAAGATTTTTACCGATCAGAGCCTTCAGTGCTCGATATTTTTACTTTTAAAATGATCAATGGATCTGTCGGGCAGGCATTGAGCAAACCTGGCGACCTGATGATCAACGAGTCCTATGCCTTGAAAATGTTTGGAACCACGGATTGCCTCGGGGAGCGGATCGAAACAGACGGGGGAAGCCTCCAAATCACCGGGGTTTATGAGGACTTTCCACAAAATGTAGACCTGAATATTAACGGACTGATGTACCAGTCTTTCGACCAGCGCAGCTACGATCAGTTTGCTTTTTATACCTACGTGCTCCTGCAGGAGGATGCCACGGAAACAGAACTGGAGGGTGCCCTTGCAGAAACTTCCATTCAGCTTTTTGGGGATAACCCCAAATACGATGAGGACATTCGCCTGAAAGCTGAGAGCCTGAATGGCTTGCATTTCATCAATGACATAAAGGTGGACAATCCTAAAGGGAGCCTCACCAATGTAAAACTCATGATACTGGCAGGGCTGCTACTGATCATCATTGTGACAGTCAACCTGACCAACCTGAACATGGTCAAATCCTTAGAAGGGCTTAAAAAGATTGCGCTTCACAGGATCATGGGAGCTTCGCGCAGGGTGATCATCATGAACTTTATGCTCGAGCTGTTGATTATTTGGGTTTTGGCTGTGATCGGATCGGTGTTTTTGCTGGATTTGGGTGAGGGTAGCTTCACGTCCATGACAGGTATCGTCCTTACCCCGGTACATTTTATATACATCGGGATGTTTTACCTCGGTACCCTGTTCCTGTGCCTTTTTTCTGGAATGATCGGCATCTTTTACATATTGAGTGCCCGGCCTGCCCAGGGACTGAGAAAATTTTATAACCCCGCCCTCCCGGGAGATGTTATCCGAAAAGGACTCGTGACTTTTCAGTTTGTGGTGGCTTCTGTATTGGTTACTACTTTCACGGTACTGCTACTCCAGCAGGCTTTTATCAATAAAAAGGACCTGGGCTATAACCCGGAGGGTTTGATGCTCCTCAGGGTCAATGATCAAACGAAACAGCGAATGTTTATCATCAATGAGCTGGAGCAATACCTGGGAGCCGGACATGTGGCTGCGTTTTGGCAACCTCAGATGGGGAAGGATGAATTAATGTTTTCGTCTATCAAACTTATTTCTGAGGATGGAGAGTCTCAGGAGGTAGTATCAAATGACATGATCATAGATGAAAACTACTTTGAGGTGTTGGGGATACACAAAAAGAAGGAGGAGCTGCCACCTGAGCTTTCCAGCCAGCCGATGGCCTACCTCAACCAGACCTTGATAGACCAGATAGTATATGATGGGAGGGTGGCCAAATTTGAATATCAATGGGGCACCGGTGGGGTAGTGGCCGGAGTGGTTACTGACTTTCATTACCAGTCTATGCACAGTAGGATTCAGCCGCTGGTGATGGTGGTCGACCCGGAAATCAGTAACACATGGAATGGCTTATACATCCGCACCAGGATGGATCAGATGCCTCGCATCAGAAGAATATTGCAGGATCAGTTTGCGGAGGACGTAATCGACCTCATGCCGGTGGATCAAAAACTGGAGGCTTATTACAGCCGGGAGCAAAGCGTGCTGCTGTTGCTGGGTAGCTTCATGGTGATGGGACTGGTACTGGCAGCTTTGGGCATCTATACTGTGCTGGCATATCTTTTCAGATACAGGATGTTTGAGATAGCCATGAGAAAGATTATGGGTGCTGACTTCAGAAGTTTGGTGGTCTTGTTTGGCAGGGAGTTTGTCTCCGTAGCGGTATTCACGCTCCTCCTGGCGCTTCCCATTGCCATGCTGACCAAAGACCAGCTATTGGCTGCTTTTGCTTACCAGGTGGACCTGCACTGGACCATACACCTGATTCCCATTGGCCTACTCCTGGCGGGGATGTTTACCGTAGTGTTGTTTGTGGCGCTGAGGGCGGCCCGCCTAAATCCCTCCTGGATTTTGCATAATGAATAGGTGAGCGGTTCAGCCTACTCTGAATTTGTCTTGAAGTCAATTAAGTATGCTCTTATCGAAACATTACTTGATGCGGTCTCTGCCCAATTCATCCGAAAGCCGGCTTCTGTGCAGGTCTGGTATGTCACGCTTTATTCAGGTAAATCTTCGGATTATATTTCTCCATATAGATTTCTGGTTTTGGGAGTTTTGTAAATCCATATTTTTCATAAAGCCATTCCGCGGTGCTTGTCAATAAAATCCAACGCCTCAAACCTTGCAATTCTTTATGGTCCATGATCGTTTCCATCAGCCATTTACTTAACCCAAGTCCTCTATATTCTGTCAGAATAAAAATATCTCCTAAATATGCTATGGTAGAAAAATCAGAAATTACTCTGGCGTAACCGATTAGTTTTTGTCCAAGGTAAACCCCGAAATTCAGGGAATTGTCAATTGATTTTTCGACTTTTTCAATTGGAATTCCATTGCTCCATCCCGATTCGTAGGTCAAAAAGTTATGGATTGATTCTATGTCCAATTTCTGTTTGTCAGTTGAAATCAGATATTCGTTTTTACGCATTTCTAAAACCTCCAAATTCATTCAGTATGAGTTTGTTAAATCAATGTCCCTACGCGGCCCGGCCCCAGGCTTGGCAAGTTCTGATAAAACTAATGAATCCGCCGCGCCCGGCAAGGGGGTGCGTCCAAAGTATCCAGCCCCGAGAGTTATCGGGAGCATTGCGCCTTCCTGCCGGATAGACAGGTATGAAGATCAAAAACTAGTGGAACAGCACTCAGGAAATGAGCACGATACTTTCCCAAAAACCGAAAACGCAAAATTTTCCCCTCTATCCCTCATCAGGATTTATTTAGAACTCATTACTTTAAATCTGTCTCATCAGCTAATAAAAAGCAGGCATTATGTTTTGTCATTCCAATGTGCGGGTAATAACCTTCTGCTTTTGGTGCGGCTAAAAGAATTGTGATAGCTTTTTGGGTTTCCTTTTTAGTTAAACGAATCAATTCTTTTCCAATTCCTTTTTTTTGATACTCATCGTCTACAGCTAAGTCAGAAAGATATGTACAATAAACAAAGTCGGTCACTGACCTGGCCACTCCGACTAATCTGTTTCCGTCCCTTGCAGTAATAATCAAGTTGGCGTTTTCAACCATTGATTTAATTCTTTCAAAATCTTCAACTGGTCTTCTTTCACCAAGTGTTGATTTTATGAGTACATCTTTGAATTCCTCCGGCGAAAGATTATTCTCGATTTGATATGTTATCATTTTTCCCTATTTGATTCTGATTGCGGGTAACCTTTAACTTCCCTTGCTTATAAATATTCCAAAGAAGCTCATTTTTTTAACTTAAAGATAGGAAAGTCAGCTATTGATCCAAGCAACCTGGTATTGAGACCTACTGGACGATTTGGGACGGTAGATTCATGGTGATGTTCGCTAATGCCGGGAAAGGGGCAGTGACCGATAAAATTTTCATTATAATCCAGTTGCGTCAGGATGTTGCCGGGTATCCCAAACTCTAAGGATTTGAATTTCAGTGGTTGTAGTACGGTAGAAAATTTTATAATCTCCAACTACTTTCGAGTACACATTCCTGTAGTCAGTTTGAGTGCCTATGTTTGGGAAGATGGCAATGAGTTCTGCCGATTTTTCAAATAGCAGTTCTAGTTTTTCTGGGTAGCTATCGGATTGGTTACGTTCGAGCCAATACTTGTAAATATTCGTTCGATCAATGATGGATTTTGTTGTCCATCTTACTTTTTTAGCCATTTCTTAACCAGTTGGCTTGCTTCTGAGCTTGAATGTAATTTCCCGGCGTCTGCATCCGAGATCCCTTCGTCTATGGCTTTTTTCTCAATTTCTGTTAGTTCATCAATATGTTCGATTTCATATTCGAGCTCGACCGCTTTAAGAAGTTCATCCAACAATCTGGGGTCGTTAATAGCATTGACCCGTTCCACTATTCTTTCTTTGACGTTCATGATCATAAAGTTAGAAAGTTGTGAGGAGAGTTGCTAATGAGTCCGGGTGAAACCCGGATATGCCGCTGCGCTGAGAAAGAGAACAACCCTGTGAGACGAAGAGGCTGGAAATGTCTGGGCTAGTGTTCCAGGGGCACGCCTAGTGGCTCATGGCCGTCTACTCGACTAGAGCCTGTATTTTCTTGAACCTTACGTTTTTATCTTTGCGCTTTAAGGTGAAATATTGAGCATTAAGTTCGATAAAAGGGACTAAAGTTGATCTACCTTTAGGATAGATTGTTTTGAGATAGAGTTGTTTGTCTTCTTCAAAAAGTTCAATATCATATTTTTGACCGCTATTTCTTGGGTCTAAGTTGCTATAGTCTTTTGTGTTGATTTCATATTGATATTGACTGCCCTTAATTTGATCATCAAATATGAATTCAATAATTTGAACCTGTTCAAGTTTTGTCACTTTAGTTAATTCGTTAGAATCGTTGTAAGTATGAATGTACATTCCAGAATCCGTCAATATACGGTTATTGACTATTCTGGAACCGCCATTTATATCCACATCAAAATCCATCCCAATAGTGTCAGATTTACCATCTGCTGGGGCTATGGTCCACATGCCTTCAAGAAGTTTTATGGATTTATTTGTTGATGGCAATTTTGCAGCTGAACATGAGAAAAGTATGGCTAAAATTAAAATTGTGAGGTATTTCATGAAGTCTTCAAATGGGCTCTAACCTTTAATGAAATTGGCAAAATGGCAGTTTGGCATTCGTGCTGGCGCTTGTTACTGGCGTTAATCTATCCTAAAAAGTATTGGAAGTGCCATTCTTACAGCTATTGGAATGGGAGTGTTTCCGGCTTTCGATCTGGTGGCAGGAATCCATTCAGGAGAGTTAGCGATTAATCGTATGGCCTCTTTGTTAAGATGTTCACTAGGTGAGTTCAGGATCTTTACAGAATCTTTGTTAACAGTTCCGTCAGCAAGAATTTCGAAGGATAAAATAACTCTACCTTCAATATTCAAAGACTTAGCTATTACCGGATATTCAAGACTGGATTGGACGTATTTGTAAAATTCAACGATACCACCTGGAAACTGAGGTGCTGATTCTTCATAAGTCTCTGTTATGGTAATTGTTTGGTCAGTTGGTAAGAGCGAATCCAATTCTGAAAAGAGTTCATTTATTTGAACCCTATCTCCCTGAGCAAAGGAGCAAAATGAAAGCACAATTGTTAAAAAGGTGATGAAAATTTTCATAGAGGTTATGCCAGATAACACCCCAGATATGGCACTGTGGCCTCCGAGCTTAATTCTTACATTAAAAGTAGATTATTTGCCTTGCCTGACCAAGGGGTGCTTCCAAAGTATCCAGTCCCGATAGCTATCAGGAGACATATGCCCGATCAGCGTCTGTTAGGCTTTCGTCATTATTTGAACCTCTCCTCGTATTCCTTCATATGTTCTGGAAACGTTCGTTCGTATTGATCTGAATCGATTCCCATTAGTGTTATCTCAAATTCATCTGAATCCATTCCTGTGATCTGGTTGGAAAGTGGGTTCAGGCGTTCGCCAGAGTTCGGGTTGACGGCAAGCAGTTTATCGATATTAGCTGTTGACACCAGACGATCATCTGGTTCGTTCGCCAATAGTTCAATAGAGTTCTGTCGACAATAGTTAACCCAGAAGTCATAGTTAAATGAGCTCTCCAAGAAGTTGATAGTTCCATAAACTACTCCCATTGTTGGGTCAGCGTGTTCGAAAGAAGTTGTTCCGATCAAGTGTTCGCCGAGGAATACGTTGAACTCTATTGCCATTTCAGTTAATTTATGCAGTTCGCGGGATGAAGCCTAACCAGCTATCCGCCGTGTGTCCCGAGATAGATAGAAAGCACTAAAGTAGCGAATCTGCCCAACCACTACAACAGTATCCACGATGCACTGCGCTCCACAAGTCTAAGTCTAGAATCACAGAAGCTGATACGAGCGATGAACTTTCAGAATGGGCAGAGTAGCGGGCGAGTCCCGATGCACTTTCAGAAGGCACTTTGACACATGGCGGATGAGCGTTTGTTAGACACAGTTATTTATCCTTCGACATTTGCCAATTGTTGATTTCTACTAAAACAACACCATGTTTATCATTTATAAAAATTGGTTGGTCTAATCCCCAATAGTACCAATGTATTGTTGAACCGTCTTCTTTAATCTCAAAGTTGTCCGTTCCATGTTTAGTATAAATGATGATTTTGTCACCTGCTTTGACTTTTTTAGGAGCGAACCAATACGAGGATTTGGATCGATTGCTAAAACCTCCTGCATCAAAAAATTCAGTTCGAAAAAGTTGATAAAACTTTAGTTCACAATCTTTTATCGCCTTAAGTCCAATTCTCTCATTGGCAAGGTTTCCTTTATCCCCGATTCCTGTTATCGTTAACTCCATTTCACATATTTTGAGAGAATTCCACCAATTATCAAAATTCCACCAACAACTAAAAAAATCCAACCCTGTTCATTGATTTTAAACATAGAAGATAATCCTAGTAATCCAGAACCAATAGATAAACAAAAACCATAAAGAATTTCTAATGAATTGTGGGTTTTAAGTTTTTCAACCAGGACTGCTTTGTCCTTATCCAGACTATGGAAGTTTTGCTCAATTATCTCTAAATCTGAAACTCGCAATTCTAGTTTATCAATTTCGCTAAGCAATAACTTTTGGACTGCAGGATTTGACAAATCTTCATCAGCTAATTCTCGTCTTAGCTTTGAATATGGTTTTCCCGGAATATACCCCTTGGTAGATTCTTCTTGACCTTTTCCTAAATCTTTTTCTATTTCTGGTTCTCCCATACGTGAAGATTTATTGTGTCTAACCACCGGCTAACAACCTCCTGGCTGCCACCGCTTGTACCAAATCTAGCAGTTTTTTCATCCTGAACAAACCATTGTTGGCTATAAGGGGTGCACCCGGTCTGCCCCCGCAATCATAGGTATTAGCAAACGCCAAACACCATAGCGACAGCCTTGCTAGCCCCGGTGATTTCGCCCTGCAGCTTGCAGGGCGTTTGCCCGAGGGTTAGCAAGCTCCCTACAGCTTGCAGCACGTTTGCTAAAAGGTTAGCAAGCTCCCTACAGTTTGCAGCACGTTTGCTCGGGTGTTAGCAAACACCAAACACAATAGCGACAGCCTTGCTAGCCCCGGAGATTTCGTCGTGCAGCTTGCAGCACGTTTGCCAGAGGGTTAGCAAGTCCCATGCGACTTGCAGCAGCTTTGTTTCCAGGGTAGGCGGGTGCTCACCACTTCCAGCCTTTTCGCTACCTCTGCCAGGAGGCCCTGGCATGCATCTGCGCTCACACCGAGCAGCCAGTCATCCAATGATTTTCCGGTGCAGGGGGGCATTAACTATTGATAAGTGTTTGAAATACACTTATTAGAATATTTTGATTACTTTAGTGTTTAAATAAAAATATCGCAGCATCCATATGGAAAAACAGTATGTAATTGGATTAGACTTTGGTACGGACTCTGTCCGGTCTGTGCTGGTGGATAGTGCCAACGGCAGCACCCTGGGCAGCCAGGTGCATTGGTATCAGCGTTGGCGGGAAGGACGCTATTGTGATTCCGCCACCAACCGGTTTCGACAGCACCCTCTGGACCACATCGAAGGCATGGAGGCCACCATCAGGGAGGTGGTGAAGCAGACAGGGGTGCACCCGGCTTCTGTGAAGGGTATTTGTATCGATACCACCGGCTCGTCGCCTGTCCCCGTGGATGCCAGTGGCACGGCGCTCTCGCTGCTTCCCGGCTTTGCAGAAAACCCCAACGCCATGATGGTACTCTGGAAGGACCACACAGCCATAGCGGAGGCTGACGAGATTAACACCCTGGCACGCACCTGGGGTGGGGAAGACTTTACCCGCTTCGAAGGGGGCATTTACTCATCGGAGTGGTTTTGGGCCAAGATATTACACATTTCCAGAGCGGATTCCGCCGTGAAAGCGGCCGCGCATTCGTGGGTGGAGCATTGCGACCTCATGACGTTTCTGCTCACAGGGGCCAGCGATCTGAGTGCGCTCAGGAGATCGCGCTGTGCCGCAGGGCACAAGGCCATGTGGCATGCGAGTTGGGGCGGGTTGCCGCCAGATGAGTTTTTAGCCAAACTGGATCCGCATATGGTCACCCTGAAAAAACACCTTTATCAGGAGACTTACACTTCAGACCAGGCAGCAGGTAAGCTGAGTGCTGAGTGGGCAGAGCGGCTGGGACTCACCTCGGAGGTGGCGATAGCTGTCGGCACTTTCGATGCACACTCCGGGGCGGTGGGTGCAGAGGTAGAGGAGAATACACTGGTGCGTGTCATGGGTACTTCCACTTGCGATGTGATTGTATCCGGCCAGGACGTGATCGGTGAGCGCACCGTCAAAGGCATCTGCGGACAGGTGGATGGTTCGGTACTGCCGGGTATGGTGGGGCTGGAAGCCGGCCAGTCCGCATTTGGGGATGTACTGGCGTGGTTCAGGGACATCGTTTCCTGGCCTATCGACCAGCTCATTGCCAAGTCCAGTCTGCTCACACCAGAGCAGATCGAACAGCTCAAAGGCGACGTGATCGCGGAGCTCTCCCGGCAGGCAGAGCAGACACCTGTGAGTGAGAGTGCACCGGTAGCGCTCGATTGGGTAAATGGCAGACGTACTCCGGATGCCAATCAGTCACTGAAGGCCGCCATGGTCAACCTGAGTTTGGGAACGGGCGCACCGCACATCTTTCGTGCGTTGGTAGAAGCCATTTGCTTTGGGTCCAAAAAAATTGTCAATCGCTTTACCGAGGAGGGGGTCATCATCAGTACCGTAGTGGGCATCGGGGGAGTGGCTAAAAAATCAGGCTTTGTGATGCAGACACTCGCAGATGTACTGAATATGCCCATCAAAATAGCCGTGTCAGATCAGGCTCCGGCATTGGGATCGGCCATGTATGCGGCGGTTGCCGCGGGCATTTACCCCTCCATGAAGGAATCGGTAGCGGCCATGGGCAATGGTTTTGAAAAGACCTACCACCCCAGACCGGATATGGTCAGGATATACGAGAAACTTTATACGCAATATGACGCCCTTGGCGCCTTTGTAGAAACCAACATCAACAACAAGTAAGATGTCTAAATACGCAGAACTTAAAAGAGCGTGCTATGAAGCCAATATGGAGCTTCCGGCACAGGGGCTGGTCATTTTCACGTTTGGAAATGTGAGCGCTGTAGATCGCAAAGAGGGTGTGTTTGCCATCAAGCCCAGTGGGGTAGACTATGCCGTACTGAAGCCAGAGGACATAGTGATTGTGGACTTTGAGTGCCAGACAGTAGAGGGAAAAATGCGTCCCTCATCCGATACTAAAACACATGCTTTCCTCTATAGAGAATGGCCCGAGATAGGGGGCATCAGTCATACACATGCCACCTATTCAGTGGCGTGGGCGCAGGCACAGCAGGACATTCCCATTTTCGGGACCACTCACGCAGATTACCTCACTTCAGACATTCCTTGCGCACCGCCTATGAGCGACGAACTCATCAAAGGCAACTACGAGCACATGACAGGCCAGCAGATTGTGGATTGCTTTACACAAAAAGGACTCTCTTATCAGGAGGTGGAAATGGTGCTTCTGGGCAATCATGGGCCTTTTACCTGGGGTAAAACGGCCGCCAAGTCGGTGTTTAACAGCAAACTACTGGAAGAGCTCGCTCGCATGGCTTACCTCACCCGGCAGATCAACCCGGCAGCGCCTAGGCTCAAGGAGGCCCTGATCAACAAACACTGGGAAAGAAAACACGGCAAAGACGCCTATTACGGACAAAACTAGAAATAACAATAGAATGAAGAAATTGAATGAATACGAGGTGTGGTTTGTCACTGGCAGCCAGGACTTATATGGGGAGGAAAACCTGAAAAATGTAGCGGTACATTCAGAGGAAATTGCCAAAGGACTTAGTGACAGTGCGCAGATACCCGTGAAGGTGGTGTATAAACCAGTGGTGAAAAGCCCTGACGAAATCTATCAGGTTTGCCAGCAGGCCAATGTGGCGGACGGTTGCATCGGTCTGGTCGTATGGATGCACACCTTCTCACCTGCCAAAATGTGGATCAGGGGCTTGGACATCCTGAAAAAGCCGTTGGCTCATTTTCATACCCAATACAACACGGAGATTCCATGGGGCGAGATCGATATGGACTTCATGAATGAAAACCAATCGGCCCACGGGGGGCGGGAGTTTGGCTTCATGGCCAGCAGATTGAGAAAAAACAGAAAAGTGATCGTTGGTCATTGGAAGGATGAGTCTGCCCGCAGAAAACTGGGGGTATGGACAAGGGCTGCGGCCGGCTGGCACGTATGGCAGACTACCAAAGTAGCCAGGATAGGGGACAACATGCGGGAAGTGGCCGTGACCGAAGGGGACAAAGTAGAGGCTCAGATTCGCTTTGGCTTTTCAGTGAACGGCTATGGCATAGGCGATGTAGTTGCCCACCTCAATGAAGTTTCCGATGCACAGGTAGAGGCGTTGGTGCAGGAATACGGCGACCAGTACATCATATCGGCCGAAACCCTCAGTAGTCAGTCGCTAAAGGATGCCGCTAAGATCGAGCTGGGGCTGAGGAGTTTTCTTCAGACTGGAGGGTTCGGAGCCTATACGGATACCTTTGAGGATTTACATGGCTTCAGGCAGCTACCGGGCATCGCTTCACAGCGCCTGATGGCCGATGGGTATGGATTTGGCGGTGAAGGTGACTGGAAGACGGCAGCTTTATTGCGAGCGGTGAAAGTAATGGATCAGGGTCTGGAAGGGGGCAGCTCTTTTATGGAAGACTATACTTATGACTTCCGTGATGGCAGAAGCCGCGTTTTGGGCTCACACATGCTGGAGATCTGTCCGTCCATTGCCATGGGCAAAGCCCGGTGTGAGGTGCATCCATTGGGTATTGGTGGCAAAGAAGACCCGGCCAGGCTGGTTTTCGATGTGGATGCCGGGCCCGCGATCAACGTATCGTTGATTGATATGGGGACCAGGTTTCGAATGATTGTCAATGAAGTGGAAGCTGTGAAACCTGAGCATGAGTTGCCAAAGTTGCCGGTGGCCCGTGTGCTTTGGGATCCTATGCCCAATCTGCCAGTGGCAGCGGAGGCCTGGATCTTGGCAGGAGCGGCGCATCACTCAGTCTTTAGCAAAGCCATTCATACCGAGTACATTGAGGATTTTGCCGAAATGGCCGGGGTAGAGTTGGTGGTGATTGACAAAGAAACGAGGCCCCGTCAATTCAAAGATCAGTTACATTGGAATGAAGTATATTATCACCTTTTTCAAAATAAAATGTAATCGTTATTAACTTGCGGCCAAATGAAAAATAGAAATACCCTTTTTCTTGCATTAATTATTCTTGGATTTGCATGTGCTCAGCAGGAGGCACCAAAGGCATCTTTAACCAGCGCACCCTTCGGAATACTTCCCAATGGAGATTCAGTGACCCTTTTTACCCTCACCAATGTCAATGGACTATCCATGGACGTGATGACTTATGGCGGGATCGTTACCGCCCTGAGGGTACCGGATCGCGATGGCAAGCTGGAGGATGTGGTGCTGGGCTATGACAACCTCGATGGGTATTTGGAATCCTCGCCCTATTTTGGGGCTCTGATCGGTCGGTACGGAAACCGGATTGCCGATGGCAGGTTCACTTTAGATAGTGTGGAATACACCCTGGTGCAGAACAATGGCAAAAACCACCTGCACGGCGGTACGGTCGGTTTCGATAAAGTAAACTGGACGGCCGCACCCGTGGAAGTGGAAGGCGGCGTGGCACTTGGCCTCAGCTATGTAAGTGCTGATGGTGAAGAAGGTTACCCCGGTACTTTGACCACACAGGTGATTTACACCCTGAGCAACGAGGATGAGTGGAAGGTAAGCTATGAAGCCACTACGGATCAGCGTACGGTGGTGAATCTTACCCAGCATACCTATTTCAATCTTACTTCTATGAAAGAGGACATCCTCAATCATGAGTTGGTTTTGAATGCACCATCCTTTCTGCCGGTAGACAGCACCCTTATACCTACAGGTGAATTGAGACCAGTAGCAGATACACCGTTTGATTTTACTTCCGGAAAGCCGATAGGCAGGGATATAATGAAGGAAAATACCCAACTCACCTATGGTTTGGGATTTGATCACTGCTGGGTGTTGGAGAAGTCAGATAAGAAGTTGAATTTTGCAGCCTCTGTATATGAGCCGGTCAGCGGCAGGTTGATGGAGATATTCACAGAGGAGCCGGCGATTCAGTTTTATTCAGGCAATTTCCTGGATGGATCCATCACCGGTAAAAACAGCAAGGTTTATAACCAAAGAAACGGGTTATGTCTGGAAACACAGCATTACCCCGATTCACCTAATCAACCCCAGTTTCCAAATGTGGTGCTTAGCCCTGGTGAGACGTATCGCACCAGCACCGTGATGAAGTTTTCAACTAAGTAAATTGTATAAATAAATCACCTAATTAAGGCAATGAGTAATCATCAAAAAGATCAAAGAGCAGTTGATAATATTCGCGTGTTATCGGGAGCTATGGTAGAAAAGGCAAAATCCGGACACCCCGGAGGTGCCATGGGCGGAGCGGATTATATCCATATCCTTTACAGCGAATTTTTAAAGTTTGATCCCGATGATACCCAATGGCCATTCAGAGACAGGTTTTTCCTGGATCCGGGTCATATGTCACCTATGCTGTATTCGCAGCTCTATCTTTTAGGTAATTACGCCAAAGAGGACATTGCCAATTTCCGTCAGTGGGGATCAGTAACTCCCGGACACCCGGAAGTAGATGTGGCCCGCGGTGTGGAAAACACTTCTGGTCCACTCGGCCAGGGACATGCCATGGGCGCAGGTGCGGCACTGGCGGCCAAGTTTCTGGGTGCCAGGTTTGGCAGCTGGATGAATCACAAGATTTACGCTTTCATTTCTGATGGCGGTATTCAGGAGGAGATTTCTCAAGGGGTAGGCCGTATTGCCGGTTACCTGAAAATGAATAACCTCATCATGTTTTATGATTCCAACGATGTACAGCTGTCTACCTATACCAAGGAGGTGACTGCAGAGGATACCGCTAAGAAATATGAAGCCTGGGGATGGAAAGTTGTTTCTATCGATGGCAACGATCATGACCAGATCAGAAAGGCACTGACCGAAGCAAACGCGGAGACAGAGAAGCCATTCCTGATCATCGGGAAGACCATCATGGGCAAAGGCTGCAAAGATGCGGAAGGCAATCCGTATGAAGGTCAGTCTGAGCTTCATGGTAAGCCCATAGGCGCTACGAAGGCCTCTTACGAGAAGACCATTGAAGGACTTGGTGGTTCACTGGAAGATCCGTTTGTGATTTTCCCGGATGTGGCGGAGACCTATCAGGAAATCCTGGCGAGAAAACGTGCAGAAGTAAAAGCTGAAAAAGCTAAAGAAGCTGAGTGGAGAGCTGCCAACCCTGAGTTGAGCGCTAAGCTGGATCATTTCCTTACCGGAAAAATACCTGCGGATATCGATTTTTCAGCCATCCCTCAAAAAGCCAACGTGGCCTCAAGAGATGCCTCCGCAGCGGTGATGGGTTACCTGGCTGGTAAAGTAGAAAACCTCATTGTGGCTTCTGCAGATTTGGCCAATAGTGACAAAACAGATGGTTACCTGAAGAATGTAAAAGCGTTCACACCGGGTGAATTTGATGCCAACTTCCTGCATGCAGGGGTGTGTGAATTCTCCATGGCCGCTATGGCCAATGGTATGGCGCTACATGGTGGTGTAATTCCTGTGGTAGGTACTTTCTTTATCTTCTCGGATTATCAGAAGCCAGCCTACAGACTCTCATCATTGATGGAGCTACCAGTGATTTACCTTTGGACGCACGACGCATTCAGAGTGGGAGAGGACGGACCTACCCACCAGCCAATTGAGCAGGAAGCTCAGCTGCGACTGATGGAGCAGTTGAAAAACCACAAAGGAAAACGCAGTATGCTGGCTTTGAGACCGGCAGATACCGCAGAGACCACTGTAGCCTGGAAGATGGCCCTCGAAAATACAGAGACACCAACAGGTTTGATCCTGTCCAGACAAGGAATCACTGATGTGCCCTCGGATGGAGACAGGTATCAGGATGCCCTTCAGGCAGAAAAGGGTGCCTATGTGGTAAAATCTTCAGCTGATGCAGCGGTGACACTCCTGGCCAATGGCTCTGAGGTGAGCACCCTGGTGGAAGCTGCCGCACTACTGGAGAAAGATGGAATCAATGTCAACATCGTTTCAGTAATTTCAGAAGGCCTGTTCAGGGACCAGTCTACTGATTATCAGCGTTCGGTGCTGGATAGCTCCAAGCCGGTATTTGGACTGACTGCAGGTTTGCCGGTGACTCTGGCACAGCTGGTAGGCGCCAACGGAACAGTCTTTGGATTAGATCATTTCGGGTACTCAGCACCTGCCGGTGTACTGGATGAGAAGTTCGGGTTTACCGGAGCTCAGGTATATGGCGAGGTGAAAAAGTATCTCGGTAAATAATAATAGCTGAAGTTGACTTCAGTTGGGGTAAAAACACCCTGGTACTCATCAGGGTGTTTTTATTTGATTAATTAATAAATGTATTATTAACACTAATTAATGGATCCTCGTTTGGAACCTTGAAAATAATGTTTGGGTGTGATCCCGTCAGGAGGTCATCACCTTCCACTTAACCTCAATCACTATGGGTTTTTCTACATTGGATTACGTCGTTTTTGGTATCTATTGTGCGGCCATTCTATTTATGGGCCTTTATGTATCCAGAGATAAAAAGGGGCACCAAAAAACAGCCAATGACTATTTTTTGGCCAGTAACTCCCTCACCTGGTGGGCCATTGGCGCATCCCTCATCGCAGCAAATATCTCCGCGGAGCATTTTATTGCCATGTCTGGGTCTGGCTATGCCATCGGGCTGGGGATCGCGGCTTATGAGTGGTTGGCAGCTATCGCGCTGATCCTTGTGGCCAAGTATTTCCTTCCAATTTTTCTGGAGAAGAAGATCTACACCATGCCAAAGTTTGTCAATGATCGCTTTAGCAAATTGGTAGGCTCGCTATTTGCGGGGTTCTGGATCCTGGTATACATCTTCGTGAACCTTACCTCGGTGAGCTACCTGGGGGCATTGGCCATGGAGAAAATCATGGGCGTACCGTTGACTTATGGAATCATCGGTTTGCTGGTATTTTCAGGCATTTATTCTATATACGGAGGACTTTCTTCCGTGGCCTGGACAGATGTGATTCAGGTGATCTTCCTTGTAGGCGGTGGTTTGGTGACTACTTTCATTGCTTTGGATGTGGTGGGCAATGGAGATGTTTTTAGAGGGTTCGCTCATTTGTATGAAGGAGCCAGAGGACATTTCTCCATGATCATAGCGGAGGGTGTGAAGTCTGTTCCTGACGGTAGTGGGGGGCAGAAGGATGCCTATAATGACCTGCCTGGTCTGGCCGTGATTTTGGGTTCCATGTGGCTGATTAACCTTGGCTATTGGGGGTTCAACCAATACATTATTCAAAAAGGACTGGCAGCAAAGACATTGCAGGAGGCCAAGAGAGGGTTGATTTTCGCCGGGTATTTGAAGATACTGATCCCGCTTTTAGTGGTGATACCAGGGATAGCCGCTTATGTGATTACCAACGACCCTGAATTGGCTAAAAACACGGTAGGGGAGATCACCAAGTCCGATGAAGCTTATCCATGGTTGTTGCAAAATTTTGTGCCCGTGGGCGTGAGAGGATTGGCTTTTGCTGCACTGGTGGCGGCGGTTGTTTCTTCCCTGGCTTCCATGATTAATAGTACCTCCACGGTTTTCACCATGGATATTTACAAGGCTTATATCAGTCCGAATGCCGATGACAAGCACCTGATACGCACGGGTCGTTTAATGGCCGTTTCGGCGATGGTGATAGCCATGCTCGTAGCTCCGGCCCTAAAATCATTGGATCAGGTATTTCAGTACATTCAGATGGTTACCGGTTTTGTCTATCCCGGGGCAGTGGTGGTGTTTGGCCTGGGCTTATTTTGGAAGCAGATTACCAACAAGGCAGCCCTTTGGACTGCGATTTTGACTTTGCCCACCGGGATTTTCTTTTACCTCGTAACTCCAGAGCTGCCCTTCATTCTTCGGATGGGCTATGTATTCATGATTCTCTGCGTAGTGGCATCAGTGATTAGCTTTATGGACAGAGGGGTGAAAATTTCCAGTGTGGTGCCTACAGGCAGTGTTCAGAAAAAACTGGTCAATACCAGCTACTTATTGTTTGCGATAGGAGCTTTGGCTATGCTGGCAGGCGTCTTTTTATCAGCGCCTCTGGCCAGGTATGGCTTTGAAGCAATATTCGTGATTAGTACTTTGTTTCTGATGTTGGGGATGGTGATTTATACCAATGCAAAAATGGATGTGCAGGATGCTCATGCCATTTCGGTGCAGCCGACCCTTTTCAAGACCGATGTGGTTTTCAATGTGGGCGCCATCGGAATTGTCGGAATGGTGGTCATCCTGTATGCCTTATTCTGGATGTAAGGAGTAATAAAAGACGAAAGATGAAATAGTAAAAAGGCTCCCTTGGGAGCCTTTTTACATGGTTTCTTAAAAGGAAAACCGATCGTGAAAAGAACTGATTATTTCCTTAAAATCGGTCTTTTCTTTGAGCTCCATGAACCCGGCAAGTTTCAGGTTTGTGCTCACTTTGATGTTTCGCAGCTTCAGGTGCTGGTTGATGAAGATAAACTCCAGTTCTGGGTTTACTTCTTTGAGCACATCCACAATGTCCAATACCGAAATATTCAGTTCTACGAGGTTGTAAACCCCTGACGGGACGTTGGAGGTGAGCAGGCGATTGAAGGTATCCGCTACATAATCCACGTGGGCGAATGATCGGTATTGCTTTCCATTTCCATGGATAGAAATCCGGTTGCTGAAGTTGCTTTCGAAAACAAACTTATTGATCACCGAATCGAAACGCATGCTTCTGCTGTACCCGAAGATGTTTCCACAACGAATGATGTGAGTTTTCATCTTTTCGTTGAGGCGGGTTACATGCTCCTCACCCCGGTGCTTGGAGATGGCATAGAACGTACGCGGGTTGGGATGAGTACTTTCGTCCATCTCGCTGCTGGAGGAGCCATATACCCCTACACTGCTGCTATAGATAAAATGCTTAACACCACTTTCCTCTGCCGCATACACCAGTTCGGCTGTACCCCAGTGATTGACCTGTTCGAAGAAATGGGGGTCGGTGTTGGCAAAAGGACTGGTAACCTTTGCAGCCAGGTGGAAGACCGCATCTACACCGTCCAGGGCCTTTCGGAGCTTTCTGGAGTCCAGCAGTTCTCCATGAATGAAGGAGATGTTTTCTTTGTTGTCGTACTTATGCCCGGTGAACAGGGCGTAATTGTCCCTGCTCAGGTTGTCATAAATCCTGATTTCTTTGACTTCCGGATTTTTCGAAAGTTCCTTGATTAGTTCCGTACCCAGATATCCTGCGCCTCCGGTAATCAATACATTCATAGATCGTAATTTTCGGTTGGAATTATTTTTTCACAAGGTCGGTATGCAGACCACATTCTACTTTATTGAGGCCAAACCATCTGGCTTCACGTTCCTGCATCTCAGGGTCGAGTTTTCGGGTACATGGTTCACAGCCGATGCTCAGGTACCCTTTGGAGTCCAGGGGATGTCTTGGGAGGTTGTGCTCTCTTATGTAAGCAAAAATGGTTTTCATATTCCAATCGAGCATGGGATGAAAACGGATGGTGTCGAAAGGAGCTTCTTGTTCGGTTTTCATCGCTTTTCGGGTGGAGCTTTGATCACCACGCACCCCATTGATCCATACATCGTTGGTCCTCAGCAGCTCCTCGGTTGGGGCCGTCTTGTTGATGTAGCAGCAGTGGTCCGGATCTGAGGTGAAAAGGAGTTTCCCACCGTGATCTTTCTGCATATATCTGGGAACCGACGAACGGGTTTCTATTATGTTTAGCCCAAAGGCTTCACCCACCTGATCTTTAAAGGAGACCGTCTCTGGAAAATGATAGCCTGTGTTGAGGAAATAAACGGGAATGGTATTGTCTATCCTGCTTAATATGTGAAGCATTACCAGACTATGGGTCTGAAAGGAGGATGTGGTGAACATCTTTTTCCCATCAGCTTTGTAAGATTCCAGCTTTGCTTTGATTTCAGATATCTCCATGTTTCGAAATTAGTATACAAAACAATAAGGAGCTGTTGAAAATTCAAATGAAAGTCGGTTTTTTTCGAAATTGTAAAAATAAAAAGGGCTATTTCCTGAGAATAAATTCTCTTTGGAAATAGCCCACAACTAACCGCTAACTTTAAGATAAGTGAGTTTTCGCTAGGCGTATACTGACGGCTCCAGTAAATAACCTAGTCGACTGAACGAATCTTCCATACTCAAACCATTCCTGATGTTCAGTTTCAGGAATGACGTTAATTCTTTTGCCTTCTCTTTTGAGAGATCCAATACCTGAAGAAGTTTGGCAATAATGTTTTCTTTTCTATCCGAGAGGGCTCCATTGGCCATGAGCGAATTCACCAGAAAGAAGACAAGATTGAATCGCTCCTTGGCTGTCTTCGGTAAATTTTTCCTGATTTTCTCCACTTCGACCATCCTACTCTCTATAGAGATATAGCCAATCTCCTGCCTGAGAAGAAGGATGTCTTCCTGGTCAATGATGTGCTCTGAATGAGCAATGATTACGAGCTTATTGATATGCTCTTTTTCACTCCTGTTGGTGAATAAACTATTTATCCATCCCATGATTTTGTCTGGTTTTTTGGTTGTTTCGTCTATAAATATAGCTAATTAGTCGAAGGATGCAATAGATAAATGCAAAAAATAATGAGAAAAGTCATATTGACTTAAAATAGGCCTTAAATCCAGTCATTGATGAGTCTTTTGGCAGCGGTCATGCCGCTCAATGTCACCCCTGGAATTCCTTGTCCGGGGTAGGCCGTGTCTCCACATTGGTAGGCCCTGTAACCGTCCAGCCTGGCTCCAATCATCTGCCAGGGTTTGGTTTGATGATATTGTGGGTACCCTCCTACGAAACCATGCGCCCGTCCGGTCCACTTTGCCCAGGATTTGGGGCCGCTGGAATGGGCGTAGATGATGTCGGTCTTGCGAAGAAAGCCCCTGGCTTCAAGTACATCAATGATTTTTGCTCCCAACCAGGCCGTATTGACCTGTGATAATGGATTGGAAATGTGCGTACTGATAGAGGCCACTCTTGTTTCAGGCACACTGCTTCTGGTCAGGTCAGCTTCATGATTGAGACTCATGAAGATGCTGATTGAATGTGTTTCCGGTAAGGGCTCGCTCAAGTGAATCTGATGATGGATGCTCTCGAAGTGCCGTTGACTTTTAAATACGATCCCCATTTGAAAGGCACTATAAAGCTTGTCTGGGGTCAAAATTTTTCGCTTCGAACCGGGAGAGATGATTTCCGGTGCCAAGGTCATCATGTTGTTAATGGGAATTCCGGAGATTAGAAACCTGCTTTTGTAAGTGTTGGTTTTGGTGTGAATGATGTAATGATCCTTTTTTTTGATGATTTGTTGTACGCCGTTGCGACAGAATATGGTACCTCCTCTTGATCGGATATATTTCAGGATGGGGTTGACCAAATTGATGAGTCCCCCATCAATATAGTGGTTGGAGTAATTGGTATAGCAGAGTGCAGCAGCGCCAAAAAGGAAGTTAACCTCCCGGGCTGTATTTTGTGCAGTAATGAGCAGCTGCTGATCTATATACTGTTTGAATTGGTCATCAGGCTGATTCCGGGGCAGCCGGGATGCTGTGCTTACAAGTGAATATCGGGCTTTGAGAATGTCCTGAACACGAGCCTTAGCCGCAAGCCGAAGAAAATCTACGGGCTTTGAGGGTGGAAAATCCAGATACCGGGTGGAGGCCTCCCAGACAAATTGGCTCAGCTGGTATGTGTTTTCCCAAAATGTCCTCTGATTCCCACCAAAGTGCTTTTCAGCTTCTGAAATCCAATTTTTAATATTTTGATACTTGTTGACAATCCGTCCATCGGCTAAGTGCACCTGCATGGGTAGCTTCAGTTTTCTTGTCTCGATTTGTATTCCCGTCTGATCCAGAAACTG
Organism: Marinoscillum sp.; assembly: GCF_040222955.1. Classification (GTDB taxonomy): domain Bacteria; phylum Bacteroidota; class Bacteroidia; order Cytophagales; family Cyclobacteriaceae; genus Marinoscillum. Next base: position 433,749 of record NZ_JAVKCA010000007.1, on the reverse strand, counting down.
ACGCAGCGGCATGTTTTCATCCAGTCCTACCAGGGTGGTGGCCCCAGCCTCGAACACGAAACCTTTACGTGAATAGGAGGTGGTACAGCCTCCGGGAATCCAGTTTTGTTCCAGGATAGTGGGTTTAAGCCCTTTTTTGGCCAACAGAGCCGCTGCGGTTAATGAACCCAACCCACTCCCAATGACGATCACTTCCTCCATGAATTAATGTTTAAATATTTTATTAAAACATTAAACAAAAGCAATTTGGAATATGTTTGATGGATGTAATTTGATTTTTTAGTCAGTTATTTGCCTAAACAATACATTTGAATGAGAGTAGCAGTTTTCCGTAAGGAACATTTTAATGCAGCCCATCGTCTATACAATCCTGACTGGACAGATGAACGTAATCAGGAGGTATTCGGGAAATGCAACAATCCAAATTGGCACGGCCACAATTATGAATTAGTGGTGAAACTAATAGGAGAGCCCGATCCGGCTACCGGTTACGTTTTTGATATGAAGGAACTTAGTGATCTCATTAAAATACATGTGCTAAAAAAATTTGATCACAAAAACCTGAATCTGGACACCGAAGAATTTAAAAGTATCAATCCCACGGCGGAGAATATTGCGGTAGTGATCTACAATATTCTGAGAGATAAGATTGATCATACATTGGAACTGAAAGTGATACTTTATGAAACAGAAAGGAACTTCGTTGAATACCCCGCTTAATATGGATCATTTGGAAGAGGATTTTGCAGAGGATCATGCAGGTACATCAGACAGCACTCCTTTGAGGTCGGATGCTTTTGAAATGGATGATGACCTGAAAATGGAATTGATTGCGAAGCATTTCAAAGAGATTATGCAGATTTTAGGGCTGGATCTTACAGATGACAGTCTGCAGGGGAGTCCCAAGCGCGTGGCCAAAATGTATGTGCAGGAGGTGTTCAGTGGTCTGAACCCTAAGAATAAGCCGAAAGTACGTCTGTTTGAAAATAAATATAAGTACGACCAAATGCTCGTGGAGAAGGACATCACGTTTTACTCTCATTGTGAGCATCATTTTGTACCTATCTATGGCAAGGCACATGTGGCTTACTTCTCCAGTGGGAAGGTAATTGGCTTGTCCAAGATCAACAGGATCGTGCAATACTATGCCAAAAGACCCCAGGTGCAGGAGCGTCTTACTATGCAGATAGCCAATGAGCTGAAAGATATCCTGATGACTGATGACGTGGCTGTGGTGTTGGATGCTACACATATGTGTGTGAGCTCCCGGGGGGTGAGCGATACCAATAGCATGACCGGGACGGCGTTCTTCGATGGCAAGTTTAGAGACCAGAATATAAAAACGGAGTTCCTCAATTACATCAATGCCAAAACCGATTTAAGGTGATTGACTCCCATGGGAACATTTGACGGGAAGAATGTGCTGGTGGTGGGTGGTAGCAGCGGCATAGGCAAAGCCACGGTGTTAAAGCTCCGGGAGCAAGGAGCTGAAGTCTATAATGTTTCCAGATCGTCCAGTCGGATTCAGGGAGTAACCGATATCTGGCTGGATGTTTTGTCGGATTTCTCAGTCATAGAAGGTTTGCCGGACAGGTTAGACGGATTGGTATACTGCCCGGGTAGCATCCACCTTAAGCCTTTTCAAAGTTTGAAGATCGACGACTTTTTGCGAGATTTTGAAATTAACGTTCTGGGAGCGGTCAAGGTGCTGAAGGCCTGTCTCAGGAATCTCAGAGCCGCGGAGCGTTCCAGTGTGATCCTTTTTAGTACTGTAGCCGTGGTTCAGGGCATGACTTTTCACAGTTCAGTAGCAGCATCCAAAGGGGCCATAGAAGGACTCGTGAAGTCATTGGCGGCTGAGTGGTCCAGGTCAGGGATCAGAGTGAATGCCATAGCACCGAGTCTGACGGATACCCCGATGGCCCAAAACCTACTTTCTACAGATGAAAAGCGAAAAGCCTCCGAAGAACGCCATCCATTAAAAGGGATCAGTACCGCTGAGGAGCTGGCTGGTACGGTCATTTACCTGCTGTCGGACGCTGCTCAAAGGGTGACCGGGCAGGTTATGCATGTAGATGGAGGGATGTCTTCTTTACGCCCTCTTTGAGCTCCTGTTATCTTCAGACAGGGTTGTGAGCTGTTCCTGTCTGGCACTGAACCTTGCCGATTGTGGTTCAACCAAATTATCCCCTCAATTAATTGGATTAGCGGCAATGAATGGCCAAAAAAACCTATCTGATTTTACATTTTTATAATTTCACGAGTCGGTTATCTTTGCACATCTTTTTAAAAACCAATACAACAATATGAGTTATTTGATATACGCAGTGCCAGTACTGGCATTGATAGGAATCCTAGTGATGATCGTGAAGTCACGATGGGTCAATAAGCAGGATGCAGGCGAAGAAAAAATGCAAACCATCGCCAATCACATTAAGGAAGGCGCCCTGGCTTTTTTGAGTGCTGAATACCGGGTCCTGGCCATTTTTGTGGTGATTGCAGGTGTCTTGTTAGGAGTGATTTCAGCCCTGGTGGAAACCACACATTGGTTCATCGTGGTGGCATTCGTTATCGGGGCCATATTCTCCGCCGTAGCTGGTAATATTGGGATGCGCATTGCCACCTCGGCGAACGTGCGGACCACGCAGGCAGCGCGTACCAGTTTATCAAAAGCACTGAAAGTAAGTTTCACAGGTGGTACCGTCATGGGACTTGGTGTAGCTGGTTTGGCTGTATTTGGTTTGAGTATGTTATTTATCCTCCTGTTTGGCTGGTTGATGGGTGGTCAGTGGACCAATACCGATGACATGACCATTGTACTTGAGGCGCTGGCTGGTTTCTCGTTAGGCGCAGAGTCCATTGCTTTGTTTGCAAGAGTAGGCGGTGGTATATACACTAAGGCTGCTGATGTAGGGGCTGACCTTGTTGGTAAGGTAGAAGCTGGAATCCCAGAGGATGATCCGAGAAACCCGGCCACCATCGCCGACAATGTGGGTGATAATGTGGGAGATGTAGCCGGTATGGGTGCTGACCTTTTTGGCTCTTATGTAGCCACGGTATTGGCTTCCATGGTGTTGGGTAATTATGTTATTCGCGATATGGGTGGATCCATAGAGGATTCTTTTAACGGTATCGGGCCTATCCTCCTTCCATTGGTCATTGCCGGATTAGGTATTATTTTCTCTATTATCGGTACCTTGTTTATCAGTGTAAAAGATGAAAATGCCAAGGAGCCTCAGGTGCAGGCAGCACTGAATAAAGGCAACTGGAGTTCGATCATTATTACAGGTATTGCTTCTTATTTCGTGATAGATATCCTTCTTCCTAAAAACATGAAGATGGATTTTTTCGGGATGGGAGTCATTGACATTCCTTCTTCCAATGTTTTTTATGCAGTATTGATTGGTCTTTTCGTGGGAGCGGCCATTTCGTTTTTCACCGAATACTACACAGGTCTTGGTAAAAAGCCGGTGATGGACATTGTTCGAAATTCATCTACTGGTGCAGCTACCAATATCATTGCCGGACTTTCTACAGGGATGATTTCCACTTTTGCGCCTATACTTCTTTTTGCGGGAGCGATCTGGGGAGCCTATGAGTTAGCAGGATTTTACGGAGTTGGTATTGCTGCTTCTGCCATGATGGCTACCACAGCCATGCAGCTGGCCATCGACGCATTCGGACCAATAGCAGATAATGCGGGTGGAATTGCTGAGATGAGTGAACTTCCTAAGGAAGTCCGTGAGCGTACAGATATATTGGATTCGGTAGGAAATACCACAGCGGCTGTTGGTAAAGGATTCGCCATTGCATCTGCAGCGTTGACCGCCTTAGCGCTTTTTGCTGCCTATGTGACCTTCACAGGAATAGATGGAATCAATATTTTCAAAGCGAAAGTCCTTGCAGCATTGTTTATTGGAGGCATGATTCCGGTTGTGTTTTCAGCGCTGGCCATGAGGTCGGTAGGAAAAGCAGCTATGGAAATGGTAAAAGAGGTGAGACGTCAGTTCAGAGAGATACCGGGTATCATGGAAGGTACAGGGCAGCCTGAATATAGTAAATGCGTCGACATTTCAACTAAAGCGGCCATCAAAGAAATGATGCTCCCGGGGGCGCTCACTATTATTACACCTATTTTGATTGGTTTCTTCATGCAGGCAGAAGCACTCGGTGCTTACATGGCTGGTGTTACCGTATCTGGTGTGCTTTGGGCTATTTTCCAAAACAACGCTGGCGGTGCCTGGGACAATGCTAAAAAGTCTTTTGAAGCCGGAGTGATGATCGACGGGGAGATGACTTACAAAGGATCAGAGGCTCACAAAGCTGCTGTAACCGGGGATACTGTTGGTGATCCATTCAAAGACACCTCAGGACCATCTATGAACATTTTGATCAAACTAACCTGTCTGGTTGGATTGGTGATTGCGCCTATTTTGGGTGAGATTCACGGTGCTGGTGCCCATAGCAAAACTTCTACTGAAATTGTAGATGAGGTGGTCATCAGGAAAGAGGTAAAGGTAAAAGTGGAAGGTGAGGATGAAGCTAATATGAAAGCCGAGATCACCATCACTGACGGTGAAAACACCTCTACCGAGACTATGGAAGGTTCTAAGGAGGAGATAGAAAAGAAGATTGAAGAATTAGACTAAGATTTTAAAGTAGTAAATAAGTCAGAGCCCTGCTTGATATTCAAGCGGGGCTTTTTTTATGCCCTTTATGCTAGTGTGTTAGGTTGAATATTACAATTATAACTTTAATTAGTTATATCTAAATGACTGTTTTATAGGTGTTTAAATAATTTATCTATATTTGTGCAGGATATAATCGAAAAAAGTATGAGAAAATCCAGCCGTCTAATTACCGTTGCCCTCATGTTCATGACTTATGCATTTCCTGCATTTTGTCTGAGTGGAGGAGAAGAAGCGAATTTTCAATTACTCTCCGAAAAGCTGGAAAAGGCGATAGAAGGGAGGAACTTTCATGAGGCCAGAGAGGCCATAGAGGAGCTGATGCCTCTGATGAAAGAGGAACTAAAAAAGGATAAGAAAACACTTTCAGAACTGAAGCGGGAAGAGTCACCGGAGTTGGATCCTGCTGAATTTGAAAAGAAGCTGGCGCGGAAAACCGAATTATATGATTCGCTGAAGGAGTTGGTGGATATATCACCTGCCGCTCTGAGGGTGAAGTCTGAAAGAATAAAAACTGAAGTGAAGGAGTTTATCGATCTCTCCTGATTTTTTAGTGGTTACTGTAGTTAGAATCCTCCTGATATCAGATCAGGAGGATTTTTTTATGGGACCACTCCTGTAAAATTACTCTTGACTCATTTGTAACTGCATAATATTTCGGAGTTTTGCAGACATCCGGGCACCTTTCAATAAAGGGGCTTTGGTGAACCCACTTAGAGAAAGCATCATTTGAAAAGATCATTCCTTTTTTATGTTTCAGTATTAGGTACCATCCTGCTTACGCAGGCACAGGGAATCTCTTACAAGGATGCTCAGGCTCAGCAGCAGGTCATAGATCGATATAACAGTGACTGGGCGCTGCAGCAGGCGTACGTGGTGCTTGTGGGCATTGATGGCTTTCGATTTGATTATGCCAAGAAGTACGGCGCTGAGCACATACAAAAGCTAGGGGATTCAGGCGTCAAATCAGAACGATTGTTGCCTTCATTCCCATCTAAGACGTTCCCTAATCACTACACCATCGTCACAGGATTACTACCTGGCAACCATGGCCTGGTGGGAAACAGCTTTTACAGCAGGTCAAGGCAAGCCTGGTATCATGTGTGGGATAGGGAGGCGGTCAGGGATGCGAGCTGGTACGCCGGTGTACCTTTATGGGTATTGGCGGAGAAGCAGGGGATGCTTTCTGCGAGCTTCTTCTGGGTGGGTGCGGAATCACCTGTCCGCGGAGTAAAACCTACCTACAACTATGCCTACGACGGAAGCATGCCCAATGAATACAGGCTGCGTCAGGTGCTCGATTGGCTGAGGTTGCCGGAGGCCAGGCGTCCACACATGATGGCAGTGTATTTCTCACTCGTAGATGATGTAGGGCACAAGTACGGGCCCGACCACCCCAAAACAGGAGAGGCGGTATTGAAAGTGGATTCCCTTATCGGAGATTTTATGGATTCTTTGAATCAATTGAATTTGCCGGTTCACGTCGTGCTGGTTTCAGATCATGGCATGTCAGCCATTAGTCATGGGATTGTGCTGCCGGAGGTGGTGGATCTTGATGATGCACAGGTTTCCTACAGCTTTCCACCAATGATTTATCAACCAGACAGTACCAAAAGGCTGAAACTTTATGATCAGCTGCTTCAGGTGCCAAATATGAATGTGTATACGAGAAAAAACATCCCTGAATACTTATCCTTTAAAAATAATGACCGGATTGGCGATTTTATACTCGTAACTGATGCACCTACGATCATTTTGGAAAAACCCATGCCGGTCACCGGCGGCACACATGGCTTCAATCCCTATACCGACGAGAATATGGGTGCGATCTTTTACGCCACGGGCCCAAAGTTGAAGTCGGGTTTGGAAATGCCCCCCGTGGAAAATATTCATATTTATCCTTTTATTGCCCAACTTCTTGGTCTGACCATTTCTGAGCCCATAGACGGAAATTTGAATGCACTGGAGATCCTGCTCAAGCAGGACTAACGAATGATTTGGCATGCTTTTAGATAATACGCTTCCATGCTACAGTATTTAGATACTTTTCTGACCGTTTTTCATTCAGCATTTGTTCTGTTTGTGTTGTTTGGTTGGGCTCATTCCAAAACCCGGAAAGCACACATAACAGCGCTACTGCTTACATTTTTGGCCTGGATGCTTCTTGGCTTGTATAAAGGAGTGATTGGTTACTGCCCCCTTACCGATTGGCACTGGGATGTCAAACGTGCGCTGGGGGAGACAGGAATGTCCGGATCTTTCATTGGTTATCTGATTGAACACTATTTGGGACTTTCTTTTTCAAGGAGCTTTTATGATGCCATTACGGCGGGTGGGCTTATTTTCGGATCGATGATGTCATTTGTCGTTCACCGAAAAAACCGCAATACCAGATCGGAGGCCAGTGGTCAGGTGGCTTGAAATGACGTTGAAAATTCCTGTTCACGTAACAATCAAACCAAACCAGATGAAAATTGACATTTTCATTCAGGAAAAAGTCCCAATCACGCAAAAAAATCTCTAACTAAGCGATAGTTGATTTATCTTGGTGCTTTCTAGGGTAACATGAGACAATCAAAAGAATATACGGTACTGTACGTAGACGATGAGCGGGCGAATCTTCGAAGTTTCAAGTCTGCGTTTCGAAGAATTTACAACGTGATTATAGCTGATAGTCCCCTGGAAGGTATTGAGATCATCAAGGAGAATAAAATCAACATAGTCGTGTCAGATCACCGGATGCCCGAGTTGATCGGTACTGATTTTCTTAGAAAAGTATATGAGCACGACGGTACTATCCGCAGAATCATTTTAAGCGGGTTTGTGAAGAAGGAGGATCTGCAGGAAGCGAATGAAGAGTTTGGGATCCATGCTTATATCTCCAAGCCTTGGGATTTTGATCATTTACAAGGAATCTTCGAGAGGTTACTCACAGAAGAGAAATCTGAGCACATCATTTACGACTGAGTTAGTCGTCCCCTCAAGACCATTTCATTGTCAAATTGAGACTTTTTTCCTCGTTCTGAGAGAAAGAAGACGTTCGTTGATGCCATTTTAGTCATTTCGATTAATGGCTTATACATTGTTTGAATATTTCCCGGAAAATTTTACAGAAGTTTAATTTTTGGCATAGTTATAGCTAATAAGTATTCAGAGTTTAACATCAGAAAATGATCTTAGCTCTGAAGAAACTTTTTAGTTAGGTTAGGTTGGTGATAAGCTCCCCTCAATTTTGAGGGGGGCTTTTTTTTGTTCCCGGGTTGAGGGAATGAAGGGGATTTATTTTATCTTATCCTATCACTAATTCAAGTTCAATATGAAAATACTTTTCGAATGGCTGCTGAGTATCCTGGCAGCGTTTCTGCTTTTGCAGACCCTTTTTTACAAGTTTTCGGGGAGCGATGAGAGTGTATATATCTTCACTCAGGTGGGCATGGAACCCTGGGGAAGGTATGCTTCTGGAATAGTGGAACTTTTGGCAGGTGTCCTTTTACTTTCCCAAAAATATAGGGCATATGGTGCCATATTGGGTCTGGGGGTCATCTCGGGAGCTTTGTTTTTCCACCTGACTTCTCTCGGTATTGAGGTGTTGGGAGATGATGGACGGCTGTTCTACTATGCGCTTACTGTTTTTATCAGCTGTTTACTACTCCTGATCATGCGGAAGAAGGATATTCCACTGATTGGACAGAGATTTTGAGCATCCGGATCATTTCTGAGCAAAAGGTATATTGGAAGGTGAATTAGAACCCGCACATTCCTGGTTTAAATCCAGGGGATGGGAGCCATTTGCCTTCCAAAAGGAGACCTGGCAGGCTTATCTCAGTGGTCAGAGTGGGTTACTCAACGCGCCAACCGGTAGTGGAAAAACGTACGCACTCTGGATTCCATGTATTTTGGAGTTTCTCAGGGATCATCATCCCTCAGAGGTCACTCCTGAGTTGCGGATTTTATGGGTGACCCCACTCCGGGCTCTGGCCAAGGATATACAACGTGCCATGCAAACCGTCTGTGATGACATGGGTCTTCGGTGGACAGTTGGCCTGAGAACCGGAGATACCACCACCACAGAGCGTCAAAGGCAAAAGAAAATTGCCCCGCAGGCTTTGGTCATTACTCCGGAAAGTATTCATGTTTTACTAAGTCAGAGTGACTACCCCAATTTCTTCAAAGGAGTAAAGGCCATCATAGTGGATGAGTGGCACGAAATTCTGGGGACCAAACGTGGGGTGGCCACGGAGTTGGCCATTTCCAGGCTTAAACACCTCACTGAGTCACAGCTTAAGGTTTGGGCGATTTCAGCCACCATTGGCAATTTGCCCCAGGCCAAGCGTGTGATTTTGGGCGAAGACAGCTACAGGCGAGGTGTGGTGATTAAATCCCGGTTGGATAAGAAGGTGCAGGTGGAGTCTGTATTACCCGATGAGGTGGAAAAATTTCCATGGACGGGTCATCTGGGCACCAAGCTACTACCCAAAATTCTTCCGATCATTCACAGGAGCAAAACCACCTTGCTTTTTACCAATACCCGCTCTCAAACGGAGCTTTGGTATCAGGCCATTCTCAAGTTTGCGCCAGAACTATCGGGTACCATTGCCATGCATCACGGTTCCATGGATCATGACATCAGGGGGTGGGTAGAGGATGCCCTTCACGCAGAAAAACTCAAATTGGTGGTGTGCACCTCCAGTCTTGATCTGGGCGTAGATTTCCGTCCAGTGGACACTGTCATACAGATCGGTGGGCCCAAGGGTGTCTCGCGTTTCTTTCAAAGGGCCGGGCGTAGTGGCCATCAACCGGGAGCTACCAGTAAGATCTATTTTGTGCCCACACACTCCCTGGAACTTATAGAAGGTGCAGCCCTAAGGGAGGCCATAGCAGAGGGAATGTTTGAAAGTAGAAATCCCTTGCAAAAGAGTCTGGATGTATTGGTGCAGTACCTGGTTACCCTCGCAGTGAGCGGGGGATTCAGGCCACTTCAGATACTGGAAGAGGTGCGACAAACGTATAGTTATCGGTTGTTGACCGCCGAGGAGTGGAATTGGTGCCTCGATTTTATCACTACCGGAGGTAAAACATTAGGGCAGTATGATGAATTTGCCAGGGTATACAACGATGATGGGGTTTACAAAATCATGAATAAGAAGGCCGCAACCCGACATAAGCTTTCTATAGGGACCATAGTGGGTGATCCTGCCCTTAAAGTCAGGTTTATTACCGGAGGGTACATCGGCACCATAGAGGAGAGTTTTGTGTCACGTCTGAATGCGGGAGATACATTTTGGTTTTCGGGCAGAAACCTGGAGTTTGTGAGAATCAAAGACCTGACCGTGCTGGTGCGGAAATCCAACAAGAAAAGCGGACTCACCCCTCAGTGGATGGGAGGTCGGTTACCCCTTTCTTCCATGTTGGCATCCAAAATCAGAGAGAAGTTGGATGGGGCCATTCGGGGCGATTTTTCGTCTGTCGAGATGCAAACCATTCGTCCCATTCTGGACCTTCAAAGCCGATGGTCTATGATTCCCTCTTCCGATCAGCTCCTCATAGAGAAAACCAAAACCCGGTTTGGTCATCACATCTTCATTTTTCCATTTGAAGGAATGTTTGTTCACGAGGTGCTTGCTGGCGTCATCGCCATGCGGATTAGTCGGATCAGGCCCATTTCATTTTCCATTTCTATGAATGATTATGGGTTTGAAATGTTATCAGATCAGGAAATACCCATAGAGGAGGCCCTTGAACTAGACCTCTTTTCGGAAGAAAACCTGATGCCCGATATTTACGAGTCCATCAATATGACTGAGATGGCTCAGCGAAAGTTTCGTGATGTGGCTACAATAGCCGGGCTTATCTTTCAGGGTTACCCTGGCAAAAACATTAAATCCCGTCATTTGCAGGCCTCTTCCGGTATCTTGTTCAAAGTCTTTGAAGAGTACGACCAGGGGAATCTGCTTGTTCGTCAGTCCATGGAGGAGGTGATGACATTGCAGCTGGAGCATTCCCGGCTTTTTGAGGCCGTCCGACGTATCAACCAGCAAACCATCGTCCTGAAGGAGACCGATAAGCCTACACCGTTTGCCTTTCCTATACTGGTGGATATGTTTCGCAGGCAAAAACTGACCTCCGAGCAGCTGGCCGATCGCATCCGGAAAATGCAAATACAACTGGAGCGTGCGGCGGCCAAATAGGGTATTTTCATTACTTTGCGGAAAATCCTGAATATGAGAACCATTTTCATTTTACTCCTTTTTTTTGGCCTGTTCACAGTGAAGGCTCAGTCCGCAACCGGACTTTGGAAAACCATAGATGACGAAACCGGAAAGCCGCGATCCATCGTGCAAATAGAAGAGCGAAACGGGCAGATTTTCGGCTCTATTGTTCGCTTGTTCCGATCGCCTGATGAGGAGCAGGATCCCATTTGTAAGGTGTGCCCCGGGCAGCGCAAAAACCAGAAAATTATCGGAATGGAAATCATCAATGGACTCAGGTATGATCAGGATGACGAGGAGTACAGTGGTGGAGAGATTCTGGACCCGGAGAGTGGTAATGTATATGATTGCAAAATATGGTTAAGTGAGGAGGGGACCCTCAAGGTGCGCGGATACGTCATGTTTTTGTTCCGCACACAGACCTGGCTCCCTTATGCGGAGTGATCTGGAAATAAAAGGTTCCGAATATCCATTTCACCACAAGGGACAATCCTTGGTGTTGAGTTGTGACCGTTCCATTTTCTGGGAGGATCATTCAGCACTTGTGGTGTCCGATCTGCATTTGGGCAAAGCCGGACATTTCAGAAAACACGGAATCCCAGTACCCTCGCAGATTCACATCTCAGACCTCCAACGGGTCAACTCCTTGATTGAACGCTACAGACCCCAACGCATACTCTTTCTTGGTGATCTTTTTCACAGCGACCAAAACGAGGAGTGGCAGGATTTTACCCACTGGTCCAATTTTCACTCCAACCTCGAACAGATCCTGATTTTGGGGAATCACGACATTTTGGATCACGCTCAGTATGAAAGGACAAAAGTTCAGCTGTGTGAAGAATACCTGCATGGACCCTTCGAATTCACCCATGAAACACGTCAGTCCAAAGCTTACAACATCTCTGGCCATATACACCCATCCATCAGGCTCAGCGGACTGGCCAGGCAAGGGGTAACTTTACCTTGTTTTTACTTTGGGCAGGATCATGGATTACTTCCGGCTTTTGGGGAATTTACAGGAAATCACCCCATTCGCGCCAAGGCAGGAGATCAGGTTTTTGCAATTGGCGAGGACCTTTTGATAGGGTTAGTGGGGTAAATCACTAATTTTACAGCCAGAAACGAGCAATTCATCGACAATGCGGTTACTTTATTACGAAATGAGGTATTTAATGACAGAGCGCGAGCTCCTGATGCTATGAAGGATAGTGAGATTCTTGAGAAAATTGCAAAAGGAGACGAAACCGCCCTTGACTATCTGTATAAGAAGTACTACAGGATGATGACTAATCTCGTCCTGAAAAACAATGGTACAGAAGAAGAAGCCAAGGATGTTTATCAGGAGGCGCTTTTGGCATTTTGGCAAAAGGCTATTAGTGGGAAGCTGGTGCTGACTTCAAAGATTAGCACCTTTCTTTATAGTATTTGTCTGAACCAGTGGAGAAAGGAATTAGACAGGAAGAGCAGGTTATCCAACGAAGAGGTGGATAGCGAAGAGTTTCAGGGGCATGACGAGAATGAGCGATATAAAATAGTCATGCAATGTATTAGTGAACTTGGCGATACCTGTAAGAGAATATTAACATATTATTACTTTGATGGTCTGAACATGACCGATATAGCGGAAAAGTTGAATTTTGCTAACACGGATACAGCCAAGACCAAAAAATATAAGTGTAAGAAGAAATTAGATAGTTTAATAAAAGCACGATATACCACAACCGACTTTTTTGATTAATGAATCCAACGCCGCACCAAATAGATAGCTACCTAAGAAATGAGCTCAGTTCATCCGAACGCAGCGCATTCGAAGCAGAAATGTCCAATAGCCCTGAACTGATGGAACAGGTTCGTTTTGAACAATCTGTTGTAGAAGGCATCTCACAGTATCGAAAGGCTGAATTGAAAGCCAGGCTGAATGCCATTGAAGTGGGGTCAGGCTGGATGGGTATCGGCCAGTTGGGGAGTAGCACAGTACTGAAAAGTGTCGGAGGGGTGCTTGTGGCATCACTTATTGGTGTATCTGCCTATTTGGTTTTCACTGGCAATGAGGATCTGACTCCTGAGCAAGTGGCTTTGGAGCCTATGGAGGTTAATACTCCCGAGCAGTCGGAGGTTTATCAGTTTGAGTTCCCGGAGTTATCTGGTGTGGAGGAAACACGTGTTACAGCCGAACCTTCTAAGAAAGTGGCCGAAAAGAGTAACATCTTTGAAGAGAAAATCGAATCCGGAGGATCCGAGAAATCAAAAGTATCAGCTGAAAAAGAAGTTGAATTCCTGCCAGTGGTGGATTTGCCGGATCTGGGCGAATTGAGTGAAGAGAAAGGGTTGAAAGTTCAGGATGCCAACCTGCCTGAGATGACGGAAATGGACGTCCTTTCTCCCGAAAACGAAAGTCCAATTAGTGTAGAGACCATTCAACGCAACTCCGAAACCATCAAATACAAGTATTTCGACGGGAAACTCTTCCTGTATGGAGATTTCAATAGCGCGCCTTACGAAATCATAGAAATCAACAGACCCACGGAGCGAAAACTATACCTCTACTATGATCAGGAGTACTATTCCATCATTGTCAGCGACAAGGTGCAGGAGCTATCTCCAATTGCGGATCAGCAGCTTCTTCAGGAGTTGGAAATAGTCAGAAACAATAAGCTCTAGCATTCTCTGCATTTCGGGTTACATTATTTAGTTTTGGGGCGGGATGGAACAGAAAACCCGTACAAAAAGGAAATTAGGGAGCTATCCCTTCGTGAGTGTTACTTTTAGCATCACGCTGGCACTCTTTGTGATCGGACTATTTGGTCTCATGGCTCTGCATGCCAATAAGCTGACCAGCATTATCCAGGAAAACATAGAGCTGCAGGTTTTTTTGAATAAGCAGATTTCCACAGGAGAGGTGAGTAAGATCAATCGCACCATCGGTTCCAAGGACTATGTGATCAAAGAAAACAACGAGCCCAGAATAAGGCTTGTTACGAAAGACGAAGCGGCTACACAGTTCATAGAAGATACGGGAGAAGACTTCAAAGAGTTTTTAGGAGATAATCCGCTCCGAGATGTACTGATCATCAATGTGAAAACGAATTACCAGTCTGCAGATTCCCTGAAGATGATTAAAAAGGACATAGAGAAGATGAGCGGCGTCTACGAAGTGTCCTATGTAGAATCTCTGGTAGAAAGCATCAATGAAAACCTAGCCAAGATTGGAGTGATTCTGATTGGTTTTTTTACTATTCTGCTTATTGTGGTCGTTATTCTCATCAATAATACCATCAAATTAGCTTTGTTTTCCCAGCGTTTTCTTATTCGCAGTATGCAGCTGGTGGGAGCCACGTCCGGGTTCATTCGAAAGCCCTTCCTCAGACGCTCCATTTGGTATGGTTTTCTTGCAGGACTCTTTTCATCATTGATGCTGCTGGCGCTGATGATGTATGCCAACCAGCGGATAGAAGATATCAGAGCGCTCCAGGATTTTGAAAGTTTAGGAATACTTTTCGGGGGATTAATCGTTCTTGGAATTACCGTAGGTTTTTTAAGTACCTACCGGGCAGTCAAAAAATATTTACAAATGTCATTAGACGAACTTTACTAGCTTATGTCAGATCAACATAAATTCGCCTTTCAAAAGGCCAATTATATCATCATGCTCGCGGGCGTACTGACCCTGGTGTTGGGTTTTTTCATCATGGCCTCCGATAGTGAGCCTTACGGATTTGGTTTTCTGGGCCTTACACTTGGACCCATAGTGGTGATGCTTGGATTCCTGATTGAGTTTGTAGCCATCTTTTACAAATCAAAGAAATCAGAATCAGATAGCCAATAATAGCCTATGACCTGGATTGAGGCGTTAATTCTTGGAGTTATTCAGGGATTAACTGAGTTTTTACCAGTCAGCAGCAGCGGGCATTTGGAGATGGGCACCGTGTTGTTGGGGGTGAAATCAGAGGAGAACCTGCTGTTTGCGGTGATCGTACATGCGGCCACTGCATTGAGTACCATAGTGGTTTTTAGGAAGGATATAGCAGAGATCATTGCAGGGTTGTTTCAGTTTCGCTGGAATGATTCCTGGGATTTTGCCCTCAAAATCATTATTTCCATGATTCCTGTTGGGATTGTGGGTGTGTTTTTTGAAGATGAGATTACAGCCCTTTTCACTGGCAATCTGTTGTTGGTGGGGAGCATGCTTTTGGTTACTTCTGCACTTTTGTTTTTTTCTCATTTTAAGAAGGATAACGAGAAACCGGTGAGCAAAGCATACGCCCTCATCATTGGACTGGCCCAGGCCGTGGCCATCTTACCCGGTATTTCCAGGTCCGGTGCCACCATAGCAACCGGATTACTCTTGGGGGTTGAAAAGAACAAAATCACCCGCTTTTCATTTTTGATGGTGCTTATTCCTATTATGGGAGCCAGCATGCTGAAGCTGAAGGACTACTTTGAAGCACCTGCGGCTCACGAGGGGCTGTCTGGTCCCTCCATGGTGGTGGGGTTTCTGGCAGCATTTCTGGCTGGCTACGTGGCTTGTAAATGGATGATTGGTATTGTGAGAAAGGGTAAACTCACTTACTTCGCGGCATATTGTCTGGTCATCGGACTTGTTGCCATTATTTCTCAGATATGGATGTAAATGCCTACACAGAAGGACAAATACTGCTTATAGATAAGCCACTCACATGGACCTCTTTCGATGTGGTGAAAAAACTGCGTTACGCACTTAAAGTCAAGAAGATCGGGCACGCAGGGACACTCGATCCCTTGGCTACAGGTTTACTACTTATCGGCACAGGTAAGTTCACCAAAAAGCTGAATGAGCTACAGGGCCTGGATAAAACCTATGAGGGAGTCATCACCATAGGAAAAACCACTCCATCTTATGACCTGGAGACTGAATTTGACTCTGAGGCTGATATTAGTCACTTGACTATGGAAGACCTTCAGGGTGCTGCGCTGAAGCTTACAGGCCCCATAGAGCAGGTGCCACCCGCTCACTCTGCTGTGAAGGTAAACGGCGAACGGGCATACAAGAAGGCCAGAAAGAATATCGAAGTAAAGCTGGACCCCCGAAGCATTACCATTCATGAGTTTCAATTGCTCAAGGTGGAGGGTGCTAATGTCCATTTTCATATTAGTTGCTCAAAAGGAACTTATATCCGTAGCATCGCTCGTGATTTTGGTGAGTTACTTGGAGTAGGGGGACACCTCTCAAGTTTGAGGCGAACCAGTATTGGTGAGTATCAGGTGAGTGATGCTGAGGAATTGGAAGCATTTGTTGCCAAAGTTCGAGCTTATGAAGCTGATTGATGATCTTTCTCAGTTTGAAGCGCCGGCGTATGCTGTGGTGACCAGTGGCACTTTTGACGGGGTACATGTGGGACATCAGAAAATCCTTCAAAAAATCGTCCACGAAGCGAAGAGAAAAGGAGGAAAGAGCATCGTGCTTACTTTTTGGCCACATCCCCGATTTGTGTTGAAAAAGGATGCCGGAGACCTTAAGTTGCTAACCACCTTTGAAGAAAAGGTGGAGTTGCTGGCTGAGAATGGAATTGATTATTTAGTCAAAATACCTTTTACCAAAGAATTTTCGGAACTCACTTCGGACCAATTCATCCGACAGGTTCTTGTGGAAAAGCTCAACACCAAACTTTTGGTGATTGGTCATGACCATAGGTTTGGGAAGAACAGGGAAGGGGGGTTTGACTACTTGATGGAACATTCAGGAGCGTATGGTTTTGCCATAAAGGAGATCTCCAGAAAGGACATTGAGGATGTGGGTGTGAGCTCCACGCTGATCAGAAACTCCCTTGCCGAGGGCAACATTCACATTGCCAATGATTTTTTGGGAAGACCCTATAGTCTCTCCGGTTTTGTGAAAGACGGGGATCGGATAGGTCGTAGTATTGGGTTTCCTACCGCTAATATTGATGTACCGGAGGCTTACAAGCTCATTCCTGCCGATGGGGCCTACGCCGTATTGGTTAGCCTTGAGGGAAAGAAATTCCAGGGCATGCTAAACATTGGGCAGCGACCTACAGTTTCTGGTGAGGAGCGAAGGATTGAAGTAAATCTGTTTAATTTTGATGCAGATATCTATAATCAGCGCCTCACTATTGAGTTCATTAAGTTATTAAGGTCGGAGAGAAAGTTTGAAAGCATTGAACGATTGAAAGAACAACTCTCCCTGGATAAATTAGAAGCAATTCGGATTTTAAACCAACAGACATGAATGTACTAAAGTTAAACGCATCGTTGATCATCATGGTCCTCTTGTCGGGGTGCGTAGCTTCAGGAGGAAAAGTCACTTCTTTGCTTTTTGCCCCTTCGGATGACAAGAAGTTGGGAGAGCAGGTGAGCCAGGAGATAGCCAGCAACCCTGCTGAATATCCGGTTTTATCTGAGAGTAAATATCCTCAGGCTTACCAATACCTCAATGCCATGCGAGACAAAATACTGGCCAGTAATGATATCGACTACAAAAGGGAGTTTGCCTGGGAGTTGAAAATCATTCAGGATGACAAAGTGCTTAATGCCTTTGCCACCCCAGGAGGCTATATCTATGTTTATACGGGCCTGATCAAATACCTTGAAAAAGCAGATGACCTGGCAGGTGTGATGGGCCATGAGATTGCACATGCCGACAGGAGGCATTCTATCAAGCAACTGGAAAAACAATATGGGTTAAACATCCTTCTGAGTATAGCACTGGGCAACGAACCAACTCAGCTCGCTCAAATTGCAGCACAGCTGGCAGGCACTGGGGCTATTTTGAAATTTAGCAGAAGTGCCGAATCAGAGGCCGATGAGTACTCTGTGAAGTACCTGGGTGATACCCCTTATGCCTGCAATGGAGCCGCTTCTTTTTTCCAAAAGCTTTTGGATCAGGGGCAAGCTGGCGGTACACCGGAGTTTCTGAGTACGCACCCCAGCCCCAAAAGCAGAGTGAGTGACATCAATGCCACCGCACAGTCAGCAGCGTGCAGCACGGACCTCATCAAAGAGACTGGTATGAATTATACGCAGTTTAAAGCCAGCCTTCCTTAAGTAACTATGAGAACGATGAAAATTTTATCCCGAGCCTTGGTCTTATTTCTTTTGCTGTTTTCGATGGCCTGCGATAAGAATGGAGACGTCAGTTTTTTTTCGATAGAGCAAGACAAAGAGCTGGGTGCACAGGTGGCGGCTCAGATTGCCTCAGATACCAGTTTCAATATATTGTCAGCCTCAGAATATCCGGAGGCTTATGCCTATCTGGAGAGCATGAAAAATGCCATCCTCAATTCGGGTAAAGTCAGCTACAAAGACGAGTTTGTTTGGAAACTACACATCATTGAGGATGATGTGCTCAATGCTTTTGCCACTCCGGGTGGTTACATCTATGTGTATACCGGGTTGATTAAATACCTGGAAACAGCCGATGACCTGGCCGGAGTGATGGGCCATGAGATCGCTCATTCGGATCAGCGGCACAGCTCCAAGCAGCTACAAAAGACCTATGGGGTGCAGATTCTTTTGAGCATCGCCCTGGGTGAGGATGCCTCGCAGCTGGCTCAGGTGGCTGGTCAGATTGCAGGTACCGGAGCTATTTTAGCATTTAGCAGAAGCGCTGAGACGGAAGCAGACGATTTTTCGGTGCAGTACCTGTCCAATACAGATTACGCCTGTAATGGTGCCGCCAGTTTCTTTCAAAAGTTATTGGATGAAGGGCAGGGGGGCAGCACGCCTGCTTTTTTGAGTACCCACCCTTCTCCTGACAACAGAGTAGCCGATATCAATGCCAAAGCGGATAAGCTGGCGTGCGATACCGGCAACATTACCGAGAGCGGATTTACATACCAAGATTTTAAAAATAGTTTACCTGAATGAAAAAATCAGACATCAATATTACGGTGGAGCTGGATGACCAGAACATCCCGGAAAAAATAACCTGGGATGCAGACGAAAAGGATCAGCCGGGAGCTTCTGAGACGAAATCCATGAGCTTGTCACTCTGGGATGAAAAGACCAAAAACACACTGCGGATAGATCTCTGGACTAAGGACATGCCTGTGGAAGACATGAAGCGGTTCTACATCGATTGCCTGGGTGGGTTAGCTCAGTCTGTGCTGAACAGCACCGGAGATGAATACATGTCATCCGAGCTCAATGCACTTTGTGACCGGTTTGTAACTCATCTGAAGGATGAGGTGGGTTAGAAAGAATACGAAAGAGATATGAAGGTAAAGCCTGTTGACACCAACAGGCTTTTTTATGCCCGAAATTGTTTGTTTGATCAGAATACCTATGGTTTTAGGGAGAAAATCTTGATATTTTTATCTAATATTAGCTTTTACTATCATACTTACATTAACCTCTACCCTAATGACGCTTTCTAGGATCAAATTTTATCTGAGTTTCCTTCTTCTTTGTTTAATTGGTATGCATGCATACGGTCAGGTTAACATCGCTGGTCAGGTGACAGACGACCGAACAGGAGAAGCACTTATCGGAGTAAACGTGCTGGTAAAAGGGACGGTACTGGGTACCATTACCGATGTTCAGGGAAACTTCAATTTGAAAATCACCTCACCTCCTCCGGTGACTTTGGTGATCTCCTTCGTGGGATTTGAGCGTCAGGAAATAGAGATTGATCAGGCGGTTATTTCAAACCTTCAGGTGAAGCTCACGGAATCTTTCATGCTGGGGCAGGAGGTAGTGGTTTCCGCCTCACGTGTGGAGGAGAGCATACTCCAATCTCCCGTGAGTATTGAGAAAATGGACATACTTGCTGTTCAAAATACCTCGTCAGATACTTATTACAAAGCAATTGCCAACCTGAAGGGAGTGGATGTGGCTTCCAGTAGTATCAATTTTCAGATTATCAATGCCAGAGGTTTTGGGAATACTGGTAATACCCGATTTGTACAACTGATAGACGGGATGGATACACAGGCGCCCGCTCTTAATTTTCCGATAGGTAACCTTAATGGACCCTCTGAACTGGATGTAGAAAGTGTAGAATTGATTCCAGGGGCTTCGTCAGCGCTGTACGGCCCAAGTGCGTTTAATGGTGTGCTGCTTATCAATAGTAAGAATGCATTTGATTATCAGGGAGCCAGTGCTTTTGTGAAAACAGGAGTGAACCATGTGGGTAGCTCCGCAGACCAGGGGCCGGCGCTCATGAAAGAGGCTTCCATTCGCTATGCAAAAGCCTTTAATAACAAATTCGCTTTTAAGATTAACGGTAGCTACTCCAAAGCTGATGACTGGCATGGGACGGACGCTTCTGACCGGAATGCTGAGTTCAATCCATTGGCATCTGTTGGTGGTGAAAATCCGGGGGCTGACAGGCTGCACTTCCATGGAGATGAGGCAGGTATTAACCTGGCCATATTCCCGTTTAGTGCGGCGTTTGGTACCATTGCACGAACCACTCAGTTTGAGAACGGAAGGTTTGCTTCCAACTACATGAATGCCGGGGATCTGCCCAACCATGTGGCCACGATTACCCCTTACAAGGAAGTGGATTTAATCAACTATGGTGCGGAAAATATGAAAGTGAATACTGGTCTCTACTACAGGATCACTGATAATATGGAGCTTAGTTACTTGTATAATGCAGGTTTTGGTACCAGTATCTATACCGGTGCTCAACGTTATTCACTTTCCAATTTTGGGATCCAGCAACATCGTTTGCAGCTGCGTGGAGACAATTTTTTCTTTCGGGCCTACGGCACCTTTGAGAATTCGGGAGACTCCTATATCACCGAGTTTTTAGCTAAGAGAGTGAATGACCTGATGGTTGGTTATAATTTCGGAGATTATCACAATGGGTTTAACCCGTTTGAGAATCAAGGGAAGGGTGACCTCACGGGATATCTGGTGGATTATGGTATAGAGTACCTTCGTTCTATCAGTGATCAGGGTTATGAGCCGGGTGAAATTGCCTCATTGAGTGACGCTGAGCGGCTTCAGGTGCAGCAGATGGCTCACCAGTTTGCCCGGTCTACAGTGGATGATCGATACATTATGGACCCTAAAACCGGCACAGTGACAGACGGGGAAGGCAATACGCTTACTTTTGAAGATGTGAAGAAAGAGGCGCTCAAAGGAACCATTCCGAATGGCCCAAGTTTCGCAGATAAGTCTGCCATGTATCATGCAGAAGGGCAGTACGATTTTAAAAATGAGATTGATTTCATGGAGCTCCAGATGGGCGCCAGTTTCCGAATCTATGATCTGGGCTCTAAGGGCACTATTTTTCCGGATACTGTAGGGAATGAAATCGCTATTAAAGAATATGGCGTTTATGCTCAGGCGGGTAAGAGGCTTACTGACAACTTCAAGCTCTCAGGGTCTGTGCGCTATGACAAAAACGAAAACTTCAAAGGACAGGTAAATCCAAGAATCTCAGGGGTATTTACATTTAATAAAACTCACAATATTAGGGCTTCGGTACAGACTGGTTTCAGGTTCCCTACTACCCAGGGTCAATACATCAACCTGGATGTGCTTTCCAGCAGATTGCTGGGTGGATTACCGCAGTTTTATGAGCAGTACCTCCCTGATCCTGAAAACAACTATTACTACTCTGGGGCCTCTGTGAACGCATTTCGAAACAATATTTTTGCCGGGCAGGAGATGTCGGAGGCGGCCACCGCTTTGGTGAGACGGACAGATTTTAGTCCCGTAAAGCCCGAGCAGGTAAAGTCCATAGAGGTGGGGTATAAGAGCCTCATCCAGAATAAACTGTTGGTGGACATGGTCTATTATTACAATAGTTATTCAGATTTTATCACACAGGAGTTGGTAGTAAAAGCTGACAAGGATACCGAGGGCGAACCCAATTATCTCACCATTTTAAGAAGTAACGCAGACAATGCGTTTTCTATCTATACCAATCTGGACAGCAAAGTGACTACCCATGGAGCGGCTGTAGGTCTGACCTATAGCCTGGTAAAGGGGTATCAGTTGGGGGGAAACTATACCTGGAGCAAGTTCATCAGCGGCTATGATGAAAATGTGCTGAATGATTTCAATACGCCTGAACACAAGTTCAATGTCAATTTTGGCAACAGAAAAGTGACCGATGTATTTGGGTTCAATGTCACCTACAGATGGCAGGAAGCCTTCAGATGGGAGTCTTCATTTGCCCGGGGGCCAGTGCCATCGTATGGCACCCTGGATGCCCAGGTTTCTTTAAAATTGGATAATCTGAGATCAATTTTGAAAATTGGAGGGTCCAATGTGCTGAATAATTACTATATTCAAAGTCTGGGAGGACCCAATATTGGTTCCATCTATTATGTGTCCATTAGTTTTGATGAATTAATGAACTAAACGGTTTTATCACCAATCTAACCGAAGCCCTTTCCATTTGGATAGGGCTTTTTTAGTGGATTTGCGATATTTAGGATATGGAAAACGGGGATTTTAAACATTTCAGCAGACTGAGAAGCAAGCTCTATGTCGTCGTGTTTGGTACCGACACACCGGCAGGCAAGGCTTTTGATTTAGTACTGCTTGTGGCCATTGTACTCAGTATTGTTGTGGTCATGCTGGAGAGTGTAAGGGATATCAAAATCAGGTTTGAAGAGATATTCTACATACTCGAATGGACCTTTACGATCATTTTCAGCATCGAATATCTGCTGAGGATTTTTATCAGTAAAAAACCAAAGACGTATGTCTTTAGCTTTTTTGGCGCGATAGACCTCATCGCCTTGTTGCCGACTTATATTAGTTTGTTTGTGACAGGCGGTAGCTACCTGGTAGTGATCCGGGCGATACGGTTGCTGAGAGTCTTCCGAATCATGAAGCTCACCAGATACATCAATGAAGCCAGGGTGCTAGGTGAGGCCATGGAAGGGGCCAAGCGCAAGATCCTGATATTTATGGGAGCGGTATTTACTTTGGTGATGATCACTGGCACGCTGATGTACCTCATTGAAGGTGGACAAAATGGGTTTACCAGTATACCTCGAAGTATCTACTGGGCAGTGGTGACGGTGACTACAGTGGGATACGGTGACATTGCACCTCATACGGTACTTGGGCAGTCGTTTGCCACGATGTTGATGCTTACGGGCTATGCGATTTTGGCGGTGCCCACGGGGATTATGACTTCTGAAATCAATAAGGTAGAGCGTCGTGGGTCTATCAAAGATAAGATTTGTGGGCGGTGTACTACAGGAAATGAACGTCAATCCAATTACTGCACTAAGTGTGGAGAACGGCTGGAGCAATATGACAAGACATAAAAAAACCTCCCTGAGTCATCAGGGAGGTTTTTTTTATAAATTCAATTGATTTGGTCTATTGCGGAGGTGTCAATATACCGGCAATCACGTGTACACGCCCATTAGCGGTAACCAGTGATGAGCTTGCACTTGCAGGTACAGCCACCTGGGCCTCTGGGGTGGTATCACCATTTGAATCAATGACAATACCGGTCAAAATACCTTTTGATGGATCAGTAGGCGCCTCAGTTGATAACACGGTCAAGGTAGCTCCTGAAGCTGCAGAGAACTGTGCACCCTGAGTCATGTTGGAAGAAAGCACTTCAGACAAAACAATATGGGTGGTGATAATGCCATACCATTGCTGTGCAGTAAATGAAGCAGCAGTAATACTTCCGGCTTCAAAGGTTCCATTACTTGGAGCAAATACTGTATGCGTGGCATTACCTGAAAGCATGGAGTAGATCGTAGTTGCAGAATTTTGAGCCGCAAATGTATCAGCTTTGAAGATTGCCTGAGCAAGCAGTGAGAAATCAGCACCCAATAGCAATGTACCTGCATTGGTACCAAGGATAGGAGTCAGCTGTGCGCCAACTGTTTGGGGTATCAATACAGATCCTACCACGTGCATCACACCATTGGTTGCTTTTTTGTTTGCGCTGGTGATGGCAATGGCAGCATTAGAAGAACCTGTAAGCAAGGTTCCATCTGCATTCACCACAACTTTATCTGTGCTATTCACATCTACACCCTGCCCAGTAGCCAGTGTGGTTACCTGTTTGCCTGAAGTCAAATCTGCTTTGAGGTAAGAAGTCACCGAAATGTGATAAGCCAGTACATTTTTGATAATATCTGGATTGATGGAAGTTATTTGAGCTGGGAATCCAGGAGTGGCCAGCAAGTTGACAAACGCATCATTGTTTGGAGCAAATAGGGTAAAAGTACCACTTGCACCCAGAGTAGCTACCAGATCAGGATAAACACCCAGGTACTTCTCGAGTGAATCCAGACCTTCAGTGCTTTGTACAAGTTCCCAGATGGTCTTGGTAGGTTCACCCTGAGTGTCATCGTCATCATCACTATTGTCTACATATCCTGTTGGTTGCTCACAGGCGCTTACAGAGGTATTGGCATCACCCAAACCATCCGCATCGGCATCCGCATACCAGGTAGTTTCAGTACATGAAGGTTCATCCTCACCACAGCTGGTGGTGAATGCCAGGCCAATTACTACGGCAAGCAAAGCCAGGACTTTCAATGGGTTAATTGAATTTTTCATCATCATCTTCTTCGATTTTGTTTAATGTGTAATTTAATTCCAATCTCTCATTTTTATGGAACACATAAAGTTAGATAAAATTATTATGCAAGCATACTATTTTCATCCCCAGATGTGTCGAAATATTTTCATTTTGTTAATCCTCAGATCTTTTTCCGAGCTACCTGAGTGTGTAGGTCTTTGAGTTTCATGAGCGCCGCACTGCCATACCATGGCCTCAGTTCCATTTTTAATCTACCAGCCTGAATGGCCGGATCTGTGCTGGTCAGTGCTTCTGCTTCTTCTATGGTTTCCACCGCAAAAACGTAGATGCCGCGTATCTCCTGATCATCGAGAAAAGGGCCTGCAAGTACCAGGGTACCCTCCTCAGCCATTCGGGTGATATTATCAAGATGGGCTCTTTGAAGGCGCGAGGCTTCCAGAGAATCCTGACTTCTGTTCGGGCCCGCTACCAGATTGGCAATGACGTAAGACCGCATACCATAGTCATCTGCACCTACCTCAGCGGCGAGCAGCGAATCATACTCCAGAGCCTTTGGTGTTTGCAGGTTGGTTTGTTCTTTTTCGGGAAATTGGCAGGCATACAGTACCAAAATGAGCCCAGGGATTACTATCTTATGAATGAACATATGATCAAAGGGATTTTAAAGTTAATCTAGTGATTTTGACTATAAAGGAGGAAATGATTAGTTTTAAAGAATACAAAAATTTCTATGAATAATTCAAAAGATAGGAATTATCTACCAAAAAACTATCAGGAGCTACTGGCGAAGTACCGTAAAGTGCCACCTGTATTGTTGGACACCAATCATCCTGCTTCGCCCAGGCGCAGTGCCCTGGCTACAGGTTTGGAGGTTTACACCGGGGAATGGGGTGATGTGCAGAAGCTTCATTTACTCAGGAGAACACTTTTTGGAACCAGACAAAGTGATTTACAAGCACTTTCTGGTTTGGACGTATCACAGGCTGTTGACCTGTTGCTGACCAAAGGGGATGTGACGCTCCCTGTGAACAATTACAATGATCCTGAAAACGGGGTAGTGGACCCTGAGATTGCCTTTGGCGAAACCTGGGTTAATGCCGCTCATGGTGATGAATATGAAGGACCCAGGACCAATTCACTCAAAGGGTGGCTGATTAAGAATATGCTCAATCAGGACACTACGCTGGAGGAGAAAATGCTTCTTTTTTGGCATAACCTACTGCCCATACAAACCTGGGGAGTTTTCTACGCCAAGTTAAGCTACCGCTATTTTGAGATGCTCAGAAGAAACCTCTTTGGCAATTTCAAAACGATGATCAAAGAACTGACCCTAGATCCGGCCATGCTTCTCTACCTGAACGGCACTTTCAATAACAAGGAAGCTCCGGATGAGAACTATGGGCGTGAACTTCAGGAGCTATTTTGTATTGGCAAGGGTCCAAATGCCAACTTTACAGAAGAGGATGTGCAGTCCGCGGCCCGTGTGCTCACCGGATGGGTGGTCCGTTGGGAGGAGTTTGAAGAGTCTGGGATTTTGCCGTCTTATTTCTATAGCCCATTTCATGAAACCGGCAATAAACAGTTTTCAGCATTTTATGGCAACAGGGTTATACTGGGCAGAACCGGAGAGGCGGGAGCGGAGGAGCTGGATGAATTGCTGGATATGATTTTTGATAACAACGAAACAGCTCTTTACCTGTGCAGACGACTGTATCAGTTTTTCGTGTATCCGGAGATAGATGACGCGGCTGAAAGTCAGGTGATAGCGCCCCTTGCTGATATATTGAGAACCAATGATTATGAAGTAAAGCCCGTACTCGAGGCGCTATTCAAAAGTGCTCATTTTCATGATGAAGCCAATCGGGGAGCCATCATCAAAAGCCCTTCAGAGTACATCCTGGGCTTATGGAGAACACTGGAAGTAGAGGGTGTAAATGCTGAAGATTTGTTACTGGGCTATACACAGCATAACAGCTTCTTATGGAATATGGCTAATCTGGGTATGGAAATAGGCGATCCACCGAGCGTATCGGGGTGGCCGGCTTATTACCAGATGCCCTCTTACGATAAGTATTGGTTGACTACAGACACCATTGCCAACCGCGCGATTGCAAGCGATTCACTGGTTTATTGGGGATTTTGGATCAAGGAGGGAATTCAGATTCCCGCAGATCTGATCAAATTCATCAGTGGACTCAATCACCCGGAAGATCCTAACCAGATGCTCAGGGAAAGTAGCAGGCTCTTGCTGGGAATGGAACTGGAGACAGAGATGCTGGACAATTTGAAAAGCATTTTATTGTCCGGCCAGCAAACGGATAGCTACTGGTCCACGGCCTGGGGTGAGCTCATGGAAAACCCTGAAGATGATGAGTACAGAATGGTAGTTGAAAATCGTCTGAAACCCACTTTTCAGCATTTGTTACAATTGGGAGAAGCCCAGCTAATGTAGATTTATTATGAGAAGAAGATCATTTTTAAGACACGTTTCTCATTCTCTGGCGGTACCAGGTGTACTGGGTGCTATGGGCTTCCGCATGCCAGGACCCAATTCCCTGACCTCATTATTGAGAATGGCTGCCGATACCGATCGCGTATTGGTCATGATATTTCTGGAAGGCGGAAATGATGGGTTAAATACCATCATCCCCATGGATCAGCTTTCTGCTTTGAACAAAGTAAGACCGCATGTGATTATGCCTGAGAACAAGCTTCTGACCCTTTCAGATGCTGATGTGGCGTTTCATCCCTCTTTTGATGGGTTGAAATCTTTATATGAAGAGAACAGGTTTCAGGTCATTCAAAATGTGGGCTACCCACAACAAAACTATTCCCATTTTCGGTCCACCGATATATGGATGAGTGCTTCAGATTCTAATGAGTTGGTCAATTCAGGGTGGACAGGACGCTTTTTGAGTGATTCCTATCCCGGTTACCCTGAGAGTTTCCCCAATGTCGACATGACTGATCCATTGTCGATTGAGATTGGCTATGGCAGCTCTTTGCTTTTTCAGGGCCCTCAGTCCTCCATGAGCATGGTTATTAGCGACCCGGATTTTTTCTATGACCTGATAGAGAATGAAGAGCGTGAGGTGCCAGACACACCCGCGGGAGAAAAATTGAAGTATGTGCGACTGATTGCCAAGCAATCCCAACAATATGGGGAGGTAGTGAAAACGGCGGCTTCCAAGGTGAAAAATCAGGCGACCTATCCGCAAACGTATATTGCACAGCAACTGAAGATTGTTTCTCGGCTGATTGCCGGAGGGTTGAGAACTCCATTGTACATGGTGCGATTGGGTGGTTTTGATACGCATGACGCTCAGGTAGAGGGATCTGATCATACAAAAGGCGAGCATGCCACGCTCCTCAAGGACTTGAATGATGGTATTATGGCCTTTATGAAAGACCTGGAAATGCAGGGAACAGATGATAAAGTAATTGGACAGACGTTTTCAGAATTTGGACGACGCATTGTTTCCAACGCCAGCTTAGGCACAGATCACGGTGCTGCCGCTCCGATGTTCTTTTTTGGAAATGCCGTGATGGGAGGGGTTACGGGTACGAACCCTACTATTTCCAGTAATTCCAAGTATGATGACAATCTCGAATGGGAGTTTGATTTTCGACAAATTTACGCTTCTGTGCTGGAGCAATGGTTGGGGGCTCCATCCACTCAGGATTTTTTATTTGGAGATTTTGAGACGGTCTCTATCATAGGCGAACGTGAAAAAACACTGGCCGCTCAATCTCCGGAAGGCCGGGGGTTATTGGTTTATCCCAACCCACTCAATGGAAGGGCTACCATCCAAGTGGATACCGTGGCGGAGCCCGTGGCTATCGATTTGATAGACATCAGTGGAAAGCATATTGAGTCCATTTACAGGGGAAGTATCTCCAAAGACCAGCAGATTGACTGGGAGACTTATCAGCTACGTCCGGGTAAGTATTTTGTCACCGTGCGTGGCCAGCATACCAGGCGGGTTTTTCCTGTGGTGAAGGTCGGGTACTAACGGACTATTTCATAGTGAAAACAAACATCAGGGCAGCTATTCGCTGCCCTTTCTCTTAGGTGCTTCCCTTGGAGGATTCACCTTCAAAGGGGCTGAAGTTTTCAGTTCACCGGTGGCCAAAGTGAGTGTGTATTCACCTGCGGGGAGATAGTACTTGCCATTGTCTCTTGCTTCCAAAGTGTTTTCCAATTCCAGCTTCATTTGCAAGTCTTTGACCTGTGAACTGTCCAACGTGAAATCATATTCTATATAGTTCAGCCCCCTGTCCAGCTCAGCAGTCCATGATTTCAAAGTCAGGCTATCCATGGAAATGTCCAATGTAGCCGTGCCTCCGTTGCTCACATATGTTTCTATGACGGTTTTGGGTTCATTATAGCCATCCCAATGCCAGCTCCCTTTGGTGCCCCACCTTTCGGAAAAATTCTTCTCGGAGATCGGAAATACTTTGACATGATCATTAAGTCCGGGTAGCTGCTGCAAAGATTCAATATCAGCTACATAGATTGAACGCCCGTGGGTACCGAGTATGAGGTCTTTGTCTCTGGGGTGGATCACCAGGTCATGAACCGCCACGGCGGGGAGGCCTTCGGCAAAAGCCATGAAAGTCTGACCTCTGTCCAGAGAGACATACGCTCCGTGATCAGTGCCCACGTAGAGAATGTTTTCATTTTCCGGGTCTTCCTTGATCACATTTACAGGTTCTTTGGGCAAATCCAAACCGATTTGTGTCCAGGTTTTTCCATAATCATCGGAGCTATAGATCAGGGCATCAAAATGATCCCAGCGGTACCCATTCAGGCTGGCATATACCCGGCCTTCAGCGTGGCCCGATGCGCTCACCCTGCTCACCCAGAGGTTGGTGGGAAGGCCTGTGGTAACTTTCTCCCATGTTTGTCCGGCATCCTTACTCATGTGGATGAGTCCATCATCGCTGCCCGCATACAGCAGTCCAAACCTTATGGGTGATTCGGTAATGCTTGTGAGTGTGCCATAAGCCACATCACCTTTTTTGCCGCCCAGGGTCAGATCATCTGAGAGTGTTTCAAAATCTTCACCCTGGTTCATGGACCGATGAAACTTGTTGCTACCGAAATAGACAATGTCCTGATTGTGACTGGAGAGCAGGATGGGTGACTGCCAGTTCCAGCGAAGGGGAGCCTCTCCCAGCTTGTGTTTAGGGGTGATGTATTTTTGGTCTCCGGTGGATGTGTTGATTCTGAAGTAATTGCCAAACTGATAGCCGGTATACACCAGGTCGTTGGTTCGGGTATCTATCACCACCTGCATGCCGTCTCCACCCATGAGGCGCTCATAGGGGTATTTTCCTTCTTCCAGCCAGCTTCTGCTGTAGGTATAGTTGCTCGGGCCTTTCCAAACCCCATTGTCCTGAAGACCTGCATATACATTGTAGGGCTCCGCCATGTCTGCGTTGACGGTATAGAGCTGACCTACTGCGGTTGAGTTACATTTGACCCAGGTTTCCCCAAAATCATAGGAGATGTTGACCCCACCATCGTTTCCGTTGATCAAATGGCCTGGTCTGGAGGGGTTGACCCAAAGTGCATGATGATCCGCATGCACATTTTCCATATCGGTAATGCTCCAGGTGCTACCTCCATCTGTCGACTTGATCAGGGGTACTCCCATGGTATACAGGATATCAGGATTTTGACCGTCCACTCTTATTTGTCCAAAATAGTAACCGTAGGAGAATACCAGGGCATCGATGTAATCAGCATGTGTTTTTTTCCAGGTCTCTCCACCGTTATCGGATCGATACACTTCTGCACCTTTTACCGGGGTGTCGAAAAGAAGCGAATTGGCATCCTCCAGGTAAGACACCAGGTCCTGGGGTTTGACTTTGCCACTTTTTACATCTTCTTTGATGTCCACGGCATTGTATTCATCAGGGAAGTTCTCCCGATCCAGAAAATCATTCAGCTCATTATTTGTAAGAGCCAGAAAGGCATCAATTGTTGTGTTTCTGAGTAGGTTTTTGGTCACCGTATGGGTTTCCTTTTCATCCTCATCGCGACGGTCCTGATTATCCAGTATGGCGTAGACGATCTCGGGGTTGGAGGGAGCATAAGCCAAACCAATTCTGCCTGTACCTTCAGTGTCAGGAAAACCATTGTCTCCTGAGGAGATGTTGAGCCAGGTGATGCCACCATCCGTGGACTTAAACATGGCCGATCCTTTGCCGGATTCTTCAAAATTCCAGGCTTTACGGTCTTTTTGCCAGGCAGCAGCAATGAGTTCATCAGGATTTCTTGGATTTAAAATCAATTCTACAATACCGCTTTTCTTATCTACATAGAGGGTTTTTTCCCATGAAACACCACCATCCACCGTTCGGTACACCCCCGATGATTCACTGGAGGAGTATAGCGGTCCCAAAACTGCTACCCAGAGCATTTTCGGATTGTCGGGATGTACAATCACTCTGCCAATGTGATGTGATTCGGGAAGGCCCAGATGTGACCAGGACTGGCCATTGTCTGTGGATTTAAATAATCCATAACCCGAGTAAGAGGAGCGGCTGGAGTTATTTTCACCTGTACCTACATAGAGGATTTTCTCAGTCCAGTCCACCGCAATGTCGCCAATGGTCATGACGATTTCATTGTCAAATAAAGGACTGAAAGAGGCACCTTCGTTTTTTGTTTCCCAGAGTCCACCGGAGGCGTAAGCCACATAGAAGTGAGTGGGATCCTGCGGGTCCACTTCCAGATCAACCACTCTTCCACTCATGATAGTGGGGCCGATATTTCTGAAGGGAAGGTTTTTGACCAGGGAGTTTTCCATAAGACGTTGTCTCTGCAAAAAGCCTTGCCATCGGTCTGTGGCGGAGGTGGCGGCAGGGACATCGTTTACTTTGAGTTTTTGCGCTGTGAGGTGGCTGGCCACCAGCGTAAAGGAGAGCAGTAAAATCAGGGGTAGGCTTTTCATGCGTAATGTTTTTGACGGAGGTGTAATTATACTAAATTTCGGGTTGAAGAAAATGAACCCAAAGATGACCAAAATATTTCATAACCCGAGGTGTCGAAAGAGCAGGGAAACGCTGAGCTTGCTGGAAGAGAAAGGTGAGCAACCCACTGTCATAGAGTATTTGAATACTCCCCCAACAAAGGCTGAGCTGTCGGAAATTGTCAATATGCTGGGGATTACTCCTGAAAAGCTCATCAGGAAGGGAGAAACTGAATTCAAGGAGCTTTTTAAAGGGAAAACATTGTCTGATGATGAATGGCTTGACGCTATGATACAATATCCCAAGCTCATCGAGCGACCTATTGTGATCAAAAATGGAAAGGCCGCGATAGGCCGCCCTCCGGAAACCGTACTCAATATCTTATGATTACAAAATCCATCCTTGTCAATCAATTCAGCACATCGTTTGATTTGACATTTGAAGAGATCGATTTCCCAAGGTTTGGACAAGACGAGGTGATGATCAAGACGGCATTTTGTGGGGTCAATTATCCCGATGTGCTGATCGCACAGGGTAAGTATCAGTTTCAGCCGGATTTGCCTTTCTCTCCGGGTCAGGAAGTTTCGGGTGAAGTGGTCGCTGTAGGTACCTGGGTGGATCATGTGCAGGTAGGGGACCGTGTCATGGCTTCCATGGGGTGGGGTGGTTTCACGGAGCTGGCAGTTGCCAAGGGGAGCAACACTTATCCTATACCACCTGACTTATCCATGAAGGATGCTTCAGTGATTTTGGAGTCTTATGCCACGGCTTTGTATGCCTTGAAGGACAGGGCCATGATGAAACCAGGTGAAACGCTGCTGGTGTTGGGAGCTTCTGGTGGTACAGGTACAGCGGCAGTTCAGCTAGGACGCGTATTTGGGAGTAAGGTTATTGCAGTGGCTTCCACGGAGGAAAAGCGAGCATTTTGTTTGAAAAATGGAGCCCATCAGGTGATGGCTCCCGGTGAAGAACTGAAAGAACAAATCAAACAGCTGGGTGGGGTGGATGTGATTTTTGATCCGGTTGGTGGGGCTCAGGCCGAAATGGTATTTCGCACGTTGAAGCCTGGTGGGCGGCATTTAGTGGTTGGGTTTGCCTCGGGAGAGGTTCCAGCCATTCCTTTTAATCTGCCACTGCTCAAAAGTGCTGCTATTGTGGGGGTGTTTTGGGGAGCCTTTTGGCGAAATGCTCCGGCTGACAACCGGAGAAACGTGCTGATGCTCCTCCGATGGTTTTCGGAAGGTAAGCTGACTGTGAATGTCACCAAGACTTATCAGCTGGCAGAAGCGAAAAAAGCCCTCGAAGATTTGTTGAACAGACGTGTGTCCGGCAAGATAGTTCTTGAGGTTTAGAACCGTTGATTAAGTCTGACCCCTACATAATCATGTCGGGTGGCTGTTTCATTTTCCTGTGTCCTCCAGTAGGCAATAAAGCCCAGATCAAACCTGGGCCAGCTGAGCATCACCCCTCCGCGGTGTTGAAACACCCATCGGATGGCATCCACGGTGTAGATGGATTTTTCACCAATGAAATTCCCCTCTAATGTGGCGTTATAAAACACATATTCCACTCCGGGCGAGTAGAAGAAATAAATCTCACTGATTTTGGGTTCAGGGAGTTTGATTCGTTTGTTGCCGAGGGACGAACTCACATAAGCAGATTTATGGATAGGCTTCAGCTCACCTACACGGACCATGAGTTCCTGCCTGATGTTGTTGTAGACGGTGCCACCACTGGCATTGGTTTCGCTGGTCAGTTCAAAGTTGTATGAAGAGTAAAGCGGCTTTATGTATGTAAGGTGGAGGTTGATGATGGGTGTGTTATTGATCTGATATTTCCAACCCAAAGGCTGTGGCATGCCAAACCATCTGTGCCAGGTGGCCTGGGTTTCACCCACCAAAGCTCCGGGCCCCAGCCAGCCAAGCTCCAACTGGGCTTTCAGGTATTGATTAGAGTGAAAGTAATATTCATTGGAAATAGAGGCAGATATCATACCAGCGTATGGCCGATCAAGTTGATTTTGGCTATCCCATCCGATCCATTTGGGCGTGTACATCCGGTGGTTGATCTGGTAGGACTGAATCACCTTGGCGTTGGAGATGCTGTCTTTAAGTACCCTGACTGCTCCAAAAATGCCGCTGCTGTAATACTGATCTTGTGTGAGGTCAAAGGTGAAGGCATCATTATCCACGACCAGTTGATAATCGAAGGTGAGGTATTTTTTTTGAGATTTGCCCTGTGCGGAGAGTTCGAGAATGAGCAACAGAGCAATGATAGTAATGAATAATTTTCGCATTGAGGGTCAAAGATAGATATTTACAAAATTGCAGACATGACATTGGACTTTCTAAAAGAAAAACTTCAGGACAGAATTGAAAAGGGTAATTTTCGTACGCTGGGAGGCAATGCCGGATTGGTTGATTTTGTATCCAACGATTACCTGGGACTATCTCAAAATGAAACACTGGCAGCCCGGATCAGTGAAAGAATGCAGCGCGAAGGATCCGTTCCTAATGGAGGCACTGGCAGTCGGCTGCTCTCTGGCAACCATCGATTTTATGAAGCAGTGGAGCAGTATCTTCAGGATGTTTTCAAAGCCGAGTCTATACTGGTTTTTAATTCAGGCTATGCCGCCAATCAGGCCCTGGTATCTGCGGTGGCCGAAAAAGGTGACACCATCTTGTATGACCAACTATCGCATGTATGCCTGAAAGAAGGTGCCTGGCTCAGCCGGGCCGAAACGGTGAGTTTTCTTCATAACGACCTGGATGACCTGGAAGCTAAAATCAAGCGAGCGAAGGGTAGGGTCTTTGTACTGACGGAAACGGTCTTTTCGATGGACGGAGACATGGCGCCCCTGGCTGAACTGGTGGAAGTCTGCGAAAAGTACGAGGCTTATTTGATCGTGGACGAAGCCCACAGCACGGGTGTGTCAGGAATTAATGGATCGGGATTGTTGGTTCAGGAAAACCTGCACGACCGGATTTTTGCCCGGGTTTACACCTTTGGTAAAGGCATGGGGGTGCATGGCGCCTGTGTGGCCGGAGCAAAGGTGCTGGTGGATTATTTGGTGAATTTCGGAAGGCCTTTCATCTACACCACTTCTCTGCCACCTCACAGTGTGCTGGCCATAGAAGAGAGCTTTCGGTACCTTGGTCAGCACCTGGTCCTACAGGATGAGTTGCAGTCCAGAATCAATCTTTTCAGGAACCTCTGGCCCAAATCTTTGAGTCACACACCTATTCAGCCGGTGATGATTGGTAGCAACAAGAGGGCCCGTGAGATTTCCCTGAGCCTTCAGGAAGCTGGCCTGGATGTAAGACCCATCCTGTCACCAACTGTACAGCGAGGCACAGAACGATTGAGGATCAGCCTGCATGTTCACAATACAGAAGCAGAGATTGTTCGGTTGACGGACTTGCTCAGTGAGCTGGTGTAAACTGAGACTGGTGGATCATGGGATCCACTTGATGTCTTTGAAGTCAGGCTTTCTTTTCTCCAAAAACGCATTTCGGCCTTCTTTAGCCTCGTCTGTCATGTAAGCCAAACGTGTAGCTTCTCCGGCAAAAACCTGCTGCCCCACCATGCCATCGTCGGTCAGGTTAAAGGCAAATTTGAGCATTTTGATAGAAGTAGGGGATTTCTGGAGGATTTCAAGCCCCCACTGATAGGCAGTGTTTTCCAACTCATCATGGGGAATCACGTCGTTGACCATGCCCATGTCAAAGGCTTCCTGTGCAGAGTAGTTTCTTCCTAAAAAGAAGATTTCACGGGCTCGCTTCTGACCAACCATCTTGGCCAGGTAGGCCGAGCCGTAGCCCCCGTCGAAGCTGGTCACATCTGCGTCTGTTTGCTTGAAGATGGCGTGTTCCTTACTGGCCAGTGTGAGGTCACATACGGTATGCAGAGAGTGTCCGCCCCCCACAGCCCAGCCCGGCACCACGGCTATCACCACTTTGGGCATAAACCGGATCAGGCGCTGCACTTCCAGGATATTGAGTCGGGGCATTCCGTCATCATCCACGTAGCCCTGGTGTCCGCGTGCATTTTGATCGCCACCGGAGCAAAACGCCCATCCTCCGTCTTTTTTGGAAGGACCCTCTCCTGAGAGCAGCACCACCCCGATGGAGGTGTCCTCACGGGCATCCAAAAAAGCCTGATAGAGCTCGCCTACAGTTTTAGGTCGGAAGGCATTACGCACCTCCGGGCGGTTGAAGGCAATGCGTGCCACGCCACCTGACTTTTTGTAGGTGATGTCTTCAAATTCTCTGACTACTTTCCAGTTGGGCTTGCTCATGATGTTTATTTTTTGGTGAAATTATTGATTTCAGGGGTACTACCAAAGACCAAAGCTGAGTTTGCGACTTTGAAATTGATAAAACACTATTAATGAGTCTGTTCATTCTTCCTGTCGGGGTTTGTTTTAGACCACCACAAAGAGTAGGGGATATAAGGACTTGCATATTAACTTCGCTTCATGAACTACTTTGTGACGGCCATAGGGACGGATAGTGGGAAAACCCTGGTGAGTGCCATACTGACTGAGATGCTGCATGCCGACTATTGGAAGCCCATCCAATCCGGTGAGCCCAGGGATACAGAGACCGTCAGGTCTTTGGTCACCAATGCGCAAAGCCAATTTTACCGGGAGGCCTTCTTGCTAAAAACCCCGGCTTCACCACATGCTGCCGCACACATCGATGGAGTAGAAATCACTATTGATCACATCATACCGCCTGTTTCCAATAGGGATTTGATCATAGAAGGCGCCGGCGGGGTGATGGTGCCATTGAATGATCAGGATGTGATCCTGGATTTGGTGCCACATCTGAATGCTGAAATCGTATTGGTGTCTAACCTGTACCTGGGGAGCATCAATCATACGTTACTCACAGCCGAGGCAATCAAGAGCCGGGGTTATCGGGTGAAGGGGATCATTTTCAATGGTCCGGGTAACGAAGAGAGTGAAAGGATAATTCTGCTCAGAACCGGGTACAGGCAGTTGTTGAAAGTGGAGCAGGAGTCAGAAGTGAATAAGGACATTGTAAAGAAATACGCTGAAAAGCTAAGCGCATGCTGGGACTAAATAATTTTGAAAAAACCGATCGTAAGAACATTTGGCACCCCTTTTCTCCACTGGCAGGAAATAAGCCGATAGGGATCAAAAAGGCCAGGGGTGTGTACTTGTACACCCAGGATGGCCGCAAGATTATGGATGCGGTGTCCTCGTGGTGGGTGAATATTCATGGTCACAGTCATAAGCGAATCAATAAGGCCCTGAGCAGGCAGGCCGCCCGACTGGAGCATGTTATTTTCGCCGGGTTCACCCATAAGCCGGCGGTGGACCTCTCCAAAACACTCAAACGGATACTGCCCAAATCCATTGATAAGATTTTCTTTTCTGACAATGGGAGTACCTCTGTGGAGGTAGCCATTAAGCTGGCAGTGCAATACTGGTACAATCAGGGAAAGCCCCGCAGGAAGATCATTGCGCTGGAGGGGGCCTATCATGGAGATACATTCGGCAGCATGTCGGTGGCCGAACGGAATCTGTTTTCTGCTCCTTTCAATGAATTATTATTTGAGGTAGATTTCGTGCCTTTGCCCAAGGGAGACGGGGCAGAGTCCATTGCCAGGATGAAGGAACTTGTCACGGATGAAACGGCCGCGTTCATCTTCGAACCTTTGGTACAGGGGGCAAGCGGGATGCAGATGTATGTGCCTGAGGTGCTGGATGAACTCATCAGCATTGCCCGAACGCGCGAGGTGGTGTGCATTGCAGATGAAGTGATGACCGGATTTGGGCGCACAGGTAAGATGTTTGCCTGTGACTATCTCCAGAATGATCCAGATCTTTTTTGCCTCTCCAAAGGGATCACGGGCGGTTATTTGCCCATGGGTATCACGGCTGTGAATGAACGCATCGTGAAAGCTTTTAATGTGGAAGATCGGACCAAAGCTTTTTTTCACGGGCATTCGTATACCGCCAATCCCCTCGCATGCGCGGTGGCCAATGCCAGTATGAAACTGCTTCTGAAGAGAAATTGCCAGCAGGACATTCAGCGAATAGCTGAGCTTCACCGGGCCTACAGGGAGCAGTTCCGGTTTCATGATAAGGTCAGGGAAATCCGGCATCTGGGCACCATTCTGGCGATTGAGTTGCATGCGGATGACGCGGGCTACACCAGTAACCTGAAAGAGAAAATTTATGATTTCTTTATGGCCAGGGATTTACTGCTGCGGCCTTTGGGAAATGTGATTTACATCCTGCCGCCCTATATTATTACCGACCAGGAGCTGCAGCGGTTGTACAAGGCCATTGATGCTTTTCTGTTGGAGCTGTGAGGGCCAACCCGAAGCGGGTAATTCATAGATTGAGGCTTTAATATTTTTTTGTCTTATGGAGTTGGAGTC
Organism: Marinoscillum sp.; assembly: GCF_040222955.1. GTDB lineage: Bacteria > Bacteroidota > Bacteroidia > Cytophagales > Cyclobacteriaceae > Marinoscillum. The sequence continues at coordinate 395,980 of NZ_JAVKCA010000007.1, read as the reverse complement.
TATGACGGTTAAGGTTCTTTCGAATGAAATATCGATATTGGAAGTAATGTGTTCAATTATTTTAGCTGTTTCAAGTGGTTCACTGGGTTGAAATCGAATGAAAATAACGCCTGAGTGTGGTTTGTAACCGTATTTAAAAATCAGTTCACCATAATCGCTTATCATGGGTGACGATGGTTCGATTCTCATCTATGGCAATTTGCATGACCTGTTCATCAGTTATGCTTGGATTGTCAATGCCAATAGCAGTTATATCGAAACCCTGAGCTTTTAGGTAAGTAATGCTTGAAACAGGGATGTTCTCGTTGGCTAAAAATCTCAATGTAGGGAATTCTAAGCGTTGGAATGCAGCAGTCCGTCTTTCAAACATTCTTGAATGTAAGAAAACACTGCTTGCAGAGACTCATGCGTCAGGCGAGGGTAATTTTCTAGAATTTGTTGTGCTGTCCACCCTTGTGCAAGTAACCCAACGATGTGTTCTACAGAAATACGGGTTCCCTTGATCGTCGGTTTGCCTAAAAGCACGGCATTGTCGGATATAATGCTGTCACGCCAGTCCATAGGATAAAGTTACGGATATTCTATCAGATTGTTCTTAAACGTAGGAATACCCGCAATGAGCCAAAGTCTTGTCTTACCCTTCGATAATGTTCAGATTGACACGGTCTCACAGAAGACTGATTAAATAGATGTATTAAAGATGTAAGAATCCCAAGAACGGAGTCCATTTAGAGGTATGAATCGTATCTCTGACTGCCCTATGTACCATGGTTAATGGCTATAAAAGTATCTGTTTCAAATTCTTTTTGCAAGGCCTTTCTGAACGCTAAAGCTGGTTTCCATTGAATCTTGAAAAATCAGGCAATAGCCTGTTTCTATCCTTGGCAACCATTTAGTACGGCCTTTCCCGGTATCCGAAATGTACCATTGTCGCCCTCTTTCCGAACGATTGTTTTTAGGCAAATTCTACCTTGAGCATGGTTTTGCGCAAACCAACCGAAGTATTTCAACCTAAAAACAAGATTATGAAATTAAAACAACTTTTTGCACTGGCCCTGATGGTGGCCAGTTATCAACTGACTTATGCCACGGTGTACAACTGTAGCACCGTCAGCGAAATCCAGAATGCACTGGCCAATGCTCAGGCGGGTGATGAGATCATCATTGCATCGGGTACTTATGAGTCTTCCGCCTCGGTGAATGCAGCGTACTATTATGGGGGTGCCAATGGCACCGCCGCCAACCCGATTACCATCAGGAGTGCCTCCGCTTCCAATAAAGCGCACCTGAAGGGAAATTCAATCAGCAGCAAGACCGTCCTCCGGATTGAGGGCAATTACTGGGTCGTGAAAGATCTGGAGATCTCTTATGGTCAGAAAGGGCTGGTCTTTGATAACTCCAATTACAGCCAGGCCATCAATTGTGCGGTTCACAATGTGGGCAATGAAGCCATTCACATCCGGGATGGGTCAGATCACGTGACCATAGACGGTTGTTCGGTTTACAATACGGGCAATGTCAACGCCGGATTTGGTGAGGGCATATACATTGGTACCGACAAAGGCTCCTGGAGTTCTTACGATCCCTATGTGGATTATACCACAGTCAAAAACTGCAGTATCGGTCCGGATGTGAGGGCTGAGGCTTTTGACATTAAGGAGGGCACCCAGGAAACGGTGATCGAGTACAACGCCATAGACGGAAGCGGAATCTCTGGAGCTAATTATGCCGATTCCTTCATTGATTTGAAAGGAACAAGAACCTATGTGCGATACAATACCTTCAATCAGAACGGGGAGTCGATCATCACAAAAGGTATAGCGGCCATCGACAGGAGTGTGAGCTTATCCTGCTATGAGCATGCGGTGCATGACAATACCTTCAATATGGATGCCTCATCTGATAACATCGTGGAAGCATACTCAGGCACCTCAGATGTGCACGCCTGGAACAATACCAGAAATCCGAGTGGTGATATGTACAACTCCGGCGTTTCTACCACCTCTTGCCCGTCGTGGTACAGCGGCTGTGGGGGTGGAGGCAATCAGCCCCCGACTGTCAGCATCAGCTCACCCTCAGGTGGAGCTACCTACACAGCTGGTGACAATGTGACGATCACGGCCTCTGCCAGTGATAGCGATGGCTCGGTGGCCAGTGTGAAATTTTATCATGGCAGCACCCTCATAGGCACTGATACGTCCAGTCCGTATGCTGTGACCTGGTCCGGGGTGGCTGCAGGGAGTTATAGCCTGACTGCCGTAGCCACAGATAATGAAAGTGCATCCACCACTTCTTCTTCAGTGAGCATCACCGTCAATAGCTCCGGGGGTGGGGGAAGTAGCGGTGATCTGAGCGTGCTTTACGAGTGTGGTGATGACAATACCTCCAATAACAAGATCAAACCTTATGTGATAATAGTCAATGACGGAAGTGCCGCGGTGAGCTATACCGACCTGAAGCTGCGTTACTATTTTACAATGGAGGGGACAGCTACACCCACTTTTACGTGTGACTATGCGAGTATTGGTACCTCCAATGTGAATGGTGCTTTTGTGAATACCAGTGGCTCTGACTACTACCTGGAAGTGACTTTTGATAGCGGAGCGGGCAGTTTGGCAGCCAATGATGATTCAGGTAATATTAAACTCAGGATCAACAAAAGCGACTGGTCAAACCACGATGAGACCAATGATTACTCATTTGATGGTACCATCAGTAGCTATGTAGAATACTCCAAGATCACTCTTTATCAAAATAACACCCTGGTATGGGGCACAGCTCCCGGTGGCGGCTCCCGCACTGCGGCTATAGTACCTGCCACACCTCAGGTAATACTCTATCCCAATCCGGTGAAGGGACTGGCGACAGTGGAGGTGAGCAGCGAATGGCATGGCGCTCAGCTGGTGGTGACTGACCTGCAGGGTAGAGCTATGCAAAAGATGGAACTCGTAGCCGGTCTGCTGAGGATGGATCTTTCTGCCTTGAATCAGGGAATCTACCTGGTACAGATCACCAGAGGGGACCAGCGGATAACACAGCGCCTGGTGGTGAAGTAATTATCCTGCTTTTGATCTGAAAAGAGCCCTTATTGACATGCAAATGTTGGTAGGGGCTTTTTTTAGTGTGGATTGGGATAAGAGGACAGCATGATTTACTTCACGCATCAGCATCAGGTGGTTGGTTTGTGCTGTGCTTTTATTAAAAAGATACGTATTAAAATAATTTTAGATACGTATCTAATTTATATGAGATACGTATCTAAATTTTATAAGATACGTATCTAAATAATAAAGTATAACGATGTTTTACCCAAAACAATGCGTCATTTTTAGCGGAAGTACCGCAATAGCAGACAAACTTCACCTGTCAAAACCACTAAACGATCAGATAATATGGCTATTTCCTACAAAGTAGTATCCAAGAAACCCGGCGGCATGGCCGGAGAGAACACACCACGCTATTATCCAATGGTCACCAACAGGCAGTCAGCAGACCTGAGGGCCGTATGTGAAATGATCAGTGAGCGGTCCACCCTCCATGCTGCGGATGTGGTGGGCGTGGTAGAGTCCCTCATTGATCTGGTGCCGGAGTTACTCCTGGGCGGATACAGTGTAAAGCTTGACGGACTGGGGGTTTTTAGCCTTCATGTCTCTGGTGTGGGCCGGGAGCTGCCTGCACAGGTGACCAGCCGCGACATTACCGGAGTGAAGGTGGGTTTTCTGCCGGGTAAGCGCGTCAAGACTGCATTGAGCCAGGCAAAGTTTCAGAAAATAGGGTGAGGGTAAGGCCGATCTGAGTACAACGGTGACCATTCTTTAAGGGTCAGGTTAGGGTGGATCTTTCTGCCTTGAATCAGGGAATCTATATGGTTTGGATCACCAGAGGGGGCCAGCGAAGGGCTGACCAGTAGGAGCTCTTTCCATGGTTGGCATAATCCGGGAAGGTAGGTACATCAATTGCTATATGCTTCTCATTACTTTTTCAGTGATCCTGTCGCATCTGCTGTAGCCGAATTCAAAAATGTCTGTGGTATTTGAGAGTTTGAATAAGGTTTCTTTGAGCATTTCTTTGGAACGGTGCAACCTGATTTTCACATTGGCAAGACTGATGTCCAAAGTTGTGGCAATTTCCTTCAGGCTTATTTCTTCTATCTCTTTCATCACATAAACGGTTCTGTATTTTAGGTCCAAATGGTCAATAGCATTTTCCAGCAGACGTTTTGTTTCGGTTTGTGCCATCTTTTCTTGAGGATTGAGTTGTTTATGGTCTGGAATTTCCAGAATGAGGTCATTATTGATGTTCAGATCCTGATTATTTAAATACAGTGTTTTTCCTTTCTTTTTCAGAGCTGTGAGGGATTCGTTAATGGCAATGCGAATGAGCCAGGTAGAGAATTGAGATGCCAGGTTGAATTGATACAACTTACTATACGCTTTGATATAGCTGTTCTGCATCACATCTTCTATCTCGCTTTCGTCTTTCAAATAGCTTCTGATTACGCGATAGAGTCTTTGGTTGTTTCTCTTCACCAAAATTTCATATAGTTCCTTTTCGCCTCCCAGTATGCGTTTTATGACGTCTGCATCTTCTATTTTATGATTACTGAAATCGTTGATGTTTAGAGCTTCCATTTTGCAGTTCGTTTGCTTTTTAGATGCCGAAACTCTAAAAAAGATACAAAATACTGTATCCTTTTTTGGAGTCAGCTATCCAATGGGTGTAACAGATTAACAAACAATCAAAATTTAAAATCATGAATACGAACTTACTACTTGTTAAAAATGTGTTGAAGTACACTTTCGGGCTGGTACCCATTGTAGCAGGACTAGACAAATTTACCAATCTCTTAACCAATTGGAGTCAGTATATATCCGAAGGATTTGCCGGGATGCTCCCTTTGGAACCTTCAACATTTATGATGGTGGTTGGTGTCATAGAAGTTGTGGCTGGAATTCTGGTATTCACCAAAACTAAAATAGGTGCTTACGTAGTTTCGGCCTGGTTGGTAGCTATTGCGCTGACACTTATTGCTAGCTGGAGTTATGTAGATGTGGCCGTAAGGGATTTGGTAATGGCCATTGCAGCTTTTTCCTTGGCGAAACTGTCAGAAAGCAGTTCTGATCAAGTCGGTAACTGATATGGAGAAGTTGAATGGAGTAGCAACAATTGCCAAAGACATCAACAATCATCACGCAGTGGTTAGCAATCCACTGCGCGATGATGCATTTGATGTTGAGGATCACATTAAAATCGAGCTCATTACTAAGAAGGTTGCAGAGATCATTAATATTTTGGGACTGGACCCAACCAATGATAGTGTAAGAGAAACACCAGACAGAGTGGCCAGAATGTATGTAAATGAGGTTTTTAGAGGGATTAACCCCAAGAACAAACCTAAAATTACAGTTTTTAAAAACGAGTACAATTACAAGACCCCATTGGTCGAATTGAATATTCCATTTACGTCGTTTTGCGAACATCATTTGATCCCAATTCAGGGATTTGCCAATGTGGCTTACATACCAAAAGAGTTTGTCATTGGATTATCAAAGATTCACAGACTCGTGGATTTTTATGCAAAAAGACCCCAGGTTCAGGAGCGGTTGACCATGCAAATAGCACAGGAGTTGCAAATCACACTTCGATCAGAGGATGTAGGTGTTGTGCTGAAAGCCACACACAGCTGTATTTCATGTCGTGGTGTTGAGGATTTGGGGAGTGCTACAGTGTCCTCTGTTTTTAAAGGTCAGCTTAAGGAAAATAATGCTATAATGTCATTGTTACTACAAGCTAATGGTATCTAATATGGTGCAGTCCTGAACTGACTTTGAGGATATCAGTAGTGCTTCGCAGCATGCGTGGTGGCATTATTCGGGTGATTGATCAAAACAAAGGAGGATGCTTTGTGCTTCCTGAGTTACTTCCGGCAGGAGTATATCTGGTCTCATGGAGTGAAGGAGGTCAATCCTTCAGTTCAAAGCTGGTGGTGAAGTAACCCGTATGGATGATCTAATCTTTGCCTAACGCTGATTTCAACTTTTCCCATTCACTACCTCCATAATAGCCCCTTAAGCGGCCTTGCTGGTCAATGAGTATAAAAGAAGGATAATCAACGATCTGGTACCGCATGGCAAACCCTCTGCCATCAGGGACTATTTGATTTTGATATTGGCCCGGTTCAAGAGCGGATTCTATTTCCCTTTGACCACTTTGAAAAATGGTGATTGATTCTAAAGGGATGCTCTTTTTAAGGGCTGTGACCTGAGCGTCAAATGCTTCGAATCTTGATTGGTTGAATATGGGGGGATTAGCGGTGAGTTGAAAATGAAGGATAACGAAGGAGCCACTAAGCTCTTCTAAATCGAGTTGGGTCACCAGTAATGGAGTTCATGACAAATGTGGGCACAATGTCCCCGACCTGAGGACGCCGGGAGATGTCCCTCATGCTTACCTGAGCATAGGGATTGGGCGTATCGATCAGAAAGGTAGTTGCCCGCCCGTATTTATCCATCTGAGGTTCAAAAGCAGGATTTCCATTGGTCATTAGCTCCATCATTTCCTCTTCACTCAGTAGTCTTCCGCTTTCCTTGTCGTATACGGTACCGGCGCTTATTTTGACAGAGGAGGAAGAACTGTATTGCCCAAATGAGGGCGTGTGTCCTAGTCCCAGAACGATAACTGAGCAAAAGAATGGGAGTATCAGATGTTTCATGGTAGGTGACATTTGTGGTGAAACTACCAAATGAACAGAGTTTTTACAAAGGAATAGGCCAATCTTTCCGCTATAAGCGGAGTTTTAAGCCGCCCCTTTTATTCTGGGAAAAGGCCTGTAAGCATAATGGTGTAGCACCGCTTCTATGGCTTCTTTGATGGCTTCATTGATGGGCAGAATCTGATTGCCGAGCTGGAAGTCAATTTGCATGAGTTTTTTGTAGTAATCAGAGAAGACCGGCACATATTCATGCCGAGCGAGCATGGCTACGGCCTTTTCGTAACTTTCTGCCTGCTGCTCTTTGATGAGTTTGCAGGTAACCATTTTCAGTTCTCCAAACTTGTCTCTGGAGGAGCCATAGCCAAAGAGTCGGCAGATGAGGCCACGATAGGCATAGTTTCCACAGCTGCCTTTGGTGAGATCGACGACTGACAGAGGTGAATAAACCAGGCAAATGGGGGATTGTTCCTGTGCGATTTGTTCCAATGTGGCTTCTGCTTTTCCCGTAAGGAAAAGATGGAAGGCGAGGGGCAGAAATTCAAGCGGACTGGCTTCAATGTCAGGCTTGGTGCAGCATTTCCCACATCCTGAGATGCAATGCACCCCGGTACCAGCACGAAACTGGTTAATCTCCTCATCGAGGCGCCCGAACAACCGTTCGACCGCTCTCACCTTGCGTACAATAGACATAGAACGAGGTGCAAATATACGCCTGCCACATTGATTTGTGTGAGTTTATTTTTCAGGGAAACTGGTCACCGGCTAAACGAGAGTATTGCGCAAAGTACCTGGTGAAATGAAAAATCGGAGTAGCAATGAAGAATTGTCAGTTTCGGTCTACCGGAAACTCCACGAAGAACTGTGAGCCTACTTCATATTCACTTTTGCACCAGATGCGACCACCCATGGCTTCTACATATTTCTTCACAATGGCCAGACCAAGTCCGGTGGCTTCTTCCCCGCCCGTAGGCTTAGCACTCAGCGTTTGAAACTTACTAAATAGCAATTTCTGGTCACGGGTGCTGATTCCCTGTCCATTGTCTTCTATGGAAATGCGGTAGTAGTCACCCCCGGTTATGAGCTCCAGGCGTACCTGTATCCGGCCTTTGGGCTGCGTGTATTTGATGGCATTGGACAGGAGGTTACTAATAACCTGATTGAAATATCCCGGATCGATGGCTGTATCGAGATGTGATTCAATGCTTTGATAGGAATAGTCAATCTCCTTTTCAGCGGCCATTGAATCAAAAACTTTCACCTCTTGCTCCAGCAGGGCCACCATCTCCACGTCACTGTAGGTGACATTGATTTCCCTGGAATTGATGGCACTTACATTGAGAATGCGACTGATAAACCCTTCCATGCGATTGCTGGATTCAATCACATACCCCAGAAACTCTTCCGTTTCTTTGGGGTCCTTATTTTTTAAGGCCAGGTTGGTATATCCTTTTATCAAATGCAAAGGGTTTCTCAGGTCGTGGGATACCACACTGATCAGAAAGTCCTTTTCTTCGTTTAGCTCCGTTAGCTGTAGGTTTTGGTGGTTGAGTATATTCTTTTGTTTTTCGATTTCACGGGTACGTTCATCTACTTTTTGTTCCAGCAGGTCATACAGCAGGGCGTTGTGAAGGGTGATGGCTATTTGTCCTGAAAGCAAAGAAAGAAGGTCGGTGCGCTCCGCTGTGAAACTCCCTTTGGTCAGGCGGTTTTCCAGGTAGATGATCCCCAACAGGGCCTGCTGATGGATTACCGGCATGCATAAGATACTCGCTACGGCATTGGTCTGAAGGTACTCATCCTGATGAAAGCGCTCATCGTTTTCGGCATGGTCGAGGAGTACGGTATCCTGTGTTCTCCATACATATTGGATCACGGAAATGGGCAAATCAGCAACCGCTGATATTTCTTGCACCGGCACCATTTTAGCCTCCTCGTCCACTGAACTTCTCGCATGGAGTTCCAGCACGTCATTGTTCAAAAGCACAAAGGCACCGGACTGGGCACCGGCATTTTCGGTGAGTATATTCAGCAGGGCTGGGATGGCCTTACTGAGCTTGATCTCACTGGAAATGGTGGTGGCGGCTTTCAGCACAGAAGCCAGGTCCAGCAGGTTATTTCCGCTAAGGGAGCCATAGGAGAATGAGCCTTCGGTAAAGGTGGTGTGAATGGACCTGTCCTTCCGTTCCTCCAGGTAAGGAAACTCAGCCTTCAGCTGGTTGATTTTGGCCTTGGAGCCCCATTTTCGGTAGGTCTTCAATGCCTTGCCGAGGTAGTGACTCTGAAGTTCTTCATCGCCGCGCTGCTCATAATGCCTACCCGCCAGCTCATAGCACAGGGCCAGTTCATTCAGGTATTCATTGGCTTCCGCAGTTTTGATGCATTGATCATAGGCTGCTGAGACGGGTTTGTCGGAGCTTGTGGCGGATAAGATTTCGGCTTCTACCAGTAAGTATTTGTGGAGGTAGTTGTCAGGTGCATGCTCAGACCAACGCTTCATTTGTTTCTGGTTGGCTTTTACCTGTTTCAAATGCTTTTTTCTTTGGGAAGGGGTGGCGTTGCTACAAAGTTTGAGTCTTACCAGCGAGTCATAAAAATTCACGACCGGTATATACGCTGTACTCACTACCACTTCGAGATACTTTTTTGTGGAAATCACTCCCTGAAAGGCTTCTTCATATCTTCCGAATAGAAAATTGAGATAGAGCTGATAGAATGAAATGTGGAAGAGTGCCGTGTCGTCTTCTCTGAGTTCTTTTTTGTAATCACTTGCCATGAAAGCCTTCAGGCTAAAGGTAGTGCCCTCCAGCTCCCAGGGGTCGTCTGATCCTGCATGCAGGTTTTGGATGCCCTGGAAAACGATCTTCATGTACTGATGATAGCTTTCCTGCTTCAGGGAAGGCATCCGTTCCAGAGTATACTGTATTTCAGGCGCGAGCTCTTCCAGTCTGAGTCCTGAGAGGAACCCGGTACAAGCCTTGAGAAATACTGCGCTGGCGGCATATTGATTGTCACCAATCTCCATAGCTGCCAGGTAGGCCTCTTCGTACGGATCCAGTGCACCTCTCAGAGGATCTTTCCAGTGATTGATAAAGCCATAGTATATCACCAGTGTCTTGGGAACCACTGTCTTGTAGCGAGGTGATTTCTGAAGCAGGGTCAGTGATAATTGACCAAAATCATATCCTGTAGTGTAGTCCCCAAGTACTCCACATAAAATGGTGCCATAACCACCGTAAAATGGAATGGAGTCAATGGAGTTACCATGTTGGATGGATAAGCGGATGGATTTTAGGATGACAATGGGGAAGAGCTTTGGGAAGTTATGGTAGGAGGCCGTGCTTATGCTTGTCATCATATTGATGGCCAAGGCCATGAATTCATCCTGCATTTCGGGCAGCGCCTCAAAATACCCGGTTTTCTTTCCAATCAATTTGAGTTTGGTCTGCACCAAACTTATCAGTATATCAGTGTCAGCTGGTTTGGAGGGAAGATTGATGCCCACATCTTTCAGGATGGATAGTCCATAAGTAATCAAATCGAGATGCTTACTCCTGGCAATGTAAGACTGCACCAGCACATTGTGGACCTGAAGGAACTCCATTTTGGAAGTGGCTTTCGTGAGGAGCAAATCGCCAATACTTTCCATCTGATTGTATTGCCCAAGGATGTAGTAAGTCTCCATGGTGGTCAGATGCAATGCATAAAGAAGTGTATGTTTTGCCTGCCAGTCGGTATCTTTTAATCCGTTGAGTGCAGCTTCCAGGTAGTCGATGGCAGACTCATAAGCGGACGAAGCTTTCGCCTTGCTGCCAGCCAGGTAATTGAGTTCGCACAGCCGGATCCTGTAGGAGTCGTCTTTCTTTCGGATACCCCTGTTCAGCTGATTGACCACCTCAAATACCTGGTCACTGTGTTTCTCCAGATCAATGTTTTGAAGCAGCAGTTCACCAATGCGCTGATGCACCCTTGCTTTCTCCTTGTCGGGAATCAGCTCGTATGCTGCCTGTCTGATTCTGTCATGAGCAAAACGATAGGTCAGCATGGTGTCAGCTTCGGGGTTTTTGAGCTGCGAGACCAGTGCTACATCCCCGTGACTTTCTTCTACAAAAAGCAACTGCTCTATGACGGCCTGCCAGAGGTCATCCATCATATCCCTGCTGCCGGGATCCTGAATGTAACTGAGTGTTTTAAGGTGAAATCGATCTCCGATACAGGCTCCCAGCGTAAGTTGTTGCTGAGTCCCCGGGTTCATTTTGCGGAGCTTATCCACCATGAAGTCCACCACATTTTCAGTGTAATTAGTGCTTTCCAGCTGCTCAAGATCCCATTCCCAGCTTCCAGTGCCTGCTTCAGTACCATGGCGATACGTGATCAATCCTTTCTCATAGATGGCCCTCAGGAATTGATTGACAAAAAATGGATTCCCGGCAGTTTTTGTCTGCACGATATGGGTGAGTTCTCTCGCCTTTCGCTCATTACAGGAGAAGGTATCCATGATCATGGACTGGGTATCCGCGAAGGATAGATCATCGAGGTGGATCTGCTGGATGGTCACTCCCAGCTTGGGGAGTTCGCTAAAGATCACGTTGAAGGGATGTTTCGAATCTATTTCATTGTCGCGGTATGCACCGATGAAATAGAAGTGCGACAACTCCCTATCGGTGACCATATTCCTGATCAACTTCAGAGAAGCGTTGTCTGCCCATTGCAGATCATCGATGAAAAGTACCAGCGGATGTTCCCTGGTGGCCAGTACCTTTATGAATTGGGTGAAGACATAATTGAAACGGTTTTGCGCCTCATTGATGCCTAGCACGGGAAGATTTTCCTGTTTACCAATAATTAATTCCAGGTGTGGAATGAGGTCGGTGATCAGTTTCCCCTGATCTTTCAGGGCTTCTTGCAGCAGATGCTTCCATTGAGCCAGTCGTTGCTCATTTTCAGACAGGATAAGCGAAAAAAAAGAGTTGATGGCCTGACTGATGGCCTGATAAGGTCTGTCCTTTTGAAATTGCTGATGTTTTCCTTTGATAAAGTATCCCTTCTTACGGGTGATGGGTTTGTGAATCTCATAGAGCAATGAGGTCTTTCCTGTTCCGGATTTCCCGGAAACAAGGGTAACTTCCTTTTGCCCTGTGCCCATGCTTTCCACCGCATTGAGTAGCTGAGCGATTTGTACCTCGCGCCCATAGATTTTGGAGGGGATGAGAAACCTTCCTGACTCATCATTTTGTGCCAGTGCAAAGTGTTGTATTTCTACCTTGAGCGCCACCTGATTCATGCACTTTTTGAGGTCCTCCAGCAATCCCCTTGCTGACTGATACCTTCGTTCTACATCTTTTGATAAGAGTTTGAGAATGATGTCAGAGAAGACCGTGGGAATTTCCTGATTGATGCTTGTTAGCGGCTGAGGAGCAACTGCCAGGTGGGCATGAATCAGCTCCAGAGGATCCGCTGCATTAAAGGGCAGCTGGCCGGTAAATAGTTCGTAAAGTACCACCCCTAAAGAGTACAGGTCCGATCGATAGTCCACCGCATGGTTGACACGTCCTGTTTGCTCAGGAGAGATGTAAGGGAGGGTGCCCAGCAGCTGATCGCTCATCCCTTTGATGTTCAATTTGGTGCCCACATTGATGGCCAACCCAAAATCGATGATGCTGGTCACCATCTGATCATTGATCAGGATGTTATGGGCGCTAATGTCTCTGTGGATGAGGTTATACTGGCTATGTACCTCGTGTAGGGCTTCACAGATCTGTATGGCCACTTTCAGGCAATCGATAAAAGTGCGTGGTTTTTCTTTCACCCAGTCTTTCAGGGAAATACCATCAAAGTACTCAAGTACCAGAATGGGTGTCTGGCTATCTTCAATCAGATCGATAGAGCCTCTCACGCCCTTCGTACTTACGCCCCGGAGGTATTTGTCCTCATTGTATAACTGGGAGGAGTGGGGATGGTAATTGAAGTCCTCCTTCATTACTTTTAGAATAACCTCCCGGCCATAGGTGTCATCGCTCAATTGGTAAATTGAGGAATTAAATCCTTCGGCTATCTTGGATGCTCTTTCTAAAATCTTCATGACGGGGCTTTATCCTCCTATCCAGTAAGCAATGAGGGCACTCAAATATATCCACCCCCCGCAAATGATCCCCAGAACGCTGGCGGAGATTGCTCCTTTATTCGATGAACGGGTCAATAGGAGGGGTAAGGACAGGGAGATCAACCCTTCACAGATGATCACATAAACAGGAGCATTGAAAATCATGGGTGCATTGGGATGATACCACCACCACCCGGCATCCTTTGCCAGGTGCTCATATAAGGGGATGTACATGGCACCGGCTACCCCAAGAATTATTGACGCCACCAGCCAGCCTTTCCATTTGGAAAGGAGTAATCCGTAATAACCTAGTTGGATGAGCACATTGGCCCAGGCAAAAGGCATGTAAGCAGGAGAGCTCCAAATCATTGCTTCCTTGCCGGGATATACCAGGCTATTGATGGTGTCTACCAGATAGTGATCCGTAATTAACTCCATAACCCCGGCGGCCAAACCAAAGAGGATCAGCCGGCTCAGGGTACTGTCTTTGGTGATCACCGCGTATAGAATGTATAGGCCAAAGAGGCCGTAGGAGATAATTGAAGCAGACAGGGGTCCTGCCTCAAGTACTGAACTACCGATAGACCATGCCATCAAAATGGCCTGTGTGATGACGATGAACCAGGTAAGTTTTTTGTTAGTTGTGATCATTTTAAGTTGATTTAGATTTCGTTCACACCCCAGTTGGCCTGGAGGGAGGGCGGGATGAAAAACCGGACATTCTTGCCTTCATTGTAATGTTTCAGGTAGCCTTGTAGCAGGAGTTTGTTAAATGACTCTGTCAGTTTGCTGATGACGTGCGAATGCTCGGCTTTATTGATACCGCCAATAATGATTTGAGAAATTCTCATGACCAAATGATCTTTGAGGTCAGCGTGATCGGGAATGCCAATCATACCTGAAAGCGGTTTCCCGACGGCTTTCTCCACATCCTGAAAAAAGTACCAAATCATATAGGCAGGAACCTCATCAAATAATGTACCCGGTATCATGTGCTGGATAAATGCCATGCAGGAGGCTGCAAGGGCCTTTCCCTGTGGGGAAGCTTCCGATTGATGGCTGAGTATTTTACAGGCCAGGGTCCAGTTGTCTTCAAAAGTATCGGCCAGCAGATCGTCATTCAGTCCCATCATATGGCCAATCACCTTCCAGCAGTGTGTGTAGCCTGTTATCTGCTCATCGGTCAGGTTGATGTGGAGTGATTTTAGCCCGCTCAATATGATGGGCGAAAAGGACATCAAAGTGCCAGCCAGGTCTTCCTGATTGATGGGCTCTCCGAGACGAGAAGTATCCCATCCCTGAGGATTGTACTTTTCTGATTTGAGAAAGTGCCGGATAGAGGCATGAATGAGCCGTACTTTCTGAATGGTAACGATACCCTTTCCTCCGGGTGCCAGGCCCCCTGGTTCGAGTACATTCACCACCATCTGGGCAGTTTCCATGAGGCGTCGCACCAGAGGGTCTATGTTTCCTTTTTTCTCAACGAGCCTACCTGTATCGAACAGCACCTGAGCACCATTGGCACAGGTGTAGCACATGGGCAGAGACTTTACATTCAAAAGCATGAAAACCTCTGGGCCGTACATCCCAAATACCTCCTGTCCTTTAGCAATCAGTTCGTCATCTGCCCAGGTAGGTAGTTTAGCCGATTCCGAGAAATAATCGCCGACTACTTTCTGTATGTTATCGGGAAAGTGGCTGAGCAACCCGGGAGTGTAACTATCGTTTCTGGCCAGGGTATAGAAGATTTCGTTGATTCTTTCTTCAAAACCTTCATCAATGATGGTGGACACTACCTGGTCGGCCAGTGGGTCTGTTTCTTGTCTTTTGGTACTTAGAAAAGAATCAGAGAGTGCATGAGTTGAAAACATAGGATTTTTACGGTGATGATTTAAGGTTGACCGCCTAAAATAGTGTGAAATTTGGGGTAATCCGAAACCCTCTGATCAATTACTTTGGGAGATGGTACTTATCAAAGATCGGTTTGTGTTGAGGGGAGGAAGCACTAACAGGGATCACACTTTTCGTCCTCCGTTTCAAACTCGATCGTCGCGTGATCTATGTGTTCGTTCCGGAGAAGCTCCTTCGCCTGGCTTTTGATTGCAGAGAGCTCAGCCAGGTTATTGTATTTTTCTACCACCAGGTGAATGGATAAAATGTGGTATTGACCATCCATTGACCAGATGTGGCAGTCATGTGTGCTTTTTACTTTGGGTATTTCCCTGAGCAGTTCATCGATGCGCTTGGGGTTTACTTCTTCGGGTGTCCCCTGCAAAATGATCTTGAGGGCCTTACTCAGGTTTTTGTACACATTGAATAGGATAAATACTGAGATGAATATGGCCAGCAGCGCATCTACCATAGGCCAGTCTTTATAGAGCATGATGATAGCGGCGATCAACGTAGCCACCCAGCCCAGCACATCTTCCAGCAGATGTAAGTATACTGCTCGCTCGTTCAAAGAATGCCCCCCGTGCAGTTTGTAAGCCGCTAACCCATTGGCGATGATTCCTCCAATGGCCAGATAGATCATACCCTGAGCATCGGGAGTTGCAGGATCAAAGAGCCTGGGGATGGCCTCTGTGAGGATGAGGATAGAGCCCACTACCAACACGAGCGAGTTGATCACTGCCCCAAGTACGGAGAAGCGTCTGTAGCCATAGCTAAATTCTTTGTTACGTCCTTTTCTGGCTACCTTCTGAAAATACCACGACACGCCGAGGCTCATGCTGTCACCCAGATCATGCAGGGCGTCGGAGAGAATGGCCACACTATTGGTATAAAGTCCCCCGATCAGCTCAATGATGGAGAACCCCAAATTAATGAAGAAAGCAATTCGGATCTTGCCTGTAGAGTGGTCATGAGAATGGTGATGATCGTGGGCCATGCTTCTTTAATCCATAAGGAGAGATAAAGTTATGAAAGAAGTGGTTGTTTCTTAATAGGAATTTTTGAAAGAGTCTTCACTTAGAAGTAACAGTATTGTGTTTTTTTTGCAACGGTTAAGCCCTATCTTTATTTAAACAAACGCCTAATGTTAAACTAATGAAAAGACACACATTTTACCTCGTGATGTGCGGGTTGCTATGGCAATCATGTACAAAATCCGATAGGATTGAGCCAGTTACTGAGCTAGATAATCATGGTTTTTTAGCCATCGCAATGGGAGAACCAGACATTGATATATCTCATGGTCGACAAACAGAGGACTACACTGATGCCCATGTTTCTATTATTTCTCTCAGTGGTGGGGAGAATGTTGAATATGCGAGTATTGGCGATGTACCGGATAGTGTTGAGCTCGAAGTAGGAAACTATTACGTTCATGCCTATACTGATAGCATTCCATTACCGGCATTTGATGCTGCATCTTATGTGGGTAATTCTGAATGGTTTCCAATCGGAGATGATTCTTTGACTCATGTCGAGGTTGACCTGGGACTTAATTCTGTTAAAGTAGAAGTGAACTATTCTGAAAACGTGCAGACTCTCTTCTATGATTATCATGTTGAAGTTTTTGATGAACATTCCGGCTCGTTGTATTTTGGAAAAAATGAGACAAGAAAGGGATACTTCATACCATGTGAGCTGACCATTCATGCCGTCCTACACTACGTTAATAGCAGTAGTGATAGCACTTCTATAGAGAAAATGGTCAGTGTAGATGGGGTTAAAAATGACTTCCTCATTATTACTGTGGATGGAGATCTGGAGTTTGGTGAGGCTATTTTTGATTTTAATCTTGACTCCCTAAATGTTAGAGAAATCGATATCGTTTTCTGAAATAGACAGTATTAATATTAGTGTTGTAGTTCTTACTTAATCAGTAAAAAAGGGTGGCTTAAATGACCACCCTTTTTTGTTCAAATTGTCCCTAAATATCAAGCTGCCTTTGCTTTCTTGGCCAGCTCTTTGGCTTCTTCTTTGTCTTTGGAGTATTTGATGTGATCAGGTACTTCTCTGATGTCCCAGATCAATCCCAGAAAACCGAAAACCCGCAGGATGTAGTAGGTAATGTCAATTTCCCACCAGAAAAAGCCCTGACGTGCCGCTGTTTCATAGTAATGATGGTTGTTGTGCCATCCTTCGCCCATGGTGAGGAGGGCCAGCCATAAGCTGTTTTTAGACTCATCATTGGACTTATATCGCTGCTTGCCAAACTTGTGCATGATGGAATTAATGCTAAAAGTACCGTGATACAGTACCACAGTACTCAGAAAGAAACCAATGAACAAAGTGGAAAACCCTGCTGCGGTAAACATCATCTCAATGCCGCCACCATTCACGATTCCCCCAAGGGCCATCACTGTTAGGGCAAGTACCACGGGAGGCACCAAATAGTACTTATTGAGCCAAACCAACTCGGGATACTTGGCATAGTCTCCAATGATCTTATAATCGGTTTCTTTGTAATCAGGTCCGATGATCCAACCCACGTGCGAGTACCAAAAACCGTAATGTTTCATCGAATGAGGATCATCATAAGTATCACTGGTCCGATGATGCACGCGGTGATGCCCTGCCCACCACAGCGCTCCCTTCTGAGCTGAAGTCTGTGCCATGAAGGCGATCACAAACTGAAACCATCGCGAAGTTTTATAAGATCTGTGTGCGAAATACCGATGATAACCACCTGTAATCCAAAACATTCTGAAAAAATACAAGAAGATGCATATCATCCAGTCAAAAAGCGTGGCACCGGTGAGCAGCGCTGCAAATGGAATAAAATGCATAAGCGTAAAGCTGATCTCCTTCTTGATCTTAGGCTTATTTAAAACTCGCGGTTCGCTTGATGCTGTTGACATTCTCTTTTCCTTTTCTAATAGTAATTCAATAAAAACACAGAAGGTTCACTTGGGCTCATCTCCACCAGGGAGATGAACGATGAAAACTCTGGGCAAGGTGAGCATAAAATGTGCTCATTCAAAATATAAAGCAGGTGCCTTTTCAACATCAGGCACCTGAGTGCTAAATTGTTCGATCCTTATCAAATCCCTCAAGGTAGTCTGCGACTCTTCTGACAAACATCCCGCCAAGGGCACCGTCTACCACCCGGTGGTCGTAGCTGTGGGACAGAAACATTTTATGCCGGATGCCGATGAAATCACCCTGAGGAGTCTCTATGACTGAAGGCTTCTTCTGTATGGCACCCAGGGCTAATATACCTACCTGAGGCTGCATTATAATGGGTGTACCCATTACGTTACCAAAAGAACCCACATTGGATACGGTGTAAGTGCCTCCCTGCAGGTCGTCCGGCTTCAGCTGATTTTCTCTGGCTCTGCGCGCCAGATCATTCACTTTTTTGGTGATCCCCACCAGGTTGAGCTGGTCGGCATTGTGGATCACCGGCACAATGAGGTTGCCAGACGGAAGGGCCACGGCCATCCCTATGTTTACACTTTTCTTTTTGATGATCTTATCTCCATCTACCTGTATGTTGATCATCGGGTAGTCCTTGATGGCTTTCACGATGGCCTCAATGATGATGGGAGTGAAGGTAAGGGTCTGTCCATCCCGTTCTTTGAAGATATTCTTCATCCTGTTTCTCCAAAATACCATGTCGGTCACATCAGCTTCTACAAATGAAGTGACATGCGGGGCTATCTGTTTGGACGCCAGCATACGCTCTGCGATCATTTTGCGCATGCGATCCATCTGAATGATTTCATCCTCCCCACTTACAGTGACGGGCATGGGCTCGGGAGCAGGCCTGGGGGTAGCTGGTTTACTTTGGCCATTTGTGCCGCCAGCAGGGGCTTTGCCAGCCTTTTTGGTGGACACATAGGATAATATGTCTTGCTTGGTGATTCGTCCGTCTTTGCCGGTGCCGGGCACGCTCTCCAGTTCGGCAAGAGTGATGCCTTCTTCCTTTGCAATACTCCGTACGAGTGGTGAATAGAATTTATCACCTGACTTGACCGGTATTTCTGCAGCAGAGGCAGTTGCCATGGCAGATTCCATGATTTTCTCTGCTTCCTGAACGATCGGTGTTTCTTCAGAAGGTGCTGATGCCGATGGGGTGCTGGCAGCGCTTGCATCTGTTTCTATTAGGGCTATGGGTTTACCCACTTCTATCACGTCTCCTTCCTGAGCCAGAATTTCCTTCAGCACACCGGCATGAGTAGAGGGAATTTCGGTATCTACCTTGTCGGTAGCCACTTCCAGAATAGACTCATCCTCCTCAATGGGATCGCCTACATTTTTAAGCCAGGACAGGACGGTACCTTCCATTACACTTTCGCCCATTTTGGGCATTACCATTTCTACTAGCGCCATAGAATATTTTGTTTGTTGTTCATTTTTGGGTGATACAAAGTTAAATAATTCCGTTAATTCCCCAGAAAGTTAATTCTGAACATATTTAGGGCACATAAGGCACTTAATTTTATATTGACATTGCGGTCTTTAGAGAAATTAAATTTTTTCGCAATCGTTTTTTGCTCATCAGAGTATCCGATCCAGACGGTTCCTACAGGTTTTCCTTCGGTGCCTCCTCCGGGGCCTGCGATGCCACTTACAGAGATTCCAACGTCCGCTTGCAGCTTTGATCTGACACTGCGAGCCATCTGTAAAACCACCTCTTCACTCACCGCACCTTTTTCCTCCATCACCTTTCTGTCCACATCCAGTGAATTCACTTTCACATCATAATCGTACGAAACGATGCTGCCCTTGTAGTACTTGGAGCTGCCCGGTACTTTGGTCATCAGGTGGGAGATGTAGCCCCCGGTACAGCTTTCCGCGAAAGCAATACTTTTATTGTTTTTCAGAAGAATATCGCCCACTACCTTTTCAAGTTCATCACTGTCGTATCCATAGACGTATGAGGCAATCTGGGGAATCAATTTATCAACTTCCTGACCTACTTGTTTTTCAAGAACGCCTTTGTCCGAACCAAGAGCTGTCAGTCGCAGTTTTACCTGCCCAAAGGTGGGAAGGTAGGCCAATTTGATACTCTTGGGTAAGTGGTCTTCCCAATCGGTGATTTTCTCAGCCAGTGCAGATTCACCTATTCCCACGGTCTTGACGATTTTATGGTAAATCACCCCTCCGGAGAATTTTTCTTTGAGTTTGGGCAGGATGATATCGTTCATCATCGCTTCCATTTCATAGGGAACACCCGGCATGGAGACATAGACCGTACCTTTTTCTTCAAACCACATGCCTGGTGCGGTGCCCAGTCTGTTATCAATCTTGATGCAATTTTCGGGTAATTCGGCCTGCATTCTGTTGAGCTCCGTTACTTCCCGACCTCTTTTTTCGAACAGGGTGCGTATGTGTTCGAAGGCCTCATTATTCATTTTGAGGCCTACCCCAAAGTACTCCGCCAGCAAAGGTTTGGTGAGGTCATCCCGTGTAGGTCCAAGTCCGCCAGTGATCAAAATGATGTCCGACCTTTCTGAGGATTCTTTCAGACAGTTGAGGATTTCTTCGCGTTCGTCACCTATGGTGATTTTCCTTCTTACTTTAATGCCAATTTCATCCAGGCGCCCACTGATCCAGTGCGAATTGGTATCTAACGTCTGGCCGTAGAGGATTTCATCACCGATTGAGATGATTTCTGCATATTTTGACATAGGGAATTGATTTGTACCAATATATTCTGGCTTATTGAGTTACTTTTAAGGACGCAAAATATATAATCTTTGATCAATGAGACTTGTTTGTTTATACATCACAATTATTTTTCTGACCGGATGTACCGTTCAGCAGATTCAGCAGACGCTGGGGGATTATTTGGAGACAGATGAGCTGACTACAGAGCAGGTGACAGCAGGCCTTAAGGAGGCTTTGGTGAAGGGCGTAACCAGCGGTACGGGCAAAGCTTCCAGTCTTAATGGTTATTTTGGAAATCCTAAAATCAAAATCCCTTTTCCTCCGGACGTACAGCGGGTAGAGGACAAGCTGAGGAGCATTGGGCTGGGTAGTGAGGTGGATAAGTTTGTAGAGACCCTCAACAGGGGCGCGGAAGAAGCAGCAAAGGAAGCCAAGCCCATTTTTGTGGATGCGATTAAAGGAATGACCGTGCAGGATGCCTGGGGCATTTTGAAAGGCTCTGATAATGAGGCCACGCAGTACCTGAAAGCCAAAACATCAGCCCAGCTGACTGCTAAATTTCAGCCTGTGATTAAGCAAGCCTTGGATAAGACCAGTGCAACCAAGTATTATGGAGATATCATCAATACTTACAATAAAATCCCGTTCGTGGACAAAGTAAACCCTGATTTGGAATCATACGCCACGTCATTGGCACTGGATGGATTGTTCACATTGGTGGCGGAAGAAGAAAAAGAGATTCGGGCAAATCCGGGAGCCAGAACCACTGAGCTCTTAAAGAAAGTTTTTGCCCAACAAGATTAATGAAAAAGCTATGCTAACACCCCTGCAGGAAAAGAAACTGGTTCACTACTTCAATGTGCTGGACTTTGATAAAAGCGGGACCCTTGAAAAGGCTGATTTCCTCAATATTGGAGAAAACCTGAGCATCCTATGGGGTTTCAAAGAAGGTACACCTGAGTATGCAGCGAGTATCGATCGATGCAGAAATACCTGGACGGCCTTTCGCAATTTTATAGGCAAATCTGATGAGAGCCATGCAACCATTGAAGAATGGATCGAATTTGCAGATATGGTGGTCGTGAATGGTGATGAAGAACTTTACGAAAAGCATGTCAACAAAGTCATGCGCGAGATTTTCAATCTTTTTGACCTGGATGGGGACGGCTACATTTCATTGAATGAATACATTGACCTTTTCATGGCTTACCGCATTGAGATTCGTTATTCGGCCAGAGCCTTCACTAAATTAGACCTCAATCAGGATGATCTGATCAGCAGAGATGAGCTGCTGAGTGGTATCAAGGAGTTCTTCAGGAGCGATGATAAGGAAGCCGCAGGAAACTGGCTCTTTGGTTTTTGGGAGACCTACCTGAAGAATTAAAAACTCATGGCTTTGCCCTCTTCAGGGATAATGAACGCACCCTGATTGACCCCCGCTTCCTCCAATGCAAGGATCAGGTCCTCTTCTGCTTTGCCTTGTCCTTCGTCGGCCAGGGGGAAGGTGCCGAAGTGCATGCCAACACTCACTGTTGATTTCACATCCTGATGCACTTTTACAGCTTCTCTTGGAGAAATGTGTATGGGAGACATAAACCAGGTGGGGAGGTAAGCTCCTATGGGTATTAATGACACGTCAATGGGGCCCTCTTTTTTGCCGATTTCCTTAAAGAGGTCTCCGTACCCAGAGTCACCGGCAAAATATACTTTTCGCCCCTCGTGCTCCAACAGGTAACCAGACCAGAGGGTTTTGTCCCGATCGAACATACCTCGTCCGCTAAAATGTTGGGCGGGCATTGAGCGGATGGTAATGCCCATATTGGTCTCCTTCCACCAATCAAGCTCTATGGTATTTTGTATTCCTAACTGGTCCAGATGAGCTTTCACACCCAAAGGAACAATGAACACAGGGGACCATTTGGATTGAATTTGCCTAATGGTAGGAACGTCCAGGTGGTCGTAATGATTGTGACTGAGGAGTACTGCATCTATATGTGGCAGATCCTCAAAGTGAATACCGGGAGGGCGCATTCGCTGTGGGCCGACAAAGCCAAATGGACTACAACGTTCGCTCCAGATGGGATCCGTCAGAATATTCAGGTGATTCCACTGAATCAAAAAAGTACTATGATTAATGAACGTAATAATGAGATGCTCTGATGATGTGGTGGGTTTGGGCCCGACCTCTGTTTCATAGTTTTTGGTCCAGGGCCCGTGGTCTCTTTGTGCCATCCACCTGAAGGCTTCGATCATACCTTTTGCCTGAACGCCAGAGGTGTTTACGAATTTTTCACCATTAAAGTGTTTGGTTTCAGGGCCTGAATAACCCGGTGCGCCGATGCGGTAGCCAATAGAAAGGATAGAAACAATAACAATCAGGAGGAAAGACAAAACCCAAAGGAGCATTTTGCAGCAGATATTTGAAGAACGATGATAGTGTGTAACTGCCTAATATATTAAATCAAAAAGGAAATAGATGTTGATTTCTTGAAAAACTGGGTTTTTTGATGCCTTAAATGGAGGCTTTCGTCGAAAATATGAATCAATAAAATCCAGTGAGGCCTTTTTAGTCGTAGATTGCGTGAAGTACCTAGAAGAGTTTTGCGGGAATCACATACTGATGTCTAAGTGAATCACCTAGGGAAAGCACTAGTCCACCGACTGTTATGAAATACTACATCTGTTGCTTATGCATCAGTTTTGCGATGTTCAACATCGCTTCCGCCCAAACAAGTACAGCTGATGGGCCATGGGGAAGTAATGCCACATGGGCACCCGCTTCTTCTCCAGGATTCACTGGCTTGGGTACCCCAATCGTCAACTCTTACGTCACCGTGGGATCAGATGCAGCTAATCAAAGTCTGACTTTTGCCAATGATAATGGAAGATCTCTTACTGTAAATGATACCCTCATCGTTTTTGGAGATGTTACTTTCAACATAACTAAGAACAATGCAGCAGTTAGTATAGGAGCTGGGAAGGTGCTGATCATTTTTGGTGATTTGGAAATGGGTAAGAATAATGCCGGGGTGGATATAGGAGCGGGGGGGATATTGGTGGTGATGGGAAATATCACTGCCGATGGGAATAACGGGGTAATTACCGGGCCTGGGAGTGTATTCACCTCAGGTACCAGCAATATGGCTGGCAATAATACGGGAGAAAGTGGCGACTTAACCGCGCTTGAGAATAGCTCTCAGTTTGAGGAGGTAGCTAATTATGTAAATGGAGATCAGGATGTACCCCTCCCGGTAAAATTATTGTACTTCAGGGCAGAGGTATCATCAGGAGTCGTCCTTCAGTGGGCCACTGCTTCTGAAATAGATAATGATTATTTTGCGATCGAACGATCTGAAAATGGCATCGATTATTACCAGATAGCTACACTTGTAGGAAATGGTACATACGATGGACTGTTGGAATATGAATACGTTGATAAAAAACCTCAGGCAGCTGTGGAGTATTACAGGTTAAAGCAGGTTGATTTTGATGGGGTATCAGAGACCTTTCAGCCCATTCGGGTAGAAGCATCAGGTGTTTTACCTGAGCATAAGATTTCTTTATACCCATCCGTGGTGGGAAATGGTCAATTGAACATTACTTCGGACCAACCTCTTTACATTCATGATCTAACTGTATACAGCATGAAGGGAGGAGCCCTGATGTCAGTAGGGCACGCTGAGCAAAATACGATGAATACCTATTTGCTCGATGTTAACCAATTGACTTCCGGTGTGTACATACTTAGGTTGCAAACCTCCGAAGGTGATACCTATACGAATAGGTTTGTAGTCAAGTAGTAGAATACTCCTATCTGATAATAAGTCGCATCCTTTTCTGAAGCCCATTCACCTCAAGACTGACGAGGTATATCCCGGACTTTACTTCACCAGGTGTTTCGAAGGTTCCTGTACTGGTTGTGATCTCCTTGATCATATTACCGGTGGAGCTGTACAGTTTGACATTGACAACTTCCATAGAAATGCCGGTTATCGTGATTTGCTGGCCAGCCCTTGCAGGATTAGGGTAAATGGCCAACTCCTGATCTGCGGGTTCAAAAACAACCTGGGTTGCAGGAAATACTTCTGTATAGCCGTCATAATCCTTAGACACCAGTCTGTAGTAATTGATCCCTATTTGAGGGTTTTCATCCACCCACGAATAGTCAATGGCAATCTTGGAGTCACCATGCCCACTTACTTCCCCGATAGTCTCAAATGTTCCACCTGCATCTGCACGCTGAATTTCGAAGTATTCAAAGTTGAGCTCACTCAGGGTAGTCCATTTGAGCAATACAGAGGTATTCTGATTATGTACCTCAAAAGCTCCCAACGTAATGGGCAGGACAGGCTGATTGAGTTGCCCATCTTCACAAGCGGCTCCGGTGCAACTGCCTGCTACCACCGGGCCGACTCCAGTAATCACGGACCCAGCACCCAGGTTAAGTTCTTCACCCACATCTAAAATTCCGGATGAACCAACATTGATGGTAGCATCCTTGGCAGATGTCAGACTACCGGCTACAGTCATCTCCCCTAAAATATCCAATGACGCATCTTTCGCCAGAGTCACATCACCCCCTACATTGAAGTTTCCATCCGTACCTACATTCATGGTCAGGTCTTTGGCAACGATCAGGTCATTGTCGACTGTAAAGTCTCCCAAAACATTGATCGTAAAGTCTTTGTCTACATTCACGGACCCCGTGACAATGAGTATTCCGCCTACTTCAATGGTTAATGATCCATCTTTAGAAACATCTAAAGAAGCAATGGTATAGGACTCACCGTTCTTAATGGTGATGTCAATGTTATCATTCATCACCACATCGTCATTGTCATCTAATGCTCCGCCCACCAGCAGTCCATCCCAGTTGGTGATGTCACTCCATTCGCCCGATCCGGTAATTGTGCGGGTTTGTGCCAATGCAGTAATGGGAAGAATGATGATAAATATGCCCAGAATAAGTCCTTTCATGAGACAAATATCCTCTATACAGGGCCGGGAGAGCGAAATAGTAGGTAGGGAGGTGGGTTAACTCGATGAACAGGGTGCTCAACACGCTGAATGGCAATTTTTATACTTTGTTTATAATCAATGTGATTATTTCAATACGACTCTATGATAGCTGATCTCCTTTTGAGATTCGAGCGTGATGAGGTAAATGTCTTTGGGGAGATGGTGCAGGTCAATCTGAGTACTGGCTTCTATCTGGCCCTTTTGAATGACTCTCCCGGAGATATCACTAATCGTTATTTCTGTCGGAGCAGTCACCACAATAAAAAGATTTCCTGTAGTCGGGTTGGGGTAAATCATCTGGTTTTCGTTGCTCACGCCCAGAGCCACCTCGGGTCTGGAACGATACACCGGATACTTCAGCGTATCACTATTGACACATCCCATTGGGCCCGTTGCATTTAATACAATATCGTAAATACCTTCAGTGTCAAAATAGAGTATAGGATTGCTGGTTACCTCAGTGGGTGAATTGTCGATGAACCAGTTCCAGCTGATCAATTCACTATTATCTGCGCTAAATGAGGTGGTGCTACGTTCAGAAAGGAACAGCGTGTCAGGATTGGCAACAATCCTGAATTGTGGTAAGCCTACGGTTATTTCCACCGGTATGGCGGCAGACGGAAGGATACTATCGAGACCAGTAAGGTAGATGACGGTATCTTTTGTCAACTCAGCAATCGTCAGTGTATTCCCTTTGCTTATCAAATGAGACAGTGTCTCGTCTGCGTAAAATGCAAACCATGTGCCATTAGAGGGCTTCAACAGAAGATCACTTCCCGTGCAGATCACCTGATCCGATGCTACAGGCAGGGGTGAGGTGGCAAAGGTTACTGTGCTTTCATTTGAATGGGTACAACCAGTGGTGTTGGTGATGCTCAGTATTAACTCGTAGCTGGCTTTTTCTACTTCCATGTAAAAAGTATCCATCTCAGATTTCAGCAACCCATCCACATGCCACTGAGCCGAAGCGGATTCCATGGAGGTGTTGATGAAGACGACCCCCGTGGCTTCATTGATGGTATCCGGCAGGTATTCAAATGTTGCATTGGCATTGTTAATGCTGATATTCACCCGTTTTCTTAAGCTTTCAAATGGCCCGGAGGTATTGGTGAAGTAGTAGGCAGTGTCTGTGGAAACTCCCTCAAAGGTGATAGATGAACCCTCCTGCAGGGGGATGGAGGTACTGTCGTTGAGGTAAACCGCAATGCTGTCAGTAATTGCAGCGGTTACTGTGAAGGGTTGATCGGTGCAAACCAGCTGATCCTCAATGTCAGGAAGCGGGGGTCTGTTGGCTACCAGTAGTTCTTTGGTGATGGTTTGAGTACAACCAGAGTTTGTCTCAATAGTGAGAGAGATGGTGTATACACCGGGGTCTCTGAAGTAGACCGTAGGGTTTTGGGTATTAATCTGGCTTCCATTATCAAAATCCCAATACCAGGAAGCAGGGTCGAAGCTCAAATCTGTAAAAGTGACAGAGTTGACCTGGTTATCAAGGAAGAGTGTGTCGGTGGACATTTCAAAATCAGCGATCTGTTCCAATAGAGAGATATCTATTCGCTGCAGGCTCCCTTCATAACCTGAGTCCAGGCTGGCAACGTAGAAAGTAGTGTCACTGGTAATGGAGCCGGTTTTCAGGGTGTCTCCCTCACCGATTATGTTTTCACCGAGTGGGTCACTGAAAAAACGAAACGTTTCCCCGGATGAAGGGGCAACAGACACCGAAGCTCCTTCGCAACTCACATACCGTTCCAAAAGCACTGGTTGTTTCAGGTAGGCATCGTATGCTTGCCTGGCACTATCCATCACAGCAGCAAGTCCATCAAAACTGTGTGATAACCCCATGATGTAGGTGACTCTTCGGCTTCTGGTGGGGGCGAGATCAATGGAATCATGAGTGAGCATCACAGAGACATTGTTGCCATTCCCCAGCCATCCGGCACTGTCAAAACGAACCTCTCTGGCCAAGGCGTATTTCACACTGTCGGTGAAATGCATCTGCACATCTTGCTCGTTTCCATCGTAAATATCCAGATCCAACGATTGACTCCAGGGAAAGCCATCGAAATAGGTGCTAAGTCCTACCACCACAGAACTGTCCAGGTTATACGTCAGGAGGGTTTTGGATTCATGATTGTAAAAAGATCGGTTTTGCATGGTATTAAATATCTCCCAGTCCAGATAGAAACTACAGGCCAATCCCTCTCTTGTTTCAGTTGAATTGTTGATGAGGCGATACTCCTGAATCAGAAAATTAGCGTCCTTATTCGTTAGCGTATTTTGTTGCATAACCATCTCAAGCGGGGCAGAGGCTGAGTCATCTCTGAAGGTGCTGGTGGCATGTAGGTCTGGAGTAGTCTGGTGAGCAAACCTGATCGGGCTGATGGCCACAAAATCATTGGCCTTGGTGTTGGTATAGATGCTGTCTGGGTAGTTATCTGAAACGTGATCTCTATCCAGAGATACCGCAACTCCCATTTTCGCGGAGATAAGTTGATCATCCCACTGAAATCCCACTCCATCGTAAAAGCCATCCGAGATAAATCCGAGATCGCCATTTCCACTTAGGGTGATAGAGAATTTGTCATTGTTCAGGTCGAGTCGATCCGGCTCTGTGGTTAATTCAATGTATTGAAAATCCGTATAGCTCCCATCAGCCAAACTTACCTTGATTTCAAGGTCCGTGCCGGGGGGAGTATCTTCATGGACCACAAAGATCTTTTCATGGATGGAGTCTGATTGCAGTGAATTCATTGCTCCCAGGTGAATGGTTTCCTGAATGATGTCTACAAATGATGACCCGGAAGTAAATGTAAGTGTGGCGCTATCCGCAGGGAACAAGTAATTTTTCACGTTGAACGAGAGGGCTATGGTATCCCCGAAAAAGGCGTAATTCCCGCTTCCATTGTGATAGGATACATCTTCGAGTCTTATGGATTTGGCGCTATCCTCCCGTACAGCCCTGTTGACGTTGAGCCGGCCATATCCCAGTTTACCTTCATAAGTTTGATTGGAGCCGATAGTGTAGACCGCATCAGAGGTGACCCGGAGTTGCTGCATGATCTGAAGGGCATTCAGGTCTGGAAAAACACTCTTCACAAGGGCTGCAGCACCGGCCACCATGGGGGCACTATACGAGGTGCCATTGTCTTTTGCAAAACCATTGCCACTGTCTGTGGAATAAATGGTATTTCCCGGGGCTATCAGGTCTACATCATAATTGTAGGTAGAAAATGAAGCTTTGGTGTCATCCAGGTTGCTGGCAGCTACGGAAAGTACATGGTCATAACTAGCCGGGTAGAAGCGAATGTCCTCCGGGGTATTGCCTGCAGCGGCTATAATTACTACATTTTTCTCCACCGCCGCATAGGTGATGATGTCCTGATTGGCCTGACTATAGCTGTTAGGTCCCCCCCAAGAGAGGTTGATCACATCATAGCCATTATCTGCGGCGTATAGAATGGACTCATACCCTGAATTAATGAATTTTAAATCTGTGCTGTAAACCTTAAGAGCACTGATCATGGTATTGAAGCCTACTCCGGCAATACCAAAACCATTATCAGTGGCAGCACCAGCAAGGCCTCCCACACGGTTACCGTGAAAGCTATCATCACATTTGGGTAAGCTATCATTGTCAGCGAAATCATAACCCTGAAAATCATCCACATAACCATTGTTATCATCATCCAGGCCATTGATGGGGTCACTGGTATTGGTGTAGAGCTTACTTTTGATGTCATCATGAGTCAGGTTAAGTCCGGTGTCTGAGATTCCGATGACGATATCAGCTGATCCTTTGGTCACATCCCAGGCCTCAAAGGCTCTGATCACACTCAAATATTCCTGGTTGGGCGTGGTGGATTCAGGGTCATTGGGGACATAAAGCAGGGTTTCGCGAAAGACAGGTTCAGCGTATTCCACATTGGCATATTCCGAAAGGGAAGCGCACAGTGCAGGTATGTTGGTAGACTCCTGCACCTCTACTTTGTAGAGTCCATCCAAAATGGAGGGTTGCTGCCGTCCTCCGGTTGCATTTTTTCTGAGCGGAGCATAGGATTTCAGGTGTTCCATTTGAGAAAAATGAAACAGGTCTGTTGCTGGTTCTGCTGCCGATGCATTTGCCTTTATCTTGATATACAGTACTCCCGGCATTACATTGTTCTCCTGGGCCTGACCGTGAGTGGAAATCAGGAGGAGAAGGAGTGTTAACCAGTATGTTGGGCGGCGTATCAAAGTATTAAGTGACAGCAGTTTTTCTTATTATTTTGGAAAAGAGGCCAGGCAGAAAGCGTTTGAGGTAGATCCCTGTGACCTCCCGGAACCCTCCAATATAAACTTCTTCTTTGTCCTGCTCAACGGCTTTAATGATCTTAGCAGCACATTCCTCGGGTGTGAGTCCATTGTCCTGGGCATCGTCCATTTTGTCTTGTTTGCTACCGTCCCCCATCAACGCATTGAAGCTGATTTTGGTTTTTACATAGCCAGGTAAAATGATGCTCACTTTGAGCCCGTCTGCATAGTGCTCTGCTCTTAAGGCATCGTAAAAACCGTGTAATGCGTGCTTCGAGGCAGCATACGACGATCGGAATGGGGTGCTGACGATCCCAACCGCAGAGGTGATGATCACCTGATGGCCTGATTTTCTTTTGACCATTCCTGGCAGCAGCGCTTTTGTGAGGGCAATGGTTCCAAAATAATTAACCTCCATGATTTGGCGGTCTACTTCCATTTTGGTGTTGATGACTTTATCTCGCTGACTGATCCCCCCACAGTTGACCAGAATATCCACCCGTTCAAAAAATGATTCTGCCTCTTTTGCCTTTTGAGAGATGGCGAAAGCATCTGCCAGGTCCAATGGTAAAATGCGGATATTTTCGGGGTGACTACATGCGGATTTTACCCGCTCGAGCTCTTCTTTTCTTCGCGCAGAAAGAATCAGCCTGGCGCCCATCTCGGCCATTTGATAGGCCACAGCCTCACCTATACCAGAGGAAGCTCCTGTGATCATGATTACCTTGCCTTTTATTTTGGTCATTCCGGTTTAGTCTTTTTGTTTTCCAGGTACACCCAGATGGTATATATTCCCAGGGCTGTCCCAATGGGGATATTGAAAAGTGAGAGACACCCTGAAACCATCATGGTAGTCAGTCCCCATTGCTTATTGTTGAGTTGTGCAATACCGCCGATGATCGATGGTAGGGGTACGATCACAAATAGCACGAACATTACACTCCTGATTAACAGCATTATGCCATTTACCAGAAGCATCGTTTCTTCGCTGTTGTCACCTATCTCTGCCAGAATGAAGGGCAGAAGGGTATTGGCCAACAGGCTGATAAATGCAAAGATGAGTATGTGGATAGTTCCATATACGATATGAAGGATGGCGAGAAGTCTTTTGTGAGCGTCCATAATGTTACTTTTTCTCATAAATTACAAAATCGAAAGCAAACTTGTGCTTTTCATCTGCCGGATGATGTGACCTGGACGTTTCTTTCCAGAGGTCATGGTCAAATCCAGGAAAAAAAGTATCCCCGTCAAACGCACCATCGATCTCCGTAAGGTAGATTTTATCCGCTATCGCCAGACCCATCTGATAGATTTGGCCGCCTCCAATGATAAATGCCTCCGGCTCGTGGTTTTCACGCGCTATTTGCAAAGCTGCTTCCAGGCTATTGACTACTTGCGCGCCTTCCGCATCAAAAAAGTCTTTGCGCGTAATTACCACATTTGGTCTGTTGGGTAGGGGACGAAACCTGGGAGGAAGGGATTCGAAATTTCTTCTGCCCATGATCACATGATGACCTGCGGTAGTTTGTTTGAAATACTGAAAATCATCCGGCAGGTGCCAGGGGATGTCGTTGTCTTTCCCTATTGCCCGGTTGGTGCCCATAGCGGCTATCATGGAAATGATCATAAATAACTTTATAATGAGTGACTCAGGTTCAAAGAAAAGTAAACACGGCGATAACCACACTTCTTATCGACGGTTTGTTGGAATAGCTCGTTGAGATTAGCTGGACAAAGGGGTGGTCCAGTGATATCCTCTCAGAAATTCTCCCACGCTCATTCGTTTTTTCCCCTGAAGCTGAACCTCAGTAAGCGTAAGGGTATCCTTCGCAGTAACCACGTCCAGATATAACTTTCCGTCTGATTCAAAGGTGCCCGGAGGAGACTGATATGCTCTCGGCGATAGCTCAGCGCCATAGATTTTGAAAGTGAGACCATCCAGGGTGGTCCATGCCGCAGGATATGGGCTAAGGCCACGAATGAAGTCTCGAACCTCCTTTGATGGTTTGTCCCAATCTATTTCGCAATCTTCCCTGAAAATTTTGGGCGCGTGTTTGGTTGCTTCAGGTGTCTCTTGTGGCTTCAACTGGTAATCACCTGTTTCAAGTGCCCGCCCTGTTTTCACGACCAGCTCAGCGCCAATATTCATCAGGCGCTCATAAAGGGAGCCTACATTGTCGTTTGGGTGAATAGGTTCCTTTACCTGAAAAAGGATGTTTCCGGTATCTATTTCGTGCTGTAGCTTGAAGGTGGTCACTCCGGTTTCTGTCTCCCCATTGATGATGGCCCAGTTGATGGGTGCCGCACCGCGATAATCGGGGAGGAGTGATGCATGTAAGTTGTAAGACCCCAGCGGAGGCATATTCCATACGGTTTCAGGAAGCATGCGGAAGGCGATGACTATATGTGCATCTGCCCGGTAGCTCTTCAATTCCTCCTGAAAAGCGGGATCTTTCAGGTTGGTAGGTTGGAGCAGGGGAATGTCCTGACTGACTGCATAATCTTTAACAGGAGAAGTGCCCAGTTTTTTACCCCTTCCCTGGGGTTTGTCAGGTGCCGTGACCACAGCTACTACGTCAAAACCTTCTTCTACGAGTCTTTTCAGGCCAGGTACGGCAAACTCAGGCGTACCCATAAACACAATTCTCAACTTATCCTTCATCACGACAAAGCTAGTGGATTCAATAAATTTCTAATAAATCATATTTTGATATATCATATATCTATGTATATTAACCCTATGTATTCAAAGGAATTGCTAAAAGGGACAATAGGGGTGATGGTACTGAAGTTGCTCGAGGAAAATGACCGGATGTACGGATATGAGATTTCTCAACATGTGAAGGCACTTACAGATGGTAAAATCCTCCTCAAGGATGGCTCCCTTTATCCGGCACTTCATAAGCTTCTCAAAGATGGAATTCTGGGGTATGAGGAGCAGCGCATCGGCAAGCGCGTACGCAAATACTATTACCTCACTACCAAAGGGAAGAAGGAGAAGGATGTTTTAATGGCTGAGATGAAGGATTTTATTTTGACCATTCAGAAAGTGATTTTCAATGAGTTTAACCCGGGATTAGTGCCATGATCAGTGAGGAGCAAGTAGATTTTATCGCAGAGGAAATCAGAAAGGCCCATGTGAAAAGTGTGGAGTTGCGCGATGATCTGATAGATCACATGTGTTGCCTGGTGGAAATAGAAATGGGCCGGGGAGTATCATTTGAGGAGGCTTATGGGCGTGCATTCAATCAGACCTCTCCGAATGGGTATGGAGAGATTCAAAGAGAAACTGTCTTTTTACTTAACTATAACAAAATCATGAACATGAAGCGATTTACCTACATTTCGGGGTTTGTTTTTGCACTGTCACTAACGGCAGGGACTTTCTTCAAACTGCTGCATTTATCTGGGGCATCAGGTTTGCTGTCCGTGGGCATGTGTGGAATGTTATTCGTATTTCTCCCTATGCTTATCGTGATTCGATATAAGCAATTAGCTGTTCAGGTGCTCTCAGAAAGGCTCAAATGGATTTTTGGTGTGCTCTCCCTTGTCCTTTTCATGGTGGCTTTATGGATGAAATTGACCCACCTGATGGGTGCAGGAGTGATTCTGGGGCTGAGCTTTTTTGTGTTTGGTTTTGGGTTCCTGCCTTTCCTTTTCTTTAGAATGTACAAAGCTTCCACTGACCAGCCATGATGACTTTGAGAAGACTAGAGTTGCCTGGTATTTTGATTTTTTCCGTAGGATTTGCTTTAAAATTCTTCCATATACCTCACAATGCTGTCCTCATGCTTTTGGGCCTGGGGTGCCTTTTGTTATCGCTGCTGGGGGCTATCCGGGGCGGGGAGAATGTGCCAAAGAGGCTGACCAGCAGACTGACGAGCATACTATCGCTGGCCGCTTTACTTTGTGTGATCAAGTTTTTCCCGATCCATGATTACGTACTCCTGCTGGCTGGTTTGGCTATTTTATGGATGCTATACCTCGTGAGCAGCAAGAAACAGCGGTTAGTTGTTACGCATTACACGGCATTATTGGCGGTTTTATTAACAGTCGTTTTTAGGTTTGGTATGGATAGAAGTGAGCGCTATTTTATCCTCAACTTAAAGTACAGTGTGGAGCGGGACACAGATTTCATCACCTGGGACAAGTATAGCTGGATGCTCTATCTGGAAGACCGGCCTGAAGAGTCACTCCAGGCTTCTGAAGAGGCCTCATCTATTGCCCGGAGTGTGGAGGCAGATAAATATTGGGTGGATTTGATTGAAAATCATGGAGCCGCCATTCAAGCCAAAAACTGGACCCGCTATCACTAGGTTTCATTCAGCATACAGGAGATATCTTTTTCTGAGTTGCTTGTAAGCCACCAGCTCCTCTTCCCAGCTGGCCTTTATCTCCTGCTCAGTCCAGCCTGATTCTATTTGCATTTGAAGCGTGCTGGTCCCTGCGAGTTTTTTGAAGTAGTCATTAAAAAAAGGCTTTTCCGTTTTTCCGTTTAGGTTTTGATAAAATTCAATCAGGTACTTCAAGGTAAACTCGTAGGTGGTCTTTTCATCTGTCAGGTTATGGCCATAGCATTCTTCACCTTCTAGCGGAGGGTACCTGGAGCCCTCATTTGGAGCGGGCGTAAAAGAAAAACTGGAGTCACTGTAGTGTGGATGTCCAATCATCTGAAACGGATGATCGGTGCCTCTCCCCACGGAGACCACCGTACCTTCAAACAGGGCCAGGGAAGGATAAAGTGCCACGGCCAGGTCATTGGGCAGGTTGGGAGAGGGTCTTATGGGAAGGCTATAAGGCATGCTATGGTCCCAATTGGCTACCGGAATGACCCTCAGGTCGCATGTGATCCCGTTGCCCAGCCAGCCTTCTCCGTTGATCATACCAGCCAACTCACCCAGTGTAAGGCCATGGACGATTGGGATTGGATGGGCTCCAACGAAAGAAGCAAAAGCGGTATCCAGAACGGGACCATCGACGTAGCTCCCATTGGGATTGGGCCTGTCCAGGATAAGCACCGGAATATTTTGACGGGCACAGGCCTCCATCAGGTAGGTCATGGTGCTGGCATAGGTATAAAACCTGGCCCCCACATCCTGGATATCAATGAGCAGCAGATCCAATGATGCTACCTGTTCTTTGGTTGGCTTGCGATGTGCACCGTAAAGTGAGATTAGTTTGAAGCGATCGGTGTGCTCACCTTCGATTTTTTCACCATCCGGTTTGTTGCCCAAAAAACCATGCTCCGGACTAAAAGCTGTACTGATCTGGACACCCAGCGCCAGCAACGTATCGGCAAGGTGTGTTTGGCCTACCAGTGAGGTATGATTGGCAAAAAGTCCGATTTTTTTACCCGCAAGCTGCGGCAGGTACTGGTCCAGCTGGCTGGCACCGGACAGAATCTGAAGGGTCTCCTGAGACTTTGTTTCACATGAAAGGAAGAAAAGTAAAAAGATCGGTACCAAAAACTGCTTGACCATAGATATCTTGTAATATTGCACAGTCAAAAATAGTCATCTTTGAGTCTTCCATATTTTATATCAAGACGTATCTCCAAAAATAAGACCGGATCCTTCTCCACGGTGATCAATAAGATAGCTGTGGTGAGTATTGCGGTGGCCCTGGCGGCGCTGATCTGTACGTTTATGATTCTGAGGGGATTTGAAGATACCATCAAGCAGAAGATTTATAGCTTCAGCGGACACCTGATCATTAGCAAGTACACCCTGTCCACTTCTTTTGAGAATTCTTCCATCGTAGTGGAAGACTCCCTGATGGATGGGCTGAGGGCGCTTCCAGGAGTGGATTATCTGCAAACTTATGCGTACAAAGCCGGCTTGCTCAAAACCAATGACGAAGTACAGGGAGTGATCCTCAAAGGGCTGGACAGAAGCTTCGATACCTCTGCATTCACCATGCACATGGTCGACGGTCATTTTCCCAAATTCCCGGAGGAGGGCTATGGTACAGAGGTGGCGCTGAGTACTAAAATAGCTAACTACCTGAGTCTGAAAGTGGGAGATGAGGTGCTTGTCTTTTTCATTCAAAACCCACCCCGCTACCGCAACCTGAAAATCACCGGTATTTATGAGACCGGCCTTGAGGACTTTGATGAAAAAGTCATTTTGGGGGACATCAATCTGGTACGTCGTATCAATGGTTGGAGAGAAAATACAATCGGAGGTATTGAGATCTTCCTGGACGATCCTGAGACGATGGATGACGCTGAGGGGATGGTTTTTGACGAGACCAGCTCAGACCTCTATGTAGACAAGGTCAGCGATAAGTATGTGCAGATATTTGACTGGCTGAGGTTGCTCAATAGGAATGTGGTCATATTTTTCAGCCTTGTGCTGTTTGTAGCAGCTTTCAATATGGTGTCCATCCTTTTGATTCTCATCATGGAGCGTACCCAGATGATTGGCGTGCTGAAGTCCCTGGGAGCTGCCAATGGCTTACTCAGGAGGATCTTCTTTTTTAATGGGTTGGGATTAATTGTGAGGGGAGTCTTTTGGGGGAATTTACTCGGGCTTTCGTTTTGCTGGATTCAGGATAAGTACAAAGTGATTCCGCTGGATCCGGCCAATTATTACATGAACCATGTCCCCATTCAGTTTGATCCCATGGCGGTTATCTTACTGAACCTTTTTGTGGTCCTTATGACGGCTTTCGCCTTGTTTATTCCACTTTCAGTGATTTCCCGGATCAATCCGATTAAGTCCATTCGGTTTGACTAGGCCTAATGACTTAAGCTCCGATGGGGCTCGTACTTTCTAAAAAGGCTCCTGATCTTCATTTCCAGTACTCCGAAAACTGCTTCTTTGAAGATTCCCTTGGACATTTTTGAGCTGCCTTTGGCCCGCTCAGTAAAGATGATGGGCACTTCTACAATCCTGAAGCCATGCTTCCAGGCCGTAAATTTCATTTCGATCTGAAAAGCGTAGCCTATAAAGCTGATTTTCTCAGGGTCGATGGTTTCCAGTACCGATCGGTGATAGCACTTGAAGCCGGCTGTAGTGTCCATGATCGGAATGCCGGTGATCAACCGGACATAAATGCTGGCAAAATAGGACATGAGTACCCTGCCCATAGGCCAGTTCACTACGTTCACACCTTTGATGTATCGTGAACCTATGGCCATATCCGCTCCTTCTTCTGCACAGGCCCGATAGAGTGCAATGAGGTCCTGGGGATTATGCGAGAAGTCTGCATCCATCTCAAAGACATACTCGTAACCATGATCCAGTGCATACTGAAAACCCCTGATATAGGCGGTGCCTAGCCCAAGTTTACCCGCTCGTTCTACCAGATGAAGTTTATCCGGCCATTGTGCCTGGAGTTCCCGTACGATCTCAGCAGTGCCGTCTGGAGACCCATCATCAATGATCAACAAGTCAAAAGGAACAGCCAGGTCCATCACAGCGGATGTGATGTCCCGGATGTTGTCTTTCTCATTGTAGGTTGGTATGATGACAAGGTTCTTGTGCACGTTACAAATTAAATTACAGGGGACAACATAGCGCCATGTCTCAAAAAATACTTTGAGGCAAAACACGTTTACTCAAATAAAACAAAATATAGAAGAATTACCCCTTCGTATATCCCAAAATTTTCATCATTGATTCACTCTCCTGTTCTGGTGCAAAAAGCTCAGAGGTTACCTGTCCGTCGGCATCCTTTCGGATGATGACATGTTTGGGTGCAGGGATGAGGCAATGCTGGATCCCACCATAACCGCCCAGTGACTCCTGATAAGCTCCGGTGTGGAAAAAGCCAAAATGCAGGGTTTCTTCATCGTCTATCCGGGGGAGGAAAACTTCCCCAATATGAGCCTCAGAGTCGTAGTAGTCCTGACTGTCGCAGGTGAGTCCACCTATATTTACCCGATGGTGTGGATTGTCCCAGTGGTTGATCGGGAGCATGATGAATTTCTCATTCAGCCCCCACACATCCGGCATATGCGTGATGAACGAGCCATCCATCATATACCAGAGCTCTTTATCGTTCTGAAGTTTTTGATCCAAAATGGAGTACAGGGTAGCTCCGCTTTCACCCACAGTAAATGACCCAAATTCTGTGATGATATTAGGTACAGGCACATGGTTTTTCTGACAAATCCACTTGATGTTGGCCACAATCTGATCGGCCATATAGGCATAGTCAAATTCGAAACCAAGCGAGTTTTTGATAGGAAACCCGCCACCAATATCCACAGTGTCCAAATCAGGACAAATCTTTTTTAGTTCGCAGTATTTGTAGATAAACCTGCTCAGTTCACTCCAGTAGTAGGCACTGTCTTTGATCCCGGTATTGATGAAGAAGTGAAGCATCTTCAACTTGGCCTTTGATCCGGCGATCATTTCTTTGTAATGGGGCACAATGTCGTGGTATCTGATGCCCAGCCTCGAGGTATAGAACGCAAAATTGGGCTCTTCGTCGGCGGCAATGCGGATTCCTACTTTAAAATCTCCCTTGATGTTTTGGTGATAATGCGCCAGCTCGTTGAGGTTGTCCAATATAGGGACGGTATTTTCAAACCCATCATTGATCAGCTCAGAAATGTATTGCAGATAGAGGGGCCTTTTGAAACCATTACAAACCACCATCCGGTCTTTACTCAGGAGTCCTGTTTTATTGAGGTTTCGGATGATGGGAATGTCGTAGGCACTGGAAGTCTCTATGTGAATGTCATTTTTCAATGCTTCTTCCAGCACAAACTGAAAATGTGAGGATTTGGTACAATAGCAATACCGATAAGTGCCATCGTAAGAATTTTTCTGAATGGCGTCATTGAATATCTTCTTAGCAAACTGAATGTTCTCGCTGATCTTAGGCAGGTATGACAGCTTTAAGGGCGTGCCATATTGATTGATGATCTCCATCAGGTTTACATCGTGAAACCAGAGCAGGTTATTCTCCACACGGAATTCTTTCGTAGGGAAGTAGAAGGTTTGCTCAATTAGATCAGAGTAGCTTTTCATTTCGGATTAATTCAGTCTTTTAAATAAAGAGGCACAATGATCACAAAAAAATCACAATTCTCACCCCTAACAATATTAATAATTGATGTCTGCCGAATATGTTTTCGATCATTTAGCTTTGCGGTCTTGTTTTACAACATGACCCCATGATCAAGCTAAACATTAAAGACGAAACTTCACCCCTTGAAGCTGTGATTTTAGGCATAGCGGATAGTTTCGGCGGCACCCCCAATTTAGCAGACGCATATGACCCCAAGTCTGCTGAGCATATCAGGGCCGGAACCTATCCAAAGGAGACTGATATGGTTCCTGAAATGGAGGCCTTCAGGCAGGTATTTGAAAAATACAACGTGAAGGTTTATCGCCCGGAATTACGGGTCGACCTCAATCAGATATTTGCACGAGATATTGCCTTTGTGGTGGATGATTATTTTTTCAAATCCAATATTCTTCCCGATAGGGAGCCTGAGTTGGAAGCCATTGAATATGTCATCGGCCAAATGGATCCTGATAAAGTGATCAAACCTCCGGCGGAGGTGCACGTGGAAGGTGGTGATGTGATGGTTCACGGAGATCATCTGTTTGTGGGTACTTATAAAGGCCCCGACTATCCCGGCTTTATTACCGCCAGGACCAATATGGAAGGCGTTCAGTTTCTGAAGGATTTTTTTCCGGATAAGATCGTCAGGGAGTTTGATCTGAATAAATCCAATACCATTGCTGAGGATAATGCCCTCCACCTGGATTGCTGCTTTCAGCCGGTAGGGAAGGACAAGGCCATCATCCACAAAGAAGGGTTCAGACAGGAGTCGGACTATCAGTATTTGGTAGATTTGTTCGGAATGGAAAACCTTTTTCACATCAGCAAGCGGGAAATGTACCACATGATGAGTAATGTGTTTTCCATAGCCCCGAATGTGGTGGTATCCGAGCGAAACTTCACCCGTCTGAATCAGTGGCTGAGAAGTCACGGGATGACGGTGGAGGAGATTCCCTATGCGGAAATCGCCAAGCAGGAAGGACTGTTGAGATGTTCTACTTTACCTCTGAGAAGAAAATGAGCAAGCAGATTACAAATACCCTGATGATGATACGGCCGGTAGCTTTTCATATGAACGAGCAGACGGCAGTGAATAATTATTACCAAAAAACCATTGCGGGCTTATCAAAGGAGGAGATTCAGGAAAATGCCCTGGCTGAGTTTGATAGCTTTGTAAATAAGCTACGTGCTGAAGGTGTACAGGTGATCGTCTTTGATGATACACTGGAGCCCGAAACCCCTGATTCTATTTTCCCTAACAACTGGGTGAGTTTCCATGAGTCGGGAGAGGTGATTCTGTATCCCATGTATGCACAGAATCGCCGACTGGAGCGACGGGATGACCTGCTGGCTGATCTGGGCGAAAAATTCAACATCACTTCCATTTCAGGTTACCTGGATTGGGAGGCTGAGCATAAGTTTCTGGAGGGCACTGGAAGTTTGATTCTCGACCGCCAGCATAAGATCGCTTACGCAGCCATTTCTGAGCGTACTCATCCTGATGTTTTGAAGGATTTTCACGAGCACACCGGCTTTGATATTGTCTCTTTTCAGGCCAACCAGACCGTAAACGGTGAGCGCTTGCCCATTTACCACACCAATGTAATGATGTGCCTGGGTGAGGGCTTTGCGCTTATATGTGCTCAGAGCATCGATGATGAACTGGAAAAGAGTGCGGTGATTCGTTCTTTTGAAAACACCGGAAAGGAAGTGATTTTTATCACGGAAGAGCAAAAGGAGCGGTTTGCAGGGAACATGCTTCAGGTATTAAATGATAAAAATGAGCGATACATCGTCATGTCAGAGTCGGCTTTTAAGTCTCTGGATGAAGCCCAGAAGGGTCAGTTGAGCCAACACGGAAAACTGTTGTACAGCTCTCTGGATACCATTGAGTGCCTGGGTGGAGGCAGCGCCAGATGTATGATGGCAGAGGTATTTTTGCCGAAGAAATAAAAAACAAGAATGGAGTTAATTGAGAAGGAATTAAAGCAGGAAATCGCATCAGCATTCAAAAGCTTATTTCAATTTGAATTGGATGTTGAGAGCTTTTCGCTGCAGCCCACGCGAAAGGAATTTGAAGGCACGCACACGCTGGTGACTTTTTCTTACCTGAAGCAAACCAAAAAAGGACCTGAGGAATCGGGTCAGCTGATAGGTGAGTATCTCAAAAATCATACTTCGATGGTCAGCGACTACAACGTGGTAAAAGGGTTCCTAAATCTTTCAATATCCGATGCCACCTGGTTGTCTGCTTTCGAAAAGATTCATCAGGATGAGCGTTTTGGTACCCTGGCCGGAAATGGGCAAAAGGTGATGGTGGAATTCAGCTCACCCAATACCAATAAACCCCTTCATCTGGGCCACCTCAGAAACAACTTTTTGGGAGATTCTGTAGCCAAAATCCTGGAGGCCAGCGGATGTGAGGTGATGAAGGTGAATTTGGTGAACGACCGAGGCATACACATCTGTAAGTCCATGCTGGCTTATGAAAAGTTAGGAAATGGAGAGACTCCCGACAGCTCCGGTTTGAAAGGTGACCACCTTATCGGGAAGTATTATGTGCTTTTTGATAAGGAGTATAAGAAAGAAATAGAGGGGCTGGTTCATCAGGGAATGGATCCGGATGAGGCGAAAAAGCAAGCGCCATTGATTCTGGAAGCTCAGGAGATGCTGAAGAAGTGGGAAGACGGAGACGAAAAGACTGTGGCCCTTTGGCAAAAACTCAATGACTGGGTGTTTGAGGGTTTTGATGCTTCGTATCAGACCATGGGCATCTCGTTTGATAAGATCTACCACGAGTCACAGACTTATCTCCTGGGCAAGGACATCATTCAGGAAGGACTGGAGAAGGGAGTGTTTTTCACCAAGGAAGATGGCTCTGTATGGGTGGATCTGGCGGATGAAAAGTTGGATGAAAAACTGGTGCAGCGCGGAGATGGCACTTCGGTGTACATCACCCAGGACATTGGTACCTGTGAGCTCAAACATGATGACTTTCCGTTTGAGAAATCTGTATACGTAGTGGGCAATGAGCAGGATTATCACTTCAAGGTGCTTTTTAGTATCATGAAGAAACTTCAGAGACCTTATGCAGACGGGCTGTATCATCTTTCTTATGGGATGGTAGACCTGCCAACGGGCAAAATGAAGTCCCGTGAGGGGACTGTGGTAGATGCGGATGACATCATGCAGGAGATGTTTGATACC
The DNA here is from genome assembly GCF_040222955.1 of Marinoscillum sp. Taxonomy (GTDB): domain Bacteria; phylum Bacteroidota; class Bacteroidia; order Cytophagales; family Cyclobacteriaceae; genus Marinoscillum. Next base: position 354,071 of record NZ_JAVKCA010000007.1, on the reverse strand, counting down.
GCAGAGCGTCAGACCAGAGAGCTGGGTAAAATTGAAGGACTTACAGAAGAGGAAGCCGAGGCACTTTATCGGACATTGGGACTGGGAGCGATCAAATACTTCCTGTTAAAGGTAGATCCCAAAAAGCGGATGCTGTTTGATCCGCAAGAGTCCATTGAGTTTCAGGGAAACACAGGTCCATTTATTCAATATACCCATGCACGTATATCGGCGATCTTGAGAAGAGCACGGACTCTGGAGGTGTCTACAGAATTTGACGCTGCCGGTATTTCCCTTCATCCGAGAGAGTTGGAGCTCATTCATAAACTCACAGATTTCCCCAAAACAATAGCGGCCGCTGCCAGGGACTATTCTCCTGCACTGGTGGCTCAGTACGTTTATGACCTGGCCAAGGAGTACAATGGTTTTTATCAGGAGGTACCCATTTTCAATGAAGAACGAAAAGAGGTGGTTGGTTTGAGAATTGCCCTTTCTAAATCGGTAGCTCAGGTGATCAAGCGCTCGATGGGCCTGTTAGGAATCGCTGTACCAGATCGCATGTGATGAACATATACACCGTATGAAAAAGATCAAAGCATGGCTACAGGCATTTAGGTTCAGGACCCTTCCGTTGGCATTCTCCTGTATTTTTATGGGTGCCTTTCTTGCAGCTGCTAATGGCTGTTTTAGCTGGCCTATTCTGATATGGAGCCTTGTGACCACTTTGTTTTTGCAGGTGCTTTCTAACCTGGCCAATGATTACGGTGATGCCACTTCCGGTGTAGACGGAGTCCAGCGCACTGGCCCGAAACGTACCGTATCATCCGGGCTGATCTCTTTGAGCGCAATGAAAAGGGCGCTGATTGTATTTTCCTTACTCTCCCTGTTTTCAGGCCTCTGGCTGATCTTTCTGTCTTTTGGCGACCGATGGACTGAAATCATCATTTTTCTCATTCTGGGGTTGGGGGCTATTGTAGCAGCCATCAAATACACGGTGGGCAAAAAGCCCTATGGATATGCGGGCTTTGGTGATTTGTTTGTGCTCATTTTCTTTGGTCTGGTGGGAGTGGGCGGTAGTTATTACCTGTATGCAAATACTTTGGACTCTTTGATCCTCCTGCCAGCTCTGAGCTGTGGTCTGCTGGCTGTGGGAGTGCTCAATGTGAACAACATTCGTGACATTGATTCAGATCAAAAAGCGGGTAAGTATAGCATTCCGGTAAGGATTGGCAGGTCAAATGCCGTTTTGTATCATTGGTTTCTGCTCAGTATGGCCGTGATATCCAGTTGCGTTTATGTGGCTATTGTTAACCCAAGGGGGTTTTCCTTTCTCTTTCTTTTGGTACTCCCCATGCTCTATTCCAATGCCAGAGCCGTGAAAATAATGAAAACATCCCAGGGCCTTGACCCGTTTTTGAAGCAGTTGGCTTTAACCACACTGATTTTTGTCATATTGTTTGGGCTGGGTCAGGTGGTGTTTAGCTGATAAATATCAAATTGTAAAACACCGAGATTTGATTAACTTAGAATCAAATCCAAATTTTAAAATAATCAAAAGCAGGCCATGAAGAATATTCTAGTACCATATGACTTTTCAGATGTCGCTCACCATGCACTTAACTTTGCTACTGAGTTGGCTAGGAAGGGCAGTGATTGTAAGGTTACCCTGATCAACGTCATAGAGCAACCTACTCCTGATACCATCAAGACCATGGGGATTGTAGGACACGACCCGATGGAGAGCCTTTACATCAAAATGCTGATTGATACTGTAAAAGGGAAAATGGAGGCCATTATGGCGGATTCCACTTATAAAGACATTACCCTGAAATACAAGATTGTCCTTGGTCAGCCCTTCAAGGAAATTTCTGAGGAAATCAAAACTTCTAATATTGAACTGGTGGTGATGGGTACATCCGGTTCGTCCGGAGCTGAGGAGTTTTTTGTAGGATCCAATGCCGAGCGGATGGTACGTTATTCCAAATGCCCTGTGATCACCATTGCAAGAGCCACCAGTGCCAACGACATAAAAGACATTGTGCTGGCATCCAACTATCATGATGTACCTGTTTCATTTGTGGATCATGTGAAGAAGCTACAGAAAGTGTTTGGAGCGAAACTAAGGCTGGTTAAAATCAATACCCCGGCGAGCTTCACTTCCACCCGGCACGACAGGAAGCAGATGGAAGACTTTATTTCCAAGTTTGGGATTGAAAACTTCACGCACGAGAGCTATAACTACTCTAATGAAGAAGATGGCGTGATTGCCTTTGCTGAAGATATCGACGCAGACCTGATTGCTATTGGTACGCGGCAAAGAAGAGGAGTAGGGCATTTTCTGGCAGGGAGCATCGCTGAAGATGTGGTCAATCACTCTCAGGTGCCTGTTTGGACCTTTGGATTGGACAACGCTTAATGAAAAAATAACCCCGCATCGACGGGGTTTTTTTATATACTATTGATTTTATCAAGATTTCAGTTATACATTTGCTGCCATGACATACGCGCTACATCATCACCCCCATCATTGCTCTTAAGGCATACTCTCTCTGAGTAAATAAGATCAATTGCGCATATATCCTTCATACAAACTCTTTTCATTTCATAATTTTCCTTATGTCGAATCTAAAAGTAGCCATTCAAAAATCTGGCAGACTAAGCGAAGACTCATTGAGGCTCTTCAAAGAATGTGGTATCAAGTTTAACAATGGTGCCAAGAAGCTGAAGGCACAATCTTCTAATTTTCCCATTGAATTCCTTTTCCTCAGGGATGATGATATTCCGGGGTACGTGGAGGATGGAATTGCCGATATTGGTATCGTAGGTCAAAATGTTCATGAAGAGTATCAGAAGCAAATAGAAGTTGTCAAACATCTTGGGTTTTCCAAATGCCGCCTGTCTCTGGCAGTACCCCGGGAGGAGAAATACTCTGATATTTCATTTTTTGAAGGTAAAAATATCGCCACTTCGTATCCCAATATCCTGAAGAAGTTTCTGGACACTAAAGGGATCACCGCCGAGATCCATCAGATTAGCGGATCAGTAGAAATAGCACCGGGTATAGGACTTGCAGAGGGAATCTGCGATATTGTGAGCTCCGGAAGTACCTTACTCAGCAATGGTCTGAAGGAGGTAGAAACCGTGATGAAATCGGAGGCCGTGATGGTAGCCGATAGCAAGCTGAGCGACGAAAAAAGAGTGTTGCTGAACCAGCTCATTTTCAGGATCAACTCCGTACTGGAGGGAAAAAACAATAAATATGTTTTGCTGAATGCTCCGAATGCTTCACTGGACAGAATCATCAGCCTGCTGCCCGGAATGCGTAGCCCTACGGTATTGCCATTGGCGCAGGAGGGATGGAGCAGCATTCATTCGGTGATCAACGAAGATGATTTTTGGGAAAACATAGAGAAGCTCCGTGAAGCGGGTGCAGAAGGTATATTAGTCGTTCCAATTGAAAAAATGATCAAATGATCCCTGTTTACGAAAACCCGGAGGGCGAGCAACTGGTAGAGATACTGCAGCGACCGTCCTATGACTTTTCCAAGATAGAGAAAGTGGTTGAACCTATTCTGGAAAAGGTAAAACGAGGTGGTGACAAAGCCTTGCGAAAGCTGGCCCTTGAGTATGATCATGTAGAGTTGGAGGATCTTTGGATCACGGAGGCGGAGTTTGCTACAGCGGCTGATGAAGTGCCCGCCACGCTCAAGGAGGCCATACAGATTGCCTATCAGAATGTGAAGAAATTTCATGAAGCGCAGCGTCAGCAGCAACTGGTGATGGAGGTGATGCCTGGCGTGATGTGCAGCCGGCGTTCGGTCCCCATTCAGAAGGTTGGCCTCTATGTTCCCGGAGGGTCAGCGCCGTTGTTTTCTACGGTGCTGATGCTGGCTATCCCGGCAAAAATAGCCGGATGCGAAGAGATCATCATTTCATCACCTACCAACCGACTGGGTAAGATTAATCCGGTGGTGCTCTATACTGCACAGCTGGTGGGGGTGAGCAAAGTATTGAAGCTGGGTGGTGCCCAGGCCATTGCGGCCATGGGTTACGGCACGGCTACTGTTCCCAAAGTGGATAAGATCTTTGGCCCTGGAAACCAGTACGTCACTGTGGCCAAGCAGATGCTGGCTAAGCAGGACGTAGCTATCGACATGCCAGCAGGACCTTCTGAGGTCATGGTGGTAGTGGATAAGAATTCTGATGCGGTATATGCAGCCTCAGACTTACTGGCACAGGCAGAGCATGGCCCCGATAGCCAGGTGATATTGGTGGCTACCAGCCTGAAAAAGGCTGAGGAGATCAATCACGAGGTAGTGAGGCAGCTGGCGACTTTAAGTCGGAAGAAAATTGCCGAGAAGGCCTTGGCCAAGAGTGCCATTATTGTGGTGGAAGGGAAGAAGGAGGCGTTAAAGATTGTGAATGATTATGGACCCGAACACCTCATTATCAGTATTGAGAAGGCTGAAAAGATGGCTGAAAAAGTGGTGAATGCAGGTTCTGTATTCGTAGGAGAATATACGCCTGAGTCTGCTGGGGATTATGCTTCAGGCACCAATCACACCTTGCCTACCAACGGCTGGGCCAGGTCGTTTAGTGGGGTGTCCCTGGATAGCTTTGTGAAAAACATTACTTATCAGCGCATTACCAAAGAGGGGCTTTTACTTTTAGGTCCTACCATTGAGCGCATGGCGGAGGCCGAGTTACTGGATGCGCACAAAAATGCAGTTACTGTCAGATTAAATAAATTGAGAGAAGATGGGATCACCAGAAAACCTGATAAGGGATCACCTGAAGGAGGTGAAAGCTTACTCTTCGGCAAGAGATGAATTTGAAGGGGAGGCTGAGGTCTTCCTGGATGCCAATGAGAACTCGCTGGGGTCTGCCACCGAGGCGTTTTACAACCGATACCCTGATCCGCATCACAAGGCCCTGAAACAGCGATGGTCCGAGATTAAAGGCATCAGCACAGATCGAATATTTTTCGGGAATGGCAGTGATGAACCTATTGATTTACTGATCCGGCTCTTTTGTGAGCCAAGACAGAATCATGTCATCACCATGCCACCTACTTATGGGATGTACAGCGTGAGTGCAGCCATCAATGCCGTGGAGAATGTATTGGTTCCGCTTACTCCTGATTTTCAGATTGACCTTAAAGAGCTCAAGGAGGTTTGGAACGGTAGTTCCAAGCTGTTGTTTCTGTGCTCACCCAATAACCCAACGGGTAACCTTCTTTCCAGAGAAGTGATTTTTGATATTCTCAGGAGCTTTCCGGGGATTGTGGTGGTGGATGAGGCTTATATTGATTTTTCTTCTGAGCCAAGCTGGATTGCGGAGCTGGAGCATCACCGAAACCTGGTGGTCCTTCAGACCCTAAGCAAGGCCTGGGGCATGGCCGGTATCAGGGTGGGGGTAGCTATGGGGGATCCCTTTGTGATCAGCATGCTGGAAAAAATTAAGCCGCCCTATAACCTCAGCTTGGCCAATCAAACCCTGGCACTTGAGGCCCTGGCTCATGAAGCGAAAAAGATCGGTCAGGTGAATGTACTGCTGGAGGAACGTGATAAGCTGAAGACCGCTTTATTAAATTTTCCCCTGGTACAGGAAGTAATTTCCAGCCATGCCAACTTTCTGCTGGTTAGGTTCGATCGCTCAGACGAGCTGTTTGCTTACCTGATCAGCCACAAGGTGATCGTGAGAAACAGAACCAGGGAGCTTCATTGCAAAGGGTGCCTGAGGATTACGGTCGGGACTCCGGCGGAAAACCATAGGCTGCTGGAATTGCTTCATTCATTTGCCTAGAGACTCATTGAATTACGGGAATTTAGGCGCAATCAGTTTTACAATTAGTTCATTTAATTTGTACCCATGAGACCAATCCTTTTTATAGACCGGGACGGCACCATCAATGCCGAGACAGCAGACGAACAAATAGACCACATAGACAAGCTGAATTTCCTGCCGGATGTGTTTTTTTACCTGAGAAAAATTCAGGCGGAATCCAACTATGTGCTGGCCATGGTCACTAACCAGGATGGTCTCGGGACAGATGCTTTTCCTGAAGATACTTTCTGGCCGGTGCATAACCTGATCATGCGCACCCTGGAGAGTGAAGGAATTAAGTTTGATTCCGTACATATAGATGAACATTTCCCAAAGGATAATCACCCTAACCGTAAGCCTGGAACCGGCATGCTCACGCAGTACCTCGACGGTTCGTATGACCTCAAAAACAGCTTTGTGCTCGGCGATAGAACCACAGACGTTCAGCTGGCAAGAAATATTGGATGTCAGGCCATTCATATCGCTGATAAAGCGGTAACCAATGCAGAACTGACAACCACCAGTTGGAAAGAAATCTATGAATATTTGGTTCTTTACCCCCGAAAGGCCTCGGTGAGGCGAACCACCAGGGAGACGGATATTTTGATCAGCATCAATCTGGATGGATCGGGAAATACGGCCATTGAAACCGGACTTGGTTTTTTTGACCATATGCTGGATCAGTTGGGTAAGCACGGGGGTATGGATTTAACGGTTAATGTGAAAGGGGACCTGCACATCGATGAGCATCATACCATAGAAGATACAGCCCTGGCCCTAGGCGAATGCTTTTTGAAGGCTTTGGGTGATAAAAAGGGGATTAACCGATATGGCTTTTTGCTGCCTATGGATGATGTGCTGGCTCAGGTGGCCATCGATTTTGGAGGTCGTCCCTGGCTGGTATGGGAGCCGGAGTTTAAGAGGGAGAAAATTGGTGAGATGCCTACGGAGATGTTCATGCATTTTTTTAAGTCCTTCTCCGATACAGCCAAATGCAACCTCAATATTAAGGCGGAGGGAGACAACGAGCATCATAAAATTGAAGGGATTTTTAAGGCCTGGGCCAAAGCCATCAAAATGGCTATTAAGCGGAATCCTGATGAAATGAGTAGCCTCCCAAGTACCAAAGGAGTGCTTTGAAAAGATGTTCTGAATGAAGCGCTTAAGCATTTTTCTGTTCCTGATGAATTTGATTGTGAGCTTCACAGGCTCAGGGCAGGTTACATTTGTCATTGAAAGCTTACCGGACAATCACCCATCGGAGGACACTATCTATATTGTAGGCTCATTTAATGGCTGGAATCCGGCCGATTCTGATTATCTATTGAAGGGAGATGATCGGCCATACATCAAGCTTCAGGGTACAGGTAGCATTGCGTTTAAGTTTACCCGGGGTAGCTGGTCAAAAGTAGAAGGTGATCTGACTGGTGCAAAAGTCGAAAACAGGAGTTATACTTTCTCAGGATTGCAGGACACAGTTTTGGTTAGCATTGGCTCCTGGGAAGATCTGTCGGATCAACCCCTCGATGAGGTGGTTTCCACCCGGGCTTCCAATGTGGCGATCATCGATGATCATTTCGATATTCCTCAGCTTGGCAGGTCCAGGAGGATTTGGGTTTATCTGCCTCCTAATTACCACACGGGAGACCAACGGTACCCAGTGATCTACATGCAGGATGGGCAAAATGTGTTTGACGCAGCCACTTCTTTCTCAGGAGAGTGGGGAGTGGATGAAGCCCTTAACCAACTTTATGCGGAGGCAGATTTTTCTGCGATAGTGGTGGCAATTGACAATGGCGGGGATAAACGAATAGATGAATATGCCCCATGGTGCAATGCGGATTATGGTGGAGGAGAGGGTGTAGCCTATGTGGATTTTCTGATCCACACCCTGAAGCCATACATTGATGGCCATTACAAAACAAAGCCCGAAGCCACTTATACCGCCATAGTGGGGAGTTCTTTGGGTGGACTGATTTCCTACTATGCCGGCATGAAGTATCCGGAAGTTTTTGGAATGGTGGGTGCTCCGTCACCAGCTTTTTGGTTTAACCCAGAGATATTTGATTTTACCGATACCGTAGCGCTTCATCCGCAGACGCGACTGTACTTTTCAGCAGGAGGTGCTGAGGAGGCCGCCACTGCCATCAATATGAGGCGTGTCGCTGACCAGCTCGATTCCCGCGGTTTCTCAAAAGATCAGATTCATACGGCTGTACATCCAGATATGCAGCACAATGAAGCCTATTGGCGCTCGATCTTCACGGATATGGTGAGGTGGATGATTTCTTTGGATTAAAATTTCTACTCATGCCTCAGATTGGTAGCGGGGTTATCCCTGGTCACGCGGAAGGTTTGCCAGTAAATGGCCGCAAAGCCAACCAGAAAGAGAAAGGCGATGCTTAGAACCATTTCCGTCAGGCCCAGTCCATCGCTGTAGGTGAGAAAGATCCTTAACAATACCATGTCATAAAAGAAGTAGGAGAAAGGAATAGCGATGACTGCCGCGATGAGGATGAGCTTCACAAAATCCTTTGTAAGAGTATAGTAAAGACTCTTGTTGGAGGCGCCCATGATTTTTCTAATGGCAATCTCCTTGGTGCGATTTTCGGTGGTGTAGGAGACCATCCCCAACAGCCCCAAACAGGAAATAACGATGGCCAAAGCGCTCAGAAACCCGAAGATCTTTATTTGTACGACCAGAAAGTAGTAAGCCTGCTCAATTTTATCGTCCAGAAAAGAGGCCTCAAAAGAAGCATTTTGGTCGATGCCTGTCCAGATGGCGTCCAGTTCGTTGATCGTCTTTTTGATGTCCGCAGAATGAACGGTAAGGAGGGCAAAATTGCTCTCTGCGAGTGAATACCTGAAGACGAGGGGATGAATAAGCTCATTCAGTGGCTCAAAATTGAAATCTCTCAGTATCCCGACGATTCGGCACCGGGTGCCATCTGCAAGTGAGAAAATGAGCGAATCCTTCTGAACAGCAAACACAGAGGTAGAGCGGATGAATTGTTCATTGACCAACACAAGCTCCTCGTTTTGAGTGGACCGCTGTTTGTTGCCACTCTCACCCCATGTGAGGGTCATGCCCATATTTTCTATAAAGTCCTCGCCTATGAAGACCTGATTGACAGTGAGGGTATCGATTTCATTGGGCGTGATGTCAACCGTGATGGGTAGCCGGAGTCCGGGCAGGTTGGAGGCCGCTGTTACGGCACTTACATCCGGATGAGTCCTGAACTCGTTAATGACCACCTGTTTGTCAATGCTTTGAAAGGGGACGGCCAGCACATGATCCGACTGAAATCCGTGGTTGTAATTAAGGACGAAGGCGTATTGTTTGATGATGGCACCGACACCAATAATGAAGACCAGCGAGACGAAAAACTGAAAGACAAAAAGCCCCTTTCTGATTCCTGATACGCCACCGGACCTGCTTTTGATTTCCCCTTTGATGGTATGAATGGGATTAAGCCGGGAGAAGTACAGCGCCGGGAAGATCCCTGCCACAATCCCGATAATCAGACTAAAAAGGATAAATACAGCAAGTACAGACAGGCTGAGAGAAGTATCCAGTGAATCCGCACCCATGATCATGGTGAGAAATTCCGTCTGAATGAGCTTGAAAATAAAAATAGAACCAATGAGTGCCAGGAACGTGAGCAGGATGGTTTCCACGACAAACTGCGCTTTGATTTGATTTTTCTCGGCACCCACTACCTTTCGGATGCCTATTTCTTTCGCCCGCTTAAGTGCGCGGGCAATGGAGAGGTTGGTATAGTTGAAGATGGCCGGCATCAGGATGAGCAGGCCCAGCACCATGAAGAAAATCATGGTGGGCAGGTCCCAACCAACGCCCAGTCCATTGCTGATGTTCCAGGAAGGAATGATCTGAGGTAGGGCCGTTGATTCCAGCGTGATGCTTTCGTTGGGGTTGAATGCTGAGGCATTCGCACTCACCTGAGCCAGGGCATCATTGAGTGTTTCCGGCGAGGTATTAGGCCGGAGTAGGACGTAGACATAGTTGTTGCGATAGGTTTTCCAGTCAGATTGCAGGTTGGCCCCGGCATGCAGCATTTCATAAGTCTGATGGGAGGTAAGCACCTGAAAGTAGAAATGGGTTTGCTTCAGGTCGGCCATCACTCCGGTGACCCGGTAGGTGCCTGTGGCTGTTTCTAGGGTTTTACCCATGGGGTTGTCATCCCGGAAGAGCGTTTCCGCTACGGACTGGGTCAAAATAATGCTAAAAGGCTCCGCCAGTGCGGTCGCTGGATTTCCGCTGATGAGCGGGAAACTGAACGTCTGGAAAAAGGATGGTCCGGCGTAGTAGCCGTGGAAAGACATGAGGTTACCCTGATGGTGTATTTCAGGATTGAATCCGCTCCTGATCTTGATGACCTGCTCTATAAAGGGATATTTTTCCTCCATATAATCACCCACGGCATTCAAAGTGGAGGCATACAGGTCCTTTTGGTTTCGGTCGGCTATTTGAGTGTTGATCTGAAAAATACGATCCTTCTTCTCGTGAAACTCATCAAACCTGAAGATGGATACGAACATGGAAAGTGCCAGGAGGCAGATAGACATGCCCAGTGCCAGGCCCACTATGTTGATGACTGTGAAGAGCTTCTGTTTCTGAAAGTTTCTGATGGCTATTTTAAAATAGTTTTGGAGCATGGCCAGGGAGTTGTTAGGGTAGTAGGTAGAGTAGGAGGCAGCGCTTTTCCGCTTTCTGAGGGCATAGGAAAATAGGAGTGAGCATACCTGCACGACATATATCCATTGTGCTTTGCGCTTTCCTCTGGATTGCAGGTTGTAAAGAAAATGTTCATCCAGGTCGCCGAGCAGGTCTTCTGTGTCGGCGGTACCGGCCCACCACTGGAAGATCCTTTGGGCAAACCGAGGCGGGGAGGGTGGTTGCTGATTTTTCATATAGAAAGGTTCACTTTGGCATTGGCCCAGAGTTCGTCACGGAGCGCTTTCATGTCATTCAGGCTGGCAATGCCACTACTGGTCAGTTCGAAGTATCGCTTTCTTCGTCCTCCACGCTCATTGGTGGGCTCACCGAGGTATGAGGTGATGTAGCCTTTTTCTTCCAGTCGTGTGAGGGTGGAGTGCATTCCGCCCATGCTCAGGTTGCGACCGGCACGCTCGTTAATGTCCCTGATCAGAGCCAGTCCGTAAGCATCGCTGCCCAGGTTGGCTATGGTCAGTAAAACAAGCTCTTCAAATTCGCCAAGGTATCCTTTCATGGTATGTTTCTATTTGTGAGATAATATAGAGATACGGAGGAAAGATTTATATGTTTCTGTTTTTGAGATTAAATATCATCATTCTTTCTTTTGGAGGTGTATGCTTTACACAAATCGAGGAGAAATGGATGTTCTGATCAAACAATTGGCGAAATTGTATCTTTCACAGATAAGAGATTTTAATAACCTAAAAATAACCACGATATGAAATTTACACGAAACGCCAGTGCCAACTGGAAAGGAACAGGCAAAGATGGAAAGGGTACCATTTCCACAGAAAGTACCACCCTGAAGGATACGCAGTATTCTTTTAAAACAAGGTTTGAAGATGGGGTGGGCACCAACCCTGAAGAGCTGATAGGTGCGGCTCATGCCGGGTGCTTCACCATGCAGTTGAGTTTTTTGCTGAGTGAAGCGGGTTTTCCTCCGGAGGACCTGGATACGGCTGCCAAAATCACTTTTGAAGATGGTGCCATCATCCTGAGTCACCTGGAACTGAAGGGTAAGGTGAGTAAAATTTCGGCTGCTGAGTTTCAGGAGATCGCCGAAAAGGCCAAGGAGATTTGCCCGATTTCCAAGCTTCTCAATACTAAAATCACGCTTTCGGCTACTTTGGTATGAGCAGGGGGTTGATAAACGGAAAAGGCAAAAAGCGCATGTAAATGCGCTTTTTTGGCTTCAGGTCAGGCTTTGACCACTTCCGGCTGGGCCTGTAAGTTCAGTACTTTATTGGCTTGTACCAGGTGTCTCTGGTTGTGATAGATCACCACCCGGAACGTATCTCCAAGTCTGAGTGTGATCAGTTTGGAAATGCTGATGGCGGTTTTGGTTTTGCTGAGGCTGACACTGCGTGATTTATTCAGCAGCACAAGTAGTTCTTTTTGCTGGCTGATGAACCGATCCATGCTGTCTATGGTCAGGTCACTCGCATTGGGGTTTTTATCAGCGAAGGTTTTCATCTTATTCAGCTTTTCCCTGGGGAGCATGCTCTTGGCGAAGTAGTCGCCCAGCAGGCCAGGTTTAAAGTAAGGCTCGGCGGGTTTCTGGCTTTCGCGAATGCGTCGGGCGATTTCAGGAAGGTAAAAGTCGCCGTAAAGGTTGAGGTGCTCGATGCACTCCAGCACGCTCCAGCGCTCCGGTGCCGGCTTCCAGTTCAGCAGGTTAAATGGCTCCTGCTTCAGGATTTCTGTGGCATTGAGTGTTTGTCTGGTACGCTCTATTAGGTCCTGGATGAGGTCTTCTGACAGGGTCTTCATATTTGTTTTTTTTACAAAATTGGGAAGGATTAGCTTCCTAAACATTGATCCAAATCAAGGCTTTTGGTCAATTGCGATTGATTTCTGCTTTTTCACACCGTTTGAGTAAATTGATCTAACGTAAAATCCACGACTATGAACAATCCTGTCCACTGGTTCGAAATCCCTGTCACAGATATGGCCCGGGCCCAAAAGTTTTATGAAACCATCCTTGACCAAAAACTGGACCTCAGGGACTTTGGTAATTTTGTTATGGCCTGGTTTCCATCCCGGCCCTCTCAACCCGGATCGGGTGGTACCCTCATCAAAGCCGAATCTTACGTGCCCTCTTATGAGGGCTCGCTGGTCTATTTTGGAGTAGCCGAGATTGATGACGTGCTGCCTAAAATAGAGCCGGCTGGTGGAAAAGTGCTCAATGCTAAGACGAGCATAGGGGAGTATGGGTTTGTGGCACACTTTGAAGATACGGAGGGTAACAGGGTGGCCTTTCACCAGCCCCCGGCAGGGATGTGAGGCATCTCACAGCCTGATGCCCTGCACCAGTATTGTGGCTTTGATGGATTGCTCCTTGAGGTGGAGAAACTTCTTTCGTTCTTCATCCTGCATGAAGTTTTTGAAATCCTGCTCTGAATCGAACTCCACGAGGTGGATCTCATATGGCTTGTCAATGTGCTGCTCTATGATGGCCTGGTCATCAGGTCTCACCCTGAGGAGAAGCCGACCATTGTATTGGAGGATGGTGGGGATGGCGATGCTTTCAAACTGATCGAAAACCGCCTCCTGACCTTCGATGACATAGATAAGTTGGGTGATAAAGATCATAGGGTTGGTAAGTATTTAAATATTTAGAAAATCCTGCATCTCAAGTTCGAGCCAAATATCCGCCAGGCGTTAGAAAATACCCATCCCAAGTCAAGTATTATTTTTAAGGGAAGTGGGCTGTCTTCTAGTGCACTGCCTCACTGCTCAGTTGTGCAGTTTTTCTTTGTTGGTATTTCCTTCTGTTTCTGATGACCTTGTATTTCAAGCCGTCATAAAAGAGGCTGAAGACCAGAATCACCGCTCCGAAAATGAGCGTATCCAGGCCCAGCTCCATCCTTGAATACAAATAGCCGCCAATCAGGCCGCCAAGAAAGAAAAACGAGATGATGTAAACCCGCAGTTTCATGGTGGATTTGATTTTTCCCCTATTGGGGTAAGACTTAGGGAAAAATAGCTGCGACAGCTCAATTCCCAAATCCGTAAAGAGTCCGGTCAGGTGAGTGGTTCTCACCACAGCACTGGAGATCTTAGTGACAAAGGAGTTCTGAACCCCCATGGCGAAGAGCAGCGCACAAATCACCAAATCAGGATATTTTATTTCTGAAAGGTGGCTGAAGACGGGAATTAAAACCAGGATCAGACATTCAATAATGGTGGGTAATACAAAGACGTTTAACTTTTTGCTTCTGTTGAATTGTTCGATCAGAAAACTGGATATGAAAGAGCCGATAAGAAAGACAAAAATATAGAGGAAATAGATGGTCCCACGCCAGAAGTCAAAATGGGCAACATCATTGATAAACAGTGCAAAATGTCCGGTGACATTAGTGGTCAATTGGTTGAAGGACAGAAACCCTGTCACATTTACGATCCCCGCCACAAAAGACAATACAGAAGCAATTCGCAGATTTTGTTTTAAGGTTCTGCTCTTCCCCTGATGCCTAAACATTTTGCTCCCACATGGCTTTATTTTTCAAAAATTGGACACATTCGGATGTGTGTGGCAAATTTACATGTTACCCACCAATAGTATTCGTCCCATGGCAGAATAACGAGTAGGTATCATTGGGTATTTTTCACATTTGAACTCGGTTGCTGCTTTGTCTTACCCTTCGACGGAGCTCAGGGTGACAAAGCAATCGGAGCTCAGGGTGACAAAGCAGCAGGTGGTCGTAGACCGCCGTGTGGAAGGATGAGCAGGCCGATCATCCATCCTATGAGTCAGGCTCCCTCATGGTCAGTGTTGATCCATAAAATCCACGACTTTTAGTTTTTCCAACTGGCGTTTATTCACAGAGGGGGGCAGGCACCTGAGGGCAGCATTTCGCAACCCAATCAGCAGCCCGTTTTCCAACTGAGCAGCTTTGCCTAGTCGCCAGCTGGTATCCACGATCCATCGGGTACGGCTCAGCCGACGCTGTTCAAATAGCCGGAAGGCTTCTTCTGTATCTGTGAGCTTTTCCACACATTGGCCCAGCACCACTGCATCTTCTATGGCCTGGCATGCTCCCTGGCCCATGTTGGGAGTGGTGGCATGAGCAGCATCCCCGATGAGGACGGTTCGCCCGAAGGCAAATTGGTCCAGGGGTTTAAGATCTATGATGTCGTTATGGATCAAATGCCGGTCTTCTGTAGCCGCCAAAACCTCGGGAATGGGTGCGTGATAGTGGCCCAACTGGTCAAACAGTTCCTTCACCCCATAGTGTTTCAGGGCTCCTTGCCGTGCATTAATGCAGATGAACCAATACAGTTGATCATCTGGCAGAGGTACCAGTCCGATGCGCCCTTTTGGGCCCCAGGTTTCCGAACTGTGTTCTACACCCAGGGTGCGATTGTCGATAACTGCCCGCCAGCAGGTGTAGCCTGAGTAGCGTGGCAGGGAGGCTGGTAGCAGTGCTTGTCTCACGGTGGAGTGAATGCCATCTGCCACGATCAGGTAGTTGGTGAGGTGCGTGCTGCCATCGTCGAAAGTAAGGCCAACGGAGAAGTCTCCGGGATTGTATTTCACCACTCTTTTTCCCAGGTGTATCTGTGCAGGGTCTAGCCGGGAGAGCAGCAGCTCATGTAGGCTGGCGCGGTGAATGGTAAAGCTCCCGATGGTATCATGGGGATCAAAAGACGTATGAGAAATGCGTTTTCCAAGGTGGTCATAGAGGGTAAATGATGGCAGGCTCCGGCCGATGCGGACCACATCATCATAAATACCAAGTTCTTTAAAAGCCAGCATGGCGTTGGCACCCAGCCCCAGTCCGGCACCCACAGGTTCCAGTTTCGGACTGGCTTCAAATACTTCGGCTCGAATGCCGCGGTTTTGTAAGGCAAGGGCCGTACACAGCCCGGCGATCCCGCCTCCAATGATGGTGATGGTGAGGTGTTTCATAGTGACAAAGTTGAGCAGCCCAAAATGAAGACCTCTTTACATATGTTAAAAAACTACTGGATGCCTGCACGAATCCTGCTGATGCTCACTTGTGTGGTGCCAAGGTAGGAGGCAATGTAATGAAGTGGGCATCGGTTCATAATGCCAGGGTACTTTTTTTCCATGAGTTCATAACGCTCCTTCATGGTGTAAAAACGCAGGCTTTCTATGCGTTCCTGCTCCTGGATCATCGCAAAGTTGGTAATTCGTCGGGCGATGTGCTCAATCACGTGGTATTCGGCACAGAGCTTTTCAAAATCAACCGCCGTGAAGTGATAGATGTCCGACTCTTCGATGAGGTGAATCCCTTTTTTGCTCGGCTCGCCGGTAAAAAGGCTGGGCACCGCCCCAATGAACTGCCCATCCGTGGCGAAGTAGTCGGTCACGTCTTTGCCATCATGGAAGTAGTAAGCCCGGGCCAGCCCTTTATGGATGAAGAACATGGATTGAGCCTTTTTTCCAATCTCCAGCAGGGCAGTATTTTTTGGGAACGTTTGGTGGACAATCATTTGCTCCAGGCGTGATTGAATCTCCGTATTGAGCGGAGCGATGGCATTAAATATGCCTATGATTGGGTGCGTGGACATGGGAAGAGAGGTGCTTTCATAAGGATTCAATACCGATAGGGAATGAGCTCATCTGAGCCTAAAAAGTGAATATAGAGCAATTGTTCGTTGGGTAGTTTGAGGGGCGCCAGGTCGAAGCGCAAATACCTGTACACATTGGCCTTCTCATGGTTCAGGTCTTTGAATGAAAAGACTAAATCGACCGTGGGAATGTTGTCGGTCAGGTAGTATTCCCCATTCCATATTAGCTGAAAGTCCACAAGGCGAGTATCTGCGCCTCCACCTCCATAGTTGATGGTAAACAGCAGGTTGTCCTGGAGAATCTCGAAAGGTTCGTCATCGTATGGGTAAAAGTTATTCCTGATTTCTGGTTCCAGATAGCGGCCAGCCTGGAGGGTTCCCAGACCGGGGATGGTGTATGGCGATTGAAAACTTCTACCCATCATGGATTCAAAAGCTTCAGTGCCTAAATATGGAAAATCCCGCTGATCCACCTCTGGGTTTAACGTTTCATTGAACTCATCCTTACCGGTGACTAAATCATTGAGTTCATGGTGGTTGAGCTTCTCCGTCTGACTGTCTTGCAACTGCTGATTCACGGATACGCAACCGCACATTCCGGATACTAACAATATTGCAAGGGGCAGCGCAGAAGGTATCCTATATTTTTTGCAGTCCATTTTTGGTTTATCCTTTTGGTTTCAGTTTCGGCTGTTGCATGGAGAAGCAGTGAATTCCTCCACCACCCAGGTTGACAGCTCGGGCATCCAACATGATGATCTTACGGTCTGGAAAAATCGATTCCAGCACTCGTTTTGCTCGTTCGTCTTTCAGGTTGGTTTCATCGGACATACCCTCACGCCAGTACTTTTGTCCGATCACTACGGTGTTGGTGATCAGAAAATTCAGGTAGCTGGCCGCCGCAACAACTGTAATGGTATCACCATCCGGGAAGCTGGTTCCGTCCTGGTAATCGAGTGTTTTAATGTAATCATACACGTAATCCCCGGGGGCCATTTTGTCAAAGACCGTTTCGGGGAGAGGCATCCTGATGATGTTGAACGGGTTTCCATTTTGATCCGTTTCCTCCAAAAGGATTTGATAATTTTCTTCCAGTCTCTGGTGGTTTTCCAGGGCCATGGGGTCATCGAATGCTGAGCTATCCACCTGGGCCAATAGTATGGTAGAATCATTGACAAACCGGGCAAACTCATCAATGTGCCCATTGGTAGTCACTACGGTATAGGCTTTCGTTCCTTCTGCGGTATTCAATGGCCCCAAAAAAGTATGATCATCTTCCTGTAGTCCTCGTTTGAGCCAAATGACTTTTTGCACACCCAAAAGCCGTTTGTACTCTGCTTCCATTTGCGACCTGGACAGGTGGGGGTTTCGGCCTTGCTCCACACGCTCTGCTACCATGAGAGTACCCCGTCCGTTCACCTCACGATTGCCACCTTCACTGATCATGGAACTCGAAATGACAGGTATCTGCAGGAGATCCGCCACACGGGTGTCATATAACTCCTCGGTTTTAGTGTCCACATCCAGGGTGTCGGTATATCCCCAGGCGTTGAAATTAAAATCGGCAATGGCGTGCTTTCCATCACTTGTTTCCACAAATGTGGGACCTGTATCCCTGGCCCATATCTCCACCGAAGGGACTTCCCGAATGGTTAGGTTTTGACTTTCCTTAAACCGTGAATTCAGGATCTTCCTGGCTTCATCACAGAGGTCTTTATCCCCGCAGGTGACGATAATGTTCAGGTCATCGATGAGTGCCTCTATCACTGAGATAGTGACCTTTTGAACCGATTCGCCATTCTTATGCTCCGTAGGCGGCCATATCAGCCAGATGGCATCCAGTTCTTCATATTCAGCAGGCTGTCGGGTTACCGTCCAGGAGTTCGTTGGGTTGTTATTGGTACAAGATAGGAGCAGGAGGGCAGTGACTAACTGTGATATTCTCATTTTGGCGGTGTGTAAGTCTGAAGAGCATGTGTACTCTGACCATGGGATAAAAATAGTGAACCTCCACCACACACGCAATGTCAGTCGAAGCAGGGAATTTTAGAGGGGTGATAATTGTATTCGCCACACGTCTTCAGGTTTTCTTCAGATTGTTCCCTTAATTTTGTGTTGAAAACACAATAACATGACTTGTTTCAGTGTTTTTTGTATCAGGGCCTGCTCTGATGACCGTTGCCCTTAATCACCCCACCCCAATTTTGATGTATTACTGATGCCGACAGATTTGTCAGCACATAAAAATGAAAAGGAATCCATGAAATACCTCATTTTCATTGTGGTCAATTGCTTTATTTTCCCACTCCTCCTCGCGCAGGAATTTACCCTCAGTGGTCATATTCAAAGCCACGAAGATCAATCCACTTTCCCGGGTGCCACAGTGGTGGTTCAGAATCCGGGCGATTCAGCCATCATCAAGGGGAGCATCACTGATTATGAGGGTCACTTCAAAATCAGCGGACTTGGTTCGGGCACGTATCTCGTCAAGGCTGACTTTATTGGCTATCAGACCCTGTATCAAAAAATAGACCTGAGTAAGAACCTTGACATGGGCATGCTCTCTCTGGTGGAGGACACCAAGGTGCTGGAGGCCGTGGAGATCGTGGGCAAACCCGTGGCGTCTATGCAGAAGGGTGATACCACACAGTTTAGCGCCAAGGCCTACAAAACGGCTCCTGATGCGTCCAGTCAGGAGCTGATAGAGAAATTGCCGGGCATCAGCACCGTGGATGGTAAGCTGCAGGCCAATGGCGAGGATATTCAGGTGATCCTGGTAGATGGCAAGCCTTTTTTCGGTGGGGACGTTAATGCGGCCCTTCAGAACCTTCCTGCGGAGGTAGTGGCCAGTATTCAGATTTTCGATAAGAAGAGCGACAAAGCTGCGCTGAGTGGTTTTGATGATGGTGCCCAGCAAAAGACGATCAACATCATTACCAAGCCCAGTCGGCGGGTAGGGCAGTTTGGTAAATCCACCATAGGAGTGGGGACCGGAAACACCTACCAGGGCGGAGCCAGTGTGAACTTTTTCAACAATGACCGGAGGATCACCGTCACCGGACTGAGTAACAACATCAATACGACCAACTACTCCGCAGATCCCAGCAGCATGGGTGATAACATCAATGCCAATGGGCTGATCAAAACCAATAACCTGGGCATTAACTTTAGCGATAACCTGACTTCAAAATTTGAGCTAAACGGGAATTATCAATTTTCCAGAGAGGAAAATGAACAAACGCAGCGCAGGCTCAGGGATTATGCCCTGGCATCAGATTCCGGCCAGATTTACGCTGAAGATCGCTATACCAACCGGCTGAATACAGCCCACCGACTTGGTTTAAAACTGGAGTATACCATCAATGACAAGAACGTGTTGCTGATGCGCCCGAATCTTTCTTTTAGAAATGAACAGAGCATCAATAACTTTTTAGGCCAAACGACCTCCGGTTCCGGCCCGATCAATGCGACAGACAATACCGCCACGGCCAGCTATCAGGACTATGATTATGACAATAACCTCTACTATAGTCGGAAGTTTGGCAAAGAAGGGCGTAGTTTCACCTCCCGGTTACACACCGGGTGGCACACCAATGAGGACCGGTCCAGGCGGTACGCCGAAAACCAGTTTTTCAATGAAAGTGACAGCCTGGGCATACTTGACCAGCGGACAACCCGCTCCCGCACGGGCATTTCATGGGAGGTGCAAACCTCCTATACCGAGCCACTGGGCCAGCACAGCATGATGGAGCTGGAGTATGAAATTGGAGACCGCATTGACGACTCGGATAAGCTGACCTATGATGCCAATGCGTCCGGTGAGTACAATGCCCTCGATACCGCACTGAGCAACACCTTCAAGAGTGAATACCTGCGGCAGAAGTTTGAACTGGGGTATCAGTGGAAGGTTGAAGGCTTAAAATTACAGGTGGAAACGGAGTTTCAGCGATCCAACATGTATAACGATCAGGTATTTCCCAGTGAGACGGATCTGAAAAAAGGATTTAGCAGTGTGCTGCCATCCGCACGACTGGACTACAGGCCATCGGAAGACAAACGCATAGAGCTGAGTTATCGCACTTCTACCAGAGAGCCTTCCATAGGCGACCTGCAGGACGTGATCGACAATTCCAATGCGCTGCAACTCAGTGCCGGAAACCCGGACCTCAACCAGACCTACAATCACAGGGCCAGGGCCCGGTTTTGGTCGAGCGATCCGGAAAATGGCAAATCCCTATATGCTTCTGTGGAATCATCCTTCGCACAAAACCTGATCACCAACTCTACCTTCATAGCTGAGGAGCCTCAGGAGGTGGCTGAGGGCGTCATACTGGAGCCAGGATCACAGTTTACAAGACCTGCCAATGTGGATGGCTATTATCAGTTTAGGTATTATATGAGCTATGGAAATCCTCTGGAGGTACTCAAGTCCAATATCAGGTTTAATGGCGGAGTGAACTTCACCCGAAAGCCCGGGATGGTGAACGAAGTATTGAACTTTTCGAATGCCCAGAACTACCGGCTTGGGGTGTCGCTCAATACCAATATCAGCGAGAACCTGGATTTCAACATTTCCACCAGGTCCAGCTATCATGTGGCGGAGAACTCCCTGCGCCCTTCCCTTAACAATAACTTCTACAATCAAACCACGCATTTAAAATACCGCTGGGTTTTTCTGGGTGGGTTTGTCTACCGGGCAGATCTGCGGCATCAGCTGAATACCGGACTCTCTGAGGGCTATGACAACAGCTCTATGCTGCTCAACATGAGTGCCGGGCGCAAGTTCTTAAAAAATGACCTGGCTGAGATCAGTGTGAACGTATATGACCTGCTGCAGCAAAACAACAACGCCCGTAGAAATATTACCGAGCTGTACATAGAAGATCAGCAGTCCACAGTGCTGGAGCGCTACTTCATGCTCACTTTTACCTATAACATTCGACACTTCAGTGCGGGTACTACCAGGGAGGATTTCGAGGATATATAGGGGGATAGAGGTGGGGGAAGGTGGGTAACTAGCCAGCCGTATCTCGCTGGTTGGAGACAAGCCTAATCCTCTCAGTCTAGCCCTTGCAAATAACTCAGTTAGCTTATGGATGATAGTACCTGTTAGCATTATTTTCGTCTATCTTATTTCGGAAATTTAATATTTAGCCATTTTTCTAATACGGGTTTAAGAAATGGCATGATGTAGTCGGATGTTGCTAGCGCCAATATAGTTCCAATAATTGCTATTATCAGTAATATTGCCTGAAGCCGCATAGAACTTCTAGTCTGATTATCCTGGCTCAAGACTTTGAAATATGAAAGCAAGTTGTCATATGTCTTCATAGTCTCATCGAAAATATATTTGGTCGATTTGGTTACTTCTTTTGTTAGAGTCAATTCTTCACCTTTAATACTCTTTAATGAATCGTTGAAATAGTCGGGGATGTCATGATACCTATTAAAAACTCTATGGCTAAAATCTGTTCCGAACCGATTTAAAGAATACCATCTGTAAGTCAGTTTTTTGCTCAAATACAATGTTCTTTTTAGAAAAACTGAATCTCGTTTTGAGTTTGAATATTTGCTAATACTTCTATCAAGAGTTGACAATTGAGTTCTATGTCTAACACACTCGTTTGTAAACATCCAGTTGGCGGCAATGCCATCAACAAGAAGCCTAGATAGATTGTATGTTGTGTTCCAACTATCCTTCCTCTCTTGTTCTTCATCCAGTTTGGGATAGAGAGCAATAACGTCATAGCTAGGTTCTTTAACAAGATCCGGATAGGGATAATTAACAGCATATCGAGAGTCCTTTGTTTTGTATAAATCTCGATAGCCTATTCTTAAATACGGTTCTAAATTCTTCCAATTGGTAAGGTCAGTAACTCCCGAATATTCATAAATTGATATTGAAGGATATAAATACTTCTTGCTACATGTGTAGGTGCCCATTCCTACTCCTTTCTTAGCCAACTTTTGAAATTGAAACTTTAATTCATTCGATACTTTAGTTACATATTTATTGGGGTAGACGGGCTTGCCTGCAATGGTTGCTAATATTCTTTTATTACGCCAGGCTTGAGTTAGGTTATAATATTCAAAAGTGTGCTGATCGTAGGGTTCAATCTCCAGGGCTTGTTTAAAGAGTTTCTTATATATGTCACTAGGAGAGATTCTAAAAAGTATTAAGAAACTTGAAGAGGGTCCTTTTATGTAGGAGTATTGGACTCTGTCTATAAGATCCAGTTCATTGTTATTTTTGAAATCATTGTGAAAAATAGAACCCCAAGCAATCCCCTTATATGAGTCAAAGCTGTCGATCAGTTCAGCCAGCTTTCTTTCCGGTTGACTCTCAAACCCATAACGTTTATGAGAATTGAGAAACGATGCAAAACGTTTTTTAAATTTTTTCTGATCGTGAGTTGGATAAACATCTAGTAGGGTAATCTGAAAAGGGTCTAATTCTATTGGTTCTAATTTGTCAGTTAGGGATGCTGCTATATTTCTGTCAATTTCCTTTTCATGTATATGCGACCTAATCATCCAGTTGCGATTCAGTTTCATTTTTTGAAACCACTTCTGTTCATATAACCAAATCAACAAATATGAAATGGTATTCAGAGCAACTCTTTTTACGGAAGTCCTTTCGTTAAAACCTTTGTATTTGAAGTTATATTCGATCAATGTGTTAATGCTAACAAGGGCCTAACAACCACCAGTGGCTGATGTCCGCTTTATGTTATGGGTGTCTGTTTTGGTTTATTTGATCCGACTTAGGGCCGTGGTACGGAAGGAAGTAATCACTCACGCAGCAGGCCTTTCAGTTTGATGTAACAAACTAACACTTCTTCACCTCATTCGCAATAGGTTGCATGAGACGTGATAGGGGATCATGGCAGTAAGGGTCGATTTGAGTGGGGAGGGGATCGTAGCTGGCTGTATCTCCCGTGCCTTCATAAATGTTTGTTACCCATCTTACACCGGATCCCTTACCTCAGTCAGTAGAAACGTATGCACATGCCTTTACATTGTTGCAGAACGTGTTTTTCACGCCTTCATTATCAGATATTTCAAGAGTTGGAATGATAAAAGCGCTATTCCAGTTGCAACCAGGAAAGATATGATTTTCGGTTTTGTTAGTTCACTGAGTTGGAATGTTCGTATGCGTTCGATAGCGTTCTGCTTGTTGTCTGTTGAAACCAATTTGGTTCCTGCGATCAAATCACCAATTCTTCGTTGAGGAGATACTACAGCTACCAGAAATTCGATAGGGAAGAGCAAAATTAGCGTTGAGTTACGAAGTACGGTTCGCAGCTCAGTTACTGGCTGTTCGGTCCGAGAATCTACAATTTGAATTCCGTGACTTAGTTTGAAAACAGAGTGTCCTTGAAATATGTCTTTAGAAATAAAAAGGATGTATGTTGATGCGTTCAGGTAGCCAGCAACGAGTATCACAGTTTCGTCAGAAGCTAGCCCAAACAGCAGAACAGTTAGGCCGTTCAGAACAACTATCCAGGTTGCCAAGTCCAGCATTCCTGCTCGTCTGCGATCAAAGGAGTCTAGTTTTTTCGTTCCGCTCATGGTCTACACCGATTAGCTAGCGATTGTATGCCTTCCGCTTGCTAATAGCACTAAAATAGTGACATTCAACTTTTCGAAACCCTCGTAAACTCCAAATTTCAACTGTTTTTGAATTGTCAAATCTGTGATTCTCATCGAAGAATGAGTTACGCAACAGCTACCTCTGTTAGTTGCTTTATTTTTTTAAATATTGATAGTCAATGAACAGTGAAAGCCCTTCGCCTCCGCTTGAGAAAATTTTTCTTTCTAAGAGCCCGTACTGGTTGTATGTAAACGTTCTAGTTGACCAACTTCCCCCATCTCCATAAGTTCCGAAAAGAGATATATCTGAATCTCCCGAATCAATTTCGGAAATTTTACGACCGTTTTGATCAAATAATATCTTGGTAAATCTTAGAGTATCACCTTCGGTGTTTAGCAAATACTCGATATGCAGTCGATCACTAATTCTCTGAATTTTTTGAACAGTCTTTAGTTCATTGTCACTATAACTTTTGATCAAATCTTCTTGATTTCCATACTCAAAAATTCGTTTATTGATACTCACAGTTGGGAAGTTCTGATTTTCAGAGATGATGTCACTATTTGGTTCGAATCTTATGCGGATAGAAGAAGAGTCCAAGTCTTTCCAGGTTTCAGTTTCAACTATGACCTTATTTAAGTCATTGTATTGATAGCTCATTTCTACGAAACTTATCCCTTCTTGATTGTCGTCAAACCAAAGGTTAGTGCACTTTGAAATTCTGCCCTGTGAGTCATATAGGTATTTGTTTGTCCAACTCACTTTAGTGCTATCCCAAATTCGGTTTCTGTCGTTACCTATCCACCGACCATGTTCCTCAATATTGATCAATCTATCCAGACTGTCATAGCTTAGCTGAGTAAAACTTTGTAGTTCCCCCTTGTAATGACTGAAAGTTCTGTAGTTAAGTCCCTTGAGGTTAAAAAGGTGAGTTTGTAATGACTCATAATCTCCTTTACTGTAGGTTCTGAGTGTTTTAATTGCCCTGAAATCCGTTTGAGGCTGCATATAAGAATCATTGAAATTCAAAGGGAGATCCTTCTGACCAAAACATGGAGTCCAGAGAGTTACAAGTTGAGAAAACAGAAGAAGGAGTGGAAGTATTTTCATGCAGCTATATTGCAACTAACAACAGCCCAACAACCACCAGTGACTGATGCCTGCTTTATGCTATGGGTGTATGGTTTGGTTTACCTTATCTGACTTAGGGCCGTGGTACGGAAGTAAGTAATCACTAGCGGAGCAGGCCTTTCAGTTTAATGTAACAAACTAACACTTCTTCACCTCATTCGCAATAGGTTGCATGAGACGTGATAGGGGATCATGGTAGTAGCGGAGGGATTTGAGCGGGGAGGGGGATCACAGCTGGCTGTATCTCGCACGTTGACCCCAACGAGGGGAGTGTTAGCTGCAGTTCTTCTTGATCTTTTCCAGCGCTATGGGCATTCGTTCTGACATAAAATCCAAATGCTCATCCATGACATCAATGTCAACGGTCAGGGTGTTTGTCTCGGTGCTTTCAGTAAGGGTGTAAACTTCTGTGGCTCCCGACCACTTTTTTGATTCATCATCAATGGGTTGTTCTTTTCCATTTACCACATTTCCGATATGCCTGAACATGATTATTTCATTTGGAATGTGTGTTTCGATGATGCTGTAGATGCCACTTTGATCTGGTGAGAGGAATAGCACTTTACTGCCTTCTTCCCAGTGTTCGGAGATGGCATAAGCTCCTTCAGCGAATACGCCGGCCCATTGGTGATAGGAGCGATCGCTCCAAAGTGCATCCCAGATCGCAGCTTTTTCTGCTTTAATCTCTATCGAAAATTTTAACCTGTTAATCATGGTTTTACAATTGTAGCTGGACTTTTCCCTCTTAGGTTTTAGCTAAAACAAACTAACACTTCTTGCCATCATTTACAATAGATCGCAAGGGGCACGTCAGGGGCTCGATAGTGCTGTTTGCCGTGCGGTTCCGGATACTGTCATGAATCAAATTGATTAGGATCCCAGGTTGATCCCGGAGGGAATAATCCCTCTTTTCGCTTTTGCATTTCATTGGCCATGAGCAGGCTATTTCCACCTTGTTTTTCCAGCTCGGCAATGATATTCAGATAACTTTTTTCATCTCTGTTTTGACTCAACTTGAATACATTGTCGATTTTATCTGCTCTGATTTCAAAACCCACAATGGCAGGCATCATTTTATTCAAATATGTATCTGAAAGGTTATCGTAAAATGTGGGCGAGTGGGTATTCCCGCCTTCAAACTTCAGGGTCAGTTTTTTCATAAAATCAACCAGCATGGCATCAGTCATAAACTCCATTTTCCCGGCTACATGGACGCTCATGTAATTCCAGGTAGAACCAATTTGAGGAGAGGAATACCAGGAGGCACTCACATAAGCATGTGGGCCTGTAAAAACGGCCAGCACGTTAGGGTTTTCAGAAAAGGCTTTGTGATGATCCGTGCGCTTCATGATATGCCCCTGCAATATCAGGTCACCGTCCCGCATGACGGGGAGAATGGGTATTTGTGTCGCCACCTGATGGCCAGATGCGCTACTACCGGTTAGAAATGCAAACGGATTGTGCTCAACAAAATCCAATATGGCTGCTCTGTCCTTTTCCTTGAAATATGAGAAATTATACATGTCCTGATCCTATGTTTCCTCCTTAAATATAGCGCCTTCCTTTCTGTGTTCCGCTTTCTCATCCAAAACCTCTGACGTTAGCAACATGTTGATTGGGTATCTGATTTTCATCACTTTCTTCAATCACCCATAGGCGTAAGAGGGGGCCGAAGGCACGGCCACACCTCAATTAGTTTTCGCTTCCCTTATGTTGTTGTGATTTGGATAGCTATACACTGATTATTCTTTCTCATCCAGGTCTTCAAGTGTTTGATCTAAATCGCGCAGAAGGTCAGTATATCTTTTGATGTCCAGTCTGACGATAAAAGGTACAGAAATGGTCAAAAGTATTATGAAAACCGAAAAGTAGGATTCAAAGATGTATGGTCCATTAAGCGAAAAATTCATGTTTTCGATTCCCCCCATTCTAATCAATGTGTCCACTTCAATAAATGCCAAAATTGCCATCAATAATATTGTTCCTGTCCTCTTCTTTGTTATGGTTTCAAAATAGGATTTCATTTTCACCAGGGATTCCTTCAATGTGCCGGCATTGTAAGTGCGCTTCATAAAATCTATATTTCTTTTTATGCTCCAGAGCGCATAAATCATGAAGGCTTCAATGAGA
Source organism: Marinoscillum sp. (assembly GCF_040222955.1). Taxonomy (GTDB): domain Bacteria; phylum Bacteroidota; class Bacteroidia; order Cytophagales; family Cyclobacteriaceae; genus Marinoscillum. The sequence goes on along the minus strand of NZ_JAVKCA010000007.1, from coordinate 327,135 downwards.
CATGGTATGACATACGGGCCTCCTGGCACTGAGCTGCCATGTGTAAGCAGGCCCTGGCTATCACGGTGAATCAGAAATAATATGACAAACGGCATGAAGATCACAACACCGAGGTAGCGGTTAAAATCAAGCTGGTGCTTTCTTTGTAGTTTATTGATGACTCCATTGCTTTTTTGGGTGATGATTTCCAAAATATTCTCCTTGGCCAAATCCTTGTCGATTAATTTTTCTTTGGCAAGCGTGTTCCAGATTCTTCTTAATTCAATGGTTTCCATTTTCAAATGATTTTAAAATTTGCGTTTTAATTCTTTGTATTTTAACTCCGGTGTTACTGACCGAAATACCTATCATCTCAGAGATTTCTTTATAAGTATACTCGTCCAGGTACAAGGCAATGATCGCTTTATCAATAGATGATAGCTTATCTATTGCGCTGTACAATTTTTCCTTATTGGTTTGATTGGTATCATCCGCACTGGATATATGATCGATTTCAACCTCAGATAACTTTACTTGTTTCAGTTGAAATTTTTCTTTCCGCATGATGTCAATGGCTGCATTGATGCAAACCCGATACATCCACGTAGAAAATTTGGCCGTACCATGATAACTAGGAAAAGCCTTCCATAATTGAATGATAAGTTCCTGATGATAATCCTCTTTTTCGAGCCTATCTCTAAAATAGATATTACATACTTTATGGACTATTCCCTGATTCTGATACAGCAAATCTGTAAACTCGTCTTTCATGAATTACTTTTTTAATTCTGCCCAATATGACGGATTGTCCAGCCCAGAAATTACAAACTCTGAAAATATTTTGCAGTTGGAGACAGAAGCGCGGAATGAAATTTAGTGGATTGATGAAAAACGGAGGGAGTAAATGGAAACCTCTGCACATGCGCTCATACACCCTGTTATGATTCGTTTCGATCCACACCGTTGGTTTACCCACTGGAAGTGTTTTCTCCTCAGGTCGGAGGACCTATGCGGCAAAAGACATTGGAAAAATACCAAGAGGGCCGAAGGAGCTGCTGTTAGCATATCAGGGTTGACTTACGGCAGTCTGTCCGATTGCGGGGAATTCTTCCATTGAGCAGACATTTTTTCAAGATACTTCTGCTCCTCCTCCAGGGTCATGTCTTGAATGTCTTTGTTGAACTTGTCCCTTATTGCCCTCAGCTTTTTCACCAGACCTTTTTGAGTTTTTATTTTATCCTTAATCATACCTCTCGATTTCTTTAGGTGTGTGGCCATCGCAATGTGTTGACAGTTCCGCATTCGGAGCAACTGCTATAGCCAGTCATCCAGCATTTCCCTCTTTGCTTGTTCGTCAAGCCAGTCCATGTTACACACCGTTTACGCCACGTTTATTCTACTTTTCAGCATTTTAACGTTGAAGCTCACCTTTGCTTCAAGAGCGTTGAATACTTTGAGAATCGTTTCGATAGTTACATTCCCTGTATTGTTCTCAAGCCTTGAAATTTGTGCCTTCTTCACTCCAATGAGTTCGCCTAGCTGTTGCTGAGTTAGGTTGCGCTGTTTCCTGGCATGTTGGATCATGTCTCCAATCAGTTCCAATTTGAGTTCAAACTCATACTGGTCGCGTTCAGGAGTCCCAACCTTCCCAATTAAGTCGTCCTTTGTTTGTTCAAGTGTGTATCGTTTCATGACTCCTTACTTTTAAAGTATTGCTGTCTAATTCGTTCAGCTTTATCAGTTTCCTTTTTGTCAACCTTACTTGTTTTCTTGATGAATCCATGAGTTGCGAAAACCAGCGTCTCAGTTTGTTTGGTCTTATCCCAGAAGGCGAGCAAACGATATTGCTTTCCCGAGAATAAAGTTCGGAATTCCCAGATCTCTCCGTCAAGCTTCTTAAACAGTTTTGGGTCGGTATAGAAGTTTAGCCCGATCCATATTCGGAATAATCTTCTTTCGGTGCTTGAGGTCAAGTTTTCTTAGGAATTCATAAGCCTGTTCAAGGAGTTCAACCTCAAATCGCTGAATCATCAAGTTTATATTTATGTAAACTCAGCTAATTTAGAAAAAGTTTCGTTGAAAGTAAACTTTATTGATGAGCTTTCTACGACCTGAAGAGGGTGGAGTGTAACGAATAGCAGGAGTGCGTCTACGCGGCCCCAGGCTTGGCAAGTTCCGATAAAACTAATGAATTTGCCGCGCCCGGCAAGAGGGTGCTTCCAAAGTATCCATCCTAGATAAAAAACGTAGGGACTGAAATGCACCTTGCTTTTCCTTAATCTAATGATCCAAAACCTATATGAATTTATATTTTACTCGGCAGACTTGCCAGAAATCGACAAACTTTCGGATGACAGATCAACCTTATGTTTTTTATCCATTGTTACCCACATTTTCCCTCAAATTAGCTTTGAGATATTCTTTGAGGTCATCATTCATTTGGTTGAACCTGTCAAGTTGATTAAATATGAGCTTTCTAAATGGTCTAAAAAGAATACCACTGAATCTCCAGGTCTGTGTCAGGGTAGTTTCGGATTCATTTTTTTGGGCCACAATAAAATAATGGGTGGCTGAAAAAAACCATTTCCCAAGCATAACTTGTCTGGCGGAAAAAGAATTGTATTGCTCATTGGTTAGCGCCTGGGCTTTAAATTGAGATTGCTTGCCCTTTTCATCTATAATCGTGACTTTAAACTTCTTTCCAACTTCCAACTGGTCGTTGTTTTCCATCATGAGAACTGTGTTCCAATTATCATAAGACTGGAAGTCAGTAATGGCTTCCCATACCACTTCTTTTGATCCTTGAAAATCTGCCTGAATGGTGTATTCGTTTTGTGCCATAATTTTTGAATGTTGGATGATGATGAGTGTGAAGAACAGTAACTGTTTTGTGAAAATTGCTTTATTCATATGTTTATAAAGTGCTTGAGTTCATGATAAACGTCTGCTACGTAGTTTTTATGCTGTTTTTTATACTTGATCATTTCATGATAACCAATTAAGTACTTGTAGAAGATTTTGGCCTTGGTCAATGCTTCACCTTCGGCATATCCAAGATCTTCCAGCATTGAGGACACGAAGCTGATTCTTTGTTCATCAATTTCGTCTATTGTTTTTTGAATGTCTTTTCGCCTGATCGCATATCGTTTGAGATGAAATATGAAATCTATATTTGGGTCTGACTTAAAAGTAATTGCAATAAGGACTTTGAATTTTTCTTCTGCAGTACTCATTTTTTGAGTCTGCTCTATAATCTGATTCGTATCCGTTTCTATCCAGTACGTGAGGATTTTATCAATGAATTTCTCTTTGGAATCAAAATGCCAGTAAAAGCTAGATCGATTGCATTTGAGTTTATTGGCCATTTTATCAACCACAATTCCAGAAATACCATCTTTAGCGAATAGTATAAACCCCAGTTTTATCCAATCTATTCTATCTGCAACAATTTTAGGCATTACTATAAAATGGTAGTGTTTAGGGCAAAGATATTAGAATTATTAATTAAACAGTACTGTTTAGAAAAAGTATTAGATCGAGCTATTGAGGACGTGACACAGTGGTGGGAAGACAACAGCCTAACAACCACCAATGGGGGTCTTTATGGGGTGTCTGTTTTTGTTTATTTTATCTGACTTAGGGCCGTGTTTTGGGCCGGAATCTTCTGGTTCGGCAGGCTAGCAGGAGATCAACATGACAGGGCCGATAGGCCACCTTAAAAGGCGATTTTTGAGATGTTTTACCCCCAGGTACTGTTGCTCGGCGTATCGTTGGTGCTTGGGCTATACACTACCGTTTTTTTTAGGGCTAATACCGAATTTAAGGTATAGGTATTGAATATTTATTTCACTCTTTTTGCCATACATATTCATACCTTTAAATAAAACCATTCTTACATGTATTTAGCTCAACACAATCTGTCCTATCAATTATTTAAATATTCTTTGGCCATTTGCTTCGTTCTCATAGGATTTTTCACCTCACTGGCCACAGTTATTACGGTAGATAACAATGAACATTCAGGTGCGCTGTATTCAAGTATTCAGGTAGCCATTGACGATGCGGCTGTGGGCGATACCATAATAGTTGCAGGATCAGAAACTACTTATGATGGGTTTACTTTAAACAAAAGGCTGGTGTTGATCGGCGCTGGCTACCAATCCACAGAAGATGCTCAGTTTGGTTTTACGACCAACGTCAACCACATGATCATTAAAAATGAAAATCCGGATTTAGATCTGGATGCCTCAGGATCGCATATTGAAGGCTTTTATGTGAATGGAGTGGTAACCACAGCAAGTGGAAACTACCGATACATTTCAGTGGGCTTTGAGGGCACTGAGAGCAACACGCTCACCAATGTGACATTCACCCGAAATAGATGTGAGTCGGTTCACCTCAGCTACTTTAGTAACATTAAGATTTACAACAACATTCTGGATAACATAGGTTATGCACCAAACTATAACGGTGTATATGGAGACTACCCATTCGGTAGTAATCTACTCGTAGCAAATAACATTTTCACAGGTGGGGTAGCACGGGTCAAAGGCCCTCAGATTTTCATCAACAACCTTTTTATCGGGAGCGATCAGGTCTATGATGTGTTTTTTAGTGGTGTAGGTATCGTCAACCAGGCGAGCGGTATCGTCTTTAGCAACAATATTCTGTGGGGCAGGGGCACAGGAGGCGCCAGCAATATGGCACTAACACACAACCTGGTGCTGACCAGCGAGGGGGGACAAACCTTTGATTACGGAACCAACAGCACTGGTAACAATCTTGAGAATGTGAATCCGAAGTTTGTGGATGTTCCTGAATATGCGCTTGATTTCAGCTATGATTACAGGCTGGCGGAGGATTCTCCCTGTAAGGGTGCAGGATCAGACGGTACTGAAATGGGGATTTTCGGAGGTCCATATCCATTTCCAAGTGCGGGAGATGTGCCAAATGTGCTTGTGATAGAGAGTCGGATTCCTAAGATAACTGATTTCAATATTCGTTCGGCAGCAGTGCCAGAGGGCAGTTCAATAGAAATAGATTTGAAAGCCAGAGTTTCAAATAATCAGTAATTACTTAAAACAACATAGTGATGAAAGTTATTAGAAAACTGGGTTTTCTGACGCTCCTAATTGTAATGACAGGTCAAAATGCCTTTGCCCAGGTTGACCTTGACAATGGCCTGACGGCTCATTACAAAATGGAAGGCGACATGACTGATGCGTCAGGAAATGGATACGATGGCATTTACGCCAATGGAAGCAACAACTATGAGATTTCAGATAGATTTGGGCTTTTCAATACCCGGAGATTTTCGAAAGGGTCTAATGGGAGCAGTGTAGCCGCGGCTTTAACCTCCTCCGACGCAGCTTTGAGAAGTTCGTCTTTTACCATTTCTTTTTGGTACAATATTGTAGATGGTTTCGATGATGATTCAGGAGTTTTGGATCTGGGTACCATGATTGATGCCGGTACTTTGTATACCATTTCAGCCGTCAATGAGGGGTTAAAATTCACCACTTCGGATGGAAGTGGGAATACTACCTCCATGACCACAAATAGTGGAAAACCAGGGTTTTATCATATGGCTACTTTGACTTATGATGGGGCCACCCTGAGTGCATATCTGAATGGTGATCTGAAAGCAGAACAAGCTGTGAGCCAACCTGCTTTGGGTTCTGGGGCCATCACTGTTGGCTATCCTTTTGAAGGAGCCATTGATGACATCAGGATCTACAACAGATCTGTTAGTGCGGCAGAAGTGGATGCCTTGTATAGTGAGGTGCTATTCCCGGATTTTTCCGTAGATAGCCATTCGGGAACGGGCTCATTGGATGTTGTTTTTTCCAGCGAGTCCAGCTCTGATGCCAGTATTACGAATTATGCCTGGAGCTTTGGAGATGGAGCAACTTCTGTTTTAGCCAACCCGAGCCATACTTATTCGCAACCAGGTACCTATAAGGTAAGTCTGACAGTGACGGACGCTGACAATCGATCAAGAACGTTGAGCCAGTCCTCATTCATTTCAGTGGCGCATGAGGCAGTGGCTGATGTTCAGTTACAGTATGTTGAATACTTTTTTGATACCGACCCGGGAGTTGGCAACGGCACCCCAATTTCATTTACTGCTACGGACGCAGTAGAGATAGTGGAAAGTATAGACTTATCCGCATTATCTGCCGGGTTTCACCAGCTAATGGTGAGGACTCAGGATGATTTGGGACGATGGAGCAGTTACTTCAATCGGACTTTCTACCTGATGGATATCGCTGAGGGTACAGGGGGTACGGATGGTACAGTGACTGGCATTGAGTACTTTTTTGACAATGACCCGGGGGTGGGTAATGGGATAAGTATAGATGTAAGTGCCAGCGACAGCCTGGATTTGATCACAACCATTGATGTTTCTTCGTTATCCGCTGGTTTTCACCAGCTGGTGGTTAGGGTAAAAGACGATCAGGGTGCCTGGGGGACTCCCTTTTCACGTACGCTTTACATCATGCCACAACCTTCAGCAGCGACAACTTCTGAGCTCATAGTAAGTGCGGAGTATTTTATCGGTGATGATCCCGGTGTGGGTCAGGCTATGGCATTAGACCTGAGTGCGAATGGCGCTTCCATTGATGAACAGCTGGAAATAGTGGTGAGTGATTTAGTGGAAGGTGATTATTTGCTTTCCATACGCGTGAGGGATGATTTGGGGAAATGGAGCATTGCTGAGCGAAGAAAGTTTTCCATCTCCAATGGGCCACTCTCACAAAACAACACCCTGACGGTAGAGGAAGATTCTATATTGACCTTTTCCGCTGATGACTTTAATTATTCCAGTGGAAATGGTTCCACCTTTACCCGTCTTCAAATCAATTTGTTACCAACATATGGGGAGTTGTCACTAGATGGGCAATTGGTTTCTATTGATCAGGAGATACTTGTGTCGGACATTGAGCGATTGGAATACTTCGGTGGAGCAGACTTTGCTGGGACTGATTCATTTGATTTCACAGTAGGTGATGCGAGCACCCTTAGTGTCAGTTCGTCTACCATGTCTATTGAGGTGACCTCAGTCAATGATGCGCCTGTATTTGCGCTATCAGGAGATGTAAACTTAGCGCAGGACTTTACTGGTACTGAGATGGTCACCGTGACACCTGGAGCTGTACCAGCCAATGAAGAGGAGCAAATGGTAACCTATTCCATGGAGCCGGCTTCAGTTGAGTTTGCAAACGTGGCGATCGATGCTGCAACAGGAGCTATCACGATTACCAGTGTGACTGGTGCGTTTGGCACTCAGGAATTTATCGTCACAGCAGATGATGGTGAGGCCGAGCATAATACGGCAAGTTCCGGTTTTACTTTGACAGTTAATCCTGCGAATCAATCTCCTCAAATAGCTGATCAGACTTTTACCCTTGATGAAAATAGCGTAGCAGGAACTTTGGTAGGCGATGTGGTGGCCACTGACCCGGAAAGCGATCTGATTACCTTTGCTATCCGATCCGGGAATGATCTTGGGGCATTCGAAATTGACGAATCTACCGGGAGTATGGGAGTGTTGGATGGAACAGCTCTGGATTTTGAATCGACTCCAGTTTTTGAACTGGAAGTGTCTGTAAGCGACGGAAATTCAGAAGCCATCGGATTGATCACCATTGAGCTGGTGAATGTCAACGAAGAGCCTGTGCTCTCAGCAGGTACCTTCACCGTAGCGGAAAACGCGACAACAGGAGCTTCTTTAGGATTCATATCGGCTTTTGATCCGGAGGACGAACCTTTGACCTGGGCCATTGTCTCTGGAAATTCAGATGACGCTTTTGCGATTAGTAGTGAAGGGGAGCTGACGGTAAATAGTGCGGAGGCCCTGGATTTTGAAACCCGGCAGGAGTTCTTGATTGGGGTGGAGGCTTCTGATGGCAGCAACACTGGGTCTGTGGACATTACGATCACCGTAACTGACGATGGTAATCTGGCACCTTCACTGTCTGATCAAGCTTTTACCATTAATGAGAATGTATCGGTAGGCATAGTGGTAGCCACACTAGCCGCTAATGACCCTGAGGGTGATGTGTTGGAATATCTCATCACTTCGGGAAATACGAATGATGCTTTTAACCTGAGTAAAGCGGGCGAACTGACCGTGGCTACTGCTGAAGTGATTGACTTTGAAATCAACCCGGAGTTCACGCTAAACGTGACGGTATCTGATGGTGATCTTTTCACTCAGGGTAATGTGACAATCAGTGTAGTGGATGTAAATGAAGCCCCGACTATTGTCGAGACAAGTTTTATCGTAGATGAGGAGTCGCCGGGAGGAACACTAGTAGGTGTTCTGGAGGTTTCTGATCCTGAGTCTGACGACTTGACCATATCAATTACAGATGGAGATGCCTCAGGCGCTTTTGCCATTGAGAATGGAATAGAATTGACGGTGGCCGATGCCTCTCAGTTGGATTTTGAAACCCAATCGACTTTTGTATTGACTTTGGAGGTGTCTGATGGCACCCTGACTTCATCAGGTATTATCACGGTCAGTTTGATCGATATAGAGGAGCCTTTGATTTTGGGCGGAGTTGATCACGTTGGTCTTGTGGTTTATCCAAACCCGACAAAAGGGATGCTCAATATCATGGGAGTAGAGGTGGAGGAAGTGAAAATATTTGACACCTCTGGCAGGTTAGTGCTTACAGATACAAGCGCTCAAGTTGATTTAACAAACCTTAATGCCGGTGTTTACCTGATCGAACTATTGGATAAGTCAGGTCAGGTATCTAAACATAGGATCGTACTCAAATACCAACATTAGGTATTGAAAGGACGCTATAACGTGTTGCAAAAGCCATTTCGATTATCGAAATGGCTTTTTTTGTTATCTCTCCTCGAAATATATGTTGCTCGGCAATTAAGTGCGTCGCATAGCACGTGATAGAGGTCACTGAGTTGGGCATCCTGGATTTGTCCATTGCTAAGCTTTGTCCAAAACCTGAATGACGACATAGAAAAGGACGTCATTCCTGAGCGGCAGGCGGGCCATGAGCCGGTTTTTACATCACGCATTTTCAGGGCTCCCTGACGATGACACCATCAGGGTGGTCAAATTTCCCCGTGATCAGCCAGCCCCCAAAGTCCTCAGATACGGCCATTAAAAGGGTGTTTTCTCCTTTCTTCAGGTTTAGATAGATGGCATCAAACAACCCGACCGTGCCCAAATAGCGGTAATCCCTGGAGTGCCACCTGTTATTGCCACGGTAGATGGGCTGGCCATTGAGTATAGCCACCACCCGGTCACTGTACCCAAAGTGAAATAATTTGACCTGGTCCTTTTCTGATTGAATGATGATCCGGGCAAGGACGGTCTCCCCGGGTGAGCCGTCATAGAGGGTTTGTACTCTGGAGATGTTTGCAGCAGCGCCTTCTTCCACTTTTATGGTGCCGCCCCATTTCCGCTCTGCAATCAGCTGTTGGAGACTCGCAGGGTCTGCCAGCAGTTTTTCCTCAAACATATCAGATACCTGCCAGGCGGGTACGAGTCCTTCTATGGGTTCCCTTATGCCGGGCTTGAAATCCAGGAGTTCATACTCATTATGATTAATACTCATATTGGCCAGGTGCATACCTGAGGCGCCACCACCACGAAAAACCACCTGACCTGGCTGCGCGGGATGAAACAGCACCCAGGACAGGTGTGGCTTTTCGGAATAATCCATATATACCTGGGCTTTATCGCCATTCACCACTATTTTCACATGGGTCCAATCATCGTATTTGTAGTCATAAGGAAACGAATACTTAGGTCCGAAATAGAGTTGCCAGGGGGTTACGCCTTTCACAGCGGGTGCCGCCTGGTTGGCGTCAGGCTTGCCGGGCAGGTGGGGCCTCAGGTAAAACTGCTCCATGTCTCCACTGTCCACCGATCGAAAATTCACTCCGGGAAATGCCGCTTCTTCTTTGAGGTAGATATCAAATTCGATGGTACCATTGAGGAAAGTGACCTCCTTTGGGGACATGGATCCACCCTGTAAGTAGATGGCTTGCTGACCTTTATAGGTTTCCAGCACATAAGATTGCGCATTGATTTCCCAAAGTGCTGTATCCAGGGGAATCACTTGGGCGTTGCCTATTGATGCAAGGCCCAATAGGGCGAGGGTTATGATTAAGTTTTGTTTCATGCCACTAGATACGATGGAGCATGGATGACGGACAAACCCTTCGGGAGCAAGTTCGTTCATAATGATTCATGATTGTTCAGGAAGTGAATAATGCCCAACTTTAAACCTAATGAGAAAGACCGTACTGCATAGTGACGAAGTGAGCCGACTAAAAGCAGAAATCGAGCAAAAGCTGGGTTGGGGGCCGGGATTGGACTGGCATAGCAGTGTATTCTCTGAACTCAGCGAGAAGGTTTTTGAAGCGTGTCAGGTCATGCTCAGTGCTACTACGCTCAAGCGCTTTTGGGGAGTGGTCAATCATGATAGTGTGCCTAGCATTAGCACACTGGATACCTTATCGCAGTTTTGTGGTTATGAAAACTGGCGTGATTTCAAGCAGAATTCTTCCCGAAAAATAAAGAAGCAATCTCATTTCCCTAAAAAGTCACTGTACGTGACAGCCGGGTTTTTATTGGCGCTTTTGACTGTGGTACTGATCGGTAATAAACGACCCGGCGCGGAGGAGCTTCCGGAAGGAATTACGTTCTCCAGCAGGACTTTGGCCAGGACCTACCCGAATTCGGTGGTCTTTGATTTGGATCTCCAGGGAGTGCAATCTGACCATATCCATATCCAGCAATATTGGGATCCTACCAGGACCATCAGCATCTCAGATGACCAGCAGCAGGCGACGGGTATTTATTACTTCCCGGGTTACTTTCGGGCCAAACTCCTGATCGACGATGAAGTGGTCGCATCGCATGATTTGTTTCTGAAAAGCAATGGGTGGATTGGGACGGTGGAGTACACTCCCGTTCCTAAATACTTCAGGCTCGGTATGAGCGACCAGAAGGAGCTTTTTTATCCCGAGGAGATCGGTACTGAAGTGAAAGGGTCCAAAGATCCATTGATGACAGTATATCACTTTGTAGATGATCTGGGAGAAGTCTCAGGGGATCACTTCACACTGAAGGCCACCCTGCGAAATACTTATGATGATCAATGGGCGGTTTGCCAATCGGTTGGGGTGTACGTGTTGGGCACTAAAGGCGCCATGATCATTCCTTTTTCGAGGGTGGGATGCAGCTCCGATAATAACCTCATGCTCAATGATGTTTTTCTGAGTGGAAAGGCCAATGACCTATCCGCGTTTGGTGTAGACCTGTCGGACTTTACCGAGGTGGCTATAGAAGTAGAAGATAGGAATGTGGTTGTTTCCGTAGGCGGAGAGGTAGTGTATCAGTCGGCGTATCAGAAAACCATGGGCCGGTTGGTGGGGTTGCGATTTAAGTTTCTGGGGCTGGGGGAGGTGGCTACTTATTCGTTGACCTCAGACGGTAAGGATGTGACTTTGGTGGGGTTGTGGGAGTAAAATAGTGTTTGCAGATACAATTACTCAAGGCTTAATTTATATCCTTTTACTGTGACGATTTTGTTCCGAAGTGGAGCACGACTCAAAGGAAAATTATGATCAGTGTAAGCACCAGCACAATCAAATACCTGGTGGTGGCTTGTTTCATCATACTCGTGTGGTTGGTGGCCAATTGATAGCCCACCAAAATGGCACCTAGTGTGAGGGAACCCGCGCCTATATGGAGCATGGTCGCACTACCCGGCAGCTGCATGAGTCGAAACATGATGCCGACGATCGCTACCGCACAGGCAATGTGGCCCAGTTTAATGGACAGGGTCTCCATCAGGCCTTCGGTTTTGTAAAGGAATGCGTACAGGTAGGAGGTCACCGCCAGGGTGGTGAGGCCTATACCGATCATTGCGGCGGTTTCACCAATTTGGAGGTATCTGAAAACAAGTGCCAACAGGAGGATGATCATTGAAATTCGTTCGATTTTTGGAACGATCAATTCCCTTAGTAGATACTTAAATCCTTTTTTCTGGTCAGTTTCTTCTGATTGCATGTGAATGAAGGGTTGGAGTGGGATTCTTCCCGGTGTTGGTGTTAAAGATATACTTTTCCGAAATACTTAGGTGTCATCTTCAATATGTGTATGGATGTAGAAGCCAGCTTTTTACGCAAAAACTGAAGTGAGTCATGTCTGGTTACTTAATCAACAGAATGAGATCGAAAAAGAGTAGCCTGGTTTCCAGCTGATCATCACTCTGAATGGCGGAATATTCTTTTTCTTCCTCTTCAGAGTGGAAGAGCGATTGATAGCCGTTCTTTTTATAGTATGACAGTACTTTCGGTTGATTGTAAGCATCGACTACCACAAATCTGCATCCTGTTTTATTGGCACCATCAATAAACCAGGCTTTGATGAAATCCATTAGCTCCTTGCCGATTCCTCTCCCTTCAAATGATTGAGCTACACCTAAACGTCCAATGAGAACCGCAGGATAACTTTTTAAACCCCTTTTTTGGTTGTTTACATTTCTGTTTAATCGATTCTTTGAGGGTTTTGGTAACAACCTGGCCTTTATGCTGTCATTGGAAACAGTGAAAGCACAAACAATCTGAGACGGGTCTGTATCCAACGTGAAGCAATAGGTGCGGCCTAATAACTCATTATTGTAGGCAATGCAATCATTAATAAAGAAGTCATTCAAATCAGCATCATCGCAGATGAATGGAGAGCAGGTATCTAATAATTCTTGATTGAGTAAGCGCAGGGTACAGTGATCCTCAAGGAAACTCACTGTGGTATTACTTTAATTGCGCCTTTGCGAGAATGTTGCTGGCAGACTTGATCTGCTTGCTGAAATCGACGGTACCTCTCTTTTGCACAGAACTTTCAGCCTTTTTAACAAAAGATTGTGCCGCTTGATTTTCCAAAGTTGGTATGCTTTTAATAGCAATTGCCATATCTGCTGAGGGAGTTTGTGATTGCAAAGTGCTTAAATATTTTATATAAATACAAAAAAATATCACTTTTTGTTCGTCGTGTTAAAATACGATCTACTGTATGGTATTGCTTGAGAGAGGAGTGTTTCAGCAGATCAACTATACCGTCTGACTATACCGTGAGCCAAAAAAGCATAAAAAAAGCAGTTACGAAAAACGTAACTGCCTGATGATCAATGTGGGCCCACCTGGGCTCGTCCCGATAGCTATCGGGACAGGGACCTATTGGTATTTGATTTTGAGCTTTTCACTTATTTCCGGGTGCTTTTTCAGGTTCTCGATGTACTTCCTGCTTTTCATCTTTTTGATATGAAGTTCGATCAACCGTGCTTGTTTTCTGTCTGTGCATTTTATGGCGTGGAACAACTCCCAATCTTGAGTTTGTGTGGTGAAAGCGTGCTTATAGAAACCACTATTGTGTTGATCAATTCTCAAATCAATGTCCTCGGTTTCACCGATGTAAAATCGATTCAAAGAACGGCTGTAAATGATGTAACAGTAGAAATTAGCCATAATAAAAAAAACCAGCTCCCGAATATGGAAGCTGGTTTTTGTGGGCCCACCTGGGCTCGAACCAGGGACCACCTGATTATGAGTCAGGTGCTCTAACCAACTGAGCTATAGGCCCTACAGTTTTTTTCTATCCGAGATGTCAGCTCGAACCAGCACTTTCTCGCTTTCGGCTTGATGCACTGTAACAAAAAACAGCCTTACGACTGCCTTTGTTTTGGAGGTGCAATATTAGATATTTGCCGCTAATTAAACAACGAAGTGCCAAAGAGACTATCAGAAATTGACACAATTATTTTCGACCTGGGAGAGGTCATCGTGGATCTGGATCCCCAGGCCGTCATTGCGGAGTTTTCCAGACTGACCAACGGTCGTGGCAGGGACCTGAGGGAGCTGATCGTCGGTTCTCCGTATTTGTACCGCTATGAAACCGGTCAGATCGATGATGCGCAGTTTGTTCATGAGATCAATCAACTCTTTCGCTCTGAGATCTCCCTTTCGGATTTTGAATATGCCTGGAACCTGATGATCAAAGGGATATCCTCCGGTCGCCTGGAGCTGATGCAAAAACTCATGGAATCTCACCGCGTGCTCATCCTCAGCAACACCAATGCCATGCATGAGCGCTACTTCGACGCTATGGTGATGAATCTGGTGGGCAAACCCATGAAGGACTTTGCTCACACAGCCTATTATTCTCATTTGATTGGCTACCGGAAGCCCAATGCCGACATCTATGAGTTTATCATAGGAGAACAGGGCCTTGATCCGCAACGATCGCTTTTCCTGGATGATAAAATAGAAAACATAGAGGCTGCCAGACAGGTTGGTATCAATGCCGAGCAGGTACAGTTCCCAGATCAGATATTCGAAATTCTCATTCATGATTAAAAAACACAAGCAGCTCCTCATTCAAATAGCGCTTTTTTTACTGACGATCATCACTACCACACTGGCTGGTGCAGAATGGATGTACTCCAAATATGTGTTGTGGGTGGATGATGATTTATTGATGACCTGGGACGAATTCATGGGTGGCTTTCAGTTTTCTATCCCTTTTCTTCTCATTCTGACTTTTCACGAGTTTGGTCATTACTTCACGGCCAGGCATCACAATATCCGCGTCACTCTTCCATACTACATCCCCATGTGGCTGGGGTTCATCCTGTCCCCGTCCTTTGGTACCATGGGGGCCTTCATTCGCATCAAGGATCATATCTACAGCCTGAAACACTATTTTGATGTGGGAATCTCCGGTCCGCTGGCTGGTTTTGTGATTGCTATTGGAGTGATTTGGTATGGTTTTGCCAATCTTCCGGAACCAGAGTACATCTATCAGGTGCATCCTGAGTATGAACAGTACGGACTGGACTATGCCGATCATGTTTATGACAATGACAGCACCGCCACATTTCGCTTTGGCTCGAATGCCATTTTCTGGTTTTTTGAGGAATATGTAGCGGATCCAGAGCGAATGCCCCACGAGAATGAAATCATTCACTATCCCTTTTTACTGGCGGGATATCTCGCATTGTTCTTTACCGCACTCAACCTGTTACCCATCGGACAGCTGGATGGTGGTCATATCCTGTTTGGACTGATAGGGGCCAGGCGGCATGAAAAGGTATCAAAGGCACTGTTTGCGCTCTTCCTGTTTTACGCAGGCCTTGGGCTCATTACCATGAAGGACCTGGCAGATGTGGGGCTGGAGAGTTCCCTGCATTTTCTGATATTGATGGTGGCCTATTTATACTTTCTGTTTATCTGTGCGGCCAGTATGTTCAAGAGCAGACAGGATCGATGGATGTTCGCTGCCATTATGTTTACCACTCAGTTTATCGTGCATTACCTCTTTCAGTGGGAAGGATACAGCGGCTGGCTTTTGTTTGGTTTACTATTGGGCAGGTTTATGGGGGTCGTTCATCCTCCCGTACTCGACAATACCCCACTCTCTGCAGAAAGGAAGTTATTGGGCTGGGTAGCATTGATCATATTCATTTTATGCTTTAGCCCCCAGCCCTTTATATTGGAGATACCAGAGTTGCTTACTGAATGATGAGTTTCTTCACCACGAAGGCTTCAGGTGTCTGGATCGAAATGAAGTAAAGCCCATGGCGCAGGTGATTGAGTCCGATGACATGGGCTCCCCGTGTAATGGCTTGCTGATGTGAAAGCTTGCCAGAGCTGTCCCGGATTTCCAGCATCCCGCTTTCCTGACTGAAGACATTGACCAGGTCTGATGAAGGGTTTGGAAAAATATTGAAATACTTTGATTCATCATCGAGACCAGTGACTACAAATGTTTCCTTCGTAAGCTCCGCTGTTTCACACTCATTGGTCGCGGTGAGGGTCACATTAAACACGCCATATTCAAAAGTGTGGGTGGGATTTTCCTCATCGGAGGTACTGCCATCTCCAAAGTCCCAGGCGTAAGATTGTGCTCCGCTGCTCTCGTTAGTGAATTGCACCGTGCCGGGTGTGGTCTCCGTAAAGTTGAAAGCAACTACCAGCGGCTCGCCTTTGATGGCATATGAGGTGGGAAAAGAATAGTGAAGTGCACCATTTGGATCTGTGATTTTACACCTCAGAATATCTCCTTCGTAGTTGTTTTGAGCCATGATTTTGAGCTCATTGGTTTGAGCCCCACTGATTTGATTGTCGTCACCCAGATTCACATATGTTGTGCCGTTGAACCACTGCCACTGATAGGTATGGCCACTTCCGGTTGCTTCCACCACGAATGAGATTTCTTCATTCTCACAACCCTCTTTGTCGCCAGGGTGAGTGGCTATGATGTCATCGTCCAAATCGAGCCGTAGGACAAACAATCCGTTGTTCATGTCTGATACGATGATCGTTCCGCTTTCAAAATACGGGTAGTTACTCCAGGTACCTCCGAACTCAATCACATCAGCTGCCGGATAGGTATCGAAATATGCCCGCTCCCGCAGTTTTCCGTCAGCCACCTGAGCCATATCCAGCACCCTCAGGCCGCTAAAATAGTTCGATTCATAGGCGAGTCCGTTGTGGGTATAGAGGTTGTGGTCAATGGCCGCTGCATTGTTGTAATATTCGCCAAGGAGTACAGGTGCGTCCAGGTCTTCTATGTCCCATATGAGTGTGCGCGGATTAAATCCATGGGCGTTTTCGTCCAACTCGTCATTGGACAGGAAAAAACGATGATCCTCTGAGAGCCAGCCCTGATGGGTGTATGAAACCCGATCATATCCGGTGCGGCTAATCATGGACATGTTGTCCTTGTCATCCACATTCACGATGGTAAACGTGTCTTCATTGGAATTGAAGCATATTTCCTGGCCCTGATAGTCTGCATCCGCTCCCTGATAGATGACGCATTGGGCATCATGGGTATATCCGTCGGTGCTGAAGCAAGCCTCGAATTTAGGATTCTTCGGGTCATTGATGTCGATCACGTGCAGACCGCCACTGCATTTGGTGCCACCATCTGATATCCCAACCACATAGGCAAACCCGGTTGCTTCATTGATCACTATGTTGTGTGCCGAACCGAATTCTTCATACTGAGCATCTGCTTTAAATTTTACGGCGGTGCTGCCATCCAGCCCTCTGAGTTTGGTCAGATCTAATACCTGCATGCCATGTGCTCCATTGAGGTCACTTACGATGAAGGCGTGGTTATTGAAAGTTTTGACGTCTCGCCAGCTCGATTTTCCGTGCTGCACATCACCAACTCTGCTCACTCGCCCATTGGAGGTGGCGCTCTCTTGCAGCTTACCCAGGTAAAGTGGGTTAGTAGGGACAGTCACGTCCACAAAAGCTACTCCATCTACCAATCCAACCAGTGCATATTCACTTCCTGAGTCTGGGTCTGTCCAACCCCATATGTCATTGAGAAAGTTACCATGATGCTCTACAGCATCTATTTCCTCGGGAATCAGGCGACCCATGAGGGTGATTTGATTGCAGGGGTAGGCCCCGTCTGCCAGGCCGTTTTCACAAGGATATTGGGCATAACCAGTGAAGCTTGTTGCAATCAATGCGGTGATAAGTAATTTTTTCATTTTTGGTTGTTTAGGTACGCTTCTATGCCTCCGATGAGCGATCTCACCTGTCTGAAGCCTTGCTTGGAAAGGTATTTTTTGGCCTGATGGCTTCTGGATCCACTTTTGCAGTGTACAATCACTTCTTTTGCTTTCAGGGGTTCCAGTTCTTTGAGTCTGAGGGGTATGCTGGCAAGTGGGAGAAGCTCGGCGCCAATATTGGATTCATCGTACTCCCAATCCTCACGCACATCGAACAGGGGTAGGGTTTCGCCCTTTTCGAGTCTCGATTTTAATTCTTCCGGGGTAATGTCATTCATTTCCTGATGATCAGTTTTTGGGTGGTAATGGAATTTTTGCTGTTTATTTTTAGCAAATATATCCCATCCTCCAAAAATGAAAGATCATAGGATGACCGCTTATCAGATGAATAGACCGCCTGGCCCGAAAGGTTGAAAATAGTTAGTTGATTGAAGTTCCCATTAATGCTGAGCGTACCTGTGGAGGGATTGGGATAGGCTGTGATCTCCGCAAGGGGAGTAGGAGTACTGAGGATAAAAGTAGAATCAAATTCAAAGACCGGACGAATCATGAGTACCCCACTTAGTCGGGTGTTTTGCTCCCAAACGCCCGTCACGTTGGTATAGATATTATTGCTGGCAATGGTGTTGCTTCTGTCAAAGCCCACGCCCAGGTAATTGTCCGTAAACTGCTGATAACCTACGTAGACAGTATCTCTGGTGAGCACGGGCTGACTGAGTTTGATTCGGGTAAATTCATTGAGTCCGGTTGGACTTTGGATGGTATAGGGCTGCCTGGAGAGTATCCTGGCATCGTCCAGGCGGTCCCAAACCAGGATGTCCACGGAACTTCCCGATGGGTCTGGTGCAATGTCAGGAAAGTAGATGTCCACATGAGTGAGTGTATCGGCCTCTTCCAGAGCAAATTTAACCGCTACCTGACCTTTTAGCAGATTGATAGCTGCGGCGAATTCTGCCGTACCATCGTCATAGGCGTAGTGATTGTGCAGGGTGTATCGGGTACGAATGGTGTCATTCACTTTCAGGTTGACAGGAAGAAACACCGTGTCTGACCCATTCACCACTTCAAACAGGTTTTTGTCGCCCGTTTCGTAATAAAAGGTAGACATCATCACCTGAGAGTCCAGTGGGGTGTTATAAGCTTCAATTGCTATATCAGAAGGTCCCAGGACGGTTCTGTATTCCAGCGGATCGAGACCACCCAGGCCGCCATTGCCCATGGAGGTAAAATCATAAACCTCGCCCGTCGTAAGGTTTTCCAGTTGATAGTAGTAATCCAGCGGATGGCCCACGGCCGTTTCTGCGTCGAGGTTGGTAGCCAGTACACTTTGTCCACTCAGGTATTTGGTAGGGTTTCGGAAGAAATGATCTGCCGGTACTTCATAGTAGGGTGAAAACAGAAGTGATGCACTTCCGGAGAGGCTCCTGTCGAAATGCGAAAGATCAGTTTCACTTCTGTCCTGATTGAGGTAGACATAATCGATGTGCCACGTATCAAACGGGCCTTTCAGGCTGCTGAAAGCTTGAAATTTGAACTGAAACCGCTCGTGGAAAAACTCATTACCTGAAACAGGGATGATCACCTGCTGAAAGTAATCGGATGCATTTTCGAGCCCCCCGACCTGTGCCCATTGCGTCACCCACAGCGAGTCCACGGTGGCAAACTGCACACGAATGGAGTCTTTTTCGTCAGGAATCTCGCCGTTGCCTCGGGCTTGCCAGTAGAAGCTGAGGTAGACGGTGGTTTTTTTGAAATTACTGATCTGACTTAAGTCAATCGGCTGAGAAATAAGGCTGTCTGCAGGTCCGCTGAAACCGCTGGCAATGTCGTGCGCCAAGCCGTTTCCTTTCAGTCCGTCAAACGTCGCCACCCGATAGGTGGGTGGGTTTTGAGCCAGGGTGGCATTTACAAACACGTCCCCACCTGTAATCCACAGGAGCGTATCCGGGGTGCCATCCGAGGTGGAGAAGTCATCCCAAAACGGTAAGGTCAGTGAATGCTCAGAGGCCGAACGGAGCTGACGATGATTGGCATTTTGAATGCCTTTAATCGTAAACTGGGCTTGTCCTACACAGGCCAGCGTGAAAAGGATGCTATAGAGGTAGATGCGCACTATTGATCCAGTAGGGTAGGATTGGTATTTAACGAGTCCGGGCTATAGACCCAGAGGTCTACCATCTGGCCAAGGCGCATGCGTACTCCGGCGCTAGGTTGTTGCTTGAAAACTGCCCCTGGTGATACCCTTTGTTCTTTGTAAGTGAAAGTTCCGTCTTCCATTTCGGTTTCTATAACGGCCACACCTTCCTTCTCGTGCTTCGTTTCTCCTATTTTTAATCCGGAGCCCACAATGGCAAATTGCGCACTTTCGAGATCCAACCCGATAAGGTTAGGTGATTCCAGGGATTGCTTTCCGAGTCCATCACCCACCACCAGGTCAATAACGGAGCCTTTTGGTATGCGTTCGCCCTCCAGTACCTCACGTCCATCAGTTCTCTGTTCCAGTACATAATTGAGGGCCAGGTCTGGTACATACCTGATCTCTCCCAGTTCCAGGTCGTAAGTCTTGAGTACGAGCTGAGCATTTTTCACCGATCCGCTCACCAGTTTAGGCATCCTTACCAGCGGTGCCCTTTCGGCATTGAGGGTCACATAGATTTTTCGATTTTCTTTTACCTTGGCATTGGGCTGAGGAAATTGCTTCAAGACGGCCAATGGTGGCATGTTGGCAGAAAACCCGGAATCTGCAGTCACTTCATAACGAAGGTCACGGATTCCCAGAAAGTCATCCAGTTCATCCACTGTAATGCCGCGCACATCTGGTACGGTGATCGTTTCCCCATGATTGGTACTCATAGGCAGATACATGAAAAAGAAAATGAAGATGAAAACAACCCCCAAACCAACGATAATGAAAGCGTGAAGCGCCAGGTCTTTCCAGGAGTCGACTTTAAAAATGGACATAAATAGCTATACGTTCTGGTCTTGTTGAAAATCGAAGATAAACAAACTGTAAATCTTTCATTGAGGGCTTGTCATTTTTCCACCTGATGTCTGGCAAACCCATATTGAATGATCTGGTCTATAAACTCATAAGGCTTCATATTATTGAGTGCAGCCTGATGAAAAATGGCGGTTGCAGGGGTCATTCCTGGCAGCGAATTAATCTCTATGATGATGGTGTCTACTTTCTGCCCTGTGATTCGCACAAAAGCGTCGATCCGGCAGTAGCCCTCTACCTGAATGGTTCGTGCTGTTTTCTCCAGGGTCTCTTTTACGGATCGGGCAATGGTGGCATATCCCTCAGGAGTGTCTGCAAACCTGGCGGGGGTAATGTTCTGACCTTCACCGGCAAGAAATTTTTCCTCAAGGGAAAGCACCTCCCCGGAAGCCAGGGCCTCAGAAGGTTCAAACACTTCATAGTGGAGACTGCCATCTGGCTGTAGCCGGGTGAGCATGCCACCGGTGATCTCCAGAAATTTATCCGCTCCTTCAGCACTGATCAGGGACTCTACAAGGAAGAAGTTTTTCTGAGGAAACTCTTCGTTGGCCTTCAGGTTCAGTGTCTTCATGGGCTGCGGAAGAAAGGCCTCTTCACTTCTAAACATCATTTCGGCGAAAGCCTCCAATTCCGCCCGGGTTTTGATCTTTTTCACTGCAGAGGAGCACCCGTCATCTGCCGGTTTGGCAATGAGCGGCAGACTGAATCGCGAAGTGATGGATTCGATGGTTTTTTCAGGGTTTTGCTGGTAGTCTTCCTGATAGACGAGCATATGATCGGCCACCAGGATGCCATTGGCCCTGAGGAGCTCGTTAGTGTCGTATTTATTAATGGAGATTCTGGAACTATCCACTCCAGAGCCATTGTAGGGGACATTTCTCAGCTCCAGTTGCTCCTGCACCGCACCATCTTCTCCGGGCCTGCCATGCAAAGCAATAAAAGCAAAATCTACCCGGGTAGCCAGCTGGTCATAGGTGAGCGACTCCAGCTGCAGCGCTTCTTCATAGGCAAACTGGGTCATCAGGTGATGGGCTTTTTTTCTGATCCCAGCAATTACCGGATGGGTGACCTCAGTGTGTTGGGTGATTTTCTCACGGATATCATCAGCATTGTCCTTCAGCATGATGTTGATCGGTAACTGATAAAGCAGGTGCTGTGATTCATCACCGGTCAGGAAAACCGGAATGGGCAGGTATTTACCGGAGGATGCCAGCTTTTCGTAAATGTTTCGTCCACTTTCCACACTAATGTGTCTTTCGGAAGAGAAACCACCCATGATCACTGCCACTTTGATCTTCTCTCCCTGATGAGCCGCTGCCTGCAGCAGGTTGGCCTGCAGGGTTTGTGCTAGTGTTAAAAGGTGATAGATCTTTTTACCAGCATTGAGTCTGGCGGAGATACTTCTGGAAATGATATAGGTAAGAAACTGTGAGGGGTTGAAACCGATCTCTGCTGCCTGATGAAAAAAGAAAGAAGAGGGCAGCATCCCCGAGGTAGTGTTGGGGTCATTCAGAAAAATAGCACCCTCAGCCGTAAAAAAACCATCGATCCTGGCATATACCTGACTGTGGAGCGCCGTGAAAAGGGCCTCTGATTTCCTCATGATCCTCACAATGTCCTGCTCAGGCAGGTCTATGGGAGTGATCTTGCGGCTAATTCCAGGAAGATATTTGGAGCGGTAGTCAAAGAGATCCGTGCGTTTTTTGATTTCTGTCGGGGGCAGGGCCATTGGGGCGCCAGCCTCGTTTTCGATGACAATACACGAAAACTCGCGGCCTTCGATGAATGACTCTACCAGTACGAGCGCCTCTCCATTGGGAGACTCCAGTTCCAGGTTGGCTTCTTCGCTTTGATCGAGCAACTGCCATAGTTTCTCAGGGTGATAAACCATTTGTCCGGCGGCCAGCACAGGAAACCCGAGACCCTCCCGTATGTCTGTAAATGTGATCAGGAGGTTGCGCTTTTGTTCATCTGACTTTGCTTTCCAACTTGCTATCTCAATGGTTTCTATAAAAAATGACCGATTGAGCCCTGCCTGTAACGTAACTCGATCCTCGGCAATACTCACACCAATGGAGGAGCCCTGGTGAGGTGCTTTGATGACCATCGGGTAGGTAAACTCCTGCTCCAGGTTTTGAATGACTGTATTTTTGCTGGTGAGCCACAGGGAACGTTCTACGGTGGTGCTCTTTGGTGTCTCAAAACCAGCGGTTTTCAGGACCCGTTTTTGCACCTCTTTGTCAATACCGATACTGCTGGGCAGTATGCCTGCTCCGGAATAGGGGATTCCATACCACTCCAGAATGCCCTGAATGTTTCCATCTTCACCATAAGGCCCATGCAGGGCAAGAAAGGCAAAATCGATATGCCTTGACAGCTCATCCGGAGTAATTTTTTGTCCGACAGCTGCCATGCTTTTCTCCAGGCGATCTGGTTCTTCCAGCAGCGACTCGGCGTATACCTGAAAGAAATGGGGGCTGGGGGGCAGGTGCTCTGCCGATGGATAGAAATCCCTGATTGTACCCTTGTAGAGGTATTGCCAGTCCAGTAGTATGAAGTTGCCCAGACTATCTATGAAAATGGGTACAGGGGTAAAAAGCGTTTTGTTAAGATTATCGTAGACGGTACGTCCGCCGGCAAATGAAATCTCTCTTTCGCGAGACTGACCTCCAAAAATAATTCCTATCCTCATGGGCGGTAAAATTAACCTGATTTGGGATTTCTATTGTCTGATAAACAATCTTTTGGTGTAGCTAATATCAGGACCACTTACATGAAGAATGTAGAAGCCACTTTGAGACGGTGCTTTGAGATTGATCGTTTGATTGATGATGTTGCTAAAGTTCTGATCGAAGAGCACTTTGCCACTGATATCTATGAGTTGGAGGTTGATGGTTTGTTTGTCTGGAAGGTTAAAGGCGACATTAAACTCTGTGGTAGCAGGGTTGGGATAAAGTTGCACCTGGTTCTGAAACTCAGGGAGTCCCGGGTCATTAGAGGTGAGCACATTGATGTTGTCCAGGTAGAGTCTGTTGCCATTGCCGTTGGAAAAGACCAGCGCAATCCGGAGCTCCGGCCAGTTCATGTATTCAGTGATATCAATAAAGGCCGTCTTCCAGTCTTCTCTTGATTCGGGCACCCATTCGGTGTTGCTTACCTTCACAGCCAGCTGCTCAGAGTTGAGGCTGAGGAGCTCTTTTTCAAAGGTTTTTCCACAATTCAAAGACAGAAGTACCTTCAGGTTGTCATTAAATCCCGTGCGCTGACCATAGGAGTAATCGAACCGAATTGCCCCCTGGCTGTAAGGGCCGGTTTGGAGGGTGGGTGAAATCAGGTAACTCTTACTGATGGTTTCATTGCCATAGCTCATAGAAGCCAACACGGTGTCCTTATTCACGCGCAATACTTCAAATAGGGGAACTCCTGTAGGATCCACAACAATCCAGCTTTGATTTTCAAAAGTTTCCTGTACGGGAATGGCGTCTTCTGCGTCATTCACCAGCCCGTAAAAAGTTTTCTGATCATTGGCGGCCTGTTCGTCCTGCCGTCCGTTCACCTGACTAATGGTGAAGATGAACTCATTGAAGCCCTCTGCCATATACTCAGAGGTGTTCACCATAAAGGTTTCTGAATGACCGGAAGGTAAGAAAAGGTCATGGAATTCTTCCATAAAAGTAACCCCATTCACTTCCACCTGAAACTCAATGTCCCTGACATCTTCATACCCATAATTTTTGATCTCCACCAGCGGGAAAGCCGATTGCTCACAGCTTACCACAGGCAGGTTTTCCACTGATTTGATTCCTATATCATATGCCAGCAGGTTTGCTGACGTCACTGAGATGTTGTCCAGATAGATGTTGTTGCCCCCACCATTTACCCCTGCAAAGGCTATTTGTACCTGCTCTTCACCTGCAAATTTCGTCAGGTTGAGGTTGACGCTTTCCCAGTCGGAAAGTTCATCGGGTATGAAGCTGAAATCGCTGGTGCCAGCGGTGCGCAGGTTTTTGCCATAGCGCTCAAATACCATGTCCTGAAGAAGAAAATCCTGCCCGCAGTTGGTGGAAACCAACACAATGAGCCCATCCAGGTTTTCCGAAAAACGGGAAGCGTATGCGTAGCTGAAGTCCAGCTGTACAGAGGTGAGTGCTGAGAAATCAAGGGTGGGCGTGATCAGGAAATCCTGATAACCAAAATTGGCGGTTTGATTGTAAAAAGGAAGAACTGCCGCCTGATTGGAAGGTGTGGAGTCAGGTGCTGTGGTGAAGGTCCATGCCGACTGGTCTCCGGTTTCGGTGATCTTGTAGTAACTGTTGCCTGCCTCAAAATCTTCAAAAAACGGAACCACCTTAGGGAGAAACGGAGCAATGGTTACTGTAAGGCTGTTGTTTTGATCATTTCCATCGGGGCCGCCATTTACCTGAGTGACCACAAAGGTGAATTCATTAGCCTCCTGATCATTCAAAAACAGAGGGGTAAAATTGATTTCCGTTGTCTCGCCTGTAGTTAATGGTACGTTTGAACTGAGGGTTTCTTGCAGAGTGCCCTCATGGAAAAGAGCCACCCTGAAAGTAGTGATGGCATTGAGGCCATAATTTCTCACCTGAATTCCCGGAGTTACCGTACTTGCGCATTGAGATTGGGTGGGAGCTATAGCCGATCGTATTCCCAGGTCGTTATTGGTGAGTACAGGCTCCAGCAGGCCCGGAGAGGTGAGGAGCGAAGCCCTTCTGGGGCTTTCTTCCAGTACGGTGTGCATCCTCTGCTTTTGGCAGGTGGTAAAAAGGTTCATGCACACGTCATCTGTATAGTCCATGAAGTTTTGGATCATGTCTTTGGTGTCGCAGGAGATTTTATCTTTGGGGCAACCTGTGGATGAGCCTGAGGCAGGTGGCGTGTCTTCACAAAAATCATCGACCCCACAGCCTCCATCGCCCCAAATGTGGCGCAAACCCAGGTAATGACCGATCTCGTGGGTGGCGGTACGCCCTTTGCTATCGAAGCTGCCGGTGTTTTCATTGATACCGGTCCATGCATAATCCAGCACCACACCATCCGTAGACTTGTAGTTTTCCAGCTCCGAGGCGATGCCCGGGAGGTTGGAAAACGGGAACTGAGCATAGCCGAGGTTGCCCTGGCTCAGATCGGTAACGTAGATATTCAGGTAGTCATTTTGTGGCCAGTAGCTCTCTGAGGTCAGCAAGGCATCCTCTGAGGGGCTGTAGGTGGATTTGGAGCCCTGAAGCCTCACGATTCCGCTGGTCGGCAGACCTTCAGGATCCTGTTTGGCCAGGACAAACTGAATTTCTGCATCGGCTGCCACACTCTGATATTCAGCAGGGGTTTCAGAGGCGTCAGCATTGGTTCGGCTAAAATCTTCGTTGATGATTTGCAGCTGCTCAAGTATTTTGTCATCGGGGATGTTGGAGCCAGAGCCTACCGGGCTACCATCGTGTATAATGTGGAAAACAACAGGGACTTGATACACAGTGGCTCTTTGTGCGGAAACAGATTGCAGTGCTTTCTTTTCCTGAATACACTTTTTTAGCCAGCCTTCAAAGTCAGATTGAACTTCTGTTCTTCTAACATTGGCATTCAGCTGATTGGTCGCACATCTCTCCTGTCCTTTACTTATGCCAAAGGAAAACAGCAGCAAGAACAGTAGAACCCCCCGCATTTTACATCATGGTTTCAGGTAATTTGGCACGGGGATCATCCGGGGTAGTAATGTTGATGGCCTCAACTCCTCTGATTTCAGGAATTGCTCTTTTGATTGCCTCTTCCACTCCAGCCCTGAGGGTCATGGTGGACATAGGGCATGAGCCACAATTGCCCAAAAGTTCAAGTTTGACGATCTGATCTTCAGTCACCTCGAGTATTTTGACGTTACCACCATCGGCTTCCAGATACGGTCTTATAGTGTCCAGTGCAGACTCTATTTTTTCCAATAATTCAAGATTAGCCATGTTTTAAACGTTTATTTCTACTTTTTTAGTCTTTGCTTCTGAGGCATTTCTGATGGCCACCTGCTGGGCCAGCGATTGAGATAAATTCCTGAATGCATCAGCAGTCACATCGTCTTTGAGTACTGCCGGATAGCCTGCATCCCCACTTTCTCTGATGCTCTGCACCAGAGGAATCTGTCCAAGCAGTGGGATATTGAATTTATCAGCCAACTGCTTGCCGCCATTTTCACCGAAAATATAGTACTTATTATCGGGAAGTTCCTCAGGTGTGAAATATGCCATGTTCTCCACGACCCCCAAAACAGGTACATTGATCTGGGGTTGTCTGAACATTGCAATTCCTTTTTGGGCATCTGCGAGGGCCACTTTTTGAGGAGTGGTGACTACAATGGCTCCGGTGACGGGTACACTCTGCACAAGGGTAAGGTGAATGTCACTGGTGCCTGGAGGAAGGTCGATCAGGAGGTAATCCAGTTCTCCCCAAACGGTATCCCCCAGAAATTGCTTCAGTGCAGAACTGGCCATGGGCCCCCTCCAAACCACAGCATTTTCTGGCGGTGCCAGGAAGCCAATGGACATTAGCTTAACACCATACTGCTCGATGGGTATGATTTTATTCTGACCATCCACCTGTGTCACACTTGGCTGCTCAAATTCGCAATTGAACATGGTGGGGACCGATGGGCCAAAGATATCCGCATCAATCAACCCCACAGAGGCTCCGGTTTTAGCCAGTGCTACAGCCAGGTTGGCCGCTACAGTGGATTTACCCACGCCTCCTTTACCAGAAGCCACGGCAATGATATTCTTCACGCCGGGAAGCATGGGCGCATTCTGCCGGACGGTGGTCACTGTGCTTGACATTTCTATCTCAAGGGTGATTTCCTCACCAAAGTGTTTGGTAATGGCCTTTTCACAATCTTTTCTGATAAGTTCTTTCAGGGGACAGGCGGGGGTAGTGAGCATCACAGTAAACCTGATCGCTTTTTCTCCTGCCTGGATGTTATGAATCATATTCAGTGTGACCAGATCTTTCTTCAGATCCGGATCCTGAACTTCACTTAGCGCAATTAATATATTGTCTCTGCTTATCTCCATTACCTAACTTAATTCAGGTGCAATGTTAATCAAGGGATTTCTGACCTCAAACTTATGTCTCTCCTCATTAATGCGTTTCTGCCCGAAATAGTTTGACAGAGGACAAATTGTGGGAAATTCTTGTTGGTTATCTTTAAGTTTCCATAGCACCGATGATATGATTTATTTGTGGTTTCATTTACTTCTTTATGCTACACCCGTTGTGATCGCTCCGGGAACACATGAGCTGCAACTAAAAATCAGGGACATAGAGTTTTACGAAGATCGGTTTACCACCCTCACCTTTGAGGATGTGTCAGCCACAGATTTTCAAACTAAGTTCAACAAGAACCTGAATTTTACTCCTCAGGATTATAACACCGGTTCGGCCTACTGGATGAAAATAAAATTGGTCATCCCTGAAGGCGAGACCAACTACCTGCTTGAGTTTTTTGACCAGACCATTGATACCCTGCAGGTCTATTTGAGCCATGAAGGGAGGGCTTTCAAGGAATACACCATGGGGGATATGCTTCCTTTTCAGGAAAAACCCATGGCCCACAAGAATTTTGAAATTCAGTTGACCGGATCTGGCGAGTATCTCCTTTATTTCAGGGTGGTGAGTCATGAGTATGCGGATATAAGGGTGGGCATCAGGAGCTACAACCGATTCGTGGAGTATGCCCTGGCGGAGTATTACCTCTACGGCATTTTTTATGGGATGATTCTGATAATATCACTCTACAACATGCTGATCTATTCGGCCATGAGGGAGATCAAATACCTCTACTACACTTTTTACATCATCAGTGTGGGGGTATTTGCCATGAGTGTGGATGGGGTGGGGTATCAATACCTGTGGCGCAACAGTCCCGAATGGAATCAGGTGGCTCATGGGGTTTCTCTGTTTGCCATTATTTTCTGGGCGATCCTATTCTCCAAGAAATTTCTAAACCTCAAAATCAGGGCTCCAAAAATCAATAACCTGTTAAATGTGGTGTTTGGGTTAAGAATCCTTCTTTTTGTCTACGCGCTCTTTTTTGATCATTCCATATTCCAGAATCGAAACATTGAACTGATCCCGCTGATCATCATTTTTGCAGGGAGCATCTCGGTATTCAACAGAGGATACAAACCGGCTCGCTTTTTTATCGTCGCTTTCGGAGTGCTCTTCCTTGGGTTTATTCTCAAGGCCATGCTCATGCTTTCACTAATCCCATTCACCACTCTGACTTACTATAGTCTTCATATTTGTTTTGTTTTTGAAATGCTCTTCCTTTCTTTCGCTTTGAGCGATCGGGTGAGGATTTTGAAAGAAAACCGGGACCGTGCCCACAAAAGAATCATTTTACAGCATGAGGAGAATGCGAAGCTGAAGGATCGGATGAATGCTCAGTTGGAGTCACTGGTGGAGCAGCGTACTGCAGAGCTGAAGGAAAAAAACACGCTGCTCTCACAACAAAAAGTGGAGATCTCTGAAATCAATTCCCTGTTGGATCTGGATAACTGGAGGCTTAGAAATAACATTAAGTCCATACAGATGGAGCGTCTTCAGAATAAGGAACTCACTTATAAAGAGTTTGTTGAGGTCTTTTCGGACAAAAACGATTGTCTGCGTGCACTAAGTAATTTTAAATGGAGGAGTAATTATAGTTGTGCGAGATGTGAAAACACGGTGTACAGTGAGGGGTCGGCCCCTTTTAGCAGAAGATGCACCAAATGCGGTTATCAGGAGTCGCCTACTACCAAGACGCTCTTCCATGGCATCAAATTTCCTCTGGAAAAAGCATTCTATATACTCTACGACAGTTTCAACAAAGACCAGTACTCGCTGGTGGAATTCTCAGATAGGTTAGAATTGAGGAAAAACACTATTTCGGATTTCAAGAAACGAATCAAGGGGCTGACAGAAGAGGAAAAACGCGCCCTTCACGAAATTTTTAAAAACCTGGAAGATTTCGTTCCAAGCCAAAAATAATTATTGTATAAAATCAAGAATTTTTTAATGGGGTTATGGTTGTGATTAAAGCGATCCATCATATGTCGTAAATTGGTTTTGAATTTATATCAAAATATTTTTCATGAGATTAAAGCGATATATTGATTAAAGAGCTGCGGGATATTAATTTCATGTTTATTGGATTATTCTTAGATATGAAAATGATAATTTTTTTGAAATAGCTGGAAAAACCTCTAAAGTTGCATAGATGCAATCGTTATCTCATTGACAACTTTATAATATGAGGCACTTTACTAAGCTATTTATTGTCATTATCGCAATGATTTTCACATCCAGCTATGTGGATGCTCAGGATTTTAAAATTAGCGGAACAATCCTCGATTCTGAGACCAGGGAGCCGCTGATTGGAGCCACCATCATTGAGAAAGGTACCACCAATGGCACGGTGACGGATTTAGATGGTAATTACCAACTGATGGTCTCTGGTTCGGAGGCTGTTTTGGTTTTTACCTATGTGGGTTATAAGTCCAGAGAAATTCGGGTGAATAACCAAAGTGTGATCAACACTTCTCTGGATATAGATTTTTCTGAACTTGAGGAAGTAGTGGTAGTGGGGTATGGTTCGGTGAGGAAAAGTGACCTTACGGGAGCCGTGGCTTCAGTGAAAGGGGAGGATTTACTTAAGGTGCCCAATGCGAGTCCTGTGCAGGCCCTCCAGGGAAAGGTTTCAGGACTTCAGGTTTTGAGTCCCAGTGGAGACCCGGGCGCTACACCTGTGGTGCGGTTAAGAGGGGTTACCACGCTCAATAACAACAATCCGCTTTTTGTGGTGGATGGAGTGATTATTGAGAAAGGAGTTTCAGATAACAGTGGATCAGGTACGCCATTGGACTTCCTGAATGCCAATGACATTGAGTCAGTGGAAGTACTGAAGGATGCTTCGGCTACCGCCATTTTTGGTTCCAGAGGAAGTAACGGGGTGATCATTATCACCACCAAGCGGGGAGTGCAGGGCGCTCCAAGAATCAATTTTAGCGCAGAGCTGGGTTGGCAGAGGGTTGCCAACAAAATTGACTTGATGAATGGTCAAGAGTTTGGTCAGTATGTCAATGACATTGATTTGACGGAACCTGGCCCATACAATGTGGATCAGCTACCTACTACCGACTGGCAGGATGAGATATACAATGACTATGCGCCCATTCAATCCTATTCATTCTCTTTTGGGGGAGCGAATGAGAAGGTGGATTATTACTTCGGACTGGGCTATTTCGGCCAGGAGGGTATTTTACCTAAGTCAGGCCTGGAGCGGATTACCACCAAAATCAATACCAATTACGAAATAGCCAAGAATTTAGACATTGGACTCAGCCTTTCTGTGGCACTCAAAGAAAAACAGAACAGCCCGGGAGTGGTGAATACGGCACTACGCGCGTGGCCTATTGATGCGCCTTATACCACAGACCCCGTGACCGGAGAGCAAATATTTGCTGAGGTGCAGGGTGGCGGAAATGCACTGGCGGCCATCGAATACACCAATAATGTCAATAAGAGTATAGAGAGTGTCGGAAACGTTTTTGCTCAGTACGCTTTTTTGGATGGGTTTTCGGTGAAGTCAAGTTTGCAGTTTTCACTGGGCATGAGCAAAAACAAGAGCTTCACACCTGAATACTTTGTAGCTCCCTTGCAGCAAAATGAGACCAGCGATATTTCACAAGAATATAATGACAACAGTTTTATTCTATGGGAAAACACCATCTCTTATGTGAAGGAGATCGGCGTCCATCGGTTCAATACCGTGGCGGGCTATACCACCCAGCGAGTGAAGTCTGAATTCTTATCGGGTTCTGCTCAAAACCTGCTCCGTGATGGTGAATCCTTCTGGTACATCGACGCTTCTGATGGCGATCCATTGCTGCAGGACGTGTCCAACAATGCTTCCCATTCAGCCATCCAGTCTTATTTGTTCAGGTTCAATTATAGTTTGATGGACAAGTATTTGTTTACCGCCACTTATAGAAGGGATGGTTCTTCCAAGTTTGGCCCTAACAACCGATATGGCGTATTTCCATCGTTGGCACTTGGTTGGAACTTATCTGAAGAGGCATTTTTTCCTGACGTAAGTTTTCTGGGTAACATGAAGCTGAGAGCAAGTTGGGGAATTGTGGGAAATGATAAGATCAGCTACGATGCTCAGTTTCCACAAATCGACCAGGATTTCGGGGCGGTGTTTGGACAAAACGAACAGTATGTATCAGGGGCTGCTTACGCGACCGGGGGTAATCCCAATCTGAAATGGGAAGAGACCGTACAGTTTGATGTAGGATTAAACTTTGATATGTTCAGTGGTCGGTTGGTTTCCGAAATGGATTATTACGTGAAAACAACCAATGATATTCTGGTCAACCTGGAGCCCATAGGGTACTCAGGGCTCGGAGCTTTCCAGCAGATTGTATATAATGTGGCTTCTGTGGAGAACAAAGGGTTTGAGTTTAGTCTGAACTGGCAGGATGATATTGGCAACTTTAACTACAAACTCGGATTTTTGGGATCAACTGTCAAGAATACCGTGCTGGAGCTTGGGCAGGACATTGGTGTGGATTCACTCATTGTAGCGGGTGATCTTGGGAACGGACAGCAGGTTTCGAGAACCGCAGTGGGCCAGCCCATTGGTTTCTTCTATGGCTATGATGCCATTGGCGTATTCCAGACACAGCAGCAGGTGGACGCCACACCGCACCTTTTCGGGCAGACGGTTGGTGATTTGATCTACCGGGATGCCAATGAAGACGGTATACTGGATGGAGATGACAGGATCATGCTGGGGAATTCGATTCCCGGGCTGGTTTATGGATTTAATACAGAGGTTGGGTACAAAGGGTTTAGAGTGGGGTTGGATTTTCAAGGGCAAACGGGTGTAGATATCTACAATGGCAAGCAGGCAGTGAGGTTTTCGCTGCTCAATTATGAAACCCGATTTTTGGATCACTGGACTCCTTCCAACCCTTCCAATGAAAATTTCAGAGCCGTTTCCGGAGGGACCAACTACACACCTTCCAATTATTTCATAGAGGATGGATCTTACCTGCGATTGCGGACAGTCACACTGTCTTACAATTTCCAGCAGGCCGTTTTGAATAGCGTGGGTGCACAGTCACTCAAAGTGTATGTGCGTGGTACTAACCTTTTCACCAAGACACAATTCAGCGGATATTCTCCGGATCTGGGAGCATCCAGTGCCCTGGATGGGGTTATTGACAAGGGGGTTTATCCCATTACCAAAGTATATAGTGTGGGACTGAATTTAACTTTTTAAGCGATGAAATCTTTAAAATATACATTCATAAGTCTTGTTTTTTTCTTCTCTGCATGTGAAGAGAACCTGGAGAAGCCTTTGCTGGGTAGCCTGACTGCCGGCACCTTTCCCCAGTCAGAATCTGATGCCGTACTGGCGGTAAACGGAGTGTATAACTCCCTTCGTGTTTGGAATATCCATACAGGTGGTTTTCCACTTTTGGACATCATGAGCGATCAGATGACCAAGGGAAGTAACCCCGGAGATGGTACGGCCATTGCTCCGTATGATAACTTTTCCCACACGGCCACAGAAGGCTCTGGTGACAGGTGGTACAAAACGCTCTATCAGGCGATCCGCCGAGCCAACCTGGTAATTAACGAGGTACCTAATGCGGCCATCGTGATGGATGAAGACCTCAGAGCGAGGATCGTGGCAGAGGCCAGGTTTTTAAGAGGGTATTTTTATTCTCAGCTGGTTCAGGGCTTTGGGGCAGTACCCCTGGTACTGGTGACGGATCCGGCCCTTGATCTGGGTAAAACCTCTGCAGAGGAAATTTTCAACCAGGTGATTTATCCTGACCTGCTACATGCTGCGGAGTTTCTTCCTGAAAAATCGGAATACTCAGCAGACGAAGCTGGGCGCGCCACCAAAGGGGCAGCCAAGGCCTTGTTGGCCAGACTGTACCTCTTTAATGGTGACTTTGTGAATGCGGAGAAATATGCACTGGAAGTCATTGCATCTGCGCAATACGAGTTGGAACCAAACTTTGCCGATGCCTTTAGTCATGATCATGAGTTTGGGGTGGAATCAGTCTTTGAGATTGGAGCGTTGCCCTTCCCATTTGATCAGGGGGGCAATCAGTATGGTAACACCATGGGTATCCGTGGAACGCCCAATCGTGGGTGGGGTTTTGGGAGACCAGCTTACCCGTGGATAGTGATGATGCAAACCAACAATGACCCAAGGATGGAAGCCAGTATTATTTTCCTGGGTGAAGTACTGGATGGTGTGGAGACCGGTGGAGACGCCTCCACTCCCGATACCACCAGAGTGGATGGGGACATTGTAGAAATAGAGGTCTATAACCAAAAGATATGGCATCCCGGCCCTGGTACCAATGAGTCATTTGGCCATAACAAGCGAATCATCCGATATGCTGACGTACTGTTGATGGCTGCTGAAGCACTTAATGAAAACAATAAGCCCGCTGAAGCGCTGGAATACCTTAATGAGGTGCGTGAACGTGCCAGAGGGGGCAATGCTGGCATTCTGCCTGATGTTACTGTGACAGACCAGGCTGCTCTTCGGTTGGCCATAGAGAATGAGAGAAACTATGAACTGGCGTTTGAAGGATTGAGGTTTTGGGATTTGGTGCGCACCAATAGGGCGGAAACCATCCTGGGGCCGCTGGGGTTTGTGAAAAACAAGAACGAACTCTTTCCGATCCCCCAATCTGAAGTGGATATTTCAGAAGGAAGGATTTCCCAAAATGAAGGTTATTAAGTGAATTCAATGACAAGTAAATAGAAGTAAAAGAGGATTATTAAACCTAAAATGAAGTAAGTATGAAAACAATGAAATTATTAATGGTTCTGGCGCTGTTGGCCAGTACGATGGTTTTTATCAGTTGCGGAGATGACGAAGGTCCGAGTGCACTGGCACTTGTGAGTGTGAGTGCTACAGGTACTGATGTACTTTCAGGTGAAGCGACCAGCGTGGATTTGAATGGTGCCACTTCAGCAAGTGGTGTTCCTGTTGATTTAGTGGTTACGCTTACTTTCGATAAAGAAGTGGACGCGGCCACAGTAAGTGCTTCTACAGTTTCTATCAGTGGTGTGGCAGCAGAAGTAGCTGCCAGCGGCGCTACAGTGACCCTAACCGCAACAGAAGAGTTGGCAAGAGGCACGGACTATACGCTTTCTATTGGCGCTATCGTAGCGGCTGATGGCGGTGAGTTTCTAGCCACCAGCAGATCGTTTGCCACAGGTGGTGTAGCTGAGGTTACTCCGCCAAATGCCGATGCACAGGTAGCCTACTGGAAGTTTGACGGAGATGATACAGATGAAATGGGTGCTTTCGACGCGGATAGCCGTACTAAGATTACCTACGTTACTGACAGATTCGGTCAGGCAGAGAGTACCGCTTCTTTCGACGGTGATGAGAGTTTGATCCAGGTGCCAGGTGCGGATGCGCTGATGGATACCGATGATTTTACCTTGAGCTTCTGGATTAAGTCTGACGGATCTGATGTGAACGACAATGACGAAACCCGTGGACAGTTTGTAATGGGCTTAGGTGCGTGGAATGGTTTCCAGTTTGAAATCTTTGGCAACTACAGCGGATGCAAGTTAGCCTCTACTTATGCGCTTTCAGGAGGAACTACCGGCGTACAGGATCTTTGGTGGTCTACCACAGGTAACCTTGGATGGCAAGGATGGACTTTCGATCAGGACGTATCTGCGTCAGGTGGTTTGGCTGCTATCATCAAAGACAAGTGGGCGCACGTTATTGTGAGCTATGATGCAGCAACCAAAATTGGTGCAATTTATATCAACGGTGAGCTGAGAAAGAGCCAGGACTTCAACCTTTATGGTGAGACTCATGCCCTTTACAATGCAGTAGGAGTGGCTTACAATGGCAACGATGCACCCGGCAACAAATTAGCCTTTGGTTTTATCCAGGGCAGCGAAAACAGAGTGATTACAGATGACTGGGCAAACCCTGTTGGTTTCCCTGATAACAATCACTTCAAAGGACAAATGGATGATGTGCGTGTATTCCATGCATCTTTCTCTGCTACTCAGGTAGCTGAACTGTACAATGCAGAAAAGCCTTAATTAGGTTAGTGGTTACATAGTGGTTGAGTCAGGAGTCGTTCTCATAGGCTCCTGACTCTTTTTTTCTTTTTTGAGATAATTCTATCTGGCTCTTCAATGAGCATTTTGCTGATTCATGGATTCATTTGAGAATCATAAAATATTTCACATCATGATACAAAAAGGTATGCGGGCAGGCGCGGGTCTTATGTTAGTTTTCCTTTTTGTTTTCAGTCTGGCTGGCTGCGGAGATGACTCCCCGGGGGGTGTCACACCTGCCACCATGCAATTGACCGCTTTGCGGATCGGTATAAGTAATTTACTGTCCAACCCGGAGGCTCCCCAACCTGTGGATAAGAGTATCCTACTCAGTTTTTCTCATGCCCTGAATGAGACCACCGTTTCAACCAGTATATCCCTCATCGATGAAAATGATCAGGCTGTTGAGCTGGTATTTTCCCTGCTGGATAATGATAAAACAGTTTCGATGGCTCACACTGAGGAATTGGCTATCAATTCTACCTATACCCTGAGTATTTCCAAAGACATTAAAGGAGCGGAAGGGGAAACGTTCCCCGGATATGAGGTGATCTTCCTCACAGAAAATCCACCCATGATACTATCAGGTATTACTATTGATGGAGCATCACCTGATCAGAATCAAAGAATTATCAACATCAGCCGTCAACCGGTTTTTCAATTGACGTTTTCTGACCCCTTGGATTTAGAATCACTCAAAGACAATATTAATCTGTCTGGTGGCAGTAGTCAGGCAGCATTCAACGTTGCAAATGGCGGCTCGGATAGCACCTTTACCCTGACGGTTACCCAAAACCTGGAGGGCTATGAGCGGTATTCCCTTTTCATCTCTTCGGCACTCACTTCGGTTTCCGGAAAGAAATTTGAAAGCTACCAGCTTCCATTTTACACTGAATTAGATTCTTCACTGAAATTTCCTGAGATTTCTGACGAAGCATTGCTTACCAAAGTACAGGAGCAGACTTTCAGGTACTTCTGGGACTTTGGTCACCCGGTGAGTGGCCTGGCCAGGGAGCGTAACACCAGTGGAGAAACGGTTACTTCCGGTGGTTCGGGTTTTGGACTGATGGGCATTATCGTAGGAATAGAACGTGGCTTTATTACCCGACAGGAGGGGGTGACTCGCCTGAATAAAATAATCACTTTTCTGGATGAAGAATCCGACCGGTTTCATGGTGCCTGGTCACATTGGCTCAATGGTACCACAGGAAATGTCATCCCGTTTAGTAGTGATGATGACGGTGGCGATTTGGTAGAGACCGCTTTTATGGTGCAGGGCCTTCTGGCGGTAAGGCAGTATTTGGACAGTAGCAATCCAGAAGAAGCCGATCTGATCGCACGGATCAATTCCCTTTGGGAGGGGGTTGAGTGGGACTGGTATACCCAGGATGGGCAGGATGTTCTGTACTGGCACTGGTCTCCCAATGTAGGCTGGCAGAAAAATCACAAAATTTCCGGCTGGAATGAAGCCCTCATGGTCTATGTACTGGCGGCAGCTTCACCCACGTATCCCATTGATCAGGAGGTATATACTGCCGGGTGGGCCCGCAATGGTGCCATGGTGAATAGCTCCGGAGCGTCTTATTATGGATATCAGCTGGATCTGCGGTCAGATAAGGGTGGCCCCCTCTTCTTTGCGCATTATTCCTTTCTGGGCTTGGATCCGCGAAACCTCACTGACCAGTATGCCAACTACTGGGACCAGAATGTGAATCACACGCTTATCAACAGGGCCTACTGTATTGCCAACCCGAAACGTTTCGTCGGGTACTCGGCACAAAGCTGGGGACTTACCGCCAGTGATAATCACGAAGGGTACAATGCCCACTCCCCTGACAATGATTTGGGAGTGATTACCCCCACAGCGGCCATTTCCTCTATTCCATACACCCCGGAGGAGTCGATGGAAGCCTTGAGGCACTTTTATTACATATTGGGGGATAAGCTGTGGGGCGAATATGGATTTTATGATGCTTTCAACATCTCGGAAGGCTGGACAGCCTCTTCATACATTGCGATTGACCAGGGACCTATTCTCGTAATGATCGAAAATCATCGTACAGGCTTACTCTGGAATCTCTTTATGTCTGCACCTGAGGTGCAAAGCGGACTTGATAAACTTGGATTTAACTATGAATAATTTATTAAAAATAGGGGCACTCATAGGACTCGTATTCATGGGTGCGTGCAGCTCCAGACAGAAGGAGCAGGTGGTCACCACACTCATTCCCGAAGACTCTCTTTTGGACAAAGTGCAATATCAGACTTTTCAGTACTTCTGGGACGGAGCGGAGCCTAACTCTGGCCTGGCCCGGGAGCGCGTCCACATGGACGGTATTTACCCGAGCAATGATGAAAATGTGGTCACCTCCGGCGGGTCCGGATTTGGTGTTATGGCCATATTGGTTGGCATTGAGCGCGGATTCATTGAACGGGAGGAGGCTGTTCGCAGGTATGAACGAATTCTTGACTTCCTGGAAACTGCCGACCGTTACCATGGCGTGTATCCGCATTGGTGGTATGGTGATACCGGCAAAACGAAGGCCTTCAGCAAGAAGGATGACGGTGGAGATTTGGTAGAGACAGCCTTTCTTATACAGGGACTTCTGGCAGTCCGGCAGTACTTCAAAGATGGCAATGAGCGTGAAAAGGCCATTGCCGGGCGCATCAATACTATTTGGAAAGAGGTAGAGTGGGATTGGCACACCAAAGGTGGTGAGAGTGTTCTATACTGGCACTGGTCACCCAACTATGGTTGGGAGATGAACTTTCCGGTAGGTGGGTACAATGAAGCGTTGATTATGTATGTATTGGCAGCTTCTTCACCCACACACCCGGTGACACCAGACGTGTATCACAAGGGCTGGGCCCTTGATGGGGGCATTGAATCAAACGAAACTTATTACGGGTATGACCTGGTGCTCAATCATTATGAGCATGATGAGAGTAAAGTAGGGCCACTGTTCTGGGCCCATTACTCTTACCTGGGTTTGGATCCGAGAGGGCTCAAGGATCAGTATGGAG
This sequence comes from Marinoscillum sp., assembly GCF_040222955.1. GTDB lineage: Bacteria > Bacteroidota > Bacteroidia > Cytophagales > Cyclobacteriaceae > Marinoscillum. Next base: position 288,402 of record NZ_JAVKCA010000007.1, on the reverse strand, counting down.
AATATTGGCCGCTCAATCAGAATCATGCGAAAATCCACTATGCATATTGCCTGGAAAATCCTGAAAAATATGAAGGGTATGGTGAGAACTGTTGGGGAATGACCTCCAGCTATTCCATGAAGGGCTACGCCGGACACAGACCGGGAGCAGATTTAGGGGTGATTTCGCCCACCGCTGCCTTGTCTTCTTTTCCTTATACACCTAAGGAGAGCATGCAGATGTTGCAGTTTTTGTATGCTCCGGAGCGGGATTCTCTGGTGGGGAAATATGGACCTTATGATGCCTTTAGTTTTAGCGCCGACTGGTACCTGCCCAGGTATCTGGCCATCGATCAGGGGCCTATCCCGGTGATGATTGAAAATTACAGGAGTGGACTGCTTTGGGACTTGTTCATGTCTGCACCAGAGGTGCAGGATGGCCTGAAGAAATTAGGGTTTGAGTATGAAAAATAGACACACATTTTTACACCAAAGGAGAACAATGAGGGATCAATTAGTGCTTGGGATGATGATGGTAGGGTTGTTTTTGGGCGGGTGCTCCGCACCTGATCAGCAACGAACAGTTGAGCCCTATGAGGCTCAGATAGACTCTCTTTTAAAGCTCATGACCATCGATGAGAAGATAGGACAGCTTAACCTTCCCGGGGCAGGTGACATCAGCACAGGGCTGGCTTCCAATACAGGAATAGTGCCGAAGATCAAGGCCGGACAGGTAGGCGGTTTATTTAATATCAGCGGTGTAGAAAAGATCAGGGCAACCCAGCAGATAGCTGTGGAAGAAAGCCGACTTAAAATCCCGTTGATTTTTGGAATGGATGTGATTCATGGATATAAGACTGTTTTTCCTATTCCCTTGGGACTATCATGTGTCTGGGACATGGAATTAATCGAGCAGTCTACCAGAATAGCTGCTCAGGAGGCCACTGCCGATGGCATCTCCTGGACTTTTTCTCCCATGGTGGATATCTGCCGTGACCCACGATGGGGTAGGATATCCGAAGGAGTAGGCGAAGACCCATACCTGGCATCTCTGATGGCTAGGGCGATGGTGCAGGGATATCAGGGTGATGACCTTTCTTCATACAACACCATGATGGCCTGTGTTAAGCATTTCGCCCTATACGGAGCCATAGAAGCAGGGCGCGATTATAATACCGTGGATATGAGTCGCGTGAGAATGTACAACGAATATTTCCCACCCTATCAAGCCGCTGTGGACGCTGGTGTGGGGAGTGTCATGGCTTCTTTCAATGAAATAGATGGGATACCGGCAACAGGTAATCGCTGGCTGATGACGGAGGTGTTGCGAGAGCAGTGGGGTTTTGGTGGTTTTTCAGTCACGGATTACACAGGGATTAATGAAATGATTGACCATGGCATGGGCGACTTGCAAACGGTGTCTGCCCTGGCTTTGAAAGCCGGAATAGATATGGATATGGTAGGCGAGGGCTTTCTGTCAACACTCAAAAAGTCATTGGAGGAGGGGATCATTACGGAAGCACAGATCGATGCAGCATGCAGGAGAATTTTGAGGGCGAAGTTTGAACTTGGCCTTTTTGAAGACCCCTATCGATACTGTGACGTTCAGCGATCGGAGACGGAGATTTACACTGCTGAAAAAAGGAAGGTTGCCCGGGAAATAGCCGCTCAGTCATTGGTGCTTTTGAAAAACGAAGACAATGTGTTGCCGCTGAAGAAGGGCGGTACCATTGCCTTAATCGGGCCATTGGCGAGTAACAAAGAGAACATGACCGGAACCTGGAGTGTGGCGGCTGATTTCTCCAAATCTATTTCACTTCTGGAGGGAATGAAAACCGTGGCTGGAGCTAATACGGATATTCTGTATGCTAAGGGTGCCAACGTTTATGAAGATGCTGAACTGGAGGCCAGGGTGAGTATTTTCGGGAAGCCCACGTACAGAGATGATCGTTCCGCAGAAGCGCTCATCAATGAAGCGCTGGCCATTGCTCAAAAATCGAACGTAATTGTAGCCCTGCTGGGTGAATCTGCTGAGATGTCCGGTGAGAGCTCCAGTAGATCAGATATATCAATACCCGAGAGCCAGCAGCACTTGCTTAGGGCACTCCTGAAAACAGGTAAACCGGTGGTCCTTGTGTTGCAAAGCGGCCGACCGCTTACCATCAAATGGGAGTCTGAAAGCGTCCCGGCGATTCTGAGCACATGGTTTGCAGGAAGTGAAGGTGGGTTGGCCATAGCTGATGTGCTTTTTGGTGAGGTGAATCCGTCGGGTAAGTTGAGTACCACTTTCCCTCAAAATATCGGGCAGGTACCTATCTATTACAATCACAAGAACACAGGGAGGCCCCTGGCGGAAGGTCAGTGGTTTCAGAAGTTTCGATCCAATTACCTGGACGTAAGCAATGAACCCTTGTATCCTTTTGGGTTTGGGTTGAGTTATTCCACTTTTGAATTCGGTGAAATGACCCTGTCTTCTCAGGAACTAAAAGGGCCGGAGGTACTTCGGGTGTCTGTGCCTGTCACCAATGGCAGTGAGGTGGATGGCAAAGAAGTGGTACAGTTATACATCAGGGATCTGGTGGGAAGTATCACCCGTCCGATACAAGAGCTGAAGGGTTTTCAGAAAGTGTTAATTCCTGCGGGAGAAACCGTTATGGTCACCTTTGAGGTGACTACTGAAGACCTGAAATTTTATAACTCGGATTTAGATTTCACCTGGGAAACTGGTGAATTTGAGATCATGACAGGCCCCAACTCAAGCGAGGTACAACGGCAGAAAATTAATTGGACGAACTAAATTGATAATGATATTCCCATAGTTGTTACTTCTTCACACTTCAGAAAATCCCACCACTCAGGAAGCATTGACCCATTCGCTTTTAAAGGTATCAGACTTCTGGGAATAAGTCTTGTGCCGGCGATTATGACGATTTTTTCTGGTGGTGGGTATTTTGACATTACCACAAAAGAAGAAAAAAATGAAGCGAGCTTTTAACCTTGTACTTCTGGCTGTTATTGTTTCAGCATGTAGCCAGAGGGAACAGACCACCCCACAACCAGATCCTGCGGGTCGTAAGAACGTGGTGTTTATTCTCAGTGATGATCATCGCTATGATTTTATAGGATTCATGGGGAAGGTTCCTTTTTTGGAGACCCCTCATATGGACAGAATGGCCACAGAGGGAGCGCATGTTCAAAATGCCTTTGTGAGTACCTCATTGTGTTCACCCAGCCGTGCCAGTATCCTCTCAGGACAATACGCCCATAACCACAAAGTCGTGGACAATCAGTCGCTGATTCCCGAGGGGACGGTTTTCTTCCCTGAGTACCTCCAGAAGGAGGCGGGTTATCAAACCGGTTTCATCGGCAAGTGGCACATGGGTGAGCATCATTCTGGCAAGCGTCCGGGCTTCGATTTCTGGGCCAGTTTTAAAGGCCAGGGTGTTTATTATAACCCCACCATCAACTTCAACGGTCAGGATCAGGTGCATGGGGATTCAGCTTACGTTACCGATGTGCTGACCGACTATGCCATTGATTTTATAAGCAATCGTGATCAGGAAAAGCCATTTTTTCTATATCTGTCTCACAAGGGAGTACATGCCGATTTTAAGCCGGCTAAAAGGCATATTGGAAAATATGAGAATGAACCTGTAGCTTACCCACCCACCATGTTTCCTCCCGGGCACGAACGAAGTACTGTCTCCGCGGACGAGTACAATTATGAGGATCTACCCAACTGGGCCAAGGCACAGCGCAATAGCTGGCATGGAGTGGATTATATGTACCATGGTCAGATCAATTTTGAGGACTTTTACAAACGCTATTGCGAAACGTTGCTTTCTGTAGATGAAAGCATAGGCACCGTACTCGACTACCTGGAAAAAGAAGATTTACTGGAGAATACCGTGGTGATCTACATGGGCGATAATGGGTTCTCATTTGGCGAACACGGGCTCATAGACAAGCGACAGGCCTACGAAGAATCCATGCGGGTCCCGATGCTGGCCATGGGTGGAGGTATCCCGGCCGCATCCGCGGTAAGAGAGGTGGTTCAAAATGTGGATGTGGGACCTACAGTAATGGACCTGGCGGGTCTGGAGACCAAAGCGCATATGGATGGGAGCTCTTTTAAAAAGCTACTGTATCAGGAATCCATCCCCTGGCGAGATACGGTCTATTATGAGTACTTCTGGGAGCGGCCATTCCCTCAAACTCCAACAGTGCATGCAGTGCGCACCTCACAGTATAAGTATATTCGCTACCATGGAGTTTGGGATATCAATGAATTATACGATATTGAAAACGATCCGAATGAAATGAATAATCTGATCAGAAATGAAGATTATGCGGAAGTGGCGAAAGGGTTGAGGGAAGCACTCTTTACCTGGTTGTCAGAAACTGGAGGTGAGTCCATGCCACTAAAGCCTGATCATGGAAAACGATTTGATCACATATACAGAGGTACCTATTGAACTATGAGACACTTTCTAGCTGCAGTTTTTATTTTGACTACTTGTTTTCTCAGTGCTCAGTCAGCTTCAGACTTTCAAAAGAAAACGGTAGTCTATGAAGACACGCTGGCCATGGATGTGTTTACGCCGAAGGGTGCGGCAGAGGCTAGTCCCTTGCTGATCTATGTACATGGAGGGGGGTTCTCCGGAGGAAAGCGGGATGAGGCTGGTCATCTGGCTTTTTGCGAGCGCTATACTTCAAAAGGGTGGGTCACGGCTACCATGTCTTATCACCTCACCATGAAAGGCAAGTCCTTTAGCTGCGACCAGCCGGTTCAGAATAAGATCAATACCATATTTGAGGCAGCTAGAAACATCCACCAGTCCGTCGCGTATCTGATTGATCGACAGACCGAGTTTGGAATTGACCCTTCTCGCATAGTGATCGTTGGAAGTAGTGCCGGTGCCGAGGCGGTAGTCCATGCGGCTTACTGGAAGGAGACCATGGCAGGTATACTGCCTTCAAACTTCGAATATGCAGGAGTGATCAGTATGGCCGGTGCACTTCTGGATGCCCGGTGGATCACCAAAGAAACAGCCATCCCCACGGCATTTTTTCATGGCACCTGCGACAATCTTGTGCCTTACGGCAATGCACCACATCATTATTGTGACGCAAATGAGACCGGATTCATGATGCTCGCAGGCTCATATACTCTGGCAGAGCGTTTGCGCTCCCTCGACCAGCAGTATTATCTCGTGACGGACTGTGGAGGCGGACATGAGTGGGCGAGTAAGCCCATTCAGGACGAATATATTGGTATGATCGATGATTTTCTGGAAAGTGATGTCCTGAATGAACGCCATCGTCAAACGCATATCATCTATCAGGAGGGCAAGCGATCCTGTGATTCAGCATTGTCTTTCTGTTCACAATAAGCCTTGCGGAATAGGCCGTTTCGTTTCAGAGTAAAGCCTTAGATTTGTGCTTTGAAAAATCACTCTGATACTGCGAAGATTAACCTATGATCAGTCCTGCTACCATCGATGAGATAAAAAACCGCATGGATATCGTGGACGTGGTGGGTGATTACCTTACCCTGAAGCGATCCGGAAGTAGCTACAAGGCCCTCAGTCCATTCACCAACGAGAAGACAGCGTCTTTTTATGTGGTGCCCTCCAAAGGTATTTTTAAGGATTTCAGCAGTGGCAAGGGCGGAGATTGTATCACTTTTGTCATGGAAGTGGACGGCCTTTCGTATCTGGAAGCGCTGAAATATCTCGCAAAGAAGTACGGTGTTGAGATCGTAGAAGAGGAGCAAAGCGACGAGGCCCAGGAGGCTCAAAACAAACGGGATAGTCTCTATATCCTGCTCAATTTTGCCAAAGAATCATTTCAGGAGCTTTTGTGGGAGAGTGAGGAAGGCAAATCCATCGGACTGAGCTATTTCAAGGAGCGGGGATTTACCGACGAATCCATCAAAGGGTTTGAGCTGGGCTATACCCTGAGTGAATGGGATCATTTGCTGAAGGCCGCTACGGCCAAAGGGTACCGACAGGAATTGCTCGCAGAAGCTGGCCTGATTGTAGTAAAGGAAGAGGGAAAGGTCTACGATCGATTCAGAAACCGGGTCATTTTCCCTATACATAATGTATCAGGTAAAGTGGTGGCATTCGGAGCCCGAATGCTGGGCAAGGATAAAAAACAACCCAAATACATCAACTCCCCGGAGACCGAGCTTTACAACAAAAGCCGAATTCTCTACGGGCTCTTTCAAGCCAAGCAGGACATCCGAAAGGAGGACAACGTTTACCTCGTAGAAGGCTATACGGATGTGATCTCCATGCATCAGACAGGAGTCAGAAACGTAGTTTCTTCTTCGGGTACGGCCCTCACCGAAGAGCAGATTAAACTACTGAAACGATATACAGAAAACGTCACCGTAATCTTCGATGGCGATGCTGCTGGTATCAAAGCATCCATCAGAGGGATAGATATGTTGCTGGAAGGAGGCCTCAATGTACGTGCCGTGGCACTACCTGAAGGAGAAGATCCGGATAGTTATGCCAAGCAGTTGGGTACCAGTGCTTTTAGCCACTACATTGAAAGTGAATCTCAGGATATTATTCGCTTTAAAACCAAGCTTTTTTTGGCTGAAGCCAAAGATGATCCGGTTAAAAAAGCCGGGTTGATCAAAGACATTGTACGGTCCATTACTAAGATCGATGATCCCGTAAAGCGGACCGTGTATCTGAAGGAGTGCAGTGACCTGCTGGGGATTGCTGAGGCAGTGCTGGTGGCGGAGCAAAACAAGATCCTGATCCAGCTTAACCGGGACAAGGACAAGACGGGATATCAGGCAGGTGAAAACCTGACCCCTCAGGACCTGTTGATGGCTCAGCCAGAGGCACCGGAGGAGCTCGATATCATGAAGGTCATAGAGCTTCAGGAGAAGGAGAGCATCCGGGTCCTGGTGAATTACGGAAAGAGTCACTTCACCAATCACGAGTTGGTCGATGAAGATTTGATCTCATACTTTCTTTCGGAGGTAGAGGAAATCCAATTTACCAACCCGGTGTATAAAAGTATCCTTGATATTTTCAAACAGAAGCTAAACGAAGGAGCCATTATTGATGGGGACTATCTCATACAGCATGGCACAGAGGAAATCAAACGCGAGGTGGTGAACCTGATGACCTCAAAACACGAGGTAAGCGAGAACTGGGAGAAGAAATTTCAGATATATATTCCCAAAGAGGAAGAACAATTGAGGGACGTTACCTATTCTAACATACTCAGGTTGAAGTTCAGGATCGTACAGCACCTGATAGAGGAGGAAAACAGAAAACTAAAGGAAGCGACCAATGAAGATGATATTGACATTCTGCTGGACGAAATCAACGGACTCAAAAAAATAGAAATGAGTCTGGCGGAATTTCTGGGGAACGTCACAGTAAAATAACTTGTATTAAGATTGACTGAAAATAAATTAGAATGAGTAGAGCGCAACTTCTTGACCCAATAAAAGAAGCAATAGAAGCCATCAGGAATGGCGAAATTATCATCGTGGTAGATGATGAAGATCGTGAAAATGAAGGCGATTTCATCTGTGCAGCGGAGAAAGTCACCCCAGAGATCATCAACTTCATGTCCAAAGAGGGACGGGGTTTGATCTGTGTGCCTTTGCTGGAAAAACGATGTGAAGAATTAGGTCTGGACCTGATGGTAGGAAAGAACACGGCGGTGCATGAAACCCCCTTCACCGTGTCAGTGGATCTTATCGGTCATGGGACCACCACCGGCATTAGTACCTCCGACCGATCAAAGACCATTCAGGCACTTGTTCATGAAGATACCAAACCAGAAGATCTGGGCAGACCAGGACACATTTTCCCGCTGAAAGCCAAAGAAGGTGGCGTGTTGAGAAGAACAGGGCATACAGAGGCCGCCATTGATTTTTCCAGATTGGCGGGACTTCACCCATCGGGCGTGCTGGTGGAGATACTGAAGGAAGATGGTACAATGGCCCGTCTACCGGACCTCAGGATTATCGCTGATAAATTCAATTTGAAACTCGTGTCTATCAGGGACCTGATTGCATACCGGATGGAACATGAGTCCCTGGTGGAAGAGGAGATTGCTGTAGATATGCCTACCGAGCATGGCATGTTTCGCCTGAAGGCTTTCAAGCAAAAGAACACCAATGAGACCCACCTGGCACTCTACAAAGGTGAGTGGGAGGAAAATGAGCCTGTGCTTGTGCGGGTACACTCCTCATGTGTGACTGGTGATATTTTCGGCTCCTATCGGTGTGACTGTGGCAATCAACTACACAGTGCCATGCAAATGGTAGAGAAGGCAGGCAAGGGCGTGGTGCTCTACATGAATCAGGAAGGGCGCGGCATTGGTCTATTAAATAAACTCAAAGCGTATAAGCTCCAGGAAGAAGGGCTGGATACTGTGGAAGCCAATGAAAAGCTCGGATTCCATATGGATCAACGGGATTACGGTGTTGGCGCACAGATTTTGAGGAAAATGGGGGTGACCAAACTCAAACTCATCACAAATAATCCAAAAAAACGCATCGGTCTAATGGGTTATGGTCTGGAAATTGTTGAGAACGTAGCTATAGAGGTTGTTCCAAATGTCCACAATCAAAAGTACCTTGAAACCAAGCGGGATAAAATGGGGCACGAGATTCTGAAAAAATAACTGTTGATGAGGAGACTATTTTTATTTTTGACCTTCTGTGCTGCCGGGTTTGTAAGCCACGCACAGGAGTTTTCGTCCGAGGTATGGCATGACGGTTACCTGATCACCACAGAGGATGATACGGTACGGGGATTGATTAAATATGACATGGAGGCCAACATTGTGCAGTTGATCAAGGGCAATGTGGTGAAAACCTTCAGTAGTCATAAGGTTTTCTATTTTGAGATATATGACAAAATAGTGGATAACTACCGTCAGTTCTATTCTATTCCCTATAATGTCAACTACAACTATGAGATTCCTATCATCTTTGAGGTTTTGTATGAAGGGCCGCTCTCCTTGCTTTCCAGAGAGGCCATCGTGCAGGAAAGTGTCTCCAATAGCTCAGCGTATTGGGGTGGGTCCTTTGTAAAGGATAAGGTGCACTATACCTTCTATTTTCTCCATAAGGATGGAAAGATAGATCTCTACCTGGGCAAAAAAAGTGATTTGATGAATATCATGTCTAAGCATTCATCAGAAGTGAAGAGCTTCATTAAGAAAAACAGACTGAAGACAGATGAATTGAGAGACCTCATCCGGATTACAGCCTTTTACAACGCTATATAAAAACAGACTACATGTCCAAACCACTGATACTCGTCTCCAACGACGATGGCATTACCTCCAATGGAATTAAGAAACTAGTAACCCTGATGGCTCAGATTGGCGATGTATTGGTGGTAGCACCAGACAGTCCTCAGTCCGGCATGGGACACGCCATTACCGTGGGGGATACGCTCAGACTCACCGAAAACCGACTGTTTGGAGATCAGATTCCGGCATACGAATGCAGCGGCACTCCTGCAGATTGCGTGAAGCTGGCCAAGCATCATCTGCTGAAAGATAAAAAGCCCGATTTGGTAGTAAGTGGTATCAATCATGGTAGTAATACCTCGATCAGCGTACTTTATTCGGGTACGATGAGTGCGGCCATTGAGGCTGCCATAGAAGGTACTCCGGCCATTGGGTTTTCACTTTGTGATTACGACACGGATGCGGAGATGTCTCATGTGGACGAATACATTCTGAAGATTGCCCGCGAGGCCTTGACCAGGGGAATTCCTAAAGGGATAGCCCTCAATGTAAATATACCGGCTCACCAAAACCAGAAAATAAAAGGGATTAAGGTATGTCGTCAGGCCAATGCCAGATGGGAAGAGGAATTTGACCAGCGGGTAGATCCTCATGGGAGAAAGTACTTTTGGATGATCGGAAACTTTGTGAATCACGATAAGGGGGAGGATAATGACGAATGGGCCATTGCCAACAACTACATTTCATTGGTACCCTGTCAGTTTGATCTCACCGGACACCATGCCATTCGCCTGCTCAATGACGAATGGGATATTTGATTCTTACCGGTCTTAGTGTCTTGGTAAGGTGGGTATAATGATCTCTTAAAAAGGTGTGAATTTTAAAAACAGGTTGAGGGCCAAGTTGGGGTTATTGACGGTACGACCAAACCCGGGAACACTATACACATCAATGGGAGAATAACGATCATAGGAGGACATCACCCTGAGTCTCAAATGAAATCCGAGTGAAAACAGTCGGTTGATCCTGGCTTCAGGTTCTGATTTCTTGAACCTGACAAAGCTCTCCGAGGTGAGGACCATTTCCACCCATCGGGCTTCCAGCTGCTTTCGTTCAAATCGTTCGCTATAGTCATCCTGGCTACCTGACTGACTCTCCACATAATACTCTCCCTGGTCGTTAAAATTACTTTTGGCATACCGTACGCCCAACCCCAGCTTGCTGGTACTGTTGATGGCTTTCAGGTATCCGCCACCGATTTGGAAGTAATCACCTTCTGACCGGTATTTCCCGTTTTCAATTCCGTTTTTGGGTTCGAGATCTCCAGTCCCAATTTCCCCTGTGAGGTAGTAGTTGTCGAAGAAAAGCAGAGTAAAAGCCCCTTCATACTTTTGCTCAAATCCAGCTGCCCTCACCAGCGCTTTCCCATAGTCAAAACTGAACGAGGGTTGAATAAAACGCACTTTTTCCTCCTGTAGACTGTCCACAGCTACGGAGTCTGCCTGGCTATAACATTGCCAAATCAGTAAAAAACTAGAAATATACAGTAACGGTCGCATCATCACTTATGCAGTCAGACGGGCAATTTAAAGTTAATGAATCAAAGGAGTGCGACAGAACAGCTAAATTCCCGGCACTTACCTTAGCCACCCGGGCTTTATCAATGGACTCGAAAGTTTCATACGTGAAAGCAATGGCATAATCGATGCCATCGATGGTGATCTGGTAGCTCGTCTGACTACTGGCGAGGAGTAATGGTAGCCTGAAAGAGGTCATCGAGTCTTCGTAAATTAGTGCTGCTCCGGTTTCCAGAATGCTGGTTTGCTGGAGTTGCACCGTACCTTTATTGATCACAGTCAGAATCTTAGTGAGCTCAGTATTGATCGCTGTGAGCTGCTTGGAGTAGGAGGACAGACTGTCTGAAACGATCTTGAGGCTATCGATGGTTTGATTGAACCGGGTCTGAACCTCAACGTACTCTTCCTTACCCGCAGCCACCAGTGTGTCCACTATGAGCAGGGAGTCCTGAAGTACTCGTGACGAGTCTGTGTTAACTTTGCGCAAGGCTGTATTGGTGGTGATAGAGTCTTTGTTGAACTGAATGCTGTCATTGAGGACATCTGCACTGTCCTGGTTAATAAAGACCATCTTCACTGTGGGGTCATAGCGCAATGGCTCGCCACAATCAGCGCATGGATCGCAGGCATACGCCATGATCATCCAACCAATAAGAATATAAAAGCTTTGCTTCATCTATACCGGATCTACATCAAAAATCACTTTCACACTTTTATATAACTGCTGACTGAGCAGCATATTACGCGAATTAAGCAGGAATTCTTTTAAGGCCGTCAGATTGAGTCCATGTTTTTCAAACTTTACAGTAATATCGAACAGGTACTGATTTCTGATCCGACCAATCATAGGCTCCACCGGGCCTATCACACGCATATCACCCAGCTGCTTACGTATCTGTTTCGAATAGAATTGAGCAGCATTTCCAGCCACTTGCTTCTCGTTGTCTTTAAACGTAATACGGATCATCCGGTAAAAGGGCGGGTAATGAAATTGCTGACGTTCGAGGATTTCCCGATTGAAAAAGCTCTCATAGTCCTGTCTTTTCAGGTGTGAAAAAATGGCTTGTTCCGGATCGTTGGTTTGGATGACCACATGACCCTGATCTGCTCTGCGTCCGGCACGGCCGCTAACCTGATGGATGAGCTGATAGGCCCTCTCGTGTGACCTGAAATCCGGGAAATGGATCATTCGGTCAGCATCAAATACGCCTACAAGCTCTACATGGTCAAAATCGAGGCCTTTGCTCACCATCTGTGTGCCTACCAGCACATCTATGTCTCCCCGCTCAAAATCATCGATGATTTTCTGATAGCTGTATTTGCTTCGGGTAGTGTCCAGGTCCATTCTGCCTATCCGGGCATTGGGAAGCAGCAGCTGCAGTTCTTCTTCGATTTTCTCAGTGCCAAAACTCATGGTTTTCAGCTCTTGAGAATTGCACTGAACACAGGAAGAGAGCATTTCTGATTTGTGCCCACAATAATGGCAGATCAGCAGGTTTTGGTGAATATGAAAGGTGAGACTCACGTCGCAATGCGGGCACTTGGGGATGAATCCACAGTTTTGGCAGGTGAGGTAGGGGGCATAGCCACGCCGGTTCTGGAAAAGAATGGCTTGCTTACCTTTTTCAAGTACCCTTTCAATAGCCTCTATCAGGACCGAACTGAAATTGCCTTTAATCTTTCGCTGCTTTCGTTCCTTCACCAGGTTGGCCAGGGTCACATTGGGCAGTATCGCTTCATTATACCTTTCGTCCAGCCTGACCAGCCCGTATTTACCCTCCAGGGCATTATGATAACTCTCCAGACTGGGAGTGGCTGTAGCCAGCAGGGTCTTTGCATGAAAGATGGAAGCCAGGTAGATAGCTGCATCACGTGCATGGTAGCGTGGTGCGGGTTCGTATTGCTTGAAAGAGGTTTCGTGCTCCTCATCTACGATAATGAGCGAAAGGTCATTCAAGGGCAGGAAAATAGCACTGCGCACGCCCACCACGAAGTTGAATTCGCCTTTTTGAATTTTTTGCCAGACCTCTACGCGCTCGTTATCCGAGTACCTGGAATGAAATACACCAAACTGATCACCAAAGACCTTGGCGAGTCGCTTAATGATCTGTGTAGTCAGTGCAATTTCGGGTAGCAGGTACAGAACCTGCCCGCCATTTTCCAAAATGTCCTGGATTAAGGAAATGAAAATTTCGGTCTTACCGCTTCCGGTCACTCCTTTGAGCAGCACCGTACCTTTGGATTGAAATGACTCCAGAATACCTTTTCTGGCTTGTGTCTGAGCAGGAGAGAGGTTGATTTGTTGAGGACCGGATGTTTTCATTCCATCCAATCGTGAGACTGTTTTTTCCCATTCCTCGAACACCCCATTTTTGATAAGCGTCTTCAGCGAGGATGGGCTGATAGCTGATTGGGTTAACTCTTTTTTACTGATCCCCTGCTCATTGGAGGAGGGCGATTCTAACAGGGGAACAAGGCGCAGGTAGGCCAGTAGTACATCCAACTGCTTGGTCTTCTTCTCCAGCTCCGCAGACAGGCTGTCTAGTCCGTCTTCGGTGGCGTGGGGTTTTGAGAGCCTGATCCAGGTTTCCTTTTTCGGAGCGTACTTGTCTTTTACCTGCTCAAATACCTGAATGGCGTTTTTCTCTTTCAGGTTTTTGACATGGTTGTACGGTGACTTGATGTCCAGAATTTTATTGACCTCACTCATTTTGATATCACCAGAGAGGAGGTGATTGATGATCGATTGTTCCTTTTCGGTCAAGTCCAAATCCTCAATCACCGTTTCAGGGTGGAGAGATAAGATGGATTCACTGGAGATTTTGAGCCCTGCAGGTAGCGCAGCATTGATCACCTCACCGAGCGTACACATGTAGTAACTGCTCATCCATTCGAAAAACTGAAGCTGTTGAAGGGTGAGTACCGGCTCCTGATCTACCAGATCGAGGATTTCCTTGGGGTTGTAATTGGTGGGAGTTTCGTCGTGAACGCTGTGGATGATGCCTGTGTAGATTTTTCGTTTCCCGAACTGCACGACAACTCTTGCCCCAATTTGAGGGTTCGGATAAAGTAAATCAGAAAATCTGTAAGTGAATGTGCCTGGAAGAGGCAGAGGTAATATGACTTCAAGGTAGCTCAATCATACAAATCTAAACCAGAAATGCATGCGAGGGTAATTTTTTAGAAAGGGCTTACTGGTTTTTTACGGTTACTGGGGCAGCTCCGTTTTGCTGCTTTAGTTTGTCATAGTTCTGCATCAGACGATCGATCATTTTGATGCTGACACTGGTCATTTCCATCATGTCTTCAAACTTATTGAGCAACTCTTCAATTTTTTCAGTTGAAATTTCCTTATCCTCTACTAGACTTTTTCGGAGACTATCAACATATTTTTTTTCTTCCTGATATAAGACCATTGTAGTTGGTTGATGGTTTGGTGGCTTTAAATTAGGCAATCCCTTAGACATAAAAGTTCTTTAGGGGCTGAAACTGAATTGTGAGTGAGTGAACATATCATTTTCGATCGTGAATCTCAGCCATTGCAGTATCAATATTATTCACCGGCCGCTTACATACTTTATCAAAGCACACGTAGATTGTCGTTTCATTATTCATTGCGGTTTTGTATTCAAATAGAGGCAGGGTACTGCCATTGGTGCTGGCCATGAGGATTTTATTGGGCAGATAGGCTTTGTGAATTTGGAGAGCCTGTTCTTGGGCTTGCTCGCCCACCAGCAGCACTTCTGCAGTTGGCTTAAGCCTGAGCAAGGAAATAGATGCCCAGTTGGAGAGGTACTCGGGCTCCTGTCTAATGAGCTTATTGAGCTGATAGACCATGGTAAAAGACATCTTCTTATATGACTCATCGTCATACATCAGCCCTAGTTTTTGCAGGTTTTCAGCCATAATAGAGTTGGAAGCTGGAATGACATTGTCGAAAATCTCTTTCTTACGGGCGATGAGGCTTTCGGCCTGATTGCTCGTGTAGTAGAATAGGTTTTCTTTATGGTCGTAAAACTCACTAATCACCTGATTTGTCATTGTTTGGGCCAGGTTCAGATAAGTTTCATCAAAGAAGGTCTCGTAATAAGTGATGAATGCCTGGATAACGGCAGCATAATCTTCCAGGTACCCTCGCGTATCGAGCCCATATATTCTGACCAGCCCATCCTTAGTCACCAGATGATTTCTGATAAAGGCCGCATTTCCAGTAGCCAGTTTGGCAAAAATGTTGTCACCAGTGGCCTGATAACTTTGGCATAAACCACTTAATGCCAGTCCATTCCATCCAGCGATGAGCTTATTATCCAGCCCGGGCCTGATTCTACCACTTCGGGCTTTTAGGGCCTTTTGATTGAACCGGTCAACCGTCTGTCTGAGATTGGTGAGGTCAAGGTTGAGTTCTGCGGCGAGCACCTTATCCTCTTCCAACTTTCTCAGGACATTTTTTCCTTCTTCCCAGTTGCCTTCTTTTGTGACATTGTAGTATTCTGCAATGATTGAGAAATCATCACCGGCCATTTCCTTCACCTCGTCGAAAGTCCAGACATAGAATTTACCTTCTTCACCTTCGCTGTCCGCATCCAGGGCACTATAGAAACCTCCATTGCTATCCAGCATCTCTCGTTCCAACCATTGAGCCGTGCCGATTAGGACCTGTTTATACTCGCTTTTGCCGGTGAGCTTATAGGCGTTGGCATATAGAGAGAGTAGCTGACCATTGTCATAGAGCATTTTTTCGAAATGAGGAACATGCCATTCCCCATCTACAGAGTACCTCGAAAAACCACCGCCGACGTGATCATATATGCCACCGGCGGCTATTTTATCGAGCGTAAAGAGACAATGTTCTTCAGCTTTCGATTGCCCGCTGATATGAGAGTAGGTGAGCAGGAAGTTCCACAGCGCCGGCATTGGGAACTTTGGTGAGCGGTTCATTCCTCCCCATTTCGGATCAAATTTGTCTTTCAGACTGGTGTAAGTACTGTCAAAATCCGATAACGTAAGGGTCACGCCGCCTTCTGTAAGCCCGTATTTTTCGGCCTCACTCTGATCTATATTGGCTGCAAACTGTGACGCTGATTCATACAACTGATCATATTTGTGTACATAGGCATCACTGACAGAGACGATGAGCTTTTTCCACTGATCAGGGGGAAAATAAGTGCCTCCGTAAAAGGGCTTTTGATCTGGAGTGAGAAATACGTTCAGTGGCCAGCCACCGCGCAGGCCCATAGCCTGTACGGCATCCATATAGATGTTGTCAAGGTCTGGTCGCTCTTCTCTATCCAGCTTGATGTTGATAAACCGCTCATTCATCAGCCTGGCAATCTCTTTATTCTCGAAGCTCTCATGGGCCATCACATGGCACCAGTGACAGGAGGAATAACCGATGCTCAGCAGGATGGGCTTATTCTCTTCCTGCGCTTTGTTCAAAGCCTCTGGCCCCCATGGATACCAATCCACCGGATTGTGAGCGTGCTGAAGGAGGTAGGGGCTGGTAGAGTTAATCAGGTGGTTGGTGAATTCGTATTCCTGGGTTGTTTCTTCTTGTTGTGTCATATTCTGGGTACACTTAATGAATAAGAGGCTGATCACCAGTGAGCTGTAGATGTGTGCCTTCATGCTCACTGAGTCAGTTGGTTTTTTATCTGCTCCATTTCACCGGAGACGTCTACACGCCTGCTAAGTCCTTCCAGCTTTTTGAGTGTAGACCTGAGAAAACGCTGATGCTCGCTGGTGTCAGGATGAAAGGGACGATGCTCCAATGATTTTTTGACCTTGGTCCATTCACTGATAAAACCAATAGCATCCGTATCTAAACAAGCCCCGATGAAGCGCTCCCAAATGTAATGGATGGCCTGATCGGTAGGATGGATCATGTCCTCCTTGTAGAAACGATAATCCCTAAGCTCATCGATTAGGATTTCGTAAGCCGGGAAATAGTAGGTATTTGGATCCTTCTTCACAATGTTATTGACGGTTTGAAGAAGCGTGGCTTTGCTCACATTGTTTTCGATGAGGCCATCCCGGATGTGGCGTACAGGACTCACGGTGAGGATTACTTTTATGTCAGGATTGATGGTTCGGATCAGTTCCATGGTTTGGAAAAAATCCTCCTCAATCTCCGCCTGGCTGAGGCTTAACTTCTCAAAATGTCGCTGCGGAATCTTATGACAGTTCGCGACTATTTTACCGCTTTCCAGGTGTTTGTACACATAGATGGTACCTAAGGTGATGATCAGCCAGTTAGCACTGGTCAGACTTTGTCTGGAGGTGAGGCTTCTGGTTTCCAGAAGAGCTTTGAAGGAATCCAGTCCGGTTCCGGAGATGGCACTATGGGTATCCCAGTGAAAGTAAACGCCGCCTGCTTCAATGAAGTTATCCGGGTCCAGCCCTTCGGAGAGCAGGAGCCGGAGGTTTTTGAAAATGGAAAAGGGGTTGTACAGGATTCCCAGAGGGTTGGTGACCACATCAAACTTGTGTGCGGTGAGTTTATCCCCAATGTTGTCCGAAAAGCAAGAGCCGATACTGAAAATAGAATCTTTCAGCTTGATCTTATGTGGTGCTTCTGGTATTTGGAAGGGTAGGGTAAACACAGTAGCTAAGTTAGGGAAAGAATAAAACAAAAAAACCCTGATTTCTATTCGAAATCAGGGTTTTCGTATCTTCTGATGACTGTGCTTATTCAGCGATTACACTAATGGTAATTTCGTGATGAACAGCTTTGTGAAGGTCGATGACAGCAGAATGTTCTCCAAGTTCCTTGATACTGCCCAGACTGATTTTCTTTCTGTCAATATCAAATCCCTTTTCTTTCAATGCATCAGCCACCTGAAGGGCAGTGATAGCACCGAAAATTTTCCCGCTTTCTCCAGCTTTGGTTCTGATTTCTAATTTCAGGTCTCCAAGTTTGCTGGCGATTTCTTCAGCGTCATTTTTTATCTTCTCAGCTTTGTGAGCTGCTTGTCTTACATTTTCAGCGATCATCTTCTTGTTGCTTTCGCTAGCGATGATTGCAAAACCCTGAGGAATCAGATAGTTTCTTCCGTATCCTGGCTTTACGCTCACGATATCGTTTTTGTATCCTACTCCTTTTACGTCGTCTTTCAATATTATCTCCATCTCACTATTACTTTAAAGAGTCTGTAACATATGGCAAGAAAGCAAGATGTCTTGCTCTTTTAACGGCCTGAGAAACCTTTCTCTGGTATTTCAGACTTGTTCCGGTAATTCTTCTTGGAAGAAGTTTACCCTGCTCATTTACAAAAGCTAGCAAGAAATCAGGATTCTTGTAGTCGATGTATTTGATGCCACTTTTCTTGAATCGGCAGTATTTGTCTTTTTTCTGCTCTCTGTTGATCGGTTCGTTCTGTAGTGTCATGATGCTACTTCCTCTTTTTTCTTGTTGAATTCTCCTTTTCTTCTTCGCGTATTGTAAGTCACAGCGTGCTTGTCAAGAGCGGTGGTAAGAAATCGCATGATCTTCTCGTCCCTTCTATACTCTGTCTCCAACTTGTTGATTACGGATGTTTCTGCCTTAAATTCAAAAAGGTGATAGAAGCCTGTGCTCTTGTGATTGATAGGATAGGCCAGTTTTTTCAAACCCCAGTTCTCATCATTTACAATCTCTGCACCGCTATCTTTCAAAACACCTCTGAACTTTTCGACAGCATCCTTCATCTGAGCTTCAGACAAAACGGGAGTTAAAATGAATACTGTCTCGTAATCTCGTTTCATAATAATGTTAAATAGATAACTAAAATTTTTCGAAGTGCAAAAGTAGGGAAAGAAATACTAATGCGCAATGAATAAGGGCGAATTGTCAACAGTCGACGATCCTTTCTATTTCACCAAAAAGCTTCCTTTGCCCATCAGGTAGTCATCCGTATAGACCTCCACCTGATAACTGCCCGTGACGTATTCGCTTCCTTTTTTGTAAAAGACGGTGACTAGCTGGCTGTTTTTGTCATAGAGAATCTCCTGTTTGGCAGAGTAGAATAGCTCACGGCCTTCGAATATAAATGAGCCTGAGCCTCTGGTGACATCAAATAGTACGTTTCCATCAGGGGCTATGATCCTTACCAGCAGGTCTTTACCTTCAATGGGAGCCACTTTATTATCGGCTACTGTAAAAGTAATTTTCAACTGATCCACCTGCCGGCTTCTGAATTCACCCTCGCGTTCTTTACCACCATCACTTACTGCAAATACTTTGAGGCCTTCCACTTTCAGCCTCGAAGCAAAGGCCACTTTATCGGCCAGTTCTTCTTTGGCTTTGTTGATTTCCTGGATGGATTCGTTCAGCTGCTGTTTTTCTGTTTTGAGTTCCACGTTCTCCGTGAGGAGTTCATCGTTGAGTTTTTTCAGCTCTTCTATTTCCACATCTTTGGCTAGCAGGAGTTCCTGATAGCCGTCTACTCTGTCTTTCAGGGAGGCCATCAGGTCTTTTTGTCTGCTCTGATTGGTCAGGAGTTGTTTCTTTTCTGTTTCCAGCTGTTGCTTGATTTTCAATAGTGTGTCTATTTCTCCCCCAAGTTGGGAAATGGTCAGGATCTTACTGTCCAACTGACTGGAAATACTATCCAACTGAAGCAATGTTTTGTTGAGTTCGAGGGCTTGCGCTTCTTTCTCCTGCTCCAGGGTGTTATTGCTATAATATAAAAATACCAGAACCCCCAGCAATGCCACAATTAACCCAATGAACAGGGCTGTTCTGTCTTTTGGTTTCGGATTGCTCTGTGGGGTGCTATTTTCGTTTTGTACTTCCATCGCTGTTTTTTGATTTGCACGCAAAAATAGGCGAATAGGCCCGAAAATAATAATCGCTTGCGCTCCTTAAAACTTCAACACAAAGTGTTGCTTTTTCATAGGGTGATGTGGAAATATGATTCCGGCCTGGAAGAGGTCAATGGTCAGAGAGTATGCCGGATCGTCAACGATGGTTTTCCAGCTGTTGCTCATGTCATGAGACCAATGAATGTCGTGAAGGATGATGCACTGGGTGTCGGGCGAGTATTTTTGAATGGCATCAAGGTAGAATGTGATGGTTTCCGATCGGTGATCGGCATCCAGAAAAATCAAATCAGGTTGCGCCTCCCTGAGGCTTGGCACAAAGGTGTCCCTCACGTGACCAGTTACCTGATGGATATGTGTGTGGCCCATGGCTTCAAAATGACCTTTAGCGATGCGGGCGATTTCAGGAGAACCTTCCAAGGTCCATATACTACTGGCCTGTGACTGAGCCATATATAGGGTGTTCAGGCCTATGGATGTGCCGGTCTCCAGTACAGTTTCGTATTGCTGGTGGTTGATCAGCTTGAAGAGAAAGTATGAAAAAGAATGCCTGGAGGCCACTCTGCTGGCCAGTTTTCTCACGGTAGTTTGCCGCCGTTCTCCTGTTTTCGGATCCTGGTAATCAATCTGAGTATCTGAGTTGGTGATCTGTTTCCTGAGTTTCCTTAGGGCGGATTCTTGCTCTTTCACATTCTTCCGAATGACCTTATTGTACAGTTCAAAGACAAAAGGGGAGTGCAGGTCATGGGCATTGAGTCCGCGAGATCTGTATTTCAGATATTGTATGAAAGTGAAAAATGGGGAAGCCAAGTGGGTTAGTTCAATTTGAATGGAACAACCATTTCAAATTCAGGAATATTTACTTTGAATCGTTTGCCATCCACCAGGCGCTCCATGGTATAATGCCCATACATTTTACCAAAGCCGGATTTTAGATTACACCCGGATACATATTGGTGCATTTGACCGGGTTCCAGGATGGGCTGCTTTCCTACCACACCTTCACCTTCCACTTCTCTTTTTGGAAAGGTAAGGTCTATGATGTCCCAGTGTCTGGAAAGGAGCTGTATGGTCTTATCACTTAGGTTTTCTATTGTGATCTGGTAAGTAAACACATAATGACGCTGTACGGGATTGGAGTATTCCTGCTGATATTCGGTATCAACCGTTACCTTTATTCCTTTTGTAGTATCAGTAGTCATTGCTTTGTTTTCGGAGAGAAATTTATAAGATTTCTCATTTAATTTACTATCAATCAAAAGAAAGTTTTCAGATAGTCATATGAATGTAAAAATCGGACCTTCATGGAAGTCATTATTAAAAACAGAATTTGACAAGAGTTATTTCAAAGAACTTACCGGATTTATAAAAGAAGAGTATCAAAAACATACGATTTATCCTCCTGGAGGGCATATATTCAATGCCTTTGACCTTTGTCCTGTGGAAGATACCCGAGTGGTTATCATTGGGCAGGATCCGTACCACGGACCAGGCCAGGCCAATGGGCTGTGTTTCTCAGTACGGGAGGGAGTGCCTATGCCTCCTTCGCTCGTGAACATTTTTAAGGAGTTGAAAGGAGATTTAGGTAAAGACATTCCCCCTCATGGAAGTTTGGAACGATGGGCCCAGCAAGGCATTCTCCTGCTGAATGCTACACTCACGGTTCGGGCACACCAGCCCGGCTCGCACCAAAATAAAGGTTGGGAGGAGTTTACGGATGCTGTGATTCGTTTGCTCTCTGAGCAAAAGACTGGGCTGGTCTTCATTTTATGGGGGGCTTATGCCCAGCGAAAAGGAGAAATCATTGATTCTCAAAAGCATTTTGTGATCAGATCACCACATCCCTCACCATTTTCCGCTCATCGGGGATTTTTTGGTAGTAAACCGTTCTCAAAAGCGAATAATTATTTGCTTAAAAATGGAAAGGAATCTATAAATTGGTGATATGAGTTACTACGATCATCTCGAGGGGCGTCGGGAAAGAAAAAACACACTACCGGGATGCATGATGCTCGTGGGATTTATCGTCGGTATGATCATGTTGATCAGATTAATAGCCTATTTACTCACCCCGGTTCCTATCCAATAGCTTCTATGATTGGATGTACTCAACATCCTCATCGTCATCCGCTACGGTTTCCGAATCAAAGTTGGGTTTTTTCACATACACGAGCGAGGTAAGTTTGTCAGTTTTACTGGTATAGCCTGTGATAAACTGAAACTCATCCCCCTCTCCGGTTAAGAATAAAGGAATCATCCTCTTAGCATACTCCTTTCTAAAATCCTCATACTCAGACTGACTTTCAAAAGACATCTCGGAGAATGGATTTTTCACCCTGATCAATTGAACCAATGTAACAAAATCAACCCGGGCATTGAATAGAACATTTTTAGGTAACGGAAGGTTAGTGTTATCTGTTTCTTCCTTGCTGGCCAGCCTGAATACATTGGTTTCACCAAGTTCCTTTTCAAACCATGTGCAGGCCAGGTCATTAAGCCCGGAGTTGGACGTCATGGCAACAAGCTTGCCTATTTTGGAAAGGTCTATTTCATCAAAGATCTGATCAGACAGAATGTTGGCTTGAAGGGTTTTTAGTCCTGCTTTTTTGGCTTCTTTGATACTTGGGGCTGAGGTATCCACGAGCAGCACATAGGTACCATGGTCTTTAATGACCTGGGCAACCTTGCGGGCGAGCTCATTGGCACCCACGATTAAAATACCTTTTGGCTCAGCACGCTTCACGCCCAATAGCGCAGCCACATACTTGGCAGAAGAGCCTTGTAGCACCACGGTGCCAACGATAATGAGGAATACGAGAGGAAGCAGTAGCTCCGCTTCTTTTGGGTCTATTTGCGTGTCGCCCTTGATCAGGTCAAGAGAAAAGAGTGAAGCCACGGCCGCTGCGACAATCCCTTTAGGGCCGATCCATGAGATGAAGACGATCTCTCTCCAGTTGAGGTGGGAGCCAATGGTACTCAATAAAACCCCCAGGGGTCTCACAATCAGTATAATGATCAGGAAGAGAATCAGACTCTCCCAACCTAGTTTCTCTATTTGAATGATGTCTATCCTGGAAGAGAGCAAAATGAAGAGCACTGAGATAAGAATCACACTGATGTCTTCTTTAAACGAAAGGATCTTTTTTAGCTCTTCCAGCTTCACATTGGCGAGCGCAATTCCCATCACCGTGGCCGCCATCAGGCCTGCCTCAGCGTGAATCATCTCCGATACTGCAAAGGTGAAAATTACCAAAGCAAGCGTAAATACATTCTGGAGATAGCTCGGTAATGCGTTGTTTTTGATAAGAGAGTATAGAAAAAAAGCACCAAGTCCACCTGAAACTATGCCTGCTGATACGGTGATGAAGAAGTCCTGAAACACTTCAGTAGGGTAGTCAGCACCATGCTTGGAAGATAGAATGAATTCATACATCAACACCGCGATTAAGGCGCCAAGCGGATCAATAAGAATTCCTTCCCATTTGAGCACGGTATTCACGTTGGTATTGGGCCGTACATTTCTGAGGATCGGAATCACTACGGTAGGACCCGAAACGATGATGAGGGCACCGAATAGAAAGGACATCTGCCAGCTTAAGCCCATGATATAATGAGCAGATACGCCCCCTCCAATGAAGGTAATAAGGGCTCCTATGATGAGTAGGTTTCTGACAGTACCGGCCAGGCTCCTGATTTCTTTAAGGTTGAGAGTCAGACCACCCTCGAACAGGATGACTCCAACGGCTATAGAAACGAAAGAGAAAAGCAGGTCGCCACTAAAAATAGCATCACCGTCTATCAACTTGCTCCCGTCCGCTGTAAAGAGGGAAGCTATTGGCCCGATGGCTAAACCTATTAAGATTAACGGTAATATGGCAGGCTGCTTGATTTTCCAGGCGAGCCACTGAGCAAAAATACCAAGCACAAAAATACTAGCTAGTTCGAGCATATCATTTGTTTAGGGTACTCTTCGCAAGAGCTTGAGAAAAGGTCCTAAGTTAACACAAGAGCCCAACCTATGCAGTATCTTTTGTTAATTAAAACACCTCAGGGCATTATTATTCGATCACATTGAATAATCTGCTCCATCTGATCTTGCTCAGGAACGATCCTTTTTCATCCATAGACATCCAGATAAACGAAGCTTCACCTACCACATTATCTTCCGGCACAAAGCCCCAATAACGGGAGTCCTCAGAGTTGTGTCGGTTGTCGCCCATCATGAAGTAATAATCTTTGGTAAAGGTATATTCGGACACCTCCTGACCATCAATGATGAGCTTGTCCTCATCAATTTCAACGTCAGTCAGATTTTCGTAATCCTGAATGGTAGAACCATATTTGGCCAGGCTGTATTCGTCTACCTGAATAGTGAAACCGCGCCCAGGTATTTTCAGAGGCCCAAAATTGTCTGCATTCCAGGGGAAGTACCTGGAGTCCGGAAAGATTCGTGGTTCGGCATTTTCTTTATTCATGAACATGGGCTCAGCAGATTTCACAAATTCGAGCTGGGTGAGCTGTTCAGCTTCATACTTTGTAGTAAGCACCACATATCCTTTTTTGCCCTCCGGGGTAACGGCAGGACCATATTCCCAAATATTGTAGTTGCTGAATACCCGATCCCTGATCACCTGATCTGTTTCTACAAAGTATTTGTGCTGCATCATCTCAGGATCTTTTCCTTTCTCACCGTTGAGGTATACCTGACCTGATCTAACCTCTATTTCGTCTCCGGGAATGGCGACACAGCGCTTGATGTAGTGCGTTTTTAAGTCAAGTGGATGGAAATCTCCATCCGGTCTTCGGTTGTAAGTATCGTTCACGGGATAGTTGAATACCACCACGTCATTACGCTCCACTTTCCCCAAAGAGGGCAGCCTGAACTGTGGAAGCTCGATGGCTTCTATGTAGGACGGGATTTCTGTCCCCCAGATTTTGGCATGGGTGAGTGGTATCTGTAGGGGTGTTTTTGGTGTTCTTGGGCCATAGTTGATCTTACTTACAAAAAGGAAATCACCTACCAATAATGAACGCTCCATGGAAGGAGTGGGGATCACATAGGCTTCCATAAAAATCCATCGGATAAAAGTGGCAGCAAAGACAGCAAAGACAATCGCCTCGAACCATTCCTGACCTACCGTGCGCACTCTCTTGGGCATTTCTGTGGCCTTACCCTCATAGGTGGCACTGCTAAAGGCAATGTAAACCATGTAAACAGGAGCGAAGATCACTCCAAGGGATTGATCTTTGTATGAATATCGGCCGAAGGACTTGAGCAAATCCAGGTGGATGGTCAGTGCAATAAAGAAATTAACCACCGGCACAAAGAGCAGGAATAGCCACCATGAGGGCCT
Source organism: Marinoscillum sp. (assembly GCF_040222955.1). Lineage (GTDB taxonomy): Bacteria > Bacteroidota > Bacteroidia > Cytophagales > Cyclobacteriaceae > Marinoscillum. The sequence continues at coordinate 263,454 of NZ_JAVKCA010000007.1, read as the reverse complement.
TCCGATAATCTTCAGGTGAACGTAGTAGTTATAGAAAGGCACAAAACCAATCCATGAGGGTTGTCCGGCCTTTTCAAAAAACTTGTAATAAGCAATTGATTGCAGTAAGTACCATCCGATTACGAAAATCAGGGTGAATGACAGGCTAAAGTCGTTGAGATACATTTATGATCGATTATTTAAAAACTCTCTTATTGATAAGATTCCGGTCTGGTTAGTTGCCCACTCAGCTACTTTTATTACACCTTCCGCAAAAACTTTCCGGTCGTGTGCTATATGGGTGATTTCTATCGTTTCCAGTGGCGAACGATAGGTGACAGTGTGCGTGCCTGGCACATTGGCTTCTCTTCTGGATAGTATACCCAGCGTTTGGGGTTCCTGAGAAGGCTCATTGACCCATTTTTTTACGGAGGGGTCATTTTGTTGAATACCTTCAGCAAGGGTAATGGCGGTGCCACTTGGGGCATCTTTTTTCTCCGTGTGGTGCACTTCCACCATCTCCGGCACAAATCCTTCCAGTTGGCTCATCTTGTTGGCCAGCCATTCGTTCAGTTCGAAAAACAAATTGACCCCTACACTGTAGTTAGAAGCATAGAGGAAAGTGCCATTGGTACTTGTACAGAGTGTTTTTACTTCATCATACCGATCCAGCCAGCCGGTGGTACCGGCCATGGTTTTCACCTTATTGGAAAGGAGGGTGGTAATGTTATCATAAGCTGAAGAAGGCTGTGAGAACTCAATAGCCATGTCTGTATTATCAGGTGATATCTTGTGGATGTCCGAGTGGTTCTCCTGGTCTATGATGAAACTGATTTCGTGACCTCTCGCCTTGGCAATTTGCTCAATGGACTTGCCCATTTTACCATATCCTATCAGTGCGATGCGCATTATTTTATACTTAGTGAGATTGAAAAGCCTAAAGCTTGCGAAAATAATGGAGTTGATTGAATAGATGGGGATACTTTCAGAGAAAGGTTGTCATTCACATCGAATTCGTTCAAATGAGCAGATACGTGGGCATCCACCACATTGAGTAGGTAGAAGGCTGCACCAATCAGAATAAGCAGGTCCCTGTTTCTCCTGAATGCGTCTCTATTTCGGGTGAGTGCGGTTTCCTGAAACCTGTCTTTGTATGGGTTGACGGTGTTGGGATCTGAATCTACTTCGGCAATGAGTGAATTGCGCATCTCATTGTAAATTTGATTGTTGTAATTGATGTAATGACCGAAGATCAGACCACCGCCATAGATCAGGGGGATTTTCCAGTACTGATTGTTGTAGGCCTGTCCCAGTCCAGGCAATACGGCTGATAAAAGCGCTGCTTTGTTGGGATCGAGTTCAGAAACGGTTTTGATGGTTTCTATCTGGCTGAGGTCAGAATTCAAAAAAAGTGAATCTGCCCGGTTGCGCTGCGCATTGCTGCCAAATGCTACCAATAGCAGCGCCATTGGTAGCCAGTACTTCAAGGGGTTGTTACACATTGAGTAATTCGAGAATCCTGTCCAGCTCTTCTGCTGAAATAAATGGAATCTTGATTTCTCCTTTGTTATTGCTATCTGCTTTGACCTGAATCTTAGTTCCAAAGTGTGTAGTTAATTTGTCCTGCAATTTAGCGATCTCAGGATTAATTTGCTCCTTGGGTTTTGGTGTTTCTTTCTTCTCAGAATTCAGGTCTCTTACGAGTTCCTCTACCTTCCTGACCGACAGCCCTTCGTTGACTGCCTTTTTGAAGATGGCCAACTGCTGTTCTACATTCTCGATGTTTACAATGGCCCTGGCATGTCCCATAGAGATTTTCCCATCCCTCAGAGCGATCTGGATGTCTGGCGGTAGTTTAAGTAATCTCAGGTAATTATTGACTGTTGTCCTGTTTTTCCCTACTCTGTCTCCAAGCTCCTCCTGCTTCAGATCGCATTCGGAGAGTAAACGCTGGTAACTCAGGGCTATTTCAATGGCATTGAGGTTTTCTCGCTGAATGTTTTCAATCAGCGCCATTTCCAGCATCTGTTGATCATCTGCGGTACGGATATACGCTGGAATGGCCGTTAATCCGGCTCTTTTACTGGCCTGCAGTCTACGCTCTCCCGAGATCAGCTGAAACTCATTCTCGCTAAGTGCACGAACGGTGATGGGCTGAATAATGCCTTGTACACGGATAGATTCGGCCAGTTCTTCCAGGGCTTCTTCATTAAAATCCGTACGGGGCTGAAATGGGTTGACTTCTATCTGATCAACAGGTATTTCACTGATGGCTCCTCTGATGGTGGCACCGGATCCGCTGATGTTTTCCTTTTCTTCGGAATCTTCCAGCAACGCACCTAAACCTCTACCTAGTCCGGTTTTCTTTTTCCACTTTTTATCTGTCATGTTCCTGTTATGCCGTTACTTCGTTTCGCTGCATGATTTCCCGAGCCAGGTTCAGGTATGCCAATGAACCTTTACTTTCCGCATCATGTGAAATGGCAGGCACTCCAAAGCTGGGAGATTCACTCAATTTGATGTTTCTGGGAATCAGTGTTTCAAATGCCATGCTCTTGAAGTGAGTTCTCACTTCTTCCACTACCTGATTGGACAGGTTGAGACGGAGATCGTACATCGTAAGCAGGATGCCTTCTATTTCCAGTTCAGGATTAAGCCTGTTTTGAATGATTTTGATGGTATTGAGAAGTTTCCCCAACCCCTCAAGGGCAAAATACTCACATTGCACGGGTACAATCACTGAATCAGCGGCTGTCAGTGCATTGACGGTAATGAGGCCGAGTGATGGAGAGCAGTCAATGATCACATAATCATACTTCTCTTTCACTTTACTCAAAGCTTCCTTCATTTTGCCCTCTCGCTGAGCAACACTCACCATTTCCACTTCAGCACCAACCAAATCAATATGGGAGGGGAGCAGGTCAAGGAATTTGATGTCCGTAGACACGATGCTTTTCTCAGCATCGGCGCCATCTACCATGCACTCATATATACTGATTTCTACTTCTTTTGGGTTCTTACCCACACCAGAGGTAGCATTTGCCTGAGGGTCAGCATCTACTATTAAGGTTTTTAACTCGAGGGCGGCTAAACTGGCAGCCAGGTTAATGGCTGTGGTTGTTTTACCTACTCCTCCTTTTTGATTTGCTATCGCAATAATTTTACCCATAGTTCAATTGGAAACTTTTACACGCCTTCTTAAAAGAGAAAGCGCACAAATATATTTAACATAAAGACAAGATAAAGATAGCGCCCAGAAAGAAAAAGTCGTCATCCCCCGGTGTTAAGCTTTAGTAGGTTAGTAATCAATTAATTAACATTTCAATTGTGTATAAATGGTTGATTACTTTTTTGGCAGTGCCAAATTGTGGATAAACCTGGCTCATATCACTTTCGGTAAATTTTCCACTGAAAAAAGAAAATCACTTAACCATGAGATTAAGTGACTTCCCTGCTCGAAAGAGTTGTTAACCCGGCTTTATTTTTTGCCTGGTTTTTTCTTTTGATCTTTAGCCCTCATGGCTTCTTCCAACTTTTGCTGGAAGGAAGATTTCTTCTTATTTACATTCTTCTTTCTGTTTTCATCCAGTACTTTCTTGATCTTATCTTCATCAATGAATTTACGGAAGAGTGCTATCTGCCCGAAGGAGACGATGTTGGAAACAAAATAGTAGAAAGTAAGACCTGATGAGTAGCTGTTCAGAAAGAACAGGAACATGATCGGCATGATGTACTGCAATGACTTCATGGGACCTTGTACGGTGGTCATTTGACTGTTTGACCAGGTGTAAAGAATGGTAGAAGCAGTCATCAGCAGAGTGAACAAACTGACGTGATCGCCATAAAATGGAATTACAAAAGGTAAGTCCAAAATGCTATCGTAGGTAGAAAGGTCAGTAGCCCAAAGGAAACTTTCTTGCCTCAGCTCTATGGAGTTAGGGAAGAAATAGAACATGGCAAAGAGGATCGGCATCTGTAATAGCATGGGGATACAGCCACTCAATGGATTAATTCCTACTTTTTGGTAAAGGGCCATCTGTTCCTGCTGAGCTTTCTGAGCATCATCACCGTGCTTGGCTTTGAGTTCGTCCAGTTCTGGCTTCATTACCCGCATTTTGGCCATACCCATGTGCGACTTGTAAGTAAGGGGTGCCAGCACTATTCTCAGGATGATCACCATGATGATGATGATCACTCCATAGTTAGAAATGTATTGCTCCAGAAAATGAAAGATCGGAATGATGGCAAATTTGTTGATCCATGAAAGGATGCTCCATCCGAGATCTACGTTTTCTGAAAAGTCCGGAGCGACATCTTTCAGAATGGCGTAGTTGTTTGGTCCGTAGTAAAACTTAAAGGTAGAGTTGTTGCCAATGAAGTCTGCGTATGGCAGAGTCATGGTCATGGCCATGTTTTTCACTGATGTGGTATCCTCAAAATCGGTGTAACTGCTTACCTGTCCATTGGTGAATGGAGTCGCCGAAATGATGGCGCTGGTGAAGAATTTTTGTCTGAATGACACCCAGTTGGTAGCCAGATCAATAGTTTCTTCCTCTTTTTCCGTAGAGGTGGCAGAGAGTTCGTCTACATCTCCATCTGTAAAGCGGTACTTAACAGTGGTGCGATTTCTTGCGTCTTTGAAGTCTTTTTCAAGCCTGTTTGCACGCTGGTTCCAGGCGAAACTCACCTGCTGACCAATAATGGACTCCAGTCCATTTTGAACAACCGTCATGCCTATTTCATAGCCATCTCCAGGGATGGTGTATTTGTAGGTAACAGACTGTCCTTCAGGTAGGGTAAGTCGGTACTCCAGCACTGTGGTATCCCCGGCTTTGGTGACGTTGCTTTTGCCTCTTCCAGTAAAGTATAATTCAGACAGATCAACTTTTCTCGACAAATGATCCACGTAAATGTGCTGGGCAGCATGGGCATCGTCTATCAGCACCAGTGGATCTCCTCTGAAATCCTTGAAGTCTTTGAGAATGATCTTGTTGACCACTCCACCTTTTGAGGAAAACGAAACGATCATTTTCTCATTTTCAATGGTAGTGACTTTTTCCTCCCCTTCAGCGGCTGCTGAGAAGAGGCCAAATTTCATTTCACTCAGGCGGGTTTTGGCACTATCTGAAAGTACGGTAGTGCCGGGCTGACTGATTGCTGACTGTTGTGGGTCATCTATGATTTGTGAGGAATCGCTCTTGTTGAGTTGAGAGATTTGCTCGGGGTTTGGCTCAGGTGCGAAAAATTGAAAATAGATGGTGATAAACACCAACATCAGAATCAGACCTGTTAATTGATTTCTGTCCATAAATTTATTTGACTACTCGTAGTTCTGTTTGTTAAATGCTTTCTTTTTCTTTTCGGTGTGCAATGGCAGCTTTAATGAATTTCACAAAAAGGGGATGGGGGTTGGCCACAGTGGACTTGAGCTCGGGGTGATACTGCGAGCCAATGAACCACGGGTGGTCTTTCAGTTCCATGATCTCCACCAGGTTGGTGTCCGGGTTTTTTCCTGAGGCAATCATGCCGGCATTCTCAAATTGCTCCAGGTACTGATTGTTAAATTCATATCTATGTCGGTGTCTTTCGGAGATTTTGGTATGTCCGTAGACATTGTAAGCCTTTGTTCCTTTTTTCACATTGCAATCATAGGCACCCAAACGCATGGTTCCGCCCATGTTTTTGATGTTTTTCTGATCTTCCATCAAGTCTATGACTGGATGCTTGGTCTTGGGGTCCATTTCTGTACTATTGGCCTGCTTTAGGGTTAGTACATTTCTGGCGAATTCTATTACAGCACATTGCATTCCGAGGCAAATTCCAAAAAAGGGAACTTTGTTCTCTCGAGCATATTTTACCGTGGTGATCTTGCCTTCTATTCCGCGTTCACCGAAACCGGGTGCCACCAAAATACCATCAAGGTTTTTGAATAGCTTTTTAGCGTTGGCTTCATCTACTTCCTCAGCATGAATCCAATCGATCTCAATATTGCACTCGTTTTCAGCTCCTGAATGAACAAAAGCCTCAGCAATGGATTTATAAGCGTCTTTTAGTTCCACGTACTTACCCACAAGGCCTATTCTTACCTGACTGGTAGGGTTCTTTAACCTACCAAGGAATTCTTTCCATTGGTCAATTTTGGGTTCCCTTTTGTACGAATGCTTGAATTTGGCCAGTACACGCTCATCCAGCTTTTCTTTTCGCATCAGGATGGGTACATCATAGATGGTTTCGGCATCCAGTGCTTCTATCACCGAATTGATCGGTACGTTACAGAAAAGGGCGAGTTTTTTTCTGATTTCGGGAGTGAGCGAGTACTCAGACCGGCACACCAGGATGTCTGGTTGTATTCCGGCTTCCAGAAGTTCCTTTACGGAGTGCTGTGTGGGCTTGGTTTTTAACTCTCCTGCAGTTTTGAGGTAAGGGACCAGTGTAAGGTGAATGGAGATACAGTTGGTAGGCCCAAGCTCAAATCTCACCTGCCTCACGGCTTCTATAAAGGGGAGGGATTCAATGTCACCTACACAACCTCCCAGCTCAGTAATGATGATGTCATATTTGCCGGTTTCACCCAGCTTGAAGATGTTATTCTTAATTTCATCTGTAATGTGAGGAACCACCTGCACGGTTTTTCCAAGAAACTCACCTTTTCGTTCCCTTTGGATAACATTATCATAGATTCTTCCCGTAGTGACGTTATTATTTTGTGAAGTAGGAACATTCAGAAAACGCTCATAATGACCTAAATCCAAATCTGTTTCTGCGCCATCATCCGTCACATAGCATTCACCATGCTCGTAAGGATTGAGGGTGCCAGGGTCAATATTAATATAAGGGTCGAATTTTTGGATGGTTACTGAGTAACCTCTTGCCTGTAGAAGTTTGCCGAGAGATGCTGAAATGATTCCTTTTCCCAGCGAAGAAGTTACGCCTCCCGTAACGAAAATGTATTTGACCTTGGACATTGAATTACTTTGATCTTTGGTGATGTTACGGGATGCAAAGGTAGGGCATTTACTTTCAAATAATAGTTGATCTTTCTATTTATAGTTGAAAGGAATCCGGTAAATCACAGAAGCTCCAAAATAGCCTAAAGGATCCAGCGTATAGTCTTCACCGGGCAATTGGACAGGGATACTGTAGGTATAACTAATAAGGAATGAAAAATTTTCGGTGACCAACATGAGCGGCAGACTGAAGCTGTAGTTCATGATTCCGTATTTTTCTTCCGTAGTATCCAGTAGGGAGTAGAGGTAGTTCAATACGTCATCATTGCTAAGGTATATTTTCATTTGCCGGCCAATTTTTTCTCTGGTTGTAAGGTTTCTGTTCTCTCTTATTTGCCTCAAAGCTTCCTTTTCCTGATCAGAGAGGACCGTATTGGCATAGCTTTGAAATTCTTCCGAACGGAAACTGGTTCTGAGTACCTGATTGGACCTGAATTCATCAATGACGTTGCCCTCGAACCGGGTCGTGATCAGTGAATTGCCAAAAATGGAGGACATGGAGGGTAATAATTTGATGCTTTTAAAACACGCCCATTTACCCAAACTAATGCTGCCGGAGAGGCTTCCGATCAGCCGGTGGGCTAACCTTTCTCCAAACAGGAGGCTGTAGTCCATAGTGGCATAGATCAGCTTGTTTCGGTAGGTGATATTACCACCAAGGTTGTTATTTAGCCCGGTACTTTCGATTTCATGGTACCACCACCTTTCATAGCTCATGGAGTAGCTCCATTTTTTACTGAGGGTACCTAAATAGCCAAATGAAAAGATGGAAAGGTTATACTCGGGAGTAGTTTGTGAGTTCCAAAAACCAGAGTAATCAGCATATAACCCGGTATTGTGATAATAGGACATTCCGGGAGAAATGCTGTGCTGATTGACACCATAGTTTCGGCCGGCATTGAGCACATTACTGTTGTAGCTCATGCGAACATTGAACTCCGAGTATTTCAGAGGGGAGCTGCTCAGAATGCTATCCAGAAGATAAAAAATCGACATGGAGTCCATTTCTGCTTCGAGCAGGGCAAATTTCTCCTCCCAGGTGAGTGAGTCACTTTGTGCATAGGCCTGTTGCAGCCCCGTTATTGCCAGACATATGGTCAGTAAGTATTTTATCAAAAGATCAGGTAGGGTAGGTGCTAATTATTTCTTTTTCGCTGCATATTATCGTTGTTGCGCATTCGATCCTGCCGCATTTGGTCACGCTGACCCTGCTGCTCGCGTATTCGCTTCATCAGCATTTCTTTGAAATCATCCTCGGCTTTTCTGAGGCTCATGAGCTGGCGCGTGGTGATTACCTGTTGCATCCGTTCGGAGTACGTGCGCTCCAGGCCAAGCTGACGCTCTTTTATCTGCATCCCCATTTCCAGCATTTTTTTGTTTTCCTCTTCAGATGCTGTTTGAGGATTGTGATTGGTTCGCAGGTCATTGAACTCCTTTCTGAGGGTTCGCTGCTGTTCCGAAAATTCCCTGTATATCGGCCAAAATTTTTCTGCCTGCTCTGGCGTGAGCTCCAGTCGTTCGGTGATCAGGGCTATTTTGGCGGCCTCCACACGCTCCATGGTAGAGGGACTTTGTGCCCATAACCCGATGGAAGTGAGAATGAATACTAAAGTTATTAACTGTCTCATAATCGCTTATAAGTTAAATGTCCTGTGATATATTATCATCCAAATCGTAATGCTCCATCAATTGGCTGAAGTCATCTTCATCAATATCCATTTGATCCATGATGTTGACGCCCCGCAGTAAGGTCTCGGGCTCAGTGCTCAATGCGGCAATCTCAGCCTCCGAAATCTCTGTATTTTCCAGGTAGAAAAATATCTCCTCATTGGTAAGGGAAGCAAGCAAATCGGAAGACCTGTCAGGTTCATTAGCGGTATTGAGTATGGCAAAACAAACCAAGACAGTCACAACAAAGGCAGGCACAAGGGCCCACTGAAAACGAATAGGCGAGGCAGTCGGGGCTTGACTGACCTTCTCACTGATCTTGTCCTGTAGCTGATCAAAATAGCCATCAGGTACCTCAAATGGCAGTGGCGTTTTGTTGATATGGTCCAGTTGGTTTTTCATTGTTTAGGGTTAGATGCTCTTGTTTGTCAAAGGTTTAATGCTCAGTTAAAAAAATCTCAATTTTTTTGGCAGCAAGATGATAGCTCGCTTTTAAAGCCCCCACGGATGTACCTGTAATCTCCGCTATATCATCAAATTTCAACTCATCAAAGTACCGCATATTGAAAACGAGTCTCTGCTTGTCAGGCAGAGTCAGGATGGCTTTTTGAAGCTTGAGCTGAATTTCATCTCCGGAAATATAGGTTCCCTGGTCGATTTTATTGGAGAGTTCCCCGGCCACATCGTGGATGGGGATCATAAACTTGCGCCTTTTCTTTTTCAGAAAATTCAGGCATTCATTGGTCGCTATCCTGTAGATCCAGGTATACAGGCGCGCCTCTTCCCTGAAGTTACCCAGTGATTTCCAGATTTTGATAAAGACATTCTGGGTAAGGTCATCGGCATCATCGTGATCGATTACCATTTTCCGGACATGCCAATACACACGTTCCTGGTAGGTTTTGACCAGTAAATTGAAGCCATAATTGATGGTTTCGGGATCCTGAATTTTAGATATGATAAAGGAGTCTTCCAAGGTAGGCTAAAGGTGATTTACCGTTTAGAGTCTAAAATTAACCGATGGTTTAATTTTTCTGTTGATTTTTTTATTTCATCGAACCACCTTAATTTAAATGTCGTTACATTAAATGTAGTTGTTAATTAACCGCCAAATGGGAATAGGAGAAGATATCAAACAGTCGAAGTTTAAAAGCGAGTTGAGTAAAGCCATCATAAATATACTGTATACCAACAGCTGGCTGAGCCAGAAACAGGTTCTACTATTTAAGCCTTATGGCCTGACTACCCCACAGTTTAATGTTTTGCGAATACTCAGAGGTCAGCACCCAAAACCTGCCACCATCAATCTACTTATAGAAAGGATGCTGGACAAAAGCTCCAATGCTTCAAGAATAGTGGATAAGCTTGAATCCAAAGGGTTGGTGGCTAGAAGGCAGTGCCCGAATGACAGGCGTGCTGTGGATGTGATTATCACTTCTCAGGGCCTTGATTTGCTGGCAAGAACCGACCTGGATATGGATAGGTGGGAGGATGGACTTGTCAGCCTTTCGGAGGAAGAAGCGAGACAGCTAAATGTGCTTTTGGATAAACTAAGGGCATAAAAAAAAGGAGCTTGTTAAAGCTCCTTGATGTATTCTATGATGCCGGCATTTTTACCCTTCGGCCTTACCACCAGCATTGGAATTTCTTCATCCACATGAATCAGTTTTTCTGCTTTGCTGCCAATAAAGAGGGCAGTAGTGGCTGTACGGCCTTTTGCCCCTATGATGATGAGACTGGCTTTAATCTTTTTGGCTGCTTTGTAGATGTCAGATATGATGTCTTCATCCTTGTCTAATGTGTAGATCTGTTCCATATTCACCTTGTCCAATTTCATGCTTTGAGTGAACTTGGCGAAATCATTTTTGGCATGATCTTTCATTATCTCGGAAAACTCCTTAAAACTCTTACCAGTGTAGTGATAGCCCACTGGCACCTGGTAGACATTTTGAACGATGATCTTGCCCGGTGCTTTTGATTTTTTCACCAACATGGTCGCTTTTTCCAACGCACTTCTGGAGTAAGCCGAAAAGTCAGTGGGTACAAGAACGTTGCTTACACTAAACTGAGAGCCCTTTGGTAAAATGAGGAGCGAACAACCTACCCGGCGTGCAATTCTGTTCACCAACACTCCGCCACCCTTTTTTTCATTTTTTCTGCCCAGAATGACCAGATCTATTTTCTCAGTAGAAGCATGCTTAAGTAAGGTTTTGGTTACCTGCCCCTGATCCACAATCACATTAACGACAACCTCTGCACCTTCGAATTTGAAATAATCGTGAACAGTCTTCTGAAGGTCCTTTCGCCTTTCTTCAATGGCCTGATCCAGAATGTGAGGAAACTCCTTCATGAGCTTCTCTGGCAGGTTAATGTCTCTGATGATATTTACAAAGTAGACAACCTTTGATCCGGATAACTCACAAACATCTGAGGCAGCTTTCACTAAATCCAGATCTGTTTCCGTGTGATCGAGGCCTACAAGTATTTTATTGTACTTATACATATTATAATGCGATGACTTGGGGTGCAAAATTAAATCGAAATCAATTTATCAATTCTTATAAACGAAAGAAAGTTTCAAAATGATTTATGATTTTATAAATCTTTTTCGCAATAAAATACTGAATAATCACCTTGATCGAAAGGTTTTAAGAAGAAAATTAGGTCTTACTGATGTAATCAGATAGCTGTTCTATCTGTTCTTTGCTATGAACGGGAAAGTTGGCAATGCGTATTTGGTCATTTTTATATGAACCATACCCTTTGCCTATGACCCATCCCTGTTCAAGGAAGCGGGCAAGAATGTCACTGTTTCCGTTCTCACACTTAGCTACCACCACGGTTTTTGATTGATTGATTTTGTGGGTAATAAATGGGCTCAGTATCGTCGACTTTTCGATGGCCTGATAGAGTAGGGTGGCTTTGTAAGTGGTATCATTTTGGATCAGTCTGGCTGATCTGAACAGCATGTCCCTGACCACCTTTCCCAATAGGAAAATTCCCAAAACATTGGGCGTTTCTGGGGTCTGATTTTTATCTCCTGAAGCTTTCAACTGTAGCAAATCATGATAACTACCCGTAACAACACCACTTTTTCTGAGCTGTTCCACTTTTTGGTAGCACGTGGGGTTCACAATCCAGACACCTAATCCGGCTGGTAATCCGAAGCATTTCTGCACAGAAAAGTAGGCCGTATCTACTTTAGAAAAGTCAAAGGGAACAGCGGGAAAAGCACTTACGCCATCTACAGCGATGAGTTTATCCGGGTACTGCTCCCGCAGTTGGTAAATTCTTTCAGCATCGAAAGCGTATCCAATGCTTGTTTCATTGAGTGTGACTGAGATAAGTTCAGTGTTCTCCGGCACTTCCAGGTGATCAAAATCCTCACCATCACTCATTCGGGTGATGGTAGACTCTTTTTGGTAGTCGGTGGCAAACTGATAGAATTTCTCAGCAAAGGATCCATTCACGAAGTGATGAGACGTCTTGCCGACAAGGCTCTGAATGATTCTTTCCCAGATCTCGTTGGCAGAGGAGATGAAGTAGACATCATAATTGTCGGGAACGTTGAGCAGGCTTTTGAGATCGGCTTTTACTTCAGCAAAGAGGTTTTGGAAAGTGGCACTGCGGTGCGAGATAGACATAATGTCCTTCTGAAAGGCCTCTTTCATGTGGTCATTTACCGTATAAAAAATTTGTGACGGTCCCGGTGTGAAATAAATCTTATGTTGCATTGAGAATTTGAAATAGTACTGATTAAGTTTGTTTCGCTATTGAAGGTAATATTGTTTTTAAACCTAACACTAAAACAATACCGAGCCAAGTGGGGTAGCAAAATTGGGCCTCACCCTGTTGGTTTCCATCAGGGCCTCGTCATCGAAAGGTTTCAGGACAACAGTGGATCTTTGACCTATTTCACAGCTCAAATCCTTATTATTTAGGGGTTTATCAACACGATCTTCACGGCATTAAGCTTTCGGTTTCCGAAAGCTTTTTTTATGCCCTGGTCTCCATCCACTTGAAGGTTCTGTTGACGATTTTTAGTGCGAGTTTGATTTTCTTCACGCTGATCATGTCGTGTGATTCATCGTACATGGTCACGCCATCGGCAAATAGCACAATCTGGGGGAATTCATGATTGATGCCCGCTATTTCTGAAATTTCTCTGGAGACGTCTTTGGATTTCATATCATCGACAAGATAAACGTCTATCATCTCGCTGGATATGTTCCAGCCATTTTCTAGCTCTATCTTTTTTTCGATACTTTCAGGAGATGAGGCCCTGTGCTTAAAAACCATTGCTGGCTTCAGCCGGGAGCCTTCAATCACTTGATTGAGGTCTTTTAAAGATGATATCGATTTCCAAAGCGGTGAATGGTGATTCATTGGCAACTAATCTACAACACGAATTTACTAATTACAACGGTTATTGCGGATTGGGACTTAGGTTTTATTGAAATATCTGACTAAACTAATATAAAACTCTGAATCTAATGGTTTCCTTAATGGATTTAAGATTTTTAATTACTTCCTCATCATAATCTTTGTTGATATCCGTAATTACATAACCAATTTCCTCATTTGTTTTCAGGTATTGACCCACAATATTCAGGTTGTGAGCGGCCAGTTCATGGTTAATTTTCGCCAGCACTCCAGGCTCATTTCGATGAATATGTATAAACCTGTGCGCATTTTTGAGCATAGGCAATACAATATTCGGAAAATTAACGCTATTGCTTGTCGATCCTGTATTGATATACTCCATGATCTTCCCGGGCACAAAATCCGCAATGTTTTCCTGTGCCTCCAAAGTACTCCCACCAATGTGTGGAGTAAGTATGGTATTAGGTAAACCCCGTAATTCAGAAATAAATTCATCGTCATTACTCAAAGGTTCCTCCGGAAACACATCCACACCTACCCCTCTGATCTTACCGCTCAGTACATATTTTTTCAGGCCAGCTATATCTACCACAGGCCCACGGCTAAGGTTGAGGAAGATCACTCCGTCTTTCATCTGAGAAAAGTGCTTTTCAGTAAGAAATCCGTTGTTATCCTTTCTGCCGTCTATGTGCAACGTGATCATATCGGAACTGCCCAGTAGTTCTTCCAGGCTTTTGCACTGTACAGCATTACCGAGTGCCAGCTTCTCTTCCAGGTCAAAGAACTGCACCTTCATACCAATGGACTCTGCCACTACGGAAAGTTGAGCACCTATATTTCCATAACCGATGATACCAAGTGTCTTTCCTCTCACTTCAAAACTCCCACTGGCTGATTTGTTCCACTTGCCCTGATGCATGGAAACCGACTTATCAGGAAGGTTTCTCATCAACATGATAAGTTCAGCAATGGCCATTTCTACCACAGAGCGCGTGTTGGAAAAAGGAGCATTGAACACCGCCACACCTTTGCGCTGACAAGTAATAAGGTCTATTTGGTTAGTACCAATACAAAAAGCCCCAACGGCAAGCAGTCGGTTGGCACTTTCAAGTACTTTTTTGGTCACCTGTGTTTTGGACCTGATGCCAAGTATGGACACATCCTTAATGGCTTCGATGAGTTCGTCTTCGTCCATCCCAGCCGGATGCACTTTGACATTGTAGCCTTCTTCTTGCAGTTTCTTGATCCCATGCTCATGGATGTTTTCAAGCAACAATACGTTGATTCGGCTTTTGGGATAGGAGAGTGCTCTTTCCATTTTATTTACATATAAAAATTCATCTAGATTAGGCGCTTCATGGTCTGCGTTTTGGAGCACATTGGCCCTTCTTACATTCTCTGTAAAGGCGTAAAACTTGTGCGCGATTCCGGCTTTTTTGATTTCGTAATCAGTATAGCCATCACCTAACACATATACTTCACCCTTGAGGTTCATTGAACGTATTTTGTTCGGTTTTCCGTTATTCTCAGAAAGCAGGTTTTCTTTGTTAAATCCAACAATATTACCTTCCTCATCATAGGTAAATTCATTGGCAAAAACCCGGTCTTCGGTAATCCCAAAATGCTCTACAATGGGGACAATAAAGTCTTTGAATCCATTGGATAAAATATAAATTTGACCGGAGTATTTTCTTACAAATTCTTTGTTTCTCTGGAATGAATCGGAGACCTGATCGCTCAGTCTCGCGATTAATTCGGGTAAATGAGATTTGTGTGCTCTGAGAATTTCCAATCGGTTTTCAAGAGATTCCCGAAAGGATATTTTGCCTTCCATGCCCAGATCGGTAATTTCTTTGATCTTCGCCAGTGACTCCTGGGCATCTGGTTGACCCCTGAGGGAGATCTCACACAAGACATCCAAAGCCTCTACCCGGGTGAACGTGCTATCGAAATCAATTACAAAATGTTTGTGATTTTCCATAAGTTCGCTTTCTCTGAGGCTTAAAATTAAGCACGTAAATGGCATATAAAACAATCATTTTATTTTTATTATCAATTTTTTTTCAAAATCAGTGTTTTAGTCAACAAGACACCTTGGATTTGTTGGGAGATTTACAAAAAAAGGTTGACTTGATTGTAATTAACGCAATTCAGCAGGAAGCTTTTCCGGGGTGTGTGGTGTACGCTTCACACAAGGGAAACCCAATCTTATTAAAATCATATGGTCATAAGACTTATGACAGTCTTGATGCGGTCTATACTTCAGATCTTTTTGATATGGCTTCCGTGACCAAGGTGATGGCTTCTACATTGGCTTTGATGAAGCTTTATGATGATGGGCTGATAGATTTGGATGAGCCTCTCAATAACTATGTGGACGGATTGGGCTGGCGAAAGGTGAGTAAGGTAACGCTGAGGCAGTGTCTGGCTCATCAGGCAGGGCTACAGAGCTGGATCAAGTTTTATGAAGAGATCAGAAAGAATAGCGGTCGCTATAAGGGACATACTATATCAAGCAGCCAGTCAGAAGATTATCCCTACATGGTCGCGGATGGAATGTATCTTCATCATGCATTTTATAAAAGAATCAAGCAGTACATCAGGAAGGCACCGGTGAATAAGGAGCCACATTATGTCTATTCGGGCTTGTTCTTTTATCTGGTGCCGGAGATAGTACAGCGATTGACCAGAATGCCATTTGAGACTTATTTGCAGGAGATGTTCTTCCAACCTATGGGGCTGAGTACCCTCACATTTAATCCAATGGAGAAATTTGCATTGGACAGAATTGTACCTACGGAAATTGATTCCTTCTTTAGGTATGAACCCATTCACGGCAGGGTACATGATGAGGGTGCCATTTTGATGAGAGGGGTTTCAGGCAACGCAGGATTGTTTGGAGCAGTGGAAGATGTGGCTACTTTGTGGCAGATGCTGCTTGATAATGGCCGATTGAACGATGAGCAATACCTGACACCAGCTACAGTGGACCATTTTACAAGCTGTCAGTATTCCAATAAGGGAAACCGGAGAGGTTTGGGTTTTGATAAACCGCTTCTGGAATATGACTCATTGATTAGTAGTGTGGCAAAATCGGCCTCTTTCGAAAGCTACGGGCACACGGGGTATACCGGTACCTTGGTATGGGCTGATCCTGCGAATGATTTACTATTCGTTTTTCTTTCAAATCGCGTCTATCCTTCACGGGAAAGTAAGGCCATTTATCAGCTCAACGTGAGACCGGATATCCATCAGGCATTATATGATTACCTTGCGCAGAGAAGAGATAATTGTGATTGATCCGAACATTTTGCAATACTCTGAGTTGCTTTCGTAGCAGATGTACATTTTTTTAATCCCAAACACTACTAATTGTTTTGAGCATCCACTGGATAGACCTCCTGGTATTTATTGTCTACATGATTGCAATGCTGGGGGTAGGAGCCTTTTTCCTCAAAAAGAATAAGAACACAGAAGATTATTATGTAGGTGGCCGGTCCATGAGCTCCTGGCATGTGGGGCTTTCGGTCGTTGCTACGGACGTAGGTGGTGGGTTTTCCATTGGTTTGGGTGGGCTGGGCTTCACCATGGGCTTGTCTGGGTCATGGATGCTTTTTACAGGCTTATTAGGCGCGTGGTTGGCGGCAGTTATCCTCATTCCAAAGCTTAGTGCATTGCCTGAGTTCAAAAAGCTATTTACGTTCCCTCAGATTTTCAGCATTTTTTATGATAAAAAAACTGCCCTACTCGCGGGGATCATTTCTGCTATAGGCTATGCCGGATTCACAAGTTCACAGCTCTTGGCCGGAGCTAAATTGGCATCATCGACTTTTGAAGATCTTAGTCTGACCAGCGCATTGGTGATCATGGGAGTCATTGCTGTAGTATATACGGTGATGGGGGGACTCAAAGCCGTCATCTATACGGATACCATCCAATGGGCGCTGCTTCTCTCCGGGCTGGTGTTTATAGGTTTACCGTTGGGGTATGTAAGTGTTGGGGGCTATGAAAAAATCAGGGAGGTTTTGCCTGCCGAGTTTCTCTCATTGACCAATATCAGATGGCAGGATATGGTCAACTGGGGAATTACTATCATACCGATTTGGTTTGTGGGGATGACACTCTATCAAAGGATCTATGCCTGTAAGAGCGAAAAGGCTGCCCAAAAGGCATGGTACATCGCTGGTCTTTTTGAGTGGCCTGTTATGGCGCTCATGGGTGTGCTCCTGGGGATGTTTGCCAGGGTAGGGGCTGAATCAGGGATGTTTGCTTACCTTGGGTATGAGAGTGCTATTGGTATGGATGCTGAAATTGGCTTGCCTATGCTCCTCAGAACCATCCTTCCCGTCGGATTGATGGGACTGATGATGTCGGCTTATTTTTCTGCTGTCCTGTCCACGGCAGATAGCTGCCTGATGGCCTCATCCGGTAACCTTGTGACTGATATTATTGGCTACAATGGCACCGATCAAAAGAAATTTCTGCGGTTGTCCCAAATCATTACTCTAGGGATTGGTGTTTTTGCTGTACTGCTGGCCTCCATGATGCAGAGCGTTCTTGAGCTTATGCTTTATTCTTATGCTTTTATGGTTTCAGGTTTGTTCATACCCGTTTTAGGAGGTCTTTTTATGAAGAAGCCCAGTGCCAATGCTGCTTTCTTTTCTATGCTGATAGGCGGGGGTACTACTATTTCGTTAATTTTAATGGGTAGTGATTTGCCTTTAGGTCTGGATGCCAATATCTATGGGATCGGTCTGTCACTGATTACCTTTGTGATGATCAATCAATTCAAAAACAAACAATAACCAATTACATATATGTTAGAGATCAAGATACTTGGCCCATCGGATACAGTGGGCCTGATAGAGATAGAGCAGGTAAGGGACTTTCTTTTTAACCACCTGGATCAATACGGTGACAAAAAGGAAGATATCATGAAAGCGATTAACTACTCACTCAGCACCGGAATTACTCCAGGAGGGTTTGTCTTGGTAGGGAAAGACGAGGGTGAAATAGTAGGCGCTGTGGTGGTCAATAAGACGGGGATGGATGGTTACATACCCGAAAACATCCTTGTTTATATTGCTACCCACAGAGAAAAAAGAGGGAAAGGATACGGCAAGGCTCTGATGCAAAAAGCCATAAACACTGCAGAAGGAAATATAGCCTTGCACGTGGAGCCTGATAATCCGGCCAAAGGTCTTTATGAGAAACTGGGCTTTACCAATAAATATCTCGAAATGCGGTTAACCAAGTAAGTCAAATGCAACACAACATTATTGATGAGGCCAAATCCCTGCGCAGGTACCTTCATCAGCATCCCGAGTTGTCGTGTTTCGAAGAGAATACTTCTCGTCATTTGATTGAAAGGTTAAAATCAGATTGTTCGCCCGATGAGCTCATTGTTTTTAAGCATTATGGTATAGCTGCGATTTTCAGGGGGAAGGAACCTGGAAAAAACGTATTGATACGAGGAGATTTTGATGCTTTACCCATTCAGGAGATCAATGACTTTGAGCACAAATCACGCAATGAGGGTGTAAGTCATAAATGTGGACATGATGGACATGCATCCATCTTATATGCTCTGGCGAGACAACTTTCACTGGAGCGTCCGGAAAGAGGGGATGCGATATTGTTATTTCAACCGGCAGAGGAGAATGGAGCAGGAGCGAAAGGGATTATTAATGACCCCTTGTTTGAGTCGATCAAACCCGACTATGCTGTGGCTTTGCATAACCTGCCCGGGTATGATTTGCACACCGTAGTATGGAGATCCGGCACGTTCACAGCTGCTGCAAATAGCATAGTGATCAAACTCAATGGCAAAACTTCACATGCAGCAGAACCAGAACTTGGTATTAACCCGGCCTTGGCAATGGCTGAAATCACCCAGTTGATACTCAAAGAAAACCAGCCTGATCTGAATGCCGATGACTTCCGGATAGCAACACCTATCTATACCACCATGGGTGACCAGGCTTACGGAGTTTCGGCAGGGTACGGAGAGTTGCATTTCACACTGCGTGCCTGGGAAAACCAGGTCATTCGGGAGCACGAAAAGAAATGTGAGCGTATTGCAAGACAAGTGGCTGGCGCTCATAAGCTTGAAATTCAGATCGAGTGGACTCAGAGTTTCTTTGCTAACTTTAATCACGAAAGGGTTATCACTGCAATAAAGGGAGCAGCTGTAGCTGGCGGGTTGAAAACCGAACAGCGTGCCACTCCATTCAAATGGGGAGAGGATTTTGGGATATTCACAGAGCGGTTTCCCGGCGCCATGTTTGGAATAGGCTCAGGTAAAGATTGTCCGGCACTTCATAACCCGGATTATGATTTTCCCGATGAGCTCATTCAAACAGGAATGATTATTTTCAGAGAGATAATTTCACAACTTCAGGACTAAACAAATGTTCGCAACATCCGAAATAGAACTTGACCAGACGGCCCTGGCCAATAACCTTGGTTATATCCGCAAGATCATTGGTAATGATGTTCGGTTATCGTCGGTGGTCAAGGGAAATGCTTACGGACATGGAATTTTTGAGTTCGTACCGATGGCCGAAACCCTGGGGGTGGATCATTTCTCGGTTTTTAGTGCGGACGAAGCTCTGGAAGTGACCAACATCAGCATGCATAAGTCTCAGGTCATGATTATGGGTTTTGTGGATAACGCAGAGCTCGAATGGGCTGTGCTCAATGAGGTGGAGTTTTTTGTGTTTGAGCTCGATAGGCTGGAAAAGGCCATCGAAGTAGCCCGTAAGGTTGGTAAGAGAGCAAGAATACATCTTGAGTTTGAAACTGGCCTCAATCGTACGGGGTTTAATAAAACGGACCTTGTGATGGCAGTTGAGTTTCTGAAAAAGAACCTTGGCCATTTTGAGTTAATGGGAGATTGTACACACTATGCAGGAGCAGAAAGTATCGCCAATTACTTACGGGTCAAGAATCAGATCAAAAAATTTAATAAAATGGATAAATGGCTCCGCGGCACAGGTCTGGAGCCTTTGGTGAAGCATACGGCTTGTTCTGCTGCTGCCATTTCCTACCCAAAAAGCCGAATGGAAATGGTTCGGATAGGTATTTTGCAGTATGGCTTTTGGCCCAGCAAAGAAACTTTTATTGACTGTATCAAGCACGTGTCTTCTCGCGAAGACCCATTAAAACGAGTGATGAAGTGGAAGAGTAAGGTGATGGATGTGAAGGAGGTTAATACCGGAGAATTTGTAGGGTATGGAACTACCTTTATGGCATCAGAAAATATGAAGATAGCAACGGTACCTGTAGGCTATAGTCACGGGTATGCCAGGTCATTAAGTAATCAGGGAAGAGTATTGATCAGAGGTAAGCGTCTGGCTGTGGTGGGTATCGTGAACATGAACCTATTAATAGTGGATGTTTCCGAATGTCCCGGAGCTGAAAAAGGCGACGAAGTGGTGTTAATAGGAGATCAGGGGGATAATTCCATCTCGGTATCTTCATTTGGAGAGTTGAGTGATCAACTCAATTATGAGCTCCTCACCAGACTCCCACGCAATATTCCCAGAACAGTCATTACTAACAAAGCGTTAACTAATCAAATACCAACCAATGGCTTATCTAAAGCTTAAGAGAAAATCGCTGCAACACAACTACCAGTACATTGCCTCCAGACTGGATGCCGAAGGCATTGAGTGGGGTGTTGTATCAAAGCTTCTGTGTGGGACCAAAAACTATATACAGGAACTAGTAGACCTGGGAGTACGTGAGATTCATGACTCCAGAGTGAGTAATCTCAAGACGGTGAAGCAGATTGATACAGGCATTCAAACGGTATATATTAAGCCCCCGGCAAAGAAGGCAATTCCCAGTATTATTAAGTATGCCGATGTAAGCTTCAATACGGAGCTTTCTACCATTCGCCTGCTTTCCCAGGAAGCTGGACGTCAGAATAAGCTCCATAAGATCATTATTATGATCGAAATGGGAGACCTGAGAGAGGGTGTTCTCGGTGATCAGCTTTTGGAGTTCTATGGTCAGATCTTTCAGCTTCCTAATATCACGGTTGTGGGTTTGGGTACCAATCTTAATTGCTTGTATGGTGTCATGCCCTCTCAGGATAAACTAATTCAGCTAAGTCTTTATAAACAGCTGATTGAAGCCAAATTCAACCGTAAGATTGAGTGGGTTTCAGGGGGTACTTCGGTAGTTTTTCCTTTGCTACTAAACCGACAACTTCCCAAGGGAATCAATCATTTCAGGATAGGGGAGATGTTGTATTTTGGCAATAACCTCTTTACGAACAAAGGAGTCAAAGGCATGAAAAGTGATGTTTTCATGCTACATGCCCAAATCATTGAATTGATTGAAAAACCTAAAGTGCCCTCAGGCGATCTGGCGACTAACCCTTCCGGTGAACAATTTGAAATCAATGAAGAGGATTATGGCAAAACCAGTTATCGCGCCATTTTGGATCTGGGCTTACTCGATATCTCCACAGACTTCTTAATACCTGTGGAAAAGGGTGTGAAAATCACCGGCGCCAGCTCTGACATGATCGTGATTGATCTGGGCAGTACCAAGCGAAATTATCAGGTGGGAGATTGGGTCAAATTTAAGCTGAAATACATGGGAGCTTTAGGGTTGCTAAATTCAGACTACATTGATAAAATCGTTGAATAGATGATTGTTAGCAATCAATTTATTTATAATGATTCTAAATAGTACTTTTTTTAGTCTCCTGAGGGGTCTAATGGGCTGATAATCAGTTCAATTTATCAACATAAGTTATCCACATACGAGATAATGCCATCTGGGTTGCAAAACTGCCTTTGAAATACGTACCCACGGTATTACATTTGTACCCGTCTGATTTAGAACAGCAGAAAATACATGTTGACAAAGAAACAATCCATGTCCAAAGCAACCAGATTTGTTTTAATCTCTCTCACCTACACATTTTTCTTATTTTTCTCATTTGGTGCACTGGCGCAAGATGCAGCCGGTGGTGGTGATGCAGATGGTATTCCCACAGATGAAGCCCTGGCGTCTGCCGGTGCCAGTATATTCAAGGCCAACTGTACCCAGTGTCATGCCATCAATGACGTGGTGATAGGCCCAGCGCTTAAGAATGTGCATGAGAGACAATCTAAAGAATGGTTGACCAGTTGGATTAGAAATTCACAGAAGCTTATACAAAGTGGTGATGAGTATGCCGTGCAGATATGGCAGGAATACAACAAGACGGCTATGCCGGCTTATCCTTTCTCTGACGAGGAAATCACTTCTATCCTTTCTTATATAAAAGTTGAATCAAATAAGGAGCCTGCACCTGTGGCGACTGCAGAGGGTGGTAGTACCGGCGAGGTGGCCCAGGGTCAGGGAGATTCTGTTTCTTCCGGCTATTTGACTGCTATACTGGTTGTATTGGTGGTTGTGCTGGTGTTGATACTCATTGTGCTAGGATTGATGGTCTCTGTACTGACCAAGTATCTGAAAGATCAGAAAGAGTTGGCGCCTGAGGATGTTGAGGTGGTTAATCAGAAAACGGACATTCAAAAAGTACTAACGAGTGATTTCGTGATTGGGTCTGTGGTGTTCATTTTCGTGGCCCTCTTACTGAAGACAGCCATCGATGGAGCGTTTACCATTGGCGTTCAGCAGGGGTATCAGCCGAATCAGCCAATTGCATTTTCACACCAGATTCATGCAGGTCAGTTTGAAATTGATTGTAACTACTGCCACACCGGAGTAAGAAAGTCAAAAGCTGCCAACATTCCCTCAGCAAATATCTGTATGAACTGCCACACGGCTATTAAGACAGAGTCTCCAGAGATACAAAAGATTTATGCGGCCATTGATTATGACCCTTCTACCGGAGAGTATGGTGACAATACCAAACCGATTGAGTGGGTACGAGTACATAACCTTCCTGATTTGGCATATTTCAACCACTCACAGCACGTAGAAGTAGGTGGATTAGAATGTCAGACGTGTCACGGTCCTGTAGAAGAAATGGATGTTGTTTACCAATATTCAACCCTTACCATGGGGTGGTGTATCAATTGCCACAGAGAAACTGAAGTCAATACAAAAGATAACGAATACTACACCAAGTTAGTGGAGTTGCATGCTGAGCATAGCAAAGAACCTCTTAAAGTAGAGGACATTGGAGGTCTGGAGTGTTCAAAATGTCATTATTAATCAACCTAGCTTGAAAAAGATTAGTCCATCAATATGAAGGAAACTAAGAAATACTGGAAAGGATTAGAGCAGCTTCAAAACAAAGCTGAGTTTCAAAAATACGCTAACAAGGAGTTCCCGGAGTATTTGCCAATCAGTGGTGAAGACGGTGGCGAGCCATCTCGAAGAGATTTCCTTAAGCTAATGGGTTTTGGTATTGCCGCAGTGTCATTGGCAGCCTGTGAAACCCCTGTTAAAAAGGCCATTCCTTATGTAAAGAAACCTGTAGCGGTTGATCCCACACTTCCTAATTACTATGCTTCTACTTACGTCAGTGGAAGTGATTATTGCAGTGTATTGGTGAAGACAAGAGAGGGAAGACCTATTAAACTGGAAGGAAACAAACTATCATCCATTAGTGGTGGTGGTACTACTCCTCAGGTAGAGTCTTCTGTGCTTTCACTTTATGATCAGGAGCGTCTTACAGACCCTAAAATAGATGGAGCAAAAGTTTCATGGGCTGATTTGGATAGTGCTTTGGCAAAGGAATTTGCTGCAGCCAATGGTCAGTTAACCATAGTAAGTAATTCTGTGGCTTCGCCGTCCACTCAGGCTACTATTAGTAAGCTGGCGGAGAAATTTGGGGGAACACATGTTTCTTACGATCAGGTATCATTTAGTGGAATGCTTTCGGCTTATGAGTCAGCATTTGGAAACAGAATGATGCCATATCATGACTTTTCTAAAGCCAAAACTTTGGTTTCCTTCGGAGCAGACTTCCTGGGAGCATGGCCAAACAGGACAGCTAACAACAAGCAATTTGCGGCGGGGCGTAAGCTCTCCAAGGATAAAACGGATATGTCAAGAGCTTATGCTTTTGAATCAAACTTATCCCTGACAGGGGCCAACGCGGATTATCGCGTAGCTATTAAGCCTTCTCAGGAGGGACTTTATGTGGCTAATCTTTATAATGCCGTGGCCGCAAAGATGGGAGCAGGCCAGGTTAATGTTACTAAAGTTGACAATGAGCTGTTGGCTAAGGCTGCAGCCGATTTGGTGAAGACTCAGGGTGCCTCTTTGGTGATGAGTGGATCAAATGACATCAACGTGCAGCTGATGGTGATTGCCATTAATAACTTGCTGGGCAACTACGGTGCTACTCTTGATATATCAAAATCCGTGAATCTGAGAAAAGGAAACGATGCTCAGTTTGCTGAATTCGTTAATAAATTGAATGCTGGTTCTGTGGCCGGTGTGGTTTTCTACAACTGTAACCCGGTTTATGACCATCCACTAGGGGCTCAAATTGAAGCCGGTCTAGCCAAGGCTAAATTTGCCGTTTCTACCAGTGATAGGACTGACGAAACTTCTTCATTGGTGAAATACCAGGCACCTGATCACCATTTCCTTGAATCCTGGAATGATTTTGAGCCTGTCACTGGATTCTTTAGTTTATCGCAGCCTGCAATCCAAAATATCTTTAATACACGACAGGCACAGCAGTCATTTATGACATGGGCTGGTGAAGAGGGTTCTTATTACGATTTGGTCCGTGAAACCTGGAACTCTAACGTATTTGCCAAGGCCAATAGCATTGAGTTTTTCAACTTCGATGCCTTTTGGAACAAGTGTTTGCACGATGGTGTATATGAAATTAAGAGTGAAGCTCAATCAGCATCTGCTGATGTGGCGGTAAGTTCAGTGGCGTCTGCCATTGGTGCTTCATATTCACTTGATAATGCCGGGCTGGAGTTGGTAATCTACCAAAATAGCAGTGTGGCAGATGGTATTCAAGCCAACAACCCCTGGTTGCAGGAGATGCCTGATCCAATTACCAAAGCTACATGGGATAACTATCTAACTGTATCACCTAAGCAGGCAGAAGAGTGGGGAATAGAGATCGGAGACATGTCTACTCAAAAGGTGAATTTCACCGCAAATGGTGTCACCGCTGAGATTCCTGTGCTTCCACAGCCAGGTCAGGCCTATGGAACGGTTGGTTTGGCCATTGGTTATGGTAGAACCAAAGCAGGAAAAGTGGCTGATGGTGTTGGAGTAAACGCCTATCAGTTTGGTACTGTGAGCAAAGGAACTGTCAGTTTTGTGGTCACCACAGGCGTGAGCGCTGAGCCAACAGGTACACCTTATAGAATCGCTCAAACACAGACACACCAGACCTATATGGGGCGTGAGACTGTGATTCAGGAAACCCTCCTAAAGAACTATCAAAAAGACAATCAGGCTGGAAGAAATTTCCCTAAAATAGCTACCGCAGAGGGCTATAAGAAGCCTTACGCAGTTTCCCTATGGAAGGGACATGAATACCCTAATCACCATTGGGGGATGATGATTGACTTAAACTCATGTACAGGTTGTGGATCGTGTACGATTGCCTGTCAAACTGAGAATAATATACCTGTAGTAGGAAAGCAAGAGGTGCTCAACAGAAGGGAGATGCACTGGATCAGAATCGATAGATACTATAGTTCTGATGCCACTGAGGGCAAGGCCATGGAGGATCCTTCAGAAAACCCTGAGGTAACTTTCCAGCCAATGATGTGCCAGCAGTGCAATAATGCACCTTGCGAAACGGTATGTCCGGTAGCAGCTACAACGCACAGTAGCGAGGGGCTGAATCAAATGACTTACAACAGATGTATTGGAACAAGATATTGTGCAAACAACTGTCCTTATAAAGTAAGAAGATTTAACTGGTTCAAATACCACGATAACAAGCAGTTCGATAAGAACATGGCCATGAACAATGACCTGGGCAAGATGGTATTGAATCCGGATGTGACGGTCAGGGCCAGAGGGGTGATGGAGAAATGTACTTTCTGTGTACAGAGAATCCAGTCAGGAAAGCTTGAAGCCAAACGAAACGGAAGAAGACCTGAGGATGGGGAAGTGGTATCGGCATGTGCAAGTGCCTGTCCTTCAGAGGCTTTAGTGTTTGGTGACATGAAAGATCCAAACAGCCGTATTTCTCAGATGCTTCAGATCAAGCAGAATGAGAAGAGTGTGGAAGCGAGAGAGCCAAGAGCTTATCACGTATTGGAAGAATTAAGAGTGATGCCAAATATTTGGTATCTGACTAAAGTCAGAAATAAAGATGAAGTGTCTAAAACTGAAAAAGCAGAAGCATAATATCCTATGATAGCAGAATCAGCAATTAGAGAGCCCTTAGTTACGGGTGGAAAAACAGTACACGACGTTACAGAGGACATTGCCGGAAGAGTAGAGGAAAAACCTGCGAAGCTTTGGCTGTTTGCCATGGCCCTTTCGCTTGGTACTTTGACCATAGGAGCATATGCTGTGGCCATGACCCTATGGGAAGGTATTGGAATGTGGGGATTGAACAAGACTGTAGGTTGGGCCTGGGATATTACCAACTTCGTTTGGTGGGTTGGTATTGGTCACGCAGGTACTTTGATCTCTGCCATTCTGTTGCTTTTTCGTCAGCGTTGGAGAATGTCCATCAACCGGGCAGCTGAGGCAATGACCATATTTGCAGTAATCTGTGCTGCTATGTTCCCTGTTCTTCACATGGGAAGACCATGGTTGGGCTTTTACTGGGCGTTACCACTCCCTAATACTTTCGGGTCTCTTTGGGTAAACTTCAACTCACCTCTTTTGTGGGATGTGTTTGCGATATCAACATATTTCTCTGTATCTCTTGTTTTCTGGTACATAGGATTGATTCCTGATTTCGCTACCATCAGAGACAGAGCCACTAATAAAGTTTCAGCGGCAGTATATGGTGCATTGAGCTTTGGATGGGATGGAGCAGCAAAGACCTGGTCGAGATATGAGACTGTAGCGTTGGTGCTCGCTGGTTTGGCAACACCTCTGGTGCTTTCAGTACACACGATCGTATCCTTTGATTTCGCGACCTCAGTAATTCCTGGTTGGCATACAACCATCTTCCCTCCGTACTTTGTGGCGGGTGCAATTTTCTCAGGATTTGCCATGGTATTAACACTTCTCCTGATAACCAGGAAGGTTTATAAGTTAGAGGACTACATCACGATTCAGCATATTGAGTTGATGAACATTGTAATCATTATTACCGGCTCTATCGTAGGGGTGGCTTATATCACAGAGTTTTTCATGGCCTGGTATTCTGGAGTTGAAGCAGAGCAGTACGCTTTCATCAACAGGGCTACTGGACCATACTGGTGGGCATATGCTTCCATGATGACCTGTAATGTGATCTCTCCGCAGCTCTTCTGGTTTAAGAAGATCCGAACTAACCTGGCAGCTACATTTGTGATTTCTATCATCGTAAATATTGGGATGTGGTTTGAGCGTTTCGTGATCATCGTAACCTCACTGCATAGAGACTTTTTGCCTTCAAGCTGGGCAATGTTTTACCCAACTATGTATGATGTAGGGGTATATGTATTCACCTTCGGATTGTTTTTCACGGCGTTCTTCCTGTTTGCGAAGTTCTTCCCTGTGATCAACATGGCGGAGGTAAAAAGTATTATTAAAGCAACTGGCGAAAACAAAAAAGCATAATGGCTCACGAAAGCAATTATATAGTCGGTGTATATGAAGACGAAGACGTTCTCCTAAAGGCGATCACACAGGTGCGTGCAGGAGGAGTCAAAATTCATGAAGTTTATTCACCATTTCCGGTACATGGTATTGATGATGTGCTGGGTTACAAGGGTTCCAGATTATCTGTTGTGGCGTTCCTTTTTGGTTTGCTGGGCACGTCATTGGCCCTCACCATGCAGTTAGGAATGATGACAGTGGATTGGCCAATGATCATTGGGGGTAAGGACTATGCCCCAATCCCGTCTTTTATCCCGGTTACATTTGAGCTGACTGTCTTGTTGGCCTCTTTTGGGATGGTGGGTACTTTCATGATTATTAGTAACCTGAAACCCTGGGGAAAGCCGAAATTATTTGACAAGCGCATTACTGACGATAAGCACATCGTGGCAATAGATCTTGGGAAAAATAAAGTTGAAGAAGCAGCTATCAGCAGTCTTTTAAAAGCAAGCGGAGCTTCTGAAGTGAATCTGAAAACACTTTAATGAAGATGTTAAAATATACATATCAAATATTGGTTGCAGGTGTGGTTACTGCCATGTTAGGGGCATGTGCTGCAGGTGTAGATGACACAGGGTTGGAATATGCCCCACAGATGTATCACTCTACACCCTACGAACCACTTTCACAAATCACGGATGAGAGCAAGGGAAGTTGGTTGGATTCAAATCCTGAGGATGAACATGGGGAGTTTTACAACTCAAACCCATATAATCCTTACAAGATGACTATGAGGGAACCGGTGGCCAATACCATTAAGAGAGGTGATTATATCGCTTCTAATGGTATAGCGGCTGATGATTATGCCACGGCCGAAGAGGTACTGACCAATCCTTTTGGTGAAGAGGCATTGAAAGAGGGAAAGGCTCTTTATCTAAGGTTTTGTGAGCACTGCCACGGTGAAAAGGGGCAGGGTGACGGACTGGTTGGTGAAGTGTATAAGGGGGTAACTTCTTATAATTCGGCAACAGTGAAGGATAAAAAGGCGGGTCATATATTCTGGGTCATTACCAACGGTAAAGGGCGTATGGGTGCTCATGCGTCTCAGATAAGTGTGGAAGATCGCTGGAAGATCACTACTTATGTACAAACTCTGCAACAACAATAAAAAACTGATTTTTATCCATTTTAGATATGGCTGAGGAAACATTTGAATTTACAGCAAAGACCAAGAAGAATCTATTCATATTTATAGCAGTAGGAGCTGTTCTGGCTCTCCTGGGTATTTTCTCTATATCTATGGGTGGAGGGCACCATGAGTTGGAAGGAGAGGCTGGTCATGCATTCCATTGGACTCAGAGGCTCTACGCGAACCTTTGGATCAATAACGTATATTTTGCAGGAATAGCACTCATTGGGGTGTTGTTCTTTGCCATTCAATATGCTGCTCAGGCCGGTTGGTCTGCTGGTATTAAGAGAATTCCTCTTTCATTTGGAGCGTGGATTCCATTTGCCGGCCTTCTGATGTTGGCAACTTATTTGGTGGCTGGTCACGATTTGTTTCACTGGACTCATCATGATTTGTATGATCCTTCCTCTCCGGACTACGATTCGATTATCGCGGGTAAGGGACCTTACTTTTTCTGGCCACTTCACGGTGGATCTACTCCTGTGTTTTTTCTCGCCAGAATGGTTATTTTCTTTGGCGTATGGTACGTGCTTTTTGCTAAGTTGAAAAACCTGGCTTATCAGGAAGACTTAGAAGGTGGTACAGAGAAATGGTATCAGATGAGGAAATTGTCTGCCATATTCATTATTTTCTTTGCGGTGTCCTCTTCTATGGCTGCATGGGACTGGGTTTTGTCTATAGATACACACTGGTTCAGTACCATGTTTGGATGGTACAACTTTGCGAGTTGGTGGGTTTCAGGATTGGCTTTAACCGCTTTCATTGTGGTCTTGTTAAAGGACAAGGGGTACTTGAGCATAGTGAATGCTAACCACATTCACGATCTTGGAAAGTTTATCTTTGCTTTCAGCATTTTCTGGACGTACATCTGGTTTTCGCAGTTCCTGCTGATTTACTATGCAAACATTCCTGAGGAGACCATTTATTATGTGGAGAGATGGAAGAATGGACAGTATGCGCCGTTGTTTTACCTTAACCTGATCGTAAACTTTTTCTTTCCTTTCCTTGTATTGATGACAAGGAATGCCAAGAGACATGCGAGGTTCATTAAGGTAGTGGCCCCTGTCATTATCATTGGACATTGGCTCGATTTTTACTTAATGATTACTCCCGGAACGCTTAAGGGTAACGGGGGCTTTGGATTTCTTGAGCTTGGTCTAATGTTCGTGTATTCAGGTGCGTTTATTTATGTGGTTTTGAATCAGATGGCTAAAGCGCCACTGTATGCCAAAAATCACCCAATGTTAGAGGAGAGTTTACATCATCATATTTAAAAAATCAGAGATAAGATAAGTAATTCGATATGTTGAATTTGATCATAGTATTAGCGGTTATCTTGGTTGTGGGCATCCTGATCTCTATTTTCAGGGTATTTACCTTGGTTGGGATAGTGAAGGGGGACTCAAAGAAAGAGGTACCTGCCAGTAACAAGCTTCAGGCAAGTTTACTTGTGGTATTTCTGGTTTTGGGAATAGTAGGTTTCTTTTACTATTCTTTCGGCGGTCTGGATGAGAGTTTTGTTCTGCCATTGGCCTCTGAGCATGGAGTGGTAACAGATCGTTTGTTTTGGATTACCATGGCCATTACTGGTTTCGTCTTTATCGTCACGCAAATCTTTTTATTTGGGTTTTCTTACAAGTATCAGCACAAAGAAGGTAATCAAGCACATTTCTACCCTCATAACAGTAAACTCGAGTATATCTGGACAGCAGTTCCCGCGGTTGTTTTGGCTATTCTGATTATTTCAGGATGGAAAGCCTGGGTGGATATCACTGGACCAGCTCCGGAAGGTGCGGAGGTAATCGAAGTGATGGGATATCAGTATTCCTGGGCGATCAGATATGGTGGCGCTGACAAGAAATTGGGAGATTATGATTATAAGAAAATAGATGTTGTCAATCAGGTGGGAATTGATTTCAGTGACAGAGCCTCTTTCGATGATTTCATCCCGACCAAAATGTATCTTCCTAAAGGAAAGCCTGTGCTGCTTCAGATCCGGGCAAGAGATGTGATACACAGTGTTTATCAGCCCCACTTCAGGTTGCAAATGAATGCCGTGCCGGGTATGCCTACCAGGTTTTGGTTTGTGCCCACCAAGACTACTGAGGAAATGCGTACAGAGACTGGAGACCCTGAGTTTAACTATGAATTGGTATGTAATAAGATATGTGGGAAGGGCCATTTTGCTATGAAATATTTAATCGAGGTACTGGAGCCTGAGGAATATGAAAAATGGTATGCTAGTCAGGATGCCTGGTTGAAACAGAATGCCGACTACCTTTCTCAGGTACCTGATGAGTTGCAGGAAATGGCCAGAATAGCATCGGGTATTGAAGACAATGCCGGAATACAAAAAGTTGGAAATTCAGTTGTTAGCAGTACATATTAAAAAGAATTAACATGTCAGTAGCAGACATTCAAGTAGAAGAACATTTGGCACATGACGATCACGAGCATCATGAGCAGAGTTTTATTAGCAAATACATCTTTAGCACTGATCATAAGACGATTGCCAAACAATTCCTGATTACAGGGATTTTCTGGGCCATTATTGGGGGTGCGCTTTCCATTATTTTCAGATTGCAGTTGGGTTTCCCTGAAATGCAGTTGGATTGGTTGAGACCAATTCTTGGAAAATGGATTACTGAGGGTGGAAAATTGGATTCAGAGTTTTATCTGGCACTTGTTACCATGCACGGGACCATTATGGTGTTTTTCGTGTTAACTGCGGGCTTGAGTGGGACATTCAGTAATTTCCTGATTCCACTTCAAATTGGCGCCAGAGATATGGCTTCAGGTTTCATGAATATGTTGTCCTATTGGTTTTTCTTCCTCTCAGGGCTCGTAATGTTTATTTCATTGTTTCTTGAGACTGGACCTGCTGCCGGGGGATGGACGGTTTATCCGCCATTGAGTGCCTTGCCACAGGCCATTCAGGGTTCAGGGGCAGGTATGACTATGTGGTTGATTTCAATGGTGTTTTTTATTGTGTCAACTTTACTTGGTGGAATTAACTACATCACGACTGTCATCAATATGAGGACAGAAGGCATGGCTTTCTCTCGTTTGCCATTGACCATCTGGGCATTCTTCATAACTGCTGTAATCGGTCTGTTATCCTTTCCTGTACTTGTAGCTGCGGCTTTGCTATTGGTTTTTGATCGCTCTTTTGGGACAAGCTTTTACCTGTCGGAGATATATATCAACGGTGAGGCACTTCCTAATGTAGGAGGTAGCCCTATTCTTTATCAGCATTTGTTCTGGTTTTTGGGACACCCTGAGGTTTATATTGTAATCCTTCCTGCACTTGGAATCACTTCAGAGATTATCTCTACCAACTCACGGAAACCTATTTTCGGATATAGGGCCATGATTGGTTCTATCCTGGCTATTGCGTTCTTATCCTTTATTGTGTGGGCGCATCATATGTTTGTAACAGGCCTGAACCCTTTCCTCGGATCTATCTTTATGTTCCTTACATTGATCATCGCGGTGCCATCCGCTGTGAAAGCATTTAACTACATCACCACACTTTGGAAGGGAAACATAGTTTTCACCCCGGCAATGCTTTTTTCTATAGGTCTGGTGTCTTTCTTTATATCAGGTGGACTTACAGGGCTATTTCTTGGAAACTCTGCAGTAGATATTTCATTACATGACACTTATTTTGTGGTGGCTCACTTTCACCTGGTGATGGGAAGTGCATCGTTCTTTGGTTTGTTAGCTGGTGTTTATCACTGGTTCCCAAAGATGTTTGGTAGAATGATGGACAACAGGCTAGGATTTATCCACTTCTGGATGACGTTTGTGGGAGTATACCTGGTATTCTTTCCACTGCACTACATCGGTATAGCCGGTTTCCCAAGGAGATACTACTCATTTACCAGCTTTGATGCTTTCAGTTCGTTTACCGATCTCAACTCATTTGTGAGTGTGGCGGCTATCGTAACGTTTGGTGCACAGTTTATCTTCCTGTTCAACTTCTTTTATAGTATGTACAGAGGTAGGAGAGCGCCTCAGAACCCATGGAAGTCCAACACTTTGGAGTGGACTACTCCTGTAGAACCTGGACATGGAAACTGGCCTGGAGCTATCCCCAAGGTATACAGATGGCCGTATGATTATAGTAAGCCAGGTGCACCTGACGATTTCATTCCTCAACACATTCCTTTTAGCCAGACACCTGAATCGAATCTTGCGCACGAAGCTGAGGTAGCGAAAACTGAGGGCAGTGCTCAGGTCAATGAGACGAAATAACAAGTCATTAAACGTTAATTTATATACGATCATTGCCGTCTACTTTTTAATACTAGTAGGCGGCATTGTTCGTAGTATGGGGGCTGGTATGGGGTGCCCGGATTGGCCTAAATGCTTTGGATCTTATGTTCCTCCAGCTAGTGTTACCGAGCTTCCAGCTAATTATGAAGATATATTTGTGTCTTCCAGGGTGGAGAAGAATGAGCGATTGGCTGCCACGCTTAGGTGGCTTGGTTGGGAGGATTTGGCTGAGAGCGTAACAAATGATCCGTCGATAGGGAAAGCCACTTACTTTGACACTCAAAAAGCCTGGGTGGAATATATCAATCGTTTAGTGGGTGTGATCATAGGGTTTCTGATTATCATCAATATGATATTTGCTTTCAGGTACAGAAGGACTGATAAGTGGGTGACCATCCTTGGTATCATGTCCTTTATATTGGTCGTCTTTCAGGGGTGGATTGGCTCTTTAGTCGTTTCCACTAATCTGTTGCCCGGGTTCATTTCCTTTCACATGATGTTGGCTTTGTTGCTGGTAGCCCTGCTTCTCACACAGCGATATCTCATGTCTTCACGGGATGAGCAAAAAGTGTCGGGCGGAGGTTGGTTACTTGTGCTGCTGGTGTTATTTACCATTCAGATTGTATTGGGTGTGCAGGTTCGTGAGGAGATAGATGTGATCAAAAATACTTCTGACATCCAGCGTTCAGGATGGCTTGATCAGTTAGGCATTCTTTTTTATGTGCATCGTTCGTATTCACTCTTACTAACAGCCATTGTGGGCTATGTGGTGTACCTAAATTGGAAAAGGGGGAGTGTTTGTACGTTTATGAGTGCGCTTCTGGTTATTATTTTGGTCGAGATTGGTTTGGGTGTAATTATGGCATATTTTAGTTTCCCTGCTTTTGCTCAGCCCCTTCATTTGCTTCTTGGAACTATGGCCTTCGGAGTTATATTTTACCTATTTTTGTACGCAAATTCAAATGCCCAAAAGAGTTAATGCAATCCATTGAATTACATAGCACTCCCTTCACGGAAAAAGTAAAAGCATTTTATGAACTGCTTAAGTTTAGGTTGTCATTTCTGGTAGCCTTCTCCTGTGGTTTTGGCTATTTATTGGGTAATCAGGGGCGCATAGACTGGGTGCATTTTAGTTGGCTGGTTTTTGGAGGTTTTTTGATTTCCGGTACTTCTATTGTCATTAATCAGATTATCGAAAAGGATTTGGATAAGTTGATGAAAAGGACAGAGAACAGGCCTTTGCCGACAGGAAGACTTTCATCAAATGAAGCCATTCAATATGCGCTTTTGATTGGAGCTTTGGGATTTGGGATTCTTATTTGGCAAACCAATCTCCTGACCGTTTTGCTTTCCTTTTTATCAATGGTGCTGTATTCGTTTGTCTACACCCCATTAAAGCGAGTGGGTCCAATAGCTGTGTTTGTCGGTGCCATTCCTGGTGCTTTGCCTCCATTGCTTGGCTGGGTGGCCGCCACGGGGAGCATATCTCACGAGGCCCTGATTATTTTCGGAATTCAGTTTATCTGGCAGTTTCCACACTTTTGGGCGATTGCATGGGTGGCTGATGAGGACTATAAGCGAGCCGGTTTTAAATTACTTCCGGGCGGTGGAAAACAAGACCTGAATACAGCAATTAATATAATGATCTACACACTGTTTCTCCTTCCCTTGGGCTTGTTGCCTACATATTTTGGGTTGGTGGGAATCACCAGTGGAGTGGTGGCCACGGTTTGTGGTGCACTTTTTTTGAGCCAGACCTTTTCACTGATGAAGGATTACTCACGGAAGTCGGCATTGAAGATCATGTTTGGATCATTTATTTATTTACCGATCGTTCAGATAGCGTATTTATTAGATAAAGTGTGAAATGGATAGAGCAGCAGATATACCTGTAGGAAATGTGAGAGTGCGGTCAATGCACCCTAAGAAGTTTGCCATGTGGCTTTTCATCATTACGGTGACGATGATTTTTGTGTCGCTTTCAAGTGCTTATATAGTAAAGCGGGCCGAAGGAAACTGGCCGCTTATTGAATTTCCCTCACTGTTCAAAGTGACGACTGTCCTGATTGTGTTAAGTAGTGTGACCATGCAGCTGTCATATGTTTTTGCAAAAAAGAATAATTTATTTTGGTTGAGAATGAACCTGACATTGACCGGACTATTGGCTGCGGGCTTTGTAATTGGACAGTACCTCTCTTGGAGTCAGTTAGTTAGCCAGGATGTCTATTTTGTAGGTAACCCTGCAGGTTCTTTTATTTATGTTTTTACAGGATTGCATGCTTTGCATTTAATCGGCGGAGTTGTTTTCTTAGCAATCGTTTTGGTGAACGCATTCAGATACAAAGTACATTCAAAGAGCCTGGCACAGATCGAAATGTGCCTCACTTACTGGCATTATCTGGGTGGACTTTGGTTGTATTTATACTTATTTTTGATTTTAAACAATTAGACACGCGCTATGGCAAACACAGCAGTTATAGTAGATGAAAGCACCAGCAACCCTTGGGGTGGTGGAGTGGCTCCAATGAAAGCGAGCTATGGAAAGCTCATGATGTGGTTTTTCTTGCTTTCTGATGCTTTCACGTTCTCGGCTCTCCTGATTACATACGGGATGATCAGATACAGTCACCCGGCATATGAGGGAGCTGTTGCTGATTTTGCATTCTCTCAGGAATACTGGCCTATCCCGGAGAAAGTATTTGATGCCGTGCCTTTTCTACATGGTTTGACAGCCCCGTTGGTTTTCGTAGGGATCATGACTTTCGTATTGATCCTGAGTAGTGTAACCATGGTATTGGCTGTGGAAGCCGGACACCGAATGGATAAGAAGGGTGTAGAGAAGTGGATGTTGTGGACCATTGTCGGTGGTTTTGCATTTCTTGGATGTCAGGCATGGGAGTGGTCGCACTTTATCCATGGCACAGACCTGAGCAAAAATGTGGGATCTAATATCATCCAGGGAGCTAGTCTGACTATGAATCAATATGGCCCATCCAATTTTGCGGCGTTATTTTTCTTCATTACAGGATTTCACGGTTTTCACGTTTTTAGTGGAGTAATGTTCAATTTCATCATATTCTACCAGGCAGTGATAGGTGTTTTTGAGAGAAGAGGACATTATGAAATGGTGGAGAAAGTAGGTCTCTACTGGCACTTTGTTGATTTGGTTTGGGTATTTGTTTTTACCTTCTTTTACCTCATCTGATTTTTAAATAGACACAAACATGGAATTAGAAACTACAGAAGTTCAGGTAATCCCTGCAGATAAGTCCAAGATAAACAAGATATTAAGAGTGGCCTTGATTTTAGGCGTGGTTACGGCCATAGAATTCGTAATCGCCTTCACAGTGTCAGCGGGAGCATTCAGGACATCAGTGTTTATCATACTGACCATTGTTAAGGCGTTCTACATTGTGGCTGAGTTCATGCACCTTGGGCATGAAAAGAAGTCGCTGAAGATGTCCATTTTACTTCCCATTATATTTATCGTATTCCTGATTTTTATTTTGATGTATCAGGGAGCGGCCATTTTGGAAGTACTCCAATAAATTAATAGAAGGAATGAATATTTAAATCATGTCTAATTTTGTTGGACATGATTTTTTTTTGAATGATTATGAACAAAAACAGGCCCATAGTTATTGTCTTTTTTGTGATTGTTTTTGGATTACCTGTTGCCTGGTATTTCTTCTTACAAGCATTTGGTGAGAACCGTTTTGAATTACCTGTGCTGGGTGAGTGGAAGACCTCCTGTATCAACGACAGCAGTTTCGTGGTTTTGGATGCTGATGAAGCCCTGAATTTTGTGAATGAGCGCAAACGAATTGTGTCAAAAATGGAAGGGCTCAAGAAGATTGGCTACCTGGAGTACCCGTTGGATTCCTGCCATTTGCCTGCAGCCATTTATTTAGTTGATCATAGGGGAATGATCCGAGGGGAATTCGATTTGAATCGTGAGGAAGTGGATAGACTGCTGGCTGAAATTGATATTTATTTATTAAACCTTGAAAATGGAACAGATACTTCAATCGAGTAAGTCCTACTCAAAGTGGATTATGGTGATCTCTGTGGTGATCCCTGTGGTGGTAGCCGTCTTGTTATTTGCACCTGTTAATCTGTCATTTGAGAAGGGAGGTTGGATACAGCTTTTACCGACGCTGAATGCTGTGATCAACAGTGCTACAGCCGTTCTGTTGCTCGCGGCTTTGGCTGCCATAAAAGCCCGGCGCACCACCCTGCATCGTAACCTGATGATGACAGCCCTGGGGCTCGGGACACTTTTTTTACTGTCCTATGTCTTATATCATGCCTCTACAGTGTCCACGGTTTATGGAGACATCAATCACGATGGTGTATTAAGTGATGCGGAACGCGCTGAAATAGGGGGGTATCGAACAGTTTATTTGCTTACTCTACTTTCGCACATCGCATTATCGATAGTGGTGGTTCCATTTGTATTATTCGCTTTTTATTATGCGCTTACCGGTCAGTTTGTTAAACATACAAAGATCGTAAAGTATACCTTCCCGGTGTGGTTATATGTGTCGGTAACCGGAGTTATCGTTTACCTTATGATCAGTCCTTATTACCTTTGAACCTTAATAACCTGAAGGCTGTTTTTTCGGCATGAAACGACTCAAATATCTACTATCTGTTATTGTTCTGTTCTCGACACCTGTGCTGGCTCATGCGCAATGCGCCATGTGTAGGACCCAGGTGGTGAATAATGTGAGTCATGGTGACACAGCCCTGGCTGCTGGGCTAAATTTCGGTATTCTCTATCTATTCTGCGCTCCATATCTGATCATAGGACTGGTGGCGTTCATCTGGTATCGCAATGCAAAAGTCAATGACAAAAAAAGGGCCATTACAGGCCATAGTTGAAGGGAAGTGTCCCAGGTGTCGGGAGGGGAATATGTTTCTGTACCCTGTATTGAACTTGAGGAAGTTTGGCGCCATGCATGAGAACTGTCCACATTGTAGTCATCGCTTTGAGCAGGAACCCGGGTTTTACTATGGCGCCATGTACGTGAGTTATGCACTCTCCGTCGGTATTTTTTTGACGTCCGTATTTGTCCTATATGTTTTTGCAGGAGATCCGTCACTTGAAACTTACATTATTAGCATATCG
Source organism: Marinoscillum sp. (assembly GCF_040222955.1). Lineage (GTDB taxonomy): Bacteria > Bacteroidota > Bacteroidia > Cytophagales > Cyclobacteriaceae > Marinoscillum. The sequence continues at coordinate 225,158 of NZ_JAVKCA010000007.1, read as the reverse complement.
GTTGTGGCACTCCTTTTGTACCCCTTCACCTTTAGGTATTCCAGGGTCATATTTACCTATGTTTTCGGTGGAGTGACTTACGACCCGGAAAAGTTCAAATAGTGTATCTTGGGAGTGATTGTCTAAGATATGCGGCTAAAAATCAGCTTTTTTTTCTTCTCAATAGTTGTTTTGGGTGTCCTTTTCTATTGGATGACAAGCAACCGCTCTCCTCGCGCAATAGAGGAGATCGTAACCGCTAATTTGCAAACGGTTCTTCGGGCCCAGCAGCAAGACATTGATCAATTTGAGAATGAGCTGGCTGTGTATACTAATCCTTTTTCCATTAAAGGAGATGCCACTTTTAGTAAGCGGGTATTTGTGAATGGTGGATTGGTATACTGGACTGACAATCAGTTTTATCCTGAATACGGCACTTTAAAGAAGTCAGATACCCTTTATACCATCAAGGATGATTTTGGTGGGAGGATTGTCAAGAGAAGACAGGTAGTAACAGACCGGGATCTGATTGAAATTTTTTCGATCGTTACCCTATATGAAAGCCCACCTGTCAAAAACCAATACCTGTCAGACCACCTCAATAGTGAAGTTTTTGAGGCTTATGAGTTGAGAGTTACTGAGAGTGGCCTTCATTCTTTTGCTTTCAATGACACTCCCTTGTTTAAGGCCGATATTCCTGTGCAGGGACGGCCCAATGGTGAGTGGATTGGATTGATCATTTTGCTACTCATCGGTATGCTTTGTGTTTGGTTTTTTATGGAAGTTTCGGTGAGGTATCACTATTCCAAACTTCAAAAATCTGCGCTTTTAGTGTTGACTATTGTGGGATGGAGGCTGATTCTTTACTGGTATACACAGACGGGTGTTAGTGACTGGGACCTCTTCAATCCGGTATTTTTTGCAGCTGATCTGCTCAATCCTACGCTTGGAGACTTACTGGCCAATGGGCTTGTACTTTTTACCATCTCTGCCATAGTATATAGCTCTGTAGTTGGTGACCTGCCGGATTGGGTGAGTAAGTTGTCCAGACAAAGAGCCATTGGGACAGGAGTACTAGTTTCTATTGTCATCGTTGTGGCTGGATGGTTGGTTTATGGCTCCACTTGGCTACTGTTAGAACATTCGCAGGTGGAATTGGATATTAGTAGCTCTATCGTTTTTAATGAGCTAAGAATCAGTGCCTATGCATTTTTGATATTAATAGGCCTATCGGTGATGCTTATTTTCAGTATGTGTCAGTTGATACTGTTCATCCTCCCAGTTGATAAAAAGCTCAAGTATATGCTCATGGTGAGCGCGCTCCCTCTGACCATTTTTCTACCCGGTCCGGCTATTGGGTACGCGAGTGCTTTTGTGCTGCTTTCCTGTTTGGTTGACTTCTGGAAGTTCAGTAAAGCCATCAATAGGCTCCGTTATCAGACTTTCATATTTCTGGTCATGATTTTCGCAACCATTTCCATTGTCAGTGCCCTGGCAGTTTACAAACATTACGAAAAGGACGATTTGGTAGCCAAAGAGAAGTTTGCCAACAGGCTTTTGATCAGAAATGACATCATTGGTGAGTATTATCTGAGTGAAATAATCCAGGAAATTTCTCAGGACCGATATGTCCGAACACGCCTTATGAGTAAGATTTTGGCCCGGCAGAATATCAGGGAGAAGATCAAAAGGCAGTTTCTGGCATCCTATTTTAAGAAGTATGACATAGATGTTTATCTGTTCGATGCAGCTGGAGAATCTCTGCAACCCGATGTTTCAACGAAATCATATGAGTCCTGGCAGCGGGAGTATGCCATTCCTGAGTATCATACCGACTATGACGGCATTTATTTCATGGAGGACAGGGAAGAGAACGTTCGCAACAAATACCTGTGTTTTCTGGAAATTTCGGCATATGGGCGCCAGGTAGGTTACATTTTACTGGAGCTTACACTTAAGAAGTATATTCCATCCAGTGTGTTTCCGGAGTTACTTTTGGAAAGTAAATATTACCTGGGGAGTAAAGTGGAGTTTGACTATGCAGTTTACAAGAATGGTGAGATGCTGTACAAGCAAGGACGATATAGCTTTGAAAATAAGCTTTCAGGTGCGGAGTTTCAGGATGAGGAGCTTTATGACGCAGGGCTTGAGAAAGGAGGGTACCATTACTTTGGACTAAAGACCGTAGACAATCGCACGGTGATTATCGTGTCTCCCACCTACGGGACTCAGGCGATCCTCGCCAATTCAAGCTTTATGTTTTTGCTACTGGTTTTCTTCACCGGTTTTCTTTTTCTTGGGGCCCGCATTTTCATATCAGGAGGCCAGCTCAATCTTTCTACCAAAATTCAGATCTACCTGGGTTTGTCCTTTTTATTGCCTATGCTGGTGGTGAGTGTAGCCTTGATTAACACATTGAACTCTTCTTACCGGGAAGAGATAGACCGAAACTTCCAGAAGCGGAGCTATAATATTGCTGAGAACATCCTTGATCAGTCTGAGATGTTTTTCTCGAACCAGATCAATATCGATGAATATGCCAACGAGATAGTGGAAGCCGCTACTCTGGCACAGTCTGATCTCAATATCTATGACCTCAATGGGCGGTTGGTCACTACCAGTCAACCTGAGATTTTCAGGTTGGGGTTGCTTTCCAGATTGCTGGATACGAAAGCATATTACCAGATTAAAAATAAACGGGAACAGAATATTATATTGGATGAGACCATCGGAAAGTTGGACTTCAAGACGTCCTATACGGCCCTGAGGTCTTACAAAGATGGCCGCCTCATGGCTTTCTTATCCATGCCATATTTTGATTCTAAAAATCACCTTCGCCAGCAGCAGGTAGAAGTGTTTAATAGCCTTGTGGTTATTTTCTCAATTATATTTCTCATCTCACTCCTTGGAGGTAACGTCATTGTCGGTCAGTTGGTAAGACCACTGAAGAAGATAGGAGAGAGAATCAGAAAAATCAGCCTTGAAGAGACCAATCAACCCATCCACTATGAAGCACAGGATGAGATTGGAAGTTTGGTCAAAGAATACAACATCATGCTGGTAAAACTGGAGGAGAGTAAAGAGGCTCTGGCAGCCATACAGAAGGAGTCGGCATGGAACGAAATAGCCCGGCAGGTGGCGCATGAGATCAAGAACCCTCTGACCCCTATGCGCCTGAAGATCCAACAAATGATGCGATCATTCGAAAGCGAAAGCAAAGAATATAAGACTTGTGAAGCGCTTATCAGTCAGGTGGATTCGCTCAGTAGCATTGCAGACTCTTTTTCGGAGTTTGCCAAAATGCCGGCACCCAATAATGAGCCAGTGGAGGTGATAGGTCTTTTGAATAAGACTATAGACCTCTATCAAAGCAATGAGGTAGCGTTGAAGAAGGCGTATGAGGTAAAGTCGGTTATGGTTTACCTGGATCCGAAAATTTTCAGCCGAATCATTACCAATATTTTACTCAATGCCATACAGTCAAAGGAGACCACCGAAATGCATAAAATAAAGGTGGGGGTACGGGTAAGTGGAGATAAAATGATTCTTTCTGTGGCGGATTCAGGAATGGGAATTTCCGACGAGCAAAAAGAAAAAGTATTTACTCCTTATTTTAGTACAAAATCTAAAGGAAGTGGGATAGGTTTAGCTGTAGCTAAAAAAGGAATTGAAAACGCAGGCGGTAACATATGGTTTGAATCGGAGCAGGGGAAAGGCACTACCTTCTATATCTCGTTACCTGTCTATTCGGTTTAGCCTCATTTTCTCGTTGGGGCTGATCACTCTGTCAGTTCAGTCCCAGTCTTATAAGTGCCGTACATATTTGGCTGAGGGAGCTGTTTTACTGGATACGTTGCCAGTGGAAGCGGCCAGCATTTCCATCAATCCTGATGTAGGATTTCGCCTGGAATCTGATCACCGCACCATCACCCTTTTGCAGACAATCTCTCAGGACTCTGTAGAGATTTGTTTTCGTTCGGTTTCTGAGGTCATCCATCAGCCGGTTTTCAACCGAGATGTGAATAAATACACTGCAGGAGCTCTGAGAGAAAGAGGTACTGCCATTTCCCCGATCAGAGAAGAGGAGATTTTTTCTTTCGGTACAGTCAGCACCTTTGGGGCGATCACCCGGGGGGTCACTTTCGGTAACCGCCAGAATGTATTTGTGAACTCAGCACTCAATCTTCAAATGGAAGGCAACCTCAGCGAAGACCTGAAAGTAAGTGCTGTCATTACAGATCAAAACATTCCGTATCAGCCCGAAGGCAATACACAGCAAATCAGAGATTTTGATAATGTGTTTATCAAGTTATACAATGATCAGTTTGAGATTATCGCAGGAGACATTGTGCTTCAGAATCCAGTGAAGGAAAGTTACTTCCTGAAGTATTATAAAAATGTGCAGGGGCTGTCTATGAAGGCTCACACCTCCGTGGGCAAGGAGTGGAAATCCACCTCTCAGGTATCCGGGGCACTGGCCAAAGGTCAGTTTACCTCTGCGGTGATACAGCCACAGGAAGGTGTGCAGGGACCCTATAAACTGCGAGGAGCCAATGGAGAGCGATTCATCATCGTGATGGCCAATTCTGAGCGGGTTTATCTGGATGGGAGGTTGCTGGAGCGTGGATTTGATCGTGATTATGTGATAGATTATAACCTTGGGGAAGTCACCTTTAGTAGTGCAGTCATCATCACCCGTTTTTCCAGAATTCGTGTGGATTATGAGTTTGCTAATCAGTTTTATACCAGAACCAACCTTTCCGCAGCTCAGCAGCTCAGCAATGAGCACATTTCTGTGTACTTCAATTACTATCAGGAAAAAGACAATCCATCCAATACCCTGGCCTTCGACCTGAACGAATCCGATGTACAAAACCTGAGACTGGCGGGCGACAATGGTGGTGTCTCGAGTATTTCTGGTGTAGATTCCACCGCTTATATTGAAAATGCCATTCTTTATCAAAAGCTGGACACCGTCGATGCTGAAGGCAATAAGATCACCATTTACCAGCAAAGTACTGACCCTGAAATGGCTGTGTTCAGGATTAGTTTTTCCGAGCTAGGACCGGGCAACGGAGACTACATGCTTACGAGTACTACCTCCAATGGGCGAATCTATGAATGGGTGGGTACAGGTGCTGGTAGTTATGCCCCCATACAGGTCGTTCCCACACCCAACCAAAAGCGGATGTTTGTTTCCGGGTTGCGGGCCAAAATAGGCACTTATGAGCAGGTCTATCAGGAACTGGCAGTCTCCAACCTGGATCAGAATCTGTATTCTCCCATAGACGACTCTGATAATAGCGGCTTTGCCTGGAAGGGGGGCTTGATATCCTCTGGTCGGGAGATTTCATTTCTGCCCGGCTACCCGGTCAATGCACAGCTGACTTATGAGTTTGATCACAAGCATTTCACTTTTATTGATCGATTCAGAAGTGCTGATTACGATAGAGACTGGGGTTATGATGTGTTCACCGACACGTTAAAGACACGCCAGGATCAGATTATTTCAGCTCAGATAGGATTAAGGAAAGATGACCGCAATGGAGGCCAATATGCGTTCACCCTAAGAAATAGATCTCAGGTTGTTGCGGGTACCCAGCAAGAGTTGAACGTCGGTCACAGGATTGGCCCCATGGAAGTCAGGTCCAGTAACTTCCTAATGACCAATCAACCCTCGGGCTATCAGTCAGAATGGTTCCGGTCCAGTCAGCAAATTCAACTAATGGATTGGGTACTACGCCCCGGCTATAACTTTTCATTAGATCATAATACCACCACCGATGTGGCCACTGAAGAAGTGATTAGCACATTGATGTATTTTGATGCTCATGACTTTTTTATGGAGAGTGGGGATTCGTTGAGAACCACCTTCAGGGCAGACTACATCCGTAGGAAGGATCAACTCCCTGTAGAAGGAACGATAAGTCCCTATACCAAAGCAGAGGAATACCGGTTGACCATGAATTCAAAAAGCCTGACCAATCACCAAATTGGCACTCAGTTCAACTACAGAAGGGTGAAGGAACAGGCTGGTACCAGAGAGACCAATGAGAATGTCCTCGGTAGGGTGTCCTGGCTAGGGCACTTTGCGGACAGGCACATTACCAGCAATCTGACCTTTGCTACGGCTAACATCCGTGAGCTCAAACGGGAATTTGTTTTCCTGAATGTGGCCACCGGGGAGGGTACTCATACCTGGCGCGACGAAAATGAAGATGGAATACAGGACATCAATGAATTTTATGAAGCCATTAACCCTGATGAGAAGACCTATATTAAATTGTTCACACCTACAGATGAGTACATCAATGCCTACCAGTCTACCTACCTGCACACTGTGGATGCTAAAATGCCTGAGGGTTGGCGTGATGAAAGTGGAATTTTGCCAGTCTTGTCAAGAGTGTCATTCAATACGAATCTCAAGTATGATTTTAAAACAACCGCTCCGGGTTTGGTTTCGAGGCTGGATCCATTCTCCCTTGACCTCAATGAAGAGCAGGTGGTCTCCGCAAGAAACCTCTACCGTCATACCATTTTCTATAATAGGAATGCTCCCGGATTGGGCATGGACGTGACCCGTTCGGGGCAGAGTAGCAAATCGTTGCTCAGCGGTGGGTTTGAGATTAGAGAGAAGCACGATTGGTTGGCTGCGTATCGCATAGGGTTCGGTGCTGTGGTTACCCTAAGAGGGCGTGGGGGTTTCGGAGAAACGGATATCCGTTCGGATTTTCTGGAGAGTAGAAATTTTACCCTCGCGAGAAGGACCATTGAAAGCGAAGTGGTCTGGCAGCCACTGAATACTTTCAGGCTGATCACCGGCTATGGCAGGCGAGCCAAGCAAAGGCTGGAAGAGGGCGATGAGAATACACAGATCAATGAATACAAGTTGGAAGTGACCTGGGTAAGATCGGGACAGGGCAATTTGAACGCTTCTTTTAACTGGCTGGAAATACAATTTGAAGGAGAAAGCAACTCATACCTGGGGTATGAGTTGCTGGAGGCACTCCAGCCAGGCACTAACCAGAGGTGGAATGTCAACTGGCAGCAGTCACTGGGCAAAGGGTTGCAGCTTTCGCTTCAATATTTCGGAAGAAAGTCAGCTGAAAGTGCGGCGGTCCATACCGGATCGGTACAAGTGACCGCCTATTTTTAAAAGCCTATTCGTACCTCAGGTTATCTGCAGGATTGGCCCTGGAGATTTTCAGTACCACCAAACTCACACTTCCAAGGGCCACCAGAAGCAGGAGCCCGGATGCCAGTAAAAAGGGAGTCATTCCCAATGCCACCTGATAGGAAAACTCACCAATCCATCTTTGCATCAGAAAATAACCTAATGGCAGGCCAAGGAGGAGTGCCAGACCGAGGAGTCGGGCGAATTGGGAAAACACCATCCCCAAAATGTGATTGGGAGTAGCGCCCATAATTTTGCGTATGCTTACTTCTTTGGCTTTTTGATTCAGTAGCGCCAGTGCAAGGCCGAGCAATCCAAGACAAGCCAGGAACAGGGCCAGTCCGGCAAAAATGGAAAAAACACTTAACGTGCGTTCTTCCGCTAAATAGAGGTTGGCCAGTTGCTCATCTAAAAAACGGTAGCTAAATGGCAACTCACTTTCTATTTGCTCATAGGTTTTTTGGATAGACTCGAGCGTTTGCTGGAAGTTCCGGCCATCCATTTTCACCAGTAAGTGACTGGCATACCCGGGGTTTAGCTGGATGATCAGAGGTTGAATCGACTCATGAAGTGATTTGTAATGGAAATCCTTGATTACCCCCACAATGATTCCTTTTTGTGCTACCGGATCGCTATCCCATGCCAGATTTTTTCCGATTGGATTTTCCAGACGGAGGGCCGACATAGCACTTTCGTTAATCAGGAAACTTGTACCCGCCGAATCTGCTGCATAGGAAGGGTCAAAGTATCGCCCCATTGCCATTTTCAGGCCCAGTGATTCTGCAGTACTATAGTCCACATACAGCTCGGAGGCGTCCACCCGATTTTCGGGGGACTCTTCCAGGTAAATTGGGTTCTGATTAAACTGGCCTCCCGGTAAATTAGACAGGGTACCTGTAGTGCTCACACCGGGAATACTACCAAATTGTTCCTTGAGGGTTTCAACCTGCCGCAGGTCAATTCCACCAATTTCCACGCTCGGATGTATGCGAATGGAAATGACCGCCTCATGATCAAAGCCGAGGGAGGTGGTTTTCATAAAGTTGATCTGCTTCACGATGATCAGGCTGGAGATGATCAAAATACTGGAAATACAAAACTGAAAGACCACCAGCCCATTTCGAACTTGTCTTCCCTGAAAAGAGGAATAGAACTTGCCTTTGAGCACCTGAATGGGATGAAAGGAAGACAACATGAAGGCAGGATAGAAACCGGCCAAAAGGGCCAGGATTAAACACAAACCAACAGATTTTAACAGGAAAGAGGTATTGAAGATATCAGAAAGCTCAAATGCCTGACCAGAAAGGTAATTGAAGGTGTCCAGGCATAGCACTGCAAGACAGAGGGAAAGAACCCAAGCCATTAGACAAAACAGGAGTGACTCCAGATAAAACTGAAAGGTAAGGTTTTCTGAAAAGGCACCGAGTGTTTTTTTAATACCCACTTCCCGGGCTCTTTCCAGCGACTTGGCCGTGGTGAGGTTGATATAGTTGATACAGACGATGAGGAGTAAGAAAATCAATGTGCCCGTAAGAATATACACATACAGGATGTTGCTATTGTTTTCCAATTCCCACCTCAGGTGAGAGGTAAGGTGAATGTCTTGAATAGGCTGCAGGTCAAATCTGGGATTTCCCTCCATGAGCGCCTCCTTCCAGGACTGAGGCCAATTCAGATAGGGGAGTACCCAGTTGGGAATTTTGGACTCTAACAGCTGATGATCCACACCTGGCTTGATTTTGATGTAATTAAAATGGCCAAAATCATCCCAGGTGAACCAGGGGTTATTGGGGTTAATGCTCTTGATGGTTACGTAGGAAACCAGCCCCTGAATATGAAAATGCGATTTTTCAGGCATTCCTTCGATAACGGCTGCTATTTCCACAGGCATGTCATTTACGTTCAGCTCTCGCCCTATTGGGTCTTCATCGCCAAAGTACTTTTTGGCCATCTTGTCTGTGATGACGAGGCTCCATGGTTTCCTAAGGGCGTCTTTGTCGCCAGCAAGGACTTCTAATGAGAATACATCCAGAAAAGTGGAGTCCACAAAAAAGAAATCAGGCTCCTGAAACAGAATTTCCTGTTCCACATTTTCTACTTTCACAGTCTCATTGATTTGCCCTACACCATTCCAGGGTGAAAGACTAGTAGCCGCTTCCACCTCGGGCAGGTCTCTGGCCATCCCCTGAGCCATTGGGTGTGGGGTGCGTGTCTGAGGGTTTTCGTTCAACCAGGCAATGCGGTAGATTCGTTCGCTGTCCTTTAACTCCTTATCGTAGGAGAGTTGGTCGGCGATGAATAAGTAGATCAGGATGCTGCAGGAAAACCCTACAGTGAGGCCAAAGAGATTGATGGCTGAAAACACTTTGTTTCTCACCATTCTGCGATAGAAGATTTTCAAGAAGTTGCTAACCATGTTTGTTTTGAGGTTTGGTAAAACATGGTACGAACTAACGTCTAAGTATCGATAGAATGGTCTTTTCTGGCCGGGCAGACGTTCTTCCCGATAAGATCGAACACCTTTGGCTTCCTTAAATTCAGATGGTGTGAGGCCTGTGTATTTCTTAAAAGCCGTGTTAAAGGCGGACTTGGAGTTGTACCCCACCATGGCGGCAATGTTCTCAATTTTGGTTTGCTGCTGGTCTGGCGATTTCAGCAGCAGCTTAGCTTCCCGGACTCTGTACAGACTGATGAGCTCCTGAAAGGAAGTGTTTTTGGTCTCATTGATAACCTGAGAAAGGTGGTGGGTGTTGGTATGTAGCTGATCGGCCAGCTGACTCAGAGATATGGTGCTTTGAAGGTAAAATTTATCTTTCATCAGCAGGTCATCCAGGCGCTCCAGGATGGCAGCTTTTTGTCCGGGAGTAAGCGTTGATTTTTGGTACTTATTTCCCAAAGGAATGGGCGAAAGGAAAGTTGATTCTCTGAAAATCTGAAAATAAATGAAGTAGCAGAAGGTCAGTACGCCTAGAGAGATTTCCCATACACTGACGCTTTTAATAGTTGTGAGCCAGGTGGCAATGAGGATTACTGAAAAAATCAGGAAGTTTCTAAACCAAACGAGACGGCTTCCTGGATTTTGAAACCAATAGATACCGCGCTGGTTTCCTTCGCTCTGTGCAGTCCTGAGGGTAGCTATTAGGTAGATCACGACTATGATGATTAAGCTGACATCTTGTAAGACCCTGGTGTATTCAAAATTGATTTCCAATCCCGAAAGCAAAGAGAAGAAAGCAGGGATCATCAGTGTTAGCAGGTGCTTATTGTTGTAGCGGGTTTTTTGGGTAAAAAAAGATCTCGTGTAGAGGAAAAGGCTGATCGCAACTGAAGCAAGGGCAAGCTGATCAAGGAAAAGATAGGAAGTAGCGAGGCGGCTCACCAGAAAAATGAGCAAGAAGATGAGTAGTCTTGCGAGAAACTGACTGGCCGGAAACTTATTGAATAACAGAAGAAGGGCTGCCATCACGCCATGAACCACCGTACAGGCAAGTAACATTTGGGGCCAGGGCCAGTCCATCCATTCCTTCATTGTATAAAACTAGTGGTTTTTGAGGATGCCGAAGTGCTATCTGAACTCCTTCATCATTCTGTTGGCAAAGACAAAGTCGTCCAATTCCTTCACGCCAGAGTGGGTGATGTCTTTGTTGGTACCGTCCCATAGCTTTTCACCCTGGTACAGGTACATTACTTTCTGACCAATTTCTATCACCGAGTTCATGTCATGAGTGACGATGGTGGTGGTCATTTGATACTCCTGTGTGATTTCATCAATGAGTTCATCAATGACCATGCTCGTCTGAGGGTCTAGTCCGGAGTTGGGCTCATCGCAAAAGAGATAATTCGGTTGATTGACGATGGCACGTGCTATGCCCACACGTTTTTTCATACCTCCGCTGATCTCAGATGGCATTTTTGTGTTCACATTCTCCAGGCCTACACGCTGCAGGCAGAAGTTGACACGGTCGAGCTTTTCTTCCTTGCCCATGTCTGTGAGCACATTGAGCGGGAACATGACGTTCTGCTCCACATTTTTGCTATCAAACAGCGCACTGCCCTGAAAAAGCATTCCAATTTCTCTCCTTATTTCCGTCTGGGCTTCTTTGTCTCCGTGAGAAAAGTCACGTCCATCATATAGCACGTCTCCTTCGTCTGGTTTAAACAGCCCCACAATACACTTCAGGAGCACACTTTTTCCAGTCCCACTGGAACCTATAATCAGGTTGCATTTTCCAGGCTCAAATGTACCATTGATACCCTTTAGGATTTCTTTGCCCTGAAATGACTTCTTTATGTTGTTGATTTCGATCATCCGAGTAGTAGTTGAGCAAGAAGATAATCTGCAAGCAAAATGGCAATACAGCTATTGGTAACGGCCGCAGTGGAGGATTGGCCTACTTCCAGGGCTCCGCCTGAGGTGAAGTATCCCTTGTAGGCTGAAATGGCTGCTACCAGAAAAGCAAACACAAATGCCTTAATGAGGGCAAACGCGATATTAAATTCAATAAAATCATATCGGATACCATAGATGTAGTCATGACCAGAGATGATGCCCGTAGCCAGACTGGTCAGGTACCCACCATAGATGGATAAAAATGCCGACAGTACCACCAGCATAGGATACATCAGCATCGAAGCGATGATTTTGGGAAGCACCAGATAAGAGGTAGAGTTGATACCCATCACTTCCAGCGCATCGATTTGCTCTGTGATCCGCATGGTTCCCAGTTCGCCGGCTATGTTGGAGCCTACCTTCCCCGCGTACACGATGGCCATGATGGTAGGGGCCAGCTCCAGAACAGTCATGTCCCGCACCACAAGAGAGATTACATAATCAGGAATGAAAGGACTCACCAGATTGTATGCGGTCTGGATGGTGGTAACCGCACCCATAAATACAGAGACGATGGTGACAATAAAAAGAGAATTATAACCCACCTTGATGCACTCATCAATGGTCAGTGTAACATAGGTGGAAAAATTTTCGCGTCTTACGAAAAGCTGACCAGCAAAAATCAAAAATTTACCCAGTGATTTCATGAAGTATTCTCTTGCGTCAGATGTGTTAGCTTTGCCGAAATTAATAAGAACGAAGCAAACACAAACCGTTTAGGCAAGTAAAGCACAAAATGAAGATTTTGTTTTCTTTAATAACAATGTGGTTTTTGGTTGCTTTATAGAATTATGAGTGACCTGAAAGATAAAATAGTAGTGGTAACTGGCGGCACCAAAGGTATAGGCCGGGCCATCATTGAAAAATTTTCTGAAGCCGGCTATACCATTGCCACCTGCGCCAGAAATGAGGCCGATCTGGATGATTTGAAAAAGACCGTGGAAGGGAAGTACGGAAACAAAGTGCTGATTCACACTGCAGATGTGTCTAAAAAAGCACAGGTTAATGACTTCATTGAGTTTATTCGATTGGCTGGCAAGCCTGTGGTAATTTTGGTTAATAATGCAGGCAAATTTGTGCCCGGCCAGGTACACACAGAAGAAGAGGGAGTGTTGGAGTCACAAATTGAAACTAATCTTTACAGTGCGTATCGCCTCAGTAGAGGACTGATTCCAGAAATGAAAAAGAGGAAGAAAGGGCACATCTTCAATATTTGTTCTACAGCCAGTATTACGGCTTACACCAATGGTGGATCTTACTGCATCTCCAAGTTTGCGATGTATGGGATGAGTAAGGTACTACGAGAGGAATTGAAAGCAGATCAGATCAGAGTGACCTCAGTCATGCCGGGAGCTACCTTTACTGCCAGCTGGGAAGGGGTAGACCTGCCAGAGGATCGCTTTATGAAACCTGAAGATGTGGCAGAGTTGATTTTTACCACTTACCAGCTTAGTGATCGCACAGTGGTAGAAGATCTGGTAATCAGGCCACAATTAGGAGATTTATGATCTCGCAACTTTTATCTTTGTATGGTGTTTAGACCATAAATACTATTTTATGAATCCTGCCGATGAGCTCCTGACCGGAAAGGTCAATTTTTGCGATAGCCTGACTCAATACAAAAGGAGAAAGACCCGTGAGGTATACATCGGGGATGTGCCTATGGGGGGAGATAACCCCATCAGGGTTCAGTCTATGACCACAGTAGATACCATGGACACTCAGGGGTCTGTGGAGCAGGTACTGCGGATGGTGGAGAGTGGGTGCGAATATGTGCGAATCACAGCACCTAGTATCAAGGAGGCTGAAAACCTCAGAGAAATAAAGAGTGAGTTGAGCAAAAGAGGATGTTTTGTGCCGCTGGTGGCGGACATTCATTTCACTCCCAATGCCGCAGAACTTGCTGCGACTATCGTGGAAAAGGTTCGGGTGAATCCGGGAAACTATGCCGATAAGAAGCGATTTGAAGAAATAGAGTATACCGATGAAACTTACAATGCTGAGCTGGAGCGCATTCGCGAAAAGTTCACGCCATTGGTGGAAATCTGCAAAGAATATGGCACCGCTATGCGGATAGGTACCAATCATGGTTCACTGTCTGACAGAATCATGAGTCGATATGGCGATACCCCACTAGGTATGGTAGAGTCGGCGTTGGAGTTTATCCGAATCTGCGAAGAGTTGGAATACTTCGATATTGTGATCTCGATGAAGTCCAGTAATCCGCAGGTCATGGTGCAGGCTTATAGACTGCTCGTTCAGAAACTTGATGAGGAAGGGTTGCAGCCCTATCCATTGCACCTTGGTGTGACGGAAGCAGGCGAAGCAGAAGATGGCCGAATCAAGAGTGCCCTTGGAATAGGTGTGCTTCTGGAGGATGGACTGGGAGATACTGTGCGCGTCTCACTCACCGAGGCACCGGAGGTAGAGGCTCCGGTAGGACAAATCCTGGTAGACCGGTTGACCGGGAGGCTGGGACATGCTCCAATTACTAATCGTGATTTTAGCGCTTACTATCCCTATGAATATCAGAAACGCCTGACCGATGAGGTAGAAAATTTTGGTGCAGGAAATGTGCCCAGGGTGATCGCTGATTTTTCTGATATGGAGGTCGTAGACATGAAGGACCTTAAAGCCATCGGACACTTCTACCTGCCGGAACTGGACAAGTGGACAATGAATGATCTGGGGTGTGATTACATCTACAGTGGCACCCGGCCCATCAGCTTTATGTTACCCAATGGACTTAAAGAGATACTTGATTATGAAACATGGTTGACTATCAATTCGGATAATAATAAATTTCCATTAATAACTGTAAATCAGATAGATAAACCTATTCAATCAAAGTTATTTTTTATACAACTATCAACCGACGATCTCACTCCATCGGTCGTTGAAAAGATCAGGCACATGCCTAACGCTGTGTTGATCCTTAAAACAAATAATCCCCATGCTTATGCAGATTTGCGTCAATCATTCGTTGGTCTGGTGAATGCCGGAGTGAGTATACCAGTGGTTATTGAACGCTCTTTTCCAGACCTTGACCCTGACGCCATGATGATGTATCCTGCTACAGACATTGGTGGTTTGCTTATAGATGGTTTTGGTGATGGAGCACTATTGAGTATGGCGCAGGTAAAAGGAGACAGGAATGAAAAACTTGCGAAAGCGAAACTTTACAATAGTACCGTATTTGGGATTTTGCAGGCTGCCCGAACCAGGATCACCAAGACAGAGTATATTTCCTGCCCTTCATGCGGGCGTACTTTGTTTGACTTGCAGGAGACCACAGCCATGATCAGGAAGCGAACGGATCACCTGAAGGGTGTGAAAATCGGAATCATGGGATGCATAGTAAACGGCCCGGGAGAAATGGCCGATGCAGATTATGGCTATGTAGGGTCTGGTAAGGGAAAGATCACACTCTATAAAGGCAAAGAAGTAATGAAACGGGGGGTGCCTTCCGCGCATGCCCTGGATGAACTAATAGAGTTAATCAAGGAAGATGGCAAATGGACAGAGCCACAGGCTGTCCTGTAACGATTTCAATATAAGGTCATGTCAGAAGCACAAAAGCAGAACGAGGAAAAACAGGATGTTGGTTACTATTTCAATTTCAAAGAAGTGCTAACCTACTTTTTTAGGAAGAAGGATCCTACGAGGCCTTCCAATACCAGCATCAAGATGATGCATGGAGTAAATAAGATTTCCATGATCATGTTTTTGATCTGCGTGATCGTCATCATCGTACGGTACATCATCCGGTCATAGTCTGTACATCGTATATCCTTCAATCCATGAACATCGAAGACCTGAGAAATCACTGTATTGCCAAGCCTGGAGTCACCGAGGAGTTCCCTTTTGATGCCGATACATTGGTGTTTAAAGTGATGGGCAAAATGTTCGCTCTGGCCAATGTGGAAGATTTTGTCAGTGTTAATCTGAAATGTGATCCTGAAAAAGCCGTTAGGTTAAGAGAGGAGTTTGAGGATGTATTGCCTGGTTATCACATGAACAAGAAGCACTGGAATACGGTGATGACGGTTGGGATGCTTTCTGACCAACAAATTCGTGAGTGGGTGGATGATTCATATGATCTGGTAGTTTCCGGCCTACCGGCGAAATTGAAAGAAGATTTGAAGAACCTATGAGGTTAATTTATTTGCTTTGCTTGATTTTCCCTCTTTCCTGTATGGAGGCAGACGATGCACGCCCTGAAAACAAGGGGAACACAGAGGATCAAACACCTGTGGGTGACAGTTCTGAGCCAGAGAACGAGGAAAGTTCTGAAAATGAAGAAAACAACGAGGACACCACTATGATAAATGGAAGCATAAGTTTTCTCGCCCTGGGCGACTCATACACCATTGGAGAAAGCGTGGAAACAGCCAAAAGATGGCCGGTACAGTTGGTTACCCGGCTCCGGGAAGGTGGGGTGGATATGAATGGTCCGGAAATCATTGCCCGGACTGGCTGGACCACAGCGGAGCTTCAGAATGACATTAATAACTCGGAAATAAAGGCACCGTACGATTGGGTGTCGTTACTCATTGGTGTGAATAATCAATATCGCGGATACAGCATATCCATTTACCGGACTGAGTTTGAGTCGTTGTTACAGCAGGCCATTGCCTTTGCTGGCGGAGATAAGAGCAGGGTGATTGTGGTGAGCATCCCTGACTATGGAGTCACGCCCTTTGCCGCTAATAGTGATCGTGCCAAAATCGCTCGTGAAATAGATGATTACAACAACATGGCCAGAGGCTTTTCAGATGCTTACGGAGTGAGATTTTTTAATATCACGCCGATATCAAGAGAAGCCGCCACCAAACCCGAATATGTGGCTGAGGATGGCCTCCATCCGTCGGGAGAAATGTATGCGGCATGGGTAGAAATGATTCTTCCATATGCGTTGGAAATCTTGGATGAGTGATATTGAATCACTTTCTTTCTGCCCTCTAAACTTTTACCATAATTAAAATAATCCTATTTTAGGGGTTGTATTCGCCGATCGCCATATTTATGAGGCAACTTTCCGCTCTTATTATCATCATCTTATGCCTGGCTTCCTGTCGTGACAAGATCATTTGTCCGGCTTTTCAGAGCACATATATTCTGGATGATTCTGTGCGCATGGCCTATTATTCCTACCTCTGGAAAATCGACAAAGATGCGCGACTGAAATACCTGGCGGATCAGAAACCTGTCACATTGGATAGCGTTGGAGCAGTAGTGGCGTCTGTCGGTAAAGGCATAGACTATTTTGCCTATGTAGAACCCTATGTGGTGATACCGGATGAGGTGAAGAAGACAAAATTCGGAATGGTGAAATATGAGCCCTATTGGCTTAAAAACTATGAACTCAGGACGGCTCCCAAGGAGAATATCCTGGCACCTGAGCCTATAGAGGAGCCTCCGGTAGTGGAGGATGTTGGTGAGTTTGTTGCCAGTGATTTTTCTGATTCAGCGGCTGTGGTGATGGATTCTACGGCTGCCATCGTTTCTTCTGAGGAAGATACCCTCGATATCCCTACATTGGCGATTGTGGAACCTGCCAAGCCTAAAACGGAGCTCAAATACCTCTACAGGTATGATCCAAATGACAAGGCCTTGAATGTGGAGCAGGCTTATTACAACAAACATTTTGGACAGTATCTGTATACGCGGGTACCTATACAGGAGGAAGTTTCTGAGCCTCTGGCCGACAATCCTGCTGATTCAGTTGCCTCAGGTGGCTTTTTTAAAGGGCTGTTCAAAGGTAAAAAGACCAAATCAGATCCTGTTGTGGAAGAAGCGGAAGTAGAGCCCCCATTGGATGACGCCATTAAAGAAGACCCCAATTCTGGATTTTAAAGATGAAAATAGAACACCTGGCTATCTGGGTTAGTGACCTGGAAGCTATCAAATCATTTTATGTGAAATACTTTGGAGCGATCGCCTCCAATCTTTATCACAACCCCAAAAAGAATTTCAAATCTTACTTCTTGACTTTTGCAGATGGAGATACCCGTATAGAACTGATGCAGCAGCCTGATCATTATCAAAAGGGTACTTCGACTCAATTGGGGTGGGCGCATATGGCCCTAAGCTTGGGAAGCAAAGAGGCTGTGGATGAATACACGGAGCGATTCAGAAGTGCCGGCATTACCGTTCATAGCGAACCACGCACCACAGGTGATGGTTACTACGAAAGTGTCATACTGGATCCTGAAGGAAACATCATCGAACTGACGGTTTGAGTCAGATCATACGAAAAGTTTCGAGGAGGGCTTCTGTGCCGAAGGACGGAATTTCTTAAATCCCAGTAATACAAACACACTGGAAATCAAAAGAATCAGGGCGGTGGAGATAAGGCGTTTCATTTTTGTGCTAAATTATTCCATAAAGCTAGACAAAAGCCAAATCCAGTTCAATACCACGTTTTAGGGATTTTTGTCTCCGTATTTATTGGTGCTAACCTCCCCGAAAATGGGTTCTTACATTCTTACTTCTTCTTCAAAATCGATGGGAACTGTGGCCGGGTAACCGTGAACGGAGACTTTCACAAAACCCTTATAATGGACAGCTACTTTCTTTCCTCCCAGAATGCTGATGATTCCATTCAGTAGCCCGATTTCCGTCATGTCAAAGCTGGCGTTTAATGGCACCCGGAACTCTGATAACGCAGGTACTCTGGTCGTAAATTCCTGGTTGATAACTCCGATCTTTTTTCCTTCCAGTGATATGTCTATGTCTACCTTGCGAAGCTTCATTTTGACGTCATTTGGATTAAAGAAGATAGCCTCGGCCTTCAGTACTGCATTGGTGCCAGTGATCTTGGAAATTGCTATGTTTTCGATTCCCCGAAACTGCGGAGCCTCTTCCGGACGTGTACAGGCCGCCAGGAGCAGCAATATGACTACTGTGGTTACTTTGTTCATGAAGAGTCCTTTTACAGAAACAGTGCCAGGATTAAACCACCACATTCACAATCTTTTTAGGCACCACAATCACCTTTTTAGGTGGCTTGCCTTCGGTCCATTTCTGTACATTAGGGTGAGCCAGGGCCTGTGATTCAATCTCTTCTTTGGACAGGTCAGCACCCAGCTGGATTTTGGCACGCATTTTCCCGTTGACCATAATGGGATACTCAAAACTGTCTTCCACCAGATGGGTCGGATCAAAAACGGGGAAGGAAGCATTGAAAATGGTCTCATTATGTCCCAATAAACTCCAAAGTTCCTCAGAGAGGTGTGGAGCAAAAGGAGCCAGGGTAATGACCATAGGTTCCAGGATAGCTCGCTTATTGCAGCTAAGAGCTCCCAGCTCGTTCACAGCAATCATGAAATTACTCACTGAGGTATTGAGCGAAAGCCGCTCAATGTCGTCCTCTATTTTCTTCAGCAGTCCATGAAGTATCTTCAGCTCTTCTTTAGAGGCAGGCTCATCCGAGACTACAAACTCATCCTCGCGGTTGTTATGGAAAAGAGTCCAGAATTTTCTCAAAAATTTGTAAACCCCTTCAATGCCATTGGTATTCCAGGGCTTACTCTGCTCGATGGGACCCAGAAACATCTCATACATTCTGAGGGTATCCGCACCGTATTTCTCTACCAGATCGTCCGGGTTGACTACATTATACTTGGATTTGGACATCTTTTCCACTTCCCATCCGCAAATGTATTTTCCATTTTCCAACACAAATTCTGCGTCTTCGGCATCCGGTCTGAAAGACTTAAACGCCTCCATATCCAGGATGTCATCTTTTACAATGTTGACATCCACATGCACCGGATAGGTGTCAAATTCCTTTCTCAATCCAAAGGATACATATTTGTTCTCGTTCTTTACCCGGTATACGAAGTTTGACCGACCCTGAATCATTCCCTGGTTCACCAGCTTTTTGGCATATTCATCCACCTTGATGAAGCCCATGTCGTAAAGAAACTTTGTCCAGAAGCGTGAGTAAAGGAGGTGCCCGGTAGCGTGCTCACTACCGCCCATGTAGAAGTCCACCTGCTGCCAGTAGTCCAGTGCTTTTTCAGATGCAAATTCCTGGTCATTGTCAGGATCCATGTAACGGAAAAAATACCAGCTCGATCCGGCCCAGCCAGGCATGGTGGTTAGTTCATAGGGCGTACCGTCTTTGTATTGCCAGTTGTCAGCCCGGCCCAAAGGTGGTGCACCATCTTCTGTGGGTAGGTATTTGTCTACTTCCGGTAGGTTCAATGGGAGTTCATTGTCTTCCAGCAGATAGGGGATGCCATTTTTGAAGTGCACCGGAATAGGCTCACCCCAGTAGCGCTGGCGACCAAAGATGGCGTCACGTAAGCGGTAGTTCACTTTTCTCACCCCAATTCCCTTTTGCTCCACCTCTGCAATGGCCTTATCAATAGCCTCTGGTGGAGTAAGTCCATCCAGAATACCGGAGTTAATCATCCTGCCCTCTTTGGTGGCATCGGCTTCCGTATCGGTAATTTTTTGTGAATCTATGATTTGCACTATTGGCAAGTCAAAGTGTTTGGCAAAGTCAAAATCCCGCTGATCTCCGCTAGGTACGGCCATCACTGCTCCGGTGCCGTATCCGGCCAGTACATAGTCGGCAATCCATACGGGGATTTTTTCGCCGCTGAACGGATGAAGGACATAGCTACCGGTGAAAACACCCGAAACAGTTTTTACATCACTCATTCGCTCACGCTCAGAGCGGTTTTTGGCCACAGCAATGTAATCTTCTACCACTTGTTTTTGTTCAGGAGTGGTCAGGTATTGCACGATTTCAGCTTCGGGTGCCACCACCATGAAGCTCACCCCATAGATGGTATCGATCCTTGTGGTGAAAACCCGGATCTTTTTGTCAGAATTCTCAATGGCAAAATCCACTTCAGCACCATAGGATTTGCCGATCCAGTTGCGCTGCATGTCTTTGATGGGTTCCGGCCAGTCTATTTTATCCAGTCCGGTGATGAGCCTGTCAGCATATGCGGTGATGCGCATGCTCCACTGCGCCATGCTCTTTTTCACCACAGGGTGGCCACCTCGTTCAGAAAACCCGTCTTTTACTTCATCATTAGAAAGGACAGTACCCAAAGCTGGACACCAGTTGACAGTGGTCTCTGCGATGTAGGTCAGTCGGTACTTGAGCAACATTCTTTGTTGTGCTTCTTCTGACCAGCTATTCCAGTCAGCAGATGAGAAGGCAGGCACGTCATCATCACACACAGCATTGATTGAGTGGTTTCCAGTTTTTGTGAAAGACGCAATCAAGGTGTCGATGTGCTCAGCCTTATCTGAGTCTTTGTTATACCAGCTATTAAATAGCTGTTTGAATATCCACTGTGTCCATTTATAGTAGGACGGTTCGGAAGTACGTACTTCACGCGACCAGTCATAGCTAAAGCCCAGATTGGTGAGCTGCTCTTTATAGCGGCCAATGTTCGTTTCTGTGGTAATGGCAGGATGCTGGCCAGTTTGAATGGCATACTGCTCAGCCGGAAGCCCAAAAGCATCAAACCCCATAGGGTGAAGGACATTGTGCCCCTTGAGCCTTTTGAAGCGCGAAATAATGTCTGTAGCGATATAGCCAAGAGGATGACCCACGTGTAGTCCGGCACCTGAAGGGTAGGGAAACATGTCCAGTATGTAATATTTGGGCTTGGAAGGATCTATGCTTACTTCATAGATCTTGTTTTCCTGCCAGTATTGTTGCCATTTTTTCTCTACTTCCAGGTGTTTGTATTCGGCCATCGATTCTCGCTTTTTATAAAGTGCGCAAAGTTAAACGATGCCCTGAAAAACGAGTATTAAATCAAAGCTTTTAAGTGGATACCATTTTATTGGAGAGTGTTTAGCTTTGGGGAGGAATTTTATGAATTGAATGCTGGTATTTTTAAGAGTTTTCTTTTGTGCGATTTGGAGTGTTTTTTGGATTAGCCTGTCGCTCATCATATATCTTTTCACATTTCGCACGGCCATACCGGTGGCAATGGCTCGAAGCTGCTGGGCTCCGGGTATTTTGTGGGCCTTTCGCATCCGAATAGAAAAGGGTGGGATGGAAGTGATTGAGTCAGACAAACCTTACGTGTTTGTTTGCAATCACCAGTCATATCTGGACATTCCTATTCTGTTCCGTGCGATTCCCACCAACCTGTATTTTGTTGCCAAAAAGGAGTTGAGAATTATTCCATTTCTTGGGTGGTACATGATGGCCACGGGCATGATATTCATTGACCGGTCCAACCGAAAGAAATCTATGGAAAGCCTGAAACGCTCAGCTAGATTGATCAATCAGGGCAAGTCAGTCTTGATGTTTCCGGAGGGCACACGAACTTTTGAGCATCAGATTGCCCCCTTCAAAAAAGGACCGTTTATTTTATCCAAAGAGGCGAATGTCCCGATACTCCCCATAGGCATCAGGCAAACCGGAAAGACTTTTACCTGGGGCAAATGGAGTAGTACTCAGATGGTAGTGAGTGTAGCTGATCCCATCACCTGCGATGGAAGTGCAGAAGTGGTAGAACGGGTCAGGGAAAAGGTGGGCCAACTGGCTCATAAGCCAGTTGCTTCATTGACAGGCGGATAAAGCCTTAAGGGATTCCTTGATGTGCCTGGTGGTTTTTACGGCCGAACTAAAGGTGGATACCAACTTGCCCTCTTTGTTAAAGACATAAGTCACCCGACCAGGCAGTAATCCCAGCAGATTTCTCGGCACTCCGAATTCTTTTTCAGCCACCCTGTTGATGTCACTCAAAAGCATGAAATTGAGGCCATGACGGGAGGCAAAACGGCTGTGAGAACCCACAGAATCCCCTGAGATACCGATCACCTTGGCACCGGCTTCTTCGAACTCATCATAACTGTCTCTAAAACTACAAGCTTCCAGGGTGCACCCGGGAGTATCGTCCTTTGGATAGAAATATACCACAAGAGAATGCTTCCCTTTGAACGCGGTTAAATCAATCAGATGGCCTTCCTGGTCTTTGAGGGTTACTTCAGGAATGTCATCGCCTATTTTTAATCCTTTATTCATTGTAATGTTAACAACTATAAACTGTTCTTGTTTTCTGTAAAATGAAGGAGTAGTGGAAGTAGGGTAAGATCGATGATCAGGGCTATTGTCAGGGACAAGGACAAAAACAAGCCCAGGTAATAAGTAGCTCCAAATGAGGAAAAAAGGAATAAAACGAAACCCGAAACAATTATCAGGGTGGTAATACTCATGGCCTTACCAGCAGTCTGAAAAGTATTGATCATTCTGTAAATCCTATTTCTAGCTTTTTGCCTTCGGTACACCGAGATAAAATGAATGGTGTCATCTACTGCTATACCAAATGCAACAGCAAATATAATGGAGGTTGTGAGTTTTAACGAAATTCCTGTAAGTCCCATATACCCGGCCGTGGCTAAAAGGGGTATGATATTGGGAATAAGGCTGATCAACAGGATTTTAAGCGAACGAAAATAAATTCCAAGAATTAAGGAAATGACTGAAATGGCAATCAGAAGTCCACGCATCAGGTTGAAGGAGAGCAGTTCGTGGCTCTTATCAATTAGGTAAGTGGTGCCAGTGAGCCTGTACCCGATTACGTCATGGTCAATATGTGAATGAAGGTATGTGAGCAGTTTTTGGTCTTTCCGGATGGTCTCCAGGGATCCAAATTCTGGAATGAATCCCGCAAACCGGGCATAGTGGTCTTCTCTACTGATCAGGTCCGGTACTTCTGATTTTCGAGTATAAGGACGTATGGTTCGAATGGCTTGGTAGTAATTCTGCGTGTCTGGCATCTCAAATGTTTCCGAACCCCCACCACTGATCATTTGCTGCCCGTACATGGCAAAGGTCACCGGTGACCAAACCCGCTCCATGGGGTACTCCTTTAGCAAGTACTGATGAATCTTATCAGCTTCCCGCATGACCGCTTCATCCCAAATGTCTTGTTCAGGATTTTTAGGCCAGTAGGCCATTTCCCAGGGCTTGGATCCTCCATAGTGGTCGTCCACAAATGTGAAGTCCTGACGGACTTCTGAACCTTCGGGAAGGTCATCGAGCAGGCGGGCATCAGTTTTTAGGTAGTAAAGACCTGTACCTGATAAAATCACAAGGAGCGTAGCGCCAATAAAAATGACTTTAGAATGTCGAATCACCCAAATAGCCAGAAATTTTGTGCCTATGGCAGGCTTGCGCGGTGGATAGCTCTGATGAATGAGCAATGGCCCAAAAGCGAAGGTGATGATAAAAGAGAGCATGATGCCAATTCCACAAAAAATGCCCAGAAAGCGGATCGGTTCAGTGTCGATAGTCACCAGGCTAACGAAACCTATGGCAGTGGTCACAGAGGTAAGAAAAGTAGGTGCCAGCACCTTATGGACGGCAGTCTTTAGCCTGTTGATAAAATCTCCCTGTTCATCGGACCTGAAGGCGTTGATGAGGTGAATGGCATCAGAGGTGGATACAAAAAGAATCACCGGAGGAATGAGCGAACCCAGGATGGAAATGGTCTGTCCGAGCATAGCCATCAACCCAAGTAACCAAATAAGGCTACTGACACTGATCAGGTAGGGCATAAGCGACACCTTAACAGAGCGGAAAATAAGGGCAAGAAGCAGAAAACTCAACACCAGCGCTGAGGCGAGGAAAAGAACGAAATCATTCTGTATATACCCAATGAAAGCCTTTTGAGCGATGAGCTTGCCAGCCATTCTGTACTGATCAAAATGATTTTGGGTGAGTAATTCATTCAGGCTGTCCACCAGACGGTCTGCCAGAGCCGGATCAGCAAAATGCTGATGAGTGACCTGTATGAGCAGGGAACGGCCGTTTTCTCCAAAGAAGGTTTTGTACACTGGATGGGCAAAAATGCGGATACTATCGGAGGTGTACATCTCGGGTCTTTCCAAATGAATCAAGGGAACGGAAGTCACCCCTATAGGTGCTTTGATGAGTTGCTGGAAATCCAGAGGTGAAGCAGCCTGAATGACACCCTCTGTTTGTTTTATGCCGGCCGTCAGGATTTGTGTTTTGTGAAGAAAGTCTCGTTCAAATACCCCTTCATTATTTTCGAGAATGATCAGGAGGTAATCGTTATCGTAAGCAAAATGATTTAGATGAGTTTCGTAAAAGGCAATGTCCGGATCATCCAGAGGAAAAAACTTCTCGAATTCGAAATCTGCCTGGAGAAACTGGAGGTGATAGGCGAAAAAAAGTGTGAGGATGACCCACAGACCTGCCAGTAAAAAGCGGAATTTACCACTCCTGAAATTTCCAAAGTACTTATTTAGTAAAGCGTTCAGGTTTCTACTTTTTAGGCCTTAATTTAGCGTTATCCTTTACGAAAGTAGCCAATCACAAACGATTAATTATGAAACAATACCTCGATTTGATGCAGCACATCCTGGACCACGGTGTGGAAAAGGGAGACAGAACAGGCACAGGTACTCTGAGCATATTCGGACATCAGATGAGGTTCAATCTGCAAGAGGGTTTTCCACTTGTGACCACCAAAAAGGTTCACCTCAGATCCATCATACATGAGTTGCTTTGGTTTATCAAAGGAGACTCTAATATTAAATACCTGAATGATAACAAGGTGACCATCTGGGATGAATGGGCAGATGCCGATGGTGAATTGGGCCCTGTTTATGGGGTACAGTGGCGCAGCTGGCCCAAGAGTGATGGCACTACTGTGGATCAGCTTTCAGGCCTGATTGAGACGATTAAGAACAATCCCAATTCACGGAGGATGATCATCAGTGCCTGGAATGTGGGCGAGATTGAAAAAATGGCATTGCCGCCGTGTCATACCTTATTCCAGTTTTATGTAGCTGATGGCAAACTTTCCTGCCAGCTATATCAGCGAAGTGCCGATGTGTTTTTAGGGGTGCCATTTAATATTGCCTCTTATGCACTTTTCACGATGATGATAGCTCAGGTGTGTGGGCTGGAATATGGTGATTTCGTTCATACTTTTGGAGATACCCACCTTTACTCCAACCACCTGGAGCAGGCTCGCTTGCAACTGTCGCGTGACCCGCGTCCGCTTCCGGTAATGAAGCTAAACCCCGGCGTGAAAGATATTTTTTCTTTCACTATAGATGATTTTACCCTTGAAAACTACGACCCACACCCGCACATCAAGGCCCAGGTGGCAGTTTAAGTCAACTTTTTACAATAAGTGACATTTTAAAGTATCGTATTCGTTCTTTAATCGTTTAATTTCCTGTTATGTCTGAAAGAAGCAGTGTATTTGATATGATTGGCCCTGTTATGATTGGCCCGTCCAGCTCGCATACAGCTGGCGTGGTGCGTATCGGCAGGGTAGCACGAAAAATCCTAAAAGACAAGCCCTCCAAAGCCATTATTACTTTCTACAATTCTTTTGCCAGAACATATGAAGGACATGGGAGTAACCGGGCCATTTTGGCCGGACTCATGGATTTTCCTACAGATGATGAGCGCATCAAAGGTGCCCTGGACCTGGCTAAGGAGGCTGGTATTGAATACAAGTTTAAATCCGTAGGTAATGCCTCTACACTGCATCCCAATACGGTAAGGCTAAACCTTACCTCTAAAGACCATCAGGCCGAGGTGGTGGGTGAGAGCCGTGGAGGCGGAGTGATCAGGATCAGGGAAGTCAATGGCTTTGATTGTAATTTCACGGCCAGTGCCCACACCCTGATCATACATGCGGACGATCAGAAAGGTAGCATTGCCTTCATTTCAGATGTCCTTTCGCATGACGATTGCAACATTGCCACCATGACCGTTTCCAGAAAAGGAAAGAACGATCTGGCTTGTCTGGTTTTTGAAATGGACTCAGGCATAAAACCCATCACTTTAGAATATTTACGTAACCTTAACTGGGTGAGGAGTGTCCTCTATATACCCGACATTGATCAATGATCTCATGAAAAAACTGAACCTAACCCTACTGATTCTCTTCTTTACTTTTACAGCCTTTGCCCAAAATGATTCACTGTATGTGCTGGATCTTCAGCAGTGTATCGACATTGCCATAGAAAATAACCTGTCTGTGAGGCGAAGTAACCTCCAGGAGCAGCTTGCCCAGGTCACATTGAATCAATCCAGGGCCAGCCAGCTTCCAAGCCTTAACGTGGGAGGAAACTACGGCTACAACTGGGGTAGATCTATAGATCCTACCACCAACTCATTCATCACCCAACAGATCAACTTTACAGGGGTGAGCGGTAGCGCCAATATGACTTTGTTCAACTGGTTTAGGATTACCAACACCATCAAGCAAAACCGAATGAGTCTGGAGTCTTCTCAGTATGCGGTAGAAAAGGCTGAGAATGACATCTCATTAAATGTGGTTACGTTTTACCTGAACGTGATTTTTAACAGGGAGCTTCTTGAAAATGCCGAATACCAACTACAGTCCAGCCAGGAGCAGTTGGAGCGTACTAAAAAACTGGTAGCTGGTGGCGCACTGCCCCGGACCAACGAGCTGGAACTGATCTCACAGGTGGCTACCAATGAAGTGCAGTTGGTGACCGCTCAAAATAACCTGGATCTCGCCATGTTGAATCTGAAGCAGGCCATGCTTATATCTACCTCCCAGGACATTGAGCTAATCATCCCGGATCTGACCCTGGAAGGAGAAGCTGATCTGATGGTGACTTCTGATGATGTGTATGAAGCCGCAATGACGTCCATGCCGGAGATACAAAGTGCCGAACTGCAGGTGCAAAGTGCCCTGATGGGAGTGAAGGTGGCCGAATCAGGCTATGCACCCACACTTTCTTTGAACGGTAGCTTCCGATCCAACTATTCGGACGCCTTTAAGCAGTTTAATATCGATGAGGATAACCCCTATACCATTAACAGAGACAATAATGGTAACATCATCACAAACCCCACTTTTTATCAAACTAATGATGGAACTCCTGTGGAAGAGATTTCCATTTCTCCTAACGGATCTTTGGAGACCGTAGGGTTTAATGATCAGATGAACCAAAACTTCAGTAAATCCCTCACTTTGAATTTGTCCATTCCTATTTTCAATAACCTCCAGGCTAAATCCAGCGTTCAAAACGCAAGGATCAATTTGCAGCAGGCAGAAATCACCGTACTGGAACAAAAAAACCTACTGAGACAAACAATCGAAACGGCTTACAATGACGCTTTTGCTGCGTCCAAAACCTATGCAGCATCTTTAAGACAAGTGGAAGCATTGGAAGAAACTTTTCGTTCTGTGGAAAACCAGTATAACTTAGGGGCTGCGAATTTCACCGACTATCAGGTGGCGTCTAATAATTTGTTTCGTGCCAAATCGGATCTTGTTCGCGCTAAATTTGACTTCATTTTCAAGAAAAAAATCTTAGACTTTTATCAAGGTAACTCCTTATCATTCTAATCACCATGGCCAAAAAGAAGAAATCAAATAACAAGATATTATATATCCTGATTGGGATTGTCGTGTTACTCATCGTGTTTGCCATGGTGGGAAAATCCCAGGGTTGGGTAGGACAGAAAAAGGCCATTGAGGTGGAGTTTGGGAAGGTGGAGAAAGCTACCATCGTAGAGAAAGTAAGCGCCTCTGGTTCTGTACAGCCAGTAGTGGAGGTGAAAATCAGCCCCGAAGTACCTGGGGAGATTATTAAGCTATCCATTGAAGAAGGGGATTCTGTTACCAAAGGAGACTTCCTTCTGAAAATCAGACCGGACAATTTCATGTCCGTATTGGAGCGTACCAGGGCCAATCTGAATCAACAGAAAGCCAACCTGGCGGATGCCAAAGCAAGGGAGGCACGTGCCAAGGCGAATTACAAGCGAGCCGAGCTGGAATATGAAAGGCAAAAGAAACTATATGCTGAGAAGGTGATTTCTGATGCTGATTTTCAGCTGTCAGAAGCTAATTACAATGTCGCCTTTCAGGATTTGGAATCCGCTACTCAGAATGTGGAAGCCGGGAAATACATCGTACAGAGTTCTCAGGCATCGGTAAATGAGGCACTGGAAAATCTCCGGTTAACGGAGATCGAGGCGCCGATGAGTGGCATTGTATCTAAGCTGGATGTGGAAGAGGGCGAGACGGTAGTAGGGACCTCCCAGATGCAGGGTACGGAGATGCTTCGCATAGCGGATCTTTCCAATATGGAAGTGAGGGTGGATGTGAATGAAAATGACATCATACGCATCTCAGAGGGTGACACAGCCATCATTGATGTGGATTCTTATTCCTATATGGATAAGACCTTTAAGGGAGTGGTTACACAGATAGCCAACTCAGCCAATACCAAAGTGTCTTCCGATGCAGTGACAGAATTTGAGGTGAGAATCAAGATTTTGAATTCTTCTTATCAGGATCTGATCAAGGAAAACGGAATGAAATATCCTTTCAGACCCGGCATGACCGCCAGTGTAGACATCATTACGGAGACGAAACGAGATATATTGACAGTGCCCCTTTCAGCGGTGACCACCCGAAAGGCCAACAGCGAGGGTGAAGAGGACTCTGAGGGTTCCGAAACCGCCTTGGATCAGGAATTGGATGAGGTAGTGTTTACAGTTGCTGAAGGAAAGGCCGTGAAGACTATCGTGAAGACCGGAATAAGTGATTTTGAGCGAATCGAAATTGTGGACGGACTGAAGGCGGGTGATGAAGTGGTTTCAGGGCCATTCCTGGCCGTATCCAAACGATTGAAGGATGGAGATGGCATTGAAGCCAAAAAAGAAGAAAATGATAAGAAAGAGGGGGATTCTGAAGATTAAACAATTGGTAATAAAACATCAAAAAAGAGGGGCCTTGAGCCCCTTTTTGCGTTAAATCTGATCCTTGAATTCCGATTTCAGCACTTCATAGACCTTATGTGTAGGTAACCCCATCACGTTGAAGTAAGATCCTTTGATAGACACTACTTTTGCTTGCCCGATCCACTCCTGGATGCCGTAGGCGCCGGCTTTGTCGAATGGCTGATATTCTTCAATGTAAAAGTTGATTTCTTCATCAGAGATTTGTCCAAAGGTGACCTCTGTAATTTCCGTGAAGGCAATTTGTTTGCTGGGAGAGGAGATACAAACTCCACAGATCACCTGGTGGGTGTTTCCGGAAAGGGATTTTAGCATGCGATAAGCCTCCGAATGATCTGTCGGTTTGTTCAGGACCTGATGACCCAAAATCACTGTGGTATCAGCTGTAATGACCACTTGTTCATCAAGCAGTTCACGATAATTTTTGTTCTTTTTTACCGCTAAAAATTCTGCCACTTGCTCAGCCGGCATTTCCTCAGGATAACTCTCATCAAAGTCCCTGACAAATACGTCGAAGGTAAAGCCAGCTTGTTTCAGTAGTTCCCGGCGACGTGGACTATTGGAAGCAAGAATCAAAGGGTGTGTGAAATTCATGATCGTCTATGGAGCTAAATACAAAACCGCTAATCACCTTAGGATAAAAATAGGTGGACTTTTGAGGCATGGTGAACCCACTGTAACATACCTGCTTCACTGTGTCAATGGAAATATCCTTCGTGATCAGCGCAAACTGGGCCTCTCCCTTGAGTACCTCCCTTAAGCACTCTGTGAAATTGCGCTGAAAGGTGATGTTTCTGGCATTCACCTGTTTATGGCCCGGGACACTCAGTATTTTTTCAAATACAAAGTAATGCATTACGGTCAGGTCAAGGGCCTTTACTTCATCAGGAAAGTTCCATTTTATCTCAGTTATTTTCTCTGGTTTCAGGCGGATTTTGTAGGCGTTATCACCAATCAAAAGCCCAAAAGCCCATTGCTTGCCCAGGATAATCTCATTCACATCTGGTGCATTTTCCACTGTTTTAATGATGAAATCTTCTTCCAGCTGTTTCAGGAGCCATTCTTCAGAGAAGTTTTCCAAACCACGAACCACCCGGTGGGTCGGCAGAATCCTCAGGTCCTCCGCTTCAGTGTTGGTCAGGAGCATCATGTGGTAGTTATAACCTTCACTACCCGTGTGCTCCGGATTGTTCTTTCGTTGCTCCTTCATGTAGTTGAGCGATCCTTCGTAGCGATGGTGACCATCTGCCAGGATGATTTGCTTTTCATAAATAATCTCCTGAATCCGACGAATGATTTTGGCATCCTGTATTACCGAAAGCACGTCTCTCACCCCCTGATAGTCTTCAGACTCATAGATAGGGGCTTTCATGCTCTCGTCGAGGTACTTTTCTATTTCCTTCTCACCATCTGTATAGAGTCCATGAGTAGGGGACACATTCAGCTGGGTTTCGTGTAGGAGCTGCTTCCGATCATCTACTGAAAATGGCATGGTACTCTCATGTCTCAGGATTTTTTTCTCACTCCACTCATAGATTCTGATGTTGCAGATAAAGCCTTTCCGGATGTAAGTCTGGTCGCTGCCTGCCAATGAAAAATGCTGGAAGTACACATATATACCTGGAAGCCGATCCTGAACAATCACCCCATCTTTCTTCCACTGATCCAGTTTTTTTCTGGCCAGTTTTGCCGGGTGCTCACCTTGAGGCACCGAGAGGTGTATGCTATTGTATTCAGTTTGGTAGAGCACCTCCCGCTGTTTGTCAGAGACCACATCAAAGAGCGGAGAAGTGAGCTTCTCTATCTGTCCTGCCTGATCATGATGGTATCTCCAGCCAGCAAATGGTCTGATTTCCGCCATATTAATCTCGCTTCATCCGGTTTTTCCATCCGGTCTTTTGACCAGCAGAGGGGGTATACTGCAGCCTTTGCTTTTTGTCCTTATACTGCTCAAAAGCAAAAATAGCGGCTACTCTCTCCAAATCCTCCGAAGGTTCTTTTTTTACATGATCCGGTGTAAAGTGCTCTTCTACGAACTTGGTGGTGAATGATCCGTCAATGAAATCCTGATGGTTCAGCACAAATTCGCAAAAAGGGAGGGTGGTTTTGATGCCAATGATTTTGTATTCAGAAATGGCCCTTTTCATCCTTTCGATGGCTTCTGGCCGGTCTTTGCCATGGGTAATGAGCTTCGCAATCATCGGGTCGTAGTGGATGGGAATCTCCATTCCTTCTTCGTACCCGTCATCCACTCTTACACCTGCACCCTGTGGACGT
The DNA here is from genome assembly GCF_040222955.1 of Marinoscillum sp. GTDB lineage: Bacteria > Bacteroidota > Bacteroidia > Cytophagales > Cyclobacteriaceae > Marinoscillum. The sequence goes on along the minus strand of NZ_JAVKCA010000007.1, from coordinate 193,586 downwards.
TTGTAGGTGCTCAAAGTGCCCGTGTCTGGCAAAAAGTTATTTTCGGGATCTTCGGCATATACGCGCACTTCTATGCTGTGGCCATTGATCTGAAGGTCTTCCTGAGTGAAAGACAAGGGTTCACCCTGAGCGATTTTGATTTGTTCCTTTACCAGATCCACGCCACTGATTTGTTCTGTTACGGGGTGTTCTACCTGTAGTCGGGTGTTCATTTCCAGAAAATAGAAATCCAGATGGGCATCTGCGATAAATTCCACGGTACCTGCCCCATAGTAGTTACATGACCTGGCCACATTTACGGCAGCCTCTCCGTATCGCTTTCTGTGCTCCGGAGACAGTACTGCCGAGGGAGCTTCCTCTATTACTTTCTGGTTTCTGCGCTGTATGCTGCATTCTCTTTCGAACAGGTAGACGATATTACCGTGCTGGTCACCAAGTATCTGTACCTCAATATGCTTTGGGGAAGTAATGAACTTCTCTATAAAGACTGCTTCATCGCCAAAAGAACTTCGGGCTTCACTGACAGCCCGGGTCATTTGCTCGTCAAAGTCTTTGGGGTCAGTGACTATTCTCATGCCCTTGCCACCGCCTCCTGCGCTGGCTTTGATCATTACAGGGTAGCCAATTTCTTGTGCTACAGCTTTTGCCTTTTCCACATCACTGATGGGTTCATCCATACCTGGCACGAGCGGCACATCGAATGATTTTACCGCCTGCTTGGAGGCCAGTTTGTCGCCCATCACTTTAATGGCTTCCACGGATGGACCAATGAAAATGATCCCGGCCTGAGCTATTTTCTCAGCAAAATGAGCGTTTTCTGAAAGGAAACCATATCCGGGGTGTACGGCATCAGCACCCGTGAGCTTGCAGGCTTCTATGATCTTTTCAGCGACCAGGTAGGACTGAGCGGAGGGGGGTGGCCCGATCAGTACAGCTTCGTCTGCATAGAGTACATGAGCTGCTGCTTTGTCTGCTTCACTATATACTGCCACGGTTTTTATCCCCATTTCTTTGGCAGAGCGCATCACCCTTATGGCGATTTCGCCTCTGTTGGCGATGAGTATTTTCTTGATTTTCATTTTTCTGGGTTATGACACAATGCTAATGAATATTTATAAAAAATGACCGCAGGTTAAATGCCTGTATAACATTTGTCCAATCTTTAATAAGTGTTAGTTTTGTATTTCCAAATTGGTAAGGTTTATTAATACACGTTAGATGGATTTATTTGAAAAATTGCTACAGGATAGGGGGCCGCTAGGACAGCATTCTTATTTTGACGATAACTTTTATATGTTCCCTAAGCTGGAGGGCGAGATTGCTCCACGAATGAAGTTTAGAGGAAAGGAAGTGCTGACCTGGAGTTTGAATAACTACCTGGGTTTGGCTAACCACCCTGAAGTAAGAAAAGCAGATGCTGAGGCAGCTGCTGAATGGGGAATGGCTTACCCGATGGGGGCCAGAATGATGACTGGAAATACCGTGTATCATGAGCAGCTGGAAAGAGAATTGGCAGCCTTTGTACAGAAGGATTCAGCGATGCTCTTAAACTTTGGCTACCAGGGCGTAATGTCTGTGATTGATGCTTTGGTAGACAGAAAAGATGTGATTGTGTATGATGGTGAATCTCACGCCTGTATTATTGATGGCTTGAGGTTGCACATGGGTAAGCGTTTTGTTTATCCGCACAATGACATGGAGAACTTGGAGAAGCAGCTAAAACGTGCTGAAAGGCTCGTGGGTGAAACAGGTGGAGGTATCCTTGTGATTACAGAGGGTGTTTTCGGGATGTCTGGTAACATGGGAGATCTCGCTTCTATCGTGAAACTGAAAGAGAAATTTAACTTCAGGCTGTTGGTAGATGATGCGCATGGTTTTGGTACCATGGGAGCTACGGGAGCCGGAGCAGGTGAGGAGCAGGGTGTACAGGATGGTATTGATATCTACTTCTCTACCTTCGCTAAGTCTATGGCCAGCATCGGGGCATTTATTGCGGGAGATGCGGCCATCATCGATGTGCTCAAGTACAATGTGAGGTCTCAGATTTTTGCCAAGTCGTTGCCTATGCCTCTGGTCATCGGTAACCTGAAGCGATTGGAACTCCTGAGAACCAAGCCCGAATTGAAAGAAAACCTTTGGACGATTGTGAATGCCATTCAGTCCGGTTTCAGAGAAAAAGGCTACAGAATCGGAACTACACAGTCTCCGGTGACCCCTGTGGTTATGAATGGAGATACCATGGAGGCAGTGAACCTTGTAAAAGATCTGCGAATGGAGCATAGCATATTTTGTTCTGTAGTGGTGTATCCTGTGGTACCCAAGGGCACGATTATTCTGAGGATCATCCCAACAGCAGTGCATAGTTTGGATGATGTGGCAGAGACGATTACAGCTTTTGAGGCAGTTAAGAAAAAACTGGATGATGGAGTGTACAAAAAAGCAGGAGTAGAGGGTGCTACTTTGGCACAACTTTAGGCCATATTTAGCTTTTTTAGCTCAATATGCTTGGTTTTTGAACATTTTATATAAATTGCCTCATCGAATAATTATCAGTAACCTTAAAGATTTATCAATATGAAAAGATTCGAACAACTTAAAGAATTAGTGGATTCTCTTGAAGCAGACTTCAGCAAATTTTATGACAAAGAAAACTCTGCAGCAGGAACAAGAGTTAGAAAAGGAATGCAAGAGCTGAAGAACCTCTCACAAGAGATCAGAATCGAAGTGCAGGACATGAAAAACAAGGCATAATCCCAAAAGATTATAAAATAGGAAGGGGGCTTTTAAGCCCCTTTTTTATTGCCCTTAACACTCTTTTCTGGGTGAGAGGACATAAAAAAGCCAGATACTGGATTGACTCGGTATCTGGCTTTTCTGTTTTGAAATAAGACTCTTTACTTGTTAAGATACATTTTGAAATGCCTGATAAGTTCTTTGCTGCCCGCATATAGCGGCGACCTTACAGTATTTTGAATAAGTCCAAAAGCATCCAGTCCGGATTTAACAGAAACCGGATTGCCCTCTGCGGAGACCAGTTCATAGCCCTGCAATAGCTCAAAGTGCAGTTTTGAAGCTTCTTTGAAATCACCTGCAAGGGCCAGTTTCACCATTCTTGAAAAGGCAGCCGGTTGTAAATTGGCGATCACCGAAATGGCACCTACACAACCAAAAGACATCATAGGAAGAGTGAGCGCATCGTCACCGGAGATCAGTAAAAAGTCCTCATCTGTGTTGGCTCGGATTTCCATGCATTGGGTGAGGTTTCCGGAAGCCTCCTTGGTTCCAATGATATTAGGATGTTTTGAAAGCGCTACGGTGGTATCAGTGGTGATGTTAGAGCTGGTTCTGGCGGGTACGTTGTACAATATCACCGGAAATGGGCTCGCGTCTGCGATGGCTTCATAGTGCTGTACAATGCCAGCCTGTGATGGCTTGTTGTAGTAGGGACTAAGGCTCAGAATGGCTGCCAGAGGATAGTCTTTGATCAGGTCGAGCTGATCTGTCACCCATTTGGTGCTATTTCCACCCAGGCCGTAAACGATGGGTAAATTGCGTGGGTTATTGGCAATGACAAATTCGGTCACCTGATTCTTTTCTTCTGCAGTAATTGTGGGTGCCTCGCCTGTCGTACCCAAAATAACCAGATAGTCTGCCTCACCTTCACTTACGTGATCTATTACCGCCTTTAGCCCATCAAAGTCAATGCTCAGGTCCTTATTGAAAGGGGTAATCAAGGCAACTCCGGTACCTTTGAAAATTTCAGTATTCATAAGATTGAATCATTTTTAAATATCTTAATACTTCACTACTCAGTGGGGTCTGCTGATCATCAGCCTGAATCATCATCTCAAAGAGATGGTCGCGCGAAGGTGTCCTAATGCCAACCCGACATTTGGCTTTCACCTGCGAAAATACATAGTCAATGACGAAATGCCGTGACTGATCAAAACATAATGCAAAATCGTAGCTCTGACGCAGGAAAAAATTGAGGTCGTCACTCTTGATTTCGCCGGTAATCGATATTTCTTTCGAATGAAAATGAGGGAGGGCGGTGGTTTTCTTTTTGATGCTGTGACAGTACACCATCATACTGATTTCCTTTCCCTCCTTTTTGAGTTCATTGACGATCTCACCTATTTGCTTTTCATTCTCAAAAAGATCGGAGTAGATGATCGCAATTTTCTGGCTCGATTTGAAATCGGTCATTAGCTCCTGGGATCTCTTCTTCAAAATCCGTTTCGCTTTAAAATTGAGGATGGCTTTCTTTAGCATGTCATTGGTTAATCATCTCACTAAACTCTTTTTCTGAGAGTATTTGGGTGCCCAGGTTTTGAGCCTTTTCCAGTTTGGCTGGGCCCATATTGGCACCGGCAATCAAAAAATTTGTGCTTCCCGAAATGGAACTGGAGACCTTTCCGCCCAGGCTTTTGATGAGTTTTTTCAATTCCTCACGTTCAAAACTCTCAAAAACACCTGAGACCACAACTGTTTTCCCCTGAAATATTTGTGTCTGATGATCCGAAGTTTGGGTTTCCACCATCTTCATCTGCAGCCCCGAAGCTTTCAGGCGCTCCACCAGTTCTATGTTATCAGGAATGCTAAAGAATTCCACCACGCTCTCTGCTATACGCTCACCGATTTCGTGAACGGCTATTACTTCCTCCATACTGGCACCTCTAAGAGCATCGATGGTTTTGAAATGCTCGGCCAGTTTCTCAGCCACTGTGCGGCCTACATAGCGAATGCCAAGTCCGAACAGGACGTTTTCAAAGGGAATTTGCTTTGATGCCTCGAGTGATTCTACAATGTTTTGTGCAGACTTATCCTTAATCGATCTGATTTTCACTTCTCCCGTGAGCTCATCCCTGTCTTCAAATTTCAATCCGTTTAAGTCTTCAAAGGTGAGGTCATAGAGGTCGGCTATGCCGGAGATTTTGTTCGTTTGGAAGAGCCCCTCTATGGTTTTAGGGCCCAGGTGGGCAATGTCCATGGCATTTCTGGAAATAAAATGCTCTACCCGTCCCATGACCTGGGGAGGACAACCGTCAGCATTTGGACAGTAGTGATTGGCCTCACCCTCTTTTCGCACAAGCGCAGTGCCGCACTCCGGGCAAACTTCCTGATAGGTTGTTTCCAGAGAATCTGACGGTCGACGATCGTGATTAACCCCAGTAATCTTGGGGATGATTTCACCGCCTTTTTCCACAAACACATAGTCTCCAATTCTGATATCCAGTCGCTCTATTTCATTGGCATTGTGCAGGGATGCGCGCTTGACGGTGGTACCTGCCAGGAGTACTGGTTCCAGCTCCGCTACAGGGGTGATGGCTCCTGTGCGCCCCACTTGATAGGTGATGTTATTCAGTCGGGTCTCTGCAGCTTCAGATTTGTACTTATAAGAAATGGCCCATCGTGGGGTTTTTGCTGTAAATCCGAGCTCTTCCTGATGGGCGGTGCTATTCACCTTGATCACGATACCGTCAGTTTCTACAGGCAGTTCGTGTCTCTTTTGCTCCCAGGTGTTGATGTATGCAAAAACCTCTTCCAGGCTATTGCATCGGGCATAGGTGGGGGATACGTTAAAATTCAAACGCTCCAGCATATGAATGGACTCTTCATGGGTACGGGTGTTAATGGGATCTCCTAAGAGGCTGTACAGGTAACAGTCCAGTTTCCTGCTGGCGACCACTGAAGAATCCTGCATTTTGAGTGTGCCTGAGGCTGTATTTCGGGGATTGGCGAGTAGTGCTTCACCATTCTTCTCGCGTTCCTCATTGAGCGATTTAAATACCTTCTTGGGCATAAATACTTCACCCCGTACTTCAAAAGAGTCGGGATAATCACCCTTTAGTCTCAAAGGGATGGTGCGTATGGTCTTCACATTGCTGGTTACTTCATCACCTTTTTCTCCATCACCCCGGGTGACTGCCTGGCTCAAAACTCCTTGTTCATACAGCAGGCTGATGGCCACACCATCAAATTTGAGCTCGCAGAAGTATTCATAATCTTCCGTTCCCAATCCTTTCATCACGCGTTTATCAAACTCAATGAGGTCATCTTTGGAATACGTGTTTCCTAGTGACAGCATCCGATGTTTATGATAGACGGTGTTGAAATTTTTAGTGATGGTACCACCAACTCTGTGAGTGGGGGAATCCTCCAGCTTGAACTCAGGATAGGCTGCCTCCAACTCTTCCAACTGCTTCAGTTTCTGGTCAAACTCAAAGTCTGAAATCTCAGACCTGTTTTCCTGATAGTAGATATAACTATGGTGATTCAGCTCCTGCGTGAGGCTGGCTATTTTCTCTTGTGGTGATGTGCTCATGGGTCAGATTTCGTCCTTACAAATCTAATAAGTAGAACAAATAAGCAGACGTGTGCAGAGGGTTTATTGCGTATGCGTTTAAGATTTACAGAGGATGATTTTCACCTGGAGTGTGTTTTTATTCACCAGCCTACAAACCTGCATTGGATTGATTGTTATAATTTTGAGCCAATGATGGTAACGGAGGTTTTGGATAGGCAAGTGGATTTTCATCCATTGATACACCGGGTAGGGAAGGTAGCGGCAGATTTGGGTGTTTCAGCTTACATAGTGGGCGGTTATGTACGGGATCTTATTCTGGGTAGAAATTCCAAGGATATCGACTTTGTGTGTTTAGGTAGTGGTATCCGTCTGGCAGAGCAGTTGAAGAAAGAACTCGGCAAGGAAGCTAAATTGGCGGTGTATAAAAACTTCGGTACAGCGGCCATCACTTATGATGGCTATGAGCTGGAATTTGTAGGCGCCAGAAAGGAGAGCTATAGAGCGGATTCCAGAAAACCGATTGTAGAGGATGGCACCCTGGAGGATGATCAAAATAGACGCGATTTTACGATCAATGCACTGGCGATCAGTCTTAACGAGAACGACTTTGGATCATTAATAGACCCCTTTGGTGGAGTAGAGCACCTGAGTCAGAAGCTGATCAAAACACCATTGGAGCCGGAAGTAACCTTCTCAGACGATCCGCTTCGGATCATGCGGGCCATCAGGTTTGCCACCCAGTTGAAATTTGACATAGATCCGGATACTTTCAATGCCATTGTGAGTCAGAAGGAGCGTATCAATATCATTTCTCAGGAGCGGATCACTGATGAGCTTAATAAAATCATCCTGGCTGATACTCCTTCTTATGGTTTTAAACTTTTGTTTTCTTCAGGTTTATTAGAGATCATCTTCCCGGAAATGGCACGACTCCAGGGTGTGAAGAAGGTGAATGGGAAATCCCACAAGGACAATTTTTACCATACCCTCCAGGTGTTGGACAACATCAGTGAGGATACCGATGACCTCTGGTTGAGATGGTCGGCCATTCTTCATGACATTGCCAAGCCCGCCACACAGCGTTTTCATGACAAAGCAGGATGGACTTTTCACGGGCATGAAGACATGGGAGCCCGATGGGTGCCGAAGATCTTTAAAAATCTGAAGCTGCCGCTGAATGACAAAATGAAATATGTACAAAAGCTCGTGAGACTTCATTTGAGGCCCATCGCTTTGGTGAATGAAAAGGTGACAGACTCGGCGATAAGGAGACTGCTTTATGAGGCCGGTGATGATATTGAAGACCTGATGACCCTGTGCAGGGCAGATGTTACTTCCAAGAACATGGATCGGGTACGGCGTTATTTGGCCAATTTCATTAATGTGCAGAACAAGATCAGGGAAGTAGAGGAAAGAGATCATCTTCGCAATTTTCAACCTCCGGTATCAGGGGAAACCATCATTGAGACGTTTGGTATCAAGCCCTCCGTAATTGTGGGTGAGATTAAAAACGCCATTAAAGAAGCAATTCTGGACGGGCAGATCAAAAACAACCCTACAGAGGCGTATGATTTGATGCTGGAGATAGGAAAAGCCAAAGGGCTGACTGTCAAATCAAAGTAATTTCTATTTTTGCAACTTCTGAAAATTTCACACTAAACAAATAACATGAAATACCTTGCCACTTTATTGATTGCCCTATGTGCAATCTCCGCATCCGCACAGCAGCAGGCCCCTAAGGACAGTATTCCTTATGAGCTGAGAAAACAGGCATATATCTACACCCTTGCCAAAAAATACAATGATCCGGATGTAGCAAGGATGGCCCTCTACAATCTGATTGCTACTAACCCCAACAGCAGTGCTGTACTTGACTCACTGGCGTTGCTTTATTTCGATTATCAGCAGTATGCTTCTGCCGCTCTTGTAGCCCAGGATGCCATGAAGATCGATCCGAATGACTTATTTGCTACCGAAGTGGCCGCTGTGGCTTTTGATAACCTGGGGGTGAAAACCAGAGCAGTCAATAACTATGAGAAGCTGTATCTGGCGAATAATGACCTGGGGACGCTTTATAAGATCGCCTTTTTGCAGCTGGAGCTGAAGCGACATGGTGAAGCCATTAACAACGCTGATGTTATCATTGCTTCTCCTAAGTCAGACGAACTTAAGCTGGTTTTTCCGATAGACAACTCCAGAACACAGGAGATTTCTTTAAAAGCAGCTACCGTGCGTATGAAAGGAATGATCGAAGCAGATAAGGGAAACACATCACTCGCCAGAGAGCTTTATCAGAAAGCGCTGGACATGGAGCCTGATTTTGCCATGCTCAAGGAGCAAATCGCAGCACTCGATAAGAAGTAATTGCTACTGTTCAACACGTTGCTTGAGTCGCTCCAGCCATTTGAGCAACGTGGTGTGCAGTTTCTGGTGACTGAAAAACAGGGTCAGAAAACCCTGAAGTGACTCCTCTGTGGATACAATGGTTTGATTGTCTCCGGAATCCTCCAGGCGCCATACCTGAATGGCCTTGACCCCTTTATTGGAACCTGTCCAGCTCAGGAGCTCAGGAGGTTGTACTTTTCTGAGAGTGGAAGTTGCTGTGGAGCCATTAATGGTCCAGCGAAATTCAGCGCCATCTTTCACCTCATCAATTTTCACAGACTTGATGTCTTTATTCCACTCCGGCCATTTCGACATATCGATTAATACCTCCCAGACCTTTTGAATGGGTGCATTGATGATGACAGATTGGCTGTCTCTAATGCTCGCATCAGGATTGATTCTTCCATTTTCGGCCAGTGGTGCTAAAATCTTCATAGGGTGGTATCTAGTGCTTCATGGTAAATTTACAATTTTAGATCAATTACCAAAACGTTTTACCATCTACTGTGCTGTAGCGTGTCGGGTATAGTCCGACTGCATTTGGGCCACAATCCTTCTGTTGAAAAATGCTGAAATAAGTCCGCCAGCCACGTAGGTGACGGCTACAGCAGAATATATACCCGCCACTCCAAAGGAATAATCCAGCAGATAGAGCAAAGGAATACAGATAACGACCATCTGTACAAAAATGATCAAAGATGCCGCCAGAGGTTTGCTGAGCGTATTAATATTGCTATTCACCACCTGGACTATGCCCTGAAAACCGAAAGAAAAAGATACGATGGTCAGGTACATCTTTGTGGACCGGATTACTTCAGGATTATCGGTGAAAATGCTGGCAATAGGGTCATTGAACAGATATAAAATCAGCGCCATGCCCAGACCCCAGAGGACACTAAAGACATTTCCATAGAAAACACCAGTACGAATTCTGTCAAAATGGTTGGCGCCAAAGTTTTGCCCCGTGAACGGACCTATGGAGGCAGAAAGGGCAAATAATATACTCATGGAGAGAAACTCTATTCTGGTAGCCACGCCGTAGCCAGCTACCATGAAATCTCCATAGCCAGCCAGGAGGGCGGTGATCACCCCAGTAGAGATGGGAACAATCATTTTGCTAAGTCCTGAAGGGATGCCGATGTGCAGGATGGCTTTCCAGCATCCCATCAGAGTTTTCCAGGCGGGGATGGCCTTAATGATCAGTTTTTCTCGTCTGGCCAATACCCAAAGTGAGAGTACCATAGTCATGGCACGCGAGATGGCCGTGGCTATCGCGGCACCTTTCATTCCCAGCTCCGGGAAAGGACCATAGCCAAAAATGAGAAGAGGGTCAAGCGCGGCATTGATCAGCACGGCAAAGATCATGATCAAGCTAGGGGTTCGGGTATCACCTGTGGCCCGGATGGCACTGTTACCCACAAACGGGATAATCACGAAAAATAGGGCCAGGTACCAGATAGACATGTATTCGATCACATAGGGCAGAATTTCGTCACTTGCACCCAGTAGTTTGAAAGTAGGAGTGATGGTGAATAGCCCGATGATAATAAATACTCCTGCGATCAGTACCGATAAGACCAGGCTATCTGTGGTTTCACGAGCGGCTTTTTGCCGGTCATTTCTGCCGATAGATCGGGAGATCAACGCTGTAGCCCCAATGCCCAATCCCTGAATGATACTGAAGATCACCAGGATCACAGGGAAGGTGAAGCTGAGTGCCGCCAGCTGCAGACTCCCCAGCTTGCCTACAAAATAGGTGTCTACCAGGTTAAAGGCTACCATGCTCAGAATTCCCATCATCATGGGCAGGGTAAGCCCTATTAATTTCTTAGGGATGGATCCAGTGGTGAGGTCTTTTTTATTCGCTTTCAAAATGCTTCATTGATGTTGATATAAAAACCATCCGTCAGGTGGCCGCGAGCATAATCCAGACGGATTCTTATTCGCTCTACTGAGTTGATTTCATACCTCAGACCAACACCATAGCTTCCTAAAAGTTTCTCATATTGCATAAAGTTGTCAGACACTGCTCCCAATCCTCCGAAAGCGCTCAAAACCACTTTGTTAAAAATGTAATGACGCAGTTCGGTCTGGGCCACTGTAAAATGATGATCCCGGTAAGCGCCTTTGTAGTAGCCACGCATTCTTTTCGATCCACCCATCAGGGCATAGTTGTAAAATGGTGGGTTCCCCAATACAGATTGCTGATAGAACTGAAAAGCTGTCTCCAGCCGCTCTCCAACATGAAAGTATTTACGGACATCCAGAAAGATGTCTGTAAATGCATAATCTCCAATCAGGGATTTTTCATACTTCAGGAGTCTCCCTTCCAGGTAGTATCCTTTGTAAGGGCAAAAGACATTGTTTCGTTTGTCCAATATAAATGAAGCACCAAAACCCATCAAAACTCCCGGATCATTTCCGAGGACGTCATTGCCCTCTAAGGCCCCATTCGGATCGGTGGATATTTTGAAATAATGATCATAAAAGAGTGTTGGGCCCAGATAAAAGTCTTTTTGAGCCTGGCGGAGTGCATTTATTTCCACCCTAAGAAAATCGGCCGTATAAAACTCGGCTTCATTTAGGTCGTTACCCACGCCATAGTATTCATATGGGTAAACATAAAAGCCCAGCTCACCATTGATCCAGTACTGCTCGTTGTTCAGAAACACATTGTAGCGGTTGGTGAAGAGAATTTGACTTTCCAGGGTGTAAATGAAAATATTCTGAATATTTGATGGCCGTACATCCGGATTCTTCCTGGAACGAAAGTAGGTGAGGCTGGCGGCACCGAATCCCAGACTTGTTTCGGGTGAATAGAAAACAGCGGGAAGGACGATAAAGCCTTTTTTCTTTACCGTACTGTCAGCTTTTTGTCCATGAAGGTTCAGCCCGGCAAATACTGTAAGTATTAACAGTACTTGTTTGAGCCAGCCAAGTGTGGGTTTAAATGATGTCATTTAAGAAGAGTGAAGCCTATTTGAGGTTATGCATAATGTCTAATATTAGTGATAATGAATCAGTTTGGCATCCATTAGCCAGTGAATGATGTCAAATATTTTGACTTTCAAACTAAAAATAAGGATCCTCGGCGGAAGGGAAGCTCAGGTAAAATTGAGTTTTAAGAGGAGTACTTGCGGAGTAGATAAAATGTTGTTTATTTCGTGAACCTTTTGAGAGATCAGGAGGTTATTCTTGCCAAATTTTCTCGATAAACAATGGAAAAAATAACGTTAGGTTCAGGGTGTTTCTGGTGTACGGAAGCTGTGTTTCAGCGGCTAAATGGGGTGGAGTCTGCTGTGTCTGGTTATTCCGGTGGAAAGACCAAAGATCCCTTTTATAAAGAGGTGACCACAGGCAGGACCGGTCATGCCGAAGTGGTGCAGGTGACCTATGATCCGGCGGTAATTGGTCTGGAGGAGATTTTAGAGGTGTTTTGGAAGACCCACGATCCTACCACGCTAAACCGACAAGGCAACGATGTGGGTACTCAGTACCGATCGGCTATATTTTATCATGATCAGGCGCAAAAGGAGGTGGCCGAGCGATTGAAAATGACGCTGGATGAATCAGGAGCATGGGGAGATCCCATTGTTACCGAAATCACACCATTTGAGGTGTTTTATCCTGCAGAAAATTACCATCAGGATTACTTCAACGAGAATGGCAGCCAGCCATATTGCCAATTTGTGGTGGCTCCCAAGGTGAAGAAATTCAAGGAGGTATTTGCTGATAAGCTGAAAAAAGATTGATTCAAAAAAAGGGCCTCATGATCGAGGCCCTTTTCGTTTAGAAGTGAGTATTACTCTCGGAGTTTCCAGATTTTCGCCTGAATGTCCGTGCCATCAAACCAGAAGTTTTGTTCTTTGCCTACCTTCAGTGCTTCAGAGTATAGCTTTAGCGCTTCATCTCTTTCACCCTTATCGCGATAGTAGTCACCTTTTATTTCCAGATTAAATGGGTCTTTGTTGATTTCTATGGATTTGTTGATCCAGTCCAGAGCCTGCTCCACGTTTTCCTGTTTTCTGAAACACACCTTGGCACTCTGAGCCATCGTCTTCCAGTCGTAAGGTGCTGCATCCTCCACAGCTTCTTTTGCTTTTTTCACTGCATTACTGTCATCTGGAGCAGCCTGGGTGCCGTAAGTGAAAACCATTAGCAGTGCTGCTACTCCCATCATTCTTTGAATTGATTTCATACCTGTTTGTATTTATAGTTGAGAATTGAATATTTGGAATTTCCAGGCATCAATTCTGTGCCATAATTTTAACTAGCTGATAATGAGTTATTTAATGGTATTTTGAGCTTTGTGTGGTGTTCATGATCGAATGAAAATGTTCACATTTTTGAACACTTGCTCAAAATGAAGACATGAAAAAAGTTACACGTAGGGGCATTATTTAACACTTTTTTTAGAAAATACCTGTTTCCGGCTTTTGTCTACCGTCTATATAAGTATGGCATGAGTTGTCCAATGAATTGAGCTATTTTAGCAGTACTCAGTATTCGATGAAATGACCCAATGAAAAAAAGTATAGTTGTGCTAATGGCCTTTGCTGGTATGCTCAATGGCTATAGTCAGTTGAAATCACCAACCGGTTTTTTAGGCTATGAGCCTGGTGATCAGTTTAGTCGCCATCATCAGGTGGTAAGCTACTTTCAGCACGTCGCTGAGGCTTCACCTCAGGTCGTGCTTCAGCAGTATGGAGCGTCTTATGAAAAGCGACCTTTGTATCTGGCGTTTGTGTCCACCGGGGAAAACCTCGACAAACTGGAAACCATTCGTACAGATAATCTGAAGCGTGCCGGATTGATGAGTGGATCCCCTGAGTTGTCTGTCAGCGTGGTTTGGCTGAGCTACAATGTACACGGCAATGAATCCGTATCAACAGAAGCTGCTTTAGCCACGGTGTATGAGCTGGTGAGAGATGGATCCGATAAGGCCGAATGGCTTAAAAATACCCTCATCGTGATGGATCCATGTGTCAACCCTGATGGGAGGGAGCGCTATGTAAATTTTTACTGGCAATATGGCAATCAGCCCTACAATGCCAACCCTGACTCGTGGGAGCACAATGAGTCGTGGCCTGGAGGCAGAGCCAATCACTATCTGTTTGACCTGAACAGGGATTGGGCCTGGCAGACCCAGGTGGAAAGTCAGCAGCGAATGGCCGTATACAACCAGTGGCTCCCGCAGATTCACGTGGACTTTCATGAGCAGGGAATCAACGCTCCCTATTATTTTGCTCCTGCGGCAGAGCCCTTTCATGAGTTGATTACGGACTGGCAGCGAGATTTTCAGACACAGATCGGTAAGAATCACTCAAAGTATTTTGATGCGAACAACTGGTTTTACTTCACCAAACAGTATTTTGATTTACTCTATCCAAGTTATGGAGATACCTATCCGATTTACAATGGTGCCATAGGAATGACCTACGAGCAGGGCGGCTCAGGGAGAGCAGGCCTTGGGGTATTGAAAGAGGAGGGAGATACCCTCACGCTGAAAGACCGAATAGATCACCATTATACTACAGGATTGTCCACAATAGAGATTACTGCTCAGAATAATGAAAAGGTGCTCAGTGAGTTTTCAAAGTTCTTCAATCAAAAGGCTACCTCCAATTATAAGAGCTATGTCCTGAAATATGATGGTAACCAGGGTAAGTTTGATGCACTGAGGCGTTGGTTGGATGCACAGGGAATCCGCTATGGGTCTGCCAGTACTTCTAAACCGCTCAGTGGCTATCACTATGGCTCTGGGAAAACGAAGAGCTTCTCCATAGGCGCAGAGGATATCGTGATCTCTGCGGATCAGCCAAAGTCGGTACTAACGTCTGTCTTGTTCGAGCCGAAAACAAAACTCTCTGATTCACTTACCTATGATATCACAGCCTGGGCGGTACCTTATGCTTACGGCGTGGAGGCTTATGCTACAAGTGCTGCTCTTTCTGTGGGAGCAAGCAAGACTACGCCTCTGGAGTCAACGAAACTTTCTGATGCTTATGGGTATATCTTCAGGTGGGAGAATATGCAGGATGCTCGCTTACTGACAGCTTTGCTGAAAGAGAAGGTGCAGGTTCGTTTTACCACCAAACCTATTCGTTTGGGAGATAAGGTCTTTAATCAGGGGTCTTTTCTGGTGACTCAACGAGACAATGCTAAAATCCCCGATTTCACGACTTTTGTTAGTGACCTGAGTGCTGAATATGGACGCTCTGCTACAGCCATTACTTCTGGTTTTGTTTCTTCCGGACCAGACATAGGATCAGCCGATGTACGGTTCCTAAAGGCTCCCAAAGTGGCTTTGATTGGAGGTCCCGGGACCTCATCGCTTGATTTTGGAGCTACCTGGCATTTTTTCGAGCAGGAGCTTGGGTACCCCATTACCACCCTCTCGACAGAATACTTCAATAGAGTGGATTTGAATCAATATGACGTACTTATCATGCAAAATGGCTGGTACAGTGATTTTAAGGATAATACCATGCAAAAAATCAGCGATTGGGTGGCAGATGGGGGTACTTTGATTGCCGTGCAGGGCGCACTCGGGAAATTGGCAGATAGTGATTACAGCGAACTGAGCACCTTCAACTCAGATGCGGAAAAGGCAGCATTTGAAGACATGGATAATATGGTCAAAGAAGAACTGAAACTGGTGCCTGATGCTGATAGGGAACGCTATGAAATCAGGGAATATGTAGCCGGTGCCGTGTTTAAAGTTCATCTGGACAAAACACACCCTTTGGCATTTGGCTATGGTGATTCCTATTTTTCTTTGAAAACCTCGGCTTCCAGGTATGGCTATTTACCCTCAGGGAATGTAGGCGTGATCAAATCCTCTGAGGATCATTTGAGTGGTTTTGCAGGTCAATTGGTAAGGGACAAAGTAGGAAGTTCATTGGTGTTTGGGGTAGAGTCTGTCGGGGCAGGTAATATGGTCTATATGGCTGATAATCCATTATTCAGGTCTTTTTGGCAAAATGGAAAATTGCTGTTTACCAATGCCATATTCTATGTTGGAAATTAGTTTAGTCAATGAATAATTGGTGGAAAACCAATATTACCAGCCCGGTGATCAACCGGCTGGGCCGGATAAAGGAATTGAATCACTTCAGCAGGGCTCCTATATTGATTGGTGGGTGTGGCCGATCAGGTACCAGTTTACTCCTTTCCATGCTTTCGGCTCACCCGAAAATATTCTCTTTTCCCAAGGAACTAGACGCCTTTACCGAATGGCATGAGGGCAGTGGGGGGCTGGTGCCCACACGCCTTGATCGACTTTACAGGGCTATTCTGACACACAGAATTCCTACCCAAAGTCATCGTTGGTGTGAGAAGCGTCCGGCTAATGTCCGGTATATTTCTGAAATCCTCCGGTATTTTGGGCCGGATGCCAGGTTTATTCACCTGGTGAGAGACCCACGTGCTGTGTGTACTTCCATTCACCCCGAAAGACCCCATGAGTACTGGATCCCGGTGGATAGGTATATAGGGGATGTAGCGGCAGGGCTGACTTTTGCGGACCATCCCCAGGTATTTACATTAAAATATGAACACCTTATCACGGACTATGCCGCACAGATGTCACGCCTCTGTCATTTTATAGAAGAGCCCATGACTGAAGAAATGCACCATTGGTATGAACATGCCAGGGTTAGGAATAACAGGGCCTGGTTTGGCAGTGTGAAGGAAGTTTATCCTAAGGCGTTGGACAAGTGGAAGAACCAGGTTCATCAGGCCCGGGTAGAGGAGATCATGAAGAGGCCAGAGATAATCAGACTTATGGATAGTTTGGGCTATGTGATCTAAAGCTTTATCATAAAATAGGGAAGATGAAATTGCGTTAGGTTGAATGAACTGTATTATTTTGGCATCTTTAACCCATACTTCAATGAAAAAAATAGCTTTACTCGCCTTTTGTCTGTCAATGTTTGGCTTAGCCAATGCCCAAATTTCCAAAGGAGAACACTTTTTGGGAGGTACTGTGAATATTAGTGATAATGATGGGTCTGGGTCGCTTACTTTATTGCCAGAGTACTGGTATGCCATTGGTGATCAGGATATACTTGGACTCGCTATAGGATATATTTCACGTTCAGTCCCTGATGTTTCCTACACCATTTTTCGTCCCAGTTACACCAAGACATTCCCAATTGAAGATAATTTTTTCTGGTTTTTGAATGGCTATCTTGATTTGAGCTTTGGCGATCAGGAAAGAGTAGCGCCTGGTGTTAGTCCAGGGTTGGGCTATCGTGTTCACAAAAGCACCGTGGTTGTTCTTCGTGGTGGAGGCATTTCTTATGACTTTAAGGAGAAGTACTTTGACATGGGGGTTAATACAGCCAATATGGGAATGAGTGTCTATTTCAGAATAGCTGGTAAATAAAGCCAGAGGAAATATCTCATTTAATTAGTATTTTTACCATCATTATTTGCTTTTTACTAAAATAATGATCTTATTTACTTCCATAATGTGGAAGCTATGAATAAAAATGCTAATATATTTAGGGTTAAAGACCTGCTGACAGTGGCCGCAGATGTCTCATTTGATGACGAGTATGCCCTTAAGCTTAATTCCAAGAAACTGAAATCCGGCAAGTGTCAGGTGAAGTTTTATGCCACCATACGGGAGCGTAAGGATATGTATGGGTATGTATTGGTGGATGCCAATAAGACCCTCCGGGATGTGGTGGTTACCATTAAGGAAAAACTTCACACCATCCGTCAGACCAAAGAGTTTCATCATCTACATTTGTATTCTATTGGCAAGTCAGGACGGGATGATATGAATTTCATTATTTTCGATAGCTGATTCCCTCATGGGTAAAACGATACACCGTACCATTAATCAAGTAGAGTTGTGAGCATAATAGCTGAAAACATCAAATTTTTAAGGAAACAGGCCGGGTACACTCAGGAGCAGTTTGCCAATGAGGTGGGCATTAAACGGTCTGTGGTGGGTGCCTATGAAGAGGCGAGGGCAGAACCCAGGCTTCAAACCCTCATGAGCATTGCTGAAGTACTCAAGGTGACCACCGATGATTTGATCGCTACTGATCTGACCACTGGAAAAGGAAGTTCGTCGCGGGATAAAGTCCGAATCTTATCCATTACTGTAGATAAGGAGGACAATGAAAATATTGAGTTGGTTCCTCAAAAGGCTGCTGCTGGCTACATGAATGGGTATTCGGATCCGGAATACATCTCCGAGCTTCCCAAGTTTAACCTTCCAATGCTTCCTAAGAACGCCACTTACAGAGCTTTTGAGATTTCCGGAGATTCAATGTTGCCAATCACTTCCGGTTCTATAGTGATAGGTAAGTACCTTGAAAGCATCACAGAGATCAAAAATGGTAAAACCTATGTGCTGGTGACTGATAGGGAAGGTGTGGTTTATAAGCGAGTGTTCAACTACATCGAGGAGAAGGGTACACTTTACCTGGTTTCTGATAACAAGTCTTTTTCGGCTTATGAAGTCGATCCGAAAGAAGTAATGGAGATTTGGGAAGCCAGGGCTTACATAAGTATTCAGTTTCCTGATCCTGAGTCGGCAAACGAACTTTCTATTGATAAAATAGCAGGCATGGTGCTCAATCTTCAGCACGATGTGAATGAGATTAAGAAAAATATCAGATAAACAACATCTCATTTTTCCCACCTTCGTAATAATAGACTTGATTTGCGTTCGTTTCAGCTCTAG
The DNA here is from genome assembly GCF_040222955.1 of Marinoscillum sp. Lineage (GTDB taxonomy): Bacteria > Bacteroidota > Bacteroidia > Cytophagales > Cyclobacteriaceae > Marinoscillum. The sequence continues at coordinate 175,191 of NZ_JAVKCA010000007.1, read as the reverse complement.
CTCACGACTATCCTTGAAGAAGTTTCTTTTTATTGCGTTTTCCTTGTTTTCTCTCGTTGCGTTTGCACAGACCACCACGGTTTCTGGCAAAGTGATTGAATCTGCTACAGGTACCCCTATACCTTTTGCTAATGTGATTTTCACTGGGACACAAGATGGTACCATCACGGATTTTGATGGCAACTTCATAGCCAGGACCAACCAAAAGGTGGATTCAATTGAGGTACGCTACATTGGTTTTGTCATGCGTGCTAAGCCCCTTGAGAGAGGCCGTGATCAGATCATCAATTTTCAAATGGATGAGGATGTTAAGACCCTGGGGGAGGTGGTGGTGTATGCCGGAGAGAATCCGGCCTGGCCGATCATGCGAAATATCATCCGTAATAAGGACCTGAATGACAAGCGCAGCTTAAGTGCCTATCAGTATGAAAGTTATACGAAAGTTGAATTTGATGTAGATAACATCTCTGATCGGTTTAGGAACAGGAAGATTGTTAAAAAGATCACCAATGTGCTGGACAGTATAGAACAGATTGCCGGAGAAGATGGAATGCCCATCTTACCTGTGTTTATCTCAGAGGCCATTTCTGACTTCTATTACAAAAAGGACCCAAAATTCAAGCATGAAAACATCATCAAAACTAAAGTAAGCGGGGTGGGGATCACCGATGGTACCTTGACCTCACAGGTCATTGGTTCCACGTTTCAGGAGTACAACTTCTACCAGAACTGGCTCAATATTGTCACCAAAGAATTTGTTTCTCCACTCACAGATGGGTGGAGACTCTACTATGATGTTTACCTGGAGGACAGCGCTTATATCAACGATCACTACTGTTATCGGATTGATTTTTATCCCAAAAGGGAACAGGACTTGGCCTTTACTGGCACCATGTGGATTACCAGGGAGGAGTATGCGCTTAAACGGATAGATGCTTCAGTGCCCAAAGCCGCCAATCTCAATTATATCGAGAAGATCAAGATTCAGCAAGATCTCATCAAGACTACCGCTGGCCCATGGTTACCGGAAAAGACAAGGGTGGTGGTGGATGTGTCACAGGTCACAAAGGAGACGGCAGGAATGCTGGCCAAATTCTATGTTTCTACCAAAGATCACGTAGTAAACCAACCTAAGCCCAATGGCTTCTATCTAAACCCGGTAGTGATGGAGGAAACCGTTCGCGATTACGATGAGCAGTATTGGGCCGAAAACAGACATGATTCATTGTCACCCACAGAAATCAATGTTTTCAGCATGATCGATTCAATGAAACGAATACCGGTGGTTAAAACCTACATGGACCTGGCCAAGTTTGCGGTGAATGGATACTATAAAGTGGGCCCGATAGATGTTGGGCCATATTCTACGTTTTTTGGTAACAACAACATCGAAGGGGTACGTGTAGGTTTTGGAGGCCGCACCACCATAGACCTCAGCAGGAAGTGGACCTTTGGTGGTCATGTAGGTTATGGATTCGATGATGAGCGCATCAAGTACCGCTTTTATGCCGACCGGATACTGGACAGGCAGCCCTGGACCAACATCAAATACGAGCAACAACGGGAGGTAGAGCAGGTATGGCTGCTCAATGAACACATTGAGCCTAATAGTCTTTTTTACTCTCTGAGCAGATTCGGTACCCTCACCCAGCCCTTTCTCATCAATAAGTACAGGCTGAGTCTCTTTAGGCAGATCAGTGCCGGGTTCGGAGCCACTTTTGCGTTCAAGCATGAATCTTTTGATCCATTCTTTGATTTTCAGTACTATCGCAACCCCGGGGATACGGAGACCTCAGATGCCTACGAAGTAAGTGAAGCTTCTGTATCTATGCGGTATGCCAAGGACGAGCTTTTTGTAATCAATGACAATGAACGCCTTAGTCTGGGGACCGTCCGATGGCCAGCGTTCAACCTGGATTATACCTATGGCTTCAAGGGCATATTGGGAAGTGATTTCGAATACCATAAAATAAAGCTCTCAGTCGAGAAGGATCAGAAAATGGGCATCCTTGGAGTATCTAAGATCAGACTTACGGGTGGATATATTGCTGGAGATTTACCCTACACACTGCTGTATAATACCATCGGTAATGAGACTTTCTTTTATGTGAATTTCGCTTACAACCTGATGGATTATTTTGAGTTCAGTACGGATAAATACGTTGAATTCAGATATCGACATTCCTTTGAAGGATTCATTCTAAATACCATTCCGCTGATGAAGAAACTGAAATGGCGCCTGATCGGTAGTGCCAATATGCTTTATGGGGACATTAGCGATCGCAACCTTTCCATGACCAAAAATAAGATGGTGGATGGGGTGGAGGTGCTGCCCTTTTATCAGCTTGATCATAGACCCTACATTGAGCTGGGTTATGGGGTAGAAAATATCTTTAAAGTTTTCTCTGTCGAAGCCTTTCACCGACTCACTTACCTCGATCGCCAGGATGTTCGTAAATTTGGTTTGAAATTTAATATCCAACTCATCCTGTAGTGATATACCGAGTCCTCATTTGTTTTTTGATTTTGGCTGGTTGCGCAGACCATCAGAAATATCCTATTACAGAAGTCTCAGTGGGCCCTGATTATTACCTCACAGCTTTGAGGTCAATCAACTCCGAAATCAGGGACAAACCCAGGGATGTACTGCTAAGAAAGAAGCGCCTGTTTATCAATCAAAAACTTAGATGGCCTGAAGAAGCAGACGCTGACCTTGATTTTATCATTTCCAATGCCGGATTGGATCAGGAGATCTATTCATATGGTCAGGATTATTTCAGAACCCATCATTTGTATGAAAAAATGCTTGATTATGTGGGGTTTTGGGAAGAACTGAACGGCTTTTCTGGTGATAACCTCCAATGGAGAGTTATTGCTCTGTCAGGTCTGGGGCGGGAGAGGGAAGCCCAGAATCACCTGTGGGATTTGGTGCAGGTGAGTAAAGGTGATCCAGAGAAGTTGACCTTTGCAGCCCGAACCTACCTGGGAATGGAGGACACTACCAGAGCGCTTTATGCATTTAGCAACCTTTCCAGAGCAGATAGTAATCATCCCTCCGTACTGCATGATTATGTGCCGTTACTCCTTGAACACAGCCAGTTTGAAGAAGCAGGTAGGGTACTGGAGCGACTGCAGATCAATGACGATGACCCGGAGGGACAAATGCTTGCCGCAAAGACATTTTATGAGTTGGGTAAGAGTGAGCAGGCCCACTCCAGGTTGCGGGCACTGAAGAGTTCGGAAGTTTATTATCGGCGTGCCATGTGGTACAAATTGGATAACCAGTGGGATTCAGCGACACATTATCTGGATTTGGTGATACAGAAAGACAGTTCGTCAAGGGCTTTACTGGCCAAGGCCGAAATCTACGAAAATCAGGGCTACCTGAACCAATCCTATGCCATCTCATCACTGGTTTTTGAAAAAGATTCCACCAATTCAATTGCCGAAGAAATGGCTCGAAATGTTGGTCGAAAAATTGCATATTTGCGGAGTTTGAGGGAAAGAGAGAAGAGAATCCCCATATTAGATATTTCATCAAAGAAAGAGACTGAGAATGAGTGAAATTAAAATCACTTTACCGGATGGTAGTGAAAGGCATTATGAAAAGGGCATAACTGCCATGGATGTGGCCACGAGCATTAGCGAAGGACTGGCCAGAAATGTATTGGCCGCCAAGGTAAATGGCGAAGTAAGAGATGCTACCCGGCCTATTAACGAAGATGCTACACTCAGTCTGCTCACCTGGAATGATGACGAAGGAAAGTCCACCATGTGGCACTCTTCCGCCCACCTCATGGCTGAGGCACTGGAGGCGCTCTACCCTGGTGTGAAATTGGGTATAGGTCCGCCCATAGAAAATGGATTTTACTATGACGTGGATTTTGGAAATCAGGTTTTTGATGCTGAAAACCTAAAAGCTATAGAAGACAAAATGCTTGAACTGGCACGGGAAAAGAATCCTTATGTCAGAAAGGATATCAGCAAGCAGGATGCGGTGGATTATTACCAGAAAAAGGGAGATGAGTACAAGCTGGAATTGCTTGAAGGCCTGGAGGATGGAAACATTACCTTTTATGAGCAAGGCAATTTCACTGACCTTTGCAGGGGCCCACACATTCCCCACACGGGTTTCATTAAAGCAGCTAAAGTACTCAATATAGCCGGTGCCTACTGGCGTGGGGACGAGAAGCGAAAGCAGCTTACCAGGCTGTACGCCATCACTTTTCCCAAGCAAAAAGAATTAACTGAATACCTCACCCTTCTGGAGGAAGCCAAAAAAAGAGACCATCGTAAGATCGGTAAAGAGCTTGGGCTTTTTACTTTTTCAGAAAAGGTGGGCAAAGGACTTCCTTTGTGGTTACCAAAAGGAGCTGTGCTCCGTGAGCGCTTGGAAAACTTTTTGAAGAAGGCACAGGTAAAAGCAGGATATGAGCAGGTGGTGACTCCCCATATTGGCAGTAAGGAATTGTATGTGACTTCAGGGCATTATGCCAAATATGGTGAAGATTCCTTTCAGCCAATCCATACTCCGGCAGAGGACGAAGAGTTTTTACTGAAACCCATGAACTGCCCGCACCACTGCGAAATCTATAAGTCCAGCCCAAAATCGTATAAGGAATTACCTGTCAGATACGCCGAGTTTGGTACCGTGTATAGATATGAGCAAAGTGGCGAGCTTCACGGACTGACCAGGGTAAGGGGCTTTACGCAGGATGATGCACATATTTTCTGTCGTCCGGACCAGGTGAAAGCTGAGTTTGCTAAAGTGATTGACCTTGTGTTGTATGTTTTCAATACACTGGGTTTTGAGGATTTTACAGCTCAGATATCTCTCAGGGATCCTGAGAACCCGGATAAGTACATCGGTAGCAATGAAAACTGGGACCGAGCCGAGCGCGAGATCACGGAAGTGGCTGCCGAGAAAAACCTGAAAACGGTGGTGGAGCTAGGTGAAGCGGCCTTCTATGGTCCTAAGCTCGATTTCATGGTGAAAGATGCCTTGGGGAGAAAATGGCAACTGGGAACTATTCAGGTAGATTATAACCTGCCTGAGCGCTTCGAGTTGGAGTACACCGGCACTGACAACCAGAAGCACCGGCCAGTGATGATTCACAGAGCTCCTTTTGGCTCTATGGAACGTTTCGTAGCCATTTTGATCGAAAGTACCGCCGGAGATTTCCCGATCTGGCTGGCGCCGGAACAAATTGCCGTATTGCCCATCTCTGAAAAGTATCATGATTATGCCCATTCAGTATACTCTTTTCTTCAGCAAGAAGATATTCGGGGATATATTGATGAACGCGACGAGAAAATCGGTAAAAAGATAAGGGATGCCGAAGTAAAGAAGATACCTTACATGCTCATAGTAGGCGAGCAGGAGTCAGAGAGTGATAGCGTGTCTGTCCGCGCTCATGGCAAGGGGGATCAGGGGAGTATGAAAATCAAAGAATTTAAAGATTTCTTTAACAACACAGTAAAAGAACTGTTAAATAAAGGAAATTAGCATTTTATATAAAGAGAAATAATAACGATATTTGCGTTTTATTTTTCAATGGTAGAACCAAAAAAGGAGGATTACAATTAGTAGACCATACAGAAAGCCGTATAGGGGTCGCGTAGAAGAGCCTTATAAAGTGAACGAAAAGATCAGAGCTCGTGAAGTGCGGGTAGTTGGAGACAATGTTGAAGTGGATGTATATCCCATCGAAAAGGCATTGGAATTAGCCAGACAACAAGGATTAGACCTGGTGGAGATTTCTCCCAAGGCCGAACCGCCTGTTTGTAAGGTGATCGACTATTCAAAGTTCAAATATGAGCAGAAGAAGAAGCAAAAGGAGATCAAAGCCAAAGCTCAGAAAACTGTCGTAAAAGAGATCAGATTTGGACCCAATACGGATGAGCACGATTTCAACTTCAAGTTGAATCATGCGATTAAGTTTCTAAAAGAAGGAGCCAAGGTGAAAGCCTACGTACACTTCGTTGGTCGAACGATCGTTTTCAAAGAGCGTGGAGAAATCCTTCTTTTGAAGTTTGCGCAGGCCGTAGAGGACTATGGTAAGGTAGAACTACTTCCCAAGTTGGAAGGTAAGCGCATGTCTATCATCATTGCAGCGAAATCAGTAAGTAAGAAATAAATAGTAGGAAATGCCGAAGGTAAAAACCAATTCCAGTGCTAAAAAAAGATTTAAACTGACAGGTACAGGTAAAATCAAAAGAAAGCACGCATTCAAAAGTCACATTTTGACCAAAAAAGAAACGAAGCAAAAGAGAAATCTGACGCACGCTGCTTTGGTTCATCCAAGTGACGAGAGAAACGTTAAGCACATGCTTAACCTCTAATTAAGGTTCAATAGTTTAACCCGATAATCTGGCTAACAAGCTCAGTAATGACTGGCGCCAATTGTCAAAAAAGAAAAACAAATGAGATCAGTAAATCATGTAGCATCCAGAGCACGTCGTAAGAAGACGATGAAGCAAGCCAAAGGGTACTGGGGCAGAAGAAAAAATGTCTGGACGGTAGCAAAGAATGCCATCGAAAAAGGTATGCAGTATGCTTACCGTGACAGAAAAGTTAAGAAAAGAGAATACAGAGCACTTTGGATTCAGAGAATCAATGCAGCCGTGAGAGAATATGGCTTGTCATACTCTCAGTTCATGGGTCAGTTGAAAGCTGCCAATGTAGAGATCAACAGAAAAGTTCTTGCTGATTTGGCAATGAATCACCCTGATGCTTTCAAAGCTGTAGTGGATTTAGCTAAAAAATAAGTGTTTAACAGTACTTACTGATTTAGAAGCCTGACCTTTCGGTCGGGTTTTTTTTGTGCCCTCACCTGATGGAAAAATCCAGGTGATACCCGCGTTGCTTCAGTTCATTGTACTTGTTCTCATCAAACATGTACTTATAAGCCCCTTTCTTAGATCCGGATTTATCCTTTTCATCCAATCGCACCAGTACATTTGTGGCCAGAATCTTTTTTCTGAAGTTCCTGTCGTCAATACTTTTGCCATAAATGCCCTCATAGAGCCTTAATAGTTGTGGAAGGGTGAACTTCTCCGGGAGTAGTTCAAAGCCGATAGGGGTAGTGGTGGCATTGCGCTGGAGCTGCTCAATGCCCAGGTGGGTCATGTCGAGGTGATCCATGACCAGCTCTGGGAGTTGATCCAGATCGAACCATCCGGCACCATGACTATTCACCACTTCCTTTTGAATGGAATCGAGTTTGATCAGACTCCAGTACAGTACAGACACCACTCTGCCACCGGGATCACGGCTGGCTTTACCAAAAGTGGAAAGTTGCTCCAGAAACACTCCGTCGAGTCCCGTGAATGTCTTCAGTACGCGCTGAGCGCCAGCGGATAGGTCTTCGTTTTCATTCACAAATCCACCGATAAGGGACCATTGCCCTGCAAATGGATCTACTTTTCTTTGAAATAAAAGTAACTTAAGGTTCTCTTCAGAGACATCATAGCCGAACACCAGACAATCTATGGAAACCCACATGGTTGGATGCTGATAAGTCATGATGAATCGTGTTTTTAAGATATTGATAGTCAACTATAAGCGTTAAATTTACGTTTATTATTGAAGAATTTAAAATTAGATTGAGCCCAGAATACCCAAAATGAAACGTGTCGCCACCATCAAAGATATTGCCAGTGCGCTGGAAGTGTCCACCTCTACTGTATCCCGCATTCTCAATGGTAAAAATCAAAGCAATGCCCGGTTGGTCAAAGATGTGAAGGCCATGGCCCGCAAGCTGAATTATCAGGTGAATACCGCCGCAAAAGGACTGAGAACGAACAAGACAAAACTGATTGGAATCATTGTTCCAGAGATTGGAGATGATTTCTTTGCAGCCATTCTTTCAGGTATGCAGGAGGCTTCTGAGGAGCTTGGGTATAACCTGCTGGTTTGCCAGTCCAATGAGTCTAAAAAGAAGGAAAATCAACTGGTTAAATCCCTGGTTGCATGTAATGTGGAAGGGATTCTGATTGCTCCATCAAAGGAAACACACAATATTAATTTTCTTAAAAATCTAACAGTTCTGGGTAAACAGGCGGTGATTTTCGATCGCACCATAGAACAGGATGTGTTTCCGCACATCTCTTTTGATGATGCACATGGGGGATATATGGGAGGTAAGTACCTCATAGCGTTGGGGCACCGAAAGTTGTTGTTTATAGGGCTCTCTCAAGCGCTAAAGAATGGCGTGGCCAGACTAAGTGGCTATAATAAGGCTTTGGATGAAAGTGGTTTGCCACATTGTAAGGTGAGTTTTTTAGACTCGGATGGTAGCGCATCAGAGATCCTCGAAGAACATTGGAAGGAGGGCGCATTTGATGCCGTGGTCTGTTATAATGACCTGATCGGTGCACAGGTGATTGCCCACTTTAATGAGATAGGCGTGAAGGTCCCCAAAGAGGTTTCAGTTTTGGGTTTTGACAACCGGCCATTGTGTGAGTATACGTTTCCTAAACTGTCAAGCATAGAGCATTCCACCAGTAAGATGGGCCGCATGGCCGTGACTACATTGCTGGACTTGCTCAATGAAACCGAGTCAGAGCCGCTGGATATTGTACCTAAATTGATTTTGAGAGATTCGGTGGTTCAGCGTGGGTAATTAAACTGAGACAAGGTGTTCTATCGAATTGTTTAGAAGTGGAGTTTGAAAAGGTCATCGGTGGTATTCCTATACCTACTGGCTAGAATTTGCACTTTGGAATTGAGATGTCGGGGATCATACTTTTCCGCAAGCGCATATAAACAAAAAAACCCTCTGAAAATCAGAGGGTTTTGCAATTTTTAGCGGTATGGACGGGACTCGAACCCGCGACCTCCTGCGTGACAGGCAGGCATTCTAACCAACTGAACTACCACACCGTTTGCTCAATTGCGTTGCAAAACTATACCCTTACTTCTTTAAATGCAACACTTCATTTCAAATATTTTAAATGTGTTTTTCAATTCCGTTAAAATGTCTGAAAAGGGTATTTATGGCTACATTTGTACCTCAAAATTTTTCAATACATGCACCTAGAATTCGAAAAACCAATCGTAGAATTAGAAAGCAAACTGGCCGACATGAAACTGTTGGCCCAGCAGAGTGATGTAGACGTATCAGCGGCTATCACAAAATTGGAAGAGAAGATTGTGAAGTTGAAAGAGGATACTTTTGAAAACCTGACCAGGTGGCAGAAAGTACAGTTATCCAGACATCCTGATCGTCCTTATACACTGGATTATATTTATGAAATTTCAGATGACTTTATAGAGCTACATGGTGATCGTACGGTAAAAGACGACAAGGCCATGGTGGGCGGGTTTGCCAAAGTGGACGGACTCTCGGTCATGATCATTGGTCAGCAGAAAGGTCGCAATACCAAGCAGCGCCAGGAGCGTAATTTTGGTATGGCCAATCCTGAAGGCTACCGCAAGGCACTTCGCCTGATGAAATTGGCAGAAAAATTCAATACCCCAGTCATCACCCTCATTGATACTCCCGGAGCTTATCCTGGCATAGAGGCCGAGGAGCGTGGACAGGGAGAGGCTATTGCCCGAAACCTGAAAGAGATGATGACTCTGACTGTGCCTATAGTAAGTGTGGTAATCGGAGAGGGAGCTTCCGGTGGAGCTTTGGGTATTGCGATAGCTGATAAGGTGCTGATGATGGAAAACACCTGGTATTCGGTAATCTCTCCTGAGTCCTGCTCGTCTATTCTGTGGAGAAGCTGGGATTATAAAGAACAGGCAGCAGAGGCGCTTAAATTAACTGCTAAAGACATGCTTCAGCATAAGTTGATAGACGGCATCATCAAGGAACCGCTTGGTGGAGCTCATGCGGATATGAAGGCTGCTTCAAAGGAGCTGAAGAAAGAAATTGTCAAGCACATCAAAAGTCTGGAGAAGCTAACGGTAGAGAAGCGAATAGCTGAGCGAATCGATAAGTTCTCCAACATGGGAGTGGTGGCCTGATGGACATAATCATTCACAAAGGGGCATGGAGCTCTTTATTTACTGAAATCGATATTCATAGCGCTTTGATTTTATGAAGCTGGGTCTGGTATTGTCCGGAGGGGGTGCAAGAGGTATCGCGCATTTGGGGATCATCCAGGCTCTGGAGGAAGAGGGGCTCTCGTTTCACGTTGTCTCTGGTGCGAGTGCCGGTGCGCTGGCCGGTGGGCTCTATTGCGCAGGATACACCCCCTCGGAGATTTGTGGTTTTATTGAAAAAACTAACTTTCTCACTGCTTTTCGGCCGTCTTTTAACTGGCGCAGCCTGCTGAATATAGAACGCGCTTCACACGAACTGAAAAAGTATTTTCCAGAGGATTCTTTCGAGGCCCTTAAAATTCCCTTATGTGTATCTACCACAGACATCAAACGAGGAAAGGTGAAAGTCTATAAGAAGGGCCAACTAATCAAACCCATTCTGGCTTCCTGTAGTATCCCCGTGGTATTTGACCCAATCGTAATAGGTAAAAGGACCTTGGTAGATGGGGGGATCCTTGACAACCTCCCATACGCGTCTATTCAGAAGAGTTGTGATAAAATTGTAGCCCTGCACTGTAATCCCATTGACAAAGGATATGAGTTGGGCAATTGGCGCGACCTGATGGAGCGATCGATGATGCTGACAGTTACTCAGAATGTTCATGCCAGAAAGAAACATTGTGATGTGTTTCTGGAGCCCCCGGGGCTGAGTAAGTTCAAGGTGTTTGACTTCAAACAGGCTCAGGCTATTTACAAATTCGGATATAAGTACGCCCGAAAAGCCATTAAAGAAGGCGCATTGAATAAACTTTAATCCCATGAAGAAAATCTTTTTTAGTTTTTGCTTTAGGCTGACAGGCTGGAAGATGAAAGGGCAGCGTCCAGACCTGAAGCAATATGTTGTGATTGTAGCACCACATACCAGCAATTGGGACTTTTTCGTGGGGGTAGCAGCCAGGAGCATAAGCGGATTGAAGAGCCATTTTCTCGCTAAAAAATCGCTGTTTGATCTTCCTGTGGTGGGCTGGTTTATGAGGGTGATTGGCGGATTTCCTGTGGATCGGTCAAAAAACACCAATATGGTGGATCAGGTAGTAGAGCTATTTCAGCAGCATGAGGAGTTCATTATCACCATTACTCCGGAGGGCACACGGTCTTATGTGCCGGAGTGGAAAACAGGTTTTTACCGGATTGCGCATAAAGCGGGTGTACCCATCGTGATGGTGGGTTTTGACTTTGAGCACAAAGTGGTGGAGTATCGTGAGCCCTTTTACCCAACAGGGGATATGGAGGCGGACCTTGAATTCATTAAATCCTACTATAGATCCATCAAAGGTAAGCACCCGGAGAAAGGGGTAGTATAAAAAAAAGCGCCTCAAGGGCGCTTTCATTATTTCTTAGTAGTTGTTCGTTTGGTTCTGCGTTTTGGTTTTTCTTCCTCAATCACTTCATCCTCAACATCTGAGAGGATTCGGCCACAGTGCTCACAAACAATAATTTTCTTCTTCTCGCGTATTTCGGCTTGCTTTTGCGGGGGTACCACGTTGAAACAGCCACCACAGGCGCCACGCTTCACAGGTACTACAGCCAGACCATTTCGCATGTTCTCTCTTACTTTCTCGTAAGATTTCAGCAATCTGTCTTCTACCTGCTTGGCCGCTTTGTCTCTGTCTTTCATGAGCTTCTGCTCATCGGCTTCAGACTCACTGGCGATAGTATCCAGTTCGTTTTTCTTAGAATCAAGATCCTTTGTACGCTCAGATAAAATTCCTTCTGTCTGGGCGATCTCTTCTTTCTTCGAGTCGATCTTTACGTAAGCTTCTTTGATTCTCTTTTCAAGAATTTGAATTTCGAGCTGCTGCAATTCCACCTCTTTGGTGATGGCATCATATTCGCGGTTGTTGCGAACATTCATTTGCTGCTCTTCGTACTTCTTGATGAGCTTCTCAGCGTCTTTGATGGCGGTCTTGTTGCTCGCTATATTTTCTTCTAGTTCCGCAAGCTCTGAGTTTTGTTTCTCAACTCTCGTCTGGTAACCAGCAATCTCATCTTCAAGATCCATTACCTCATCGGGTAAGGCTCCTCTGATCTTCAGTAGTTCGTCACGTTCAGAATCGATGGATTGTAATTTTACGAGGCTTTCGAGCTTTTTCGCTACGGTGTTTTCCATGTAGTATTACAAATAATTGATAGGATTCGTTTGTACCTCCGATAAACGGAGTGCAATATTAGTGAATTTTTCGCTTATAATATCATAAAGCAAGTCCTTTGTGAACTGCTCACTTTCGAAGTGTCCAATATCCGCTACAACGATCCGACTATCGGCTTCAAAGAAGTCGTGATATTTGAAATCTCCGGTGATGAACACATCAGCTCCGGCACCTATTGCCTTACTCAGCAAGAAGCTTCCTGCTCCCCCGCAGAGGGCTATTTTCGATACTTTTTCATTGCAAATCGAGGTATGGCGGACACACTCGGTGCGCATGGTTTGTTTGAGATGCCTGAGGAATTCCAGCGTGTCCATAGGGGATGAGAGCTCACCCACGATGCCTGATCCCACTTCCTGATGAGTATTGCTGAGCGCAGAGAGGTAATAGGCTACTTCTTCATAGGGGTGACTATTGTGAAGGGCACTGACTATTTTACTTTTGAGATAGGTGGGAAAAACGAGCTCAATTCGCTTCTCACTGACTGTTTCGTCCACATTGTGTGTGCCGATATGGGGATTGGAATTTTCTCCGGGGCGAAAAGTGCCTGTGCCATCTGACTGAAAGCTACAGTGATCATACTGACCGATCTGCCCGGCACCGGCTGCATACAAAGCATCCAACACCCGCTGTGCATCCTCATGCGGTACGAAAGTTACCAGTTTGGAGAGGATCTCCGATTTGGGGCTCAAAATGCGAATGTTTTTCAAAGCTAATTGCTCTGCGATCTTTCTGTTTACTCCCAGGTGCACGTTGTCCAGGTTGGTATGGATGGCATAAAGAGCAATGTTGTTTTTCAACGCCTTGATCACGCATCGTTCTACCCAGTGCTTGCCGGTCAGGCTTTTGAGCCCTTTGAAAATCAAGGGATGGTGGGCGATGATCAGATTGTCTCTGTTGCGAATGGCCTCGTCAATCACCCGCTCTGTCACATCGAGGGTAATGGAGACCCCGGACAGCTCCGCATTGGCATCACCAACCAGGAGCCCTGAGTTGTCATAAGACTCCTGATAGCTGAGTGGTGCAAATTGCTCTAAGAAATCTGTAATATCTTTGATTCGCATAGTAAACTCCCTTTATGTATTGGTGGCAAGTTATTGTATTTCCTTTTGCGCTGTTATTTGACCTGATCACCAGGCTCAGAAACCTGCTCTATGATCTTGGGGTAAAGAAAACGGTGCGCTTTGATACAAATGTAGTGGTCGTGGGTAATCTATCCATAGGTGGTACCGGGAAAACACCAATGATTGACTATCTGGTCAGGTATTTTCATCCGCAGGACAAGAAGGTATGTACCCTCAGCCGTGGTTATGGGCGAAAGACTTATGGGTTTAGGTTAGCTACTGTTGCTGATACGCCTGATACCATCGGGGATGAACCCTTTATGTATTTGCAGAAGTATCATGGTCTGGTACCGGTGGCGGTAGGAGCTGAGCGCGATCTGGCCATTTCGGAGCTCCTGGGGCACGTGCCGGATGCACATGCCATCCTCCTGGATGACGCTTTTCAGCACAGAAGAGTCTCACCTTCCGTATCCATTGTCCTGACCACCTATCAAAATCCCTTTCACAAGGACTATCTGCTGCCAGCAGGCAGGCTACGTGAAGCCCGCCGTGGGGTGCGGCGTGCAGACATCATAGTGGTGACCAAGTGCCCGGAATATATGAGCGCGGCAGATCAGGTGAGGATGCGGTATGAGATTCAGGAGTATACCTCGGCATCCGTGTATTTTATGACGGTACAGTATGACCCTCTGGTTCCTGTTTTTCAGAATGGGAGTGAGCTCAAAAGAAATGTGTTGGGCATTTCCGGAATGGCCAATCCTGAGCCATTTGAGCATTATCTCCGCCGAAACTATGCCGTGAAGCATACCTATAACTACAGAGACCACTATCGCTACAAGCTAGGGGATGTGCGGGACATTCTCCGGGAAATGGATGAAGATACGAGCCTGATCACCACTGAGAAAGATATGGTGAAGCTTAAGCAGTTTCAGGAGTTACGCGATTATTCCTGTTTTTATCTACCCATTCGTATGAAATTTTTGAAGGACGAATCGTTATTCCTGTCAAACCTGGAGTCGAAACTGAAAAACTATGCCCAAGAACCTATTTGATTATACTTTTGCGCTGTGAAAAAATCACTATCGGCAATACTTCTTTTGATGAGTGTGCTTTCGGTCGCTCAAATCACGGATGATTCCAGTGAACTGGTCTACGGGTCAAAAACCACTTTGATCATTTATGAAAGCGATTTGAAGAACAATCAGGAGAAGGAAAGGCACCCTGATACCACACTGTATGAGTTAGAGAAATTTACCAAGTTGGATCTTGAGCGCAGAAAATATCAGGATCTGGGTAACAATGGGACGGCCCTTTTTCCAATTTTTTACCCGGCCCCCAAGCAAATAGGACGTACCAGTGGGCTTTCTGCATATGATCCGTACATGATCAATCCTGAGCAACTGAAATACTATGACTCCAAGTCGCCGCATATCAACCTGATGGTGGTTTTTGGAGGTGAAGGTCGCTCCGTGGTGGACATGGCTTTTAGCCGGAATGTCAATGAAAACTGGAACGTAGGATTTGATATTTATCGGATCACCTCTGATAAGCAGATAGGTAAAAGTGGGCAGCAGGATCGCAATGTGGTGGGTACGGTTTTCGACCTATATACGTACTACAAACATAAGGATAAGCCCTACAATGCCTTATTTCATATGGTGAACATGAGCTATGATATAGAGGAAACCGGAGGCATTTATGTAGAGGATTTGTCTCAGGCCACCAAGGCAGATCTTTTTGAATATCAGGACTCTGACATTCAGCTTTCGGAAGCCCGATCAAATGATGACCGACTTAATTTTCATCTTTATCACCAGTACAACTGGACTACCCCGCTGCAATTTTATCATCAGTTTGACCTGAAAAATCAGGAGGTAGGCTTTCAGGACTTCAAGGATGTGTCCAGTGGGACTGATCTCACATACGGCGGTTATTATGATCAGTTTTTGTTAGGGACGGACAGTACCTATGAGCGATTCACCTGGAAGGAAATGGTGAATGAAGTGGGAATTAAAGGAGATCTGGCCAACATCTTTTACAGATTATACTTAAAGAGGAGAGACCTTGATTTTGACAACCTCTATCAGGACCCTACACCCCGTTTCAGTGAGATGTTTTTGGGAGGCTACACCCGGTTTGACTGGAAAGACCAGTTTAATATAGAAGCCAAAGGTGAGCTGATGCAGAGTGGAGAGTATCAACTGACCGGTCAACTCAACTCCGACTTCCTTTTTGGATCCTATAAGTCTGTAAGGTATAAGCCTGCTTTTATCTACGAGAAGTATTTTGGTAATCACCATGAGTGGAATCAGACTTTTGCTTCAGCCTTTAGCAATGAAATTACTGCTGGTCTGCAGGTGGATTTAGGGTTTTTGAAAATCAGACCTCTGGGACGGTTGCTTAGTCTGGACAAGTTTTTCTATTTTGATGAGAATAAAACTGCTCAGCAAAGTAGTGATGTGGCCATTATGGCTTCATTAGGGGGTGACTTTAATTTCAAACTTTATACCAACAAAGCGCTCAAAGAAGCCTTCCATTTGGAGAATGAGGTTTACTATACGAGTATCTCTGGTGGGGGCGCTGACAATATGGTGGTCCCGCAGTTTTTCTATAATGGTCGTTTTTTTTGGCGCGGATACTGGTTTAAAGACACCATGGGTGTGGAAGTGGGCATAGATGTGCACGCCAAAAGTCAATACTATGCGATGGGATATGCACCCGAACTACAGCAGTTTCATTTGCAGCGTGAGTTTCTTATCGAGCAGTTTTATACCGCCGATCTCTTTTTGAGTATGAAAATCAACAATCTTCGGGCCTTTGTGAAAATGACCAATATCAACCAGCAGAGTAACGATGGCTATTTTGTGACGCCTTATTACCCGGGGCAGTCTCAGGTGATGGATTTTGGTGTGAGATGGATGTTTTTTGATTAATGATGGACGACCACAAGACAGTATTGGGGCTTAAACTACCGACCGACCCACGGTGGGTCAATATTGCTGAAATGCAGATAGAGGATATCCTTGTAGACCATGCCTACTGTGAGCAGAAGGCCGCCTCCTCTTGTATTTCCCTGATTATTCAGTATCCTGAAAAGGCGGAGCTGGTGGATGTCCTTACTCCCGTGGTGGCCGAGGAATGGGCTCATTTTGAACGGGTGATTGAGCAGCTCAAAAAGAGGGGTTATGCTTTGGGGTATGCCCGCAAAGATGAATATGTCACGGCGCTCAACAAAGTACTGAACAAAGGAGGGAGCAGGGATCAGCAGTTGGTAGAAAAGCTACTCATGAATGCCCTGATAGAAGCGCGAAGTTGTGAGCGATTCAAGTTACTCTGGAAAAACATTGCTGATGAAGAGTTGCAGACCTTTTACTATGAACTGATGGTCTCTGAAGCCGGGCACTACGTCAATTTTATTGAATTGGCCAAGGTCTATATGCCCGAAGAGTATGTGAAATCACGTTGGGAGGAGATACTACATGCAGAGGCTGATATCATCAGAAGCCTCGAAGTTAGGGGAGATCGGATGCATTGAAAAGGCAGATCTAAGCTCCCATCAGGTCTTCTGCTTTTTCTTTTTTGCTGCAGGAAAGAGGATGTTGTTGAGGATGAGTCGATAGCCCGGAGAATTGGGGTGGAGGTTCAGGTCTGTTGGTTGTTCATTGACGAAATGTTGGTAATCCTCCGGGTCGTGTCCGCCATAAAACGTCCAGAATCCCTTGCCCATGATCCCATGAATATAACGCGCTTCACCTACTGAGCGGGTTTCACCCATAATCACCACATCCGACTTGATGAGTGACTTCCTGAACGAAGTAGTCTGCCCCATAAACCCTTTGATAATGTGTTCGTGATTTTGTGTGAGCATGGTAGGGATGGGGTCCCATTTGGCGGAAAACTCAAAGAGGGAGAAAAAGTCTGTTTCCTGCTTCAGTCCACGTTCACGCGCCTGCATGTCTATGTCTGAATATTCATACTCATAGGGGTTTCTTTCCAATCGAAAATTCTGAAACGCCATGGTCTTTTCAAAGTCCAGCTTATTTTGAGCGTTCGGGTCAGCAGGATCACCATCATACATAGACTCTACTATGTCCAGGCCCTCTGCGGCCAGTGCTATATCATAAGTGTCTGTGGCTGAGCACATGGCAAAAAGGAAGCCGCCCCCTGCAACGAATCCGTGTATTTTCTTCACGACAGCCAGCTTGAGATGAGATACCTTAGAGTAACCATGCTTGCGCGCAGACTCTTCATATTCGCGCTGCTGCTGCTGGTACCATGGGAAGTGCTGGTAGGTGCGATAGAACTTACCATATTGACCCGTGAAATCTTCGTGGTGTAGATGTAGCCAGTCGTATTTAGGAAGTTCGTTGTACATGATCTCATCATCAAAGATCACGTCATAGGGTATCTCGGCATAAGTCAGGACGAGTGTTACTGCATCATCCCAGGGCTGTTTGCTCTTAGGGGAATACACCGCAATTTTTGGATATTTCTCCAGCTTCATTACGTCCATATTGGAAGCCGGGCTGGCGATCTCATTCAGGATCTGATTGGCTTGTGCATCGGAGATGATCTCATAGGACACATTGCGTATGACACATTCATTTTCGATACTCTGAAGGTGTTTGACCATAAAACTGCCACCGCGGTAATTGAGCAACCAGTCGGCCGGTACTTCCTGGGTCAACATCCAGTAAGTAATTCCGTATGCCTTTAGGTGATCGGTCTGTGTTTCATCCATGGGAATGAGGATGTAGGCACATTGGGCCTGAAAGCCAACAAAAAGGATTAGAATCAGAAAGAGTTTACGCATCCCACTATCAAAATTTAATACAGCAACAGTCAATCATAAAGCATAGTTCTCACTAACTTTCCAAAGCGATAAAGGTAACCCATGGATCTCAGAGAAAATATAAAAGAAGGAATAAAATCGGTACGGGCCAATAAGCTCAGAACCTTCCTCACGGCGGCCATTATTGCCATTGGGATCACTTCGCTGGTGGGTATTCTCACAGCCATTGAGGGTATTCAAAGCTCCATTAACGATAGTTTTTCCAATCTTGGAGCCAATACATTTGACATGGAGAGTGTACGTCAGAATCGGGGTTCTCGTGAGGGGAAAGAGGCCAAAGTCTTTCCACCACTGACTTATGAGGATTTAATGAGGTTCAAAGAGAAGTACACTGCCGGGGTAGTGAGTGTAAATGCTTATGTGTCCTTTGCTGCGGAGATCAAACGTGGATCCAAAAAGACTAATCCGAATTCACGTGTCCAGGGCGGTGACGACAATTACCTGCTGGTGGACGGTTATGACATCAAGGAGGGGCGTGGGTTCTCACAGATTGAAGTGCAGAATGGAGCCATGGTGGTGATTATTGGTTCGGAGATTAAGGATGCCTTGTTTGAAAAAGAGGAAGACCCGATTAATAAAGAGATTAAATTCATGGGCTCCAATTTCAAAGTGGTTGGCTTGCTTGGTGCCCAGGGTGGAACTGGTGGTAATGGAAGCGTGGACCGTATGTGTCTGGTACCCACACTAACTGCGAGACGTCTGGCGGCCGGGAGACAGCTGGATTACGAAGCCACAGTGGCGGTGCATGATCCCACACAAATGGATGCCGCTACCGGGCTGGCTACGGGCCTTATGCGCGCCATCAGACGTGATCCTGTGAAGCAGGAGAACTCCTTTCAGGTGACAGTGAACCAGTCACTGGCTGAGCGACTCGGTGAAATTACAGGCTATCTGAAGATTGGAGGATTCACCATTGGTTTCATTACCCTGCTGGGTGCCTCCATTGGCCTGATGAATATCATGCTCGTATCTGTGACAGAACGAACACGCGAAATAGGTGTTCGTAAAGCATTGGGGGCCACACCATTAAAGATTCGTCAGCAGTTCCTGATAGAAGCCATTGTTATCTGTCAGATGGGTGGTGTTGGAGGAATTGTACTGGGTATTGTTATCGGCAATCTTACTTCCAGTCTGATCAGTAGCGGGGGTTTTGTGATCCCTTGGTTGTGGATTCTTGTGGGGGTGATCATTGGGATGACTGTGGGGCTTATCTCAGGATACCTGCCTGCTTATAAGGCTTCCAAGCTCGATCCTATCGAGTCATTGAGATTTGAATAACTTAGCCGGATGATTTCAGAAAAACTTTCCAAAGTCATTCGTGACGTACCTGACTTTCCAAAACCCGGTATTCTATTCAAAGACATAACCCCCGTACTGGCCAATCCTGCACTGAGTGCCGAGGTGAGCCAGACCTTCTTTGATTACTGGAGTACGAGAAATGTAGAAGGGGTTGTCGGCATTGAATCCCGTGGGTTCATCTATGGTTTGCAATTAGCACAGCAGTTGGGAGTGCCATTTATTCCTGTGAGAAAAGCCGGGAAGCTGCCATATGAGACCATTAAGCATTCTTATGATTTGGAATATGGATCCGCTGAGATAGAAATTCATGTAGATGCGATTTCTAAAGGTCAGCGTGTGCTCATTCATGATGATCTATTGGCTACTGGCGGGACTGCAAGAGCTGCAGCAGAACTGATTCAGAAGATTGGTGGTGAGGTGGTTGGTTATTCTTTTTTGGTGGAGTTGTCTTTTCTCAAAGGCCAGGAACGTTTGAAAGGTTCCGGCGAAGTGCATTCGTTGGTTACTTTTTAGGTGATTGATGGCTGCGTTGAGGCTTGAAAAGTCCTCTGCTCACCTGGTAGACAGGCATCACATCAATCCGTTTGAGGTAGTGATTTGACTTGTGGTGATGCGACCTCTGCCTGCGCAGAGGTGACGGTATTGGTAGCTATTGGTAATCAGAGACATCATCAAATAGGTCTCTCCAGGTTGGATTAAACTCTGCGATCAATCGATCTTTCCAGTCACGCTTCCACTTTTTCAGTTGTTTTTCCCGAGCTATTGCTGCATCGATTCTGTCATGAAATTCAAAATATACCAAATAGTAACATTGATATTTTTGAGTGAATTCAGAGCCTTCACCATTGCGGTGTTGGTAGGCACGGGCATAAAGATTAGAAGTTACACCAATGTAGATGGTTGTACGGTATTGGTTGGCTACGATGTAAACGTATCCTCCTTTAGCAGTCATAAACAAATATAAGTAAAGGCCGTCATGCCTGCGTAGGCAGGCATCACATCAAGACAGTTAAGTGACTGACTTGTGATGATGCGACCTCTCCTGCGCAGAGGTGATATTGTTACTCAATAATCATCACTTCCTTCACCCGATCCAGTGCGTCAAATTTTACACTCAAGCGGCGGAACGTTCCATTTTCACAACCTGAAGATGGAGTAAGGTTATAATAGAAGAATTTCTGATTTCTATTGTAAAGCTCATGCTCATCGGGAGCTCCCAAAAGTAGCTTTATTTCCGCCTGGCCTTCACCCAACAGTTTATCCTGTTGAGAGACCAGAAGCTGGGCATCGCTCAGGCGGTTGGCATTACAACTCAATTCAGATCCCCAGGCGACTTTGTCAAAACCCTCGATTTTTGGTATGGAATAACAGGCACTTAACAGGAAAACTAATAACAGTGGAAAAAAGTATTTCATGAGTTGATCACCGACCTGACTCTGCCGGCTGCAGGTTTATATATAAAGAAAAATGTAATCAAAGAGGTTACGGTGTATAGGACGGATATGATCATCACGATGGGGAGCGGATACAGTAAGGAAAAGATACCACCACAAAACAGAATGCGTAGGTATTCCAATCTGCTCCAGTCGGGATGATTGTCTAGTAATAACCCAAACTGAGCTACCGACCACACAATCACCAGAGAAAACACAAGTTTGTTAATCAGCTCCTGATCAGGCAGAGTGAATAAAAAAACTGAAGTGACACCCAATGCAATCACAAACTGAACAAGGACATATATGCTTATTTTAAGCGCCGGATGTGTGTCATACTTACGGTAGTTGGCCTTATCTACTTCCGGAGCTGGCTGATAGCCTCCGAGGGCCACAGGTCTCCATCCCGGTTTGTTGAACAGGATGCCCAGCTTGTTCATTAAACCAGGTGTACTCTTAAGCTGGCTGGTCATATCTACATAGTGCTGCAGATTGGCCCATACGGGGTTCCAGGTATTGATGGGCTTGGTGATGCCGTAGGTGGGTCTTTCTTCTTCCTCCTGAAAGGTGCCAAACATTCGATCCCAGATGATCAGAGACCCGGCATGGTTCTTATCGATGTATTTTGGATTACGACCATGGTGCACCCGATGATGAGATGGCGTATTGAAAATGAGCTCAATGGGGCGGGGGAGCTTACCTATGGTTTCGGTATGAATCCAAAACTGATAGACTGTATTAAGCGCTGCCACCAGGAGAAAAGTAACTGTGTTGAATCCTAGAAATGCCAATGGGATGTAAAACCAGAAGGTCCACACCACCTGAAAGGACCCCTGCCGAAGGGCTACTGAAAAGTTGTAATCTTCGCTCTGGTGATGTACCACATGTCCACCCCAGAAGAGATTCACCTCATGACTCATTCGGTGCGCCCAGTAGTAGCACAGGTCTACGGCCAGGATAAGGAGGGTTACAGACCACCAGGTATTTTCGATGTGGAAAAGGCTCCAGTTTTCGTAGACAAACTGATAAGCAGCGATGGTTATCACTTTGAAAAAGGCACCCGTAATCTGCTGGGTGATGCCACACGAGATATTAGTGACCGCATCATTAAGTCGATAAATCTTTTGGTTGTGGAAAAACTGAACCAGAAGTTCCACCACAATGAGCAGAAAGTAAATGGGGATGGAAAGAATAATGGGGTCAATATTCATGAACCAAAGGTAAAGCATGCTGTCGGATCATTAGCTTTGAGCTCTTAAAAATCTGCCAGTCATGGATCAGTTCAAAATCAACTTGTACCACATACCAATTAGTCAGTTGCTGGAGATGGTTAAGGTGGAGTTCCCCCATGCGGTCTATGATTTTAAGAAACACATCGTGGTGCTCAACGATGAAGCGCACGAATCTCTGGGATTTATCCGGTTGCCCTTACATCTGACTATTCATCAGGACTTATCGGTTGTGGAAGAAACCGCGAGTGTGCTTTATTTGACTATTGAATCAGGGAATGCGGCTATTTCCATAATGGAAGGTACCGAGAATCGGTATCACACCACCTTCTCTGCCTACATGACCCGTAAGAAGCAGGGATATAGTCAGATTAAATACTTAAATAAAAAAGGGAAATCAAGGGCCGGCTCAAGAGTAAGATTGGCCGCTACTACGGAGTTTTTCGAGAAAATAAACACCACTTTGACTGAGCTGTTGGAGACCTATGAGATATCCCGGATCGCATTGAATTGCAACACCACCCTTATCCCATATTTGTACCAATCCAGGGTACCTTTCCCCATTGATAAAAAGGACCCCATACTCTACAAAATCCCCCTTCATATCCCACAATCCAATTTTACGAACCTGGAGGCGGCCATTAAAAAGTTGAGATCACCGATGCTATTTTATAACCCGGAGTATGCCGAGAAGATGGGGCCGTTCTTACCAAAAGACTGAACTATTGGTTAGCCAAAGCCTGCCGGAGGGGGCATTCAGGAGAAATGGGTTGACCCTTTCTGTAGGCTTTCAGGAGCTCCACTGAGCGTCCTGCAAGTTGTCGGCGTACAGCTCGCCTTTCTCCTTTCACCCTGGCGATTTTCATTCGATCATATTCCGTTGTCTGGTGACGCATCCATGCCGTTACCGCCCTTGCAGCTCTTTCCGTCAGTGGGATCCTCTGTGTGCGGGCTACCGTTCCGCTACCTACAGGAGTAGCATGTGCGGTGATCAAACGGGCCATGGTAGTTTCATACACACGATGGATGGGGTGAAAGTTCAAATAGCCAATTACCGCCTGTTCGAATTCAGTGGTGTATGCTGACTGTTTCTTGTCTCTTGATTTGGCGGCACTGGCCATTTTCCGGGCGTAATCAGGAGCGGAGCGCATGTTGTCCACTTCCTGCTTTGCGAGGGCTATGTGATCTTTTGGGGCCCATATCCCCAGAGACTGTAGTCGCCTGCCTTTTTTGATTTGTATGCGCCAGCAAGCGCCCGCTGCGGTCACCTTTCTGGTGAGGGCGGCATCTCCGGCAGGTAGAAAAGCCCAATCATGGGGTGGCTTTTCGGGTAGTCCATATTCATTGATGATGTGACCGCCGGCACCAGGGCTCATCAGTCGTATTTCTTTCATTCGCTCATGAGTTGAGGTGGCAAAAATAGGAGTTAAGATTATAACTCCGGCAAGGAGACTGGTTGTATAAATAAAAGCTTACTTTATCTCATCTCTTCACGATCACCCTCCAACTCATTAATTGTTTGATCCAGCCGGTCGAGGTATTTGCCAAAAGCCTTGCGGTTCATCCACCTCGCCAACCAGTGGCCTCCTACCGTTAACAGTACAATGGTCATTACAAGGAATATCCAATGGATTGTTTGAGTCATGATCTGTGCATCCCGATCCACAATCTGGAATCCCAGAAAGAAGCCACCGGAAATAGAGACAGGGTAGAGGGCCAGCGCTGTAGACTCCTCATACCTGAGCACCCGTTTGATGCGGTCGCGGTAGGTGGTAAGACCGTGCAGAACATCTTGAGTCATGTCCACACCTCTGTTGAGTATTTGTAATTCCTGATAGAGCAGAACGGCACCCACCAGATAGGCTGCAAGCAGGATGGTTAGCAGGACCTGAGAAGCCAACGGAAAGGCAAATGGAATACCAGCCCCGATGGCCAACGTAAAAAAAACAGCGTACGCCAATTTCTTCCTAACCCCGGATCGCAACTTCTCTATCACTCCGGCAGATTTCAATGTGGCGGTTTGCTTGATTTCCTCTGCCGAAATACGAGTAAACTCCTCACTTTTGGAGTTCAATTCTTCCCAGGCTTCTTTTAGTTCGTCCATTGGGCTTTTTCGTTAAGTTTTTTCTTCAATGCTTCTTTGATCCGATGGAGTTTAACCCCCACGTTGTTTTTACTCAGTCCGGTGATATCGGCGATTTCTCCATTGTCATAATCTTCCAGGTGCAGCGTTACGATGGTTTTGTCTACATCATTCAGCCCTTTGATAGCCCGCATGAGCAGATCTGATCGCTCTGTTTTTTCAGGTACCTGATGGATGGCCTCCACGGCGGAGTCCAGGCTGGTGGAGGTGATTTTCCGCTTTCTGTTAAAGGTAAATACCGTATTGAGGGCCACTCTGTATAGCCATGTGCTAAACTGTGAGTCACCCCTGAACCTATCCTTGGCTCGCCAGGCTTGCAGCTGAATTTCCTGTTTCAGGTCACGCTTGTCTTCAGGGTCATCCACGTACAGATAAAGGATCTTGTGGATGATCCCGGTGTGATTTTGAATTGCTGTTATAAATTCTTTTTCAGTCAAGGTGATTGTGCTTGGGGTGACCTACTTTTGTGCCGTTAGTAAGATTTGACATTTGAAAATTACAGCTTCGTTCAATTAAAATATGCTTAGAGTCGTTAGTTTCCTCAAGTTACTTTCCATCATTCTTTTTCTAATCATTCTCGTGCTGGTATACGCCTACCTACCCATTATGGTCGCAATGGAGCCCGGTACCGGTGGTTTGCAGCTACACAAGGAGACTTTTTTCTATTATGTGGTGGCTGGTTTCGTGATTGTGAATCTCGTGATGCTGGCTTTTCAGAAACTCTTTGAGGGCAAAATTGAAAATGAGGATGTAAAGGCCTGGGTGAGAAGTGGAGCATTTGTGATTAATATCTGCTTGACGCTTCTCGTTGGATTCATTGGGGTGCTCAATAACAGCGGACACCTGAACCCCTCGGGTTTTGCCTATTTGAACTACATGGGGCCGGTGCTCATTTTTTCATGGATTTTAGGATTATTTTATCTGATCTATAAAAAGGCTTAAAACTACTTGATTTGCAATATTTTAAGGCTTTTCAATTCATTTAAAGGCTCAAGTCACTGTTGATTTTAAGGCCTTTCTAAATCTGTTTTTTTGTATAAATTCCGATTTGAGTTGATCAAATCAATGGTTTAATCATCCGATTTCAAACGCGCGTATGGCAGAAGTACAATATACCGAGGATAGTATCAAGTCGCTAGACTGGAAAGAACACATCAGACTGAGACCCGGGATGTACATAGGGAAGCTGGGCGATGGCTCGGCCCACGATGATGGTATTTATGTATTGGTGAAGGAGATCATCGATAATAGCATCGATGAGCACATGATGGGGCACGGGAAGACCATCAACATCAAAGTATCTGACCGAAAGGTGGAGGTACGGGATTTTGGTCGTGGGATTCCACTGGGCAAAGTGGTGGATTGTGTGAGTAAAATAAATACCGGAGGAAAATACGATTCAGGAGCCTTTCAGAAGTCCGTAGGACTGAATGGTGTGGGTACCAAAGCAGTGAATGCACTGAGTTCCTATTTTAAAGTGCAGTCGTTCAGGGATGGAGAGACCAAGTTAGCGGAGTTTGTAAGAGGTGAAATCACCAATGACGCCAAAGTGGAAAAGACCACAGAGCGCAATGGAACGGCTATTAGCTTTGAACCAGATGATACGGTGTTTAAGCACTATCATTTCATACCCGAATACCTCGAAAACCTGCTTTGGAACTATGCCTTTCTTAATGCGGGGCTCACCATCAATTTCAATGGTAAAAAATACCATTCTGAGAATGGTCTGCTTGATTTGCTGGAGCGCAAAACCGACGAGGAAGCTTTGCGATATCCGATCATCCACCTGAAGGGCAATGACATAGAGGTGGCCATGACCCATGCCAATCAATATGGGGAAGAGTACTATTCTTTTGTGAACGGGCAGCACACTACACAGGGTGGCACGCACCTGGCGGCCTTCAGAGAAGCTGTTGTGAAAACCATTCGGGATTTCTATGGCAAAAACTTTGAGGCATCTGATGTCCGGGCATCCATTGTGAGTGCCGTTGCGGTACGGGTTCAGGAGCCCGTTTTTGAGAGTCAGACCAAAACCAAACTGGGCTCTATCAATGTGGCTGAAGAAGGGCCCACCATGCGAACCTTCATCAATGATTTTTTGAAAAAGGAGCTGGATAATTTTCTTCACAGAAACAGTCAGATAGCCGAGGCACTACTCAAGCGTATTATGCAGTCTGAGCGAGAGCGCAAGGAGATAGCAGGCATCAAAAAGCTGGCCAATGAACGTGCCAAGAAAGCCAACCTTCACAATAAGAAGCTAAGGGACTGTCGCATTCACTATGATGACAAGAAAGGGTCTGATGAGTTGCTGGAGAAGACCATGGTGTTCATCACCGAGGGGGACAGTGCCAGTGGGTCTATCACGAAATCGAGAGACGTACAAACTCAGGCAGTTTTCAGCTTGCGAGGCAAGCCTTTCAATTGTTTTGGGCAGACCAAGAAGGTGGTGTATGAAAACGAAGAATTCAACCTGCTCCAGCATGCGCTCAATATTGAAGACGGTCTGGAAGGCCTGCGCTACAGAAAGATAGTGATAGCTACCGATGCGGATGTAGATGGGATGCACATCCGACTACTGCTGCTGACTTATTTCCTTCAGTTTTTCCCTGAGTTGGTGAGAAATAATCACGTCTATATTCTGGAAACCCCGTTGTTCAGGGTGAGAAACAAAAAAGAGACGATCTATTGCTACAGTGACGATGAGCGAAAGGCGGCCATTGAAAAATTAGGGAATAAACCAGAAATCACTCGATTTAAAGGACTGGGTGAGATCTCTCCGGAGGAGTTTGGTGGATTCATTGGGGAGGACATCCGTCTGGAACCAGTCATCCTTCAGAAAGACACCAAGATCAAGGATCTTCTTAGGTTTTATATGGGAAAAAACACACCTGATCGTCAGGAGTTTATCATAGATAAGCTCCGCATAGAGAAGGATGTGGTGGATAAGGAATCAGACGCGCCTATTTTGGCCTAGTACTTTTAACCTCAGGATGATGAAGGATATAAAATTATGGATATTGTGCAGTGGCCTGCTAATGTTGATGCTTATCAGCGGTTGCAGGGATGAAGAGGTTACTCCTGAGGAAGAGCAGGTAGAGACCACTCCACTTACACTGGTGGAAGCCACCCGCATATTTTCTCGCCCGGCAGGAGATTTGCGAGCTTTTATTTCACTATCCGGACTGGATGTAGATGTAGACCTGATGGTTCACGATGTGACGTTGTATAAAATCACCTATAAGACAGACTATAAAGGAGATTCTATCACCGCTTCGGCAGTCATTATGCTGCCAAATACCGATGATACTGTATCTACAGTCAGTTTTCAGCACGGCACCATTGCGTCAGAGGCTGAGGCCCCAACCAATCTGGAACTCTCGGATGGTCAGATCATTTTCACATCTGCACTGGCCAGTACAGGGTTGGTGGTAGTTTTACCGGACTTCATTGGCTTTGGTGCATCTGGCGACCTCATGCATCCTTATTATGTGGAAGATCTTACTGCCACTTCGGTGCTCAATGCCATCTATGCTTCCAGGCAGCTCGTAGGGGATTTGGAGATGTCTATTGATAATGAATTGTATCTGGCAGGCTACTCGCAAGGAGGATATGCCACCATGGCCACCCACAAGTATTTTGAAGAATCGGGGATGGCATTCTATGACCTGAAAGCTTCTTTTCCCTCTTCCGGTGGATATGACATCAAAGCGTTTCAGGAGTACTTCTTTAGTTTGGATACGTACCATCAGCCCTTTTTTCTGGCTTATGTGGCTTATGCCTATAAAGAAACTTTTGATTGGGACCATGATCTGGATTTATTTTTCAATGCACCTTTTGCAGAGTCCATTCCTGGCTATTTCGATGGATCTAAAAGTGGGAGTGAAATCAATGCCCTCTTAAATGACGAGCTTTCCGTATTACTGAACCCCCAGTTTATTGCCGGGGTTGACATGCCGGCATATGCCTTTGTGAAGGAAGCCTTTCTTGAAAATAGCCTGACGGACTGGACACCGTCCATCCCAATGTTTATGTATCATGGTGATGCCGACATCACCGTTCCTTATCAAAACTCGGTGGATGTATATGCAAGGCTACTCGCCAACGGAGCTTCTGCTGATGTGGTGTCGTTCACTACATTGTCTGGAGGCACTCATGGAACTGGTGTGGGCCCATATATAGAGCTTTTTGTAAGTGAAATATTCAGATTAGAAAATGACTAAGATGAGAAAAATCGTTCTGAGTTGTGTTTCTCTGATGGTGTTTTGGGTAGCCAATGCACAGTATAATAAGGAACATCCATTGGTTCATACCTACTCGATCGTTGCCTATGATCCGGAGACCGGAGATTTGGGTGTGGCGGTTCAGTCACATTGGTTCTCGGTTGGCACGGTGGTTACCTGGGCTGAAGCAGGAGTGGGGGCCATCGCTACCCAGTCATTTTCCAATCCGGCTTTCGGTCCGCAAGGCCTTGCACTGCTGAAAACGGGATTGAATGCCAAGCAAGTGCTAGATGCTTTGATTAAAAGTGATGAAGGAGAGGCTTTCCGTCAACTGGGCATTGTGGATGCCAATGGGCTGGCAGCTTCTCATACGGGTGCCAAAAACATCCCGGCGGCAGGGCACCTGATTGGGGAAAACTTTGCCGTTCAGGCTAACCTCATGGACAATGACACGGTTTGGCCGGCCATGGCGGAGGCTTATAAAAATGCTAAAGGCCCATTGGCTGAGCGGATGATTGTCGCACTGGAAGCGGCGCAAGCTACAGGTGGGGATATCCGAGGTAAGCAGTCAGCGGCCGTATTGGTGGTCTCCGGGTCACCCACTGGTAAAGTATGGTTAGATAGAAAAGTGGACATTCGGGTGGATGACCATACAGAGCCGCTAGTAGAAATCAGGCGGCTATGGGAGGTGCATCAGGCCTACGAATATATGAATAAAGGTGATCAGGCTGTAGAGGCGGGTGATTTTGAGTCAGCCAGTCAACTGTATGAGAAAGCGGAGGGCATGTTTCCTGATAATCTGGAAATGCAGTACTGGCATGCGATCAACCTGGCCAACACTGATAAAATGAGTGAGGCACTCCCTATGTTTAAAGCGATATTTAAGAAGGATGAGCATTGGCGAACGCTCACTCCGCGACTCATTAACAATGGTGTGCTGAATGTTTCGGATGATGAACTTAAGAAGATTTTAGCACAGTAATGTCAGTCAAGAGTGGAGGGGCAGGTCAAATACTCAATTAAGGATGTAAACAGATTAGAAACTCCGATAGGCGAGTTGACGAGAATGCAAAAGAGTAACGTGTGGAATTTGGATCAAAAATTTAAATTCTATAGCAAGTCAAAATACAGGATGTCATGAGTGAAGAAAACGGCAGAGAAGAAGAAGAGCTGCATGAAGTAATCCCGGTTTCGGGAATGTATGAAAATTGGTTTCTGGACTATGCCTCCTACGTGATCATGGAGCGTGCCGTGCCGGCCATAGAGGATGGTTTAAAGCCAGTTCAGCGGAGGATACTCCATGCCCTGAAGGAAATGGATGATGGGCGGTTCAATAAAGTGGCCAACGTCATTGGTAGCACCATGCAGTATCACCCACACGGTGATGCTTCTATAGGCGATGCCATTGTGAATATTGGGCAAAAGAATCTCCTGATCGATACACAGGGTAACTGGGGAGATGTACGCACAGGGGACAGCGCAGCTGCAGCCAGGTATATAGAAGCCCGCCTTTCAAAGTTTGCGCTGGATGTCATTTACAATGCTCAAACTACCACCTGGCAGCTATCTTATGATGGTCGGAAAAAGGAGCCAGTAACTTTTCCGGTTAAGTTTCCGCTGCTGCTGGCACAAGGGGTAGAGGGGATTGCCGTAGGTCTTTCCACCAAGGTACTCC
Organism: Marinoscillum sp.; assembly: GCF_040222955.1. Taxonomy (GTDB): domain Bacteria; phylum Bacteroidota; class Bacteroidia; order Cytophagales; family Cyclobacteriaceae; genus Marinoscillum. The sequence continues at coordinate 145,075 of NZ_JAVKCA010000007.1, read as the reverse complement.
CGCATAATTTCTGTGAGATTTTAGAGGGGGCGATCAATATTCTGAAAGGTAAAAAAGTGGTGCTTTATCCAGACTTCCTGACTGGAGGAAAAATAGACGTTTCCGACTATAACGACGGGAAGCGTGGTGGAAAGGTGAGGGTGAGGGCGGTCATTGAGGAGCTGGATAGCAAGACACTGATCATCAAGGACATTCCATTTGGCACTACCACTACTTCGCTTATTGAGTCCATTATTAAAGCCAATGACAAGGGTAAAATCAAGATCAAGAAAGTAATTGACAACACAGCCAAGGATATTGAGATACAGATCCAGCTGGCACCCAACACTTCTCCCGATATCACGATTGATGCACTTTATGCATTTACGGATTGTGAGGTGTCTATTTCACCCAATGCTTGTGTGATTTACGACGATAAGCCACAGTTTTTGGACGTTACTGAGATCTTAAAACACTCTGTGGATCAGACAGTAGCGTTGCTGAGACAGGAGTTGGAAATCAGGCGCGGTGAGTTGATGGAGAAGATTCTCTTTTCTTCCTTGGAGAAGATTTTCATTGAAAACAGGATCTACCGTGATATAGAGGAGTGTGAAACCTGGGAAGCTGTCATTCAGACTATTGACAAAGGTTTGGATCCCTTCAAGCCTCAGTTTTACAGGGACATCACACAGGATGATATCGTCAGACTCACAGAAATTAAGATTAAGCGAATTTCCAAGTTTGATGCCTTTAAGGCAGATGAACTGATGCGCAAGCTCACAGAAGAACTACAGGAGACTGAGCACCATCTGGCGCACATTACTGAGTTTGCTATTGCTTACTATAAGAATCTGCTGGACAAATACGGCAAAGGGCGTGAACGCAAAACTGAAATTGCCAATTTTGATACCATTTCCGCCACAGTGGTAGCAGCTAACAATGCCAAGCTTTATGTGAACCGGGAAGATGGATTTATTGGCTATGGCCTCAAAAAAGATGAGTTTGTTTGCGAATGCTCTGACATTGACGATATCATCATTTTTCGCAAGGATGGCGTGTGTCAGGTCACCAGAATACAGGATAAAGTCTTTGTAGGTAAGAACATCATCTATGCCGGGGTTTTTAATAAAGCTGATGAGCGCATGGTATATAACCTGGCTTATGTAGACGGTAAGAGTGGGCGCAGCATGGTGAAACGTTTTCAGGTGCTGTCTGTGACCAGGGATCGAGAATACGACCTGACCAAAGGGGGGAAAGGTTCACGGGTTCATTATTTCTCTGCCAATCCGAATGGAGAAGCCGAAGTGGTAACCGTGTATCTCACACCGGCAAGCAAGGCTCGTAAGAAAGTTTTTGATTTTGATTTTGCAGAGATAGAAATCAAAGGAAGAGCGGCTGGAGGAAATATACTCACTAAGCAACCCGTAAGAAAGGTGCAGTTTAAATCAGCGGGAGTGTCTACACTTGGTGGCCTGGATGTATGGTATGATGAGGTGATTGGCAGACTGAATACTGACAAGAGAGGTAAGCACCTGGGCAATTTTAAAGCCGAAGATCATATCATAGTGTTTTACAAGGACGGGAGCTATGAGCTTACGAGTTTTGAACTTACCAACAGGTATGAGCCCAATCAGGTTCTTGGACTTTTTAAACATGAAAAGGACTTACCGATCAATGCGGTTCATTATGATGCAGGAAACAAGGTCTATTATGTCAAGCGCTTCCTGATCGAGACGACTTCTCAGGACAAACGATTCAGTTTTGTGTCTGAGGCCAAAGGATCCAAACTAATCTTTGCCAACAATAGCGATAATGCGCTGATCTCCGTTACTTATAAGGATGGCAGGAAAAATGAGACCGCTGAACTGGACCTGGCGGAAGTCATCGATGTGAAAGGGTGGAAGGCACTGGGGAATAAGTGTCCGTATCAAAACATACTTTCTGCTACCGAGATCATCCCAAAGAATGATGAAAAGGAGGTGGATGATGAAGAAAATGAGCTGGACGAAGATAACGGCGAATCCGCAGTGGATCTGGAGGCATTGAAGAGCAACATTAAGCATGAAGTGGAGGAAGAGGACAATCAGCTGGGACTTTTTGGAGGGAAAAGCAAAGACGAAGAAGACTAAGCCTGAAAGGGCCAAATCAATGAAAAGCTAAATGCAATTGCTCAAGAAAATCGCTAAGTACACAGTGATCATTGTTGGCGCTCTGAGCGTTCTCGTTTTAGGGCTTAATTTCTGGATCATATCGAGTACCAGTAGTCACATCTATTATAACATCACAGAAGTTCCAAGCAAGAAGGTGGCCCTTTTACTGGGAACCAGTAAGCGGACTGTTAAAGGTGGCACCAACAAATACTTCAAAGAGCGAATAGATGCCGCCGCTGAATTGTATCATCGGGGGGTGATTGACCATGTCATTGTAAGTGGCGATAATAACACGGTGTATTATAACGAACCCAAAGATATGCTCAACGCTCTTATGGCGCTTGGGGTGTCTCAGGCTGATATTACTCTGGATTTTGCGGGGTTTCGAACACTTGACTCAGTGGTCAGGTCAAAGCTCATTTTCGGTCAGGACGAACTGATTATTATTACACAGGATTTTCATTGCTACCGGGCTTTATTTATTGCAGATTATTACGGTATGGATGCAGTGGCTTTTTCTGCTGACAATAAGGACCAGCTACCTCTGTCATTGGCCATTCGCGAGATATTGGCACGCACAAATACGGTGCTGGATCTTTATGTGTTCAATAAGGCGCCCAAGTTTTTAGGCGAAAAGGAGAAACTCCCTATAGATTGAACTGATTGTTCATTTCCACCACTGCAGCCTTGCACTCGCTTTCTATTTGCAGGACCTGCTCCTGTGTGACAGTTTCAGGGCTGTTCTGTATGTCTATCACTATTTGCAAGCTGGATAACCCGAGCATCTCCAGTGAAGGCTTCAGCTGATGTGCCAGTTTCTTGTTGCTATCAAAATTACCCGTCTGCAGTGAAATTTTGAGTTTTTCAATGATGCTGGTGGAGTTGGATTCAAATGTCGATATAAACTCTTGAATGAACGCCGTATCACCATCACTGATCGAAATCAAGTATGAAAAATCCATATTATCAGGCATTGTAAATTCTAATAAATTTAACTTGCTCCCAGTTAACACGCACGAATGGCGAGAATAATTATTACTCTACTCTTTTTTGTTACCCTGGGAATCACCTCGTTTTTTATTGTTGCCTCGGAGGGTAATCTGGAAAAAGATCAACACTTCAGCACCACACAATTTAACAGTAAGATAAAGGAATTTGAGCGATCAGATACCCTCAGTGTTATGACCTTCAATATAGGCTATCTGTCTGGGATGACCAATAATCTGGGCGTAGATCGTGCAGAGGACTTGTATCGTCAAAACTTATCAGTGGTATTGGAGACCTTCGAGCATATCAGGCCGGATATGGTAGGCCTTCAGGAGATCGACTTTGGTTCTAATCGCTCCTTTATGTACAACCAACTGGATAGCCTGGCTTTACCGCTCGATTACCCTTATGCTTATCGTTCAGTGAACTGGGATAAAAAGTTTGTGCCATTTCCTTATTGGCCGTTGGGGCATCAGTTTGGGAAAATGCTATCCGGCCAGGCAGTTTTATCCATGTTTCCGGTGCTTAATGAGCAGACGGTCACCTTGATCAAACCCATGAATACTTCATTTCTGTACAATGCCTTCTATATAGACCGGCTGGTACAGGTGTGTGATCTTGTTTTGGCTCCGGGCGATACCATTCGCATGATGAACCTTCATTTGGAAGCCTTTGATAAGGAAACCAGACTGGCGCAGGCAGAGACCGTGAAGCAGATTTTTGAATCTTATTCGGATCAACTCCCGGTGTTGCTAATAGGGGATTTCAACAGCCCGCCGGCCTATTTGGAACCTGATGATGCCATGAATGTGATTATGTCCGCCAAACACATCAGGTCTGCAGTTGACTCGGTGACGTACCAGAATTCGCCCATGTCATTCAATACCTTCACCAGCAGACAGCCCTATCAGATGATCGACTATATACTTTACAATGAAAATTTCATCACAAGGGTGGAACAAAGCGTGATCTCCAGAACAGGAGAGGTTTCTGATCACTTGCCTGTGCTGATGAAGTTTGTGCTGAGGGGTGAAAATGATGAGAATTAATTACGGGTAAACACTCATTTTTTACTATTTTCGAGCGAGTTTCAATAGACACAATAATGATCAAAGAATTCGAAAACCTAAGAGAAGAAGAGATTGATGTTTTGCTAACTGCCCCGGTGTACGTAGCAATCCTAATAGCGGGCGCTGATGGCAATATTGACAAGAGCGAAAGAAAAGAAGCCATAGACGTGGCACATAGTAAGCAGAGCAGAGCACGGGAGCAGCTGGTAGATTATTACAAGCTGGTAGGGGAAAGCTTTGAGTCTAAATTCAATAAATTGATCGATGAGCTTCCTGAAAATGCTGAAGAGCGAAACAAAGTGTTGACAGCAGAATTGAGAAAACTTAATTTCATCTTACCAAAGATGGATAAGAACTTTGGGGTGAAGCTTCATGCCTCACTCAAGGAGCTGGCCAAAAAAATAGCTGAGGCCTCCGGTGGCGTACTGGGATATTTGTCTGTGAGCTATGAAGAGTCAAAATTGATCGAGCTTCAAATGATCAAGGAGCCCGGTAAATAATCAATAAATCATGAAGAAAAGCTGCCACTGGCAGCTTTTTTTGTTTCTTAGCATCTTAGTGCACAAATCCAGTATCATACCGCCCTTGCGATTAGTCTTTCTGATGTGGCTCAGCTTTAGTATCCAGCTTTATTGTCAGGTAGACTTAGGTTTTCTTGGGATCCTTCCCCGGACCGTCAGTGGGTTGACTGGAATTCTTACCGCGCCGCTTATTCATGGCTCTTTTTCTCACCTGGTGAGCAATACTTTCCCCGTATTGTTTTTGGGCAGTGCGGTTTACATTTTTTATGACAGGATCGCCACACAGGTGTTTTTCCATGGCTACTTTCTTACCAATGTATTGGTGTGGGTCATTGGCAGGCCTTATTATCACATTGGTGCCAGCGGACTGGTGTATGCCCTGGCCAGTTTCTTGATTTTCTTTGGCATATTTCGGCGTAATTTTCGGTCTATTATCATTTCATCCATTGTGTTGATCATTTATGGCGGACTCATTTACGGGATTTATCCGCAAAACACCTTTATAAGCTGGGAATCTCACCTGATGGGCTTTATCGTAGGGATGGGGAGTGCCTTTGGGCTTAGCAAAATACGAAAGGTATATAGCTAAGAGGGTTATGTATACTAATAATATTAGTATATTTACTAATATGAAAGGTAAAGGCGCGCAATTCAATCCCTCTAATCCGTTTTTTAAACATGCAGTAGGTCAGTTCCATGACGAGGGCATAGATGAGTACACGCATGAGGAGCGCCCGACCACTACCATCTTTCACGAATCCCCTAAAAATGTACTGAGCAAAAACAACAGTCCGGATTTACAGTTTACTTACTCGGTGAATCCGTATCAGGGCTGTGAGCATGGATGTGTGTATTGTTATGCCCGCAACTCTCATACTTACTGGGGGTTTAGCGCCGGGTTGGATTTTGAGAGTAAAATTATCGTGAAGGATAAAGTAGCCGCTATGCTGGAGGCTCAGCTAAGTAAAATCACATGGAAACCACAGCCTATTATGCTTTCCGGAAATACCGATTGCTATCAGCCAATAGAAAAAGACCTGAAGCTTACCCGTGGCATTCTGGAAGTTATGCTGAAGTATCGAAACCCGGTGAGCATTATCACCAAGAATGCCTTGATTCTTCGTGATAGTGATTTACTACAAGCACTTGCCGAAAAGTCACTTGTTCATGTGTACTTCTCCATTACCACACTGGATGAGTCGCTCAGGGCCAAACTTGAGCCAAGGACCGCCACAGCCTCTAAAAAGCTGACAGCCATCAGGGAGTTGAGTGCCTTGGGTGTGCCGGTGGGGATCATGAATGCCCCGATAATACCTGGTCTGAATGACACTGAGATACCCGCTGTTTTGAAGAGCGCTTCAGACCATGGTGCCCTTGCCGCCGGATACACAGTGGTGAGGCTCAATGGTCAAATCAAAGAAATTTTTGAAGATTGGGTGAAGAAGACTTTTGCGGATCGGGCCGAGAAAACAATGAATCAGATCAAAGAACTTCATGGGGGTAAGGCCAATGACACTGATTGGGAGAGAAGACTACACGGGGCTGGTAACTATGCGCTGATGATCGATCAGCTTTTCCAGAAGTCAAGAAAAAAGCACTTTGGGGATAAAAAAATGCCTCCCCTGAATCTTAACATTTTCAGAAAGGGAGGCAATTATAATTTGTTCGAGACTTAATTAGTCAGCTTGCTGCTCATGAAAAACGCAGCGCCTGCCAAAGAAGTATCTTTCAGGAAATTGCCTGTAGCCATCTGGTCACCGTCCATAAATCCACTGAAATGAATCAACAGCGCAAATGAAAGCAGCATGATTCCAAGGAGCATAGTTGCCAGCTTTGCTTTCTTATCTATCACGATGGCTACGACGGCTAAAATATGACCAAGACCTGTCAGGTATACCCATGCTTCAGGAGCGGGAAACACAGATGGCACCATACCCGCCATGCCGGAGGCATTCATAAAATGGAAAAAACCAAACATGGCAAAGGGTAGAGCATAGAGCAGTTTCCCAATGAATCCAAGACTTTTCATAATCAATAAAGGTTAATGGTTGAAGTAAATGTATCAACATAAAAATTAACCATTAAAGAGATGAATACCAAATGGGCGCGATTATCGTTCCAGTATCTCCAATATTCTTGATTTGATTTTATCCGCTTTAGGGCCGGCTTGCTCATCAAACAGCTGATAACCTGACATGGCATCCTGATCAATCCATAGCCCGTCTCCGGACGGCTTTTCTACCGATTCTCCTTCAAAATCTATGGTGTACACATCGCTCATTAGCTGATGGAGATCTTCCCAGTTGATGTCTTTCTTGTTGATTTGACAGGTCTTATGCTCAAATGAACCCTCCAGCTGATAGAAAGTACTTTCACCTCCGGCCTGATTGATAAACTTGAGCTTTAGTTTTTCTTCAATACCTGCCTTCTCATAGATGGCCTGGATCACCTCCTGAAGTCTGTAGTCCCAGTCTTCTGCCATCACTGCAATGCCGCTATCCTCTTCTCCTTTATGGGATATCTCCATGTGTAGGTAGATGTTGAAATCCTCGCTTTCGTCTTCCAGGTCCGCTTCCAGTAGGTCATCATAAAGATCTTCCACCCAGGCTTTGCCGAGGGTGCCGGTCCAGCTAAAATCATCGTTCGCACTGAATCCCTCTTCTTCAATTTCTTCAAGTGTGATCTCATCCCTGTTTAAAAACTCCAAATCATATTGGATTCTTATTTCCTCGTCAAAAAACTCCATCTCCAGCGTATAGGCAAAGGCCAGAGGGGGAGGTAACTGCAGGGTCTGGTAAGATACTTTTACTTTCATAAGTTCAATTTTTTGAGTGTTTCAGTTCGGTTTACCTTGCCCGATGGGGTATAGGAAAACACCGGACTATAATAAACTTCCCTGGGTTGATTGTATTTGCTGATGTGGCTAAAATCCAAGGCAACAGGTACTGGGGATTCCACCACCATCACTACCCTTTGTCCCAGGGAAGCATCTGGTAATCCGGCCACAAAGAACGGCATTTTCAGTTGAGAACTGAGGGATGCTTCCAATATTTCGGGATGAACCTTCACGCCACCGGAGTTGATGACAAAATCAGCTCTGCCTAACCACCTGAAATGGCGCGGATCTATGAGTTCCACCACATCATTGGTTTGTATCCATTGGTGATCCGTCACTGAGCCCATGACCCTGAGACAACCACGATGATCCAGCTGTACCTCAGCATCTCCCAGTACTTCGAAGCAGTCGTCACCGTTGGTCAGGTTTTTCAATGCAATGTGGGAGGCTGTTTCAGTCATTCCATAGGTTTGGAAACACCTTACGGCTTTCAAAGACCTGAGTTTGAGTATGTACTCAGGAGGCAAGGGAGCTCCACCAATGAGGATGGTTTTGAATTGTGAAAGTGTTTCCGGGTGATGATCAAGTAAGTGTTGGACTTGCATGGGTACCATGGACACCAGGTCGTAGTACTCATCACCCACGACATCAGCCAATCGAGCCGTTGGTGTCACCATGCTGATGTCCAGGTCGTACACCAGAGAGCGAATCACCACCATCAGACCGCCTATATAGTCCGGGTTGATGCATAGTAAGGTGGTTTTGTATTTTCCGGTGGAGTCTATGTACTCCATGGATTGACGGGCGCTGTATTGCAACGACTCCCTGCTTAGGTGTGTCTCTTTCGGGGCACCTGTGGAGCCGGAAGTACGCATGGCAAATTGCTTCTGTCCCGAGAGCCATAAGAATATAAATTTTACCACGCGAGATTCAAGATCGGAAAGAATATTTTGGTTTATTTTTCCGCTTTTAAGCTCGCCAATGGTTAGCTTTTGCCTTTCAAATTTGAATAACATTAATCTGGTATAGTTTGCAAGACCCTGATCAAGTACTGGTAGAACGCCTACGCAACAAAGATAAGCGCGCTTTTGAACTTGTGTTCAATGAGTACTATGGATTGTTAAAATCCTATGCGATGAGATTTATGGATGATCCTGATGATGCCGAAGAGGTGATTCAGGAGGTTTTTGTGAAGTTTTGGGAGAAATGTGATACACTGGCTCCTGACTCGTCCATCAAAAGTTATTTGTACAGGTCCGTGCATAATACCTGTCTTAATTTCATCAAGCATCAAAAAGTAAAGGACTCTTATCGCCAGTATGTGATCACCTTCATGGAAGAAGCCGTAGAGGGTCCTTCACCGGATGGTGAAAAGAGCAATGTACAGGAGCGCATCTTTGAGGCTATCGATAACCTTCCCCCGAGGTGCTCGGAGATCTTTAAACTCAGCCGGTTTGAAGGACTGAAGTATCAGGAAATAGCTGATCATCTGAGCATCTCTATCAAAACAGTGGAAGTACAGATGGGGAAGGCACTCAAGACATTAAGAGAGAAACTTAAAGACCTTAATTGAGCAGATGAGATGGAAATGGCTTTTTGGATTGGTTCTGCTTGCCTTTCTCCATTCGGTAAAAGGACAGGAAACCACCGATACCCTTTCCATGTCATTTAAGGACCTGCCACTGGAAATTGTACTGGACAGTATTACTTACAAAACTGGTTACTATTTTTCTTACAATGCTGACGCCATTCCCAAGGGGAGTTTATACACCCTGACCAGGGAAGGCATTGATATTGACGGCCTGCTTAACATTCTTCTGGTCGGCACTATGCTGGAGTATTCGAGATACGAGGATCAGATCATTATCAGAGCAAAGAAAGGAGTTTCGAAGGAGGGGGGAGATGGCAGTAGTGGGAAGGTACAGATTACCGGCTGGGTCCGGGAATACCGTTCTAAAAACGCCATAGAAGGGGTGAATGTATTCATTAATGGAACCACCATAGGCACTGTGACAGATCAATACGGTAACTATCGGTTGACGGATGTGCCCCACGGGAGTTATATTCTGGTGTTTTCCCATGTGGCCTATGAACTGGCGTCCTATTCTTTTAAAGCAGAAAACAATAATTCCTATGCCATCAATGGGTTGTTGGATTTCAAGGTGCGAACCCTCGACCAAATAGAGATCATTTCTGATCCCATAGTATCTGAGGACGAATGGCCCAGATATTACAGGATGTTCAAAAAAGAGTTTTTGGGATCCTCTGCCAATGCCTCCAGATGTGAGATAGTGAATGCCGAATCTCTCGACTTTTCTTATAATGAGGACACCCAGGTATTTACCGGAGAAGCACAGGAACCACTCATCATCATGAACGAAGCGCTTGGCTATCAGGTGAGTTATGAACTTGAGCATTTTGAAAAGGATGATGACCGTACCAGCTTCTATGGCAAAGCCCGATTTACGCCATTAAACCCTGAGAGCAATCGCATCCGTAAGAAGTGGCGTAAGAATCGAATGAAAAGTTATTACGGGTCAATCACCCATTTTTTCAAGTCACTGATTGCTGATGAGCTAAAAGAAGAGGGTTTTAGAATTTATAGTCTCAAAGATGTTTCAGAAATTTTTAACAAGAAAATGGTGGAGATAGGGGCTGATGATATCCTTTTGCCGGGTACCAACCGGTATGAGTGGAAGCTGGATTTTGACAATTATGTGATGGTGAGCTATGATAAGGAAGTGGAAAGCACCCAGTACCTGAGCAGTCTCAATGAATCTGAAATTTCAGCCAATGGACTGGGGCCGACCTCCGGTATCAACAGCCAGAAGCCTGGCGCTCAGAAATCCATGCTGGAGCTCAGGCGCACTTATGTCACTTTGGATCATAACGGTCAGATAAAGGAACCCCTTGGTTTAACGACCATCGGGTACTGGTCGTGGGAGCGCGTGGCGGATTTGATGCCAGCTGATTACAATCCTAAAGCAGATAATCTCTAAAAAAGAATAGGGGGTATATCCATGTTATTTGTTTATTTGTCGGAGTATTAAAGGAAATGGAAGAAGTATTATCAAAGTATTTTTCGGGAGAAGCCACAGATGAAGAAATTAAATCTGTGCACGAGTGGAGGAGTGCCACAGAAAATAACTCAAAAGAGTTTCTGGAGTTCAAGAAAATTTGGCTTAGCGCACAACCTTTGGAAGAGGGAAATCAGGCAATGTTGAACAGTATTTTGGCTGATGAGGAGAGCGCACCGAAAATAATTCCGATTTGGAACCAAAAATTTTTCAGAATTGCTGCGGCCATCATTGTGGCATTGGGCTTAGTGTTTGCGCTCTATCCTAAGAAGGCGGATAACCCTTATGGTCAGGTGGTCGCTGAGGTGACACCCTTTGAGCTGCCCGACGGGTCTGTTGCTACACTACAGCGAGGCGCCAGTATTACCATAGGAGATTTCAAAGACAAGCGGGAGGTGTTTCTGACCGGGAAGGCATTTTTTGAAGTGGAGCGCAATGAAGAGAAACCCTTTGTTGTGAATACCACCAATGTACTGGTGGAGGTTCTGGGCACTTCATTTGTGGTGGATGCGCGCTTAGAAAAAAGCGCAGTGGAAGTAATGGTGAGCAGCGGAAAAGTGGCTATGGCTCAAAACCCCGAGGTGTTTGGCAGAAGAGCTATGAAAATCAATCTCGAAAAAGGGGAGATGGGCATCATTCAGGTGGGTGAACGTGGCATTAAAAAACGAAAAATCATCGATGATAATTTCCTTTCCTGGAAAACAGGGGTGATTACCTTTAAGTCCACCAGCCTCAATGAAGTCTCTAAAACCATGAATGAAGTTTACGGAGTGACATTTGATTATGAGAATCAGATGCTTAAAAACTGTGTGCTTACAGCTAGATTTAATGATAAAACCGTGGATGAAGTGATAGAGATCATTGCTGAGACCTTCAATTTCACTTATGTGAAAACCAATGACAAGGTCTTGTTCACAGGGAATAGCTGTAAGTAGCAAAAACGATTATTGTACGCTAATCAAACAAAGAAAAGGCCGGAATTTCCGGCCTTTCTTATTTGGGGCACACCCCCTTATGCTAGGATGAAAAAGCCTTTTTTACCTGAGTAAACACCTCGTGGTTGGTTTTGGGGTCGGTGAAAATTTCCAGCAGTCTTGGGGTCTTACTATGTTTTGCAATTGACTTCATTGCTTTTTCTATCCCAGCAGCATCTTTAGCCTGGTAGTAATCAAAACCGTATTCCATGGCTGTGAACCTGGCTGAATGACTGTGCCGGGTTTCGAAGTGCTGCTCCAGCTCTGGTAAGCCTGATGGACCGGGGATCAATCTGAAAATACCCCCACCACCATTGTTGAATACCACGATAATAAGGTTACTCAATTCGTGGTGGTGAAAGAACGCGTTTCTGTCGTAAAAGAAACTAAGATCACCTGTGAGCAGCACGGTGAGTCGGTCAGAGACCAGTGATCCACCCACTGCTGTTCCGTTTGTACCATCTATCCCGCTGGTGCCACGGTTGGCAAACACCTCGGTGCCCCTGGGTAGTCCCTGTATGAAGTTGGCATAACGAACCGGCATGCTGTTGGCCACATGCAGGTCTATGGATTCGGGAAGAAGTTTTATCACTTTTGCGAAAGCGGAAAACTCCGAAAACTCGATGTTTTTAAAGGCTTCAGTCAACCTTCTTTCCCCTTTACTGTCCTCCACAGCCCAGTTTTGAGAAAAATTCTTTCTGATCTGAAAACTAAAATCACTAAGGTCTCCTTTGGAGTCAGCCATGGCTGTTAAAAAACTTTCAGGTTTGGCTTGAATGAGCTTGCTCATGCTTTGAAAGGGATCTGCTGATACCATGGCTTCATCGATGTGCCAGTGTTCTCTTGGAGGGTTCTTGCGAAGGAAAATCTTAAGGTTTTTGGAGATCACAGATTTGCCAAAGGTCACAAGTAAATCGGGCTGCAGACTTTCAGCCAGTTTACCTTCTACCGACGCCAGAAAAAGATCATGGTGTCGGATGGCCGCCTGGCCTGTCACATTAGAGATCACATCGCCTATTACCACAGCCTCACCTGTTAGTTTTCCCAATGCTTCATTGAGCTGAGGGTTTAGAGTCTGCTGCCCTGGTATGATAAGCCTCTTGTCAAAGTGCTGCCATGCTTCAGTCAGAGATGCAAAATCAGGTGATGGCTCGGAATAATGAGGTGAAATAATACGGGGATGATCCGAAAATGCCAATTGATCGTTTGGTTGAGGATAAAAAGGCTCTCTGAAAGGAATGTTTATGTGCACAGGTCCTTGCGGTAGCTGGGTGGAGAGATTCGCCGCTTCATTGAGTTTTCGTGAGTATTCCCATGCCAGGTCTTCATGATCGGTCTCCGTAGGAAGCTCAAAAGTCTCTTTCACGAAATTACCAATGGATCCCACCTGATGGATGGTCTGACCATCTCGTTGCCCCTGCCATTCCGGCGGCCTGTCCGCAGACATCACAATCAGTGGGATTTGCTGATACCACGCTTCGGCTATGGCTGGTGCATAATTGAGCAGGGCCGTACCTGATGTGCAGCAAAGTACCACAGGTTGCTGGAGTTTTTGGGCCATCCCAAGGGCAATGAAGCCAGCGGATCGCTCATCGATGATGTTATAGATTTTTATGTCCGGATTTCTGGAAAAACTGATGGTGAGGGGCGCATTTCTGGATCCGGGTGAGAGCACCACATGGGTGACTCCTTTCAAACTTAATATTTTGGAGGTATCAAAAACCGTTTGACTGATCATGAATAAATCACCTTTAGGAGGGTTTGCATTTTATTGTTGGTTTCCTGAAGTTCCTTTTCCGGTCTGGAGTTTTCTGTGATACCTGCCCCGGCATAGAGTCGGGCTTTTTCTCTGAAAAGCTGCATACATCGCAGATTGACAAACAGTCTTGAATTTCCACCTAAGCCCACAGGGCCCAGAAATCCAGCAAAAAGCTCGCGTTCATAGCCTTCATGTGAGTGGATGAAATCATTGGCAAGCCCCCTGGGAGAACCACACACAGCTGAGGTAGGATGCAGGAGTTCCAGCATGATACTCCCCAGAAGTGGGCTGTTGGTCTCCTTCATGTCCACCTTGAATGAGGTTTTTAAATGCACAAGATCACCGGCTTTGACCGTTTTCGGGCCAACTTCTTCAAACTCCCGCAACCTTATTTTCTTGAAGCACTCGATGATGTACCGGCTTACCATGGCCTGTTCTATGATCTCCTTCTGCGTCCAGGGGACATCGCTGAGGTCTTCCACCTCACCCAATACCTGTGTGCCAGCCAGCGCGTCTGTGCTGAAATAGTGTTCGTCCTCTATGGCAATCAGCTTTTCAGGGGTAGCACCCATCCAGGCACCATAAGTGGCCGTCTGCACAAGGTAACAAAACGCATTAGGATAGGCCTTTTCCAGCTTTTCAAAGTATACGATGGGATCAAAGCTTTCTGGCAGATCAAAATCCTGATAACGTGAAAGCACCACTTTATGTAATTCCCCTGATTTGATGTGATTGATGGCCTCAGTGACCATTTCTTCAAAATCAGGGTGGCGTTCACTTGCTCTGGCTGACCTCCCTACAGCGGAGAGGCTCGCCTGATCGATGGCCAGGTTGAAAGACTCAAGATCAGAGGCCTTCAACGTGGTGTTGAGTGTCACTTCCGATTCACCGCCGTGAATGCTAATCATAATATCACCTTTGAGCACCAATGGGTGTATGGGATGACTCTGATCATAACTATTAATCACAAAGCACTGTTCCAGGCGCTCTATTTCTGCATCTGACTCACTTTCTTCGCTGGTAATGTCTATCAGAGCGAGGATGTCTGTGGTATTTGGTAGCCTCCATAGCGCCACTGGGTATGTTGTACTTAGTGTTTTTCTTACCAGCTCCAGGGCCTGATTTCTGGTAGAGATCTGCTCAATAGTACCGGCTGTTATTTGCGTACTCATAAGGTTTATTTCTTATCTAAAATGGCCATGGTGATTTTACTAATGGCCACCAAATCCCCCGCTTCGTTGGTGATTCTGATTTCCCAAAGGTGTGTACTGCGCCCCACATGCAAGGGTACTGCTTTTCCATATACATAGCCTTCACGGGCAGATTTAATATGATTGGCATTGATTTCCAGGCCCACAGCAAACTGACCTTTGGGAGTAACGATTAAGCTAGCCGCCACACTTCCCAATGTCTCTGCTAATGCCACTGAAGCACCTCCGTGTAACAGTCCCATGGGCTGTTTGGTTTTCTCAGAAACTGGCATTTTAGCAATCAGGTAGTCTTCACCTACTTCGGTAAACTCAATGTCTATATGGGAGACGAGGGTGTTGACTGAAAATTCATTCAGACCCTCTGGGGTAATTCCTTTGGGAAACATGCTTTCTATTTTGCCCTAAAAGTAAGCAAAGGTCACTATTACACCATGATGGTTTTAGATAATGAATGGTCATTATGGAGGGAAAGTGTCCGAATGAATTAAGTTTGCGGCTTTGGTAAAAATTGAGATCTTTTGAAAAAGCTTTATATCATTCGCCACGGCGAAACTGAGTACAATAAATTAGGCATGGTGCAGGGCAGTGGGATAGACGCTCCACTCAACGATACCGGGGAACTTCAGGCTGAGGCTTTCTATCAGGCGTATCATCATATCCCATTTCAGAAGATTTATACCTCCAACCTGGGTCGCACACAGCAGACCGTAAAGAAGTTTATCAACGATGGTATTCCTTTCGAGGCACTGGAAGATATGCGGGAGATCAGCTGGGGGTCACAGGAGGGTGTAGCCTTCACACCTGAGTCATCCACCGAGTATCAACGGATTTGTGAATCCTGGACTCAGGGTGATCTTACTGCCAAAATCCAGAATGGTGAGAACCCGATTGAAGTAGCGGAACGTCAAAAAAGGGCCATGGATCACATTCTGAGTCAATCAGATGAGAATCCTGTATTGATTTGTATACACGGCCGGGCCATCAGGATCATGATGTGCTGGATGCTCAATTATCCGCTTAGCCATATGGATCACTTTGCGCACACCAATACCGGACTTTACCTCGTTAACTGGACCGGAAGTCAGTTTTCTGTTGAGTTATTCAATGAAACTTCGCATCTTGAGTCTTAACGAAGTGCTTTGCGTGCATGGCTAAAAAAAGAATTCATGTAGAAGTAGGTAAACACAAGCTTGAGCTCTCCAATCTGGATAAGGTGCTTTATCCGGAAGATGAAATATTGAAGGCCCAGGTGATTGAATATTACCTTACCCTCGCACCCACCATCCTTCGACACATCAAAGGACGGCCACTTTCTTTGGTTCGTTATCCTGATGGCATTTATGGGGAGCAATTTTTTCAGAAAAACCGACCAGACTGGACACCTGACTGGATAGATTATATACGCCTGGGAAAGGAGCGGAAGAAAGAATACATCGTTGCTAAAGAAGAGGCCACACTTGTCTGGCTGGCTAATCTTGCTTGTCTGGAAATTCACCAGATTCATAGCTTTAGTGAGTATGCCGATAAACCGGACTACATTGTTTACGATCTCGATCCACCAGAAGGAAAGGATGATTTCGAAGAGGTCAAATCCCTGGCCTTTAGCCTGAAAGAGGAGCTGGAACAGTATGATTATCATGTGTTTGTAAAAACGACTGGCGGAAAGGGCCTGCATTTGATTACACCTCTGGAGGTCAACTATGGTTTCGATGAGTGCTTCGATACTGCCAGGAAAATTGCCGAGAGCTTTATCAGAAAGCACAAGAACACCACACTGCATCTGAATAAAGAAGCAAGAAAGGGGCGGGTACTTATTGATATCTTCAGAAACAAATCCTCACAGACCATTGTGAGTCCCTATAGCCTTCGAGGCAGAGCTGGTGCTCCTGTATCAGCGCCTATTACGTGGGAGCAACTTACAGATATCCGGGGCGCTCAGGAGCTTACCATAGAGATGGTCAAAGATAGGGTGCTGAGCGATGGCGATCCGTGGGAAGATATTCGTAGCTGGGCAGTGCCGTTACACACAGATACCAAGCGAAGGTCGGAGTATAAAAACTTACCCAAAAACCCAAGACACAAGAGTCCTGAGCAGCTGGCGGAGTATGAACAGAAGCGCGATTTTGGAAAGACTCCCGAGCCTTATGTACCTGAGGATGATGGCCGGGGCAATCGTTTTGTGATTCAGCGTCATCATGCTTCTCATCTGCACTATGACCTGCGATTGGAGCAGGAAGGGGTGCTCAAGTCATGGGCTGTGCCCAGAGGAATGCCACCGGTACCGGGAGTAAAGCGGCTGGCGGTGCAAACCGAAGATCACCCGTTGGAGTACCTTTCTTTTGAGGCTGAGATTCCCAAAGGTCAGTATGGGGGTGGGATGATGTGGATCTATGCAGCTGGCAGGTATGAGATCACTAAGGAAAAGAAAAACGGATTTTACTTCAGATTATCAGGTCCACAGATCAATGCAGAATATCGGATGCACCTGATGAAAAATAAAGAGTGGTTGCTGGAGCGGGTGGATAAGCCTCAGCAGAACTTTCTGGAAATGGAGGTTCAACCCATGGTGGCAGAATCCTTAAAGAAGCCGCCCAAAGGAAACTATCGCCACGAGGTTAAATGGGATGGTATCCGGGTCATGATCACCCTGAATGAGGGAAAAATGATCATCAGGAGCCGGAATATGAATGATATTACTGCCCAGTTTCCGGAACTAAACATCCCAGAAGAAGCCTTCCGTGTTAATAATGGTGTTTTTGATGGCGAGATCGTCTGTCTGGACGCGCAGGGGAAAGCTGATTTTCGCAGAGTCATCAAGCGTTTGATGACCAAAAAGGAGATGGAGATCGACTATCAGGTCAGGAAGAGTCCTGCCTACTGTTACCTGTTTGATGTTCCGTATCTGGATGGCAGGTCCCTGGTCAACGATCCGTGGACGCGTCGTAGAGCGTGGTTAAAAGATTCCTTTCGGAAAAACACTCCCTACCGATTCAGCGAGGACATAGCAGATGGTCAGGCGCTTTTTGATGCCGCCAAGGCAATGGGCGTGGAGGGGATCATGGCCAAGGATCCTTTGGGCAAATACTACCCGGGTAAAAGATCCACGGCCTGGTACAAAGTGAAAGTGAAAAATACCGTTGATGCCTTTGTAATTGGTTATACCAGGGGAGAAGGGGATCGTGAGCGGTACTTTGGTTCTCTGCATCTGGTAGCGCAGGAGGGTGATCGGTTGGCCTACAGAGGTCGGGTAGGCACCGGATTTACTGACAAGCTGCTTTCGGAACTTAAGGAGTATTTTGATTCACTTGAAGTGATAGAGAAACCCATTACGGAAAAGATATCTGAGGCGTCCATTTGGTTTCGCCCTGTTCCGTGTGAAATCGAGTACACTTCCCTCACCAAAGACAAGCATTACAGAGATGCCGTGTTCAAGCGGCTTAGAGAAGATCTTTAAGAGGATGTTTAACATCTCAAATGGGCCGTTCGTTTTCAAGTTAGCCTGATGTCAGAATTCACTCGCTCTTCTACATACATTATTCTGCCAGGTGATATTCAAACGCGGAGGTTCCATAGACACCTAAAGATGAAAATTCGGAGATCTAGAAAAACGGGAGAACCTATAAAAAATACATGAAGGAGTAGGAGGGTGAATGTGAATAATTAATTACTCATAAATAGCTGATAGTTAATTATATAAAGCTATATGCTTTGTTTAATTGTTGAATCTTTATTAACTTTCTGACGAAAGTTAACGAGACGAGTCATGAGAGCAATTTGGAAAGGGCATATCCGATTTTCTTTGGTTACTATTCCCATTCGGATTTATAATGCCATTGATAACAAACAGACCATATCATTTAACCTCCTGTCGAAGGAAACCCACAATCCGGTGAAGTATGAGAAAAAGGATAAAGTGACCGGGGAGACTTTGCGGGCAGAGGATATTGTAAAAGGCTACCAGTATGAGCCCGGACAGTTTGTGATTGTCGATAATGATGATTTTGAAAAGGTGAAACTCAAGAGCACAAAAGTAATTGAGATTGAGGGGTTTGTGGATGCCAGTGAAGTACACGCTACACTCTTTGATTCACCTTATTTCGCCGGTCCGGATGGGGACGTGGCTGCCAAAACCTATGGCTTACTATCAGAGGCATTGAGAGCTTCAGGTAAAGTGGGTGTGGGTAAAGTGGTCCTCCGTGACCGGGAAAATGTGGTCTTACTCACTCCTCATGAAAGCGGCATTTTGCTTTATAAGCTGCGTTATCCGGAAGAAGTAAGAAGCATTAAGCAAGTGCCAAAGCTTGATTCCCTGGATGAAGTTATTGATGCGGAGCAGCTGAAAATGGCAAATACACTCATTGACTCTATGACAAAAAGCTTTGAAGACATTAAATTAGAGGATCGATACAATGGTGCACTGAAGGAGGTGATCATGAATAAGATAGAGGGTAAAGAGGTGATCAGCATCACGGAAGAAGAACCTGAAGTGGTAGATATCATGACGGCCCTCAAGCAAAGTATCGAGCAGGCCAAGGCAGACAAGAAGCCGATGAAAAAGGCCAAGAAAGAAGTGGAAGAAACCAAAAAGAAACGAAAGGCTAGCTAATGGCCAGAGTGATCAAATTTCCAGTAACCCCACCAGAAAAGCTAGGGCCCAAGAAAGTAAAGAGAAAGAAAAGGCGACCCGATCTGGAGGATTATGGTCAAATGAACCTGTTTGCCGGTCCTGCCAAAGAAGGGCGCCTGGTGAGTTTGCCTCAGTCAGACAGCTTCTTTGAAGAGGCTTTGTCTTTAGATGAACAAAATGATCCCGAGGCGGAAAAATACTATCTTTTGGCCATTCAGCATGATCAGTCAGTGGTAGATGCTTATTGCAATCTTGGTATCCTAAAATCTCAGCAGAACGAGCTCGCCAAGAGTATTGACTACCTGACTAAGTGCCTGGAGCTCAATCCCCGGCATTTTGAAGCCCATTATAACCTCGCCAATGTGTACTCTGATATGGGAAATTTCCCACTGGCGAAAACGCATTATGAGGTGTCCATCAACATCGACCCGGATTTCCCGAATGGTTACTACAATCTCGGCCTGGTACTGATTTCGCTAAAAAAATATAAAGAGGCCATTGATGCCATTGATCAATACATCATTAGATCACCAGACAACGATCATAAAATCGCTTCTGAGCTAATAAAAACCTTAAAATCTTTTGCCTGATGAATGATAAAAACCAAATACTCGCGGAGCACTTTGAGCGGCTCAAAGAATTGATTCCTGAAGTTTATAGCCAGGAGGTGATGAAGACCGAAGACGGTGATGAGAGGAAACTGTTTCAATTGCTCAAAAGGAGCCTGGGGATAGTGGAGGCCATCTATTTACAGGGAGGAAGCCCATTCAATCCTGCTACAGTAGAAGAATACGCCCGGGTGGTGAAGGAAGTAAAAAGCATGGGTTATGACTACAGTGGCAATGGAGGCCTTCTGGAAAAGGCAACTGGTCAGTTGATCATGAAGGCTAAGAAGCCGATGGAAAAGGCCAAAGGGAAGAATAAGGAGTCTGGTAGTGATAGAAAGGCAATGTGATGCGGATTTATTCTAAACGTTTTCTGGTCTTTCTGGCTGTGGCTTGTCTTATCATCTTTTCTCATTGTGGGGATGATGATGTGACTGGTACCTGCGCCGGGTGCCCTGATGATGCTGTTTGGTCGGTTTTTGGTTCTGACGACTGCTACGAGACCATAGAAGAATGCGAAGCTGGCGAAAAGGGTGACTGTGTCATTTGTAATTGATGATAGGATTGACATATTTTTAACCTCCGAGAAACCACGATATGACCAATAAGACTTTGAGACTTTTCGCCCTTGTAGGCACATTTGCTATTGCAGCACTCACCATTTCCTGTGGAGATGATGATGAGCAGGGCTGTACCCATTGTTCAGATGATGCGCCCTATGGAACCCTAGATGGTGGCTGCTACTCCACGTTGAGTGACTGTGAGAGCAACGAGTCAGGAAACTGCGTCATTTGCCAGTAATCAATCCTCAGAAATCAATTCGATCACACGCTCTGTCAGCTGATCGATGTTCACAGCTTCCAGGTTTACTTCCCGGGGTTCTGATCCTTTTTTAATCTGGCTGACCCTTGCGCGGATGAGGTCACCTGCTTCGCTGTATCTACCACTGATGATTGTGGCTCCACTGAAATTCTTGTCATCCACAAAAACAATAGGGGCATCTTTTGATTTGCTGAGCTCCACTAGTTTGCTATCCATCAGATCACTCACTCCGAGTCGATCATAGATAGCACTTTCATCCTGAAAACGACTATGAACATACACCGGTTTTGGTGCTTTAATTGCAATCTTCTCTCGGGATGCTACTGATAGTTTACCTATATCAAAACTCTTTCCGTCTTCCGGCATTCTGATTTCGGGTTTTTGGATTCCTCCGATTTCCTCGGCCAGTTCAGGCACCTTATTGGCTGCAAACTGAAAGAGATCCATCACATCCACAAACCCGTCTTCATGGAGTGCCGCACCTTTCATGCCGAACAACAGTGAGTAGGTGAGTAACCCTTGCCCAAACAAGGTTGTTTCATAGCTCACAGCGTCCGCCGCAGAGCCAGCCAGCACAAAGAGTCCTGTACGGTCTTTCATACGTTCCAAAGCCCGTATTTGCGTAGAACTCATGGCACTTCTGGAAGTAGCCAGTGAAGAAGCCAACCTTCCGGAGTGACAGGCATCGATGATGAGGATCTGCTTCAGTGCGGGTACGGATTTGATGTACTCTGTAAATTCACTACTTGCAATGGCTGCCTTCTCCCGAATGACGCTATTGTTCATGTCACCACTTTCTGCACTGCAGGTGAGGTAGTAAAAATCACTGTTCTCACCACCCTGATTGACCCCATGACCAGAAAGGTATACCAGAAGGACATCATTGGCTTTGGCCTGTTTTGAGTAGGCTTCAAAAGCGGATCTGATATTTTGTTTTGTTGGCCAAAACGCCTCTTCCTGATCAGTGGTGAGCAGGGTGATGTGGGTGTTTTCAGCACCCAGGTATTCTTGCGCACTTAGCTCAATGGCATGGGCCAGGTCTGCTGCGTCTTTTGCAGCATACTTCAAATCCAGTGCATCGCCAGCATAGTCTGAACTACCTGCGATGATGGCAAAAAGATGAGGGGTGATCGTGTTCTTTTCTTCCCCGAAAATGTATAAGCTTTTTTCTTCAGAACTGAGCGTACCATCTGAGTTATAGGCTTTAATAGATACTTTATTGACTCTGTCAGTGTACAGGAAAGGATGATTGGTGATGTCATAGTCAATCTCCACAGATGACTCATCGATCACCGAGGCTCCACGCACATCGCTGCTTACTTCTTTCCCATTGATCATGATGATCACCCGGCCGATGCCTCCACCGCTATTATTGAGATTGATGCCCAACTTACCGTTGTTCTTGAGAGGATGATCCAATGACAATTCAGGATAAAGGGCAACCCCTGACAGGTCTGCGGCTGTGCGCACCGGTTCGGTATTCAGCCCCAGAAGTTTGGAGAGCAGGTGTGGCTCATAGTAGGCAGATTTCATCTGCGATAAAGCTACGATCCGGCCATCTTTTACATAATGCAGTTGATCCATCGCACGGGGAGTGGCATCAAACAGGCCCTTTGGCGTGGTGATTACATATTGATCGTCCTCTAAAGGAACCAAAGACCCTTTGAGTGGCTTCTTTGCGCTCTCAATATCCCAAATGTTAATTTTACCATCCACCGCTGAGCTCAGCAGGTAGCCATTGACGAAAGCAACGGAGCTGGTAAATCCCGCATGACCATCCAGTGTTGATACCACCTGACCGTCTTTGGCATCTATGATTTTGATGCGGAAATCAGGTCCACTTTCAGCACGTTTGATGGAGTTCCTGATTCCTATCAGGTATTTGCCATCAGGTGACCAGTAGATTTTATCACTTTGCCCGCCTGCGCCTAAAGTGAGTGTTGAGATTTTTTGATAATCCTTGTCAAAGACATGAATCGTTTGATTGTCACGAAGGAGCGCAGCGGTAAGTCCCTGATCGGAAATTGAAAGGTCCTGAATTTCTCTGAGCGGTACTTCTTTGATCACCTTTAGGGTGATGGGATCATATATACTCAGGCCGGTGGGAGTTTGAAAGATGAGCCTTCTGCCATCCGGAGAGAACTCATACTGCTGGCCATCTTTTACCTTCAGGTTTTTGGGTGTTTTACTTTTAAATTGATAAAAATCAAAGTCACTGTCACTGCTTTTTCTGAGGATGTAATTACCTGTGGGATCGAAAGTTATGGGCGTCGAACTGTATTCCCCTTTGGCCTTCAGGGTGAAAATCTCTTCTCGTGAAATCAGGTTCAGCACCCTGATTTGCTCATCCATGCCATAAGCTGCAATGACTGGATTCACCGGATGAAAGTCAATGGCCCGGGTTCCGGATTCACTTCCTTTGAGCGTGATATCCTGCTGAGTGCCAGTAAGGTCCATTACTTTGATCGCACCATGACCTGAGGCAATGGCCAGCTGGTTTCCAGAGCGATTAACGGCAAGGTCATAAACTGCCGCGGCTGTGCCCCTAAATACAGGGTCGGTCCACTGCCCGTTTTTCAAATCGTAAGTGCGTATAACCTGCTGATAATCTGCAATGAATAGCAGGGTGTCAGCAACGGTCATGGCTCTAAGTCCAAACTTAAAGGGTTCGGAAGTTTTGTCCTCGTGGATTTCAAACGGGAGCGGACGGGCTTCCATAGTTTTCGAATCAAATACCTGAACGTTTTCACTGGCATCCCTACCACAGGCGAAAACCCGATTTTGGATCGGATCTAAAACTACCCGGTAATTTCTAAGGCTGAATGGAGTGGATTTGGAGAGATTAAAGGCTTTCAAATCCACTTTGATGAGTTCACCAGCATCTGTGCCCAGGAAAACGCTCGTCTGATCAGAAGTAATACTTCCTATGCGTGCTTCTGACACTTTTTGCTTATTGATCACCTTTCCGGTGGTCAGGTTGATTAGCGCCAGATCCCCCTGACCACCTCCGATGATCAGGCGATTTTCCAGAATACACAAAGACTCGATGGATTCAATGGGGGACGGCCATTGAGTAATCTCACTGCCTGTTGGAGTATTCCATATTCCAATCTTATTGGCTGAAACAGTCACCAGGGTATCTCCACTTTGAGTAAATTGTACTTGCTCAATTTTTTTATCATGTGCCTGGATTGTCCATGTCTTCAGACCATTATCACTCCAAAGGGTCAGTTGACCGCTATCGTCACCACTCACCAACCATTGAGCTACCGGATGATAGGAGATGGCATTCACTGATTGCTGATGATGTAAATGGTATAACTCTTTGCCCGAGGAGAAATCCCATAGTTTCACTTCCGTGGATCCGTCTATGGAGGCCATCCATTTTTGCCCGGGGGAGACGGTCATATCCACTACACGCCGGGTGTGTCCCAGTGGTATGATTAATTCAATTTCCTGAGCAACAACTGATGAAAAAGCAGTGAAGTAAAGCAACAGACTGGCAAGTGATCTCATAAGGCAATATTAGCTGGCTAAATTTAGGTAAATATGATTCGAAATTTCTTACCAAAAACCAAACCAATTTGTCCGCTTCATCAGGGTTATTCACACCTGATACTCTCTGATGGGTTGGACAGGGCTACGCTGAGTGACCGAAATCCGATGGTCAGCAGGGCCACAACTAATGACACGATTCCACTGGCTGCAAATACATACCAATAATCCTGTAATACGATCCGGTAACTGAAAGCCTGGAGCCAGTTGGTAACAAATAGCCAAGCAAGGGGTATGGATACCATGAAAGCCACGATAATCAGGAAGGTAAATTCTTTTGAAATAAGGGAAAGTATCTCGCTTACAGAAGCCCCAAGTACTTTTCGAATACCAAATTCTTTCTGGCGACGCTGTGCTGAATAAGTGACTAACCCAAATATCCCCAGGGTAGCCAGAAAAAGTGAGATGATCGAAAAGGAGGTAAACACACGATGCTGCTTCTGCTCATTCTCGTATAGTCGGGAGAGTGATTCATCCAAAAAAGTATAGTGCATGGGGAAACCGTCAATCAGCTCTTCCCAGGTGTTGTTCATGTGTTCTATTCCCTGATTGAGGTTGCCGGCTTGCATGGCCACTACAATTTTTCTGGCTCTGCCACCCAGGATGATACAGAGTGGTTCTATCGGGTTTTTTAATGATTGAAAATGATAGTCTTCCACAATGCCCACGATCTTCCGATCATATTCGTCCCACAAAGGCATATTCACTGTCTTGCCTAGCGCTTCTTCTGCTGACATTCCCAATTCTTCAAGTGCCTTTCTATTCAGTAAGACACTTCCATTCATGTCTGCACCAAATGACCTGTCAAAATTTCTCCCAGCCAGAAGCTGAATGTTGAGGGTTTCCAGAAAATCGTAGTCCGTGAAGAGCGTTCGTATTTTCAGTTGCTCATCGATGCCTTTGAATTGTATGGTAGCTCCATCGTGAAAGCCTCCGGGTTCACCGGACACCGCAGCCACTGATTCGATGGCAGGGTGGGACAGGAGTCGCTCTTTGAAGGTGTCTGTCTGCTCGCGGATGTCACCGTTATTAAGGTCTATGGTGACTATGGACTCCTGATTAAACCCAAGCTCCTTGTTTTTCATATAGCTGATTTGAATGGTTACCAAAAAAGTGACGGCCATCAGAAAAATGGCAATAACAAATTGAGCAACCACAAGACCTTTTCTGATCAAAACCCCTTTGGTTCCTTTCACCATTTCTCCTTTCATAACTCTGAGCGGCTTGAATGAGGACAAAAGAACGGCTGGGTAGACCCCTGAAGATAAGACCACCAGGCCTACCAATGCGCACATGAAAAGCAGTATGTTGGGATCTGACCAGTCGTAAGTAACCTCCAGTCCAAACAAGCCATTGAATATAGGCAGGAACAACTGACTCAATAACCCGGCCAGCACTATGGCCGTCAGAATAACCATCAAAGATTCTCCAAGAAACTGAAGAATTAAGCGACCCTTTCTGCCACCCATGATCTTTCTTACTCCGACCTCTTTTGCTCTTTTAAAGGATAATGCAACGGACATGTTCACATAGTTGAAACATGCGATAAACAGGATGGCAACAGCCACCATGGCTAGTATATAGACACTTTTGAGGTCCCCATGGCGTGCAAGGTCATAGCGCACGTCGCTGGCAAAATAGGTTTCAGACAGGGGTTCCAGTGTCAAACCCATTCTGGACTTGGTCTGGTCAAAATCATCACCCATGTATTTTTCCATAAACCACTGCAACTGACTCTCGACATAAGCCCTGTCCTGCGGACTGCTAAATTTGGCATATGTGGTTAGCCCGTTATTCCACCAGTTGCTCATCCATTCATACTTATCCAGAAAAGCAAATGACAACACCATGTTAAATTCCAGGTGCGACTTGGCGGGAATCTCATCCATAATGCCCGTTACAATGAATTGCTCACCTTCCGTTTCAATGATTTGTCCGATGGGATCTTCATCGCCAAAGTATTTCTTGGCCAGGGCTTTGGAAAAGACCACATTATTGGCCTGACTCAAAACGTCTTTGGGATCTCCCGAGGCCAGAGGGAAGGAGAAGAAAGTGAAGAAATCAGGATCGGCGAAGAGGATGTGTTCTTCAAAGAATTGCTTGTCTTTGTATTTAACGAGGCTGGTTTCCAGGCTGGCCCGGCAGGTATAGATTTTTCCCTCAAAGTCAGTTTCCAGTGCCCGGGCATAGGGTCCTGATGTTACGCCGATTTTAAATGGGCTACCATTCATTTCGGCCGTTCTGAGTACCCGATAAATCTCGTGGTAGTCTTTATGAAAAGTGTCGTACTTCAGTTCGCTGGACACATAAAAGTAGAGGAAAAACACACATAGAAGCCCGATGGTGAACCCAGCAATATTGATGATTGTGTTCATTCCCTGCTTGCGCAGGTTTCGAATGGTCAGAAGTGGATTGAATATGAACATTGGATGATGGATTGAGGAGTTAATACTTTTCAAACAAGAGGGACGCAGGTACAGGAGGCATTCGCGCCACAGGCGTATTTTCCTGCCATGTGCATGATAAGCCTCCTCCAGGTTACCAAGAATTTCTTCCTGAAGTTCAGCTTTGCATAGCCTGGAGATCAGGAGCTCAGCAAACCTGGGCAAGCCATTCTGGTTATATGGTTCCATAGGCATCAAGTGAGAATTTAGGAGCTTGTTGCCAAAGGCTTTCACGCTGAGTACGTACCTGGTTCAGAACGATCTTGCCATCAGAGGAGAGCTGGTAAATGCGTTTACGCCGACCACCTCGCTCCGCGGTGGCACCGGTCATTTCAGAGGTCAAAAATCCTTTTTCCTCCAGTCGGGTCAAAGAGGCATGCAGCGCTCCCATCGAAGTGTCACGTTGTACCTGATTGCTTATTTCTTCCTGAATTTTCAATACATACGCCTGATCTTCCAGTATCAGGACAATCAGCAAGAGAAGTTCTTCGAATTCACCCAGATTAGTACCCTTCATTTTTTTTTGTTTCTATTTTGTATGACTACTCATACGAAGGTGCTTGTTATTTTGTTCTGAATAGTAGAAACAAATACTAAATAATTGCATGATGGTAGATTAACGCTTAATATAAAATGGTCTTCTGATGAAAAACCCTTTCTATTTCTAACAACTCTTGTCTTATCCGTGTTAATCCAGTAAGTTTCGATTTCAATTAACTGCCGCCATAGTTTTGAACATAAGTATTATCATACCTACCCTCAATGAGGAGAATAACATCCGAAGGCTTTGTGCCTTTTTATGCAACCATCAATCCAATGAACACTTTGAGATTATTGTAGTGGATGGAGGGAGTACTGATGGAACCCTGGACTCCATTTCTGATCTTCAGAAGCTCACCATTATCAATAGCCCTGTTGCCTCCAGGGCCGTGCAGATGAATCTGGGAGCGTCCAAGGCTCATTTTGAGGTATTATATTTTGTACATGCGGATGTGATGCCGCCTTACACGTTTTATGCTGACCTTCGGGAAGCGCTCGCCGGTTCTCAGATTGGTAGTTATCGGTATCGCTTTGATTCTACCAAATGGCTACTTCGCATCAATGGTTATTTCACCAGATTTTCTATGTTGTGGTGCAGGGGGGGAGATCAGACACTTTTCATCAGGCGCCCACTTTTTGACCAGTTGGGTGGTTTTGATGAATATTTTACGGTGATGGAGGATTTTGACCTGATCAGACGAGCTAAGAAACTTACTCATTTCCATATCATTCCTAAAGAGGTGATCGTATCAGCCCGTAAGTATGAACGTAACCATTACCTCAGGGTCCAATGGGCAAACCTGAGAGCCTTTCAGATGTATAGAAATGGAGTCAAGCCGGAGGTTATCCGCCATTTCTATAAAGAATCACTGAAGCTGGCCACGTATTAGTTTGTAAATTACTTTCCATGAAATTGACAATTCTTGGCTGCGGAGATGCATTTGGTTCTGGCGGAAGGTTCAATACTTCGTTTCTGCTGGAGCAAGGTCATCAACGTATCCTTGTAGACTGTGGAGCTTCTACCCTCATCAGACTCAAACAGCTCGGTGTTTCAGTCACGAGCATTGATACCATCGTCATTACGCATTTTCATGGCGACCACTATGGGGGCATTCCATTTCTGGTATTGAGCAATCACATAGAATACAAACGAGCTACCCCACTCACTATTATCGGACCTTTCGGTGTTAAAAGAATGGTTTACTCGTTGCAGGAAGCCCTGTATCCTGGTACTTCCAACATACTGGAAATACTTGATATCACCTTTGTGGAATATCAGGACAGACAATGGATCGACGTGAATGACCTGGAAGTTTATGCCAGAACCGTTACGCATGCGGTGCCCACCAATCCGCATGGAGTGAAAATCAGGTGGCAGGATAAGGTCTTTGCATTCTCAGGAGACACAGAATGGAATGACTCGCTTGTGGATCTGGCAGATGGAGCAGATGTGTTTGTGGTAGAGTGCAATAACCTGAATGAGGATTCTCCGGGACATTTGAGTTATCAAACCATCCTGAGCAGGCAGACTCTTTTCAATTCTAAAAGGCTACTACTCACCCATATGGGTACCGAAGTGATTAGCCAGGAAAAGCTGGAGATAGAGCGCTTGTCCGATGGTCAGGAAATCCTTTTTTAAGTCTTGAATTAGGCCTTAGAGAGGCGTTCAAGGTATTGATTTACGAATTCCACCTTTCTTTTGAGTCGGTACTGCATCACCCAACGGGGGTGAGGTACTGTCAGGATTTCATCGAAAAGATGGTATTTGTCGTTTAGCACATTCAGGAACTTCAGATTTTCCCCCTGGCCGATACTGAAGGCGACCTTTCGGCTTAGAGGCAGGGCCAATTGCTGTTGGATACACTCCAGGGCATATTGCTCAAAAATGGAAGGCCAATCAGCAATGTCATAATAGTTGAGGTTTCGGCCATCTCTCACAAACCCGAGTGGAGAGACTGCTGAGAGGTAGAATTTTTGATAAAATAAATCAGGGCCTCCGTACGCTGCGATCACTTCATAAATGAACCTGCTCGACAACTCAGGTCGTTTGTCCAATTCGTTTTTTATTCCGCAAGACTCCTCAAGGTGAATAGGGTCAGTAAAGGGTACACCGGTAAGACCTCCACCAAAACGGCCCGGATTAATCCCGAAAAGGACGATCCGCTCCTGTAGGTCGTCATAATATTTTCGGTAAAATAGGGTGCTGGCTTCCATAGCTTGCTCATCTTTGTAAGGATTCAACACCACCACCTCAGGAGGCAATCCTGGTGGGGGAGTCAGAGATTGATAGAAGCTCAGTATTTTGTCGGCTACAGTCATGTTCGAAAGTTAGATTACCCAATGGCCCGAACCAAGCAGTATTTCATTATCTACAAGCCTTTTAAGGTGCTTACTCAATTTACCAGCGAAGATGGTAATCCTGGTTTGGGTACCATATATGATTTGCCCAAGGACATTTATCCTGTCGGTCGCCTCGATCTGGACAGTGAGGGTCTGCTTATTCTTACGAACGATAAGGGATTGAACGGAGCCCTGCTGAACCCTAAAAACAGCCACAAAAGGACGTATTGGGTGGAAGTAGAGGGTATTCCTACAGAGGCTTCTCTGGATGCCCTTAGGAATGGATTGGAAATCAATGTGAAAGGAATTTATCACACCCTGCCATGCGAAGCCAGACTCATAGAAGTGCCAGCGCTCGCAGAACGTGATCCCCCGGTTAATGATCTCAAACATCCTGTTCGGTCGTGGATGGAAATCAGCCTTGTAGAAGGTAAGAACCGACAAGTTCGAAAAATGACTGCCAAAATTGGACACCCAACACTGCGACTGGTTCGGGTAGGTATAGAGGATCTTTCCGTGTTTCCTCTCCAGCCGGGTGGAATTACCCAAATCTCGGAAAAGGCGCTTTTCAAGAAACTGAAACTGATCTAGTTTTTCAGCCGCTTTTGGTAGGAAGGGACGGTATCAGCTATCTTGGCCAACCAACCATGAAACACTTCCTGCATGCATAGAATTTTTTCGGCTATAGTACTCCTGGTCATGTGCACTCATTGCCAGAAACCTGAACAGTCCCGGCAATCGGAGGCTCCTGCGTTGGCACTGACGAACCAACCAGAATGGATGAAAAGCGCGGTATTGTATCAGGTAAACATCAGACAATACACCCCTGAGGGTACGTTCATTGCTTTTCAGAAGCATCTCCCAAGGTTGAAGGAGTTGGGGGTGGATATACTTTGGCTGATGCCCATACACCCCATAGGTGAGGAGCGTCGTATAGGTACTTTAGGTTCTTTTTATGCTGTTCAGGATTATTATGGCATCAATGGAGACATGGGAACTCAAGATGAATTTCGAGCGCTGATCAGGGCTACTCATGAGGCTGGTATGTATGTGTTGATGGATTGGCAGAGTGAAGCCACTGCTTGGGATCACGTGCTGATGGAAAGCCATCCTGAGTGGTATCTGCGGAATGCAGATGGTGAGCTTATCACGCCGGAGAATAGGCCTGATGTGGTATTGCTGGATTATAATCAAGGGGCGCTAAAGGAATACCTGAAGGAGGTCATGACCTACTGGGTAAGGGAGTTTGACATTGATGGTTATGGCCTTCATGTGAATGGCCCTGGGATGTCATCGTTTTGGGCAGATGTGCGAAAAAGGCTGGCAGCGGAGAAGTCGGTGATTTTGTTAGCCGATTCCCCAGGTCAGGCTGTGCCAGAAGTATTTGATGTAGCGGGAGCATGGCAGTTGGAACGGGCCATGCAGGCCATCAGTAGAGGAGAGGCCAATGCCAGGCATATTCAAGAATTTATAGCCACACAAGCGGACAGTGGGTATGATGGGAGTATCCATATGCTCTATACGACCAATCATGAGAAAAACGGACTTGAGGGCAGTGTATTCGACCGGTTTGGCAAGGCCGCAGAGGTGTATGCCGTGCTGACCTATGTACTGGAGGGAGTTCCAATGATTTATTCCGGGCAGGAGGTAGGACTGAATCGCTCGCTTTCTCTGACTGAAAAGGATGAAATTCCCTGGGGCGATCATCCCTTCAATGCGCTTTATTCCAGATTGAATAAGCTGAAAAAAGACAATCAAGCGCTTTGGACCGGGCCCTGGGGTGGCAATTTGGAGTCATTAAGGACCTCCAATCCAGATCAGATTATCGCCATATATCGTGTGAAAGATGGAAACCGGGTTCTGGCTGTTTTTAACTGTTCTCCGGGGGAAGTCACCTTTGCGATCAGCTCCGGTCAGTTTCACGGTGACTATAAAGGCTTCAAAAGTCGATCCACTGTGACACTCAATGAAAAAGACCAACTGACACTTCCTGCCTGGGGTTACGAAGTATATATCGCCCGATAAAGGTTTAAGAATTCTTATTTTTCTTTTTTCCTGCAAACATGCCAAGGGTGCGTTTGAGTCCATCACTTAGGAGCAGTAAGTAGAGCAAGCCAATCATTACCCAAAGGACACTCACATTGAAATAAACGGTGTCTATGTACCAATTCCCTATGATTTTCTCGGAAGCATAAAAATGTGCCCTGCCTGTATGGTTGTAAGGATCTTTGAAGATCGGATCCTTTCGCTGAATGAGTCGGTTATCTGACCGGATGATTTTATTGAACTCATTCCTATTTTCCACAAGATCAGATACGCTCTCATTGAAATGATCGCGTTTCAGCTGGTAAAACTCATCCTTTCCCATTCTGTCAATCAGACCCTCATAGATCGAATCCTTCTGGGCCACAGCGTCTTTATACTTTACCTGAAAAGAGCTCTTGAGGTCATCGAGATAGTTCAAAAACCGCTGTCCGATGGACGGAGAAAAAAGTGCTGGAGAGAATGAACCTATCATGGAAAAGTGCTTCACATCAAAGTGCTCTATCAGGTAGTCATATTCAGTTCGGATCAGGTCAAAATCGGCCTGGTGCGTCTCATAGGCCCCGCTATCTCTGAGAATGTTTCTGGTGGTGGTCTCCAGTCCAGGAATGAGGTAGGATCTCTGAAAGGAGTTTTGGCTCATCGCTTTATCCGCTTCAAAGAAATGTCGTTCGTAAGCATTGTGTTTGAATTGCGCCACGCTTAAGGCCTCATAGGCCCATCTGGAGGCCATAATATCACCCACCAGCGGCACATGTGATTGCTTGGCGATGCCCGTGTGTAATTCATCAAATTTGATCATGGCGCCGCCCAGCAGAAGCTGTGGCACCAGTATGAATGGGATCAGAATGTAGATGGTAATGATAGAGTTGAGTGCAGAGGAGATGTTGAGCCCAATCATATTCGCAAAACATGATGTGGAGAAAAGGATCATGGTATAATACCAGGTCATGCCTTGTATTTCCAGCACGTAGTTACCCACCAGCACAAATGATAACGTCTGGATAGCTGATAATGTAAACAGGAATA
Organism: Marinoscillum sp.; assembly: GCF_040222955.1. Taxonomy (GTDB): domain Bacteria; phylum Bacteroidota; class Bacteroidia; order Cytophagales; family Cyclobacteriaceae; genus Marinoscillum. Next base: position 112,506 of record NZ_JAVKCA010000007.1, on the reverse strand, counting down.
CGACTTTAGAATTGATGTAGCTGAATCGGCTAAGGTTCAGAAACGATTCCCGCTCGAGTATACGCCGATCTTTAAAAATCTCCTCAGCACTGACCGACATGCCCACGAATAGCGCGACCACCACGGCCATAAACAGGTAGACAGGGAGGTTTTTATTATCTGCGAATACATAATCCCCAGCGGGTGCGTACTTGGAGAAATAACCAAGGATAAAGGCCAGGAGCGGAGCTTCCAACAGGTTGATCAGGATGTACTGGGTGTTGGAAAGCTTAGCAAACAGGTTTCGCTTGGAGAAAATCCTAAACTGGTGAAAGAGTGAAGGAATGTGGAAGTTGGTAACGGGCAGTCGCTCTTCAAATCGTATTCTCTTGAGCTTACTCTCCAGATTGGTTTGGTATTTTTCGTACCAGGTGTCAGGTGTCACTCTTCTCGCATTGGTCATGCGGCCGGCATCATCTATCTCTTTCGCTTCAATGATCTGTAAAATCTGATCAGGGATCACATTTCCACAGCGTGTACATTCACTTTCCGCTGCGTTTACCTGAGTGCTCATGGTTTTAAAATACACCACAGCATCTATGGGATTACCGTTATAGATGGGGTAGCCGCCCTTGTCTAAGATCCACAGCTTATCAAAGAGCTTGAAAATATCGGATGATGGCTGGTGGATAATGGCAATAACAAGCTTCCCTCTACGGGCCAGCTCCTTTAGCAGTAGCATCACCTTTTCGGAGTCCATGGAAGACAACCCACTGGTCGGTTCATCCACGTAGAGTACCGCAGGCTCGCGCATGAGCTCCAGGGCAATGTTCAGGCGCTTGCGCTGACCGCCGCTGATAAACTTGTTCAATGGGTCACCCACCTTAAGGTCTTTGATGTCCTGCAGGTCCAGATCATCCAGGATTTTGTTCACTGTTTTTTCCAACAGAGAAGGGGAAAAATCACTGAAACAGATTTGCGCGTTGAAGTGTAGGTTTTGGTAGACCGTAAGCTCCTCGAAGAGCATGTCATCCTGCGGGACATAGCCGATTACACCTTCCTGGCTGGCCCTGTGAATGGTGTGACCGTTCAGGTGAATCCGCCCGGAGGAAGGCTCCAGTTTTCCATTGAGCAGGTTGATCAGAGTAGATTTACCCACACCACTTCCGCCCATAATGCCTATGAGATTACCGGACTCTTCATTGAAGCTGAATTTATGGATTCCATTGGCGCTGTCCTTAAACCGGTAAGTCAGGTCTTCTCCCGCCAGTACTATTTTGACTTTATTCCGCTCCTGAACGAACTGTCGGATAATCTCAGACTCATAGATAGACCTGATGTTGGGTCCTTTGATGATGGACCCGGGTTTCAGCAAATAGAATTTTCTGGGGACAATCTTGTTACCCTCAAGGTAAAGGTTCAGCGGGCCGTCATACTTAAATACATAGGTATCTACGGATGCAATGTGCAGTACCAGGATTTTACCAAAGAGATTTTCCACATACATGTGGTGAAAAGAGGCCCCCGGTAGCTTTTTGCTCTTTTTGCGCATCATCCAGGCTACTTCCTCCGGCCACTCGGTCATCTTATTGTCGATGACCATGGCTTTGTCTTTATCAATCCCCTTACCGTTTGGGTCTATTATGAACGATTTCAACGAGTGTGCTTCTGCCGCATTCAGGTTGAAGTTCATCGCCACCAGCGAAATGAATTCGTTTTCGCGAGGAATTACCTTCTCATCGGTGTTGATAAGCTCCAGCAGCTGCATAAACACGATGATTCGCTCCCTGGATTGGAGTTCTTTATTAAGCTGGTTGCATATCTTGGCTACCTGCAGTATGCTGGAGGAGTCTATTTCCAGGATGTGATCGCTCGCCTCGGCATTTACCTCCCTGTAAAAAGAGAGATAGTCATAAAATAACCTGAGATACTCGTTGGTGAGCTCCTGATTGAGCAGCTTGCTCAAATAGGGTTTGATGATCACCTCACCTGAATCCACCACGTCATTATCCTCTTTCACACTTTCGATGATCGCGAAAAGGTGGACTAATGCATTGATGATAGATTCGGTCATAGGTGTGGGGTCATAAAAAACCGTCTCAAATATAGATCAAGTTTGGGCGGACCGGGCTTTCGTGCGAAAAGACTTTCCAATAGTGCTCAACTGATCTGAACATACCTGAGACGGCTTCAGAGTCTATTTACTAAGGTATTAACCTACAATCTTGGCTCTCATTTCTGAGATACTGGCAGATACATCGTCAAACTGGCCTTTGCTGATTTCAGCACCTTCACCTATCTGATCGTAAAACAAGTTCACATATCTGAGGAATGGCAAAACCTTATTTACATTTTCATCCTCAGCGTGCGCTTCCATAAGTGTGGTCAAATCGCCCACCTGATCTTTCTGAGCAGCCAGTACATTCATCAGGCCTGAGTTGTAATCACTCGCTTCGATCAACTGAGCAGTGATGTAAAGTCCCTCTATTACACTGCCAGCCACTACCAGAAGAGAAGTTTTTTCATCTCCACTTTTGTTCAGGTAATTATAGGTCTGGTAGAATGATTCAGTAATGATCAGGATAAGGGAGTCTTTGTTTTCAAGGTTATCCTCTATGCGGTTAGCCAGACTTTTATTGAAAGCAGTTGATACATTCAACTCTTCTATCAATCTTCTGGATGCATTGAGGAAAGCCACTGACTCCTGCTGTTTATCAAAAGTACTGGCATAGCTAAGATCAGCCCCATAGACACCCAGGTTAAGCGCTTTTTGCCACTCAGCCACGTATTTATCCACGTTTCCGGCATCATTGGTGATTTCACTGTTGTAAGATGCATTCGCATCCTGAAGCATTTTTGTGACTTCAAAGGAGGTAGGCAAAGGATATTCAAATTGCTCTTCTACAAATTGCTCCAGTTCTTGCTTCTTTTCGGCAGCCTTTTCGGATGCGGCTTCTTTTTTGGCATTGCTACAATATGTAAACACAAAACTTAGCGCAACAAGCAGCACAACGTTGACTTTCTTATTCATAATGGATTTTAGGTTATTGAATATTCTTTAACTGGCATCAAAAATAATGTCTTGGTTCTCTATATAGAATTATTTGAGGATATATTTTAGCCGTCCGAAAGGAACTAACCAACTCAAATGAAAATTATCCAATCTTCCTACGACTCTAAACAACGGGTTCAAATCACCCATGACGATAAAGTTTTACTAACGGTAGCTCCGTGGTATGGAGCTAAGCTGACAGATATGAAATTGAATGCTGGTCGGGAATTTCATGAGGTGCTCTGGCCGATCTCAGATTCTGATCTGGAGAGCAATTCATGGTTCAAGCAGTCTATACTGTTCCCATTTCCCAATAGACTGAAAGACGGGCAGTACCACTTCGATGGGCAGTCTTACCAGTTCCCAATCAATGAACCCGAAGTAAATAATCAGCTTCACGGCATGCTTTTTAATGCACCATTCAAGGTCACCGAGACAAGGGAATCAGATTTGGAAGCATCGATTACTTTGGCGCATGAATATTCAGGTAATCTTCCTTACTATCCATTTGCATTTGTGTTTGAAGTCACATATCGATATTATCTGTCTGGCTTTAGCGTGGGGTTCCGGCTGAAAAATACAGGCAAGAAGCGCTTACCTTTCGGTATTGGCTGGCATCCGTACTTTCAAATCGATGGGGTGGGCGTGAAGGATTACATATTCAGCGCTGGTGAGTTGGAGGAGATTGAGCTTGATCGGCGAACGTCCATACCTACGGGTAAGCGAAAACCTCTTGCCCATTCTGTTTTCCTACTGAATGAGCACATTCTGGATAATGCATACCAGCTGACAGGTGAAAAGACCTATGTACTCAAAGGGCCTGAGAATCTCAGGATTTTATTCAGACCCTCGGATTCCCTAAGTTACCTGCAGCTCTTTACTCCTGACGGAGGCGAAACCATTGCCATAGAGCCTATGACATGTAACGTGAATGCATTTAATAATCAAGAAGGTCTGCTCACACTCGAACCTTCGGATTCCTATGATTGCGAGGTGCAAATAGAGCTCACAAAGGAGGCTGATACGGGCCAATAAACCCCTTTTTGAAAACCGACGTATACTTGTGAATAGGTTTGTCCGTTATACCAAACAGACAATTTTTTTACTGATGGTTTTTTGCGAGTGTAAATGGTAACCCTCCGGGAAACTTAAGGTATAGTTTTGTAATCACTAACCAAATCTAGTTTCATGCTGAAGAATAAAAGGGTTCTTATTGTAGGAGGAGCGTCCGTCTTTCTACTCATTCTGTTTTTCATATTCCGGGGTTCAGGCACGGGTATTTCGTCCGACATTATGGTTCCAGTTACCATCGGCGAATTTATCGTGGATGTGAATACTACCGGTGAGTTGGAGGCGAAGAACTCTACCAGCATCATGGGGCCTTCGGGGCTGAGAAACTACCGGATCTATCAGGTCAATATTCAAAACATTATTGATGAGGGTACTTACGTGAAAAAGGGACAATACATCGCCCGTCTGGATCCATCGGAGCTCACCACACGTGTGAAAGATACCCAACTGGAGGTGGAGGAGAAAGAATCACAGTTCATTCAAACCCAGCTGGACACTACTTTGCAAATGCGCGAGTCACGGGATGAACTCATCAACCTGGAATATGCAGTGGAAGAAAAGCGATTGGTGCTGGAGCAATCCCAGTTTGAGCCACCAGCCACCATCAAGCAAGCTGAGATAGAAGTCAATAAGGCCAAGCGTGCATTTGAGCAGGCCAAGGAAAACTATGAGATTAAAAGGCAGCAGAATGTGGCCAAAATGCAGGAAGTAGCCGCCAACAGAAAAAAAGTGAGGTTGGAACTGCAAGGCATGATGGATCTGCAGGAAAACTTCATTATCACCGCTCCCGAAGATGGAATGCTCATTTACCGCAAGGGCTGGGATGGAAAACCGATCAAGGAAGGGAGCCAAATCAGTGCCTGGGATCCCGTGGTGGCCACCTTGCCGGACCTTTCGTCTATGAACTCTGTGACTTATGTGAATGAAGTGGATATAAGACGCATAGCCATAGGACAGAAGGTAGATATAGGGCTGGATGCCTTTCCTGACAAGCGATTGACCGGTCTGGTGAAAAGAGTGGCGAATGTGGGTGAACAGCGACCTAACTCAGATGCCAAGGTATTTCAGGTCACCATAGAGATAGACAAGATCGACGATTCGCTTCGTCCTGGTATGACCACCAGTAATAAAATTTTCACCAATGTGATCCCGGAGACCATTTTCATCCCTTTGGAGTGCCTTCACAATCAGGAGGACAGTATCACTTATGTATATCTGAAACAAGGCCTGGGGTATATAAAGCAAGAAGTGCAGGTAGGAGAAACAAATGCCAACTCCGCGCAGATTTTATTGGGTATTTCGGAGGGACAGCAACTCTACCTATCTATACCTAACGGGGGAGATGAACAAGTTTCGTTACTCCCTGAGCTGGACGGCAAGCGAGGCAAAAAACAGGAGGAGACCCCTGCGGTGAAGGCCCCGGAACCAGAGCAAAGCAGGAAAAGGAAACCCAACGCCTGATGAATCAAAAGTTACTGATGAATCTATATATCGCCATCGAGGCGGTATTGGCAAACAGGATGCGATCCATTTTGACCGGATTGGGGATCATTTTTGGAGTGGCGGCAGTGATTGCCATGCTGGCCATCGGCAATGGAGCTCAGCAGGAGATACTAGATCAGATCAAACTCGTGGGGGTGAATAACATTGTCATCAGACCCGTGGTACCTCAGAGCGAGGAAAAGTTGACTGATGAAGATAACAAAGGAGAAACCCAGAAATTCTCACCAGGGCTCAGCTCAAAGGATACTGAGGCCATTCGGAAAGTGGTGCCTGGTGTAAGCATCATTAGCCCGGAAATTACGCTGGATACCTACATTATCAACAATGGGTTCAGGCGAACAGCCAAACTGGTAGGAGTGGAGCCGGCCTACTTTCAAATCTTCAATTTTGAGTTGGACAAAGGGGATATGTTCGCAGAGCGCCACCTCATCAGCGGAGAGCCCGTGTGCATTATTGGTAAATCGATAAAAGCTAAATTTTTCCCAACGGAAGATCCCATAGGTAAGTATATCAAGTGTGGAAACAACTGGCTCAAAGTAATCGGGATACTCAAGGAAAGGCTGATCAGTAAAAACAGTATCTCCAACCTGGGCATCAGAGATTACAACATGGATGTGTATGTTCCTTTGCAGACCATGCTCATTAGATACAAAAACCGCGCACTGGTAACTACCGAGATGCTCCGCAGGGCCAACTCCAACGATAGTGATGACGAGGAAGCCACAAAGAATCAGGATCCCAACTACCACCAACTGGACCGGCTGGTGGTGCAGGTGGATGAGACCGCCAAGATTGGCGCCACTGCCGATGTAATTAGCAGAATGCTCCAACGCAAACACTATAGTGTGGTGGATTTTGAAATAGAGATTCCTGAGCTTCTCCTGAAGCAGCAGCAGCGAACCAACGACATTTTCAACTACGTTTTGGGTGCCATTGCCGGAATATCTTTGCTCGTAGGAGGTATTGGCATCATGAACATTATGCTGGCCTCCGTACTCGAACGGATCAAGGAGATTGGACTGCGGTTGTCGCTCGGTGCCAAGAAGTTTGACATCATCAATCAGTTTCTGTTTGAAGCCATGATGATCAGTGTGTCGGGTGGCCTCATTGGGGTTATTCTCGGTGTAAGTATCGCAATTATGGTAAGTGCATTTGCAGATATTCCGACAGTGATCACCTTTTCATCCATTGTTTTATCCTTTGGTGTTGCTGCGGCGGTGGGGCTTATTTTCGGAATAGCCCCTGCCCGAAGAGCCGCTTCTCAAAACCCTATTGACTCCCTTAGATATGAATAAAATCGCCTTTTTGCTCCTGATACTGAGCCTGTCGTTTAATGCGTCAGGCCAAATCAGGCTTTCTCTTGTCGATGTGATTGATCTGGCAAAAGAGCAATCACCGTCAGCCAAAGCGGCCGAAACCAGAAAGAAGAACCTTTATTGGCAATACCGAAGTTTTAAATCAGATTATAATCCTTCACTCAACCTGACAGGTAATCTTCCGGGCTACAACAGGGATTTTTTCCAGGTTTCGCAGGATGACGGTACGTTTGCTTACAGGAGCCGTGAGCAGCTCTCTTCCAGTCTCAATTTGGGGCTAATCCAGCCTATTTCGGTTACAGGAGGAGAGATTAGCATCAATAGTAATCTGAATCAGTTCAATGACCTCAATGCCAGTTCGTCCACGATCAACCCCATCTACAACACCACATTATTCAATATTCAACTGGTGCAGCCGGTCTTTGGGTTCAATCAGCTGAAATGGGACAAACGTACCGAACCGCTCAGGTATGAAGAGTCTAAACGATCCTATGTAGAGGAAATGGAGTTTATTTCGCTGCAATCGACCAATCTGTATTTTGATTATATGGATGCCCAAATCAATCTGCAAATTGCACAGTTTAACCTGGCGAATAATGACACCATTTTCAATATTGAGCAGGGAAGATACAACATCGGCACCACCTCCAAGGACAAGCTGCTTCAGGTAGAACTACAGCTGTTACGCTCCAAACAAGACGTAGCTCAGGCCAATCTTGATCTACAGACCTCCCGGCTCGCACTGAGAAGGTACATAGGGGTACAGGACTCCACTGCCAGCAAGTTGGAGTTATTGATCCCAGAGGAGCTTCCTGAGTTTTCCATAGAGCTGGACAAAGCTTTGACCTATGCTAAGCAAAATCGGGCGGATTATATTGAGTTTGAGCGAAGGAGAGCTGAAGCCGACAGAGATGTGGCCAGTGCCAGGGCCCAGCGGTTTCAAACCAACCTGGTAGCTTCATTTGGATTGAACAATGCCGCAGGAGACCTTCCACAGACCTACAACAATCCGAATGATCAGCAGCGGGTAAACCTGACCCTCAGTGTACCGATACTCGATTGGGGCAGGAGCAAGTCGCGGGTGCAAACCGCTTTGGCCAATCAGGAGTTGACGCAGTATACGCTGGATCAGGAAATCCAGAACTTCGAGCAGGAAATTATTACCCTGGTGAGCAGAATGGATGTGATCAGGCTACAGGTGGAAATCACCAAAAAGTCAGATGAGGTGGCTCAGGAACGATATGAGGTAGCTCAAAACAGGTACCTGATTGGTAAAATCGACATTACCAACCTGAACATTGCCCTGACAGAAAAGGACAATGCCAGAAGGAGTTACATTGGCGCGTTGAGGTCTTTCTGGGCCGCCTATTTTGACCTGAGAAGGTTGACACTCTATGACTTTTTGAATGATGAGTTACTTTATCAGGAACTTGACTAGGTTCAGTTTTCTGATTTCGAGATCTGTGGCTGAGCCAGATTGGTATTTCCCCTCTTCGTAGGCATCCCATGCACTGGTAGCCAGGTAATAAAGCGTATCTCCAACAATAAGTCCCTGCGTGGGTTCGCCTTTAAGAGAGCTGTTTTGCTCAATAATTTTGATTTGCTCAACCTTATGCTTATCGAACCTGATGCAAGCAACCCGCTTGGGTTGGGTACCATTCTGGAAGCTGATGATGTGGTCCTGATAAGACAAAAGTCCGTCCGTACCCTTTTCAGAGTAGAGGTTATTAGCACTGAATTTCTTCAGAGATTTTGATTTCAAATCGAGTGAATAAAGACCTGTCAGGTAATCCGAAATGAGAAGTTGGTCTCCAGATTTTGATAACCCCTGAAGGTTCAGCAGTGTACCACTCAGGTCAGCAAACACGCTATAACCGTCTGGTCGCAGTTCGTAAATTTTGTTACCTGCACCATCTGTCGCCAGTGCAGTACCATTGTCTATACTGATCAGGTCTCCCAGGGTAGCCTCGGGTATCAGGTAGGAAAATTTCACCATTCCTGTAGTGAGGTCAATGCCAAAAACTGACGACATATTTTGGAGCGTATCCGCGTAGCCCTGCATTTCCGGGAGGGCCGCACTGCAAACCCAAAGCATGTTAGATCGACGATCTATGTCTAATCCCATGACGGAATAGAGCCGGGGTTCATCAGCCAGGAATTCTTTGGCGATACCATTTTCGTACCGCAAGATTCGTCGGGTGTTGATGGTGCCAAGAAAAAAGGCTCCCGAGTTTTCATCATACGTTATGGACTCATAATGATCTTTCTTTTGGCTCAAACTGAACCCCAGGGCATAATTGATCATCTTCTTGGTGGATTCGGCCACTTGTTCCGACAGCTTCTCGTAGGGTTCATACCCTTTCAACGAGTCAAAATCAGTGTCTTGTTGGTAATCCAGGCTGGCGTTCATTCTGAGAAAAGCGCTTAAAGCATTTACAGCCTCTTCCTTCTGAGCATTTATCGCATAGGCCGATGCCAGGTTATAGGCAAGGGCTGGATGGTTCGGCCTGATTTCATTGGCTCGAACAGTATATTTCAAGAAAGCAATGTATTCACCGGCTTTGTAGGCCTCTACGCTCAGTTGGTAATAGGTACGTAAACTATCCATTTGTCCAAAGGACAGCTGGGAGCACAGGATGAGAAATATCAATACAAAATGACGCATGGTAAGGTTGGTTTGTAGATAGGACCAATGAGTGGCAACATCCCCATCGCAATTGTGATAAGCGTGCCGAGAGAAATATAAGCTGATAATTAGGCATTTGAAAGGTGAGGGTTAGTTTTGCAGACCAAATTTACATTATGGCTTCATTGACACCATTTCATCTGGCAGTGCCCGTCTATGACCTGAAAGAGACACGTGCCTTTTATCGGGATATACTGGGGTGCCCTGAAGGGCGCAGCTCCGATCATTGGGTAGATTTCAATTTGTTTGGACACCAGTTTGTGATCCACCTCAAGCCCAAAGAGCGGCATGAGTCTCATCACAATCCGGTGGATGGTCATGATGTGCCGGTTCCCCATTTTGGTGTGGTCTTGGAAATGAGTGACTGGGAGGACCTGGCCGCCAGGCTAAAGTCCAGAGGAGTGGAATTTGTCATCGAGCCGTATGTGCGGTTCAAAGGTGAAGTGGGGGAGCAGGCAACTATGTTTTTCAAGGATCCTTCCGGTAACGCATTGGAGTTTAAAGCATTTAAAGATATGAACCAGATTTTTGCCAAATAATGCCAGTGAATCCAAAATACAGAGCGCTTACTCAAGATGAGCTGGGCGGGCTAGAGAAGGAATTTGTTGATTACCTGATCGTGAATGGCATAACGGCTGATGATTGGGTAAAGATCAAGGACGAGGAAAAGGACAAGGCTGAAGACATCATTGTCTTATTCAGCGACGTGGTTTTTGAAGGCGTGATGCGAAAGGTGAAGTTCCTGGAGTTCAGGGAAAAGTCTGACCTCAAAGCCTTTCAGTGCCTGGAAGAAAAAATCATTTTGGTGGGAATGATGAGCGAAAATCGGGAGGTAGATTTTACTGAGAACGAATACCTGGAAACTGCAGCCCAAAATCCTCCAGGGGGAGTAAAAGTCTACACCACCGAAAAGCCGTACTCCAAGGTGAGAGAATTGGAACTCTTTGAGATGATTCAGGCAGGGTGCTCCATTTCGGATGGTCGGGTGTTTAAGGCGCTGTTGATGGCTATGAATAAGTAGATTGCATCCGGGCATAAACAAAGAAGGGCGTTCATTTGAACGCCCTTATGTTTATATCGAATCTTAATGAAGTTCCTTATGGTTTGAAGTTGATCTTTCTCATTCTCAAAGACAATGGAGTCACTTCCACATATTCGTCTTTGTTGATGTATTCCAGGGCCTCTTCCAATGAGAATTTCTTCGGTGGAGCAATTTTCATGCTGGCGTCAGTACCTGACTTACGCATGTTGGTTAGCTGCTTTCCTTTCTGCACATTCACTGCCAGGTCATTGGCACGTGAGTGCTCTCCGATCACCTGACCTACATACAGCTCATCTCCGGGAGCAACGAAAAACATTCCTCTGTCCTGTAGCTTATCGATTGCATACGCAGTACCGGGGCCTGTTTCCATTGAAACAAGTGAGCCATTCAAACGCTCCGGTATTTCACCTTTGTAAGGCTCGTATCCATTGAACCTGTGTGTCATCACCGCCTCACCAGCAGTAGCTGTCAGTACCTGATTTCTCAATCCGATCAAGCCACGGGCCGGGATATTGAATTCAAGGTGCTGAATGTCACCTTTTGGTTCCATGATGGTCAGTTCACCTTTTCTTTTGGTGACCAGCTCGATGGCCTTCCCTGATACATCTTCGGGCACGTCGATAACCAAATGCTCGATAGGCTCGTGTTTTTGACCGTCTATTTCTTTGAAAATCACCTGAGGCTGACCAACCTGAAGCTCGTAGCCTTCACGTCTCATGGTTTCTATAAGTACTGACAAGTGAAGTACACCTCTACCATACACCAGGAATTTATCCTCACTGTCCGTAGACTCTACTCTCAAAGCCAGGTTTTTCTCTATTTCTTTCATCAGTCTGTCTCTCAAGTGTCTTGAGGTGACAAACTTGCCTTCCTTACCGAAGAAAGGAGAGTTGTTAATGGTGAAGAGCATGTTCATGGTTGGCTCATCCACACCTACACGCTCCAGCGGTTCCGGATTGTCAAAATCGGTGATGGTATCTCCTATATCAAAGCTCTCAATACCAGTCACAGCACAGATGTCGCCACACCCAACTTCCTGAACGCTTCGTTTGCCCAGTCCTTCAAAAACGTGAAGTTCTTTGATTCTGACCCTTTTGATGGTATCGTCGCTTTTTGTGAGGCCAAGGCTTTGTCCCACTTTGATTGATCCCTGGTGGATTCTTCCAATGGCAATTCTACCGGTGAAAGCAGAAAAATCAAGCGAAGTAATTTTCATTCTCAAGACACCTTCTTTCTGCTCCGGAGCAGGAATTTCTTTCAGGATGGTATCCAAAAGAGGCTCCAGGTTATCTGTAGGATTTTTCCAGTCATGACTCATCCAACCATGCTTGGAAGAACCATAAAGGGTAGGGAAGTCCAACTGATCTTCTGTAGCATCCAGGTTAAACATCAGGTCGAATACTTCCTCATGCACCTCGTCAGGACGACAGTTTTCCTTATCCACTTTGTTGACTACCACGATAGGCTTCAATCCAAGCCCCAAGGCTTTGCCCAATACGAATCGTGTTTGAGGCATAGCCCCTTCAAAAGCATCCACGAGCAAAAGCACACCATCAGCCATACTCAAAACACGCTCTACCTCACCGCCAAAGTCGGCGTGACCAGGAGTGTCAATGATGTTGATTTTCGTTCCTTTGTAGTTAATGGATACGTTTTTTGAAAGAATCGTGATCCCACGCTCTCTTTCAAGATCATTGGAATCCAGGATGAGTTCATTGTTGTCCTGAGATCTTTTCGCGTCATTTGCCTGAGCCGCGTAGATGATCTTGTCTACCAATGTGGTTTTGCCATGGTCAACGTGTGCGATGATGGCGATATTTCTAATATTTGTCATGCGTTGTCTAAAAGAGCGCAAAAATAATAGGTATTACCTCAAATATGTGAGTTCCGGTAAAAAGAATTCGTTAATCTTTCGCGAGGCATCAACCATTTGGAAGATTTGAGATAAATAAATAAGGTGATGCATTTGACATGCTTGTTCTAAAACTAAGTTTCCAACAAACTATATTTAACGATGGATAAAAGAGCATTTTTAAAGAAAGCCAGTTTGGTGACCGTACTGGCCAGTTTTGGGCTGACCATCGAAAGTTGCTCATCTGATGACGAACCAAAACCCAGCGGTTCAACTAAAACCACCATAGACTTAAACGCTTCTCCGTTCTCCAGCCTCAAGTCTCCCGGGGGATGGGTGCTACATCCCACCCAAAAAATCCTGCTGGTGAATGTTGGGGGTACTATTAGTGCCTTTTCCAGTGTCTGTACGCATGAAGGTTGCTCTACCGATTGGAGTTTTAGTGGTGAGTTCTTATGCGGCTGCCATGGCTCCAGGTTCGATACCTCAGGCAATGTTACCAACGGCCCTGCGTCAAGGCCACTTACGAGAATATCCGTGACAAGAGACGATGATACGCTCACATTGGGATAGGTGACTTATCTTGCGGGGATAACACTGCCAATGTATGAAACGCTTGCTGAAAATCCTGATCTTCCCCCTGGTCCTTTTTTTCATCTATTTCTTTGGGCCGAGACCGCAGTTTGATGAGTTGGAAGCTCCAAATATTGAGCTGATGGATATTTCGTTGGATAGTCTGGATCGCTATGTTAAGGGAAAAGACCTTAATATTCCTGACTTGAAACCAGGTAATGAATCCCTGATAGTATGGGCGGATAGTGTTAGGAAGACGAGGTATAGTGTGGTTTACTTACACGGCTTCTCCGCCAGCCCGATGGAGTCCAACCCGACGCATTTGAATTTTGCCAAAGCGTTTGGATTCAATATTTACCTTCCGCTGCTGGCCGGCCATGGGCGCAAGAGCATTGAGTCCTTTGCTGACCTTCAGCCCAATGATCTCATCCGGGATGCCAAGGAGGCCATTGCCATTGGCCAGCTGATAGGAGAGGATGTCATCGTGATGTCATGTAGTACCGGTAGTACATTGGCTATTTATCTGGCGGGCGAAAACAAGGAGCTGATTGACGCTTTGATCATGTACTCTCCAAATATTGCATTGAAGGACCCGACCGCTCAACTCGTGACGGGACCCTGGGGTAGCCAGATCATACAATGGGTGGTGGGGCCATATTGGAATCCCAATGCTCCGGATGAGGATGGTGATGCACAAAAATACTGGACAAGGACCTATCGAACCGAGGGGCTTATAGCCCTACAGTCATTATTAGACCAGACCATGACTCCAGAGGTGTTTAAGGCAATTACTCAACCCTATTTTGTAGGGTATTATTATAAGAATGAAACGGAGCAGGATGGAACCATCTCCACCGAGGCGATTCGCTCGTTTGTTTCGCAGACAGCCACACCAGAGTTACAGAGGATGGTAGTAACCTTTCCGGATGCAGGAGAGCATGTGATTGCCAATCCTTTGAAAGGCCGGAGTGTACAGCAGGTGCAGGACTCCACCGCCCGATTTGCTGAGCAGATTCTAAAGTTGAATCCTATGATGTGAGTTGATCCGTTGTCATATTAGGTTGACTTTTAACCCCGCCGCAACCTCCCGGTTTATTCAGGTGATCCCCTTTTGTCATTGATAGAATTCCTGATGCTTGACTGCATTTTCAGATTACTTCAATATTATCTTATATTACCGTTTTATTAACTCAAATTAAATTTTCACCAAATTAAATGTTTGACAAGTTCCTTGAAGGCAATCAATATTATGACTATCCTTCATTTGAGGTGGCCATTTTTTCCCTCTTACTCGCCCTGGTACTCAGTACCTCCATTGCCTACATCTACAGATTTACAAATGGTGATGAGTTCTATTCCAAAAGCTTTTTTCAGGCGATGGTTTTAAGTGCACTGGTCACCTCCATGATCATGATGGCGGTGGGCAACAACCTCGCGGTGGGATTTGGCATAATAGGAGCGGTAGCGATTATCCGTTTCCGTACCAATATTCAAAACCCGAGAAATGTTATTTTCATTTTTGCCGCACTCTCCGTAGGGATTGCATCCGGAGTGTATGGGTACGCTGTGGCCATTGCCGGCACCATTATTTTCTGCATTACCGCCTTGCTTCTGTATTGGTCACCAGCTGGGGGGAAGATGAGTCACAGGTTTGAGGTGATTTGCCAGTCTTCCGATCATGAGCTGATTCAGGAAGTCAAAGCCTATTTGATGGCCAGGAGCAAGTCGTTTGACGAACTGGAGTTGCGAAAGCGTACGGAGCTGAACAACCGCTACGAATACCTCATCTTTCTTGAGGATGAAGCCCATATTTTAGAGATTTTCGAATATCTCCAATCTCTCGAGGGAATTTCCGATGTGCGAATAATCAAGAAACCAATCCCTGAACAACTTTAAGTTACATGAGTAAAAAATTGTTTGTATTGATCTGGATTGCATTGGGAGTCTCCCTGGCAATCATTTCATTGAGGTATAAAAGCAGGACAGAAGCGTTGGTGGCTGTGGTAGAGTCGCAGGTGACTGCAGTAAGCTATCAGAAACCGGTAATTATTGAGCGAATCTATGTGATTCCCGGGCAGGAGGTCAACGTGGGAGACACCCTGGTGGTGGTATCCCGGCCGGACCTTAATCTCGATATTGAAAAAAAGACCAACGAGCAGGAACGCATGATTTCAGGAATTGTTCAGGCAAATCAAGACTTTTTGAGTAAAAAAGAGCTTTTGACCCTGGAAAGAGAGGGTAAAATCAACCGACTAATAGCTGAGCGCAGTGAGCTCCAGACAGAGCTGAACCAACAAACCCGTATCCGCCAACAGCTTTCAGGAGGGGTGCTTTCCACTACGGCAGACTCGTTGAAAATCATTCAGTTGAAAGCCATCGAAACAGAAATATCTGACTTGAAGCGATACTATGCCCAGGAGATACAGCGTCAGCGGTTGCAGCTAAACGAACGTTTGGAAATTCAGAAGAAGGAGATTGAGTTGATCGAAAAAGAACTTCAGGCGCTTTACGATGAAAGGAACACACTGGTGAAGGTGGCTAAGTTTCAGGGAATTGTGGGAACGCTTGATGTGCATTTGGATGAGCTTGTGCCAGCGTTTAAGACACTTTTGTCAATCTATGAATCTCATCCGTCTATTATCAAAGCCTATATCAATGAGCGCTTTACTTCCATGGTGAAGCCTGGAGATACGGTGAAGGTGGTTTCTGAAAACCGGCTGTATAGCATTACCGGGTATGTAAAGGAGCTTGGAGCTCGCATTACGGCATATCCTGGCAAAATTCAGTCGCCAACGGCCAATGCCGTGAGTTACGGCCAGGAGATCTTCATCAGCATCCCAACAGATAATAGCTTTCTGAATGGCGAGAAGGTGTTTGTGTATCCTCAGACATCTATAGCCCCATGAAAAGAGCGGTTTTCATGTTTGGTCTCGCGTTGACCACTGCGTTGACTAGTCTCGGTCAGGGGCAAATGGAATTCCTGAGCGCTCCGATTACAGATGAGGAATATATAATCGTCCAAATGACGGAGGACTTCCTCTCTGATCACAAGTTTGGTTCACCATGGTTGCGGGACCTGGATTTTAGGGTGCGTTCCTCCGGATCACAGATCGGTATAGAAGAGTATAGAATGCGATTGGGCCTTATCAATCCCCTGGAGATTAAAGCCAACAGGGACTATAAACGATTGGTGGATCAGCAGTTTGGTGCAGAAAAGCGGGAAGTCCTCAACGACGTAATGTTGCGCAGGTATGAAATCCTTCTGGAACATGCCTTTCTCAGTGGAAAAAGTGGTCTGCTGGATATGCGTCAAAATGAACTTCAGAGCCAATCAGAGCTGCTGCTGGGGGCTCAGGGATCGCTAAACGACCTGATCGATGTGGAAGAGTCTCTGACTAAACTGGGGCTTGAAGGCATCGATATTGATCACAAAATTGAATTGGTGATGTCATCTGTTTCTACCTCAGGTGTGCAGAATTTGGACTGGGGAAGTTTTGACATCATCCCGGTAGACTCTATATGGCAACGCGCACAAGAAATAGAATGGTCAAACGGGATACTGCATGATCAGGCCCGGCGATCTTTAGCCCTGAAGGAACAACTGCTAAAAATTGATCGTGCGGAAGCTTTCAGTAACCTTGGTTTCATTCAAGGCGAGTATGACCTTGATCGCGGAGACCTACCGGCAGACCATCTGGGGTTTCAGGTGGGTTTGACCATTCCCATTTTTAACTCCGATAAACCACAACTGGAGCGCAAGAAGCTGGCATTGATAGACGATCAGGTGGAGCTACAGACGTCTGTGAGTGTGGAGAAAGACCGGGTGAACAACATCCTCTCTGAGATGGGAACCTCCTATTTGCAACTCCAGCTACTGAAGGAGCGATCTGAGAAGCTGAATGAGTACCGCCAACTGAATAGTGAAATATCAGGCGACCTGGATACTTACATTAAATTATCAGAGCTGGAATATTTCATGAGCGAAAAATCCCTGAACTACGAATCATCACTTCGAATGAACTATATCCGACTTTTGCACCTCAAGGGTAAGCTGGCCGAGACGCCACTGATCAATTATTTGTCGGTAGGAGAGGTGTCTTTTGAGTTAAAATAGAAGCAACTGATTGACGGAAGGGTATATCCGTCAATCAGAAATGCCATATTATGCTTCAGTGATCACCACTTTCTCCATCACATCATCTTCTCTGATGGCATCAATTACTTCCAAACCTTCAACCACTTTTCCAAATACGGTGTGATTCCTATCCAGATGGGCAGTGTTTTTTCGGCTATGGCAAATGAAAAACTGTGAGCCACCGGTATTTCGGCCTGCATGTGCCATAGAAAGTACACCCCGGTCGTGATACTGATTGTCACCATCCAACTCACAATCAATGGTATATCCTGGCCCGCCTGCTCCGGTTCCTTTAGGGCAACCACCCTGGATCACGAAATCAGGTATCACGCGATGAAATGTCAATCCGTCATAGAACCCTTTCTCTGCTAAAGAGATAAAGTTAGCTACAGCTTTCGGAGCGTCTTTTTCAAAGAAATTGATTTTCATCACACCCTTTTTGGTATGTATTTCTGCTTTTTTCATTGGTATGGTTATTTATGAACGCCGCAAAGGTAAACGAGGCTCATTAAATAGAATACCTTTGTGGCTTAATAAGGTGCACAATGTCATTACCACTAGTCGAAATAGGCAGAATCAATAGCCTCGAGGTTTTAAAATCCACTGAACAGGGGCTGTACCTCGGGGATAGTGTCGAAGAGATACTCTTGCCGAACAAGTACATTCCCGAAGGACTGAAAATAGGGGACTTTATAGATGTTTTTATCTATACAGACTCTGAAGATCGCTTGATTGCTACCACCCTGACTCCAAATATCATGCGTGGGGAGTTTGCCTATTTGAAAGTAAAGGACGCCACTTCCTTTGGTACTTTTATGGATTGGGGGTTGGAGAAGGACCTGTTGGTGCCCTTCAAGGAACAATTGGAGAGGATGGATGTGGGTAAGTCCTATCTGGTTTATATGTACCTGGACAATGTCACCGATCGCTTGGTAGGTTCCACACACCTCAATAAGTTTGTGGAACACGATCATATTGAACTGGAAGAAGGTGAGGAAGTACAGATACTGGTAGGCAATGACACAGACCTTGGCTTTCAGTGCATCGTGAATGGGAAATACAAAGGCCTGGTTTATAAAAATCAGATATTTAAGGACATCCAACCGGGAGACCTCACATCAGCTTTTGTGAAGCAAATAAGGCCCGACAATAAGATAGACCTGGTGTTGGAGCGCACTGGGCATGAAAGTATTGAGCCCAATGCTGAGAAACTTTTTGAGGTGCTGAAAAAAAGCGATGGCTTCCTGCCTCTTCATGATAAGAGCGAACCTGAAGAAATCAAACGTCTGCTCCAAATGAGTAAGAAAAATTTCAAAAAAGCACTGGGTACACTCTATAAAAAGCGCCTCGTAACCCTTGATGACAAGGGAGTTACCCTGAAGTAGGTAAAATCTGTTTAAAACATTATTTGGTGAGTAGAGTTTACTAACATAATTGTCAGAGATCAGGTGGGCTTGGGAGCCCTCACTGCCGCTGATACGAAAGAACACCGCCAAATGAAAAACAAGATTAACATCCTGCTGATAGATGATCATCCCATGATCAGAGATGCCATCCGGCTATATTTTTCCACAAATGAAGAAATCGAAATTCTGGATGAAGCCAATAATGGACAGGAAGCCCTTCAGAAATTAAAAGAAAAAACCTTTGATCTGATTATAACGGATATGGCCATGCCCGATATGAACGGAATGGAGTTTTTGACTGCTCTTCAGGAGCAGCAGATTGAACAGGACGTTCTGGTGGTTTCCATGATTAATGAGGTTTCCCAGATCAAAAAAATGATCAGCCTGGGCGCCAAGGGTTATGTGTTGAAGAATAGTCCAAAAGAAGAGATCCTCAAAGCCATCAAGGCCATTAGTGCGGGAGATAACTATTATTCCCGTGAAGTATATGACATCATCATGGGGCAGTTGGCAGGCCGGAAGCCCGCTACACAGCGTATATCCTTGGAAGTAACCCTTACCAAACGAGAAAAAGAGATTGTAAAGCTGATAATGGAGGAACACTCCAACCAGGTGATTGCTGACATGCTATTTATTAGTGTGAGAACCGTGGAAGCACATAAGCGCAACATTCTTGAAAAGACGGGGTGCAAGACCATGGCAGGCCTGGCTATATATGCCATTGAAAAAGGCATCATTTGATTCTTCAGCGCTTTGATTTATAGGCAATTCACCTATTTTTTCACAATCAGGATAACACCCTAAAATTTCTTTTTGAGGCTAAATACATTTGTATCACTAGCATTAAAAAGGATGGTCGGAAAACGTGATCTTATTCGGAATACAGAAATAGTTCTTATCTCATCTAGTCTCACTGAGGTAGATATGATGGTGAGCAACTTGAAAGTTTCTGAGGAGACCTGTGACTTAATATGGTTGAGGGATAGCCATCGAACATTTGATTATTTAAGTTCGATGGGGCTGTACAAAGGAAAACAGTTCGGTGGTCAGGCCCGAATGTTCATTCTTGGCGAAAATTTCCCTGAAATTGATCCCATCCTAGACTTGTTGCAATGTGATCATCGATTTTTAAGTTATCCTGTTTATCAATTTGCAATGAACGCGTAATGCTTATGTGAAAGGATGTTGCAGAGACGGAATTCGATATTTGCTTTACTAAACAGATCTAACAATATGGGCTTTTTGGTTTAGGTACTCACACTAAAATCCCACTTTTTATAATAGATACCAGTGCGTGAGCACGTGAAAGTCGGTCCCAGGGCCGGCTTTCTTTTTTTCTACTTGGCAGAGTTACTTCTTTCTCTTAGTTTTAGCTACTTCTTAAAACTAAACATCCCATGTACAAGCTCCTCATTGTATTGCTCATTGCTCTGGCCATCACAGGCTGCTCTGAAAAGCCCACTGCCAACTCAGAAAATAAACCATCGGCCTTCAAATGGGAAAATGCAACAGTTTATTTTTTGTTGACCGATCGCTTCTATAATGGAAATCCTGATAATGACATCAGCTATGACCGCAAGCCAGACGGGGCTTTGTTGAGGAGTTTTATGGGGGGAGACCTGCAGGGGATCAGAATGAAAGTAGAGGAAGGGTACTTCGATGACCTTGGCGTGGATGCCATCTGGTTTAATCCGCCTGTGGAGCAGATTCATAGTTATGTGGACGAGGGCACCGGAAAGACATATGGCTATCATGGGTATTGGGCACGTGATTGGACGGCCATTGACCCTAATTTTGGAACGATGGAGGATCTCAAAGACCTGGTTAGGGTGGCTCACGAACATGGGATCAGAATACTGATGGATGTGGTGGTGAACCACACCGGGCCGGTTACTCCAGAGGACAGTCAGTGGCCGGATGATTGGGTGCGAACAACTCCCCAGTGTACTTATAGAGACGCTGCTTCCACCATCGCCTGTACGTTGGTGGAGAACCTTCCTGACATCCGAACGGACAGTGATGAGGAAGTTGAACTTCCAGATTTTCTGATTGAAAAATGGACTGAGGAGGGGCGTTTGGAGCAAGAATTGGCCGAGTTGGATGTGTTTTTTGAAAGAACAGGATACCCCAGAGTACCTAGGTTTTATGTCATGAAATGGCTCACTGACTATGTGCGGGAGATGGGAATCGATGGCTACCGGGTAGACACTGCTAAGCATACAGAAGCTTCCATTTGGGCCGACCTCTATAAGCTTGCAAGTGAGGCCTTCAGGGATTGGAAGTCGGCTTCACCAGCAGAGGTGCTGGATGATCAGGACTTTTTTATGATGGGTGAGGTCTATGGATACAGCATCCAGAATGGTCAGAACTATTTCTATAACGCTGAGGACAGTGTTAACTTTTTCCGGAATGGCTTCAAGAGTCTCATCAACTTTTCCATGAAAGAAGATGCAGGCAGAGTGCCGGAAGCGGTTTTCTCATATTATGCCCATCAGCTTAACACCAGCCTTAAAGGATATACGGTGCTCAACTATGTGAGCTCTCATGATGATGGCGGGCCTTTTGACAGAGAAAGAACCAAAACCTACCTGGCTGGCACCATGCTGATGCTGACTCCTGGCCAGGCTCAAATATATTATGGGGATGAAACTGCCCGACCACTTCTGGCAGAAGGAGCAGCGGGGGATGCCAACCTTCGCACCATGATGAACTGGGGCGATCTTAATGACCAGGAGACTCAGGACTTGTTGTCACACTGGCAAAAACTGGGGAAATTCAGACAAGAGCACGTGGCCATAGGAGCGGGTAAGCATCAACTACTCAAAGATACACCGTATACCTTTTCAAGGACCTACAGCGGCGCAGATACGAGCGATCGGGTGATTGTGGTGATGGACAATGATGGTGGCGCGGTGACAACCGGTGGAATCTTCACGGATGGAGAGGTGGTCACTAATTACTATACAGGTGAAACCTCGGAGGTGAGCAACGGAGAAGTGTCTTTTGAAAAGGGAGACGGCCTACTTTTAATTGGAAAACGTCCTTAACAAAAAAGCCCTTCAAATTCAATTTGAAGGGCTTTTTACTAGATTTTTCTAACTTCAGCGTTGATGTTATAATCTTTCACCAATTCCTGTGTAAACTTCATGTGACCATGAGGTACAAATATTTGAAATTTGCCTCGCTTCATCGTTGCCAGTGTTTCCAGCAATTTCCATTTGTTAATCAGATCATTCGGATTGTCCACTTTGGTAGAAATTTCAAAGTAAGCTTTTCCGTCGTTTTTCGTTGCCGTCACATCTGGAGTAAAATTTACATCTTTGGTTTGCCCAATCAATTGGTAAGGGGATTCATATTCGCTCAGATCAGCTCTGATATTTTCGTAACCCTGTTTCTTAATGTTTTCGATTACGCTTGATAATAATTCTTCGTAAGAAGTTTTACTCCTAGTTTGTTGAAGCATAGGTATTTAAAATTTATGATTTTTTCGTTTGTCGAAGTGCAGCTGCCTAAGTGGCAATTTTTCAGTGCATTAAATAATCCACTAAGTTAAACAATAATATAACCAGATTGTTTTAAACCGGCATTAATCTTTTCTGGCAGGGGTAATCATGATGTGAGCGCGATGAGTGCCGGGATCCATGATCCAGGGGCCACCATCAGACATTGGGCCTGTGGGCAGTCCGGTCTCCTCTGCCGTGGCAAAGGGTATGTACACGACATATCTCAGGTAAGGATTGATGGGGCTGCCGTTTTCATCCAGATCGGCCTGATAGACCGTCAGCGTAGACTTGTCAGGGATCACCAACTGGCCGGATTGGGCTTCGGCTTCTCTGGTAGCGAAGATTTCATCAAGAGATTTACCCATGGCTTTCAATTCACGCCCACGGGCCATGAAGGGATCAAGGTCTTTGTGGTACGCGACCACACTAAATCCTTCTTTGGCAGGATCATCCCCAATACATACCAGGTGATTGGAACCCTCACGGAGCAAAACGAATGTTCCGTTCTCGTCATATCCATACACTGTGGCATTTTCACGGTGTGCTTCTGGTGCAGCCAGAGTGGCCCATTCTAGATTAGTCTGAGCAGACGATGGTGCGGCACCAGAAAGAATGACGACAAAAAAGAGGAGCAGGCTGAATGGCTTCATGGTTCTTTGGGTTTTGGGATTTAATTTACCAAAAATTAGATAGACCAACAATTTGCTCGATCTGATAGTGATTTAGAATGAGCTATATTCTCAATTCTACCATCACTTTCTCAAAATGATAATTTCTCTGATTTGAAACTTAATTTAAACCTTACCCTGTAAGTTTGGAATGCTATTTGCATGAGCAGATCAGTCTTGGAAAGTGGAGAAATTTAATATCATCTTTCAAGAGATAACGTTTAACGATCATGATAAACCAATGAATAAAATGAGACACAAAAAAATGAATTTTTCGCTGATCAATACCACTCTTTTGCTGGCGCTGATTGTAGGCTTCTCAGCTTGTAAAAACAAGAAGAAGGTCGCCGAAGTTTCAGACCCACAGGAAGTCAGAGCACAGATAGAAGAAGAGCTGGCCGAGGATCAACCGGAGGAGTTGGAAGAGCCTGAGCGAATAGCAACGAAGGAGCCTAATAAGTCTCAAAAACTCGAGAATTACTTTACGGCCATAGCGAACGCTCCTTCAGCCACCTCGGCCAATGGAAGTATCAGCGAGGCACTGACCATGTTTGGCAGACCCGATGCACCGGTGCTTATCGTGATTTACAGGAAAGACGGCACAGCTGACTATGACGAACCCACCACCATTAAAAAGTACCTGGAATACCTGAAGGATACCGGCAACAACAAGGCCAAAGTGGAAGAAATGGTGTTGGATGACTATGGTAAAATCAAAGAGTTGGTGCTCAAGAAATAAACCCAAATAAAGACAGATAATTATGAAAATATTCAAATACATCACATTGGCAGCCACGCTGCTTCTGGTTTCTAACGCATTTGCACAGTCCGATATTGATCCAAGAAGAAAGCAAGCGATTGACTCGTTGGCGTTGGAAAAAGTGAAGGACCTTAGTAAATACATCAGCATTATCGGAGATAAGAAAACCCAATATTCCGAAGCTCAACGGGTGATGGATCGGGCAGAAGAGCTCTTTGCACCTGACAGTGAAATGGGTGTATCTTCTTTATCCAAAGAAGAAATCTCCTACTACAAAGTTCGCCAGTATTTTGAGCGGCTTATGGCGCTCAATTATGATAAAGTAAGCATCAAATGGTACGACATTCACTACATCAGTGATCTGGAACAACAACCAGACGGCAGTTTTGTGGGAGTCATTACCATTTATCAGCGCTTTGAAGGAACTTCGGATGATGGTATGAGCTACAAGGATACCACCAAGAAGGACATCACGATCTACGTGAAGAAGAAGGAAACACAAATAGCCGGACGGACGATCGAATTTTGGGATGTCTTGCTGGGTGATGTGCGGGTAACCGAAACTTCTGCATGAGGTACTGCCTATTGGTTACAGCCCTTGTGATCACTTTCACTTCATCAGTGGCCCAGCGATCGGTCACTGATGAAATGAAAGATACCGAGGATGCATTATATGCTTCTACCAAGCAAATCAACCAGTTCTTTCACCGCTTCAACGGGGAGGAAGATGAGCGGGGTAATCGCTACTATCCGGAGGATAAGAAATACAGAGATGCCGGGCTTAGAAAGAAATACCTGCCGATACTTTTTGATACCGAAACAGGGTATGTGAAGAGTGAGGCGGCCAACACTTTTATCAAAGAGGTTTTGGATAAGAAGAATCCTGTGTTTTTGGATTTTCACTCCGGAGACTGGTTTGCTGAAGTGAATACCACCTTTCTCCATAAAGGCAAAGAAGTCAGTCTGATGCTGTACATGATCCTGCAGAAGCAAGGCCAGGGTTATGAATGGGTCATTGATGATGTCTCCTTCGATCCCTTTAAATCCTCCTTCAGCAAGGATACCTCTGAGCAAAAAATGTTTATACACCCCATGAGCCATGAATTGGATTTCATGACCCTCAAAAAAGCTTTTAAGAACACCCAAAATCCGGAACAATATACTTCCAGAAAATGGGAGCCTGATTACCTCACGCTTTTCCTTTATGAGATGAAAAGCGGCACACTGGAATTTAAAACAGTGAAAAATGTAAAATTCCACTTCTTTGAAGTGGATGGCTGGTATTTCGAGCTGTCCAATTTTAACAGACCCGGATTTAACACCGGTTGGTTGATCTCTAACCTGGTGAAGGTTGGGGCTACTGAGCAAAAACAATTGAAAGATTACCTCTATGACAAAAACTAGGCTGAAGCCCGTTTTCATATTCCTCACGTTCACTTTACTCATCGGTGTTTTCGAAAGCTTCGGCCAGGAGAATCAAACTGCAGACACGGACGAAGCCTACCTCTCGGAAGTGCGGGGCCTGGTGTCCTTTTATCAGTATATGCTCAATACTGTGGGATCCTCCAAAACCCCCACACGGGACAAAGAAGCCATTCTCACTGAGAGTTATAAGAAAATCTTTTTGAACCGACAGGTGCAGGTAGAAGATGATCTGCTACCTGACCGAAATGCCATTACCAACAAGGATGTACCTGGCTATCTCAGGGATGTGGATTTTTTCTTTCAGGACATCTCTTTTTCGTTTGAAGATATCCAGATTACAAAAGCCGAGCGGGAAAATGGAAAGACTTATTTTTTAGTATCCTTCCAAAACACCATTGATGCCATCACACTTGAGGGTAATCCTTTTAAAAACACTTCCAGGAGATTTCTGGAGGTGAACGTGGATGAAGATGAGTCGGACCTGAAGATCGTGAGTGTTTATACTACCAAAATCAGTCGCGAAAAGGAGCTGAGAAACTGGTGGGAGAATTTGTCGTATGGATGGACGCGCATTTTCAAGTCATATGTGGAATTTGACAGCATATCAGATGAAGCGCTTTTTAAGATCGCAGCCATTGACAGTATCAATTTGTCTGGAAATCAGATGATTCAGGACATTCAGCCGCTGGCCGCCCTGAAGGGGTTGAAGGTGCTGGATATCAGCAATACCAAAATAGATGACCTGGGGCCACTGCGGTATGCGATGAAGCTGGAGAAATTAAGCGCATTGAATACCCGACTATCGAAAATTGATGTGCTTCAGTACTTCGAAAACCTCAGGGTGCTTGACCTTTCGCAGACCCTGGTGCAAGACATCACCGCCATTGGCGGGCTTACCCGTCTGGAAACGTTGAACCTCTCAGGATCCAACGTGATTGTATTTACACCGCTCAAAAATCTGACCGGCTTGAATACAATTAATTTTTCAAATACTGCCTTTACAGATCCCGAAGTGCTTAGCGGAAGCATACAACTTCAAAAAGCCATGTTGTCCCGGACCGGAGTGAAGACACTTTCAGTACTTAGTGGTTTCAAGGCATTGAAAGTGCTAGACTTATCTGAGACCTACATCAGCAGCCTGGCAGGCCTAGAAAGTCATCCCGCTCTGGAGCAACTGTATATTAACCAGACCACTGTCAACAACCTGAGTCCACTCAGGGATTGCCCTAAACTGAAGAAAGTCTATGCAGACTACACAGGAGTGTCCGAGGGTCAGGCCTCCCAACTGATGACAGCCAAACCCGGGCTCGTGGTGGTTATTAATAGTGAGAAAGTGATAGTATGGTGGAAAAACCTGCCTTATGACTGGAAAACGGTCTTAACCCAGAAAGTAGGGCGCTCAGATCCCTCCAAGGAGGATGTGATCAGGCTCCTCAACATCGATTCGCTGGATGTGAGCAATCAGCAACTGGTGTCCTCCAAACCCCTTGAGAAATTCACAAGACTCAGGTACTTAAACGTGAGTAAAAACTTATTCACCGACCTGCGGTTTACGGCTGGGATGGCCGACCTTGAGTTCCTGGTAGGAGAGAAGCTGCCCATAGAAACACTGGCCGGGTTAGAGCAAAACAAAAACCTGAAATACATTATCGTGAAGGGAAGCCTTATTCAGGACATCAGGTCCATCCAATCCCTGAATAAGCTGGTGCTGGTGGATGCAGATCAATCCAATATCACCGAAGATCGGGTAAGAGCTTTCCTGAAAGTGAACCCGGAGACCGTAGTAATTTATCAGTCCCAATTTTTATTGTCGTGGTGGGAAGAGCTCTCCGACCCATGGAAAAAGGCCTTTGACCTCAATAAAGTAGATGCTTTCACTTTACATCAACTCATCGAAAGCCGCTCTGTCCAAATAGAAAACACTCCGATTGCGTCTCTCAGGACGCTGGATAGATTTATCAACCTAAAAGACATTTCGCTCTCCAATACGGGAGTCACCAGTCTGATCGACCTGAATGTGCACGAAGATATCGAACAGATCACCTGTAAGAATGGCCCGCTGATGGACCTTGAAGGGCTGGCTACTTTACAGTATTTGCGCTCCCTGGACATCTCTAATACCGCGGTGGATGACCTCAGGCCGATTAGTGAAAACCGGACCCTGGTCACTTTGAATTGCTCAGGAACCAATATCAAGAAATTAAAGGGACTGGAAGAGCTCTACCAGCTTCAGGTATTAAATATAAGCAACACAAGAGTTTGGCAACTGGACAGGCTTTACGATATTAGCGGTCTGAAATCACTCATTTGCTACAATACCAGAATTCGGTCCCATAAGATTGGCGAATTCAAGGAAATTTTTCCTAACTGTGAGGTGACTTTTTATTAATCAGATACAATCAATACAAACCAGCGATTATTAGATGAAAAAGGTTCATAGAACACTGAAACTTTGTTTATTACTATTTACCGTGGCTGCCGCTAGCCAGGCAGGACACGCGCAGGAGAGCCTAAAAGATCAGTACGAACAGATCATGCAGAAGTCTTCCACCTATGAGCAATACAAGGTGATCAGACAGACGGAAATTGAAGGGTTTTGGGTGAATATAGAAGACACACTGAGAGCCAAGTCAAAAGAAATCACTTCCCTTCAATCAACGATTGCAAACCTTCAGGGGAACATAGATTCCCTGAAGTCAGATTTGCGTAAGGTGAGTGCACGACTTGCTGAAAGCGAAAAAACCAATGATGGGATCATTTTTCTGGGGATAGAGATGGAAAAGACAGCCTATCACATTTTGGTATGGGTGATCATCCTCATTCTTGTGGTGGCGGTAGTATTGGCTTATGGCATGTTTGTAAAAAGTAATGCCACTACTTCCCGCATTAAAAGGGAGTATGAGCAGCAGAGGAAAGAGTTTGAAACCCACCGTGATAAGTCAAGAGAAACTCAGGTACGCCTGAAGAGAGAGCTCCAAACAGCTGTCAATACCATCGAGGAAATGAAGCGAGGCGGAGCCAGAAGGTAGTGTTTGTTTGTGGTTCTCTTCATTTCCACCAAAAAGAATTAAAACCCGCCGTAAAAAATTAACTTAGCGTCTCATATGGAAATACACAATAAAGGAACTAAGCGACTGTTTAAGAATCCGATCCTGGAGCGCCTGACAAGAACACATATAGCCCTGCCAATCAGCATATTTATCCTGTACGGGATGGGGCTGCTCTATTGGAGTATTGTGACAGTGCAACTGGCTCCCCTGGTCACTACAGGATTGTTTTTTGGAGGATTGCTCTTTTTTACCCTTTTGGAATATTCCATTCACAGGTTTCTTTTTCATATGAGCACCCACACGAGCGCTCGTAAAAATTTTCAGTATAAGTTTCACGGGGTGCATCACGACTACCCGAAGGATAAGGATAGATTGGCCATGCCTCCCATTGTGAGTGTTACCATCTCTACGATTTTACTCTTCCTGTTCAAACTGGTTATAGGGGATCAGGTATTTGCATTCTTGCCGGGATTTCTATTCGGATACGCCGGTTATCTGTTCATTCATTACCTGGTGCATGCTTATCGCCCCCCTAAAAATTTCCTTAAGATATTCTGGGTGCACCATGGCATTCATCATTACCGTCAAGGCCATAAAGCCTTTGGCGTCACCTCTCCACTTTGGGATTTTGTATTTCGCACAATGCCTTAAAATAAGGCGAATTGCGAGCTTAAGTGATTGAAGCTTCAGGATTCTTTTGAGAGGAATTAATCTACATCTGCAAAATTTAGGTATTCAGCCATCGCCAGAATTTACCCAATAACGACTTGGGCTGTGGCTTTTGTTTGGTACTGTGCTTTGGCTTAGCGGATGCTTTCTTCTTGTTTGCTGTCGCTTTGGTGCTTGGTTTAGCCAGCTTCTTTTTATAGTGCTCAGCCTTGATGTCTTTTAGTCGCTGAATCTCCCGGGCCCTGGCTCGTTCCTCAGCTTCACGAATTCGCTTTTCCTTCGCTTTCCTATTTCTAAGTCGCTTTTCTTCAAGCTGCTCGGGAGTCAGTCTGGGCCTGCTGTTTCTCTTGCTATGATGTACCAGCCTTACCTTGGGAATCGATTCCTCTTTTTCTTCCTCTTCTTTGGTCTCCTGATCAGCTTCCGGTTTCGGTGCTTTAGGTTCTGGCAGGTCAATTTTTCCCACTACCTTCAGCCCCGGGAGTTCTATTTTGGGGGCTTTAATGACTTCTATTTCTTCCTCAGACTCAGGTGTTTCCTCTTCTGGGTCGGCTGCTTCTTCTATATTCGCTGACTCCACGGGTTCAACCTCAGGGATATCCACCGTTGGTTCATCAATCAGCCCCTTCTCCATTAAATCACCCGGTTCTTCCAGAAGGGCATCACTACTTATCTCTGCCGGTTCGTTATCGATGTTGAGTTGCTCAGAAGCTTCTATGCGCTCCACGGGCTCCTCAGGTTTTGGTTCGGCAAACTTTTCCAGCACCATCTGTTCAGCATTTTCATCCAACTTAACATTGGGATGATCTTTGACTTCAATATTGTTTTCAGCCAAAAAATTGACAATATCTGTAGTGTCCAGGTTGAGTTGTCTGGAGAGCTGACCAAGTCTCATAAGCAAGTGAAGTAAGCGTTTGGGTACCAGGCGCAAAAATAAGGAACTACGCCCAATGACTTGGGCCCAGAGTAGAAAAAGAAACCATGAAAAACCCCTTAAAAGTGAATTTTGTCAGGAAACGAACGTTTTCACCAATAAGGTCACCTCAACAATGAGTTTTTTTCTGGCACTTTTAGCGGTCCATGCCATATGTGGGGTGATTATGCAGTTGGGCAACCCAAACAGAATGTGTTGCGGACCAGGTGGTTCTGTTTCGAGTACATCCAACGCCGCTCCTGCCATCGGGTGGGCTATGAGCCAGCTTTTTAAATCCTCTTCATGGACCAAAGGCCCTCGGGCGGTATTGATCAGGCGTGCATCCGGCTTCATGTGACTGAGGAGTGCACTATTTACCACATGTTTATTGTCATCTCTCAGGGGTGCATGCAAACTGATGAGGTCTGATTGCTCAAATAATTCACGCAGGTTTACAAATTCATAAAAGGGATAATCAGTCGGGACGGCATGATTGCTCACTACCATGATGCGCATACCAAAGGCCCGGCCGATGCTGGCCACCTCCTGACCAATACTTCCGAAACCATAGATACCAAGGGTTTTACCATCCAGTCCAGTGACCGGAGAAGTGGTGTAGCTAAATCCCTTCTCTGCATCCCATTCACCTTTTTGTACACTGTCATTGTGAGCAGAAACCCGGTTGGTCAATTCCAGTATTAGTGCAAAAGTGTGCTGTGCTACCGATTGGGCACCGTATCCCACTACATTCTTCACCACAACTCCAAGGGCTTTTGCTGCTTCCAGGTCTACATTGTTCATGCCTGTCGCAGAGATCACAATCATTTTCAGATGTGGAAAGTTGTCGAGCAAAGGTTTTCTTAATTCCACCTTGTTGACAATGAGAATATCAGCATCCATTGCGCGATCCATGACCTGTTCCGGGCTGGTTCGATCGTATACCGTGAGGTTTCCATAAGTCTCTAAGGCCTCCCAGCTCAAGTCTCCGGGGTTGGCATAAATGCCGTCCAATACCACAATTTTATAAGGCATTGGCAATTTCTTCTTTTCGAAGTTCTTTGCGTAAAATCTTCCCGACCGTGGATTTGGGTAGTTCTTCGCGGAATTCTATAAACTTTGGCATTTTGTAAGCCACCAGATGATCCCGGCAGTGCTTCATTATCACTTCTTCAGTCAGGTTCTTATCTTTTTTTACAATGAAGGCTTTAACCACTTCCCCGGAGTTTTTGTGTGCCACACCGATCACGCCTACTTCCAAAACACCCTCCAGCTGTGCAATCACATCTTCCACTTCATTAGGGAAAACTTTCATCCCGGACACATTGATCATCTCTTTCTTCCTGTCCACTATTTTGATGAATCCTTCACTATCGAAGAAACCAATGTCCCCGGTTTTGAACCAATCACCCTCCATCACAATGTCCGTTTCTTTGGGGTTTTGCCAATAACCCATCATCACCTGCGGTCCTCTGGCCCAGATCTCCCCAAATTCACCAACACCCTGGGTTGCGCCTTCATCGCTGACAATTTTGATTTCGGTAGAGGGGACGGGCAAACCAATCGTTCCTAATTTTTCAGTGCCGTCTATGGGGTTGCAGGTGAGGAGTGGAGATGTTTCTGAAAGGCCATAGCCTTCCACAATGTCATTGCCGGTGAGGTATTTCCACTTATCAGCGACGGCTTTTTGTAATGCCATGCCACCTGCCACGGCTACTTTCAGGTGCTCAAAATTGACATTCTGAAACTCAGGCCTCTGAACCAGCCCGTTAAAGAGTGTATTGACCCCTGTGATTACTGAGAACGGGTGACTTTTAAGTACCTTAATGAAATCATCCATTTTCCTGGGATCTGTAATGAGGACGCTTTTGGCCCCGATTTTCAGCATTCCAAAGCAGTTCACCGTAAGCGCAAATACGTGATAGAGTGGGAGGGCGGTGATTGTTACCTCTTCACCCTCCACCAGTTTTGGACGCATCCAGGCTTCTACCTGTTCGATATTGGCGAGCAGATTGCGATGGCTGAGTGCCGCACCTTTGGCTACCCCTGTAGTGCCACCTGTATATTGCAGCAGCGCCAGATCTGTGTTTCTAATTTCGGGTTGCGTATAGGTATGCTGTTTACCTGCCTTGATGACTTCTTGAAAATCCACAGCCATAGGGAGATCGTAATCAGGCACCATTCGCTTAACCCTTTTGATCATGAAATCAACCAATGCACCCTTTAGCGTTCCCAACATATCACCCACCTCAGCAATGATGATCGTCTCAATCTGGGTTTTCGGCAAAATTTCCTCCAGTTTGAAGGCGAAGGTGTTGAGCAGAATAATGCCTTTCGCCCCCGCATCTGTAAACTGGTGTTCCATTTCGGAGGGCTTATACTGAGGGTTCGTATTGACCACTACCATTCCAGCCTTGAGGACACCAAACAGCGCCACCGGATACTGGAGCACATTAGGCATCTGCAGAGCCACCCGGTCGCCCTTCTCAAGATTGGTTTCATGCATCAGGTAGTTGGCAAATGCACTACTGAGCTCATCCAGGTCATTAAATGATATTTCCACGCCCATATTTTCATAGGCACTCTTATCTCCGAATTTCGCCACACAGTCGGCCAGAAAGGCCACCAGTGAAGGGTAGGTGTCAGGATCAATGTCGTGGGGAGTAGCCTCCGGGTACTGGGCCAGCCATGGGTAGTCTTTCATGTTGTCTGTATGAGATAAGTGATCTATTTGAGTGCTTCTTTAGCCGCCAGAGCAGCTCCTATGATTCCGGCATGATTTCTTGACTCGGCAGGCACCAATTGGGTATCCAAAGTAAAGTATTGTTTATACGAGTCAAAGTCTTTGCTGACGCCACCCCCTAAAATAAACAGATCTGGCCAGAACAGGAATTCCAGTTTTTTAAAATATTCATTCAGTCTTTCTGCCCATTCCTGCCAGGAGAGATCTTCGGACTTCCTAACTGAATTGGCCGCATAGTGTTCGCCAGGCATCCCTTTTACATGCACAAAGCCGAGCTCTGTATTGGGGACCAGATGCTTACCTA
Organism: Marinoscillum sp.; assembly: GCF_040222955.1. Classification (GTDB taxonomy): domain Bacteria; phylum Bacteroidota; class Bacteroidia; order Cytophagales; family Cyclobacteriaceae; genus Marinoscillum. The sequence continues at coordinate 79,859 of NZ_JAVKCA010000007.1, read as the reverse complement.
TAAACAGGGCCGTACCGATTCCCGTGCCAGCCGCCACCATGAGGGTCACGCCTTTTTGGTTCTTTCCAGCTCCAAATTTCATTTCTGCCATGCCCGCAGCATCTACGTCATTCACCAGGTGAGTGGGGCAACCAGTTGCTTTTTGGATGGCTTTGGCTGCATTCATGCCGATCCAACTTTTGTCTATATTGGAAGCGGTAACCACTATGTCGTGTCGCACCGCAGCTGGAAATCCACAACCTATGGGCCCATTCCAGTTAAACTCCTTCACCAATTCAATGACGGTCTCTATAACAGCCGCTGGTGTTGCCGGATCCGGTGTGGCGATTCTATGCCTTTCAGTGATTAATTCACCTTTTTTAGTGTCTACAATACCCCCTTTGATCCCGGTGCCACCAATGTCTATTCCTAATATTTTCATCCTGCCTTAAACTTACCAAAATATGAATGAATAGGCAGTGTTTCCGGTTAGCTTGAGTTGGAATAAATCATCTCCGGGGTATCCTGCATACAATAGATTATCGCTAGATTGTGCCCAAAATAAACATCAACAAAATGCTGAAGAAAATATTAATCTCACTTGGAGTAGTTGTGGTCCTGCTGGTAGTGGCCTACTTCTATCTGGATAACAGAAACCGAACACTCAGTCCGAGAGGAGCAGCCAACCTTACCAATGGAGAGCTGACGGTAGATATCTCATATAGTAGACCGTCTGTACGGGATCGCCTGATTTTCGGTACAGAAGAAGAGGAAGCTTTGCAACCCTTTGGAGCGTACTGGCGACTTGGCGCTAATGAGTCCACTGAGATCACATTCAGTCAGGATGTCCTTTTTGTAGATCAGGCAGTGGAAAAAGGAACTTACCGCATGTATGCGATCCCTGGTCCTCAATACTTTGAGTTTAGGTTAAACACGGAACTTGGAGAGTGGGGTGCTTTTGAAGCAGATAGTGAGTTAGACATTCTTTCCGTGATGATTCCAGTGTTGCCGTCCGAGCATACAGAGCAATTTACCATTGCATTAGAGCCATTGTATGACACGGGAGCGAAAATCGTTTTTAAATGGGACAAAATTAAGATGGAAGTCCCTGTCATTACAGAGTAATAAAAAAGGCTGCCGAATGGCAGCCTTTTTTATTAGCAATAGACTGGTCTGAACCTTTTAGTAGAGGTACTCAAAAGCAGTCACATCATAAGAGCCAAACTCGCCATCTTCACCTGAGCTGAAGCAAGATAGCATGATGGAGTTGGCATCAAAACCAGTAGGAGTACCCGGGATGTGGTTGGCACCTACACCACCATCACCTTCATTTCCACCGGAGCCACAAGACAATGACCTATTGAAGTAGTCAGTATGTCTCATACCCAGGCAATGACCAATTTCGTGAGTGATCACGTGCTCGGTTACGTTTGTTCCATAGCTGCTTGTTCCGGAAAGGATTTGCACATACTTGTAAGGATTTCCGCCACTTGGGAATCCGGCTGATCCCCCGGCACCACTGCCTCCTTTATACACTACGATATCCTTGCTACCGTAGTTGGTCCCATAGGAGAGTGTGAAGGTGAGCCCGATGTTGAGCGCATTGTAGTTGTCTACAGCCCAGCTCAAAGCAGTACGCATGGTGTTATCCAAGGCTTGAGAACCTCCCGTGTAGCCAATGACCGAGATCGTTCTTGGTGAACTCACAAGGTTATTGGTACGGTACTGTTCACCGCATGGGCCCTGATGAAAGAGCTCACTTCCTAGCATTGATTCCATCTGTGCCAAAGGAATCATAATATCCCCCTCGAGTAAGAAACCAGATGTGGTTTCTTTGGTCAGTGGATTGGTGGTGTTGACTTTGCGGATATCGCTTACGTCAAATCCAAGTTCCTCGAACTTGGCTGAGACTTCATACGAAATCTCATTGTTATTAGGTACTACTTCATCTTGTGTACAAGACGTCACCAACGTGAAAGACGCCAGAAGCACAGCAGTGCTAAATAGCGTGAATTTTAATTTAGACATAATGAATTAGGTTTTAGTTATGCATCGAATGTAGAAAAATAGATTCTATTTGCAGAGGGAATGATTGTATTTATTTTACCTATATATCATTTGATACATAGGATATTATAACACTTTTATGTGGTATAGCAAAATAAAATTCTGTTTAACGAAATCAATAAAAGGCTGAAAATCCTAATTTCAGGATGGTTTAGTGGGCATTCTTGAAGCCTTTGGGGGAAATTTATGACTAATTTGAAATCAATGATTAAGGTACCAGCTTGTTTAGTGTTAACACTTTTGTGTTTTTATGCTCAGGGGCAGATCATGACTGGCGAATCAGGCAGGGGCGAAGGCTCTGATAAAATGGGCTCAGAAATAAGAAAAAATGACGTTCCTATTCTGGAGGTTGTTTTCCACGAAGGTTTTGAAAAGGATTACCTGAGGGACACCTCCATTCAAATTCTTCGGCGAACAGGTCAAAATTCGTACATCCTGCGGGGTGTCAATCTTACTAAAAACAAATTATATGGCATTAGTGAAATTCGAACAAATAATATTTGGAAACTACAATCCGGTGAGTACCTGAGCCCACCTGACAGGTGGGGAACCTATATGCTCAAAAGTTCATCAATTGATATACTGCTTTTTCTACAAAAGTTTGGAAATGCCGAAATCATTGACCGCTCAAGAGGTTTATATTCCTTAAAAACTCAAGGGAAATACCTGCTGGAAATCGCCGGAAACCCACAGGTTCTGTTCATCTCAAAGGAGTCTGTGCAACCAATTAATGAGAGCAGGGTGATCGATCTTAACCTGAACCCGAATAGAGTCAATAAACTTCATCACTTTTTTCCTTTGCTAAATGGTAGCAAATCTACGCTGTCCATCCAGGAAGACCAGTTTGACCCTAAGGATATAGACCTGATAGGGCGTAGCATTATTTCGGAGGTGTCCTCCCCGGAAATCAGTCAGCATGCCACTGAAATGGCCACAGTGATTGGTGGAGCAGGTAACTCGTTTATAACCGGTAAGGGAGTTAGTCGGGCTATTCAGCTCTCTTCATCTGGTTTCAATAATGTACTTCCACAGCCTCATGATTATTTTACTGAGAGCGATATCCATGTTCAAAATCATTCCTACGGTACCAGTATAGAGAGCTTTTATGGGTTACAGGCTGAGGCTTTTGACCAAAGTGCCTATGATAATCCCACTTTGTTGCATGTGATGAGTAGTGGAAATCAGGGATCGTTGACTGCTCAGGAAGGCCATTATGCTGGGGTTAATGGATTTTGCAACATAACCGGTAATTTTAAAATGGCCAAAAATGCGCTCGTAGTAGGCGCTGTAGATACCACCGGCCACAGGTTGGAGTTCTCATCCCGTGGCCCGGCATATGATGGTCGGGTAAAGCCGGAAATCGTATCGTACAGTATGTATGGAAGCTCTAACTCGGCGGCCCTGGTGTCAGGTACAGCTTCCCTGCTTCAGGAGCAATTCGGTAAGCTCTATGGTTATCAGCCTACATCTGCGCTCATTAAGGCTCTCTTTATTAATGGGGCAGATGATGTTGGTGAAACAGGCCCCGATCACATTACCGGGTTTGGGGGCCTCAATGCCTGGAAATCCATGCAATCCCTGATTTCGGGAAATTTTATTTCATCAGCTATTACTCAGGATGAGGTCAGGACCTTTGACTTATTGATTCCGGAGACTGCAACCAATCTGAAGATGACGCTGGTTTGGACAGATCCTCCGGCACATCCCGGTGATGCCATCGCGCTAATCAATGACCTGGATATGGACTTGTCTGATCCCAAGGGAACCATCTACCACCCATGGGTACTCAGTACCTCTTCAGATAGCCAGGCACTCAGCCTCCCTGCGGTCAGAGCCGAAGATCATCTGAATAACATTGAGCAGATTTCACTGAGCACACCCGAAGCAGGCATTTATAAGCTGGCGATAAAAGGAGAAGGGCTCCTCACTCAATCACAACACTTTGAGGTGGTTTATGACTGGGATACACTGGATACCTTTGAATGGGACTTTCCCACGGGAAGTGATCATTTTCCCTATAATGGAGAAACTACCACCTATTTCAGATGGGTGAGTACCTTCGGAAGTGAAACAGGCACTCTGGAATACCAGATGGAAGGTGAAAGTGACTGGCGGATGATTGAAGAGACTGTAGCACTGGAAAAAGGTTATTTCCGATGGAACTCTTTGCCTGATGCTCTGACCGGTATGGCCAGAGCCCGTATGTCCATAGATGGCGTGCAATACGAAACGGAGGTATTCACCATTTCCAGAAGACTCAATACCTCGGTCGGATTTAACTGCGGAGACTCTTTGATGCTTCAATGGCCCGGGCAGAATCAGGCGGCACAATATAAGGTTTCCGTATTGGGAGAGAGGCATCTTGAACTTTTCGCAGTGGTGACGGATACTTTTCTGCTGCTGAACCAACAAGACCTCACGGGCTCACAGTTCTCCATTCAGCCCATTAGCAGTTCTGGCAAAGCTTTTCTCCCGAGCTACACCTTTGATTATACGGCGCAGGGTGCTGGATGTTTCCTGAGTTCCTTTTATCAGGAGGTAGCGCTGGAGGAAGGTATTTATCTTAACCTTAGTCTGAGTACTACTTATGGGATAGAGCGGATTCTGTTTGAAAGAAGATCAGATGAAGAATTTGAATGGGTAGGAGAGTTGATCAATCCGACTACCACCAGCATCCGGCTGCTGGACTCACGGCCCCGGCAAGGCCATAATGAGCACCGGGTGACCTTGTATTTTCAAAATGGTCAAACGCTCAGTCAAACAGCCAACAATACCTATTATCTGACAGAACAACCGATACTGATCTTCCCGAACCCTTTGAATAACTCGCCCTTTCTCAATGTGTATACCAGGGCGTTTGATTCAGAGCCACCAGTCTTTCATCTGTACGACCGTGGGGGAGCACTTATCCTTACCCAGCGGTTGTTGAGTAGTCAGGAATCTGTGCCGATCCATGGCATTCGGAGTGGTTTGTATTTTTACAGGATAGAGGCAGGCAATCAATCATTTAATGGTAAGTTGATTATTCAATAGATGCGCATTCTGAAAATACACAGAGGGGCTCCCAATAAGCAGCTAAGGGAGTTACTAAATGAAAACATCATCGGTACACCGGGTGAGAGCCTGGTTTACCAGCAGCTCATGGTCAGCCCAAAACTGGATCACATAAAGGAACCCGTTTTTCTTACAGTGGAGCTAGGGGGTAGTGTGGTGGGAGCCTGTTGCCTGGTGGGCAGAACCACCATCAACACTGGGCGAAATACACCTTGCCACTATATCAGGTATTTTACTTTTCGAAAGCGGTTCAGGTCTCAACCGAACCCCATGATGCGGCTTGAAAAGAAGTCTGTTCTTAAAGATGAAATTACTGAAGTCCTCTCAGGGGGAGTATTGGACACTCCGGACAATCATTTATTTTATGCCTATGTGGATCCGGAAAACATAAGGTCCTCAAGACTCATTTCGTCCTTTGGCTTTGAGGAAGTTGGGAGGTTTCGAACGGTGTTTTTTAGTCGTTTTTTTCCAAAAAGGCACGCTCAAATTGAATCCATCCAAGAGCGCGAATGGGATAGTGTGCAGGCAGTTTTGAGGAAAGCCTATGAGCAGCATTGCCTCTTCACCACGGAGAATATAGGATTTCAAGACGGCTATTTGGGCTATTATGAAAATGGAGAGCTGATCGCCGGGCTACAGGCCAACTCTGAAGCATGGAAAATCTATGAAATCCCAGGCGGAAAACTTCTGCTTGGTCTGATTTCCAGAATCCCGCTGATCCGGAGGTTGTTTAGTAAGAACTTTAGGTTTTTGTCAGTTGAAGGGATTTTTTATCCGGAGGGCAGGCAGAAGCTTATAGAGACTTTACTGGAAGATGCATTGGCTCGTTCCGGACGGAATACTGCCATTATCTGTCTCGACCCGAAATCTGATTTATACGGGCAGTTTAAGCAGCTGGATCAGGGGCTTATCAGGATACTTTCCTCAGAAAAGGAAATGGCGGTAGTGGCTAAAGGAGCCAACCTGGAGGAGTTGAAAGGGCATCCCGTCTATGTTTCTGGCTTCGATAATATGTGATCACTACATCAGGGCTAAATAGAGTCCCGCTGCCAACGCTGCACCCACTATCGGGCCGGCTATAGGCACCCACGCATACCCCCAGTTGCTATCTCGCTTTCCCTTAATGGGGGCCAGTGCGTGAAAAATCCTTGGGCCAAGGTCGCGTGCGGGGTTGATGGCATATCCCGTGGTACCTCCCAATGACAAGCCTATGCCCACAACAAGCAGGCCCACAGGCAAGGCATTCAGAGAACCGAGCCCCTCACCTGATGACAGATAAAACACCGCAAATATGAGCGTGAAAGTGCCAATGACCTCCGAAATAAAATTATTAAAGGTTGACTTGATGGCGGGCCCGGTGCAAAAAAGTCCGAGCTTAACATCCTGATCCTCTGTAGCGGAGAAGTGCGGGCGGTACTGGAGATAAGTAACCCAGGCTCCGGCAAAGGCGCCAAGTGTTTGAGCGAGTATGTAAGCAGGGACCGCTGACCATGAAAATCGACCTGCGAGGGCCAACCCCAGCGTCACTGCAGGGTTGATGTGCGCGCCACTTGAAGAACCTGCGATGAAGACTGCCACAAAGACCGCCAGACCCCAACCCATTGAGATTACGATCCATCCTGAACTGTTACCATAGGTTTTGTTCAAGGAGACATTGGCATTTACGCCATTGCCCAGCAGTAGCAGTATGAAGGTGCCGACAAATTCGCCAATAATTGGGTGCATAGGGTGGATGATGGTTTGGTTAACAAATTAAAGGAAAAAACATTTATGCGTACGGTAAATTGAACTGAGTCAGCTTTAAGTTACAGATGTGGCTGTCAAATCATGAAATCGCCTCTGGTTTAACTGGTGGTTGCTAGGGTCCTTTTGGAAATTCCCTTTAAATTTCCACCCATAAAACAAACACCCCGAAACACCAAAAATGGAAGCATACGTCACACGAAAGGATCTACAGGATGGCATTACCGAAATAGCGTTTTTTCACCCACAGCATAATGCGCTGCCCAGCGGGATGCTCTCGGAACTGGCGGAGACCATTGATGCATGTGGCAAGGATAATCTTGTAGAGGTTATTGTTTTGAAAAGTGGGGGAGATCGCACTTTTTGCGCAGGGGCTAGTTTCGATGAACTGGTTCAGATAGATAACCTCGAAACAGGCACGGCATTCTTTTCTGGTTTTGCCAATGTAATCAACGCCTGCAGAAAGTGCCCCAAACTGATCATCGGCAGGGTACAGGGCAAGGTGGTAGGGGGTGGAGTAGGCCTCGCTGCTGCTGCAGATTATTGCCTGGCTACTGAACATGCGTCTATCCGATTAAGTGAAATTACCATAGGTATCGGTCCCTTTGTGATAGGGCCTGCGGTGGAGCGAAAAATAGGCCTGGCAGCGTTTTCACAGCTCTCTATTAATGCTACTGAGTTTCAGTCGGCTCAGTGGGCCAAGGAAAAAGGACTGTACGCTGAAATCCATGCGGATGTGCAACAGCTTGATCAGGCGGTCATGAAAATTGCCTCATCATTGGCTGCCACCAGTCCGGAGGCCAGAACGGCGCTCAAAAGAGTGTTCTGGGATGGCTGTGAAAACTGGGATGCACTGCTGGCGGAAAGGGCGGCCATGAGTGGCCGGCTGGTGCTTTCAGATTTTACAAAAAAAGCACTGGCCAGGTACAGGTAGGCTACCCTCGCTTAAACGCCAGAAAGGTGTCAGTGGAGTTTTGCTCATCAAAATAGTAGCCTTCGTAATTAAATCCTTTTAGATCCTCTACCTGGCTAATTCGATTTTTGATCATATATCTGGCCATGAGACCTCTGGCTTTCTTAGCAAAAAAGGAGATGATCTTATACTCTCCGTTTTTGAAATCCTTAAAATCCACGTCAATTACTTTCGCTTTCAGGGCTTTCCGGTCCACTGACTTGAAGTACTCCACTGATGCCAGATTGACCAATACCTTATCGCCCTGCTTTCTCAAATCTTTGTTGAGGGTTTTAGAGATGGTGTCTCCCCAAAACTCGTACAGGTTTTTATAACCGTTTACATGAAGTTGTGTGCCCATTTCCAATCGATAGGGCTGTATACCATCCAAGGGCCGCAAAAGTCCATAAAGCCCTGATAATATCCGCAAGTGATCCTGAGCGAACGCCGTATCATCAGCTGAGAAATCATCAGCGTCTAACCCCACATAGACGTCTCCTCTAAACGCAAAAAGACTTTGCTTTGAGTTTTTGGGTGTGTGCCTGGTGGAAAATTTCTGAAAACGTTTCACATTGAGCGCTGCCAACTGGTCACTGATACTCATCATGCTTTGCAGGTCCTGCTCGTTTTTATCTTTCAGGGTGTCCAGCAGTACTTTGGACCTGTCAAACAGCCGGGCCTTACTTTTCTCAAGGGTTGTTTCAGTTTCAAAGTCCAATGTCTTGGCAGGTGAGAGTACAGCAATCATAAGTTCTTTTTTGATCTATAAATCTCCAGGAGGGGAGAAATGTTTCGAATGGCAAATATAAAAATGAAGTGCATCCAATCGCTCATACACCCTTCAGTTTTTATTAGCTTTATGGCCTCCTTAAAAGTGAAGATTTGTCTGCTAAATTATATTCTGTAATCGATGTTGAAACGACTGGCGGGACGACGCATTCCTCCAGGGTTACGGATATTTCCATTTTCGTAACTGATGGTAAGGAGATCCTCGATGAATTTTCCAGCCTGATTAATCCGGAGATGTTTATCCCGGGCTTCATTACACAACTCACGGGTATTGACAATGAGATGGTGACAGGCGCCCCCACCTTTTCAGAAGTGGCCCAGCGGGTGCTGGATATCACAGCAGGCACCACTTTTGTGGCCCACAATGTCAATTTTGATTTTGGGATGATCAGCTCTGAATTCAGGAGGTTGGGGTATGCCTATGAGCGGCCGAAATTATGCACGGTGCGATTGTCAAGACAATTTATTCCCGGTCACAGGAGCTACGGTCTGGGAAAGATCTGTGAGGACCTGGGAATACCCATTCACGGAAGACACAGGGCTCGTGGCGATGCAGAAGCTACCGTCCAACTCTTTAGAATGATCATGGAAGCTTCTGGCGGCGATTTTAATTTGGCCAGTGAGAAATGGGTAAAGTCGCTCCCGCATCAGCTCAAAAGAGAGCAGGTGGATCGCTTGCCGGAAGGGGCAGGGGTGTACTATTTTTATAATGATCAGGGCACACCCATCTTTATTGGCAGTGCTGGTAACCTTTTCAAAAAGGTCAAAACCTTGCTGGTGAGTAAAGCCAGAAAGGCCATGGAGATGAAGTCCTTATTGGCTGATATTGATTTTGAAGGTACCGGGAGTGAGTTGATCGCCCGACTCAAAGTGATGTCTGCCATTCAGGAGCATCAGCCAGTGTTTAATCACGTTCCCAACCGCAAGGCAGCTTATTCGGTGAGTGTGAGCACAGACCTCTTTGGGTACATTCACCTTCAGGTGTCTCCACGTGCATCAAACAATGACAATGGACTGATTTTCAACACCAGAAGGGAGGGAGAGGCCTATTTGGAAAAGTTGTGCAAACAATATGAACTATGTCCTCAGCTATGCGGATTAAAACCAGGTGAGCGATGTGCTGAGCACATATGCCTGGGTGCATGTCGGCAACTGGAGCCTGCCGGGAGTCACAATACCAGGATTCAAACGGCCCTTGCCGAAAGAAGCTTTAGCAAGAGTGATTTTGTGATCGTAGAAAAGGGGTTGATGTCCAATGAGCAGGCATTTGTGATGATCGAGGATCATGAATACATTGGATATGGTGTGGTAAACCAGGAACTCCACACTGTAAGTACGCTGGATGATTTCAGAAATTATCTCAACACAGACACGGCTAGCCAGGAAAAAATAGCGATTATACAGACTTATCTAAGTAAGAACAAACCCCGGATAATTTCAACAAGCTGAAAGCAAAATCTAATTTCATATGACACTGCTATTCCACCCGAAACGTTTCCAACTCCGATTTGAAATGAACCAATAGTTGCACGGACTGATCATTTCGGAGGTTTTCATGATTGACTTCCAACGCCAACCGGCTGATACCGGTGATCTGAGCAATTTCCTCAAGGCGATTGGTGCCATTTTGTAGAGCATCCAGAAAATCCAATACGTTACGTATCCCCGCTTTTTGTAGAAGCTCAAATTCGTGCTGAAATTCAACCACCAGCTTGGCCTGAGCTGTCCAATCCAAAAGCATTTGCACCGGAAAGGGGGTTTTAATTATCAGAATTAGGAAATTGAAATAGGCGAGATTCTGAATATTATCAATACCAACTTCTGCTAGCCTTTGTTTATGAAGGGCACTGATTCCTTCCACCACATCCACCGGCCGATTTTTGAATTCATCTTCCTCTTTCGGGAAGAATTTTACCTTATTTAATAGAAGTCGCATGCCTCGTTCTGGAAACAAGCCCACCAAAAAGGAGATTGCGAGAATATGGTTGCCTTCTGAAAATCCAACGTCTTTGCTTAAAAATGCTAACATTAAGGAAATCAAGGCAGCATTGACCATGCGAATACCCACAGAAAAAAAGTTACCGGGTGTGAGGTCAATGGTGGAAAATCGTCGATAAATGTATTGAGAGGCTCCTATGAAGCTCCCCATGATGGAAAAAGCAACCACTGCAAGATTGCGCTTTTCTATCGAGTAGACGCTAGCGGTTTCCCAAAAGGCGCTGCCAGAGAATATGACACTTCGGTAACCATCAGGATTGTGAGCACCCGGCAGGCCATAGATCACCCAGGAGGCTAATAATATCACCATTCCTACAAAGGTGATAAACGTCACAAAAGTGACTGGCAAGAAATAATCACGTGAAGTGAATTCCCTGGCCATGTGCTCCTTTACAGCCCCAGGTCGATTTTTGAGCAAATTTACCCGATCCAGGAGCAACTCCAACTCCTGCTGTTTACGTGTAAGCCGATACCTGAAAAAGGAATATGTAAGGATGGGGAAGTAGCTGCTGAGTACCAGCACGGTCACAATTTCAAGAATTCGTCCTGCGTCCATTGGAAATTAAATTTTAGACAACGGAATCTATAAAAAAAGAATCACAAGTAAATTGTTAAGGGATTAAAATGAATCCATTTCCCGTGTGATTTAAACTAAATAATTGAATAACCCAACTTATACGTTGGTTCTGGCTACCTTTGTGCCTCATTTAACACAATATTTTTGAATAATTTCAGCAAACTAGGACTTTCAGCATCAATTATTGAAGTTCTTGATCAACTTGGGTTTGAGAACCCAACACCCATCCAGGAAAAAGCCATTCCGATGCTCCTTACCCAAAACCCAACCGACTTTATCGGCTTGGCTCAGACAGGTACGGGTAAAACTGCCGCTTTTGGCCTTCCATTGATTGATTTAATCGATGAGAACAATAAAGCTACTCAGGCATTGATCATGGCACCTACCAGAGAGCTTGGTCAGCAAACAGCCAAGCAACTCATGGATTTTTCCAGAAACAATAAAGCCATCAACATAGAGGTGGTGTATGGCGGAGCGGCTATCATGAATCAGATAAAAGCCCTCAAAAAACCAACTCAGATCGTAGTAGCCACTCCTGGCCGACTGATTGACTTGATTAAGCGCAAGGCAGTCAACCTGGACAGTGTCAAGTATGTGGTATTGGATGAAGCTGACGAGATGCTCAATATGGGCTTCAAGGAAGACATAGACACCATATTATCCCATACCCTGGACGAAAGGGTCACCTGGCTTTTTTCAGCCACCATGCCCGCTGAGATCAGACGGATCGTGAAAAAGTACATGGACTCTCCGTTGGAAGTTTCTGTAAACAGTGAAGAGAAAAGTAACAAGGACATCACTCATCAGTACGTAACCACCAAAACGGGCAATAAGATACCCGCGTTACGTCGCTTTTTGGATATGCAACCCGAAATGAGGGGAATCATGTTTTGTCGCACCAAGCGCGAAACACAGGAAATTGCGGATGATCTGAGTGCAATTGGCTATGGAGTGGAAGCACTGCATGGAGATCTGTCCCAGGCACAACGAGACGCGGTAATGAAGCGATTCAAAACACGGTCCATGCAGCTGCTTATTGCAACCGATGTGGCGGCCAGAGGGATCGATGTAAATGACCTCACCCACGTGCTCCACCACACACTACCGGATCAGCTCGAAAGTTATACGCACCGAAGTGGGCGTACCGGAAGAGCAGGAAAGAAAGGTATTTCCCTGGCTTTTATCAACCCAAGGGAGGGCCGTAGAATAGAAGAACTTGAAAGGAAAATCAAAGTTAAATTCGAGCGAATAGAAGTTCCCACTTTGGAAGCGCTTAAGTCCAACCGCATTCACAACTGGGCCAATTTCATCATCAATACGAAGGTGGATGATCAGGCAGATGCTATCCTACAAGACATGCAGGGTCGCTTTGCTGACCTGAGCAAGGATGATCTCCTGAAGCGTTTGATCACTACCCAGCTGGATCACATTATGAGCCAGAGTGGTGATAGTAACAACCTCAATGAGGCAGCGGGTGGATCTCCGGATCAGCGCGACAAGAGCAAGTTTCACCGCTATTTTGTCAATATTGGGAGTATCGACGGTATGACCAACGCTGACATTATTCACTTCTTGTCTGATGTATCAGGCGTGGATAGAAAGTACTTTGGTGAGCTATCACTGCAGAAAAACTGTGCTTACTTTGATGTGGACAATGGACACGATAAGGGGATGAACCTGAAGTTTGAAGGTGTGGAGATAGAAGGTCGCAGCATTCGTGTCAATAGGGATGACGATGGTGGACAACGATCCAAACGTCCTTCAGGACCTAAGAAGAGCTACGGATCCGGTGGTGGAGGTGGCGGACGCCGTTCGGCTCGACCCAAGAAGGATTTCGGAAGAAGATCAAGTAGAAGAAGATAAGATTTCAGAGCCGAAAAGCGTTCCCGACAACCAGTGGGGAACGCTTTTTTATGCCCTAACCCTGCGTAAATCAATCAGTTGACCTGAGCGCCAAACTCTGTGGGTAGATCATCTCTGGAAACCATCGGAAAAAGTTTATCTTTGCAGTATGAAAGCGGCAATAGATAATGTTGCATTATCATCGCTTTTGTTCATTTGGGCTCATAAAAAGTTGATTAACAACAACTTAATATCTTTCTTCTAAAGTACTGATGAGCCCTTTATTTTAATAAGCCTGAATGCTGGACTTACCCGGCACATCCGGGGAGGGATAGGGCAGCATGTTTTACATTTAATATTTCTACAATTATGGCAAGATCACAAAATAGCTTTATCAAAAAACAGAAGGAGAAGAAAAAGCTCCAGAAGAAGAAGGAGAAGCAAGAGAAGAAAAAGGAACGTCAGGAAAATAATGACAAGGGGGGAACTTTGGATGATATGATTGTCTATGTAGATGAGTTTGGCAACTTCAGTGACGAGCCACCAGAGCCGCCAAAGGCCAAAGACAAAAAGAAAGATGAGAAGAAGGACGAAAAGAAAGATGAAAACCAATAAATAACCCTTCTAAAAGTAAAAGGCCATTCTAAAATTGTTAGAATGGCCTTTTTTTATTCCATGCCACTATGTTTAAATCAGTTCGGCAGCACGTTTGCTTTCCAGGTACTCATCATAGGTTCCAAGTTTATCTATGAACCCATTCGGTGAGATCTCTATGATACGATCAGCGATGGTTTGCGTAAACGTGTGGTCATGAGAAGTGAATAGGAGTGTGCCCGGAAAATCCTTCAAGGAATTATTGAGCGCTGTGATGGATTCCAAATCCAGGTGATTCGTAGGATCATCCAAGACCATTACATTGGCTTCCTGCAGCATCATGCGGCTGAGCATACACCTCACTTTTTCACCTCCCGAGAGTACATTACATTTTTTCAGTGTTTCCTGACCTGAAAAGAGCATTTTACCGAGGAACCCGCGGATGTATACTTCATCCTTTTCTCCTGGAGAGAACTCTCTCAACCAGTCGATCAAATTTTCATCACTTTTGAAAAACTCGGCATTTTCGTTGGGTAAATAGGCGGTTGTCACCGTTTGACCAAACTTAAAAGTACCAGAGTCCGCTTTGGCTTCTCCCATCAAGATTTTAAAAAGGGTAGTGAGCGCAAGAGTATTGTCACCAACAAAGGCGATTTTCTCCCCTTTGTTTACAAAAAGATCAAAATCCTTGAAGAGTGTGTTTCCATCAATGCTCTTGGTAAGCCCCTTGATTTCCAAAATCTGATCGCCGGCCTCACGACTTTGGTTGAAGATGATTGCCGGATATTTTCTATTGGAAGGCTGAATATCGTCCACATTGATCTTTTCAAGCAGTTTCTTTCTGGAGGTAGCCTGCTTGGATTTAGACGCATTGGCGCTGAAGCGGGCAATAAACTCCTGCAATTCCTTCTTCTTTTCCTCTGCTTTCTTATTGGCTGAAGACCGTTGGGTCAATGCCAACTGACTGGACTCGTACCAGAAGGTGTAATTTCCTGTATAAATTTTAATCGCCCCAAAGTCCACATCGGCGATGTGCGTACATACTGTATCCAGAAAGTGTCTGTCGTGAGATACAACGATCACCGTATTTTTAAAATCTAACAAATAGTTTTCCAACCACTCGATGGTTTTCAGGTCCAGGTCGTTGGTTGGCTCATCCAGAATCAGGATGTCAGGGTTGCCAAAAAGGGCCTGAGCCAGCAATACCCTTACTTTCTGCTGATTACTCAACTCGCCCATGATCCGGTAGTGGTCAGCTTCCACAATACCCAGGCCACTCAGTAGGGCTGCGGCATCAGACTCAGCATTCCATCCATCCATCTCAGCAAATGCCGCTTCCAGGTCAGAAACCCTGTTGCCATCGGCTTCTGAAAAATCAGGTTTCGAATACAGGGCTTCCTTCTCCTTCATGTTGGCCCAAAGCTTGTCATGGCCCATCATCACGGTATCTAACACCTGAAATTCATCATACTCAAAGTGATTCTGCTTGAGCACAGCCATACGCTTTTCAGGCTCTATATGTACAGATCCTGAATTGGGTGAAATCTCTCCGGAGAGAATCTTAAGAAAAGTGGATTTACCAGCACCATTAGCTCCAATTATGCCATAGCAGTTACCGCCAGTGAATTTTACGTTTACTTCATCAAAAAGAACCCTTTTGCCGTACTGAAGTGATATATTTTGAGTTGAAATCATATGCTCCCTTGGTTTTCGAGGTGCAAAAGTAAAGATTCTACCAGCCAAAAACTAAATTTAACGGTATTCCTGAAATTAATTTGAATGTCCAATGAGAGTGGTGGGAAGGCCTCTTTTGGCGGTTTGGGCCGTGAATTGGGCCTTTTTGGTGTGGAAGTGTTAGTTACCTTCTTTAACCCACCTTCAAGAATGTTTTAAATAAAGAGGGCTTCTAATAAATTAAACTATATCTTTGCCTCGTAAAGCAGGAGTAAACCTTTACGTATTAAATCCACACGATTCAATATTTGATCCTTACACCTTCCTTATCGCTCATTTTAGTTGAAAATTGAGCATTCAAACAAGAAACATTACAATTAATAATAATCTAGTACAATGCAAGAAGGAACAGTAAAATTCTTTAATAACTCCAAAGGTTTTGGTTTTATTAAACCAAATGACTCAAGTGAAGACATCTTTGTTCACGAGAGTGGCCTTGTGGATGATATCCGTGAGAATGACAAAGTAAAATTTGATGTAGAAAAAGGAAGAAAAGGAATGAATGCAGTCAACGTAGAGTTGGTTGACTAATTCTCCTCCGAATACATAAAAATGAAAGCCATTGATTCGTCAATGGCTTTTTTTTGTGCCTTATTTTCTAACCGGGGTTTTGATTTGAGTGTGTATACTCAAAGACTCAAACGAAATTCAACTGATAGGGGCTATGCTGATTAATTGGATTTGTAGAAGTTGCCTTTTCGATATGCTTCTGAAAGCGCTGCAGGTATTTCAGATTCGGCCTCTATCACCTGAGCACGTGCTTCTTGTATTTTGGCAAGCATCTCATGTTCCAGCGCCACGGCCATGGCCCTTCTTTCTTCCGCTTTGGCATTGGCAATGACCAGGTCTGCCTGCGCCTGATCAATCTGGAGAATCGCGCCAATATTCCTACCAATGTTGATGTCAGCAATGTCGATGGATAGGATCTCGAAGGCTGTACCCGCATCCAGCCCATTGGCCAATACTCTTTTTGAGATTTCCTCCGGCTTTTCCAGTACTTCCATGTAGTTCGTAGCTTCACCAATTCGGGAAATGATCCCCTGGCCAACCCTTGCCTGTATGGTTTCCTCACCGGCACCACCCACCAATTGCTGAAGGTTGGTTCGCACGGTCACTCTGGCCTCAGCGATTAGCTGGATACCGTCCACTGAGACTCCCGTGATGGCAGGTACAACTATGATATAGGGTGTGACCGATACCTGAACGGCCTCCAATACATCTCTGCCCGCCAGGTCAATGGCTGTGGCTTGTTGGAAATTCATATTGAGATTGGCCTTGTCAGCCACTATCAGTGCCTTAATAACTTTCATAAGGTTGCCGTGGGCCAAGAAATGGGTTTCCAGTTTGGCCGTGTCCACGTCTTTGATACCGGCTTTGGTGGCAAGAATCAGAGACTTCACAATGAGCGCGGGAGGTACTTTCCTGAAGCGCATGAATACCAGATCGAGGAGATTGACCTGAACCCCGGAGAAAATGGCACTAATCCAAAGACTGATGGGGAAGATGAAAGTAAAGAACCACAAACCTGCCAATACGGCACCAATGATAATAAGGGTAGTAACAGGCATAAATAAGGTCCGTAATGGTTTACCGTGTAATGTAGACTTTACCCGGGTTAGTTTAGTGAATAGGCAGGTAAATATTATCCATTTCTCTGAGCCTCAAAAGTCAGAAGCTACCTCGGTAACTGTTTTTTGATTAAAAGATGGAAGCCCAAATATCAACCTGAAATATATTTGGGCAAGACATGTGTGCTCATCCTCTGGTCATCTCTTTGGTAAAGAATGAAAACGGAGCCCTAAACTGTAATAACACGCTATCTTTGCAGCTTTCGCATTGATATGAAGTTTGAAGACTACCGCATCGGGGATGCACTTAAAAGAAGCATTAAGGAGTTGGGTTATAAGAAGCCAACAGACATACAGTTCAGAACCATTCCAGCGGTGCTGAAAGGGGAGGATGTGCTGGCCATTGCTCAGACTGGCACCGGGAAGACTGCTGCTTTTGCCATTCCTGTCATAAGTATGATTGATGAGCGGAAATCCAGCAAACGTAGTGAGCGGGTGAGCTGCCTGGTAATGGCACCTACTCACGAGCTGGCCCTTCAGATCACCAGTGCCTTTGACACTTTGGGTAAGTTTACGAAGGTGAAAACCCTTTGCGTGCATGGTGGAGTCGAACAGGATTCACAAATAACACAGCTGGGCAAGGGCGTGGATGTGGTAGTGGCAACTCCTGGTCGAATGTTTGACCTGGTCAGTCAGGGGGCATTGGTGCTCAAAGATGTGGATACGCTCATTCTGGATGAAGCAGATCATATGCTTGATTTGGGATTTATCAAGGACATTAGGGACCTTATGCAGCACCTGCCGAAGAAACGTCAGACCCTGTTTTTCTCCGCCACCATCAACCCTGAGATCAAAAAACTAGCTTATTCATTAGTGACCAATGCCATACGTATACAGGTATCCCCAAAGGACCCTGTGGCTAAGAACATTGAACACGCGGTAGGTTTTATCGAAATGGATGACAAGCGTTTCTTTCTGGAAGGGTTTATCAATAATCACCCCGAGAGTAAGCTGTTGGTTTTTGTTCGTACAAAGGTCCGAGCCGAGCGAGTGAAGAAAGCTCTGGAGCGGGTGGGACTGGAGTCAGATACCATTCACAGTGACAAAGAGCAAAAAGAGCGCGATCAGGCCATGAAGAAGTTCCGTAGTGGGGAATTAAAGGTGCTCATCGCTACAGATATCTCGGCTCGTGGCATTGACATTCCTAATGTGGAGTTTGTGGTGAACTATGACCTCCCTGAATCATCCGAAAACTATGTGCACAGGGTAGGAAGAACCGGACGCGGCACCCAAAAGGGACAGGCCATTTCCTTTTGCAGCACCGAGGAGAAAGCCGTGCTGAAGGAAATCGAAGAGAATCTGGGTAAACCCATCCAACGAATTGAAATCACCAAAGGGGAGTATAAGAATACCATGGATTTCTCTAAAGAGAACGCCTATGATGTGCAATCCCTCATCAGAGAAGCGGAAGCATTTGAGCAGAACCGGAAGAAAAAGAAGAAAAACAAGCGATAAAAAAACGCCCTGCGATTGTGTCACAGGGCGCATGTTTTTATAAGGGCCCGAATCAGCCTTTCTTACTGGCTTTTTTTTCTCGCTTCTCAGCTTTCTTCTCCTTAGGAGTTTTGGCCGGTTCCTTTTTTACGCTCTTCTTGGCGTCTTGAGATTTGGACATGGTCGTGTTTTTAAGGTTCAAGTCCCGTCAACTTTACGGGCGAATGCAATAACGACATTTTTGATATTTGGTTGAAGCAAATGACCGAATATTTCCTTCAAAACTCCACTTCACCCGCACAGATCAGGTCTATTGCTCTGCTCAAGGCCTCTGTTCTTTTAAGTACTTCAAGCAGGTATGTATAATCAGAAAACTCCTTAGGGCCCATCACCTGACCCTGATAGCCATGCAGCCACTTTTGAGCGGGGTATATCGTTCCAAGTTTAAAATTCCATACTCCCTCCGTTACATCATTAATCAGGGGTTCCTGGTTGATGTAAATGGCCCTCTTCCTGTATTCACACTTCCCGATCAATACATTTTTTTCAAAGCGGTATCCTGAAGAACTATTGACACTTTCGTGTGTATGCAATAATCTTAACTGGTTGCCCACATGGCTCATTTTCCAGAAGAACTGCACATCGGGTGGTGCTGGTATCGAGAAATTCTGAGTAAGAAAATCATTAAATTCATGCTTAAAAACATCGCTGAACACCATGGCGTAGCCATAATCGATCAGATCAGCAGTGCGAAATGAAGTTCTGAATTCAGGCCGTACTTCGTAACTGTCCGCAAAGCACACCTCGTGGCTGGAGGGCTCAGGGTTGTAAGTGAGATGGAGTTTACCGGAGAGTAGATTTCCAACAGCATGAGTGTGCTGACCACCCGACAGGTTATTCACTGAGGCTCTGTGAAGAAGTGGTTGCACCTGTTGTCGAATCGTGGCGCGCATCGAATCACCAGGATCAAACCAATCGATTTCAGAAGAGTATCCCCACAGTGTTTTCATACACCAAAGATAATGTGTATGAGCAGATGCCGGTTTATGCGAGCTCTCTCAAATCCACAGGCACGACCCTCGATACACCCTGTTCTATCATTGTGATTCCGTAGATCACATCTGTGCTGGCCATGGTTCGCTTGTTGTGCGTGACGATGATAAACTGTGAGTCCTTTGAAAACTCCCGAATGATTTGGTTGAATTTATCAATGTTGGCATCATCCAGTGGTGCATCCACCTCATCGAAAATACAGAAGGGTGCAGGCTTTAGGAGGTAAATGGCAAAAAGGAGTGAGGTGGCCGTTAGTGTCTTTTCTCCGCCGGAGAGCTGATTGATCGTAAGGGGTCGCTTACCTTTTGGCTTGGCCATGATCTCAATGGAAGATTCCAGCGGATTATCAGGGTCGGTCAGTTTAAGCTCACAGTCATCCTCTTCTGTGAAGAGCGTGCGGAACACCTTGATAAAGTTGTCCCGAATCTTATTGAAAGCATCAAGAAAGGTCACTCTGGCCACCTCATCAATCTCACCAATGGTGGTGAGGAGCGATTCTTTGGCTTTGATGAGATCTTCCTTTTGTTCGGAAATAAAGTCGTGACGGGTTTTGATCTCTTCGTAGGCCTCCATGGCCATGGGGTTGATCGGCCCCATATTCTCCAGGCGGTTCTTCATTTTATCCACCCGCTCACGAAGATCCTCCAGAGGCTGACTGAGGAGCTCTTCATTATCAAACAGCTCAACCTGCTTCATGTCCAGGTTAAATTCTACTGAGAGTCGGTCTTTGATGGAATTAAGCTGTATTTTGGTTTCATTCAGCTTATTCTGCCACTCCATCAGCACCTGATCTGCAGATTCTCGCATGCGCTGGATTTCACGTACATTTTTTTCCGCTTCGTCTATGGCATTGCGCACGGCATAGTAGTCCTTTTCAGCTTCATTGACTCCCACTTCAATGGACTCTTTTTCTTCATACATAGCCACCAGATCGTCATCGCTTTCTTCTGACTTTTTCACCAGTTCATTCAGATCCTGGGTAGCTTTCTGGAGCTCCTCAGTGTTCTGCTCTATTCTGGCAGAGCTACTAATGAAGGTCTCATCCTTATGACTGATTTCCTGAGTGATGCTATTTACCTTGTTTTGCTGACGGTGATAGAGGACATTTTCCTCATTATAAGCAGACGACTTCTGCGTCAACAATTCATTCAATTCGTTGAGTTCTTCGCGCTTATTCACCACCTGCATTTCCAACTCTGACAGGATACCTGCCGACTGATCAAATTCGGGTCTAAGGCTTTCTATTTCACTGCCCAGGGTTTCTATCCGCTCCTCTATGTCTTCTCTCTTGGTCTCGTTGGAGTTAAGGAGGTTACTATATTGCTCCTGCTTTGTCTGGATAGAAACAAAGGTTTCATTGATCCGGTTGAGTTCCCCCCGCAGCTCCTCCAGAAGACTGGTCTGAGTAGATTTCTTCAGTTGCTCCAGCTCATTCAGTTGCTCATTGAGGTTGGATTTTGCCTGCTCCTGTTTCTTGGTCAGGATTTTAATTTCTGAAGCTAATTTCTCCAGGTTTTTAGCCCTCCCAATACGCTTTCCCTCAAAGAGTCCAACAGAACCACCTGACATGGAGAATTTTCTCTTGGTAATCTTTCCGCTCTTATCTACAAAAACAACATCATCATCCTCGGTGGTAGGTGCTTCGTTTTCATAGATGTACACATTGTCCAGGAGGTGGGCGATCAGTTTTCGGTACTTCTCGTCGTACTCCACCACCTCTGTGGCAGGACGGGTATTGGCAAAGATGTGCGCCGAATTGGCGTGATATTTTTCCAGCTGATCCAGCACGAAAAAATGAGCCCTTCCTCTGGCTGAGTCACTCAGCAGGTTCACGGCTTTGAGGGCATCCTCCCGGGTTTCCACCACATAGTAGTTCATGTAGGGTTCCAGGAAATTTTCGATACTGATTCTGTATTCCTCAGGACAGGCAATGACATCCGAAAGGAGCGGGGCGTTTTTCCACTGGTTGCTCTTCTTCAGAAACTTGATGGCTTCCGGGAATCCCTCCAGGCTGTCCACAAGCGACTTGGTAAGGTTATACTCGTTTTGTCTGGAGTCCAGCTTTCTGTTGACCTGGGTAAGTTCTTCACGGATCAGGTCTATTCGCTGTTGATTAGACTCTATCTTATCTTTGAGGGCAGTTTCCTTTGCTTTGAGCGCCTGAAATTCCTCTGTTTTGTGCTCTTTCTCCTTCCGGATCTCAGCCAGTTTCTGATCAAAATCCTTCAGACTCTCTGATTGCTGAGAGGAGTCCTCTCTGGACCGGTTGAGCTCACTCTGAAGCGACTTTATCTGCACTTCTTTGATTTCCAGATCTTTGCCTACCTGATAAACCTGCTCTCGTTTAGTGTTGTACTGTTGATTGTACTCATTCAGTATTTCCTGAGCTTCCTGAGTTTTGGCCTTTTGCGCGTCATAGTCGGCCTGGAGCTGCTCCAGTTTGTTACTTATATCGGAGAGGATCTGTCGGGCCTGATCACTTTCTTTATCCAGACTTTTGAGCGAAAATGCAGCCCGCTCATTGCTTAGCTTATCCTGTGAAAGTTGCTCCTGCAGTTTTTCTATCTTATCCTGAAGATAACGCTGCCGCTCGTTCTTGATCTTCTTCTCACTCTCATAATTCCGGATTTTGCCCACATGCTCGTTGAGCGTCTTCTGTCGGGAGGAGAGGAGTTTTTCTTTCCCAATCAATTCAGCCTTCGTCTTCTCCAGATTGGCCTCCTTCTCGAGTAGCTGGGTGTTTAGGGAGTTTTTTCGGTCCGACTCTTCAGTGATTCGCTTTTCAATGCGTTCAAACACAGCATTCTGATCCCCAATGGATTTCTTGGCCAGGGCAATGCTGTACTGCTTGTATTCCTCTTTGATTTCATAGTACTTCTTAGCCTGACGAGCCTGTTTTTCCAGTGACTTAAGGTTCTTATCTATTTCGAAAAGCAAATCCTCTACACGATCCAGGTCAGCGTCAGTATCCTGAAGCTTACGCATGGTTTCCTTTTTCCTGATCTTAAATTTGGAAATACCTGCAGCTTCTTCAAAAAGGCTTCTTCGGGAGTTATCCTTATCATTCAGGAGGTCATCTACCATTTTCAGCTCTATAATAGCATAGGTATTGGAGGCAATTCCAGTGTCCAGAAACAAGTTGGTGATGTCCTTTAATCTACAGGGCACGTTATTGAGCAGGTATTCACTTTCGCCAGAACGGAAATAACGACGCGTAATCGTCACGTTTGAATACTCAGTAGGAATGAGATTTTTAGTGTTATTGAAAGTGAGAGAAACCTCTGCCAACTGGGTAGCTTTTCTTGCTTTGGTCCCGTTGAAAATTACATTCTCCATTTTGTCGGAGCGAAGCACGCGGGTTTTCTGCTCACCAAGCACCCATCTGATCGAATCCACTACGTTAGACTTTCCACATCCATTGGGTCCAACGATGCCTGTAATGCCCTCATCAAAATTAATGGTAACTTTATCAGCAAAACTCTTGAATCCCTTTATTTCTAAACGTGTTAATTGCATGAAGTGCTTGTGATGTTAAGCTCGAATGAAGCTAACAAATTTAGAATTAATTTTATATTTTACGACGTATATGGATGATATTCAATTCTGGCTTTACCTCGCTTTTGCTGCGATATATTTCATCACACGGATGATGAAAAAGAAGAACGCTCCTGAGCCCACACAAGGGGATGAAAGAGAACCAGTGCATACCGAAAGGCGCACCAAACCGGTTTCTTTTGAGGATCTTTTGAAAGAGTTTACAGAGGGCAAACAAGAACCGGAGCGGGAAGTGCCTGAGCCTGTAGAGGCGCGGCAACTGGTCCAAGAGCGGGAGTGGGTGGAGCAACAAAAACCGAAGGAGTTCGAAGAAGGCCGCACCCGCAGGTTTGCAGATGAGGAGAGCCGACGCGTCTATCAGGAGTCCATAAAATTGGCTGAAGGAGCTAATCTGGAGTTTAAACGTGATGAGCACTTCAAATCCAAAATGCAACGTGAGCAGGATGAGGGCGATGGGCAGTCTCTGGGTGCCGATATAAAATCGATGCTTCAGGATACCAACTCCGCCAAGAAAGCGGTGATCCTGAGCGAAATACTCAACCGAAAGTACTGAAAGTTAAAATCCCAAATAAAAAAAGCCCTTCAGGAATTTCCTGAAGGGCTTTTGCTTTTATGACCGCTTCGCTACAGCCACATAATCTCTTTCGTTTTCTCCGACATACACTTGTCTGGGTCTTCCGATTGGTTCTTTGTTCTCTCGCATTTCTTTCCACTGAGCAATCCAACCCGGGAGCCTGCCAAGGGCAAACATTACGGTAAACATCTCCGCCGGGATTCCAAGTGCTCTATAGATAATACCGGAGTAGAAGTCAACGTTAGGATAAAGCTTTCTGTCCACGAAGTATTGATCCTCCAACGCCTCTCTTTCCAGGCCTTTGGCGATATCCAATACCGGATCATTCACACCCAACTTCTCCAATACATCATCCGCAGCTTTTTTGATGATTTTAGCACGCGGGTCAAAATTCTTATAAACTCTGTGACCAAATCCCATCAAACGGAAAGGATCATCCTTGTCTTTGGCTTTGGCCATCCATTTCTTGGTATCGCCACCGTCTGCCTTAATGGCTTCCAGCATTTCAATTACTGCAGTGTTGGCACCACCATGAAGAGGGCCCCAGAGTGCATTGATGCCGGCAGAAAGCGAAGCATAAAGGCTGGCCTGAGAACTTCCAACAATCCGAACAGTAGAAGCCGAACAGTTTTGCTCGTGATCAGCGTGCAGGATGAGTAATTTATCTAAAGCTTTTACGACCACAGGATCCACGTTGTATTCCTCGGTAGGCAGCCCAAACATCATTTTCATGAAGTTGGCACAATAATCAAGTCGGTTATCCGGATAAACCACCGGATGCCCCATTTGATTTTTGTAAGACCATGCCGCAAAAGTTGGCATCTTGGCGATAATTCTGATAATGCTAAGATTCACATCATCACCGGACCTGTTCGGATCCAGACTCTGAGGATAAAAAGCAGTCAATGAAGTCACCAAAGAGGATAGAACGCCCATTGGGTGCGCAGTAGAAGGGAAACCATCTAAGAGTTTCTTAATGTCTTCATGCACCAGCGTATGGTTGGTGATTTGAGATTTGAAGGCCTCGAATTGGGAAGCTTCAGGCAAACTTCCGTAGATCAACAAATACGCGACCTCCAAAAAGGTGGAGTGCTCAGCCAGCTGCTCGATGGGGTATCCACGATACCTCAGGATTCCTTTTTCACCATCCAGAAAAGTAATGGCACTTTTCGTGGATCCGGTGTTTTTGAAACCCGGGTCAATGGTAATGATACCTGATTCACCTCTTAGTTTACTAATATCAATTGCTTTTTCGTTCTCGGTTCCTTCAATAAGAGGCAGCTCATAACTTTTACCATCTACTTTGATTTCGGCTGTATTCGACATCTGCTTGCGTGTTTATTAATTGCTAGAATTTACTCTAAAATAATTATTTATCCTCATTTAACTCCTGACGGCACTGACTGTTTGGCGAAAATTAATTCCCGCCTAAAATTAATGGAAGACCTTCTTTTCCACTACCAATCACGATAACTTTTGAGTTGGCGGAAGTAGAAATATCAATAGTGGCTTCAATGCCTCTCATTTTCAATAACTCATCTGTCAAACTGCTATTGATGATCTTGTTGGCCACGGCCTCACCTTCAGCAGCAATCCGCTTTCTTTCGGCTTCACTTTTTTCTTTGTCCAACCTGAACTGGTAGGCAAGGGCCTCTTGTTCCTGCTTCAACTTATTCTCAATGGCTAATCTGATTTGCTCAGGAAGTTTGATGGATCTGATGAGCAAAGCCCTCATTTCAATGTTATTTCCAGGAGCACCCAAGATGGCATCCGTTTCGGTTTTTATTGAGCCCTCTACTTCAGGTCTCTTGGTGGAGTAGATTTCTTCGGCAGTGTACCTACCCATCACTTGTCTTACAGTGGACCTCACTTCAGGAATGACCAGGCGACGTATGTAATCCAATCTGAATGTTTCATAAATTTCTCCAATGCTATCGTATACCGGGTGAAACCTCACAGTGATATCAACATTGATGTTCAGACCATTTTTATCCAGAACATCCATGGTTTCCTCTATCTGATTTTCAGTTACATCATAGATGTAGGCATCACTCCAGGGCACCTTAGCATGAAAGCCCGGTCCGATAATGTTTGACTTGTCCAGTTCACCTGTCAATGTGTTGAAAATGACTGCTCTTTCTCCAGACTTTACTTTATAAATTATACTGTTGGAAATGGTCAGTAAAACAATAAGAACGATTGCTGTGACTATAATAAGGGGTAGGTACTTGCGATTATCCATTTTGTGGTTTTTGGTATAAATGAAACGTAAAGTTAATACGGGGAAGCTTATCTATTGGCGAATACCAAGATCTAAAGTTAAATTATTGATTTTTCAAATTATTTTAATTTTCATTGCAAAATATCATGTAATTTGCATCATTTCATAAAAATAATAACAATGAAAGCCACGCTGAACCTATTGAAGGAAACTTTGGGGAAACCATATGAGGATTTAGAGTACCTGCTGAATGCATTAAAAGAGATTTTGTTGGAAAATGGAGAGGAAGCCATGGCTTCACAGATTCCCTGGATCAATGATATCCCGGAACTTGCCTCTCAGGAACTAACGGAGAAGCACATACAGCTTTACTCACTTGTTTTTCAGCTGGTCAACATGGTGGAGATTAATGGTGCAGTTCAGCATAGAAGAAGCCTGGAAGATCAGGATTTGGCTTCTGTGAACGGTCTGTGGGCCAACAATCTACAAAAGCTAAAGTCGCACAACATCGACGAAAGGGATATTGCCATACGCCTGAAAGACATCCGGGTGGAGCCTGTACTCACCGCTCACCCGACAGAGGCCAAAAGGGCTACCGTATTGGAGCATCATAGGGAACTATACCTACTGATGGTGAACAGGGAAAACTCCATGTATACCAGGAAAGAGATTGCCAATATCCGCCACAACATCAAGCAGACACTCTACAGGCTGTGGAAGACGGGGGAGATTTTTCTGGAGAAGCCGGATGTGCAGTCTGAGCTGCGAAACATTATGCACTACCTCATCAATGTATTCCCGGAGGTAATCCCGGTGATGGATCGCAGAATGATTCAGGCATGGGAAGATCAGGGCTTTAACGCTCAAACCATCTATGAGCTCAATGCGTGGCCAAAGCTGTCCTTTGGCGACTGGGTGGGCGGAGACCGTGATGGTCACCCACTGGTCACGGAGCAGGTGACCGAGGAAACACTTAAATCGCTCAGACTCAATGCAATCGTGGTGATCAGAAGAAAGCTTACTGATCTCGTAAGGCATCTGAGTTTTACAGCTGAAATGGATGAGGTCAATGCTGATCTGAAAAAACGAATGCTTCAGATTCAGTCGGAACTCGGCTCCAGAGGGGATGAGGCTTTTTCGAGAAACAGGGGCGAGGCCTTCCGGCAATTTGTGAATGTGCTCATCACCAAACTACCGGTAGACACCCGACGTGGCCATGCCACCGAGATCATGGAGTACCCCGGATGTTATGTGGAATCCAAAGAACTTTTGAATGATTTAAAGTTACTTCAAAAGGCAATGATTGAATATGGCTCTAAATCAATAGCTTATGATGACATTCATACAGCGATCAGGAGTGTAGAGACCTTTGGTTTTCATCTGGCCAAAGTGGATGTGAGACAAAATAGCGCTTTCCACGACAAGGCCATGCAGCAGCTGCTGGAGGCCGCTGGCTTTGAGAAAACCAATTACCCTGAGTGGAGTGAAGAGGAGAGAATCGAGTTCATCAATCAGGAGTTGAAATCCAACCGGCCTTTTACTCATCAAAAAATCAAATTGGGCCCCAATGCAGAGGCTGTGGTCAACTGTTACAGGGTATTGGAGAGTCATATATCAAAATACGGTACTGATTCCATAGGATCGCTGATCGTAAGTATGACGCGGAGCGTTTCAGATTTGCTACTGGTATACCTTCTGGCCAGGGAAGCAGGCCTTACCAGGCAGACCAAGGAAGGCCTGGTGTCTGAGCTGCCCGTGGTACCGCTTTTGGAGACCATTGAAGACCTGGAAAATGGTCCGGATATTATGAGAGGTTTTTTACAACACCCGTTTACCCAGCGCAGCCTGAATCACTTCAAGCAAAAAGAAGAACTGGACAAACCTGTGCAACAGGTAATGGTGGGCTATAGCGACAGCAACAAAGATGGAGGGATCATGGCAAGCCAATGGAACCTTTATAAAGCACAATCCAGGTTATATGAAACTGGAAAGAACTTCGATGTAAAAATCAGGTTTTTCCATGGGAAAGGCGGTTCCATTAGCCGTGGAGCTGGCCCTACGCACTATTTTATCAATTCACTGCCGCATTCCAGTATTGGAGGAGATTTGAGGCTGACCGAACAGGGAGAAACCATAGCACAGAAATATGCTAACAAGGTGAATGCTGAGTATAACATTGAACTATTGATGGCCAGTACGGCTGCCACAGCCATACTCAGTCAATTTACAGAGCGCAAGCCACATCCGTTGGCTCATGTACTACAGCGGCTGGCAGACGATAGCAAAAAGCACTACGAGAACCTCATGCGTGAGGAAGGGTTTATTCCGTACTTCAGAGAAGCCACCCCGATTGATGCTATTGAAACCAGCAAGATAGGGTCCAGGCCGGCCAAAAGAACCGGAGCTAATTCTCTGGAAGATCTCCGGGCCATTCCCTGGGTGTTTTCATGGAGCCAGTCGCGCTACAACATGACCAGCTGGTACGGTCTGGGTACTGCCCTGAGTGAGCTGAGAGACAAAGACAATAAGGCTTATGAAGAGTTCAAAAAGGTGCTGGTCTATGATCCGTTTATCAGGTACGTACTCACCAATGTGGATACCAGTCTGGCCGCCACTGATGAAGAAGTGATGACTGAATACGCGTCACTCGTTAGCGACACCAAGCTCAGAGAGAAATTCCTGGGTCTTTTCCTTGGAGAATTGGCCCTCACCAGAGAGATGCTTATGGATCTGCTCGGACAGGACATCGAGAAACGAAGAAAAAACCACTATTACTCTAATCAGCTCCGTGCTTCCCTCATGATGTACCTGCATAAGCGTCAGGTGAAGTTGCTGGCCAAGTGGAGAAAGGAAAAGGCTGCCAACGATCCCGCAGCGGAGATCACTCAGACTCAGCTCATGCTCACCATCAATGGCATAGCATCAGCTATGAGAAATACAGGTTGATCAAATAAAAACAAAGGATAACAGGAAAGCGCCACAGGAATGTGGCGCTTTTTTTTGAGGCCATCGATACGTTTCAGTCAAAAAGAACAGCGAGCTAACATGAGGTAATCGTAAAACTCACCAGGTTTTTTTACCCTCAGAATTATCGTTCACATCCTCATTTTGCCACCCATCAAAATTTCAAACCTCCGTTCCAACGGATTGATTTCAACGCGTGTTTTTGTCTGTTTAAACAACCATAATTTAATCCAATATGAAACACGTATGCATGATTTTTCTTTTCACCATTTTATGCAGCCATTACAACTTAATATACGGGCAAAATCCTTTTGACCAGCATCGGGAATACCCGGTTCCGATTACTCAAAGCCAATTCGGTTCGCAAATTCCTTCGAATGCTCAAGCGGAACCCAAGACTACTCATTCATCTTTTGGCGCGCAAAATTCCGGGAGTAAGGGTTCAACTTCAGCGCATTGGAACCCTTTTCAATCGGCTGATTCCTCTCCGCAAGTCAGAACCTGCTTCACTGTAGAAAACGAGCAGAAGTTGAGGGAAAAGTATTCCGGAAGATTGTCTACAGAGGATTTTGAAGAGCGGCTTTCCAGGCAGCTGAACGTGACCAGAATGTCTTCTGATCCGGAGACTATTTATAGAATCCCGACCATCGTTCACGTGGTTCACAGTGGTGAGCCCCGTGGTATCGGATCAAATATCAGTCAGGAGCAGATTATGTCCCAGTTTGACGTACTCAATGAAGATTTCAGAAGATTAGGTGCGGGATTCAACGAACACCCTGATGGGGCTGACATCCATATAGAGTTTGTACCCGTGCTGACGGACCCTTACGGCCACCTTCTGGAGGAGCCGGGGATTGATCGCATTACTGGCTATAATTCCACTTATGATTATACTACGATTGAGGAAGAGTTGAAGCCTAATACCCAATGGGATCCTTATCGATACTTTAATATTTGGGTGCTCAACTTCGGGAACTCAGGGTTACTTGGATATGCTCAGTTTCCCAACTTATCAGGACTGGACGGTCTTCCTGAAGATGGATTTGATTTTACCGATGGTATTGTGATTGGGTACCAGTTTTTTGGAAGAACAGGCGAGGTATCAGCTCCTTTTGATCAGGGGAGGACTACCACTCATGAGGTGGGCCACTGGCTCGGTCTTCGACATATATGGGGAGATGGGGATTGCAATGCGGATGATTATTGTGAAGATACTCCAGCTGCCGATGGCCCCAACCGCTCCTGTCAGGTCAGAGACAGCTGTCCCGGAGGAGCTTCGGACATGATCGAAAATTACATGGATTACAGCACCGATGGCTGTATGAATATCTTTACCAATGATCAGCGCTGGCGCATGCGTACGGTTTTAGAAATGAGCCCAATGCGAAATGCCTTGTTGGTTTGCCAGCTTGCACCTCCGGCCATCGCCGGAAACAACACCGCAGAAATGCCACTTTCCTGGTATCAGTATACTGCAGCTGATCAGGAGGTGATCACTGTTTCTTCATTGGGAGCCTCCGTTGATACGAAGCTGTCGCTGTTCAGGGAATGTCAAACACATCCGATAAATGTAAGTGATGATGCCTATGGCACGCTACAATCGGAGCTTTCTATGGCACTCGAAGCTGGGGAAACCATTAGAATCCTTTGGGAGAACAGACAGTGGGATCCTTTCACATGGCAGCTGTCTACCGACACCCCGGAGGAAGGAGCTGCCTGTGGGGTGGCTGCTGTGGCGATAGAAGGCACCAACACACTTCCGGCAACTTCATTGGGTACTTACTGGTACCAGTTTAGTCCCGATATGGATCATCAAAAGATCACTATCTCAGGAGGTAACCTGGATGTCAATGTGTACGGAAATGACTGTAACCAGCTCAATTTGATGAAGGGAGGAAAGGGCACACTGACAGTGTTTGATGTAAGTGCTGATGAAAGTCTCTTTATTTCATTTGAACCTCAGGGCGGAAATACAGAATGGACACTTAGCACTGCGTCTATCAGGAGCGGTGAAGCCTGCAGCGAAGCAATTGCTGCTGTAGAGGGGCCAAACATTATTCCCTACGATGCACCTTTTGAATATTGGTACACCTTCACCATGCCTGCCACCGGGAACCTTACCTTGCGTGGAGAAGGCACAGATGAACCGGTCAGTTTAAAGTTGTTCAATGACTGTGATGGCTTTTTATTGAGCAGTGTCACAGGTACTGAAGTGGGACTGACTACCGCTTTACAAGGAGGAGAAACCGTCAAAATTGCATGGGAAAGTGCATCCCTGGCATCTGGGTATGAATGGACTCTCACCGCTTCACCATTCGAAAATGGTGAAGTATGTTCAGTTGCTAAGCAGGTGCAGGCAGGCCTCAATCATACGGATGCCGCACCGCAGTGGTTTGCCTTCACTACCACCAAATACAGCAATCTGATGATCAGTTCTATAGGTCTTACGGAGGTGAATACTCACCTGGTGATCAAGCAGGAATGTGATGGTCAGATTATAATGGACAATGACGAGGGGTATGATGCGAATTACGATTCTTATGATCAGGCTCAGCTCATTTTATATGGTGTGCCGGCAGGAGAGACCTTCTACATTCTATGGTCAGAGAAATGGTCCTACGAAGGATTTGACTGGATCATAGAAGAAATTGATCCTCTGCCAGG
The DNA here is from genome assembly GCF_040222955.1 of Marinoscillum sp. Lineage (GTDB taxonomy): Bacteria > Bacteroidota > Bacteroidia > Cytophagales > Cyclobacteriaceae > Marinoscillum. The sequence goes on along the minus strand of NZ_JAVKCA010000007.1, from coordinate 48,437 downwards.
AGACAATTGCGCCACTGCTGTGCAAGCCAACGCAGGGACTAACACTGTAACAGTGGACAGGGAGCACTACTATTTTGGTCATCTGTTTTGGAATAAATATACCGTACCGGCAAATGGAAAGACCATTACAGCATTCAGCAGCAAGTCGGTGGAAATGGCCATTTTTGTGAATGATGACTGTCAGCTATTCAGCTGGGTGGGTAGCGGAAGTGGAAAGGGCAGAGCCATTGACCTTCCTGCAGGAACGGAGCTCGTGTTTATCTGGAGTTTAGATTACTTTGATGAAAGTTTTACCTGGGAACTTACCGTTGAAGACATCATGCCGGGTGATAATTGTGAACACACTATCACAGCAGTGACAGGGAGTAACACTTCGGAGACAGCTCCTGTTTGGTATAACTACAAAATGGCTGAAGACGGTAGTCTGAAGCTCACTTATGAGGGTGCCCATAGAGATGGGAGCCCCTTTGTAGCGATACTTGACGGGTGTACCAACGCTGACATTCTTTACAGTGGAGTGGGTGAGGCATTTATGTCGGGCCTTTCCAAGGGACAAGAAGTGCTCATCTTCTGGTCAATCGATTACCCGTTTCCGGGAGTGGAGTGGATGTTGGAGGAAATTCCTGTGAAGCAGGGTGATCAATGTGATGATCCACTAGTAGCCAGTTATGGGCTAAATCATGCGGAATATGCTTCCCAGTGGTTTACCTATACTGTGGAAACTCCCGGAAACTATACGATTTCATCCATGCCATTCACTTTCTCCAACACGCTGTTGTCAGTATATGACGGCTGTGATGGGAACCTGCTGGCCAGTAATGATAACATATTGGTATTGGAAGATTGGATTGAATACTTCCAAAGCAGGGTGATCCTTGAAAACCTGGAAGCAGGTCAAACTTTATTGATCAAATGGGACGGAGCCTACTCATACGAGGCTTTTGATTGGGAAATTGTCACAGATGAGCCCAGACAAGGAGATTCATGTGAAGATCCACTAGTAGCGGTGGAAGGTGTCAACAATGGTAAGAGACCAATGCCCGCGTGGTTTACTTTCACGATGCCCGTAACCACCTCATTTTCTGTGAGCTCAGTAGGTTATACTTCCACTGACACATATGTGGAAATCTATGACGCCTGTGATGGTGAATTGATCGCTTACAGTTATGATTACGGTGGTGACCCACAGAGCTTTGCATACCTCCCGGAACTGGAAGCCGGTACAACCGTCTACATCAGGTGGGCCAATAGCATGAACTCAGCCCAGTATTCCTTTGACTGGCGACTATTTGTGGGTGATCCGGAGCAGGGTATATTTTGTGAGTTCCCGTACCAGGCGCACGAGGGCATTAATACCGTACCGAACTATGTGAGTAATTTTTACTGGGTTTCTTACACGATGCCTGCAGCCGATAAAAAGCTTGTTATTTCCAGGTTGGAACCTTCGTCCGCACGTTACCGCACCATGGGGGTGAGTGCGGATTGCAGCACCTTGAACAGCTATGCGATCAGTGAAGACAGGGTAGAGGTGAAAGGCCTGGAGGCAGGAGAGGAAGTGATGATCTTTTTTGGTGAGCTGACAGATGGTACACGACCGGGGTTTGACTGGGAGTTGGAGATTGTGGAACTGGAAAGTGGTGATCACTGCGATAGCGCCATAGAGATACTTCCAGGCTTATACCGGTTTAAGGGCGCTCCGAAATGGTATGAATATACGCTGCCAAAAGCCGGTGATGTAACCCTGACATCTGTCGGTCTGGATAACGTATCGTATGCCAACTCATACATTGAAGTGTATGATGCCTGCGATGGGAACCTGCTTGCCGCGAACGATGATCCTGAGAACGGCTGGTTCCATCTGATGGCTGAGGTAACCATAGAGGATTTGGAAGCGGATCAGACACTCTTAATTAAGTGGGGTAGTGAGCCTTTTCAAACAGACTTCAACTGGATGCTGAGCGTGACGGCTGACAATGGAGCTCCTACACTTGAGGACAGCCACTTTTCCCTTTCAAGATTCACCAATGGGCATCTCGTGGGTAGTTTGTCAGCGGATGATCCTGATGGTGATGAGCTGATCTATCAGATCACCGATGGCAATGATGATGGCGCCTTTTCATTGTCCAGCGATGGGGAACTGAAGATCGCTGACGTCACTCAATTACCTGCGATAGGCGGAGAAAGGGTATTAACTGTGAGCGTATCTGATGGTGTAGCACAACCAGCTGAAGGTAGCGTCACAATAGACATGGTACTGGCTGTGGATGGTGAGCAGGTTGGCATAGAAGTATTCCCAAATCCGGCCACTGACAGGTTGTATTTGAGGCTGGCGGATCAGGTTCAAGTCTATGAAAGCTATTTCGTTGATTTGACAGGCAGGATCATTCAGGTCAACAAGGTGAAGGAAATGGAAATTCCTCTTAGCAGCTTTAAGGCTGGAGTCTATTTCTTGAAGCTCAATACCAGTCAGGGGCTGGTTGATTTCAGGGTAATCGTGAAATAACATAAGTAGGGATTATGATTATTGAAAGAAGACCGGTTCATGCCGGTCTTTTTTTAGAAGAAAAACAAATAAAGGCTTTTACCGGATTAAACTATCTGCCGCCGCACCCAGTTTTTTATCCAACGTCCAAAGTGCCAGATCGTTGTTCAGGGCTGCCGCCAGGATGTAGCAATCAATCAATCCAATTCCATGCGCGTAAAACTTATGCTTATTTGAGAGGTCTCCTGCCTTAATGAATAAATCTGACTCATTCACAGCAGGCAGGTTTTCCCAAAGGGACAGGACAAGCGCTCTTTCCCGTTTGTTCTTTACGCCTTGCAAAAGCTCTCCAAATACCGCGCTCACCGCATAGATTTCCTTTCTTTTCAAATAAGATTTCAAAATAGCGCTGAGATCCGGATCTGAGTTTCTAAGGAAACTGATCCAAACAGAGGTATCTACCAGAATCATCTGTTTCGATTGAGATTGCGGATGCCATAAGCCGCCATATCTTCATTGAATACGAAAGGCTCTCGCTCTATTTCATCTATCACCTTGTCGATATTCCTATTGCTCAAATATTCCTTGAGGGCTATGGTGATGCTATCGGTGATGTTTCTACCGCCTGTGGCTTCCTTGATTTTCTCAACCAAATCATCTTCAATGAGTGCTGTGACTTTCATGATCGTATTGTTTATCGTACAAAATACGATAAACAATACGATTTATCCAAATATCCTGTTAACTCTTAAATCCGGTTGACTAATCTTTAAACGGGCTGAGGTCAAGGGCCTCCATTTGTGCTTTATACGTAGCCCAATTTGAAGCCAGGTAGTCATCTGTTTTTTGATTGGCAGCTTCCATGACCGACTGAAATCTGGCTACCATGGCCTTTTCTGTCTTGGTTGGCACGTGCAGGCCATTCGATAGATAGAAATCAGCCGTTTCGTAATAGCTATTGACATTATCAGTCTGATCAGCGGTGATTCCCTGTCGGTCATCCTCTTTCCCGAGGTAGAGGTCTAGCAGACTGTTGAGGGTATCCCTGGTTTCTGTCGAAAGCTTAAGCTCTGCTTCAAAAGCCTTTTCATTCTTTGCCTTCATTCGCTTGGTTAATTCATCGATTATCGCCAGCTTTTCTTTGATCTGCTCCACATGCCCGAGCGCCAATTCTTTATCAGACTCCAGGGCCTTGAGCGCGTCATATCTGGCCTTGAGTGCCTCTGTGGAGACCTCCATTCTTGGATCAAATTTCACATCGATCTGGGATTCTGATGACTCGCCTGCATAGAACAGGCGCAGTTTGTAAGTGCCGGGCATTACATCCACACCTCCCGGTTCGCGTTTGGTATCAAGCTCTTTTCTGGACAGGCCACTCACACCTTTTTCATCAAGGCTCCAGTACATCCTATTCACCCCATTCTTATCCGGCACCTTTTGCTTAATGGTTCTGATCAGCTTGCCTTCCATTGTAAACACCTCCAGGGTCAATGAGTCCAGTCCTTTCTCCTCATCTTTCTTTTCGCCTTTCTCCTTTTCGGTTTCATCCTTTTTCGGAACATTGATCACATAGGATAGCATGGCGCCACTTTTCCTGTTTTCTCCATTGAACATCGCGTCAGCGCCAAAGCGAGAGCCTGTGGGCTGTTGCCAAATGGCGTTGTAAGCAGTAGGGGGCTCAAAAAGATGAATGGGTTTATCAAGTATTCCGATACCTGCAGATGCCATGGCCCTGAGTGGACGAATGTCATCGATGACATATGCAGCACGACCAAAAGTTCCGATCACCAAATCATGTTCACGGGGATGGATCACCATATCCATGGTGTTCACAGTAGGGTAGTCATTGGTCCACTTAGTCCATGTGGTAGCTTCGTCTATGGAAATGTAGAGTCCATCATCCGTGCCGAGAAACATGAGCTTCGGCTCCACAGGATCCTGAACGATCGATAGCGCGTAGCTAGTCGCATCATTCTCATCTACTATCCGTTCCCAGGTTTTGCCATAGTTGGTGGTGCGATAGGCGTATGGTTTGAAATCAAAGTTGCGATAGTTGTTGGCAATCACTAAAGCCTCGCCCGGATTCTTATTGGATACCTGTATTTGTGGTATCCAGACATTCACAGGAAGGTTTTTGATGTTTTGAGACACTTTGGTCCAGGTCTTGCCACCGTCCCTGGTTATCTGAATGTTTCCATCATCGGTACTTACCCACAGCACATCCTTTTCCAGCACACTCGGAGTAATGGCCAATATGGTGCAATAATTTTCCGCTCCGGTGGCGTCCATGGTGAGCCCGCCGCTCTCATCCTGTTTTTGTTTGCTCTTATCATTGGTGGTGAGATCCGGGGAGATGATGTCCCAGGTTTGACCTTTGTCTATGCTCTTGTGCACAAACTGACTTCCAAAATAAAGGGTTTTGCTATCAAAAGGATCCTGACCAATGGCTGCATTCCAGTTGAACCGAAGTTTCACATCCAATTCCGGCGCATGTGGTTTCACATATTCAAAATGACCCGTTTTTAGGTCATATCTGCCCACCCAGCCTTCTTGAGCCATAGAAAAACCATACCGGTTATCATCCTGATCGGGCACTACATCAAACCCATCACCAAAGGAAACTTCCTGCCAGTAGCTGTTTCTGATACCCTGGTCTTTCCAAACATAGGCCGGCCCGGCCCATGAGCCATTGTCCTGCATACCACCGTACACATTGTACGGAAAGTCATTGTCCACTGCAATGTGGTAAAACTGTGCCACGGGTAGGTTCTGAACAAACCTCCAGGTGGTGCCTCGGTCTCGGGAGATATTAAGGCCACCATCGTTGCCTTCTATGATATAATTGGGATCTGTAGGATGAATCCACCAGGCGTGGTGATCGGGATGTACACCACGTGTAGTGTTATACGCCGGCATTAGCTGATCAAACGACCTGCCGCCATCTGTACTCACATTGATATAGGTGTAGACGGTGTAAAGTCTGTTTTCATTCACAGGATCAACGAAAATGTCGGCATAGTAAAAAGGTCTGTTGCCAATCTCACTTTTGTCATTCACCTTGTTCCACTTGAAGCCTCCATCCTCAGATTTGTAAAGTGCATTCTTTTTGGCTTCTACCAGAGCGTATACAATTTTAGGGTTGCTGGGAGCAATGGCCAGGCCCATGCGACCAAGATCACCTTTTGGTAAACCGTCTTCATCAATGCGCTTCACCCAGGTGTCACCACCATCATGGGTCACATACAAGCCTGATCCTGACCCACCGGAGGTGAAAAACCATGGCTGCCTGTAATGCTCCCACATGCCTACCATCAACTTATTGGGGTTGGTAGGATCCATTACCATATCTGCTGCCCCGGTCTTGTCATTGACATAGAGGATCTTATTCCAGGTTTTACCACCATCTGTGGTCTTAAATACTCCACGTTCAGGATGAATGCCCCAGGGTGACCCGATGGCTGCTACGTATACTGTATTTGGGTTTTGGGGATCTACGATGATCCTGTGAATATTTCGTGTCTTATCCAGACCCATTTTAATCCAATTTTTACCACCATCAAGGCTCTTGTAGATTCCGTCCCCTCCATTCAAGGAGTTTCTTGGATTGCCTTCACCTGTACCCACCCATATCACTGAAGGGTTGGACTGCTGAATGGCCACAGCGCCAATGGACGCGGTAGTCTGCTTATCAAAGATGGGCTCCCAGGCAGTGCCACCACTTTCAGATCTCCAAAGGCCACCGGAAGCGGTACCCACATAGATCACCTCGGGTCGGTTATTCACCACATCGATGGCTGTTACTCGTCCGGCCATACCAGCAGGACCTATACTTCTTGGTTTTATCCCTTTGAGCAGCTCCATATCCACTTTTTGGGAAAATGCCATCAGCGGAAGGGTGATCAGGAGGTAAGCAAAATATCTTTTCATAGTTGTTTATTTGGAAGCGATAAACCTACACAAAAAAGTCAAGGCGAAAGGCCGGGTATTACTTGATCGGGTGATTTTTGATGCGAATGAAAGCACATGTCCAAACATTAGTTACTCCAAATGCCTCAACCATGACATTTGAAAGGGCAGGTTTGACCACCGACTTTCCTAAATTTATCTCATGAGGTATTCTGTAATGTATTTATACTGTCTTGTGAATCTGGCTTCCTGTATTGGGACGGATTTCATTGATGACCCAAAGGATGCTGCCATTCTCACGGATGTGACCAGTATCAGCTTGAAAGTGGGGGAGACGGCTCAGATAGAAGCCACATATTACTACAACATGTGGGTGCCCAGAGAGGACGCTCAACTCATCTGGCAAAGCAATGACCGGAGCGTAGCTTCTGTAGATCAAAGCGGGTTGGTGACAGCCGTAGGAAAAGGCCAAACCAAAATTCAGATCAGCTATGCCAATGAAGAAACGGTAACGGTGGACGTGACCGTGGTAGAAAATACGGATGATGTGGCCCGGGTGCAGATCACGGCACCAAAGAGCTCCCTGATGATCAATGAAACCATACAGCTCACGGCCAGGGCTTACACCATGGCTGATGTTGAGGTGACCGGCAAGCCTGTGAGCTGGACTTCAGCCAATGAAGCGCTGGCAACGGTGAGCAGTACAGGACTGGTGACAGCACATGCCAATGGAATCGTGTCCATCACCGCTGAGATAGAAGAGGTAAAAAGCCCTCCCTTCCAGCTCATGATCGGCACACAGGCGCGTACGGGTGTTTTTGAGGGCAGTGGGAGCTACAAAGCCGTGGGCACTGCCACTTTATTTATTGATGACAATGATGCTTTGATTCTTACCTTCAGTGAAGACTTTGAAACCAGCTTTGCACTGGGCACATTCGTCTATCTGGCCAACTCCACCAGCGGAACTGTGGTGCGCTCACAAGGACTGGAGATCGCTGAAGTGACCACCAACGGGGCCAAAACTTATAACGTCAGCCTGGTCAACTCCGGTGTGGGCCTGAATGACTACAATTACGTAATTCTCCTGTGCAAGCCCGCCAGTATTACTTTCGGATCAGCAGAACTCAACTAATATGATGGCTCAGAAAAAAATCTTACTCTCACTACTGTCCCTGTTATACTCACTCCACATACTGGCCGGGGGTGGATGGGTCTATCAGAAAAACAAAGGCTTTCTGAAGCTGGGGCAAAATATGATCCGCTCACAATACTTTTTCGATTCAGGAGGAAACATCACTGACATACCAACGGTGAGTTTGTACACCACCAGCTTTTATGGCGAGTATGGACTCTCGGATCGGCTCAACGTGGTCTTGTATGTTCCTTTTTTCGTGAGGTCCACACTGAATCGCGTGGAGTTTAACCAGAGTGGCAACACCATTCCGGGAGACGAGATCAACTCGTTTGGAGATACCAACGTGGGATTAAAATATGGTATGTTTCAGGATCAACCTGTCCACCTGGCGGCCAGTTTGATCTTTGGGTTACCATTCGGTTCATCTGAGGTCTCCAGCGATCGCATACTCCAAACAGGGGATGGTGAGTTCAATCAGCTATTGAAGTTGGAGGCCAGTCATTCGATCAGCGGGACTCCGGCTTACATTACGGGTATTTTGGGTTTCAATAACAGGACTCAGGGCTTTTCTGATGAATTTCACTATGGTGGAGAAATAGGTGTATCTCTCAAGCCGGTCACAGCGCTTCTTAAAGTGTATAGTGTCAACTCCCTCTACAATGGTGATGCGGACACCTCTAATGCCAATGGTGTCTTTGCCAATAACACAGAGTATGTGTCTTTCACTCCGGAGCTGATTTACGCTTTGGAAAATGGTTGGGGCTTTGCTGCCTCTGCAGGCTTCGCATCATCCGGGAAGCGTATTTTGGCTGCTCCGAACTTCGGAATTGGCGTTTTTCTACAGCTTTAAAACTGAATGCTCAACCCAAAGTATGGCGATACATACTTGGTGGCTTTATAGCCTCCGTCCGCGGTAGGAGTAAACGCCCAATAGTAATCAAATCCGGCTGCCAGAAACTTATTGAGGTGATACACCACCCTCAGCTTAGCCAGTGAGCGTTCATCGAATTTAAAGGTGTCTCCCAGGTCCGTCAGGTTACCTTTGATGTAGCTCCCGTGAAATGAAAACTTATCCGCCAGTCGATCCAGGTCCGCATTCACCCGCACGGTGGCAGGTGTAGCTTCGGTGATGTCATCCGGGATCATCAGGCTACCTCCCAGCTGCACTTTTTTCAATATGTGGCCGGTAAGGCTTCCGTAGAAACCACTCATTTTCTCTGCAGCACCCAGCGCATAGATTTTAGCATCTTTATTGATTTCATAGGTGGCATCAAAAAACTGTGGCAGATAGTGATCCGAATAGTTCAGACGCTCAATGCGAATATCTGTACTGAGGAGATCTGCAATGAAATGGAACCGAAAGTTGACACCTACGCTGGCTCCAGTTCCATCCTGAAACCCATCAGACATGATAGAGGGTTCGTTGGTAGTGGTATAGGTAAACTGTAGTGAATCCCGCAGCGCCTCAGAGGTAACATTAAGCTTGGAGTAGGTAGCAAAAAGGTCAATCTGAATAAACGGTACCCGCAACAAAGTGACGCCCATATCTAATCCAAAAGCACCTATGCCATTTCGGGTAAAGAGATAAGAAGTTGACGTGCTATCACTCGTGACAATCTTCGACTGGTCTTTGTCCCGGATAAAGGTGGCTCCGAATTCAAAGGTGCGAACAATGGGTATGGGTGTCCACGCCATCGGTCGCACATACGGCCGCATGGCAAAGAGGTTGAAGGACCCGGGGCTAAAATCGCTGTAGAGCCCATCTATGCCGGCAATTCCTTTTACATTCAGGTCATAGTGCAGACCCACTTTTCGCTTCTCAAAACTGGTGGAGTTGGTATAGTTATTAATCAAACCACCGAATCCAATCATGGTATTGTTGAGCTGACCCACCTTTACATAGACAGGATCAGCCTTTTGTACACCATATCGAATGTAAGTGATGAGCCTGGCGGCTCCCACACCGTCTTTGAAGATCTCCGTACGAATCGACTGGTCATCCAGGCCATAAAGAATGGGTACGTTCAAGCCTACACCCACTTTACCAATTGAAAACTCCGGATTGAGCACCAGTCCCACAAAATACTGGTCGTCTATCTGGGTGACGGTGAAGCCACCATCAAATGAACCCCCGCCGGTCTCAGTGCCCATACCAGAGCGAAAGTCCTGTACAGGAGGTGCACCGGATCGGTCTTTACGCTCCTTCTTTTCTTTGGGCGCTTTCTCTACTTCAGGCTCCTGATATTCCTCTTCATCTGTTTCTTCAAGCGGTTGTTTATCCAGTGGCTTATCCAGACTATCTACCGGGTATTGGAGTTCTTCCTGCGGTGCTTCCTCCAGTGAATCAAGCGGAAGATCCTCTGATGGCTGCAGGCTATCAGTCGCGGGCTCATCAATTAGCGTATCTGCGGGAGGTGTATAGATCACTTCCTCTTCCGGCTGAATGGGCTCGGAAACCGATTCGGTTTTGACTTCTTCCGGCGCATCGTTCTTCTTTTTTTTCTTTTTCTTCTTTTTGGTGTCCTCCCACAAGTAGGAGTAGTCCGCGTAGGGGTCTTCCTCCGTTTCCTGTGCCAAAGCAGGTACGGACAAACTCAATAAAAAGACTGAGAAGAAAAGGTAAATAAGCGCTCGATTCATAGCTGGTAAAAATTCAATACAAAGTAAAAATAATGCAATTACCCGAAACTCAGGATACTTTGATGAGGTAGTAGTTCTTTTTGCCTTTTTGCGCCAGGAGGTATTTGCCTTGAAGTAAATCATAGTTGACTGCTGCTTCAGAGGATTCTACCTTCACTTTATTGATGCTGACACCACCGCCTTTGATCATTTTGCGTGCTTCACCTTTTGAGGGGAATACAACTCCCTGGGTCAATTCACTAAGCAAGTCGGTGACATTAGCCACAGCCTCGTATTCAGCTTTGGAGATTTCCACTTGTGGCACTCCCTCAAAGACCTGAAGCAAAGTCTTTTCATTGATGGACGTAAGGTCCTCCGTGGTAGACTTCCCAAATAGGATGTCTGACGCTTTGATGGCCATCTCCAGGTCCGCCTGAGAGTGTGCGCTAACCGTAATTTCTTCTGCCAGTTTCTTCTGCAAAACACGCTGGTGAGGCGCCTCGCGATGTGTGGCAATCAGCGTTTCGATTTCCTCTTTCGAGAGGAAGGTGAAGATTTTGATGTACTTCTCAGCATCTGCATCGGAGGTATTGAGCCAGTACTGGTAAAACTGGTAGGGAGAGGTGCGCTCGGCATCCAACCAGATATTTCCACCTTCGGTTTTGCCAAATTTGGTTCCATCAGCCTTGGTTATGAGTGGGCAGGTGAGGGCATAAGCCTTGCCGCCTGCGATCCGGCGGACCAGTTCAGTACCCGTGGTGATGTTGCCCCACTGGTCACTACCACCCATCTGCAGGGTACACTGGGCTTCCTTGTAAAGGTGTAGAAAGTCATAGCCCTGCACCAGCTGGTAGGTGAACTCCGTGAAACTCATCCCGTCAGATGATTCCGATGACAATCGCTTCTTCACAGAGTCTTTGGCCATCATGTAGTTGACCGTGATGTGTTTGCCCACGTCACGAATGAAGCCAAGGAAGGTGAAGTCCTTCATCCAATCGTAGTTGTTAACCAGCACGGCAGCGTTGGATGCGGCAGAGTCAAAATCCAGGAACCTGGAAAGCTGTGATTTGATGGCATCCTGATTGTGACGGAGGGTCTTTTCATCTAAAAGATTTCGTTCGGCAGACTTCCCGGAAGGGTCACCGATCATGCCTGTAGCACCCCCAATGAGGGCATAAGGCTTATGTCCGCACTGCTGAAAATGCTTCAGCATCATCACACCCACCAGGTGGCCAATGTGCAGAGAGTCGGCAGTGGGGTCAATGCCCAAATAAGCAGATCGCATGCTTTCCATCAGGTGTTCGTCCGTCTCCGGCATGATGTCCTGAATCATGCCCCTCCATTTTAGTTCTGCTACGAAATCTTTCATTTGTAATTTTTGATTTGCGCAAAAATAGGAGCCTTTTTGATTTTGGGGCGGGTTATTGGAGGCAAATTATGAAAGATGGGTAGGAGAGATGAATCAATCAACTCAGCCCCCTACACTTGGTTCCAACTTCATAATGGATACCACTTGAAAGGTCAAGTGTATTCATTACAATCACTTCTATTGCGGAATTACTCTTACCAGTCAGGTATCAACTTGGAGAGGAAAGTCATTCCACACCCTGACTTTGCTCCAAACCGGACAAAAAACCGCACCGGATCGTTCGGTTCTGAACGGTTAGATGTTCATAGAAAGTCTGTATCTCGCTGTATTTCTGAATGTTATGGTTGTTGGCATAATGATTGGCTTTTGGAAATCAACTAAAAAGTACAAGTGCTCATCACCACTATCCATAACAACCGAACAAGCCATGCTTAAGAATTTCCTGAAAGTCGCTCTTCGTAACCTCCTGAAAAACAAGGTCTATGTGACCATCAACATTGTAGGACTGGGCCTCGCGCTTGCCTGCTGTATCGTGGCCTACCTCAACTCCAAGCAAAACTGGGACTTTGACAAAAGTCACGCGCAGATCGATCATATCTACAAAATCCACAACCTCAGGGAAACCCAAGGGGACCTGATAGAATATGGCCGCATTCCCATGCCCATGGCTGATGCCATCAGAAATGATCTGGCCGGGGTGGAAAGGGTCTTTCGCTTTGAAAGTCATGTGTTCACCGTCAGGGATGTGAACATGGACAAGGTTTTTAACACCAGCGTTTGCTATGCCGATCCGGGATTGATTGAGTCGTTTACTTTTCCGATGGTCACTGGCAACCCATTGGCTTATCACAAGCTGGACCAGGCCGTGGTGACTGAGGAATATGCCCGCAAGTTTTATGAGGATGAGGACCCCATAGGAAAGGTGCTCACAGTGTTTGATGATACGGGCATGAGTTTCAATTTTACCATTGCGGGTGTGGTGCAAGCGCCACCACAGAACTCCTCTGTACATTTTGAAATACTCACTTCATTTGAGAACCGGTTCCGAATGTATGACGACAATGTGAAGGGCAATTGGGGTGCTTTTGCACAAAACACCTTTGTGTATTTCAATGATCCGAACCAGGCAGAAACATTCGAGCCATTATTGGATAAATACCTCGCTGTGCAACAGGAGGCCCGCCCGGACTTTACCATCAAAAGGTTCATCCTCAGCCCCATGAACAACCACGCCCAGATATCCCGGCAGCTCAGATGGGATAACCTGCGCAATGCCATGCCTCCCGCAGCCATTCTCACCCCACAGGTGATGGCGTTATTGATCCTGCTGGTGGCGTGTTTCAACTTCACAAATACGGCCATTGCCAACTCTAACCGCCGACTGAAAGAAATAGGGGTACGAAAGGTGCTTGGAGGCACCAGAAGGCAGTTGATCAAGCAGTTTATGACCGAAAACCTTACGGTTTGTCTGTTGGCGTTGTTGATGTCTTTGGGGATTGCTTCCTACCTGGTGCCAGCCTACGGGGCCATGTGGCAGGGACTGGATCTTCAGCTAGACCTTACCCAGGATTTTAAGTTCTACTTGTTTCTGGTGGGCCTGCTGGTTTTCACCACTTTATTGGCAGGTTTTTACCCATCGCTTTACATCAGCCGCTACAAGCCTGTGAGCATCCTCCGCGGCAGCCTGAGCATAGGCGGAGCTGGCAAGCTTACCAAGGTGCTCCTGGCCACGCAGTATGCCTTCACCGTGATCGCCATATTTGCCAGTGTGGCCTTCATTCAAAATGCCCGCTACCAGGAAACGCTCGACATGGGCTATAACCGAGACCAGATCATCGGTGTAAGTCTGCTGAACGAAACCCAGCAGCAGAAAATCTATGCCTCCATGCTGGCCAACCCCGACATAGAACAAATAGCCAGTGCCAAGAACCATATCGGCCGGGGAAACTATGGTGCACTCCTCAAAAATCAGGATATGGAAGTTCAGACCAACATGTTGGATGTGGGCATCGATTATATCGAAGCAATGGGACTGAAAATCGTCAATGGAAGATCTTTCTCCAAAGAGCTGGAAGCTTCTGACAGTCAGAACTCTCTGGTGGTGAATGAGCGTGCTGTGGAAGAGTTTGGCTGGACTAATCCCATTGGTCAGCGGGTGTACCTCAATGACTCCACCACACTCACCGTGGTGGGCGTGGTAAAGAACTTCTACATGTATGGTTTTTGGGCACCCATAGAACCCACCGCCATGCGCCTGAAAAGCCTTAAGTTTCAGGATGATGGCACCTATAGTTTTATGGTAGCGAAGGTCAACATCAACCACGTCAAGGAGGTCTATGACTACCTGGAAAGGGAGTGGAACAGTAAAATCCCAACCAAGACCTTTGCTGGGTTTTATCAGGATGATCTCCTGCGGGAAGCCAAAGAGGTGAATAGCAACATCTTAATGATATTTGGTTTTCTGGGTACCGTCGCTTTCGTGCTTTCCTGCCTTGGTCTCTATACCCTTGTGTCCATTAACCTGATCAAAAGAACCAAGGAAATCGGCGTGCGAAAAGTACTTGGTGGGAGCGTAGGGCACATTGTATACCTGATCAGCAGGAGTTATTTCCTGCTTCTTTTCATCTCCTCAGTGGTAGGTGTCACGGCCGGATTCTACCTGGTGGACGGACTCATTGGCTCTATATTCAACAATTATAAGCCAATGGATTTCTTCACTTTCGGAATTCCTTCCACCACCATCATTGTGGTATCACTGATGATCGCGGGATTCAGAACGCTCAAATCAGCAATGGTCAATCCCGTGAACTCTATTAGATATGAGTGATGGGTGAGGTAGAATGGGACATTCCAAGGAGATAAGGTGTTATCTGTTAGTCATAAAAATATTTTAAACGTGTGCTGATTGTTTGTTTTGATTTACCGTTTAAGGGTTAAACTGATCCTCAAAATGAACGATAAAATACTCTACACCGCTTACCACATTGCTGACAGGATAGATGTAGCCAACCATCGGTTACTTCACCCTGAGCATTTGATCACCAAAAGCACCCTCGAGTTGTATTACCAGATTGACGTGACACGATATGTCTACATCGTCAGTTACGGTGCTGTGGTGTTTACAGGAATGACACCCGACGAAATTCGGGAATATCTGAAGTCGCTGGAGACGTCCGCTGTTCGTCCCAAAAGCCATGTAACCACTGATGATCTGGAGGTTTTATTGGGTGAGACAGAGGATGAAATTGCCTTGAGTTTTGAAACCTTAACGCTCGGTACTTTTAATCATTCTGTAAACAAAATGATCATGATGCACCTGGCACAATCCGTAGCCCTTGATCATTTCAATGGGCTGAGTCAGTCGATACTTGGTGAAATAAAGGCCTACACACAGGACATGCAGGTCTATGGCAAAGTGAAACTGGGCCAGAAAAAAGCCATGAGTTTTATTGGCAAAACCCTGAACACTAAGAATACCATTGCTGAAAACCTCTACATTCTGGACAGTCCGGATGTGGCCTGGGACAATGAATACCTTGACAGGCTACATGATACACTGGTACGTCACTTCGAGCTGGTGCCGCGCTACAGAGAGATTGACAATACCCTGAAGATCGTGGAAGATAATCTCACCGTCTATATGTCCTATAACCACCATAGGGAAAGCAGTCGGCTGGAGTGGATCATCATCATCCTCATTGTCATTGAGGTGATAGACACCTTTGCTACTAAACTATTTTGAAGTAGTCTAGTTCGTGTCCTTTCTGATACGTGCGCTGTCCCATTGATGGTCATTGTCCACGATGCCTCGTTTCAGATCTTCTTCCAGTAGTTTTTCCTGCTGCTCCATTTCCTCTTTTACCTTGAATACGTACTGGTCGTTGATCGGCTCGGCAGCCAGTTTTCTGAGGCTTTCCTCATCGTATTTGATGAAATTCTGTGCCTGCCGATGGACAGTGTACTTTCTGAACCCCATGTAATGAAGAACATCGCTGGCCACTCTTACGGATGTTTCGAGGGTTTCTCTGTAAACATTTGAGATCCCCATATTGAGTAGTTCTGAAGCATCCGATCGGTTTTTAGCACGCATCATTAACTTTACGTGCGGGTACTTTTCACTGATCTCCCTGGCCAGGCTAATGTTAGTGTCAGGGTTATCGATGGCGCAAATCAGCAACTCGGCGTCTGCTATCCCGGCAGATTCCAGCAGCTCTACCCTTGAGGCATCTCCATAGTATACTTCAAATCCCATCTTTCTCAGGACGTCCACCCGGTTGGAGTCGTGATCCAGTATGGTAGCCTCTATGCCATAGGACCTCAGAAAGCGACCAATGGTACTGCCAAAGTGCCCAAACCCGATGAGGATTATTTTTTGAGATTTGGCTATGTGATCCATGGTTCTGTGTGCAGACTGCCTGGTACCTACTTTGGGTAGGATTAGCCGCTCATTGATAATGCCCAGAATAGGGGCCAAAGTCATCGAGAGGGCCGTCACCACCAGCATCATGTCCAGCTGTACACGATCCAGGATATTCAGCTGAAAGGCAAAGGAGAGTAAGACAAACGCAAATTCCCCAATCTGGGCCAGGCCAATGCTCAGGAGCAGTTTCTGATCCATTTTCATTTTGAAAAAGGAACCCACCACAAACAAAATAATTGCCTTCAGTACGATTACGCCAAACACCAACCCGCTAATCATCAGGGGGTTGTCACTAATCACAATGAAATTGATTGAAGCGCCCACGGCCATGAAGAACAGTCCCAAAAGAAGCCCCTTGAAAGGCTCGAGGTTACTCTCCAGTTCATGTTTGAACTCGCTGGTGGCAAGCACCACACCACCCAGAAAGGCCCCAAGCGCAGGGCTTAACCCTACCAGCTCCATGGTGAAGGCCAGGCCCAAAACGATCAGTAAAGCGGAGGCCGTTAATAACTCCCGCAATCGGGTAGTGGCCACGAGTCTGAGCACAGGCACTATCAGATACCGGCCGGCTACCACCACCAGCACCACCGAAAGAAACACGGCCAATGTCTGAACTCCCAGGGGCAGATCTTCGAGGATATAGGTATGAGCCTCACCCTCATGACCGCCGGAGACCGCTTCGGGTGCCATGGTGGTGAGCAGTGGAATGATGGCCAGCATAGGGATGACGATGATGTCCTGAAAAAGCAGAACAGAAAAAGCGGAAGTGCCAAACGACGTATCCATCAGCCCCTTTTCCTTGATGGTCTGTAGTACTATGGCGGTAGAAGACAGCACCACCGCCATGGAAATCACAAGGGATACCTGCCAGCTAAAGCCCATGGTAAGGAATGCCAGGTAAAACAGCAGCAGGGTGATGGCCACCTGAGAGCCACCCATTCCCACGATGGTTTTTCGCATTTTCCAGAAACTCCTTGGCTCAATCTCCAGACCGATGAGGAAAAGCATGATCACCACTCCAAATTCTGCAAAATGGAGAATATCTTCACCTTCCTCACCCACAAAACCCAGTACATAAGGGCCGATCAGGATGCCAGCCAATAGATACCCGAGCACAGAACTCAAGCCAAAGCGCTTGGCGATGGGAACACATATGATGGCTCCGGCCAGAAAGATAATTGCCTGAAAAAGAATACTTCCACTCATATCAGCTTAAGTTATTGAGTTCGGGAATATCATTGAAATAGTCACATTTCCCCGTCAGCTTAGGGGACACACCTTGCTGTAGCATGGATATCATGACATCATACTGAGCGGTGTACTTCACCAGGTCCTCATCAGACAGGCGATGCGTGCCCATGACCGCAAACGGCGGCAAGTAATCCATTCCACATAGCCTGGCGGTCTGCTCAAAAGGTCTTAAAAATTCATTGACCGTGTAATTATTGCGGCCTTCAGCGCAATAGACCTCCCTCGATCCGCCCATGGTCAGGACGTTGAGTGCCTGCTTGCCCTTGAGCGCGTTCCCTTCCGGCCCATAGGCCCACTTAAATTCCAGTACCACATCGATCCATTGCTTCATCAGCGGCGGACAGCTGTACCAATAAAAGGGATGATGCCAAATGATGATGTCGTGCTCCGTCAATTGTTTTTTTTCGAACACCACATCGATGTTAAAATCAGGATAGTGCTCATACAGGTCATGGAAAGTGACTCCCGGCCGCTTCCTTACTTTCTCCACCAGTAATTTATTCACTCTGGATCTTTCAAATTTGGGGTGGGCAAACAAGACGAGTATTTTAGACATAATCCTGATGATTGTTTGGCTGAAACCTGACCAGTTACAATAATAACTGTTCAATCTCAATTTTGACTACCCACCAACGGGTGCTTTTAAAACCGTCATAAACCGCCAGTCAAGATTTTCCTTTTACTGAGTGTGGGTAAGGTGAGGGATAAAATGAGTCTTTTGCCGTGCTGAAGGCACAGATCTCCCTAACTTGCGGCTTTGTTTTAGCGATTATCCCTTTTCAATATGTTTGATGGTTCGGATTTCCCAAAACCTCTGGATGAGGAAGTTTTTGATCAGTGGCTGGAGAATGGCCGCCAGAGTAAAATCGGCTATGCCTTCTTACTGGTCGTTTGGGATGCTTTTGAGGCTGCATATCTGCCGGTGTACGCCGAGCGCCGTGAGCAAATGCAGGACTACCAGCGGTATCAGGAATCTACGGGCCGGGAATCCCTCGTGGCGGCCTATAACCTGTACTCAGAGTCCAGGATTGGGTAGTAGGGCACCTGGAAGATTACCTTATTTAGCCTTAAAGTTGCTCCTGCATGGCATCAGTATTCGCATTGCAGGAGTCCGTATGGACCTACGCTGACAAAAAGATCTTACTCGTTCTTTGCAAATACACCTGTCAAAACGTGTTTTTCATCCTCCCAACCATACAGCTGGCGTAGCTTTTCACCTGGAGCAGTAACCCATTTTCTTCTGTAGCTTCCGGATAGCCCAGCGCATGCAGTGCGCTGGTGAAGTCATCCCGACTGGCAGTGCCATCGTTATGAATCAGCACAGAGTCCTCTTCCTGATCAATGGACACACTGGTTACACCGGCCATTGCCAAAAGTTTGTTTTGAATGGTCGTTGCACAGCCACTGCATTTCAAATTGGCGATCACTATTCTCTCTTGTTTCATGTATAGGAAAGTGTTTGATGGTCAAATGGGTTCAATTGATTTTGAATTTTCATTTAAACCGCACTGAGTCGCTCTTCAAATTACCTGCACTCCGGCCTATCAGGTTGGGTGCACCTCATGCTTTGTTTTTGACTTCTTTGTTTTCTTGAGGGTATTGTACCCAAATGGCAGGTAAAGCGGGCATACCCGAAATAAGCTGGTGGTGAGTAGTATACCTATCACCAGTACCAATACCAGCGCCAAAGCACCTGTGATGACATTCAGATAGTAAAGGACAGCGACACTCACTGCCAGTAGTATTCTGATATTTCGATCTGTTATTCCCATATTCTTTTTCATGGTCGTATCATTTATGTTTTGAGTTAATTCATTCCTGTTTTGGAGCGGGCTGCTTACCCTTTCTCCACTTTTCCTTGTGTTTACCTGCCCACATGGGTTTGAGGGACCCATCTCTCAGCACAGTAGTTTTTCCATTGATGCTCACTTCTTTGGCAATGTATTCGTCCGGCGGCAGTTTGTCGGTTCGGAATAGCGTCATGGCAATGCGGTCGCCTTCTGTGGCAGTGAATAAAGGAAACACCTTATCAGAAGGGCCCAAGTGTACATTGACCAGGGTTTCCTGTGTTTTCACAAACAAGTGTGTGCCTGCAGCAGCCCTTCCAGTGGTATACTTGCATGGACCGGATGCTATCCGCTCTATGGTGCCCTCCATTTCCAGGAGTTCGGGGTTCAGTCCCTGGCTACTTACGCCTTGTGCGTCTCCGGCACCTTTCTGTGCGAAACCCACGAGGGCAAAGGCATAGAAGGTGATGAAGAGGACTGATTGAATGAAAGTTTTCATGTGACTATTGAATAGTGTTTGTTTGAAAAATAAGAGAAGAAGGGAATAGGCCGCGAACCTGCACTTCCCGGTTTGCCTGGCCATTCCCTTCATTATTCAACCATGTTACTTTAGTTCGGTGGATTGTTTACCTGATCCAATGATAGCTTTTTGGTACAGAAGAACCAATCGAGGCAGGTCACATCGGCGTCCTTAGTTTCCATTCTGTCTTTGGCTACGCCACAGGAACCAGCCGTAGGCACGATCACGTCATCTCCAGGCTGCCAGTCCGCAGGCGTAGCGATGGCATAGGCATCGGCGGTTTGCATGGCGATAAGCGCCCTTTTCAGTTCGTCGAAGTTTCTACCCGTAGAAAGGGGATAGTAGATAATGGCTCGAATGGTGCCCTTTGGATCTATGAAAAAGACCGCCCGAACCGCTTTGGTCGTGCTTTCTCCGGGTTGTATCATGCCGTATTTTTTGGCCACTTCCATGCTGATGTCTTCGATCAATGGAAAGGTCACCTCAATGTTTTTCATACCCCTATACTCGATCTTGTCTTTGATGGTGCGCAGCCAGGCAATGTGGCTATATAGACCATCGATAGATAAACCCACGAGCTGACAGTTGAGGGCCGAGAACTCCGACTCTCTCTTGGCAAACGTCATGAATTCTGAGGTACATACAGGTGTAAAGTCAGCCGGATGGCTGAAAAGAATGATCCATTTGCCTTCGTAATCCGCAGGGAAATGAATCTCACCCTGTGTAGTGATAGCGGTAAATTCCGGAGCCTGATCTCCGATGCGTGGCATGGCCACTGCTTGTTCTTCTATTGCTTCCATAATGAGGCTTATTTTAAATGCTATTTGTTGTCTACAAAGGAGGCTTATATAGCGGTCATTTACACTGACAAGACTCACCGCTACATATGTTTGTTGTTAGTTCATTTCTAATTTAGATGAGTTAACTCAAAGGAGTGGCCGGAGGCTCCAAGCGTTGCTTTCAGACATGGTCATGCTCATCCCGGCATTGTCAGTCTTAGCCTGCTGAAGCGTACGACAATCCCGATTGGCTGAGTCCTGGCATGAAGTGATCCTAAATTGATGTATTCGCCTATATTTCGGTAAAGGATAAACTCCAATTATTGGGGTGGATACAAGAGCGCACCGAGTGAAAAATGAGGTTCCGCCATCTCCTGAAAAAAGATGGCGGTCTTTTTGAAAAACATGGCGGTCTTTCTGAAAAAGATGGCGATCTTTTTGAAAAACATGGCCATCTTTTCAGAAAAGGTGGCGGTCTTTTTTGGATTCATCGATAGGATTCTGTTCATGGGGAAGGATGGGTGATCTGTTTATGGGCTGTAGTAGCAGGGTGAGTGAAAGTGGAGTGGCCTGGAAGAGTTACTAAATCTCCCTTTGGTCAATTTTCACACCCAAAATCCTCAATTACCCCACCCATTTTGACGTGCATTTTCCTTAAAAATCCTACATCCTAAAGGTGGTGGACCTGATTGACCTCTACACCCTGACCAATATCCCGCCGTACCATGACTAATGTCAGCTCAGGAGTCAACAAATTCCAGGACTTTCGTCTTTGTAAAAGAACTAAATCATTCGTCTTATGGAACCTCAATATTATCAAGTTGACATTAGCTGGAGTGAAGCACGAAAAGGAGTGATGTGCTCTCCCGAACTTGAAAATGGTGCCAACTATATAGAAGTGGCCACCCCACCGGATTTTCCAAAAGGCATGCCTGACATATGGTCTCCGGAGCATTTGTATACGGCTGCTGTCAATAGCTGTCTGATGACTACCTTCCTGGCAGTGGCAGAAAACTCCAGGTTGGAATTTGCCCGCTTCAGCTGTAAGTCAAAAGGCAAGTTGGAGCAAGTGGAAGGCAAGTTTTTGATGACGGAAATCACCCTGGAGCCCAGAGTCACCATCTATCATGAAAAGGATCGGGACCATACAGAGCGGGTACTCCAAAAATCGGAACGGGCCTGCCTCATCTCCAATTCCATCAAAACACAGGTGACCATGATCTCCAACATTGAAGTGCTGGAAACTGCGGAAGTAACGGATGTATTGAAATAACATGGATTTCATAGACTATTATTCGGTACTTGGCATTGATAAAAAGTCAACGAGCGAAGCAATCAAGAAAGCCTATCGCAAGCTGGCACGTAAGTATCATCCAGACCTGAACCCCAACGATAAGGATGCTGAGCAGAAGTTTAAGGAAATCAATGAAGCCAATGCTGTACTGAGTGATGCTACCAACCGGGAGAAATACGATAAGTATGGAAAAGATTGGAAACATGCCGAAGAGTTTGAAAGAAACCGGCAGTCGCGGGCCAGCAGTCAATCACACGGATCGGAGAATTTTTCAGAAAGTGACTATTCCGATTTCTTCGAATCCATGTTTGGCGGTGGGTTTAGCGGGCACTCTCAGGGGCGGCAGGTGAAGTTTAAAGGACCAGACTACAATGCCGAACTGCAACTGGATATTCGGGACATTTATGTGACGCATAAGCGTACCCTTACCGTAGATGGCAAAAACATCCGCCTGACGATCCCTGCTGGTGTAAAAGACGGCCAGGTGATTAAAATCAAAGGGCAGGGCGGGCCTGGAGTAAATGGTGGCCCCAAGGGAGACCTGTTCTTGCGCTTTTCCATTTCCAATCACACAGTGTTCAAGCAGGATGGAAACAACCTGCATACCACCGTAGATCTCAGTTTGTATGAGGCCCTGCTGGGTGGGGAGGTGACTATAGATACCTTCGATGGTAAAGCCAAACTAAAGGTGAAACCTGAAACCCAAAATGGCACCAGAGTGAAACTCAAAGGAAAGGGCTTTCCCATGTACAAGAAGGAAGGTCAATTTGGAGACCTCTATGTAACCTTCCGTGTGGTGCTGCCCACCAAGCTCACCGACCAGGAAAAGGATCTATTCCACGAACTATCTAAGCTCAGAACCCTATGAAACCAGAAGTGCTCATACCGCTCAGTACACTGTCTACACACTATGAGGTAGAGATGGCATTTTTTACCGGACTGCATGACCTCAATCTTATTGAGATTCATCTTGTAGAGCAGGCTCCTTATATTCATACCGATCAGCTCAGTGAGGTAGAGCGAATGATCAGGCTTCACATGGAACTCAACATCAATCTGGAGGGAATCGATACCATCATCAACCTGCTGGAAAAGAATCAGCGGCTTGAAGAAGAACTGGCTGAGGTGAAGAACAAGCTCCGTCGCTATGAAGATGACTTATAAAGCCGCATTGATGGCCTGCTCCAGCATCTGTTTGGGGATGGCTCCCGATTGTCGCCAAAGCTGCTTGCCATTCTTAAACAAGATGAAAGTGGGCACGCCGCGCACATTGTATTGCCGGGCAGCCGCCTGATTCTTATCTATGTCCACTTTGATGATGCGTGCTTTACTACCGATCTCGGTTTTCAGCGCTTCCAGAATAGGAGCCATGGTATGACACGGTGCACACCAGGTAGCATGAAAGTCGACCAGCACCGGCTGGTCACCATTAATAAGTTCACTAAATTTTGACATAAGGACTTAAAGTTTAAACATGATCAAACAGGGTAAAGGATTCCAGATAGTCCGGAATCGTTACATTCCAGCCACGGCCCTGTAGCCTGGCCTTGAAGACTTCAGCCTGCTCTTTTTCCCCGTGAATGATAAACGTTTTCTTAGGGGCTTCCTTGATGTGACTGGTCCATTCTACAAGCTCATCCTGATCGGCATGCGCTGAAAGGCCATCAAGCACGTGGACTTTGGCTTTTACGGGTACCTGCTCTCCAAAGATTCTCACCATGGGTTCGCCATTGGCAATGTCTCTGCCTCTGGTGCCTTCCGGCAAAAAGCCAGAGAAGAGTATCGTATCTTGTTCATTAGGAAGTCTGTGGTAGAGGTGGTGCAAAATCCTGCCCCCGGTAGCCATGCCGCTCGCAGAGATGATGATGGCCCGATCCCGGATGGTATTGAGCAACTTCGACTTGCCTTGCTCTCTGACATAGTGGATAAAGGGTGCATCGAAAATGTGATGCCCAAACTCACTGTCACTTTCCAGTCTGTGGTAGGCACTGTATTGCTTATAGAGTCGGGTTACACTGATGGCCATAGGGCTGTCCACATATACGGGCCTGGATTTCATGTTCTGGAAGATTTTCCATAGATAATAAAGGATGAGCTGTGTGCGGCCTACCGAGAAAGCAGGGATTAAAATGCACCCGCCTTTGCGATCACTTTCCAGAATCAATTGTCTGAGCTCTTCTTCCAGGTTTTGATGACGGTGATTGCGTCCGCCATAGGTAGACTCTACAAAAAGCACATCCGCGGCAGGAGGATCAGCTGGTGCAACATGCAGGGGGCTGTGCATAGGTCCCAGATCTCCTGAGAAGATCAGTGACTTGACACCCTGGCTGGTATAGATTTTCAATTCGACACTGGCAGCACCCAGGATATGGCCGGCATGAAAAAACCGAACCTCTATGTGATCACGGATGCGAAAAGTCTTTTCGAAGGGATGCGACTTAAAGGCACTCAATACATTGATGGCATCCTGCACCTTGTATAGTGCCAGCGCCGGATCATGTTTGGAATATCCTTTTCGGTTAGCAAAATCGGCTTCTTCCTGCTGTAGTTTGGCGCTATCCATCAGTAAGATCTCTGCAAGATCCAGGGTGGGCTCTGTGCAGTGAATCTCCCCATTGAAACCATTTTTAAACAAGAGAGGAAGGTAACCCGAGTGATCGATGTGTGCATGGGTCAATATTACCGCATCGATAGCGGCCGGAGCTACAGGGAAATCCTCCCAGTTTCTCAGCCTTAACTCTTTCAATCCCTGAAATAATCCACAGTCTATCAGTAGGTTATAGCTATCTACTGTCAGCAGAAATTTAGAGCCGGTAACTGAGCCCGCTCCACCAAGAAACCTGATGCGTATGTCCATGTCTAGTCGATCTAAAAATTGCCAATCAGGCCACTATCTCCGGGTCGATAAGTGCCTCAGTAATAGAACCTTTTTAGCTCTGATAAAATTCAACCATTCAGACATCATAAAAGCTGACAGACATCACCAGTGAAGGTGACCTTTATCGGCACAGTAAAAAGGGAGGTTGGGCAGGAGTGGGCCGCTCAAACAAAAAACGCGAGAAATCTTCTCGCGTCATTTTATCAAAAAATAGGGATCAATACAGTTTACCGCATCACGAACGTAATCGGTAGGCTAAATTTCACATTTACTTCATCGCCATTTTGACTGCCAGGCGCCCAATCGGGCATTAAGTTGACCACTCGCAAGGCTTCCATGATGAATTGATTGTCTGTCTCAGAATAGGTATAATTGGTGGCTGTAGCATCACTCACTTCACCGGTTTTGGACACCACGAAATCCACATAGACTGTTCCTTCCAGTCCTTCGTCTTCAGCATCAGCCGGAAACTTTAAATTTTCCTTCAAGAATCTATTCAAAGCCTTCTCTCCACCGATGTAAGCAGGATCCACTTCTGCTTTATAATAGACCAGTATTCCATCAGGTTTTTCATAGTAGGGAGTGCTTGCAAGTAGCTTGTCGAGTTCCATTTGGCGCTCTGCTTCTATCTTGGCGCGTTGCTTTTTAAGCTTCGCACTTCGCTCAGCTATAGCCGATTCCGTTGTGGCTGTTTCGCTGTTCTCGGTCTTGGTTCCGCATCCCGAAAAGACGAGCACCAAACCTACAAGTAAAATGATCAGATTTGTCTTCATTTGTTTTGTTTAATTGAGAAGCAAAGTTCGCTCCCCTGCGCTCCAGGATTGTTACACAGGTATGGCAATAAGTTATATCTATCACAGATGGGGCCCTCAGAATGCTGCCGA
This sequence comes from Marinoscillum sp., assembly GCF_040222955.1. Taxonomy (GTDB): domain Bacteria; phylum Bacteroidota; class Bacteroidia; order Cytophagales; family Cyclobacteriaceae; genus Marinoscillum. The sequence goes on along the minus strand of NZ_JAVKCA010000007.1, from coordinate 23,113 downwards.
AGTGAATATATATGTCCAAAGCGCTTGCCATCGCGCTGTAAGTCGGAGAAAATTTGAAGAGGGCTTGATGACTGAAAAGGATATTCCCGAGGTAGCCAACCCTTATGGTCAGTAGGGCCATTGTGGTTACCCATTGAATCGCGCACAAATAGGCCTGTTACCCCCAAAAACAGGTAGTGCGTCAAAAATCCGTGATATATGTAAGTATGAATTGTAATCATGCAATTCATTCGTCGTGATTTGGGGTTACCTTGGCTATTAATTGCTCAACCATTATAGCCATTGAAACTATTTATCAAATACATGGTCAGTGTACGCTGCAAAATAGCTGTCAAGGAGGTCTTCAAAAATCTGGGGCTACACTTCATTGTGGTGGATTTAGGTGAAGTAGAGATCATGGAGGACCTCTCAGCCGGGCAGGAAGCCGCGCTCAAAGCAGCATTGCACGAGATAGGACTAGAACTGATGGAAGACAAAAAGGCCATTCTCATTGAGAAAATCAAGAGCCTGATCACCGAAATGATCCATCATTCATCTGAGGTGCCCAAAGTCAACTATTCAGATTACATCAGTGAGAAATTAGCGTACGATTATACCTATCTATCCAATATTTTTTCAGAGGTAAAGGGCATCACCATTCAGCAGTTCATCATCAATCATAAAATAGAGCGGGTGAAGGAGTTGATCATATATGACGAGCTGAGCATATCAGAAATAGCCTGGAAGATGAATTATAGCAGTGTGGCCCACTTGTCCAATCAGTTCAAGAAAAATACCGGCCTTTCACCTTCACATTTCAAACAGATGAAGGACAAACGAAGGACCCCGATAGAAGAGATAGGAAATTCAACTGTACTTATAGAAAAGGATCACAAAGAATGAATAACAGGTTAGATATCGATCAAAATGAGCATTACTTCAGGAGCTTACTGGAGATTTGCCTTGATCCCTCGGTGGTTATCAATTCCGATGAGATCAGCGATCTCAATGAGGCCATGGTGAATATCACTGGTTATTCGCGCAAGGAATTGCAAGGAAGCAACTTCTCCGATTATTTCACCGACAAACAGAAAGCGAAGGAGATTTGTTTACGTGCTCAGCTCGAAGGTTTTATAACCAATGAGTCATTGATCTTTAGGCATAAGAGTGGAATCTTAACAGAGGTGACCTACAATGCTACCATTTGGAAGAATCATGAGGGCATTGTACTGGGCACGGTGTTCGTGGCCCGCCAGCCGCCAGAGCATAAACTACCTACTCAGTCGGGAGGTGCCAAAACCAAGACAGAAATCACCAATCAGGAACTTGGGGCGTTCAGTCGATCTGTCAAATTGGCTTCCCAATATTCGCTTAGTTTGATCGAAGCGAGCCTTGATCCTTTGGTGACCATCAGCACCGAAGGCAAGATCACGGACATGAATGAAGCCACTGTAAACATTACAGGCCATGCACGTGAAAAACTAAAAGGAACTGACTTTTTTGATTACTTCACAGAACCTCAAAAGGCACGTGAAGTGTACCAGCAAGTGTTTGCCAATGGGTCGGTAGCTGACTCACCATTGACGCTGCGCCACAAAGGAGGAAAACTAACGGATGTTTTGTTCAATGGGTCTATTTACAAAGATGACCGGGACAACGTGCTGGGTGTAGTGATTGTAGCCAGAGATGTCACAGAGCAGAAAAGAATAGCTACCGAACTGCTAGATGCCAAAATTGCCGCTGAACTTGCCACCAAAATTGCTGAAGAGGCCAAGGTGAAGGCAGAAAGTGCCACTTTCATTGCAGAAAACGCGGTAAAAGCCAAGCAGCAGTTTCTATCCAATATGAGTCATGAAATTCGCACACCCATGAATGCCATTATTGGATTTACCAAAGTGGTATTGAAAACTGATCTGACTGCAAAGCAAAAGGAATACCTGACGGCCATCAAAATGAGTGGGGATGCATTAATCGTGCTGATCAACGATATACTGGATTTGGCTAAGGTAGATTCTGGTAAAATGGTCTTTGAACAGACGCCATTTAAGTTGAGGTCATCCATTTCAGCCATGCTTCATTTGTTTGAAATCAAAATTCAGGAACGGAATTTAAACCTGGTGAAGGAGTACGATGATAACATCCCGGATGTATTGATGGGCGACTCTGTGCGGCTGCACCAGATCATCATGAATTTGGTGAGTAATGCGGTGAAATTCACTACTACCGGGACCATCACTGTAAGCGTGCGGATGTTGAGTGAAGATGATGAAAAAGTGACGATCCAGTTTGATATCAAGGACACTGGCATTGGGATCGCAGAGAATAAGCTCGACAATATTTTTGATGATTTCCAGCAAGCTACGAGTGGCACCTCCAGAATATATGGTGGCACAGGTTTGGGGTTGGCCATCGTCAAGCAATTGGTCGAACCACAGGGGGGGACCATAGCTGTGACCAGTCAAATGGGAGTAGGGTCAACTTTTAGTTTTGTGCTAACATTCCTCAAAACCAACGAAGAAGCGGAATTAGATGCAGAACTAGTCGAACTGAACGATGAAATCAAGAATATCAATGTATTGATAGTGGAAGACATTCCCCTCAACCAATTGCTCATGAAGACACTGCTCGATGATTTTGGATTTAAAAGAGACATTGCCGACAATGGTGAAATAGCCATTGAAAAACTTAGAAGCAAAACCTACGACATCATTTTGATGGACCTGCAAATGCCCATTATGAATGGGTTTGCTGCCACAGAATACATCCGAAACAACCTGAATTTGGATATTCCAATCATTGCGTTAACAGCTGATGTGACCACTGTAGATTTGGCTAAATGCAAGGCGGTGGGAATGAACGATTACATTGCTAAACCCGTGGATGAAAGACTCCTTTATAGCAAGATTCTTAACCTCATACAGATGCCCTTAAAAGATAAAAGTACAGAGAATCTGTCCAATACCGGTGATCAGGAAAGTATGAAGAGTTGCATAGATCTGGGTTCTTTGAACAAACGAACCAGGTCGGACCCCAAACTGATGATGGAAATGATCTCTCTCTATCTGGAAATGACACCACGGCTCATCAATGAGATGAACAAGGGCATTCTGGAGAAGGACTGGGAAGCCCTGGAAGCTGCTGTACATAAAATAATTCCTTCTTTTTCCATCATGGGTATTGATCTGGATTTTGAAAACAAGGCACGCATGATTCAGGAATATGCGCATAACCAGCAACGGTCGAAAGAAATACCTGGGCTGGTCCGTCAGCTTGGCAATGTTTGCATGCAAGCATGTGAAGAATTGAAACTTGAGTTTAAGAAATTAGAATTGTTAGCTAATGGTATCAAATAAAAAAACAACATTGTTTCTGGTGGATGATGACGCCTTGTTCTTAAAATCGTTGGAAATAGACTTCATGCAGCTCAACGAATATACCGTGAAGACTTTTGCCACGGGTGAGCTCTGTCTGGAAAATATGGCGACGAGCCCTGATGTCATCATCCTGGATTATCATCTCAATGGGATTGATAAAGCAGCTATGAACGGGCTCCAAACACTGGACCGGATCAAATCCATCGATCCTGATATCCCAATCATCATGTTGTCGGCACAAGACAAAATAGAGGTGGCTGTAAACTGTATGCACCACAAGGCCTCTGACTATGTGGTCAAGAGCGAAACGGCCTTTATTCGCATGCAAAAAATCATCACTGCCTTATTGAAACTCAATAAAATTCAAAAGGAATTAAATTGGTATGTGGATAGGATGTAGACTGGTCTCACATTAATGGCTATCACCATATCCGCGGATTCCATCCCTATTTCCAGATCCTTAAAAGGGATAAGTTTTTGCTATTTTTAAATGACTAAATGTTTCCTAAAGCTTGATTTAATTTATCGCTTACTTCTCTGGCATAACCTTCAATACTGGGGTTGTCAATTGGCTTCATAGCTTCTAATGGGTTAATAACTGCTACTTCCACTTCTTGATCTTCTAACTCACGAATGGTTACATTGCATGGAAGCATCAAACTGATATGTTGATCTACAGAAAGTACTTTGTCAGCAAAAACAGGATTGCAAGCACCCAAAATAAGATGCGGCAAATAATCCTTCTCGAGTTTCTTCTTCATAGTGGCTTGGATATCAATTTCGGTGAGCACTCCAAATCCTTCAGCTTTCAAAGCCGCTTCGACTTTTGATCGGATAGCGGTCACTGTGGTGCCTTTGATTTTTTTGAATGGTAATAGTCCATATTGCTGTCTATTTAAGTTTTAAACTATTTCATTGCCACATAGCCTGCACCCTAAAAAGATACAGTACCGGCTAAGCGCTGTGTTAGCTGTAAAACATACCACCAGACTAAAAGTTTGAATCATCCCAAACCATCCCTTCACTACATAAGGAACTGCCTTGCCAATGGGTGATTTAGAGGAGTGGATTGATTGTAGTCGGCGGGACTTTACAGCCACTTTGAACCGGCGTGTCAACGAGATGGTCATCAAGTTCCTTATGATGATACCTCTTTCCGCAAGAGAAAAGCCAGCCCACATTTTGTGGACTGGCTTTTCTGATTCAGTCAATTATCGCTTGTTGCAATTACGGCTTTGTAACAGCATTCATGTCCAGAATAACAGCCGTTTGTGAAAGTGCACGTCCATTCATCGATGCCCCGGTCTGCAAGGTGATGCCAGTCTTTGACAGGATGATGCCTTCAAAATGGGAGGTGGTTCCCAAAACCACTTCACCAGCTACCTGCCAGAAGATGTTTTTGGCTTGTGCTCCACCACTCAACGTTATGTTCACCGCAGAACTCATGGTCATGTCTCCAGCTATCTGGAAAATCCAAACATCATCTGCACTGCCAGATATGGTGACGTCCGAAGGCATAGTAACAGTATTGGTCCATTTGTAAAGACCTGCTTCCAGTGTCATTCCACCAATGTTTCCTGTACCCAGCTCGGAGAAGTCTGGAGAGGGGCGACCAGACGCATCATTATACGCTGTGATCATGTTTTCAACAGAAGTCGTCAGGTTGGTATTGGTAGGAGGCGCCATGTCAGCCGCATACACTTTACCTGTTACCTGTGGCGAAGTGGCATATCCTGTAGCATCTGTCAATCCAAATCCTGTAATAAAAGACGTGGCCGCCGGGCTCAGGCCCAAGTCACCGGTGATTGCCGATGTGGGTGAGTTATTGATGGCTGTTTTTGCCAAAATAACATAGTTGCCGGATGCGCCAAGGTTTACGACTGATAAACCTGCTTTTGCACCTGTTGTAAACGTCCATGCTTTGGTGATGGCGATGGCATTACCAGCCAAATCCTTGACGTCTGTGGTAACGGTGGCTGTGTAGCTTAAACTTGCATCCAAAATATTATCCGGGATAAAGCGAGCTACTTTATCAGCATATTCTACAGATCCTGCAACGGGATTAGTGCCCTGAACTACTATAAATGAAGTAGAAGTAAAGGATGCCGAACTCATGGCCTCACTAAAAGTGATGGAAATCACTTTGTTACGCGCCACATTAGTTGCATTATTAGTCGGGTTGGTGGAAACCACTGTAGGTGGTGTCTCGTCCACCACAACTCCTGTGGTGAAGCTAAAAGTATAATTATTTGCAATCGCCTGGCCACTCATATCTTTTACAGCATTCGTCAGGGTGCCTGTATATAAAGTGCTGGCTTCCAGGTTGCTAACTGAGCTAAAAGTAGCTGTTTGTTCACTGTACGCTACTGTACCTACCACAGCAGTTGTGCCTTTCAGTAAAGTGAACGTAGTGGTATTAATGGTCGTAGCATCCATTTCCTTATTAAAGGTAATTTCCACTGCAGTGTTAGTCGCCACATCCACATCATTCTCAGCCGGATTAGAGGACACCACCGTCGGTGCCAAAATCGTGGGCTCATCGTCCTTGCAGCCTACCAGTAAAAAAAGAGGTATCAGCGCCAATATTCCAATTTGTTTCAAAAGTTTCATTTCATTCTTATTTAAGTGACCTTATTGTTTGAGCAAAGGTGAGACGATACACTGCGGGATGTGCTACATACAAAAAGGGAAGAGTTACATATATCACTTATGTCAGGCATGCCGTGTGAGGATGGGATAGACTGAGACCGATCAACCTACTTTTTGCTTAAAACCTTTATCACACTCTATTCAAACGGTAGCGTAATCGTAATGATCACCAAGATATGCCCTGGTCCAATTATCCTAACCAGGCCTTAGTAGGCGAAGAGGATATAAAGCAGGGTGCCGGGCAAAGCAGCTACTCACCATGGCTGATTCCACCTGGTAATCCTTCCAATAGATGATGGATAGGCTATTCTACCCTTGAAAATGATTAGCTGGTTATAATCGGAATGCACAGGGCTGGATCGGACATAGATGACCAGAGCCAACATGATAGAAATCATAATGTCTCAGGATGCAAGTCATTGAATCATGGCCCTTAGATACCGTTATTACAATAAATAGCTAACTCAACTTTGATAAATATGAAAAAGATACTTTTCCCCACAGATTTTTCTGAAAGAGCAAATAGAGCATTGAAGCAGGCTGTGGCCATTGCAGAAAGTTTTAATAGCAAGATCATTATCCACCATACCTACTCTCGACCTGTACATACTGGAGATGGATCTGGCCATATGGAAACCCTGCTTCATAAAGCAGAACATAGTATTGACAAGGAGTTCAAAAAGCTATTTGATCAGAATAGAGAACTAAAAAATGTGGAGCATGAGTTTCATAAACAACTTGGCGTTTCTATTGAAAACATTGTTGAAATCTCCAAAATGGAGAACATCGACTTCATTATTATGGCTACCAAAGGAGCCAATGGACTTGGAGAGCTTTGGGGAACCAAAACCGCCCGGATTGTAAAAAGCGTAGACATTCCTGTTTTGGTGATCCCGGATAATACTTCGCTAGCTGACATCAATACTGTAGGACTGATATGTGACTATAGCAAAGAAGCAAATTACCACTCGCTTGATTTCTTGTTGGCCCTGGCAGAAAAGTTGAAACTAAATATTGACACAATCACACTTAATAGAAATGAAAAAGTGATGACTGAAAACGAAAAGGCCTATCGTCAACTGGTTCGTAAAAAGCTGGAACCAGTCCCCACTTCGTTTCATGTCGTATTCAGCGAGAACATTAATGAGGGGATCATTGATTACTCAAAGAAGAATAATATTGGACTCATTGCAATGATGCCCAAAAGTTACAGCTTTATGGAACGGCTTTTTCATGAGAGTCTGACCGAAAAGATGGCTTTTTCGAGTCCACTTCCCTTACTGGTACTAAAATAAGGTAGAATTATGGTGGAAATTAATAACCTAAATAAGCTGACAGATAAGATTTATCAGGAGGGAATTGAAGAGGCCAAAATGGATTCACTGAAGATTCTCTCCCAAGCTGAAGCTGAGGCCAGGAAATTATTGGACAATGCCAATAATGAGGCCAATGGTATAGTGGCTCTTGCCAAAAAAGAAGCTCAAAAAATAGCCAGAAGCACGGAAAAAGAAGTCCAGCTGAAGGGGATGCAATTGATCAGCGACCTGAAGGAAGAAATCCAAAACACACTATCAAAGAAAATTTTAGTGAAGGATGCAAAAGATGCTTTTGCGGATGATTCGTTTCTCAAGAGTTGTATTCTGGAAGCCATTTCCAGCTGGAAGCCCTCAGATGATTTGGAATTAGTATTATCGAAAGAGCTTGAAAATAAATTGGATGCCGGCTTTCTTCAAAGTACCGTGCAGCATGTCAAGAACCTCACAATCACATTCAATAACAGATTGGACAAAGGTTTTAGAATCATTGAGAAAACAGAAGGCTATCAGATTTCATTTTCAGAAGACGACTTCATCATCCTGTTCTCATCCTACCTGAATAAGCAAACGAGAGACTTACTCTTTAGTCAACCAACATGAGCTACTATTATCTAATAGCCAGTTTGCCCGGGTTGAGCTTAAACAAGAAAGCACAAAAGATTGATTATGAAGACATTCTGGATACCATCCAAAGAAATCTGGAACCTTCAGATGCCAGACAATTTCGATACCTCTTGTATCCCAATGATCATCAGAATCTGCTTCATGTTTTATTCGAAAAGCACAAAGCTATTCCTCAAACACCGAAAGTCTACCCGGCTATCTTTTCTGAAAAAGAGCTTGCAGACTATCATAAAAACAGAATGATGTTCCCTGCCTATATGAGCTATTTCTTGGATGAGTACACCGATCAATTTCCGACTCTGACGATGAAAGAAACGGAAGAACTTTTATGGGAGCTTTTTTATGAAGAGGTGGAGCATCAAGACCCATTCATTGTAGCATATTACCAATTTGAAAGGAAACTGAAAATGTTCTTTTCGGCCTATAATTATTCCAATTTTGATTTCTTAACCGTGCCTAATGCTGAAGAAGGCATCTTAAATCAGATCGGAAAAGGGCTGTCCATACCGCCAGACTGGCTAAGAAACCATCCTCATATTGAAGACATTGGTGAAGCTATTTCCTCCAAAGAGCCTGGAAAGATTGAAAAGTTGATGAACCAGATGAAGTGGGACTATCTGGATGAGAAAAAGGGTGTGTTCAACAAGGAACAAGTCTTTGAGTATACCTTAAAACTCCTGATGGTCCAACGTTGGCAAAACCTCTTGCCAGAAAGAGGAGCAAGTCGTTTCGTGGAAATGCAGGAGCGCATTAAACATAATGTTCGTTCACTCCAAAATATCAGATAAATGACCAGGGGAAAAGTAACAGGGATCGTATCTAACCTTATTTCAATAGAGGCCGAAGGACCGGTGATTCAAAATGAAATATGTCTGATCCTGAGTGAAGGGAAGAGGTTAAAGGCTGAAGTGATTCGGGTAATTGGCAGGGTGGCCTCCGCTCAGTTGTTTGAGTCTAGCAGGACCATCAAAATAGGTGCTGAAGTAGAATTCTCAGGACACTTGCTGGAAGTGGAGCTGGGACCCGGTATGCTCTCCAAGAGATATGACGGACTACAGAATGACTTGTCCAAAATGGGTGGTCTTTTCATTGATATCGGTGAAGAAACCGCGGCACTCGATGATAATGTGTTTTTTTCTTTTACACCTCTGGTGAAACAGGGGGATCTGGTAAAGGCCGGTGATTGGTTGGGAAGTGTGCAGGAAAACTGGGTGGATCATAAAATCATGGTTCCTTTTAAGTTGAGGGGTGAATTCAAAGTAGAAACCATTACCAAACCTGGTGACTATAAGATTTCTGATACTATGGCCACATTGATCTCAGAAGAAGGAGACAAACAGACCATCACCATGTGTCAAAAATGGCCTGTAAAAATGGCCATCGATAGTTTTGACCAAAAGCTACGACCCTATCACATTCTGCAGACTGGCTTACGAGTCATAGACACATTGAATCCCATAGTGGAGGGCGGGACAGGATATATCCCTGGACCATTCGGTACCGGAAAAACAGTTTTGCAACAATCCATTGCAAAAAACAGTGAAGCCGACATTGTTATTATTGTCGCTTGTGGTGAGCGAGCCAATGAAGTGGTGGAAATTTTCACTGAGTTTCCACAGCTCACGGATGCCTCCACCGGACGAAAACTCGATGAAAAGATTTCTATTGTTTGTAACACTTCCAATATGCCTGTGGCAGCCAGGGAAGCTTCGGTATACGTGGGTATGACCATGGCAGAGTACTACCGAAACATGGGTTTGAAAGTGCTGATGCTGGCAGACTCCACCTCGCGATGGGCGCAGGCGCTTCGGGAAATGTCCAACCGGATGGAGGAATTACCCGGGCCAGATGCCTTTCCTGTAGAACTGCCCGCTACCATTGCCAATTTCTACAGTCGTGCCGGTTTGGTGGAGTTGACCAACGGAGCGAAAGGTTCAGTGACCTTTATTGGCACTGTTTCTCCGGCAGGTGGCAATTTCAAAGAACCAGTGACCGAAGCCACCAGCAAGGTAGCCAGGTGTTTTTACGCCCTTTCGCAGAAGCGAGCAGATGCCAAACGCTACCCGGCAATTGATTCCCTGGCTTCTTATTCCAAATACCTCGACTACCCGGAATTCATAGCTGATACTGATAAAAACATACAGGATGGGTGGGTTCGATTGGTTAAAAGGGCCAAGGATATCATAAGAAATGGAATAGAGGCAAGAGATCAGATCAGTATTCTGGGTGATGATGCGGTCCCTGTCATCTATCATATCAGTTTTTGGAAGAGTGAAGTCATTGACTTTGCACTTATTCAGCAGGATTCATTTGACAATATAGATATGAATACTCCTATGAAAAGGCAGCAATATATGCTCAACAAAGTGATGGAGATTGGAGAGAAAGAATTTTCATTTTCCGACTTTGAAGAGGTAAGAACCTATTTCAAAAAGCTCATTAATCTATTAAAACAAATGAATTACACTGCTTTCCAATCAGCCAGTTTCAAGAAATATGCAGCCGAGCTGGACAAGGAGTTGTCGGTGGAGAAAGAAAAAAATGTCAACCCTGAAATCAACCTTATATGAGAACGAAGGCATTTCAGCGGATATACACACAGATCACAAGAATCACAAAAGCCACTTGTGAAGTCAGAGCACGAGGAGCGCGCTATGGTGAATTGGCATGGATAAATGAGCGTCCTGCACAGGTGATCAGTGTCATTGAAGATAAAGTCACGCTTCAGGTTTTTTCCGGCACCGAGGGTATATCCTCACAATCAGAAGTCATATTTTCAGGCATGCCTCCAACTTTACAGGTAAGTGACCTGCTGGCCGGTCGTTTTCTTAATGCCTACGGCTCCCCGATAGACGGAGGCCCTGAATTGGTAGGTGAGAAGCGACTGATCAATGGAAGTGCCGTCAATCCTGTCAAGCGAGCTAAGCCTTCTACCTTAATGGCTACAGGTATCGCAGGGATAGACCTAAACAACACACTTGTTACCGGCCAGAAGATTCCATTTTTTGTGGATCCGGATCAGCCATACAATGAGATCCTGGCAGAGGTGGCTATGCGGGCAGAAGCGGATATGATCATTTTAGGTGGGATGGGGTTATCCAATGACGATTACATCTTTTTTAAAAACACATTTTCACAAGCAGGGGTATTGGACAAGATCGTTTCTTTCATCAATAGACCTGAAGACCCACCTCTGGAGCGACTTTTAATCCCGGATATGGCTTGCACAGCGGCCGAGTATTTTGCCAATGATAAGAAGCAAAATGTGCTGGTCTTGCTCACAGACATGACCCTGTACGCAGATGCTCTGACTATAGTGGCCAATAAAATGGATCAGATTCCATCCAAAGACTCCATGCCGGGCTCGCTTTACAGTGAGCTGGCCGGTATCTACGAGAAGTCAGTTCAGTTTGTGCATGGCGGATCCATTACCATCATTGCCGTCACCACACTTAATGAAGGCGACATTACCCATGCCATTCCGGACAATACCGGATACATCACCGAGGGGCAGCTTTTCCTAAAACATGACACAGACATTGGAAAGATCATTGTAGATCCTTTTCGCAGCTTGTCCAGGCTCAAACAAAACGTAATAGGCAAAAAAACACGTGAGGATCACCCACAGGTGATGAACGCCCTCATTCGGCTGTATGCCGACGCGATGGAAGCTAAAACCAAAAGAGAAAACGGATTTGACCTCAACGAATATGATAAAAAATGCCTGGCTTTCTCCGAAGAGTATGCCATGCGCCTTTTAGCGATTGATATTAACATTTCAATTGAAGAAATGCTCGATACGGGATGGTACTTGTTTCAACGGTACTTTGAGAAGTATGAGATTGGAATTAAAGAGCAGTTGATAGAGAAGTATTGGAAAGCATCTGAATCAACAGCCGAACACCACTAGAAATACTCCTATGGCCATCAAGTTTCACTATAATAAAAGCACCGTTCAGCAATTCCAGAAGCAATTGACCATCCGGGAAAAGGCACTTCCTATTTTGAAAAATAAGGAAACGGCCTTGCGCCAGGAAGAAAAGAAGGCCAAAAGTCAATTGCAGGTGCTGCGCGTAGAGAGGAGCTCCCTTGAAGACAGGCTCATTGCCTTCCAGCCTTTTTGGTGTGAGTTTCCCGACATTGTTACTTTGGAGGACCCGGGCGTATATCAGAAAAAGATAGTCGGGGTGAATCTCCCTGAAATCGGGAAAGTATCTTTTAAAATAGCTGACATAAGCTGGTGGAATTATCCTGCATGGCTTCCCGCAGGTATTGATCTGATGCAGCGAGTGATTACGCTGGATCTTCAAATAAAATTTAAAACCCTTCAGATAGACTTACTTGATGCTGCGAGAAAAAGGACGACTCAAAAAGTCAACCTCTATGAAAAGGTGCAAATACCGGCCTATGAGGACGCCATATTGAAAATCAAACGATTCTTAGAAGATAAGGAGAACATCTCCAAAGCGGCCCTGAAGATCGTGAAAAGTAGAACAAAAAGGAGGGAAGCTGTATGAAGGTAAGGTTCAAAAAAATAGAGCTACTGGTACACCATCGAGACAAATCGACCATTGCCACTATGCTTCAGGACCTGGGGGTGATTCATTTAGAACTCAATCGGGATTTTAGAAGTCAGCCTGTGGAAGACCTGGAATTAAGGAAAACAAGGTTGAGCAAAGCCATTGAACTGATTGAAGAACATGTAGACAAAAAGCAGGAATATTTAAAAGTTACAGCGTCTGAGTCAGGTGCTATTGATTTGGTGATCGATGAAACGCTGGTATTGAAGCGTCAACTGGAACTTAACCATAAGCAGCAGGGAGTGCTCAATAAGGACAAACAGAAACGCTCGCCTTGGGGTGATTTTGATGAGAATACACTGGAGCGATTAACAGAATCAGGGGTTAGCGTTGACTTTTATATTGGTGAAAAGAGGGACTTCAAAAAATATGACTTTGGGTCATTGGTACATCAGGTTATTCATGAAGGGGCTGGTCGCATTTATTTCGTGCTGATTTCAAAAGGGGGGAATGTGTCTTTACCTTTCGAAAGAGTACACCTTCCACCCATGCGTATTTCTGATATTCAATCCGAAGAAGCAAAGCTGGAAGGGGAAAAGAATGAACTTATTAAAGATATATGCTCATACATACCCTATTTGCCCTTGCTCCGGGAGGAAGCGCTTCATCTGGAAAATCAACTGCAACTACAACTGGCTAATGGCAGCTATAAGACATACGGCAAGACCTCTATTTTACATTTAGAGGGTTGGTATCCGGCCAATATGGAAGATAGGTTGCTGCATTTCCTCCAAAAGGAAGAGCTGTCCTATGGTGTTTCAGAGCCCTCTGCTGGAGATGTGATCCCTGTGTTGTTGAATAACCCCAAATATCCCAAACTCTTCGAACCCATCACCCGCATCTTTCAATTGCCAGATTACTATGAAATGGATCTTACTCCCTTCATAGCGGTGTTTTACCCCATCCTCTTTGCCTATTGTCTGGGAGATGCCGGATATGGGCTCATCCTATTCACCATTGCGCTTATTGGTGTATTCACTTTTTTGAGTAAGTCCAGAAATCTGGCATTTTTAGGGATGATCCTTGGGGCTTTTACTACCGTGATGGGAGTGGTCAAATCGGGTAGCCTTTTTGGAATACCGATAATAGCTGATCAGGCTCACCCCATTTTTGAATTTCTCGCACAGTATGTGATGATCCCGGAAGACCGGGAAGTTTTCTTCAACGCTTTCAATGTAGCACTGTTGATCGGTGTGGTGCAGATATTGGTTGGGATAATGGTGTCCATTATTAATAAGATCGTATACCAGAGCATTTTAGCAAGCCTTTCACAAATAGGGAAGCTGCTGATGGTCGTCAGCTTGATCTGGATTTTCCTGGCGGATATGCAGGGTGTAGACTTGTTTCTCCCTTATGATCGGGCTCGTAAGCTCATGTTAGCAATGGGAGTGTTGATGGTCCTCCTGTTTCACGATTTAAAGAAGCCCGTACTGACCAGGGCCGCCAGCGCTATTTTGCCGTTATTTTTCATCATTACAGGTATACTGGGGGATATCCTGTCCTATGTTCGTTTGTTTGCTCTTGGAGTGGCATCGTCCGTTTTGGCCCTGGTGGTGAATCAGATAGGCATGCAAATCATGGGAGATCAATGGTGGAGTGTACTCATTGGGGTTATCTTTCTCCTTTTAGGGCACAGCCTCAACTTCGCGTTAGCGGCGCTGGGTGCATTTGTACACCCACTGAGACTTACGTTTGTTGAATTTTATAATAATGCTCAATTCGGAGGCGGAGGAATGCCTTATAAGCCCTTCCGGAAAATAGATGTGTCACACTCAAAATAGAAAAATATGGAAGCTTTACCTTTAACGCTCGCATTTATTGGCCTTGGCCTTTTAGTTGGGCTCTCCGGTTGTGGTAGTGCCATGGGAACCGCAATTGGTGCCATGGCTACAGTAGGGGCACTCAAAAAAAGACCAGAATCCTTTGGGTCTTTTATCGTCTTAAGTGCGCTTCCCGGCACTCAGGGGCTGTATGGTTTTGCGGGTTTCTTTATTCTGCAAGACCTCATTGGGCCGGGCATGACACTGATGCAAGGTGCCGGCATATTGGGTGGGGGACTGGCACTTGGTTTGGCGGGGCTTTTTTCTGGGTTGTATCAAGGTCGGGTATGTGCCAGCAGTATTGATAGTATTGGGTCTGGCAATGATGTTTTTGGAAGAGCACTGATTCTGGCGGTCTTTCCCGAACTTTATGCCATCATAGCCTTTGCATCTCTGTTTCTCATTCGTGGAATCCTTTAACTCAAAATGACTTAATAATGAAAAACACTAAAATAGAACCTTACAAAGTTGCCCTGGTTGCCCTAGATCTTTCTGAAATGGATGATCATCTGATTAAATACATGGCTATGATCAGTGAGTCATTATCTCTTGAACGAATATTTTTTGTTCACATAGCCAAAACACTGGAACTCCCGGAGGAGCTGCTCCAAAAATACCCCAGCCTCCTGGATCCCTTGGATGAGAGCATTGAGAATGGTCTCAAAAAGAAGGTTTATGAGCATTTCGGCGCTTCACAAATATCCGTAGAATGCATGGTGCAGGAAGGTAATTCAATAGAAAAAATCCTAAAACTGTGTAAGATCAAGAATATAGACCTGCTGGTCATGGGGCGCAAAAAAAACCTTCAGGGTTCTGGTCTGGTCTCAAGTAAAATTGCCCGAAAGTGTCCATGCTCCCTGCTGTTGGTTACAGAAGAGCATACCCTCGGCGTAAAAAATATCCTGGTACCTCTGGATTTCTCCAAACACTCTGCTCTGGCAATGGGTCGTGCATTAAAACTCTCGGAAAGCACCAAGGCTAAACTACTCACAATGCACGTATATGCCGTTCCTATAGGGTATTACAAAACAGGAAAATCATATACTGAATTTGCGGAGATTATGAAGTCACTAGCCGAAAAGGAGTATCAGAGATTTCTTTCTCAACATGAATTCCCAACGGATATACCTTGTGAGTATATTTTGTCAAAAGATGGCAACCATTCTGCCCTGACATACGCACTGGCAGAAAGAACACATTCAAATATGATCATCCTCGGCTCAAGAGGGCGTACCAATCTCTCCTCTGTTTTGATGGGATCTGTAGCCGAAAAACTTGTATATCTGGATAGCAGCACCCCCATACTAATTGTCAAGGATAAGGGAGAAAACATGGGTTTTATGGAAGCCTTGTCAAAAATCTGAGAATGTAATTGAATGGCACGAAACCAGCCATGAGTATGAAAAAGTCACGTTGAACTCCTCAGATATCAGCTTGTTAATAAAAGTCATTTTTCGTCTTTCGAGTATTCACTTTATTTCCTATTTTTTATTAGTATTGTGCACTTCTTTAGCCTTGAAGGGTAACGAATTGGAGCCGGTGAAAAATCAATGTGTGCGGAAGTAAAATTACCATAAGCCAAACGGGGTTTTAAGTCAACAAAAACCCAATAAACGCTTAATATTTAACACATCACTTTACGCACGGATTTTACTAGCATTGGCAATACAATGGGCATTAACGAACGCAGGGCAATCTATCACCCGCTCTTTACCAACACGACCTTCCCCGGTGATCAGTATAGCCTGATGAAACACGGATGTGTGACCAGCCAGCACTATTTCAGTGCGATATTTTCACAATTCATCCTGGATCACATAGACCAGCACAAGCACTACATCCTGCTATCATCTTCCTATTTATCCGTGCCCAATGCGGCCAATCAGCTGGTGGAAACCATGCTTCCCCAACTGGGAAGTCGCTTTAAGCGATCCATGCTCCAGAGAAGGAGGGTGGCCTCAGTAGATTTTGCCACCCTCACACGGCAGCAGCGCCTTTCTTATACGCATTATCTGGAGTTTGACTATGTCCTGTCTGAGCTGCAAGGCCAATCGGTGATCGTGGTGGATGATGCCTATGTGACAGGCATGCATGAGCGAGCCATCAGAGACAGGTTGCAATCAGTCGTGGGTGATATCCAGTTCTTTTATCTGCTGGACCTCAGTGGCCATAAGGAAGCAGTGCTGGAAAGCGACATCAACCAGATAGCGGTTAGAAACCTGCTGGATGTACTTCCCCTCAGGCACCACCCGGAATTCAGGTACAACACCAGGGTACTCAAACTACTGCTTCACGCAGTGGACGAAGATTTCATTTCCTATCTTTCCATACTGCCATCCAGCGAGCTTACCCTCATCGCACAGCAATGTGCCAGCGAGGGTTTCGATGAGCTGAATGATCATTTCAAAAACCGCTTGCAACTCCTTCAGTACCTGATCTCATGCCGTGAAAAAGCAGGGGCGGGTGTAGACTTCCGAAGTTCTGGAAACTTCGGAAGTCTGCATTCAAATCACAATCTCGCCCTATCAATAGGGGATGGACTCATGACATGATTTACAAACATAAACCAGCCAATTAGCCCATGATTTGCCTACTCATGTTTTGCATTTAGTTCGGAGACTTCCGAAGTTTTTAAAACGGACATATGCAAAGTCTATTAACAAGGGCTACGACAGAACAGGCAGCCTTTTTCAAAGCAAATTCAAAAAAAAGGAGATTGATAGCGATGCTTACTATTCAATGATCATTGCTTACATCCATCTCAACCCTCTGAGAGCAGGTCTGGTTAGTAGCATTGCCGACTGGAAATACTCATCCTATCCCGCTATAGTCAGTCATGCACCAACCAAGGTTTGAATGTAGACTTCCGAAGTTTTAAAACGCGGACGGCTAGTCTTCGGAAGTCTGTATTTACCTACTCATGTTTTGCATATAGTTCGGAGACTTTCTGAGTTTTTAAAACGGGACAGCGAGTCTTCGGAAGTCTGCACGCTATCCCTGAGCTAGTTTCTTGTGCCACAGCCAGTAGGAGATCAGCACCACGGCTAATGCGATAAACATAATCAGCATGGCAGGTTCAAATCCTCCTACCATTAGTCCTGAATAAGTAGCCCCGACAAGATCGAAAAACAACCCGGCGTATGCCCACTCTTTAAGGCGATTAAAGTTTGGAAGGAGCAAGGCAACACATCCGGACAACTTGGCCACTCCCAGAAAAGGGAGTAAATACTCGGGGTAACCCAATTGGGTAAACACCTCTAGCCAATCGGGGGTTTTCATAATATTCATGATAGAGCCCGGAACAAGGAAAAAAAGGATCAATCCGATGGAAATCCAGTAATAGATGTTAAGATTTTTCATACTACAGAGAACTGGGGTTATTGGAAGTAAAATTGAACTGAGCAAAGTAAATGTAAAACACCGTAACCTTCCGGTATCGCAGAGACCTGAATTGTTAAAACCAACTTAAAAAGCAAGATAATACCAAAATCTTTCCAACTGAGGTGTAAAAGCTTCCGGTATTTGTGCTTGCCCGCGGTTCTTCTAAAACCGGATAATATGGGAGAAAGAAATTCTATGGGCACAACATCCCACTGAAGGACTTCATCCTGATCTGACATTCTCTGCGAAACCTGATGTGTTCTGTAATGATTTGGCATTGTAAATACCATTTAACTACCTTTAGTCCATAAAATCATTAAAACCATGAGTGAGGAAGCTAACGGAAGTAATAAGGCAATAAGAGTTATTGTATTCACAGTGTTTATAGTTGCCGGTTTGGTGGGCTTATGGTATTGGGTGATGTATAAGCCAGAGCAAGAGGCCAGGGAAAGAGCGCAGCTGGAGCAAATTGCCAGGGAGGAAGCTGCAAAAAAGGCTGCAGAACTCACCGCACAAAATAAAATTAAGTACGACCAACTGATCAAAGATGCCGATGCGGAAATGCCACTGCAAAACTGGCAGCGGGCAAGATCCCTGTACTCTGAAGCGTCATCTCTCTTTCCAAATGAAAAGTATCCCAAGGATCAACTGGCAATTGTCAATAAGAAGCTGGATGAATTAGCTGCCATTGAGGCCCGACGAGCGGCTGGAGTAGTGGAATCAGTTTCCACCCGTACCGGTCGCTTCCACATCATCGTCTCCAGTAGTATAGATGATGATTTGGCCATGGATTACGCCAACAAGCTGGCTAAGGAAGGAAATGCCATCAAAATCATTGAGCATGATACCGGAAAACTGATCTATTACCGGGTGTCAGTTGGAGATTATCCCACCCGTGAGCAGGCAGAATCTGCTGCCGCATCCTTCAGCAATCTTTCAGATGATATTTGGGTATTGGGCTATTGATTGGCAGAAGGGATAGACACGCCACACCGTATCAAGGTAGTAATCATGTCTTCTTAGCTGATAATGACGGATCAATCCGTATTTCTGGGGTAAGTCCATAAGATTATATTTTTACCAATCGCATTAATGTACTCGTAATTCAGAAGACTATTGGGCGCTAAGGCGGGCGGAGCATCCAAGCCTTGCCCGGCCGGGACAAGTGTGAATCATTTTGACTTGGAGATTTCCAAAAAAAACCTCAACACTTATAAGTCAAAATGATTTTTTGCGTGCGACCGGCTAGGTTGGTGCCTCTGTCATCTAACCAATTGTTTTCTTTGCCTACGCGGCCCGGGGCAAGCAAAGAAAATGAAGGGTTAGCGGCTCAGCCGTTAGCTGGACTATACAGTGAATCAGATCACTAATGCCAACATCCAACTTCAATGCAATTCCCCCATAGGTTTTCAGATTGATCCCTTTTCTATTTCAGCGAAACATCAACTCATCTTTCCCCCAACTTTCCAGATTGATCCATAATGACCTGGTTGACTCAATAGACATTAAGGAGGGAACACAAAATTCCCTCCCTGTCATAACCGATCAGGCCATGTGGCTAGCAATGCTTTGAATCACACCCTTTAGCGATTTGAAATCCTCAATGATGTAGATCGTTGTTTTGTCAAACGGCATGTGATGTACATCCTTCACCTGATATACTTTCTGATCACCATTTGATTTAGTCAGGATTATTCTTTCATCGGTACGAGGCAAATGTTCAAATTGGTACTCCTGAACAGGTGCCATTTCACCTTTATAATCTATCTCTATGACATTAACTGTTTGCATTCTTTATCCTTTTAAATTTTTGATTTCATTTTAATCCACTCCAAAGTATCCGATCAGGCAGTCTGGCAATCTGCCGGGAAGGGCATAGGTTCACCCTGGCGATCATTAATTTCTGCACAGTCATCCTGATAACCAACTTTAATTACACAGAATTAAAGCACTAAAAATCAAGTACCTATACACCAATCGGAATATTTGAAATTTGAAACACTCTGTCGGAGTGTTACTGGCACACTAACAATACAGGGTGGCGTAGGTGAACTCAGGTGGAGGGGATAGGGAAGTTAAGAAAGGATCCGTATGGTTCAGTAAAACCAAGGCTCCTGCTTGATGAAGGTAGTACCTCAGCATTACTTCCATCAGGAATGGATTAGCAGGAATGATGTGGTCCAAACCGGGAAAGCACGTTTCTGCCTCCGGATCAGGTTCATCCTGTTCGGGTACGACATCTCCTTGATCCATCAGCACTTCCACTACCAATTCGAAGGCAGATTCTATCTCATTGACTGTCGGATCAAACCGGCCTTCCATATCTGCAGCATCTATTGAGAGGTTTATCATATAAACACTCATCAGGATGCTGATTGGTCTGATAAAATATTTGCTAACGAATCGTACCACCGGATAAAGTTAGAGAAAAGGTGACTTTTAAAACGATTGTCAATCAAAACAAATTGCATGATCACAAACCCCGGCATGAAGGAAGGTATTTCTAACTTTCCTGACATCCATTTGCCCATTCCCAGGCATATTTCAACTGTCAGAATGGCGATTTCCCTTATATTTAAAAAATTTATAAATCCATAATGAAAACATTCCATTTTCCCACGATCCTTTTCGTCATGCTTTCTCTGGCTGCTCAAAGTCAAATCAATCATTGGGAGAGCGTGGTCCTTCCCGGAGACACGTGGAGCTACCAGGTGCCAACTTCACAGCCAGCTGCCGATTGGACTCAGATTGATTTTGATGATGCTCAGTGGAGTCAGGGGCCTTCAGGAATAGGTTATGGCGATGATGATGACCAGACGGTCATTGATGCAACTATGGCTGTCTATATGCGAATAGGGTTTACCATTGTCTCGTTGGCAGAGGTAGAGCAGTTGCTGTTGGACATGGACTATGATGATGGATTTGTAGCGTATCTCAATGGGACGGAAATAGCACGCTCGTTAGTATCCGGAGAGCCACCGGCCTTTGATCAGCCTTCTGACGGCCTGCATGAAGCACAGCTCTACACGGGTGCAGATCCGGAGCGGCACATGGTGGACCGAAGCCTTTTGATAGAAGGGGCCAATATTTTGGCCGTTGAGGTACACAATGAAAGTCTGACGTCCTCCGACCTCACAGCGATTCCCACCATGTCCGTAGGTATAAACACCACCACCAATCACTATCGGAGTGTTCCGGACTGGTTTGATGAACCTGTGGAACAACAGGACATTGTGCTGGAGACTTCCAATCTGCCCATAGTCATCATCCATACGGCTGGTGGGCAAACCATCCCGAATGAACCCAAGATCAGGGCCACGATGACGATCATTGACAATGGCCCCGGACAGGATAACGCCGTTACCGACAGTTCCAACCCTGAAAGCCTTGATTATGATGGAAATATAGAGATCGAGATCAGAGGCTCCTCTTCCAATTGCTGCTCAGATAAGAAGCAATATGCCCTGACCACTTACGATGAGGCCAATGAAAAAGACAATGTGAGTTTGTTTGGTATGCCCAAAGAAAATGACTGGATTTTGAATGGTTTTGCTTTCGACCCTTCATTGATGCGGGATTATATCGCCTATCAGCTGTCACTAAAAATAGGCGAGTATGCGTCAAGGGGAAGGTACTGCGAGGTGATCTTGAATGGAGACTATATGGGCGTCTATGTTTTGCAGGAAAAGCTGAAAGCGGATGACAACCGAATAGACATCAATAAAATAGAGCCCGAAGACAAAGAAGGGAAGGCACTTACCGGAGGTTACATTACCAAGTCAGACAAAACCGAAGGGAGCGATGTGGCTGCCTGGTACATGGACAACTACTCCGGATGGCAGACGGCTTTTGTGCATGAGCACCCTAAGCCCACCACCGTTACTGCCTCACAAAACAACTACATTCGGGAGATTTTCTTTAACCTGGAAACACAGGCATTCAATAATAATGATGCCCTGGTTGGTGGCTATCCCTCGATTATTGACATACCATCTTTCGTGGATTTTATGATCATGAATGAGCTGGCATCCAATGCGGATGCCTACCAGTTTAGCACCTTTTTTCACAAAGACAGAAACGGAAAACTTCGCGCCGGCCCACTGTGGGATTTCAACCTGACATTTGGGAATGACCTCTTTTTCTGGGGCTTAGACAGAAGCCATACAGATGTTTGGCAGTTTGATGATGGGGACAATGTAGGCGCCAGGTTCTGGAGAGATCTTTTCCAGGACCCTACGTTCCACTGCTACTTCAGCAAGCGTTGGCTGGCGCTCACCGCCGTGGGGCAGCCACTACATCCTGACGCGGTTAACTCCTTCATTGATGAAGTATTCGCAGAGACACAGGCAGCTGCCGAAAGAAATCACGCCAGGTGGGGAATAGGCGAAGATCGTGCGGAGCATGTCGCCTTAATGAAACAATGGGTAATGGATCGGGTCGACTGGATCACTTCACAACTTGGTAATGGACAGGCTTGTAAAGGAGAATCGGTGTCCAATCTGGTCATCACCAGGATCAACTATCACCCGATGACTGAAGATGGGAAGGATGAGAAGGACCTGGAATTCATTGAAATCACCAACACTGGCAGCACTACCATTGACCTCACGGGAGTCTATTTTGGGGGTACAGGTCTGGTCTATCAGTTTCCTCCGAATATTACGCTGGGAGCAGGCAGTAGTGTCTACCTGGCCAATGAAGCTGATGCGTTTAAGGAAGCGTATGGCTTCAATCCTTTTGATGAGTTTAGCAGAAGCCTGAACAATGGCGGCCAAACGATCACCTTGCTCAATGGTTATGGGATGACGATAGACGAGGTGACCTATCTTGATGAGGCACCCTGGCCCACGGAGGCGGATGGTGATGGTTATTTTCTAAGTGTGATCGACCCAACTGCTGATAACAATGATCCGTCCAACTGGAAAGCTGACAATGTTTTGGATGTTGACCTTTTGGGTGCTCAGCCGCTGGATTTCGCATTAAGTGTATTTCCAAACCCTACGTCCAACAATATTCAGATTACTTCAAAGCGACAACTGGTATCAGTGAGAGTGTTCGATCTACAAGGAAGACTGCTCCAAAGCATTCCATCCGGTGGAGCCACCTCAACCATTGATGTTTCACATTTTGAAAGGGGGGTATACCTACTGGAAATTCAAACGGACACCCAGCTATACAGACGAAAAGTGGTAATAGAATAGAAGGTTGTCCTTCCGGTTTACAATTACACGACCTTCTGCATACTGCCATGTCGAATTTGTCATCCTGAGCAGGCGGTCGCAGACTGCCGTGTCGAAGGATAGACAAGAAGGAAGATCGAAATCCAACAGATTAAAGCCTAATTAGAACCCTTGAGATTCCGGTCTTTGTCCATCGCTGCGCTCGTCCAA
>NZ_JAVKCA010000005.1:0-149726 GCF_040222955.1 Marinoscillum sp. | reverse complement strand
CCGGGATAGTTCCACCGCCTTCTGTAAAGTCATCAGACCAGTCTCCATTACCATTGACATCTTCACCTGCTGTGGGTGATCCGTCATTGTCGTCATCATCATCCTGCCAGTCACTTTCATCTGCCCCATCGGTGTTTTGTAGGGGAGTATTGTAATTTTCAAAAAGGTCAAGAAGGCCATCTCCATCAGAGTCATCTGAGAGGGTTCCGGAGCAGGCAGATGTAAGGATGAGTGAAAAATTATCAAAAGTCAAGGTGCCCGTGGCCCCGGATTTATAGGTCCAGACTTCCACAAATGCGGCTCCACCCGGAGCGGTTGCATTGACCGTATAAAGGGTGTAAGTGGTTGCCAACACCTGAGCTTGAGGTTCGCTAAGCCGGGTGCTGATGTCTTCATCCCAGAAGGTGATGCCTATGCCGGTATAACCAGGGCTGCCGGTTATTTTGGCATATCCTGTAAACTGGAAGGCCTGTCCTGCCTCCACCGGGATGTATTCGGAAACATAAGTACCGCCAGCAGCAGGACCAGCGATAATTGCGGAAGCACCAGACTGTGCATCGGAGGTTACGAAAACGTCTCCCGAGAATCCTGTGAGGCCGTTCAGTCCGTTTTCGAAATCTGCATTTTCCGCTCTGAGCAGACCAGGTGTGGTATAGCCGGCGCAGGCATCTGTGTCATCGATGATTCCATCGGCATTGGTATCCAGATCAGAGATTCCATTTTGGTCAGAGTCCCATCCTTCAATCAAATCTACCACGCCATCGTTATCCGCATCAGTGTCTGTATAATCAGGGAGCCCATCTGAATCTGTATCAACCGGGGTAAGTATGGTACCACCTATATTGGGGTCATAAACATCCACCAGTCCATTGGAGTTGGTGTCGCTGTTTGCAAAGTCAATAAAAAGTGAGCTTTGTTGTGCTTCAATGTAGTCTCTGATTCCATCATTGTCACTGTCAATATCCAGGTAGTCATCAAATCCATCACCATCTGAGTCTGGCAGTGCAAGGGCTACGATTTGTTGCTGATCATTGAGTCCATTGCCATCGCTGTCTGTGAAATCAGCAATCTGACCCGTGGACGTATTGGCTGTGCCTCCAGCCTCGTAGGTATCTACTATGCCATCATTGTCAGAGTCCAGGTCCCGAAAGTTTGCCAATCCATCTCCATCGGTGTCCGGATTAGGAAGAGGTGTTGAATCCAGCGTATCATCTACTCCATTTGGTGCACCTACATAAGTAGGAGTGAACGATTGACATTCGGGTGATCCAATGGTGTAGTTTTGATCATTTCTTCCTGTCACAGTAATCGCCGTAGTGCCGTCCTGGTTCAAGCCCTGTGTCATACCTCCACCACCATCGGGATTGAGGTTGGTAGTAACTACTCTTATTTCGTTGGTGCCTTCGTGAAGTTGCAGCTGGGCAGTGAGTGTTCCATTCTGACCATAGAAGGGCACGTTTTGTAGATAGATTATAAATACCCTGTTGGGGGCGGTTCCATTGGTTCCGTAAGTAATGGTGCCCCCGCTGTTTGGGGTCATATCCACATGATGGAAAGCAATGGTATTGGGGTAGGTTCCTGAAGGATAAGGGTCTGGCCTCCAATCTGTACCCGGATCAATGTTATTAAAGCTTACCCAGCCATTACTATTGAGGTATAAACTACTGTTGGCGGCAAATGAAGTGCCATAAAACTCGAAGGCAAAAGGTAGTGTGATCTGCCGGGTTTGGTCATCTGCCCAACCTGTAAGGGTGGTAGGGGTAGTGATGGTGGTCACCGAGGAACTACAACCTGTCGAGATGGAATACCCACTAAAAGTGAATCTTCCGGTGACATCAGTGAATCCATCCAATTTTCCGTCATTGTCACTATCGGTACCTCCGGCTTCTACCAGATCGGTGATTCCGTCATTGTCTGAGTCCAGATCCACTGAATTGGGAATCCCATCCAGGTCGTAATCAAAATTGTCATTGATGCCATCCCCGTTAATGTCTGCCCAGTTATCATTGGCATCCACATCTCCATCTCCATCTACATCCGGATCGAGGTAGTCTGGGATCCCATCGCCATCAGTGTCAGCGTCATGATCACCTTCCTCGGTATCTGGCACCCCATCATTGTCACTGTCTTCATCTAAGGCATCTGCCACTCCATCCCCATCAGCATCGCAGCTATATTCAAAAGTGATGTTTTGGGTGTTGATTTGATAGTAACCAAAAGACCAGGTGTTGATCAGGTCATCGTCTCCACTTGTCCAGGTATGCAATGACGTATTGGTTCCGTCCAGTTCTACTTCAGGGTTTACACCGGTGAATATGTCACTATCATCCCAGTAAATAAGGTTGAAGCTGGTATTGGGTCTGATGTCGAGCATGTTCATGCCCTGATCATTTTCTTCCACATCCCAAAGAGGAACATGAATAGGACCAGAGGTAAACCTCCCTGAAATGGTGAGATTTGTTCCAGAGGGCACTGTGGCCCCAAAGCCATTAAGTCCATCCCAACGAATGACATGTTCACCTTCGGTGGTTATCTCAGTTTCAATGATCACATCTTCTGTGCCATCCTGGTATCCATTGGTACCATCCAGGTCCACGAGCACTGCAATTTGTCCTACCTGATTGCTTTCAAAATAGATGGCAGCGGCACCTCCACCCGTGCTGGAATTACAGTAAACATTAGCATCGGTAATGGAAATGGTTGGTAATACGGTCGTAGGGTAAAGGTCAACATCCGGGTTGTTGATGAAGAGGTCATACTCTATTTCCGCAATTTCATTGGTCACACTCATTCGGTAATCCTGAAAGTCGGTGATTCCATCTCCATTGGTGTCGCCATCAGTACCGTCCGTTCCCTGAGAGTTGGCGTATACGACCAATGAAAAGGGGTTGAGACCGCCAAGCTGAACTTCCTTGATGTAGTTCCCGGCATCACCGCCATCGATGGTGGATGGTACCCTCACATAGAAATTAACCTCATCAGCAAGCAGGTTATCGAAATATTGTGCAGTAAGACTCCACCTGGTACAATGCATCCGGCCTGGTTTCTCCTCATTGCCGTCATATACAGAAAAATCCCAAAGGTCATACCAGCTTCTTTCGTCTATGTCATTGGTTCCACCATCGTCCTGAATAAAAGCAATGTAGAAGTCCTGATCTCCTTGCGGATCGTTGTTGGTGTATTCTATGGGGGTATATCCACCGGCATTGTAAGTATTAGAATTGTAGGTGAACTGAGGGCCAATAAGTGATGAAGCCACCGTGCCAATCACCCCGGGCTGACCGGCATCCAGCCACGCACCGTGATTCGGGCTATTATCATTGGTGAGGGTAGTGCTATTCACAACATTGCCATCACTATCATAGACTACAATGGTCAGGTATTCATGGTTATTGTGCTCTGTTGCCGAGTTGGAATAGGAACTGCCCGGAGCGTATCTCACAGGGATTCGCCTGATTCCATACCGCAGTGTTTCACCGGCTTTCAAGCGGATGTAAAGTCGCTCATTGGCAGGAGCTGAGGGGTCAAGAAAATTATCATTGGCTCCTCCAAAACCATCGTGTTCCAACCAGGCAAAGTCATTGTTGGTGGCACCGGGTGCCACGAGTGAGGAGGTGTCGGCATAGTTCGGTGCCAGTGTCCTGGAACCTTCAGCAACTGCGACATTTATACTCCCGATGAGCAGGAGTATAAGCCAGAAGGTCGAGTAAGAATGGGTATGAGTTTTATTGGTCATAAACGGTGAAAGCATGCAGTGCGAATCTGGACAGTGCTGTATGTATTCCCTATTTTTTTTAGATAAACAAGACAATTAATTCGGTGGGCCTGTCTCATAGCTGGATTGTAGCACGTGCTGATATGGTGATTGCACGTCAATGGAGATTTGCACCAAGAGTGTTGGTGGGTAATATTTCGCATAAGTGTTTGGTCGGGGGATGTTATTTTTTGATAAACCTATGCTGCCATGATAATTCACCTGAGGTTAGGGTGAGGATGTAGACTCCGTTTTGGAGATTTTGAAGGTTCAGTTTCAGTCCATGAGTATCCATGTAAATCACCTGAGGCCTGATCTCTTTGCCCGTTAGGTCAATAATGTGGAGGTTGGAAACTTTGAGTTGTACATTGCCACGCACAGTTAAAAACTCCGTGGTTGGATTGGGATACACCTGTAGGAGAATTTCATCTGCGCTGTACTCCACCCTTATTGTCTGCAGTTGTACTGTTGTGCCATCAAAGTCCTTTTGATCCAAACGATAATAATAGGTGCCTGAGGTTTTGAGTAAATCGAAATACTGATAGGAATGAAATTCCTTGCTGGTGCCATGCCCTTTGATGGTGGCGATGGGCGAAAAGTTAACCTTGTCAACCGATCGGTTCAAGATAAAGTAATCATTATTGATCTCGGAGGCAGTCTCCCAGGTAAGACTTATTCCGTCATTTGCTGCTTTCGCACTGAACTGTAACAGTGAGACGGGAAGTGTAATTACATTATCAGTGTCCCTGTAGTCTGGCAATCCATCAGCATCCTTATCGGGGGTGTTGCTGGCACTTCCGAAATTGGTGTAGTCAAACAGATCCACCAGCCCGTCGCCATCGGTATCGTGATAAAATGATAGGCTGGGTTCGAGAAAATTAGGAATCCCATCACTGTCATTGTCTTCCAGCCAGTCCGGTATCCCATCAAGGTCTGAGTCTGTGGTGGTATAATAGCCGGGATTCGAAGCGCTCGTTTCAAATGAGGCT
Source organism: Marinoscillum sp. (assembly GCF_040222955.1). GTDB lineage: Bacteria > Bacteroidota > Bacteroidia > Cytophagales > Cyclobacteriaceae > Marinoscillum. The sequence continues at coordinate 144,983 of NZ_JAVKCA010000005.1, read as the reverse complement.
GCACGATCCACATAATCATCAAGCGAATCTCCGCTGCCATTATCGTCATATCCTTCTTTGGCATCTCCCTGCCCATCACCGTCAGCGTCAGTATCCAGAAAATCTTTATTTGAATCACTATCAGTATCAGGATTGGTGAGAGGGGTGCCACCATCCGAGGCATCATACACGTTGGCGTGTCCATCTCCATCAAAATCGTTGGACTGAACATAGGCTATCGAGAACCTCCCATCATCGAGCATGTTATTTGGCAGGGATCCACCATTCGCCTCCATGGCATCTACTATACCGTCACTGTCAGAGTCCAGGTCAAGATGATTTGGAACCCCGTCGAGATCAAAATCTGAATTATCATCAATACCATCTCCAAAAAGATCCACAAAACCGCTGTAATCTGGGTCTTCATAATTGAGTGTACCATCACTATCTTCATCCCCGAGCAGTGCGGCCGAAACTTCCACATCGTCTCTAATGCCATCATTGTCATCATCATTGTCATCCACATCGGCCACTCCGTCATTGTCCCAATCGGGATCACACTGGGTAAACTGATAGGATACTGCATCGAGGTGAAAATCTGCGTTACCGCTGGATACGGTAAACTCGAAGCGGAGATACCTGATGCCACCAGAGGTGGTGACAGTATATGCAGTGTTGTTATAGGTTGTGTTGTTGTCGCTTAGGTTTACACTGTTGCCAAAGCCCGAGGCGGCCGCCGCACTGGAAGTAAGAGCCACTGTAGCGGTATTTGCCTTAGAGCTCCTGTAGGTAACTGTAATGGCCTGTCCCTGGGGAATGACATCTGTGAGATCCAGAATAAGGAAGTTGCCTATAGAAGGAAAAATGGCATCGTCGGTATCTCCTCCACCCAGGGCATTGGCTGGATTGGTAATTCCGTTGTTGGATTCTACCAGATCTGCATTTCCGTTAAAATCGGTAGTGATAAACTGCAGTCCACATGATCCTACGTTATCCTCAAGGTAATCCTTGATTCCATTGGCAGGGTTGAGGTCCAGTGGTTCATCGATGGTGTTGATACCATCACCATCATCATCCGTGTCTCTCCAGTCGGGAGTGAGGTCACCATCCAGATCTTGTCTGGCCACCGAGGCGCCTGTTACACTCCCACATGGGGCACAATCCAGATCAAAAGCATTGTCCAGGCCATCATTGTCATCATCTGCACCGGATGGGTTGGTGTCTCTTACACCATTGTTATCTGCGTCATTGCCTTCAATGTTGTCACTGATGCCGTCATTGTCTGAGTCACTGTCAAGATAATCTGCTACATCTTTTCCGTCTGTGTTGACCGGAACCAGGGCGGTTCCAGAGTTGTCCGGGTCATAACTGTCGTCTAGTCCGTCCTGATCCGTGTCTGAGTCCGAGGGGGCCACATAACCGGCAGTAGACTGGGCCTCTCTGATATCCAGAATGCCGTCACCGTCTGAGTCAATATCCAGGAAATTGGCAAGCCCATCATTATCAGTATCGGGGAGGGCCAGCATTGTTCCGCCATTGTCAGTGTCTATCAAATCATTTAAACCATCACCGTCTGTGTCCACAAAAGCGTCAAGGCGACCATTTTGATCGCTGTCCGTACCACCGGCTTCCAGTACATCAGCAATGCCATCACCATCACTATCCAAATCCAATCGGTTGGGCAATCCATCATTGTCCTTATCTGAAGCACTTAACGGGGCATTGTCATAAGTATCCACGATGCCATCTCTATCAGAGTCAGTTGAGTCATCGGCCCGGCCATCTCCGTCTGTGTCCGCACCACCACTTTCCTTCAGGTCGGTGATGCCATCATTGTCAGAGTCCAGGTCATAAATGTCTATCACACCGTCACTGTCTGTATCAGGGTTAGCGAGAGGTGTACCTCCTGAGTCCCCGTCTACGGTATTTGCCAAACCGTCTCCGTCCTGATCAGGATCGAAATCATCTTCTATGCCGTCACCATCTGCATCCGTACCCAATGCAACGAAGGTTACATCGTAGGCATCGTCAATCCCATCTCCGTCAATGTCATTTCCTCCGGTCTGGTCCACATCCACGCTGTCCTGAATTCCGTCCTGATCAGTATCCAGCATACTGTCTTGTCTGCCATCATTGTCTGCATCAGTACCCCCAGCCTCTATGATATCCAAAGTCCCGTCATTATCAGAATCCAGATCCAGGAAATCCGGAATGCCATCCAGATCAGCATCAAACTGATCCACAATTCCGTCGTTGTTAGTGTCCGTGGCTGTGAAGTTGGAATCGTTCAGATCCAGGTAATTCATGATGCCATCACCATCTCTGTCGTCAGTCGGACTGAGCGACTCGCCTGCGCCTGCACCCTGCTCATCAATGACTCCTCCGTTTTCTTCCAAATCTGGGATTCCGTCATTGTCAGAATCCGCATCCAAATCATCATTGATACCATCATGATCTGAGTCAGGATTATATAGATAGTCCGGTATGGTGCCTCCGCCTTGAAGAAAACCTGTGCCTTCCGCACTTGTGGTTAGCCCGTCTCCATCATCATCTGTATCCTGAAAGTCCTTAGTGCCATCACCGTCTGTGTCTTGCAGAGCGGAATTGGATGCGACCGGGTTATAGTTAGTGTTATCCGAATCAAATGCGTCCAAAAGGCCATCTCCATCAGCGTCGCCAGTTCCTTCGGCGCCATTTACCACGCCATTTCCATTGCTATCCCAATCACCTACGCCATTGGTATCGCCATCGTGCCCTTCTATGATGTCGTTGATAACATCTTCATCAGCATCCAGGTCAAAATAATCCGGATTTCCGACCCCATCCGTATTGACGGGAGTGAGGTAGGTGCCACCGCTGCTTGTATCATAGGCATCATCGATACCATCTTTATCGGAATCATTGCCTGAAGGTGAAATGTAGGAGATGGAATTTTGGGCCTCCACATTGTCCACTATTCCGTCATTATCAGCATCAATGTCAAAATGATCGGAAAGGCCGTCCGAATCGAAATCCGGAATGGTGAGTAAAGTACCTCCATTATCAGAGTCAAAAACATCCAGCAACCCGTCACCGTCAGTATCTGCTCCATCAGCTGTCCCATCAAAATCCGCATCTACACCTCCTGCTTCTATTATATCAGTGATTCCGTCATTGTCAGAGTCCAGATCATGAAAGTCAGGAATTCCGTCTTGATCAAAATCAAAAGCATCTACAATACCATCTCCATTTGAATCTGTCTCAAACCCGTAAGCTGCCTCACTCAAATCGAGGTAATTGAGAATGCCATCACCATCTTCATCGCCTGTTGGATTATAGCCTGTGCCTCCGTCTTCATCAGCATCCAGGATGCCATCATTATCTGAGTCGGGATCCGCGCTATCTATTACCCCATCATTGTCATAATCCGGGTTGTATAAATAGTCGGGGATGGGGTTGCCTCCCTGCGTAAATCCAGAACCTTCGGTTACGGTATCGGTACCATCTCCGTCATCGTCAGTATCTCTAAAGTCAGGAATGCCATCACCATCTGTATCCGACAAAGGGGGAAGGGTACCTCCATTATCGGGATCAAACGTATTGTCAAGCCCATCTCCATCGGTATCTGATCCTGAGGGTGTGGTGTCTGCGATGCCATCTCTGTTCAGGTCATTACTTTCAATACTGTCAAGGATGCCATCATCGTCGGAGTCTGTATCCAGATAGTCGGGTAGACCTGTCCCATCAGTATTAGCAGGGCTACTTAGATCTATACCCCCATTGTCTGTATCAAAACTGTCGTCAATACCATCCCCATCCGTATCATTACCAGATGGACTGACCGGCGAGTTTGAACTTTGCGCTTCTATGTAATCCAGGATACCGTCACCGTCAGAGTCAGTATCCAAATAGTCAGGAATGCCGTCACTATCTCCATCATTGATCGTAGACTCCACCGAATCGGGTATTCCATCGCCATCAGAATCACCATCCAGGTGATTGGGGAGGCCGTCATTGTCTACATCATCGATGGACAAGGCGGTACCACCTTCGTCAGGGTCCACCTCGCTTGCCAACCCGTCTCCGTCACTGTCAGGATCATATTCGTCGGCAATACCGTCCCCATCAGCATCATTGGCCGATCCACCACCACCTATTCCTGAGGGTTGATAACTGTCACAGATGCCATCGGGATAAGCCCCACCCGCAGATAACACGTCGGTGCAGCCGGAGTTGGATGGGTCATCAGCGTCTACCGTATTAGGTATACCGTCTCCGTCATCATCCTCCATAGAATCAATGATTCCATTACCATTGAGATCATCCGAAGGATCTCCACCGGCTGCTATAAAATCCAAAACTCCGTCACCATTGGAGTCAGGGTCGAAGTGGTTTGGGATTCCGTCACCATCCGGATCAAAGGCGTCATTGATTCCGTCAGCAGGGCTGGTGTCCACAAAATCCGGAAAATCAGTATCCAGATAGTTGGGGATGTCATCTCCGTCAGCATCACCCCCGGGATCTACGCCGTTACCTTCATCCGAATCGTCCAGGATGCCGTCATCATCAGAATCCAAATCGTTGATGACATTTACTTTAGCACTTACGGCGGATTGGAGTTCGCAGCTATCGGCTACAATGGCCGTGATTTCGTCATAAGGCCTTAAGCTTCCCTGATTGAAAGTAATACTCCAACGACCAGTACTGGTGACCAGCGATTCCCCAAGCGTATCTCCATTGACAAATACCGTTACAAACGCCCCTTCCGGTTCATTTACATATCCATTAATACGGGTATTACTGTCCAAAATAGGCGATAGAACAATCGGAGTTTCACTCGTTCCGGTTTTGAAACATCCATTTTCTCCTAAGTCCGAAATGGGGGTTGGGCTTTGTAGTTCTATCAACTGTATGAAGGTGGCATCCTGATCTTGCAAACTATCAGGTCCCAGGGTTCCTATGATGTCATCATCTATACCCGCGATATCGGAGACATTGGATAAAATGCCATTACTTGGCTGTGTGGAAGTGGCTGCTGCCAGGCGGACAGTAGATGAGCTGGTTAGGCCCAGATCCGCTATGTCTATGAAGAAATCAAAGAATTTGACATCACCAGAACAGGAAGCATCCTGAAACCTGGCATCTGACCGCTGAAAGTTGTCTGCCTGACTATAACTGGTGACCAATGAACCTGTGGTGGTACCATCTATGTCTTCAATGAACACATTTCCTGACTCGTTATTTCCCAGTGATACCCTTATTTCATATTCGAATCCAGGATTGCCACTGGTGCTATTCGCATCTGCCGACCCAATGCGGCCATCGGTATCCACGAGAATGCTATAGCCAAAAGCCCCACTGGGCTCCTTGGCTACCCTGATTCGGTAAATCAGGAATTCTGAACTTCCCTGGGAATTATCAAAAAATACATAGGAAGATTCACCGCCAGATGGGGCATCTACAATGTCTGTGGAACCGCAGGAAGGTCCCGTGGCTATATCTCCGTTTGGCTCAGTGGTGATCTGAGGAATTCCAATCCAGCTGATTTCGTCATCTTCCTGACCCGCTGTATATCCGGTCCCATTCACGGAGGTGTATCCATCTTCATTTGGATCCATGGGATTGTATGTAGAGACCAGATCCCCGTCTGTGTAGGTACAGTCATCCGTTATCAGACCTGGTGTCTGCCCGTACGATAGGTGCAACCCCGTGACTAAAACTGCCAAGAGGAAGGTTTTTCTTAGATTAATCACTTCTAATTATATTGGCGGTATCATCAACTCTGAAATAATGATTCGTACACCACATCGCGTACTGATCCTTTTTTCAGAACAATGTTCTAAATATCAACAAAGAAGAGAGTATCTAATATCCAAGTAGCTGAGCCGCTAAGTTAAGTCTATTTCTTCAAGGTACGAAACAGATAAACAATTAGATTTTTCTAAGATTATCACCTTTAATTTTGTTGCAGACAGTGGTTAATCCTACAGTGGCTGGCATAGGAAAAGTATGGAGGTTGGGAACATGGTCCAATGGGGGCAGTTTGGGGTCGATAATGTACTTTGGTATAGCGTTACCTACAAAACTTAGTAAACCGGCAGCAGGATAGACCATCAGCGAGGTACCCACCACTATGAAGGCATCCGCCCTGCGCGTCTCGGCAATGGCAGCATCCATCATTGGAACCATTTCTCCAAACCATACGATGTGAGGGCGAAGTTGACTCCCTTTTTCACAGAGATCTCCAAGCTTAAGTTCCCAACCATCCAGGTCGTAAATGAGCGTTTCATCTATGGTGCTTCTCACCTTCTGGAGTTCACCATGGAGGTGAATAACATGACTACTACCTGCTTTTTCGTGCAGATTATCTACATTTTGAGTGATGATGGTCACTTGAAAATCCTGTTCGAGTTCCGCAAGTACGGTATGTCCTATGTTAGGTATTGCTGATAACGCTTGTTTTCGCCTTTGGTTGTAAAAATCCAGTACCAGCTCTGGGTTTCGGTGCCAACCTTCCGGTGAGGCCACATCCATGACCTCATGGCCTTCCCACAGCCCACCGGAATCCCGGAAAGTGCTGATGCCACTCTCGGCACTAATGCCTGCACCTGATAGAACAACGATTTTTTTCATGATGACATCAGATTGTTATTGATCCTCAAATTAGATCATTGTTTCAAAAAATAAATCCATGATCTTTGGTAATTTGGCGGCTGTTAAAATTATTTAACTCTTATGAATGTTTTACTGACATTTTTGATTCCATTCGTCACCTTGATACAATTAGATTTTGATTGGGTCAGTTTCAGTATGGTCAAGCGATCTACTTCACATGGAATGATATCCAGAGTAGAGGCCAGCGTATTTTATAAGCCATCTGGAGAGATGGTTACCCATTTCGTTAGCCCAATTGATATGTATGTTCTGAATAACTCATTAGGAAATGTTGAGATATTCAATACGAAAGAGAACACAGTTGTCAAGTCTTTGGATAACAGAATGGGCAGTCAGAATACTACTTTTTACTATTTCTTGTTTGGTAGCAGTGAAGATTTAGGTCTAACCGAGGTGGGTTTTTCCCTGGAAGAGTCCAGGATTGAGGATATGATGCTAATATCAGAATATACCCCGCCTGCAGCTATGAGAGATCTGGGCAGAGTAGAACTTGTGAGCAACGGAGATCACCCGGTTTTTATGGGTTATATAAATAGGGAGGGGAAGTATGTGAAAAAGACCTACTACTATGATTATGAGGTTGTGAGAGGAGTTGATTTTCCTATGTCTATTACTGAGATAGATTTTCTGAACAATGACTCCACGATTACAAAGACTACCTTTTCTAATTTCAGATTTGATATACCAAAGGATAAGGAGTTTGCTGATTTCAAAACACCCAGTAACGCAACTCTACTTGAATGAAAGTTTCTCTGATTGTGGGGACACTGTTGATAATGTCTCACATGCTTCAAGGTCAAGATAAACAAAGAGATTTTGAGCTGGTGAAGAGAGGATTGACCGTAAAAAACGAAGGAGCACAGAAACGTGGATTTTTTCTAATTCATTTTTATCAGAAACACCTATCTGATCAGATACTAAATGATTGTATTTACGATCAATCATGTTCGGAGTTCAGTAAATTGTCTTTTGAGCATTATGGATTCTTCAAGGGATTGTTTCTGACTGCTGACAGACTGACCAGGTGCAACAGAGCGACCTTTGCTGAAACTTCTCCAGCCTTAATCAATTTACAGGGTAAGGTAATAGATCATTGGGATGACTATCAGTAAGAGAAGTTTTCTTATTCACATAAGCTTATTAGGTTCTCTTTGGTCATTTGGTCAGGGGTTTTCAGACAATGATTATCAATTCTTGTTGCATCTCGAATCCATTTCGGCTTACGATGAAGGTGTCTTTTGGCTGGAGCAAAAGGAGTTGGTTTTAGGAAGAACAGATACGACTGCTTTTCACCTGGGAATGTTCGAGTACTTCCGGAAAAACAGGGCGAGCTCGATACGTTTTTTTGAGGATGTGAATCGTTCAAATCTCAATTTTTGGAATACATCCAGGTTTTATTCAGGATTACAGTATGCCTACCTTGGTGATTACGGCAAAGCGAATCAGGTTTTGATGCAGACCGATAGTTTGTCCGAGCTACATGCTGAGCTTCGGAAGCTGAGTTTGGCGGGATTGTCATTGCTTGATCATAATTTTGAGCGCTTTGAGTCCTTTCAAACTTCCTTTGATCCTAATTATTATCAGCTTGTTGACCATCAGCAGGCCCTATTGGACACCCACCATGTAATGCGGGATCGAAAAGCCAAATCTCCTGTGATTGCCGGTGTGCTATCGGCCATCATACCAGGCGGAGGGAAGTTTTATTTGGGCAAAATAGGGCAGGGTACCATGAGCCTGATGACGAGTACTATTTTTGCCTTGCAAGCTTATGAAGGGTATCGCAAAGACGGCCCTAAAAGTGCCTCCTTTATTGTTTTTGGAAGCATCTTCTCAGTTTTTTATGTAGCCAATATTTGGGGGAGTGTGGTTGCTGTTAAGGTGGAGAATGTGAATTTTAACAAAACGAATCATGATGCGATATTGCTTCATATGCATATTCCTATACGGTTACTTTGTAAGTAGTGGACAGGAGAACATTCCTCGTGATGTGCTCAAAAGTGCATTATACTATGAGCGACTTGCTTTTGAGGAGAGTGACTTATCTAGAAAAGGTTTTTTCTTATTGCAGAAATCCTATATCTATAAAGGGATTGGCGACTATCAATCTGCACTGGATATACTCAATCGCATTAAAATTTCTTCAAGAGATTCACTAAACGGGGCATTAAAATATGAGAAAATCCTTCTGAACTACTTGCTTGGGAATTATCAAAGAAGTTTTGATGAGCTACTGAAATACCGATTGTCACAAGGTACTTCGCAGGAGGGGGTGGACAATGATATTCTGGTTTTGGAAATTTTGAATCTTATTGGCTTGAATAAATGGGTAGAAGCAAAAGAATTGGCTCTTCAAAATGCTGATCATTTGAGCATTACTAGTAAGCAGATTCAGGAAGTTTTTTCGGGTAAGTTAAAACCTAAGAATCCTGACAAAGCTTACAACTTGTCCTTATTCCTCCCGGGAGTGGGGCAGATGTATTCTGGTCATTACTTAAAAGGAGTACTTTCTGGGAGTATTCAGGTGCTATTAGTAGGGTTTAGTGCCTATAGCCTGCATCAAGGCTACTTCTTCACAGGAGGGATGACCGGGGTGGCTTTGTTTTATACATTTTATCTGGGCGGAGCCAGGAACGCAAGAGAATTGGCAATGGCAAGAAACAAGGAGCAGGCAAGGAAAATGAGCTCCCAGTTGATGAAGGGTATTAAATGAAAAAACCCTCTTAGAGAGGGTTTTTCTAGTATTGATAAAGCAGCCTATTAATTAAACATTATCAGGCCCTTCTTATTCACATAAGCACTGATGTCTTCATTGTTGATGACCAAAACGATTAGATCAACAAGCGGCAATATTCCGAAGATTCCTCCACAGGTGAAGAAATAACCGGCAATAATTCCCGGAGGTGTACCGAGGTATACCCTGTGAACACCAAGGCCTCCTAAAAAGAAGTCCAAAGCAACGGCAATCCACACATTTTTTTCTTCCTGAACCCCAGATACAGAAAAAGGATTATCGAGAACAACTTTTGAATCAATTGAAATAGCTTGTTCCATGATGGATTCAACTTTAGAGTCATCGATAGCGTATTTTCCGTTAGAAAGGCCTACTAAGGAATAGCCCAGAGCAAAAGCGATAAGTAAGAATTTTTTCATCAAAATTGTGATTATGGTTAGAATAATTTGATCAAACATAAGAAGCAATTCTGTGAAAAAGAAGAGGTTGACGAGTTAAAGTTCCGTTGTTCAGAAAGTGCTTCATTATCAATGCTTTCTAATGAATGAGCTTTATTAATGGGATGATTCATCACTCGTTTTAACCAACAATCCCCATAAATTTTTCACATGGTTTTTTTCCAACCTTGTCTGGCCTAATACCACCCTGATGCCATACATTCCATTTACCTTGGTGTGAGTAATATAGGCCTTGCCCGACTGGTTGATTTGGGTGAGGATGCTTTCGTTGATCGTGTTTAATTCCTCAGTGCTTTTATCGGAAGCGGAGTAGCGAAAGACCACCATGTTCAGTTTCTGGGGGGTGAGGAGCTCAAAGTGTGAATCTTTCTCAATCTGATTAGCCAGCCACGCTCCATAGCCAATATGTGTGCGGATGGTGGATCTCAGGTGATCAACTCCGTAGGTGCGGATGACAAACCATAGTTTGAGTGCCCGAAAGCGCCTGCCCAGCTGGATGCCCCAGTCTCTGTAATCATTGACCTGCCCTCTGGTTTTGGTTTTCAGGTATTCTGGGAGAATCTCAAAAGTTTTGATCAGGGCTTCTTTGTCTTTTACAAAGTAAGCACTGCAGTCAAAATTGGTGAAGAGCCACTTGTGCGGATTAAAAACGAAACTATCCGCCAGCTCCAGTCCTTCTCTGAGCCACTCAAGTTCGGGTAGTACCAGCGCACTTCCTGCGTAGGCAGCATCTACATGAAACCAGATGTTGTATTGCCGGCAGATTTCTCCGATCTGTTTGGTGGGATCAAAGGCGAGGGTGCCAGTGGTGCCCATTGCGGAAATGACCATGCAGGGGGTGTACCCCATGGCCATATCCGCCTCGATTGCTTTTTGAAGCGCAGCTGGAACCATAGACATTTCACCATCCACGGGGATTTTCACCAGGTTTTCACTGCCCAGTCCGGCTATTTTCACGGCTTTTTCGGCGGATGAATGCGTCTCCGTGGAGCAGTAGATTCTTAATTTTCTTTCAGTAACACCTTTGGTGTTGCTTTGAAAATCAGTTTTCCATTCGCGTGCAGTAAGCAGTGCAGTAAGTGTGGCGGTAGAGGCTGTGTCCTGGATTACCCCGTGCCAGTCAGTCGGAAGGCCCATCATTTCCTTGAACCATTCCATCATGCGCTCCTCCAACTCAGCAGCGGCGGGAGAGGTCTCCCACACCATACACTGGGCACCTATTCCCGCGGTAAGTATTTCGGCGATGACTGATGGATAGCTGGAGTTACCGGGAAAATAGGCGTGGAAGTGGGGATGTTGCCAATGGGTGATTCCGGGCATAATAATGCTGTCAAGATCGCTCATCAGGGCCTCAAACGGCTCTCCACTACCGGGAGGTGATGGAGGTATCTGATCGTAAATGTCTTTGGGGGCCACCTGTGATTTTACAGGGTATTTTTCGATCTGCTGTAAGTAGTCTGCCACCCAGTCCACAGCGGCATGGGCGTTTTTTCTAAATTCCTCGTGGTTCATAGGAGGGGTGGTTTATGATTCGATTCGGCTATACCGGAATATAAATGATCTTTTTGGTCTCGAAAAAGGGATCTTCGAAATAGTCGCTGACGGGGATGATGCTATGGGACTGGCCAAACTCCTTCATCTCTTCATCCAGTTCTCCTCCTTTGAGTAAAAGGTATCCACTGGCCAGTGTTGGGTGGTCTGAGGACTGGATCATTTGATGTGTCCAGTTGTAGAGCTGTTTGGTTCTGGCCACCGCTCTGGATACAATGAAGTCAAATTTTTCTTTGATCTGCTCGGCGCGGATGTGCTCGGCATGCACGTTGGTCAGGCCTATTGCCTGCGCTACTTCCTGTACTACTTTGATCTTCTTGCCAATGCTATCAGCCAGGAAAAAAGAAGATTCTGGAAAGAGGATGGCCAACGGAATACCCGGAAACCCCCCTCCTGTGCCAATGTCCAGCACTTTGCTGCCAGAAGGAAACGAAATGAAGCTGGCAATGGCGAGGCTGTGCAGGATGTGCCGGGTGTAGAGCTGATCAATATCTTTTCTGGAGATCACGTTGATCTTCTCATTCCATTCGGCATATAATGCCGAAAGGGCTTCAAACTGTTTTTTTTGTACTGCGGACAGATCCGGAAAGTGGTCAAAGATGACCTGAACACCACCTGACATCAAATGTGTTTCTTTTTGTCTTTCACTAATTCGTACATGAGTTCCCGGGCACGGTGAAGCTGTGCCTTCACGGTGCCCAGCGGCGCCTCCAGTTCTGTGGCAATCTCTTCGTAGGAGAGTTCGTCAAAGTACCTCAGCTTTACCAGGCGCTGATATTTGGGGGGTAGTTTGGTCACAAACATACGCACCAGCTCGATCTTTTGTGTGTTGATCGCTTCTTCGTCAGGAGTACGCTCGGCATCCTCCACATCTATGTTGACAGACTCGCCGCTATCATCCGTAAATGACGTGTTGAGGCTGTAGGTCTCCAGTTTTTTCTTTCTGATAAAATCGATGGCGTTGTTGGTGGCAATCCGAAAAAGCCAGGTACTAAAGGTGTAATCCTTTTTGAAACGGGCCAGGTTTTTGAAGGCCTTGGCAAAAGCTTCTATGGTAAGGTCCTCAGCGTCATCTACATTTCGCACCATTTTGAGGATCATATGGTATACCGGTTTTTTATACCGGCTCATCAAGTCAGCAAAAGCCGACTCATCATTGTGCAGCGTTGCTCGATCGATGAGTTTAAAATCCTGAAGGGCCTTTTCTGAAAATTGCCTTTTTACTTCGTCCATCTAATATTCTTTACAAACATGGCCCTGACACCTAGCAGGGGTAAAAAAACCGCATAAATCAAATCCATCAAAGGAAACCAAATACCATGAAAAGGCATCCCGAGATTATTGGCGATTTTTCTGAAAAATACTCCTTTTACCAGTATCAACAAGCCGAACAGTACAATAATTCGTGTAGGGTACTGAAAGGAGAAGAGCAAATATAGGAAACAAAGCCATAGAACACCGTGAGCAAAGGCCCTTATAAAATGCGCCATTTTCACTGCTGGTTGGTAATGCTTTCCCACTGACAAATGCCTTGTTTTTTGCTTGAGATATCCTTCCCATTTACGTTCTGGTAGGGAATAGGTTAAACTATCTGAGTTAAAATTCACCACCGTGTTGTCGGAAGTGCTCATTTTTTGTACCAGCAGGTCATCGTCTCCACCCACTACCGCCTCAAATGGGTGAAATCCGTCTACTTTTTCAAAGGTATCTTTTCGATAGGCGATGTTTCTGCCCACTCCCATGTAAGCTTTCCCCTGGCAGGCAGCCGATGTGTAATGGATAGCAGTATGGAGTGTTTCGTAGGATGTGAGCTGACTGATCAGACCTGCTTCGTCGGTATATGGACTTACGCCTAGTATCACCTCTGTCTTCTCTGCAGCACACCTTGCAAAGGAGGCAATCCATTGATTGGAAACGGGATGACAGTCAGCGTCAGTAAGCAGGAGCCACTCGTGCCCAGCCATTTCTACACCGCTTTTGATTGCATATTTTTTTGGGTTATAAGCTTCCGGTACTCTAGTAATTTCTATCACTCGCATCCGGTCATCGCCCAATGAACTCATCAGTGTATTGCTCCCATCTGTGCATCTGTCCAGCACGATGATTATTTCAAAACATGGATATTCCTGAGCCAGAAGGAGGGGGACAAGTGTCCTCAGGTTCTCTTCCTCGTTATGAGCACAAACCAGGACCGTAAAGTCAGGCGAAGTAGCGGTGACTTTTGAGGTACGCTTTCTCAGCAGTGGTTTCACGGTCTGAATGATCAGATAGAGGTGAAGGATTGAAAAAGTGTAAAAAAAGTACTCCAAAACGTGATAGGGCTTAATGGGTAAAGATAGGAGCCACAAAATGGTGATATTCATACCAAGCCAACTATTTTTGCCGCATTTATGAAATTTACGCTACTACATACCGACGACAAGTCAAAGGCACGAACCGGCCTGGTGGAAACCGATCACGGGCAAATAGAGACTCCTATCTTTATGCCTGTGGGTACTGCTGGTACGGTGAAGGCCGTTCACCAACGAGAGCTGAAGGAGGATATCAATGCCCAGATCATTTTGGGTAACACTTATCACCTCTACCTGAGACCTGGTCTGGAGGTAATCCAAAAAGCAGGCGGACTTCACGGGTTCAATGGCTGGGATCGACCCATTCTGACGGATAGCGGGGGGTATCAGGTCTACTCCCTGGGGGACAACCGAAAAATCACTGAGTCGGGGGTGCGGTTCAAGTCTCACATTGACGGCTCCATGCATGATTTTACGCCGGAGCGTGTGATGGATATACAGCGGGTCATTGGTGCGGATATTATCATGGCTTTTGACGAATGCACGCCCTATCCATGTGATAAAAAGTATGCGGAGAATTCCATGCACATGACTCACCGGTGGTTGAAACGGTGTATACAGCAGTTTGATTCTACCAATGCGCTTTATGGCTACAGTCAGACGTTTTTTCCCATCGTGCAGGGCAGCACTTACCCCGATTTGCGCAAGCAGTCTGCGGAGTTCATTGCCGAGCAGGGGCGCGAAGGAAATGCCATCGGTGGCTTGTCTGTGGGTGAGCCACACGAGGACATGTATGCCATGACTGAGTTGGTTTGCGACATTCTTCCAGCAGATAAGCCTCGATATTTGATGGGTGTGGGTACTCCGGAAAACATACTGGAGTGTATTGCGCTGGGAGTGGATATGTTTGACTGTGTGATGCCTACCAGGAATGCCCGAAACGGCATGCTCTTTACCAGTGAGGGGATTATTAATATCAAGAATGAAAAATGGAAAGAAGCCTATATTCCTATTGATCCTGTTATAGAGGGGTATGTAAGCACTTTCTATACCCGGGCTTATCTTCGTCACCTGATCATGAGTAAGGAAATACTAGGTGCCCAGATTTGTAGCATTCACAATTTATCCTTCTATCTATGGTTAGTAAAGGAAGCCAGGGTACAAATAAAAGCAGGTAACTTTGACCGCTGGAAAACGGCCATGGTGAAAAAAGTAACAACCCGACTTTGAAGAAATTAGATTGGTACATATTGCAAAAAGTGCTGAGCACCTTCGTGTTTGTGGTGTTCATGCTGGTGTTGATTATCTGTGTCATTGACTTTACAGAAAAGAATGATGATTTCATTCAGAATGACGTGAGCCGGGAGCAGATTTTCAAATATTACATGACCCTCTTTCCATACTTTGCGATTCTGCTCACCCCCATTACAGCTTTTATTGCCACTGTTTTTGTGACTGCCAAGCTAGCCGCACAGACCGAGATTATTGCCATTCTGGCCTCAGGAGTTAGTTTTAGAAGGATGTTGGTTCCCTATTTCATGGCGGCAGTGTTGATCGCTGCTATGAGCTACGTTTTCATGGGTTATGTCATTCCCAATGCCAATAAATTCAGGATAGGGTTTGAATTGAACTACCTGAAAAAGCCGTACTTCTACTCTGACAGGAATATTCACCTGAAGATTGCGGAAAACGATTATATCTATATAGACCGATACAATAATCAGCGGGACATAGGCTACAACGTGACGTTAGAGCGCATCGTAGATGAGCGGCTGGAAGACAAGCTTACGGCTAAGCGTATCCACTGGGATACTGCCACGGCCAAGTGGAGCCTCAAAAACTGGCAGCGAAGACAGATTTTTGAAAATACAGAAGTGATCACCTCAGGCGGAGCCGCCGGTGATCTGGACACCTTACTGAACATGTCTCCTTCTGATTTTCAGAACAAAGAACGGCTACAGGAGACCCTCACCATTCCTGAGCTGAATGCTTACATAGCCCTACAGAAGAGTCGGGGCGCAGATGACGTACAGCTCTATCAGATTGAAAAATACATTCGGTACATGCAGCCCTTTGGGGTAATTATCCTTTGCTTTATCGGGGTAATTGTGTCGGCCAAAAAGTCGCGGCGCGGCACCGGTTTTCAGATCGCGCTGGGATTTTTGATCGCCTTCATTTTCATCATATTCTTCATTCTGGCGCGGGCCATTGCCGAGGCGGGATCGCTCAATCCCATACTGGCCGTGTGGATACCCAACATTATTTTCTCAGTGGTAGGCGTGCTCATGTATAATACTGTACCCCGATGACGCAAGAAACCAAAGACTTTGCATTTCTCCATTTTATTGTACTCATATGGGGGTTTACGGCCATTCTGGGGGTCCTCATTGAGCTACCCTCAGTAGAAATGGTATTTTTCAGAACGCTGCTGGCTTCTCTGGGACTCCTGGCCATCGTGTACTTCAGAAAGAAACCTTTTTTGTTTCAGCAGCGAAAAGACCATTGGGTGACAATAGGGACTGGTGCCTTGATTGCAGCACACTGGATCCTGTTTTTCTTGTCTGCCCGGATATCCAATGTATCGGTGTGTCTGGCGGGTATGGCTACCTGTTCGCTTTGGACCAGTTTTCTCGAACCCCTCTTTAACAAGCGCCGGATCAAACCCTATGAAGTAGTGCTGAGCGTGATTGCCTTTGTGGGGATCGCCATTATCTTCAATGTGGAGTTTGATTACTTTCTGGGGCTGATTTTAGCGATGTTATCTGCGGCCATTGCGGCATTGTTCACTGTCATCAATGGTAAGCTTACTAAGCGGGAAGATCCTTTTGTGATTACTTTTTATGAGATGATCGGAGCCACTCTCGCGATCGCCCTGTTTTTCCCGCTTTATTTGAGTTTTGAAGGTATTGATAGTCTGGCCTTGAGTCCAACACTCAGCGATTGGGGCTACCTGATCATATTGGCACTGGTCTGTACTGTATACGCCTATTCCTATTCGGTAAAGCTGATGAAGCGTTTGTCGGCTTTTTCAGTCAACCTCACTGTGAACCTGGAGCCCGTGTACGGAATAGCCATGGCGCTTGTTTTCTTTCCTGAAAAGGAGAAAATGACCTCTGGATTCTACCTGGGAACTGCCCTTATACTTGCTTCAGTGCTGATTTATCCATTGATCAATCGCCGCTTGAAAAGGAAAGCTTTGAATACGGATTTATTGCGCTAAATGGCTAAATTCAGCTTTTCAAAAAATAAGACAATGACATCTACCCAACCCTATGTGCTCCTGTTCAGCGTCATGCTATACGTAGCGTGCTCAGGTGAAACCTCTAACCGTACAAAAGAAGAAATGTCTATGCAGCCACCAATTGCCGAAAAACAGCCTTATGAACTCACAGGTCATGGAGATGTACGAGTAGACAATTATTACTGGATGCGCCTCTCGGATGAGCAAAAACTGGCAGCTGAGCCTGATGAACAAACTCAAAAAGTGCTGGATTATCTGGGAGGTGAAAACAAGTACACCAGTGAAGCATTAAAATCCACAGAGACTCTGCAGGAGACACTCTATCAGGAGATGGTTGGGCGTATCAGTCAAAACGATGAATCAGTTCCCTACCTGAGTCATGGCTACTATTACTACTCGCGTTATGAGGAGGGCATGGAATATCCAATCTATTGCCGGAAAAAGGGAAGTTTAAGCAGCAAAGAGCAGGTGATACTGGATGTGAACCAGCTGGCTGAGGGACAGGAGTTTTACAATGTGGCCGGACTGAGGGTAAGTCCTGATAATAAGTTGTTGGCCTTCGGTGAGGATACCCTCAGCAGAAGAATTTATACGATTAGGATATTGAACCTGGAGACTGGTCAGTTTCTGGAGGATGAGATTCCCTTTGCTGAAGCTGGAGTGGCGTGGGCTGCAGATAATCAGACGCTTTTTTATACCGCTAAAAACAGGGTAAGCCTGCTTTCTGAGGAAATCAAAAAGCATACTTTGGGTACTTCCACAGACACAGATCAGACGGTGTATAAGGAGGAGGACCCATCGTACTACATAGGTTGTTATCAGTCCAAATCCGGAGAGTATATCATCATCTGGAACAGCAGTACTTTATCTACTGATCACTACATTTTGAAGTCGGATAACCCGAACGGAGCATTCAGGCAGTTTACCCCCAGGGAAGGGGTGCATGAGTACTCCATTGAGCATTTTGAGGACAAATTCTATGTGGTCACCAACTGGGATGCGACCAACTTTAGGCTGATGGAGGTGAACGAGAGCAACACAGATAAATCCAATTGGAAAGAGGTCATTCCACACAGGGAGGATGTTTTGCTGTCGTCTATCGAGGTTTTCAAAAACTTTCTGGTAGTAGAAGAAAGAAAGGACGGATTGAATCAGCTCCGGGTGATCAACCAGAAAAGCAAGGAAGATTATTACATTCCAATGGACGAAGTGGCCTACAAAGCTGGAATAGATACCAATAAGGATTTTGAAACCAATACGCTAAGGTATTATTACTCTTCGCTGGCTACTCCTGAGACTGTTTATGACTTTGATATGGCCACCAAAGAGCGCCAGCTGATGAAGCAGGACGAAGTGGTGGGTGGTCATGATCCGTCACAGTATACAGTAGAGCGCATCATGATAGAAGCCAGAGATGGCAGGAGTATACCCATGTCTATCATTTACAAAAAGGGATTCAAGAAAGACGGACAGGGACCGTTTTTGCTCTATGGATATGGCTCGTATGGACATACCGTTGACCCGGGGTTTAGCTCCAGCAGGCTGTCCTTACTGGATCGTGGCTTTGCATTTGGTATTGCTCACATCCGAGGCAGTCAGGCACTGGGTCGTTCCTGGTATGACGATGGTAAGATGTTTAAGAAAAAGAATACGTTCAACGACTTTGTGGACTGTGCACAGTATCTGATCAATGCGGATTTCACGAATTCCAATAGGCTTTTTGCCATGGGGGGCAGTGCTGGTGGGCTACTGATGGGCGCTGTGGTCAATCAGGCTCCGGAGCTGTTTAGAGGGGTGATCGCAGCGGTTCCGTTTGTGGATGTACTCACTACCATGTCTGACCCTACCATTCCGCTTACCACCAACGAGTATGACGAGTGGGGAAATCCTGATGAACTTGAATCTTATGAATACATGAAGAGCTATTCTCCGTATGACAATGTGAAGGCTCAGGATTATCCAAATATGCTGGTCATGACCGGGTACTTTGATTCTCAGGTGCAATATTGGGAGCCGGCCAAGTGGGTAGCCAAATTGCGTAAGTTCAAGACAGATGATAACCTTTTGCTTCTTAACACCAATATGGAAGCGGGTCATGGTGGTGCTTCAGGCAGGTTCAGGGCTTACCGGGAGATTGCCATGGAATATGCCTTCATGCTTGATTTGGCGGACATTAAACAATAATTGATATGCTTACAGTGACGACTCCTAACATCGAAGGAAAGCAGATCACCGAGTATTACGGGTTGGTGACCGGTGAAGCCATTATAGGTGCGAACATTTTCAAAGACTTCTTTGCAGCCATCACGGATGTGGTGGGTGGCAGGTCTGGCGCTTATGAAAAGGCTCTACGTGAGGCTAAAGACATAGCTGTGTCTGAGATGCAGGAGCGTGCTCAGTCTATGGGAGCCAATGCAGTTGTTGGTGTGGACCTGGATTACGAGACCGTGGGGCGCGACTCTGGTATGCTCATGGTGAGTGCCAGTGGTACCGCAGTGAAGGTTCAGTAGGCGTTTGGGATTCGTAACGTCATTGCGAGGAGTACCGCAGGTCTCCGAAGCAATCCTCCGCAGTACCTTTGGCCACCTTTTACCATTCTCCCTTTTGAAATCCTGAAGGAAAAATAACCAGTTTTTTTTCTGATGGAAGTCTATGAATTAGCTAACCCTGTCCCGCCTTTTATGCGTCAGATTGCTTCGCTTTGCTCGCAATGACGCTGTTTTGCTCTTTAGTTCGTCATTGTGAGGTGCGACCATAGGGAGCACCGAAGCAATCCATCGAAGTGCTTTTGTTTGCAGTTCGTTTTACTGACTGTACCGATGATTTTCAGATCTTTTACATGATTATCATGGCGTGTTTCTTGGGTAATGGCACGTCAGATTGCTTCATCCCGATTGCATCGGAATTCGCAATGACGGTACGGTGTATTGCGTCATTGCGAGGAGTACCGCAGGTCTCCGAAGCAATCCTCTGATACATTTGCCCTTGGGTTTACTTAGAACAGGTTTTAATCTACCATTCAAGAATATTAGGGTAGAGATCAATCCATTCCGGGTTTTGCGAGGATATGAGGTCCATTTTCTTTTTTCGGGATCCTCCTTTGATTTGTTTTTCCCGGTCAATGGCTTCCACAATGGTTGGGAATGACTCATAGTAAACCAGCTTATGCAGGTTATAGCGTGCTGTAAAGCTTCTGGGGTATTTATGGTTCTTGTGCTCATAGATGCGATTGATCAGGTTTGAGGTCACACCAACATATAAGGTCGTATTGTTCCCATTGGTCATGATGTATATGCAGCCACCTTTTACCATAATCGCCATTAAATCCTGAAGGAAAAATAACCAGTTTTTATTTCTGATGGAAGTCTATGAATTGGCTAACCCTGTCCCGCCTTTTATGCGTCAGATTGCTTCGCTTTGCTCGCAATGACCCTGTTTTGATCTTAGTTCGTCATTGCGAGGTGCGACCATAGGGAGCACCGAAGCACGAAGGGGACGGGTGTTTGCCACTCACCTAATTTCCATCATATTTTCTCAAAATGAGAACAGCCATTTGGCCCTTCTTTCATAGTCATGAACCCGTCCATTCATAGCTATGAATGAGACAATTGATAGCTATGGATGAAGTCATTGATAGCTATGAATGGGGTGGTCAGAAAAAATGCCTATTAAGGGACGTAAGGGCCATTTTTTGGAGTGTTCCCTTTTTGAGAAAAATGCTCTCATTTACGCTTTAGGTAGACAAGCCTGGCAATATTCCTAATGAAAATGTAAGGGGTATTCTTGTAGCTCGTGTCTGTATCGTAAAGAAACCCGAAAAGAAGATACAAAAGTAACGTTAATGACGGTTAAGTGACGTCATTACGAGGAGTACCGCTGGTCTCTGAATGAATCTACCTAAAGGCTGATGTTTGCCTGCACACCGTCCTATTATAGCGAGAACGTTACATACCCCTCCAGCGAGATTTCCTGCTCAAAGAGCCCGAAAACAGCCGAGCCCGAGCCGCTCATAGCGGCATACAGAGCTCCGGATGCATACAATTCCTCCTTGATTTGCTGAATCTCAGGAAATTGGCCGAAAACTGACGCTTCAAAATCATTTTTAAGCGCGTTTCTCCATTGGGAGATTGGCTCTTTTAAGGTATTTTCAATCGAATAGTCGGGAGCACTGGGTTTGATAAGGCTATAGGCCTTCTGGGTGCTCACGTGAATGTGAGGGTGTTTGATGGCGATGTGTTTTCCCGAAAGGTCCAAAGCTACCTCACGAAAGACAGTGCCGGTGCCTGTAGCCAAAACCGGTTTATTTTCAATAAAAAAGGGACAATCGCTGCCAAGCTGGCCTGCCAGGTTTTGTAGTGTCGGTACGTCAAGTCCCAAATCAAATAATTCATTGAGCATCTTCAGTGTAAAAGCCCCATCTGCTGAGCCACCACCCAGTCCTGCACCCATTGGGATTACTTTATGCAGGTGTATGTGCGCTCCCGGAAGATCGTAAGTTTTTTGAAGGAGATCATATGCACGAAGACATAGGTTCGATTCCGGAGTGCCGGGTATATCAAGGCCGGTAGAAGTAAAGGTTAATTTTTCAGCTGGAAGTACTTCCAGCGCATCACACCAGGGGATAGGGTAGAAGCAACTTTCCAGGTCATGATAGCCATCGGGTCTCCTGGAGACGATATTCAGACCCAGATTGATTTTGGCGTTGGGGAAAGAGAGCATTTAATAGAGGAGTAGTAGAATAGAAAAGTTGAAAGTAAGTGTTGATCAACAACGCTCACTTTCAACTTAATCTTATGGTTTTATTTTCCCATCTGCTCGATGATCTCCTCAGAGATACCAGTATTGGAGTATCCTCCATCGTGGTAAAGGTTCTGCATGGTGATCATTTTGCTGAGGTCAGAGAATAAGAAGATACAATAGTTGGCACAATCTCCGGCCAGGGCGTTGCCCAGTGGAGACATCTTATCAGCAAAGTCAAAGAAACTATCAAATCCACCAATACCTGATCCGGCGGTGGTTTTAGTAGGAGACTGAGAGATGGTGTTGACACGTACTTTTTTGGCTTTCCCCAACCTGTAGCCATAACCTCTGGCAATGGACTCCAATACCGCTTTGGCATCTGCCATGTCGGTGTAGAAGGGGTAAGTGCGCTGCGCTGCGATATAGGAAAGGCCTACAACAGAACCCCACTCACTCAGTGCGTCCTGCTTTTCGGCTACAGCCATCATCTTATGAAATGACAAGGCAGATACGTCCAGTGATTTCTGGTACCAGTCGTAATTAAGATCGCCATAAGATCTTCCCTTACGAATGTTGGGAGACATGCCTATGGAGTGCAGTACGAAATCTATTTTTCCGCCAAGGATTTCCTGAGATTTAGTAAAGAGGTTTTCCAGCTCTTCCACAGAGGTAGCATCTGCAGGAATAATTTCACTTCCGGTTTTCTCTGCCAGTTGATTGATGGCGCCCATTCGCATGGCGATGGGTGCATTGGTCAATGTAAAAGTGGCACCTTCTTCGTGCGCCCGCTCAGCCACATGCCAGGCGATAGAGTTTTCGTCTAGTGCTCCTGATATGATTCCTCTTTTTCCTTGTAATAAATTATTGGCCATTGTTTATTGGTTTTTTTTCAGTGCTCAAAAATAGGGTAAATAACCTGTACTGCCAATGTAAATACTCCGGCATCAGGCTGGAGATTCCGGTGAATGGTTTAGGAGACCGGGTTCAGCAATTCTTTGGCACTTTGCATGGCACTGGCCCCGGGTTTTTCACCACCAATCATTTGGGCGATGGCCAATATTCGCTCCTCTTCATGAAGTTTTTTGATTTTACTCACAGACTTGTCAGAGGAGTGGTCTTTGTAGACAAAGTAGTGGGCATCTCCACCTGCGGCAAACTGGGGCAAGTGACTGATGGATACCACCTGATGGTTCCGGGCCATTTGCTTCATCATGCTGACCATTTGGAGGGCGATTTCACCAGATACCCCTGTATCTATTTCATCAAAAATAATGGTCGGCATGGCTGTTTTGTCCGCCAAAAGATACTTGACGGCAAAGATCAGTCTGGAAAACTCACCACCTGAGGCTACATTTTTCAGTTCACGTGGTTGCACCCCTTTATTGGCAGAGAACAGGAGCTCTACCAAATCCAGTCCATTGATGTTGGGTTCTGACGGAGTGATTTGGATGGAAATATTGCCGTTTTCTATACCTAGCTTGGTGATTAGTGCTTTGATGGCTTCCGCAAATGGCTGAGCATGTTTTTGCCTGCTTGCTGTGAGTGCTTTGCCCGACAATAGCATGGCTTTCTGAGACTCATCAAGTGCTTTTTTTGCCTTTTTAATTTCCGAATCAATGTTTAACACTTCTTCAAGTGCGGCGCTGAGCTCGTCTCTGATGGTAATGAGTTCGGCGATCTCATTGGTGTGGTGCTTTTGCTGGAGTCTGAAGAGCAGATCGATTCGTTCTTTGACGACCTGGAGTCTTTCAGGATCGAGCTCCACACGATCCTGTTCGTTGGCGATTTCACGGGCAATATCCTGCAGTTCTATGCTTGCGCTGTTCAGCCTCTCGAAGAGTTCTTCCAGTCTTCTGGAAAAGCCCTTGATGGAAGAAAGCAGTGGGAGGCCTTCCTGAAGCTGATTGATCAGGGATATTTCAGACTCGTCCATGAGCTGATTGAGCTGCCCCAGGTTGACTTTGATTTCCTCAGCATTCTCGAGGATCTCCAGCTCCTCTTCCAATAGCTCCAGTTCTCCCTGTGAGAGTTGTGCCTCTACCAGCTCATTGTATAAAAACTGCTTATAGTCGGTGTCTTTGGCGCTTTCCTGAGCCTTGTTGACCAGTCTGGAGTAGGTCTTTTCAGCGGATTTAAACTCTGTATAGGCTTTTTGGTACTGACTGATGAGCTCCTGATGAGCAGCGTAGATGTCCAGTATTTCCAGCTGGTATTCGTTGTTTCCCAACTGCAATGACTCGTGCTGAGAGTGGATATCCATCAGGTGAACGCCCAGGCTTTTGAGCACGTCCAGGGTCACGGGTGTATCATTGATGAAAGCGCGTGATTTGCCAGACGGGCTGATTTCTCTTCTGATAATGCACTCGGATTCAAAGTCCAGGTCGGCGGCTTCAAAGAGTGCTTTGAGTTCGTAATTCTTAATATCAAATACGCCTTCCACCACACATTTTTCATCTTCACTGAAGAGTGCTTTGGTGTCGGCCCGGTTACCCAACAGCAAGCCCACGGCCCCAAGCATAATGGATTTTCCTGCACCCGTTTCGCCCGTAATAATGTTGAGATTTGGAGAAGGGGACATCTCCAGGCGTTGAATAAGTGCGTAATTTTTAATGGAAAGAGATCGGATCATTTATTATTCAGCCTTTTCTTCAGCCCAGATTTCATCCAGCTGAGCCAAAGGCAAATGTAATATATGACCCTTAGTATTCTTCACTTTTAAGGTGTCCGATTTTAAGCCGAGTGGGGTGGCAAGGGTGACGGTGGCATCATGCGAAACGAAACTGAAGTATTGCCCTCCCTGAAAGTAATCAGCGATTTTTTCGGGTAAAACTCTGACCAGTCGCTTCGCCATTACTCTATGATTTTTTTGAAGGTGTCCGATTTGCTGGGATCTAACTTGGACAGGATTTCATAGGACTCCTTTTTTTGAGTTGGATTTCCATCTTTGAAGATCTGGGAGAGTTCTTCAGCTTTGGCATCCAGAAAGGTAATCGTCAGGATGGACCTGGGCCTGGACCTATTGGCCGTCTGAATGTATTTCAGTCCGTTCAGAATGTTATTTCTGGCCGCTTCGGGGTCTTCCTGAAATACATCAAGGCCCTTCAGATGATATTCGTAAACTGCCTTTCGGAGCGGCTCAAAATTACTACCCATTAGGTTTTCACTTAACCAGTAGCGGTTTCGCACACTATTGAACTGTGTCCATCCGGAGTAGTTGGAATTTTGTGCATTGGAGACGATCTGGTTGGCGATTTGAAAGTACCGGGTACCTCCAAGCTCCGAAAACGAATCGTAGTCCATGCCAATGATGGTGTAGGCATAATAGGCGAGAAGCGAGGTGATGTTGCTGGTAAATGAGTTTTCATTGAACTGCAGAGGCTGAGACTGCACATATTCAAATTGCCAGTCGCGATCGGCGAAATTAAATACCACGGTTTCATAGCTGGCATTATACACCGGTCTGGAGGAAAGTATCTGCACGGAGGCACCCCACCGGCCGGCGCTGGGCGTGGACTCATTCGGGTCCATGGTGAGAATGATGTTGCAATTGATGCGCTCTTCTGAACTGAACTCATCATCGGTCCATTTTCGGTTGTTCAGAAACTGGGTGAAGGAGGTCTCCATGTCACTGAAAATATTCCTTTCAGTGGTTTGAATCTGCTGGGCATTCACTACCACCCGACAGTTGAGTTCCTGTGCAGTGGTACTGAGTGTGCCAATGAAAAGAATAAAAACGAGGAGTCTAGCCATTGAGTGATTGTTCAATAAAGTCTACCAGATCTTTGGCAACTTCAACCTTACTTTTCAACTCAAAATGTTGTTCTTTATTATGTCTATCGAAGATAGATACTTTATTGGTGTCATGAGCAAAACCTGCCCCTTCATGATTCAAAGAATTCAAAACAATCACATCCAGGTTTTTGCTTTCCAGTTTTTTCCTGGCATTCACCTGCTCTTCATCTGTTTCCAGTGCAAAGCCAACCGTAAACTGGTGCTTTTTCTTCATAGCTCCGAGCTGACTGGCAATGTCGGGATTAGGTACCAGGGTGATGTTGAGTGCCTGTTCTTTTTTCTTGAGCTTGGAAGTGGCCATTTCTTTTGGCCTGTAGTCGGCTACTGCGGCCGTGAAAATACCGATATCGCTCAGTTCGAAGTAGGCTTTTGCCGCTTCAAACATCTCCTCTGCAGAGGTTACTTTGGTCACCTTGATAAGTGGGTGATGTGGAGCATGTGCTGCCGGACCGGAGATGAATTCAACTTCGGCGCCTCTGTTGGCCAGCTCCAGGGCGATGGCCTTGCCCATCTTGCCAGTGGAGTGGTTACCGATAAACCGCACCGGATCGATGGACTCGTGGGTAGGACCTGAGGTCATCATGACCTTCTTTCCTACGAAAGACTGTGTTTGATGGAAGAAAGATTTCACTCTTTCCAGTATGTGCTCCGGCTCGGCCATCCGTCCTTCTCCGGTGAGGCCACTTGCCAACTCTCCGGACTCTGCATCTATGATGATATTGCCATAGTCGGCAAGGGTTTTTAGGTTTCGCCTGGTAGCAGGGTGCTGGTACATGTCCAGGTCCATGGCCGGGCATACCATCACCGGGCATCTGGCAGAGAGGTACACGGCGGTGAGGAGGTTGTCACTGGCTCCATTGGCCATTTTCGACAAAGTATTAGCACTGATGGGTGCCACAATCATCAGGTCAGCCCATAAGCCCAGCTCCACATGATTATGCCATTCACCGTTTTCATTTTGATAAAAACTGGAGAGTACCGGGTGCTTGGATAGGGTGGCCAGAGTAAGCGGTGTGATGAAATCTTTGGCACTTTCGGTCATGATCACCTTCACTTCGGCTCCTGACTTGACGAGCAAGCGCACAAAAAAAGCGGCTTTATAGGCTGCTATAGAGCCACAAACCGCTAAGAGTACTTTTTTTCCTTCCAGCATTGCTGGTCAATTAAGCTTCTTCCGGATCAATACTTCTGTAAGAGATCTTTCCTTCCATGAATTCTTCTACAGCCACGGAAGTAGGCTTGGGCATGCGCTCGTAGAATTTAGAGATTTCTATTTGCTCTCTGTTTTCGAAAATTTCTTCCAAATTGTCCACAGAAGAGGCAAACTCAGCCAATTTTGAGTTCAATTCTTCTTTCTGCTGGGCAGAGATTTGTCTTGCCCGCTTGCCTATCACGGCAATGGATTCGTAAATATTGCCCGTAGGCTCAGCTATTTTCTCGTTATCTCTTGTAATTATAGATGCGTTTGTAGCCATTTTCTTAAGGATTCTGATTATTTTGATCGGCAAAGATAGTCAATTGTTCAATGCTATCCCCATAATATTCCTCTGCTTCTTTAAGGAATTTACTGTTGGGAAATTTGTCAACAAATTTCTGATACAACTCCACTACTTTTTTGTATCGCTCTTCCTGCTTGGATTTGATACTCACACCTGCCAGTTCGTGTGCCGTTTCAATCGCCAAAAAGGCCAGCTCTTCATTATATTTTGAGTCAGGATAGTCATACTGAAAGTTATCAAAAGCGATCAGTGCTGCTTTATAACGTCTCAGCTGATGATAAAGTTTGGCATTTTCGTAGGCCTTTTTCTCCAGTTTCACCTGCAGCGTATTGATGTGCTGATCCGCCTCGTCTGCATACTCAGAAAAGGGGTACTTATTTAAGAAATTTTGGAGCGATGTGAGCGCCTCATAAGTGCTGGTCTGGTCCAGGCTTGCCTGCGGAGACTGCATGTATAGTGAATTGGCCGCCATGTACGCGGCTTCTTCTACGTATTCACTTCGGGCATAAATCTCGGTGAATAACTTGAAGTAGTGCGCACTCAGAATAAACTGTTTCTGATAGTAGAAGGTATATCCGTAAATAAAATTGGCGTATTCTGCTTCTTCTGTACCGCGAATGATCGGGAGGATTTCTTCCAACAAGGTGTTGGATCGGAAATAGTCCTTGTTTTCGTAATAGTCAAGCGCTGCAGCATACTTCACCTTCCAGTCGCCACTCTTCTGTATTTTCCTGAATTTGGTACAAGAGACACTTGCCACCAATAGTAAAATCAATAATATGTTCCCTGATAGTCTCCTCATTTTCTCAAATTGGACGCAAACTTAATGGATTTAGATGGTCTATTGAAAAGAGCCATCATCATCCACTGCTTTTAGATTTTTATTTGGTTTATTAATGCTTTTCCTGATGTTATTGGGTTGGGCGGATGTGGGTGTATTTATACCGGAATTACTGGTTGGGTTCATAGACCTAACGGGGGTAGTTTTCGGTTTAGTATTTTGAGCAGGGGTGTATGTTTTGTTTTGAGATTCTGTGGTTGGAATGTTTGGTGCGGGTAGGTTGATGCCTCCTGTGTCATCAGGTTTCACTTCATCAGGGATAAATTCATAATCCGGATTGAGGTAAGGAGCGATCTCGAAAAGTGTCGGTCGCTCAGTCTCACGCCAGGCGAAATTGGCCAGGTACTGCATCTCCTCGGTAAGTTCATGCGGAGGGATAAACTGTGCCTCAGGATTGGTGTAAACAGAAAAGCTGGAGAGTTTCTGTTCTTTAAATCGGATTTGCATGGAGGCACAAAAAATCTTGTTCATCCCCATAAGTACTGAGTCACCCTCTTCTAGTGCGAAATAGAGAATTTCGCCATTCCCGTTCACGTCGATCCGGTCTATCTGGTTGTCCACGAAGTGGGCGATCATGTTTCGCCCTTTGATCTGGTTATAGTTTTCTATAGAATCCTCGGAGACCAGAAAGGCATCGGAAAGGAGATTCATTCGTCTCATCTCATCTTCGGAGATTTCCAGGTTGATGGTGTCTGCGGTGATCTGATTCTGATTGTTCCACATGACTGGGTCTCCATAGAAAAAGATCACCGAATCCTCATTGAAGTAGGCCATAGAATCGGCGATACCCTGCAGGCCTTCCTTATAGATTTTGACATTCTTGTAAGCCAATATTCTCTTGGCAGAATCGTACTTGCTTTCTATGGCCACCAGGGTGTCTGCTGCCAGATAGAGGGTGTCTGCATCGAGTATCCTTTTCATGAGTGGCCGCCCATATACTTTGCTGATTCCATTGCGACGATCATAGTAGCCTTCGTCTCCGGTGATGATTACGTCTTCATCCTTAGCGGTCATTTTCACATTAAATACGGCTTTGTAGTATTTCTCGCCATCATCAAAATAGAGTTCATCCCCCTCCAGGTAGTAATCCCGGGTTTCGATGCTTCCTTTTACAAAATCCGATTCATCCACCACGGTTCTGAATTCTCCACCCTTTGCATGCAGAACGGTTCCATCCTCGGAAGTGATCTGGGTAGGCCCATAGGTATAGGCCACTTTGGTAAGGGTGTTGTAGCGCAGGGTGTCTGTTTTGAGTACAAAGTCAGGGGAAGTGAGCACCACGTTTTTGTAGAACTGTGCAAACTCATCTTTCGCAAAATAGTACCCAATTTCGCTGGTAAGCACATTGGTAGTGTCTATGAGCTTGCCTTTGTTGAAGTAGTGGGCGATCTCACCTTCCAGGTCATAGTCGAGAAAATCAGTGTAGAGTTCACGTTCGCCACGGAGGTAGACAACATTTTGCCGGAGCTTGGCCATGCGTTCATCGCCCTCATAAACCAGTTGACTGGAGGTAATGGTGGTGGAGTCATCCACGATTTTCACGTGTCCGGTGGCCTCCATTACGTTACGCTTCTTGTAGAAATAGGAGGTATCACAGTAGACCGTGGTGCTCTTTTGGGTGAATACTACATCTCCGGTCAGTTTTCGGTAGCTCTCATCCTTCTTTTTTCCATACTCCAACTCCTCAGCCTTGTACTTGATGCGCTCACCTTTTTGGGCCTGAACTGAGGTGGAGAGGCATAAAATGATGACAAGGAATATATAATATTGCAGTATCTTAAACATGAGCGTGCAAAGCTAATAACTCTAAACGATAGCTGGGGTTGCGAAATTATGTATCAGTCCTTTTTAACATTAATTAAAGAAAATGCCCTGATCACTCGGGGAGATAAAGTGCTGATCGCCGTGAGTGGGGGAGTAGATTCTATGGTGCTGGCCCACTTAATGCTGAAGTC
This sequence comes from Marinoscillum sp., assembly GCF_040222955.1. GTDB lineage: Bacteria > Bacteroidota > Bacteroidia > Cytophagales > Cyclobacteriaceae > Marinoscillum. The sequence continues at coordinate 115,251 of NZ_JAVKCA010000005.1, read as the reverse complement.
GGGTTTTCGCATGGGGGTGGCTCATGTTAACTATCACCTGCGGGGTGAGGATTCTGATGCGGATGAGGCTTTGGTACGAGACTGGTGTCAGGCCCATGAGGTTCCTTTTTACCTCCATCGGGTGGCTCCCGGTATTTATTATGCAAAGGAGTCTATCCAAATGGTGGCACGAAATGAGCGCTATACTTTCTTTGACCGACTGTGTGACGAACAGGGATTCACCAAGGTAGCCACTGCGCACAATGCCAATGATAATCTGGAAACGGTTTTGCTGAATCTCACCAAAGGGACGGGAATTCACGGGCTCACCGGTATTGCCTTGAAGGGTGATCGATTGATCCGGCCTTTACTGTTCGCTACCAAAGAGGAGGTGTATAAATATGCGCGAAGTGAGCAAATCACCTGGCGGGAGGATGTGTCCAATCAGAAAAATGACTACCAACGAAACCTCATCAGGAACGAGGTGGTTCCGCTTTTGAAAAAAATCAACCCGGCGCTGGAGGCCACTTTTCATGACACCCTGCTGCGACTACAAGGCACCGCGCGGCTGCTACAGCAAGCTGTGGAGCACAGACAGGCAGTGGAAAAGGAAGGTCGACTGCTGCTCAATGTGGAATGGTATCAGGGCCACCCGGACCATCTGGTTATGCTCGCAGAATTGATCAAGCCCTATGGTTTTGGTTTTGCTGATGCCAGGGATTTGTCGGGGGCCATCATGAGCGGACTGCCAGGGAAACTATTTTATTCATCCACTTATGAAATCAACCTGGACAGGGGGCAGTTGTACATCACCAGTAAGGAAGAGGCTACTGAGTGTGTAGAAATACTTGTGCCGAAGGATGAAGGGGCAGTGAGTGCGGGGCCTTGCGAAGTTCATCTGAGTTACTTAAGCGGCAATGAGCTTCCGAATCATAATCCGGCCACCACCGCATTTTTTGATCCTGATGAACTTACTTTTCCCCTGAAACTGCGCCGATGGGAGCAGGGAGATGTCTTTTACCCATTGGGCATGGAGGGCAAAAAAAAGGTAAGTGATTTTATGATTGATTCTAAAATTCCCGTAACATTGAAAAAAGAGGTTCTTGTATTGGAATCCGATGGTCGAATCGCCTGGATAGTGGGGCATAGGATAGACAATCGATTTAAAATCACCTCTAAAACCGCCCGAATGTTAAAACTAGAAGTGTTGCGCCATGCTTAGGTTTTTCAAAAGGAAGTATTCGGATACTGACATTGTCATGTTCAATTTTTTGAGGAAAAACCGGCTTTTCGAGTCCCTCACTGATGACGAGCTTTCCTATTTCTTACCTTATCTATACCTGAGAAAATACCATGAGAATGAAGTGGTTTTCTTCACCGGAGACCCCAGTCAGGCGGTGTACATTGTCAAGAGAGGGATTGTTTCCTTAAATCTTGACATCAAGGAAGGGTTTGAAAGACTGCTGACTCTTCGTAGCGGAAAGTTGTTTGGCGACAATGCGGTGCTGAAAAGCACCAAACGGATCTACACGGCAATCGTATTGACCAATGAGTGTGAGATCTATGTGATCCCCAAAGCCAACCTGATGGAGGTAATGAACAACCATACAGAGGTCAGGGCCAAGATTATGTCGGCCTTTGCCGAAATGTACAATGAGTACATGAACAACCTGTTCAAAACCTATAAAGCTTCCCTCGGATTTTTTGATCTGGGCACGGTTTATTCGGACATGAAGCTTTAATCCTCAAAGCTTTGCGATTCGCCCTTTGGATAGTAGTTTTGAGCACAGAAAAGTTTCAAAGATAAAATCCCATACATCATGAAAGTAACCGTTGTAGGTGCAGGCGCAGTAGGTGCAAGTTGCGCAGAATACATTGCCATTAAAGATTTTGCTTCTGAGGTAGTCCTCATCGATATCAAAGAAGGTTTTGCGGAAGGCAAGGCCATGGATTTGATGCAAACTGCTTCTCTGAATAGTTTTGATACCAAAATTACCGGTACCACCAACGATTACACAAAAACAGCAAATAGTGATGTGGCGGTGATTACCTCTGGTATTCCAAGAAAGCCAGGAATGACACGTGAAGAGCTCATCTCTACCAATGCCGGAATTGTGAAGTTTGTGGCCGAAAGCCTCATCAAGCACTCTCCCAACGTGATCATCATTGTGGTTTCAAACCCAATGGACACCATGACCTATCTGGCACACAAGGCTACAGGTCTTCCTAAAAACAGAATCATCGGAATGGGCGGTGCGCTCGACTCGGCGAGGTTCAAGTACAGATTGGCTGAGGCGTTGGATTGCCCGGCTTCTGATGTGGATGGTATGGTCATCGGTGGACACAGCGACACAGGGATGATTCCTTTGACTCGTCTGGCTACCAGAAATAGCGTGCCGGTTTCAGCGTTTTTGAGTGCTGAGAAACTGGAGACTGTGAGCGAAGAGACCAAAGTGGGAGGAGCTACCCTGACAAAATTATTAGGAACCTCGGCCTGGTATGCTCCGGGAGCGGCGGTTTCAGCCATGGTACAGGCCATTGCTTGCGACACCAAAAAGATGTTCCCTTGCTCTTGCATGCTGGAAGGCGAATATGGCCTGAGCGACATCTGCATAGGTGCCCCGGCCATCATTGGCAAGAACGGAATTGAGCAGATCGTGGAGATAGAACTGGACGCTGCAGAAAAGGCCAAACTGGCAGAAAGTGCCGATGCAGTTAGAAAAACGAACGGTTTGTTATAAAGCTAAAAATTCTCAGGTATTGAATTTTGAAAATCCCCGGCCGGCCGCCGGGGATTTTTTATGATGTGGTGTCGTTCCAAACCATTCCGTGTCCTGGATATGAGGAATCAGGTGAAAAGGTTCTGATTGCTCTATCAATCGGCAACAGAGTTTCGCGTTTTACGTTTTTCTCGTTGTTTGCGTGAGCCATGGCTCTGATTTTCCCCAAACTATTCTTGGTCTCATCGGGCAATTAATTTGTGATTTCCTTTCAGACTATTGTATTTTGGGGATCTAAAGGCCTGACGCCTTTCACTATGGAGAAGGATATATCTAAATGATAGAAAAATACGATCATCTGATACAGCAAAGTGACCTCATCAGCAGGGACCTGAGCTGGTTACATTTCAATTACCGCGTTTTGGCTCAGTCCATGAAGGAGGGACGAAACCTCTTTGATAAGCTCAAATTCGTGGCCATCACGGCATCCAACGCCGATGAGTTTTTCATGATTCGGGTGGGTAGTTTGTATAATTATCTGGACTATGGCAAGGATCGCGTGGATTACTCGGGCTTGAGGGCGGTGCCATTCAAGCGTAAGCTGCTTCATGATTTTCAGGAATTCACTCGGGTTCAGAATGATCATTTCATCAACAACCTAAGGCCTGAGTTCAATAACCATCGTTTTCAGATCCTCGGCTATGAGAGTTTACAGAAGCGAGAAAAGGAGCGTGTAACGAATTACTTTGAGAAAATCGTATTCCCCATGCTTACGCCCATGGTTTACGATTCGTATCACTCTTTTCCTATTTTGATGAACAACATCCTGGTGTTTGGGGTGGTCACCAAGACCCAGGATACCAAGGAAAAACGTAAAATGTCCTTCATTCAAATCCCTCAAAACCTGCCTAGGTTCTATGAGATGGAGCGGAAGGATAAGATGATTTTTGTGCCTATAGAGGAGGTGGTACGGCAGCACATCAGCGAGGTATTTAAGAATGTAGAGATCACTTCATCTACTTTGTTCAGGGTTACCAGAAATGGAGATTTCACCCTGGAGGAGTCGGAGGACGTAGAGGCTAACTTCATCGAGGAGATGAAAAAGAAGCTCAAAACCCGTAAGACCGGTCGCGTGGTAAAGCTGGAGGTAGAGGGAGAATATGACAAGTGGCTGATTAAGCAGCTTAGAACGAAATACGAGATAGATGAGGATAACATTATAGAAGTCCCCAAAGGTGCTTTGATGGATTATACGGGGTTATGGCAGATTGTCAAACATGAAGACTTCAGAGACTTCAGGCCTGACATGCCCAAGCCGGTGCCCCCCCTCAGCATGTCTGAGTATGAGCATCCGGATATGTTCAAGATTCTCAAGGACCGTGACATCTTGCTGCATCATCCATACAATAGCATAGACCCCCTGATGGACCTGTTGGATCAGGCCGCAGAGGACCCCAACGTTCTGTCGATCAAGCTGACGATCTATCGATTGGCTAAAAATTCCAGAGTGGTGTCCGCATTGCTCAATGCAGCCGAGAATGGCAAGCACGTGTCGGTGCTTTTTGAGGTGAAGGCACGGTTTGACGAAGAAAACAACATGAAGGAGGCCCAGCGCTTACAGAAGGCGGGCTGCTTTGTTATTTATGGTGTAGGCATGCTCAAGACCCACACCAAGTTGTTACTCATTGTCCGTAGGGAAGGAGAGAAGGTTAAGCGCTTTGTCCACATGTCCAGTGGCAACTACAATGAGGACACTGCCAGGCTTTACACAGATATCGGGCTGATGACCTCAGATGAGGGCTACGCCAATGATGTACAGGAGTTTTTCAATGTAATTACTGGACACTCCGTACCCGATAGATACGATAACCTGATCACGGCACCACGCGAGATGCGCTCACGCCTGATCGAACTCATTCAGCAAGAGGAGAACAATGCCAGGAATGGACTTCCTTCGGGCATCGTCATCAAAATCAACTCACTACAGGATATCGATACCATCATGGCCCTGTATGCGGCATCCAGGGCCGGGGTGCCTATTCATCTGATTGTGAGGGGTATCTGCTGCCTGCGGCCCGGCCGTGAGGGACTGAGTGAGAACATCACAGTCAGGTCCATTGTAGGTGAGTACCTGGAGCATAGCAGGATTTTCTATTTCCACAATCAGGGCGATCCGTTGGTGTATTCCGGGAGTGCTGATATGATGGTTCGTTCTTTTGAGCGGAGGTTGGAGTCTTTGTTTTTGATCAAAGATGAACTCCTGAAGCAGCAGGCCATCAACCTCCTGTGTTATAACCTCAAAGACAATATCAATGGCTATGAGATGAAAGAGGACGGCTCTTTTGTGCCCATTACTCCTGAAAACGGGAAGGTATTTAACATCCATAAGGAGTTTTACAAAGTGAAACGAGAGGTGGTCATGGCAGCCAAACTTTTTTGAATCAAATGAATGCACAATATTGGATCGACAAACTTGGGTTGGAGCCACATCCGGAGGGCGGATATTATAAGGAAGTTTACCGAAACCCAAGCACCATTCAGATCATGGGAGGTGGTGGTACCAGAAACCTCTCTACCAGTATTTACTTCTTGCTGGAGGGGGCTGATAAGTCACATTTTCATCAGCTGAGTTCGGATGAACTATGGTATTTCCATGCGGGCAGCGGCGCCAGGGTACACGTGCTCGATCATGGCGCCTACACCCAGCACCTGCTCGGGCTGAATCTGGAGGCAGGTGAAAGGCCGCAATTACTACTACCTGCCCGGTCGATTTTTGCCAGTGAGGTTTCAGCACCTGATAGTTATGTGCTCATGGGATGCATGGTCAATCCGGGGTTTGATTTCAAGGACTTCAGAATGCTGACTGCCTCAGAACTGGAAGCTGCTTACCCTGGTCAGAAGCCGCTCATCGGGGAATTTACATTGAGCTAATTTTTACCCCAGGTGGTAGTGATGGGTATGACCAGTCCAAGCCAGGGCACCCCCACGAATCCACCATCTCCCACAGGCATCACAAGCCCAAAATCAAGGGTAACTGACCTGATGATCCGACGGCCACCGATAGTCAGGAGCCCAACGGCATCAAAAATGTAATTTTCGGTAATGAAATAGCCCTTTTTTCCAGTCCGCACCATGGCACTCACGCTGAACGTGGGGCGACTGTTCCATTGGCTTTCGGTTTCTCCCTGGTATCCGTATCCCAGTCCGAAGCTGATATTAGCATCCCGGTCACCCAGCGTGGCCATTCCATAGCCAACTCCAAAATCAAAGTCACCACCTATCACACTTCCTATCATGGCTCCAGCGCCGAGGTTGAAACTATTTTCTACTATGGGAATTGAAAATTTTGGAGTAAACCATAATGGGGTAGCCGAACCTTCAAACAGGAACAGTGGGACCGTACCAATGCCCGCCGAAAAATGATCGGTGAAGCCCATGGTGAACTGATTGAAGAGCACCCAGACGTTTTGATAATAAGCGTCCCCTTTTTTTAATCCATAACCTGTAGGCCCGTAAAAATACCTGCTGGACTCCAGGTAGTCAAACCACTGGTGAGCGGCGTTACGGTAGCCGGCAGGGTCCAGTTCTTTTACTTTATCTATCTGGGTCAATTTTATAGTGATGTCTCCCAATTCATCTGTGTGCATAAGGATCGTTTCACCCGTTCTTTGGAGGATATTTCCGATTAATACGTTTCCATGGTTAGTTTCGATGAAATAGACTTTTGCAGAATCAATCCTGTTCGTACCGATGGGGTTTCGTCGATCATAAAAGCCAATGGCAAAGGTCATAACTCTCTCCCGAGGTAAATAGGTAGGCACACCTCTGGTGTGTTTTTTGACTATAAAATCAATTCGCTCCGGCTGTATTTCGAGGATTCTACAGTTGATAGAATCCCCGGATTGGGTGACCAGCAAGTCCTGCGCAACCATGGTTGGACATTGACAGAACGTGCCGATCACCAGGATCATTCGGAGCATTTTTTTCATGGGAGACTTGGACGCTTGGCTACGCGGTTATCTTGAAATGATCATTCTCTTGATTGCAGAAGTCTGATGGCCATCTGGCAGTAACACCACCAGGCGATAGAAGTACATTCCGTTTGGAACCGATTCATTTAGCGCGTCCAGCCCTGTCCATGTGATCCTATACCTTCCTGCGGTCTGATACCCGTCTTTCAGCGTGACGATCCGTTGCCCTTGTAAATTGTACACTGTCAGGTTGATTTGAGCATTTGTAGGAAGATGGTACCCAATGATGGTTTCAGTGGTGACAGGGTTAGGATAGTTTTGCTCCAGGGTGTATGTCAGCGCATCTTTATTGATCCCCAGTGGGGCAGTTACTTTCAACGTAATGGGGATTTTCACAGCGGGATGCTTAGGATCGTTGCTGAGTACAGTCATCTGAGCGGTGTAGTTTTTCTGGTCAAGATCTGTTGCATCTGCAGTGAGGTTGATCCTGGCGGATGACCCGGCGGCTATGGAGCCATTGGCGGGCGTAAATGATAGCCAGCCATTGACCGGAGCACCTGTGACATAATCAAGACCATAGGCATATCCATGATTCTGGGCGTTCGTTTTGTCAGGAATCATTCCATCCTCTATTTCCTCAAAATCCCAGTAGCTCACCAGATTGGGTGCAGTTACCGAAACCTGATGGAGCATAGTCTGCCGGATTTGTTCTTGCGTAAGTGCCTTGTTCCATAAGCTGAAATCATCCATGTAGGAAGGCAGGTGTCCGTACCCAAAACTGCATGGTTCGTAAGTCGCATAATTAAAGAGCAGTGGCTCATCCGTTGAGAGGATTCCTCCACCCCAGACTGGCCAGTCATGGGTCCAGTAGGCTCCGGTTAGTTCCTCGCCGTTCAGGTATATTTTGGCTTCAGATGAGGCAGCAGAATAGGTAAAAGACAGGAAGACCCATTCTCCTATATTTATTGGCGTTTCAGCATGGTACCTGAGTACTCCGTCGGTTGTTCCCAGGCTCCATGTGAGCGTACGGTCTTCCTCTACAATGACGTGATAGCCTTCGTAAGGGATGACAGATGAGCCTTTTGAAAAAAGATATCTGAAGTTGTTGTAGCTATTGCAATTGAGGTCTTCGATGAGGTAAAGCCACAGGGACACCGTAATGCCGCTGCTGGCATTAAAACTGGTATTGGAGGGGATGTAGACCATGTCTTCATTATCAGTAAAGCTCAGGCCAAGTGACTGACCAATATGGTAATCCAGGTCGGCTTTGCCAGGGTTGGAAATATCCAGGCTGATTGAGCCCGCTTCGCCCTTAGCAACTGTTTGTGTCAACGTAGGGTTGGATAGTGAGATTTTGGCAATGTCATGGAGAGAGAGGTTCCAGGAAAAACCATTGCGTGTATAATAATCTGACCAGAGAATATAGATGTTATCACCCGCATCAAAATTGGTGAGTGAAAGCTGACTTTGCTGAGTGTCTTCAAAATCGTCACTTTGCTGAATGATAGAGCCGTTGCATTCAGTGAGTACCACCAGGTATGTGTCTTCAGAAGTGTACCCGACAGAGGTGATAACAATTTCTTTGTCGGCTTCCGGTACAGTGTAGACGTACCAGTGGGGGGAATGGGTAAACTCATGGGTACCTGCGGAGATTTCATGAGGATGTTGACAGTTGTCTCCCGGTGCGATTTGTTCTACACTAAGTTGCCAGTCAAACTGAATCGCATCATAGTTATCCCACAGCAAGAGCATTTTTTCTCCAGCAGACACTTCGAGGAGGATTAGTCCACCGTACCCTGAATTAAGGTATTCAGCATTGGAGCAGTCATTGGAAAACGCATAGACACCTGCATTGCCTTCTGATGTAATGACGATTTTGGAATTTTCAGCGGGCATAGTGAATTCATACCAGTAATAAGGGACCGCCGAGACAGTGTTGGTGCCTTCCAAGGCCGTCACAGCCGTAGTACAAAGCTCCCCGGGTTCCAACTCCTGAATGTCTAAGGTCCAGCTAAGCTGCACGTTATCATATACCTGCCAGAATATACGTACGGTCTCTCCCTGGAGAATATCAGTTACTGACAGGTTCATATATCCGCTGTTGATAATGTTGGGAATCAAACAATCGACTCCTCTATAAACACTTACATACGATTCCACATGGGTACTGATCACCATTTTAGAATCAGCAGAAGGCATGGTGTACTCATACCAATAGGTGGTCAAAGTTTCTCCTTGGTAGATGTTATTACCAACTGTTGCCAGGAGGGGAGAGGAGCAACTTTCCCCTGGGATGACATCTTCCACTAAAAGGTTCCATGGAAAATTACCACCCTCATAGAGTTCCCACCTGATGAAGATTGACTCACCTTCAGAAACATCATACACGGTGAGCTCGGCTGTTCCGGAATTCAATTCTATAAGCTCCGAACAAGTGTTGGTGAAAAGTTGAATATAGGTATTGGCACTTGTACTTACCGTCATTTTAGCATCCGAGCGTGGCATAGTAAATTCATACCAAAAATGGGTACCCGCATTTTCAGGGATTACATTAGTGCCTTCATAGGCAGTAACCGGCAGGGTGCAGTCATCACCCGGAGAGACTTCTATGAGTTCCAGTTTCCACCTAAATCCAGCAGCAGAATAATTATCTGCCCATTCAATGTACACCACATCGTCTTTGGATAGGCTATATATGATAACCTGACTCTGACCATAAGTATAGTCATCACTCGTTGCCAGTAGATTCCCGTTACAAGCATCATATACTTTCAGGTAAGTATCAGTGGTCGTCAGGCCAACGGACGAAATCATCAGGCCTTTACCCGTTTCAGGCATTGTAAACTGATACCAGTAAGGCGCCTTAGGTGCTTCATGGGTGCCCTGGTTAATGTTAACAGCTTCGGCACAGGAGTCCCCTGAGTCTGCCCGGGCAGATCCAACTGTCAGGGCAAGTAAAATGAGAGATAAGCGGAATGTTTTCATGGTTCATTTAGTGTTGGGACTGGCGCTGCTTACGTTGATCAGCGATAATCCAAATCGAAGGTAGACCGGCTGCAATAAAGCCATTAGCTCAAATGGTGCAATCTCTGACACATTTGTTGCGGGATGGGAAAATGATCAGAAATGACTATGAATTTCTTTTTGGATGGAAATCTGAAGGTAGCTTGTTGAAGTGCTTAAAGAAAGATTTGGTAAAGTAGGAGAGGTTGTCGAATCCGGTTCTGTAGGCGATTTCGGAGACGTTTCCATGCTTTCCGCTGAGGAGCAGATGGGCTTTTTCCAGTCTGTAAACCCTGAGAAATTGATTGGGCGAAAGTCCCGTGATTGCTTTAATCTTCCTGAATAACTGCGACCTGCTCATGCCCAGCTCATGACTCAGTGACTGTACATTGAGCGTAGAATCACTCAGATTTTCTTCGATGAGGTTCCTGATCTTTTGTATGAACTTGTCATCAACAGATTCGTCATGTACCGGCGCTACTTTAATGAGGTATTTCCCGAACTTTTCTCTTAATTTCTCTCTTTGGGTGAGCAGGTTCCTGATGGTGGCTGAGAGTTCTTGTTGATCAAATGGTTTGGCTAAATAGGCATCTGCTCCTTTTTCCAACCCCTGAATGCGGCTCTCCTGGTCAGCTTTGGCGGTGAGCATGATTATCGGGATGTGCGAGGTGATTTCATTCTGTTTTATTTTTTCGCAAAGCTCAATGCCAGTGTATCCGGGCATCATCCAGTCCATGATCACAATGTCTGGAATCTCCTGAAGTGCTTTTTCAAATCCCATTTGACCATCAGAGGCTTCCAGAATAAAATAGTCGGGGCTGGGGTGGTTCAGTTGTCGGACGATAAACTTTCTTAAAACCTCGTTGTCTTCAATGACCAATACAGTGGTTTTCTGATCTTTTTTCTCTGCAGGAAGTTGTTCAAATGTTTGATCGTCACTGACGGGAAATTCGGGTAGGTCAGGAATTGGACGCTCCAAGTGCTGATTGTGCTGATACCATATGTCATCGCAAGGTAACTTCACGACAAACTCAGTTCCCAGGCCCTCCTGACTATGGCAGGATATCGTTCCATGACTGAGTTCTACGAGCTCTTTGGTCAGGGACAAACCTATGCCACTTCCCGCCTCCGGCGTGAAATGTGAGGGCCCAATTTGGAAAAAACGTTCAAAAATTTGACTTTGAAACTCTGGGGCAATCCCGATTCCACTGTCCTTTACCCGTATCATCAGCCAATTGTCCTCCACAGTACAGCTAACAATGATCTGACCCTGAGAGGTGAATTTTATGCTGTTGGAGATGAGGTTGTTGACGATCTTTTCGATTTTATCAGGATCGAAATACATTGGGAGCGTACCTTCCGGCCACTCGGTTTGGTAAGTAAGTCCCTTTCTTTCTGCCAGAGAAGAAAAAGAGAGTACCCGCGGTTGGAGAAAGTCAATGATGTCTTCTTTGACCACCTGCAGGGTCATTTTACCCTGATCCAGTTTGGAAAGATCCAAAATTTGATTGATCAACTCCTGCAGTCTGCGTGCATTTTTGATGGCAATGGATAGTTCCTCCTTATTGGGATCGCTCGGTTCCAGTGTTTTGATGGCCTGCTGCAGGGGACCAAGTATCAGGGTAAGGGGAGTTCTGAATTCATGAGAAATATTGGCAAAGAGTCGGGATTTCAGTTCGTCCAACTCCCTGAGTTTTTGGGTTTCCAACGCATTGATTTCAAGCCGGTGCCGGTCTCTGATTCGCTGCATTTCATGATTGCGTATAAGAAGGCCTGCCAGTGATGCGAGTACGATATAAATGGTATAGGCCCACCAGGTTTTCCAGGGTGGAGGGATCACACGAATGGGAATGGAGGTGGCCGTTTCACTCCAGATTCCATCATTGTTGGTGGCTTTTACATAGAAGGTATAATCTCCCGGATCCAGGTTGGTGTAAGTGGCGATCCTTCTTTCACTCTGGGTTATAATCCAGTCATCATCAAAACCATCCAGCTTATACGCATACGTGCACTCCGAAGCGTGTGCAAATTGTAACGCACTGAATGCAATGGAAAAAACGGGTTGCCGATGAGTGAGAATGACGTCATCGGCACGCGAAATATCCACTAACGCCTCTGAATCGGAGGTCTTTACTTTGGCAGGCTGGTTGAAGAGGTAAAACTGATTGAGTATTACCTTAGGTACTTTCAAATTGGTTTTTATCTTTCCCGGATCAAACCGGATCAATCCGTTGAGCCCGCCTACAAGGATTTCTCCATTGCGCATTTTGATACATTGGCTCAGGTGGTTGGTAGGTAATTCATCGGCCTCATTGTAATGAGATGAATTACCGGAATGGATATCCAGCTTCGTTAACCCATGCTCTGAAGCCAGCCAGAAATGTCCCGCATTATCTTCTGCATAGCCAGTTGCCCCCGCATGGTACGCTTTTAATTGATGGGTATTTGGCTGGTACAAATACAGTTGATGTGCACCTATCCATAGATTTTGGATGGAATCTCTGAAAATTCGGGATATCCATTGTCCATGGAGCGGATCCTGATCATCGGTGAGGGCACCCACAGGCGATGCCTCCTGTCTGGCGATGCTGAAAAAATAGGCCCCCGCTCTTGTTCCTAAAAGCAAAGTGTCCTGGTTATATGGAAAAATGCATGTGGTATAGGTACCCGGCAGGAATGTCTCCAGGTCATGACTGTTGGCCTTCAGTAAATTGAGTCCTCCATCTGTGGCAATCCAGATGTTATCGCTGGCATCCTGTGCAATATCCCGGATGGTATGAGAAGCCAGTCCGCCGGTTCTCGCAGATGAGTGATCAAAATGTTTATAAATACGCTTTAAGTCAGCATGAAGTACACTAATGCCTGCGCCACGGGTACCCACCCATACAAATCCCCTGTTATCCTCTAAAAGGGTCAGAATTTCATTGCTTCGGATGGTGTTGGCATTACCGGGAATGTGCTTAAACGTGGTGAATTGTTCGGTATCGGGATCATAGAGATTGAGTCCTCCGCCCTCCGTGCCCACTAGTATGTGCCCATCACGCCTTTCAGACAGGGAGGTGACTTTCCTGTGACTGATGGTCCCTTTTCGCGCAGAAGGCGAATAGACAATAAAAGGTTTACGGTTTCCATTGATCAGGTTGATACCGCCACCCCAGGTACCTACCCATATGTCATTTTCTCTACTTATGAAAGCTGAAAAAACCTGATTTGAACTGATGCTGCGTTGGTTGGTGATGTCATTCATAAAAGACTCGAAGGAGCCCTTCTGCACATCGAAGTAGACCAGTCCTTTATCTTCCGTACATATCCATAAATTATCCAGACTGTCAATGGCCAGGTCCCAAATGAGGCCCGATGGGATGCTTCCCTCATTCGGGGTGGTTACGAATCGCTTGAAACGGTCGGTTTTACCATCCAGAAGGTTAAGGCCATTTCCAAAAGTGCCTATCCACAAGCGCCCCTTCCCGTCTTCTCTTATTTTTCTTACAATGTTGTGCGAGAGGCTCTGGTCATCCAGCGGATTATTGATATACCTGATAAAGGTTCCGTTGCGCTCTAGCTGATTCAGCCCGCCATAGGTGCCTGCCCAAAACCGTCCCTTACTGTCAATGAGGAGATCCGTAATGCTGTTGTTGCTCAGGCTTTGAGGGTCTTCTTCGTGATGGTAATAGTGCTTGAAATCACCCGGATCGTGGGGCTTACCAGAATACTCCAAGCGATTTAGTCCCCGATCGGTACCAATCCACAGTGCACCTGATTCATCTTCCACAATATCACGGATGAGGTTGTGGCTAATGCGGTTAGGGAGTTGTTGGTTTGATTGGAAGTGGTAAAAAGCACCTGTGGCCCGATCGAACAGGTTCAGGCCTCCATTTCTGGTGCCGACCCAAAATTGGCCTTTGGAATCCTCAAACATGCACGTGACCCAATTGTCACTGATAGAAGTGGAATCCTCAGGCTGATGCCTGAAAAACAGATAATCATTGCCATCATACCGAATGAGCCCTGATGTGAAGGAAGCAAACCACATAAAGCCCTCTTTGTCCTGATAAATACTCCAGATATGCTCCTCCTGGAGGCCAGCCGATAGCCCCGGATGGTCAAAATAGCGTGGTGTTGGCTGACTGACAGCCACTAACATCAGCATTTGACATAAGCAGTATAACAGGAGGTTGCGCATAGCTTTAATGACGATTTCCCCGGCGTATCACGGTCACTTTGTGTGCCAAACTTTAATTAAGTTAGCTACTTTAAGGGTAAGTGTTATTTACCTGCCGATTTTTAAAATCTCGTATGAGAGCAAACCTTTGACCACATGAATCAGATAAAAATTCGATTGAGTGCCATGATGTTTCTTCAGTTTTTTGTCTGGGGAAGCTGGTTCGTCACCCTGGGCACCTTTTTGGGCAATAACCTTGGAGCGACGGGTAGTCAGATTGGAATGGCCTTTTCCACGCAATCCTGGGGCGCCATTATTGCGCCTTTTGTCATTGGACTGATTGCCGACAGGTACTTCAATGCGGAGCGCATTTTGGGATTACTGCACTTGCTCGGAGCATTGCTCATGTACCAGATGTATGTATCCGTGGATTTCACAGCGTTTTATCCTTATGTGCTGGCCTATATGATCACCTACATGCCCACACTGGCCCTTGTCAACTCCATTGCATTCAGACAAATGGAAAACCCTTCCGAAGAGTTCTCCAAAATACGGGTTTGGGGTACCATTGGCTGGATTGCCGCCGGTTTGGTGATTAGTTATTTGTTTTCCTGGGATGCTCCGGATGCAATCTCGTCAGGACTCTTAAAAAACACCTTCATCATGAGTGCAGGGTTCTCGCTGCTATTGGGAGTGTTCAGTTTCACGCTTCCGGCTACTCCTCCGGGTATTGCCAAAGGGGAAAAGCTATTGCTGAAGGACATATTGGGATTGGATGCACTCCGGCTGTTGAAAGATCGAAATTTCGCGGTGTTCTTTTTTTCCTCAGTATTGATCTGCATCCCTTTGGCCTTCTACTATCAAAATGCCAATCCGTTTCTCTCAGAAATGGGAGTGGCTAACCCTACCGGTAAAATGACCATCGGGCAGGTCTCAGAGGTTGGCTTTATGCTCTTGCTTCCCATATTCCTGAGCCGATATGGCATCAAGAAAACGCTGCTTTTCGGCATGCTTGCCTGGGTACTCCGGTATTTGATGTTCGCCTTTGGAAACAATGAAGAACTGGTGGTGATGCTGCTTTTGGGGATTGCGCTACACGGCATCTGCTATGATTTCTTCTTTGTTTCAGGTCAGATTTACACCGATTCTAAAGCAGGTGATAAGTTTAAAAGCTCGGCACAGGGCATGATCACGCTGGCCACCTACGGAGTGGGGATGTTGGTAGGTTTTTGGGTTGCCGGACAAATCACAGATTTTTACGTGCTGGAAGGTGGCCACGACTGGAGCGGCATTTGGGTTGTTCCTGCAGGGTTTGCTTTGTTAGTGTTTTTTGCTTTTATGCTGACATTTAAGAACGAAGACATCAAATATCAGCAATAGTCCTCTGAGTCTTAAAAATGAAAAAGGGCTCCGAAATGCAATCTGCATTTCGGAGCCCTTTTTGAATACTATAATGTGAAGCTTAAGCGTGAGTCTTGTTTTTCCTTACATAGAAAAACAGGAAAAGAAACACACCAATCAGTAAGGTTGGGATGATTGCAATGTTGGCCAGGGTAGCTTGGCCGGCAGCCAATTCCAGCGCCTCTCCGGTCAATCCTTCAGCAGATTTGACGGCTCTGTGCCCCTCTATCCACCCACCAATGATAGGTTGGAAAATAGAAAGCCCTAGCATACCCACGCCACCTATCAGGGACATGCCGAGTGCTCCCGTTTTAGGTAAATAATCTGCTACGAAGGAGATCATGTTTGGCCAGAAGTAACACACACCTATGGCAAAAAGTACTGCAGCTACGTAAACCATGGGCCCCGTGGCCATGCTCATCATGAAGATAGCCAGTGCGGAGATAATGGCCGAGCCCAATAGCACCCCTGTAATGTTGAGTCTGTGAATCAGCGGCCCGGCAAACATTCTGCCTACGGCCATCAGTACCGTCACGAGTGCCAGTACCAGCAGTGGCTGTGCGCCGGAGTTGGCCAGGATTCTTTCTACCCACGACTGTGTGCCCAGCTCAGTGGTGGCGGTCAGTGCCATACATACCAGCATCAGCCAGTAAATAGGCGATGACATGATCGCTTTGAGGTTCTCTGCAGTGGACATGGTCGTTTCTTTGGGTGCTTCAGGGAAAGACTGACCTCTGAACAGAAGAAAATAGGTAAATGCAGGCACGTACATCACAGCAATTTTGACCTGCCAGCTACCACCCAGCAGCCCAAGGCTTAAAGCAATCAACGAGCCTATGGCTATACCACCGGGAAACCACACATGAAACCTGTTGAGCATGGTGGCCCTGTTAGAAGTATACATGGAGGCTATGAGCGGGTTATAGGCCGCTTCCACCATACCATTCGCAAAACTGATGAAGAAGGTGGAGAAGAAAAGGGTGTAAAAGCTATTAGAAAGTATGGAAAACGTGATGCCGATGAAGTGACACAAAAAGGCAATATTTCCTATTTTTTTGGGTCCCAGGGAGTTATAAAGTGGCCCGCCTACTAATGTGGCTATCGGGAATCCAAATATTCCCATAAAGTTGATCCAGCCCAATTGCTGATCTGTAAGACTCATGTCCGTGACCAGGTCATTCATGATACCGGCCCGGATACCAAACGCAAACGCGGTGGTAAGTAGTGCAAAGCAACTGGCTATAAACAGTCGATTGCGATTCAATTGATTTTCCATCTGTTAGTTAAGGTTAAAACTTGTCAAGTAAGTAAATCGAAGCATCAAATTCAAAGCAAATTAGAAAAGTTGTAAGATTAACACTTATTGCAAACGTTTGCAGGGAATAAAAAATTGAATTTGGCGGTCAATCTTGATAGATTTCCAACCAAATTCGGAGTTTCAACGAATATTATTTCTAATCAGAGTATTTCAGACTAATAAATCAGCATGAACAAAGGAAAAATCAGACTCGGTTTAATCGGCGGAGGGCCCAATTCATTTATCGGAATCGTCCACAGGATTGCGGCCTATATGGGTGAGCAGTATGAGCTTGTTGGGGGTGTTTTTGATATTGATCATTCAAGTGGGATTGCTTTTGCGGAAAAACTGGAGCTGGATACTTCCAGGGCCTATGAGAGCCTGGAGGTATTTATAGAAAGAGAATTGGCCTTGCCAGCAGACAAGCGAATTGAGGTGGTTTCCATACTTACACCCAATTTTCTGCACCACTCCATGGCGATGAAGCTCGTGGATGCAGGGTTTAATGTGATTTGCGAGAAGCCGATCACCATCACAGCGGCAGAGGCCGTAGCGTTGGAGGAGTTGGTAAATAAAAAGAAGGTGGTTTTCTGTCTCACACACACCTATACAGGTTATCCAATGGTACGCCAGATGAAGGCCATGATAGCTGCTGGCGCTATTGGTAAGATTCAGAAAGTAGATGCACAGTATTATCAGGGCTGGATCAACCCTTTTATTCATGAAAAAGACAAACGGGCTCAGGTTTGGCGTTTGGACCCTAAGAAATCGGGTCAGAGTTGCTGTTTTGGAGACATTGGGGTTCATGCCTTTAATTTGATCGAGTACACCACTGGATTGGAGGTAGAAAAAGTATTGGCTGATATAGACACCCTATATGACGACAATCCATTGGATGTGGACGGAACGGCGCTGATCCGTACAAAGGATGGAGTTAAAGGGGTCATTTGTGCCAGTCAGATTGCCACAGGCGAAGAGAATAACATTTCCGTCATGGTGTACGGAGATAAGGGGGGCTTGAAGTGGGAGCAGGAAAACCCCACATACCTGACTTATCTGCAGGAGGGGAAGCCCGCTCAGATTTTCAAACCCGGAAATCCATACAATTCTGAATTTGCACAGGAAAGCACTAAGATTGCTCCAGGGCACCCTGAGGGTCTTTTTGATGCCATGGGCAATATATACAAGGGCACAGCGCTGGCCATCAGAGGAGAGAAAGTTCGGGAAGGAGCTTACCCTGGTGTGAAAGATGGCGTACGAGGAATGAAGTTTATTGAGGCCGTACTGGAGTCCAATAAGAAGGGACAGGCCTGGGTAGAAATTAAATAAAGTAATCCAAAATGAGAGATAGAAAACTCCGGATGGGAATGGTAGGTGGGGGCTTGGGCGCCTTCATTGGAGCGGTGCACCGCATGGCTGCCAATCTTGATGGACAAATCGAATTGGTGTGCGGAGCTTTCAGCTCGGATGCCAAGCGCTCCGCAGCGTCAGGCCGGGCACTTTTTCTTCCTGAAAGCAGGATTTATGACTCTTTTGAGGAAATGATCACCAAAGAGCAGGCACTTCCTGTTGGGGAGCGTATGGATTTCGTTTCCATTGTCACACCCAATGTGATGCACTTTGCCCCGGCCATGATGGCTTTGGAAAATGGCTTTCCGGTGATTATCGATAAGCCGTTGGCCTTTACCCTGGAAGAAGCCAGGGATCTGGAAGCAAAAGTGCTTGAGACCCGACTTCCCTTTGCGGTGACCTATACCTATACAGGCTACCCTATGGTAAAACAGGCCATGGCCATGGTTCGCAAGGGAGATATAGGTACGGTAAGAAAGGTAATGGTAGAATACCCACAGGGTTGGCTCAGTACCAAGGTAGAAGATACCGATCAAAAACAAGCCTCCTGGAGAGCCGATCCGGCCCGTGCAGGGATTAGTAATTGTTTTGGAGACATTGGCACGCATGCAGCCAATCTGGCTGAGTACGTTTCCGGACTGGAAATCACCGAGGTACTCTCAGAAATACGCGCTACTGTACCCGGTCGTATTCTGGACGATGATGCCAATGTTTTGTTACACTTT
The DNA here is from genome assembly GCF_040222955.1 of Marinoscillum sp. Taxonomy (GTDB): domain Bacteria; phylum Bacteroidota; class Bacteroidia; order Cytophagales; family Cyclobacteriaceae; genus Marinoscillum. The sequence continues at coordinate 96,643 of NZ_JAVKCA010000005.1, read as the reverse complement.
GAAAATGGCGCCAATGGTGTGCTTTCTGCTTCACAGGTGGCTTCTGGTGAGGAAAATGACCTTAAAATCAGAATTTATGGTGACAAAGGAGGCCTTGAGTGGAGTCAGAAGGACTTGAACACCCTCATTGTCAAAGACCATGGAAACCCGGATAAAATCTATCGGACGGGTGGAGACAGGGGCGGCTATTTGTACGATGAAGCCATGCAGCACACACGTACTCCCTCTGGTCATCCGGAAGGATACATTGAGGCTTTCGCCAATATCTACCGAAACTATGCAGAGGCATTGAGAAACCACGCCGAGGGTAAACCAGCTAATCCAATTTTGGATTTTCCGGGTATCAGGGAGGGCGTTCAGGGAATGGCTTTGGTGAAAGCCGTTGTAGCCTCCACCAAAAATGGAAACATTTGGACGAAAGTCTGAGGGCAAAGCAGCTTCCCAATCAATCAATTGTAGAATCATTAGATTAAAAAAGACATGAAAACCATCAAAGGACCAGCCATATTTTTAGCACAATTTGCTGATGACAAAGAACCATTTAATAACCTGAAGAGCATTTGCCAATGGGCAAAAGGAATAGGGTATAAGGGTGTTCAGATTCCGGCGTGGGATGGCCGGCTGATCGATGTTAAAAAGGCAGCTGAGAGCAAGACCTATGCCGATGAGATCAAAGGGATCGTGAACGAAGCAGGATTAGAAATTACTGAACTGGCCACACACCTTCAGGGCCAGTTGGTTGCTGTGCATCCGGCGTACGACACCATGTTTGATTCATTCGCTCCGGATGCTGTCAAAGGAAACCCCAAAGCCCGAACGGAATGGGCCATCGACCAGGTGAAAAGTGCCGCTACTGCGAGCAAGAACCTTGGCATTGATGTGATGGCGAGCTTCTCCGGGGCCTTACTTTGGCATACGGTGTATCCCTGGCCCCAGCGCCCGGCCGGCCTGGTAGAGATGGGTTTTGATGAGCTGGCCAAACGATGGCTGCCCATACTTGATCATGCCAGGGACAATGGTGTGGAAATTTGTTATGAACTGCACCCGGGCGAAGACCTGCACGATGGTATTACCTACGAGCGCTTTTGGGAAGCTACCGGTAAGCATAGCTCAGCGAAGATTCTGTATGATCCATCGCATTTCGTACTGCAGCAGTTGGATTATTTGCAGTTCATCGATTTTTATCACGAAAACATCCGCATGTTCCATGTGAAGGATGCGGAGTTCAATCCTACCGGAAAGTCGGGCGTATACGGTGGCTTTCAGGGATGGGTGGATCGTCCGGGCAGATTCAGATCATTGGGAGATGGACAGGTAGACTTTAGCGGCATTTTTTCCAAACTGAGCCAATATGGCTATGATGGTTGGGCGGTGCTGGAATGGGAGTGTTGTATTAAGTCTCCGCAACAGGGGGCTGAAGAAGGTGCACCATTCATTCAGGATCATATCATTCAGGTGACCGAAAAAGCCTTCGATGACTTTGCCGGTGCCAAGCCAGATGATGTGGCCAACAGGAAAATCTTAGGTATATAAGTAAGAATAAGTAAGAAGAGAAGTAAAGAAGTATGAAGAAATTAGTTTATATCAGCTTGCTCATTGGCGCACTGGCAGCCTGTCAGGAGAAACGACAATTTGAAAGGCCCAGAGAAGCCTGGGTGTTTCGCTCTGTCCTGGATTTGAAGCCCAGAATGGTGACCGCAGCACTTAATGAAGATGTATGGGTGGCCTACGATGCCCGCACCGCCAGCCTTTATAAGGCATGGAAGGGTGGAGTGAATTTTGACGGTGCAGTATATACTACTGTTCACGGACCTCAGCCCACCTCCAAGGGCTATGCTTACTACACAGATGAGAAAGAGGATGTAGAATGGGTTTTAAGAAAAGGAGACGAGATCACGATTCCTGAGGTACAGTATAAAGGCCATCGTTTTGTGGATGGTCAGGTCGTGTTCACCTACGAGTTGAGCACACCGGACAGCAAAATTCTAGTTGAAGAAATACCTGAAGCCATCAAGCGAGGTAGTCAGAGTGGACTGTCCAGACAATTTAAGGTTTCAAACGCCGGAGATTATCAGGTGGCACTCAATACCACCATTTCTTCATTGGTGAGCGAGCGGGATTTCAATACCAATGGCAGCTTTGAGGTGACCTCCACAAGTAATCAGGAGTACCCTGATGGAAATGTAGTGACAGTGGCAGGGGTGTTGACTTTATCGCCGGATGAGCCCACAGAGTTGCGAGCGTTTTATCACGAAGGCTTTGACAAAGGTCTGGCCGTTGAGGCGGAGGACACTGAAGATACAGGTCTGGCGGCTGGTGCTCAGCTGATAGAGCGCAGTGACTGTAAGTCTTGCCACAATGAGGAGGTAAAAACAGTGGGTCCGGCTTATATATCCGTCGCCAGAAAATACAGTGATAGTGACGAGTCAGTGAAGATGCTTGCCGGAAAGGTGATCAACGGAGGAAGTGGCGTTTGGGGTGAAGCGATGATGACCCCACATGCAGGGTTGTCTGAGGAGGATGCCGGGGAGATGATTCGGTACATTTTATCTCTGGATGACGATGATGAGGATTCGGATGGTGGAGCCTGGCATTTGGGTGAAAAAACCGTTCCGGTGAAATTTCAGGATGAAGTGAATATATCCAAAGAATCATCCGGTGCGGCCGCATACCTCTACCTCTATAGTGGAGATCAGCCCAACTTCAATACCCTGAAAAAGGAAGCATTGCCCATTAGTGCAGCCATTGTACCTCAGATACACGTGCGGGAGGCAAGCGATTTTGGTGAGCGTACACAGCGCATTGCTGTTTTGTTCAAAGGGAATTTAAAAATCAGCAAGACAGCCAGTTATAGCCTGAGGTTGGTGTCTGATGACGGCTCCCGACTTTTTGTGGACAATATGATAGCCATTGATCATGGTGGCTTCCATGGCCCCACGGCCAAAGATGGCGAGGTATATCTCACAGAGGGGGATCACCCTTTCGAAATTCAATACTTTCAGGCCAGTGGCGGTGGGTCGGTTTCTTTACAGTGGTTTAATAAGGAGGCCGGTAAATTTGAAGTGGTACCTGAGTCTATGCTTTTCGTATCCCCTTCGGATTATTTGGAGACCAAAGAATACATCAGTGATGAAGTGCTGGTAAAATCCATTCCCGGAGATGGTCGCTGGCTCGCGGGCGTACACCCTGCTTTTGATATTTTCCAGGCACGACCTGATGATTTCCGACCTAGAGTAGGCGGTATAGACTTCCTTTCAGCGGATGAAATGCTCGTGTGTACCTGGGATTCCCTGGGGCCGGTTTACCTCGTCAAAAATTTCAGATCACCTAATCCCGGGGAGATCACTGTCCAGCGTATAGCTACCGGACTCGCAGAGCCTTTGGGTATCAAAGTGGTGGATGGGGAGATTTATGTGCTTCAAAAACAGGAATTGACCAAACTCATAGATAATGACAAAGATGGACTGATAGATGAATATCAGACGGTAGCGGATGACTGGACTGTTTCTGCCAATTTTCACGAGTTCTCATTCGGGCTGGTATATAAGGATGGTTATTTCTACGGTGCACTGGCTACAGACATTCTGCCAGGAGGTGCATCTGCGCAGCCACAGCCCAAAGATCGTGGTAAGATCATCAAGATATCCAAAGAAACGGGTGCAGTAGAGTTCATAGCCTCGGGTCTCAGAACACCCAATGGCATTGGAATAGGAGTGGATGGAGAAATTTTCGTAGCTGACAATCAGGGAGACTGGTTGCCGGCATCTAAGATCAATCATGTAAGAGAAGGCGCATGGTATGGTTCACGCTCCGTTGATCCTGAAGGAACAGAAGGTCTTGTACAGGACGAGCCGGTTGTTTGGCTGCCTCAGGACGAAATTGGGAACTCACCAAGTACCCCATTGGCCATAGATAAGGGGCCATATGCCGGCCAAATGATTCACTGTGAAGTGACTCATGGAGGTATCAAGCGTGTTGCCATTGAGAAAGTTGATGGCATCTATCAGGGTGCTGTTTTCAGATTCTCACAAGGCATAGAGGCTGGGGTGAATCGCCTGGCATGGGCACCTGATGGCTCTCTTTTGGCGGGTGGTATTGGAGTGTCTGGCAACTGGGGTCAGACGGGTAAGCTGAATTATGGTTTGCAGCGATTGGTCTACAATGAAAATTCAGTGTTCGAAATGCTTAAAGTAAGTGCTCGTTCCAATGGATTCGAAATTGAATTTACCGAACCGATCAAAGCCGGTCAGAATATCAGCGCTGAGGACTTTCTCATTGAACAGTTTTACTTCAAGCCAACCGCCGAATACGGAGGACCAAAGCTTGGCGTGACCGAGATGAAGCCCAAGAATTTCTACCTGTCAGAAGACCGCAAAAAAGTGTTTTTTGAGCTGGAAGGATTGAAGGAAAAGCACGTGGTATACTTCCGCATCAAACGACCATTCGCAAGCGAATTGGATCATGAACTGTGGACCACGGAGGCCTGGTATACCTTGACCAATATCCCAAAGGATCTTCCAGGGTTTACCAACAGTTATCAGGTTGCTCACAATGAGCTTTCTGACGCTGAGATAGCACAGGGATGGAAATTGCTTTTTGATGGAAAGACTACCGGGGGTATCCGCAATTTCAAGTCAGAAACATTGGGTAAAAAATGGCGGGTGGCCAATGGTACCCTCCATTTTAGCGGTAAGGGGTCAGGAGCTGGCTGGCAGGCCGAGGATGGCGGAGACATCATCATTACCGATAAGCCGTACAAGAATTACGAATTCCAGATTGACTGGAAAATCTCAGAGGGGGGCAATAGTGGGATCATCTACAATGTGGTAGAGGATGATCAGTATGACTATGTATGGCATACGGGTCCGGAATATCAGCTTTTGGACAATCTGAGACATCCAGATGGTCAGATTGAAAAGCACCGCAGTGGAGATTTGTATGATATGATCAAAACCAAATTTGTGACCGTAAACCCTGCAGGAGAGTGGAACAGAACCCAAATCAAAGTGAACAATGGCCATGTGGAACATTGGCTCAATGGATACAAAGTGGTGGAGTTTGATTTCTGGACACCAGAGTGGAATGCACTGGTGGCAGGTAGCAAATTTTCAGAAATGGAAGCCTTTGGCACGGGTAAAGAGGGTCATATTTCCTTACAGGATCACGGGGACAAAGTGTGGTTCAGAAATATAAAAATTAGAGAATTGTAAATTGAAAAAATTAGGGTTAGTAGGGTTAGTAGGATTATTTCTATCATGTGGGCAGACAGCCCACGAAACCAAAGTGGAAGAGGCGCCGGAGGAGAGCAGATTTGTTAAGGAAGTTTTTGCTACCAATCTATATGAGCCTACAGAAATAGTGGTTCTGCCCAAGGATAGAATATTATTTACCCAGAGAAGGGGAGCGATCAAGCAGTATGATCTCAGAACCAATGAGCTCTCGGATTATGATTCCATTCCGGTGTACCACGAAAAAGAAGATGGACTTATGGGAATTGCCCTGGATCCTGAATTCGAGCAAAATGATTGGGTGTATGTGTACTACTCTCCGGTAGGGGACGAACCTGTTCAGCATTTGTCCAGGTTTTCATACACCGCTAAAGGTTTGATTAATGAGGTAGTGATGTTGAAAGTGCCCGTGCAGCGTGAGGAGTGCTGTCACACCGGTGGATCTATACAGTTTGGCAGCGATGGACTACTCTATCTTTCCACTGGTGACAATACCAATCCTTTTGCCTCCAAAGGCTTTTCGCCTTCGGATGAGCGCCCCGGCAGGTCCGCCTGGGATGCCCAGAAGTCTTCTGCCAACACCAATGACCTCCGAGGTAAGATTCTCAGGATCAAACCAGAGCCGGATGGTACATATAGCATACCTGAGGGCAATCTTTTTGTAGATGAAGACCCTTTGACCAAACCTGAAATCTATGTGATGGGTTGTAGAAATCCTTACCGAATTTCTGTGGATCCTAAGCGTGGATGGCTTTTTTGGGGGGATGTAGGTCCTGATGCCGGAGAAGATGCCGAAGGCCGTGGGCCCCGTGGACATGATGAATTCAATGTGGCCCGAGCGCCCGGATTTTTCGGCTGGCCTCTTTTTGTTGGAAACAACTATGCCTACAACGAATATGATTTTGAAACGGGCATTTCCAGGGATATGTATGATCCGGCATCACCTGTTAATAACTCGCCTAACAACACCGGACTTCAAAATTTGCCTCCGGCCCAGCCAGCAAAGATTTACTATCCTTATGCACGCACCGACATATTTCCACAGTTGAAAAATGGCGGGCGTAATGCCATGGCGGGTCCGGTGTACTATTCAGAGATGTATGAAGGCCGCTCTAAATTTCCGGCTTATCTGGACGGTCGTGTGATTTATTATGACTGGATGCGCGGATTTATTTATTTTCTGGAGCTTGATGAAGAGGGTAACCCTACCGACTGGTATCCTTTTATGCCCAATACTGAATTCAACAATGCCATGGACATGGAATTTGGGCCGGATGGAAATTTGTACATGATAGAGTACGGTACGGGCTGGTTTACAAGAAACGAGAACGCCAAACTATCCAGAATCAGATACATAGAGGGCAATCGGCCTCCGGTTCTCAATGCTTCAGCTTCGCGATACAGCGGATCCGCGCCACTGAAGGTGATTTTTGATGCATCCGAATCTAAAGATTACGATGGTGACAAGCTTAAATATCAATGGGAGATAGAAAATGAGACATTCAATGACTCATCATTCACTTATGTGTTTGAAAAAGAAGGTGTATACTATCCTAAACTCACACTCTCAGATGGTAAAGGGGACTACCGTACCCAGCAGTTTACCATTGAGGTGGGCAATGAGCCCCCGGTGGTGGATATTGCGATAGCGGGTAACAATACGTTCTTTTGGGAAGGTCGCAACATCGCCTATGAAGTGCAGATCAGTGACCTGGAAGACGAAAAAGGTGTAGGTATTGCCTCAGATCAAATCCGGTTTGATATTAACCACTATCAATCCACAGATATGGCGGAAGCACTTGGTCATCAGGTACCGGTGAGCAATGGACTCACTCTTATTGAGGCGCTGGACTGTAAGGGCTGTCACAAGGTGAATGAAAAGTCCATCGGACCATCCTATGCGGCTGTGGCAGATCGCTACAAAACTGACCGCAATGCGGTCAATTACCTCAGCAGAAAGATCATCAGTGGTGGTGGTGGCGTATGGGGCGAGCAGGCAATGTCCGCACACCCCGATTTGACCACAGATGATGCGGCCAGTATAGTGGAGTATATATTGTCCCTAGCTAACCAAGCGAGCTATCCTTTGGCCGGAGCATTTACAGCCACTGAGCCAGAAGGGCGATACCTCTTTACTGCCGCCTATAAGGATCGCGGTAAGGCTCCGCTACGCCCTATCGAATCTACCCGAAATATTTGGTTGCGTCCGTCCCGCATGGCTGCAGACCTGTTTGATGATTCGAAAGATATTCAGGCGCGTGGTGGTGACATCCGAAGCATTTATCACGGTTCATGGGTGAGTTTCAAAAATATTGACCTGACCGGGATCGCGAGTGTGTCCTTTTTGGTAGCTAACAGAGAGAAGGGTGGCCACGTATCTATCCGCACAGGTGCTCCTGATGGAGAGGAGATTGGTAGTCGGGAGATTTATCCGGATCCAGCAGCGGGCCCTGCCACGTCATTTCAGATAGAGATCAACGATGTGACGGGTTTCCAAAATGTCTACTTTGTGTTTACCAATGAAGGAGAAGAAAACAAGCTCCTTTATATTCGAAATATTGAATTCAACCCAAAACCTTAACCAGCTATGACTTACAAGAGAAGAACTTTCCTGAAAACCTCGGCCGTGGCCTCTGCGGCCGTTATGGCCATGCCATCGTTGCTCGCCTCGGTCAAACCATCTACTAAGATTGGCGTGCAGCTGTATACTGTGAGAAATGAAATGAGCAGTGACCCTAAGGGCACCCTGGAGAAGATAGCCAGGATAGGCTATAAGAAGCTTGAGGGAGCCGGGTATGATGCTGGCAAAATTTATGGCTTTTCTGGAAAGGAATTCAGGAGCATAGTAAGTGATCTGGGTATGGAATTGACCAGTGGTCACATGTCTTCCCAGGTTTTCGCGGAGGGTTTTGATCAGGCACTTGAGTTTATGGTGGATGCCGGGCAGCAGTATGCTGTTTTCCCGTGGCTGTCGCCAGAGCAGCGTGTTTCTTTGGATCAATACAAAGGCTATGCCGCCACCCTGAGCAAATGCGCTGAGAAGGCCGGGTCTGCCGGTATCACAGTTTGCTATCACAACCATGACTTTGAATTCCAGGAACTGGAAGGCGAGCTGCCCATGAACATCCTGCTGAATGAGACCGACCCTGAAATGGTCAAGATTGAGCTTGATTTATACTGGATTACCAAAGCCGGATTGGACCCTGTCCAGTTTTTCAAAGATAACAGCGGCCGGGTACCCATGTGGCATGTGAAGGATATTGCCAACACACCGGAGCGTGGGTTTGCCGAGGTGGGCACAGGGACCATAGATTTTCAGCGCATTTTTGCTGAGAAAAAAACCTCAGGAATGAAGCACTTTTTTGTGGAGCAGGATCAGTCTGAAAACCCGCTCAAAAGCATTGAACTTTCTTATAAAAACCTGACAGAAAAAATTCTCGGATAAGCTATGAAATATTGGATTGGGGGACTGATGGCGATCATCAGTGTGGAGTTGGGTGCGCAGACCGTGTCCGGTACTGTTTATGATCAAATGAGCAATACACCGCTGGCAGGTGCTACTGTGAGCGTCTCAGGTACACTCACTGGTGTGGCCACCGATGACAGTGGTTTCTACAAATTGACTGATTTGGAGCCGGGGCGTTACCGGCTTCTGATCAGCTATGTAGGTTATACCAGCGAGACGCTCTCTGAGGTGTGGGTGAAGTCCGGTGTGATTACTCGTCAGGATGTATACCTTGAACGCAATAGCTCCAACCTGGATGAGGTGGTGATAACCACCAATATTTCTATTACTGAGCCTGGTAAGATCGGTATCACAGAAGAGCAGATCAACCGTTTTGCGGCTACTTATTATGACCCTGCCCGGTTGGTGACAAGCTCTCCGGATGTGGCGGTCACCAATGACCAGAATAATCAGATTTCTGTGCGTGGAATCTCTCCCAACTACAATACCTGGAGGCTGGAGGGTGCCGAGATTGTTAACCCTAATCACCTGTCCAATGCGGGTACATTTCTGGATCAACCCTCAGCTACTGGTGGCGGGGTGAATATGCTCAGTGCTCAGATGCTCAGTCAGTCACAATTCTTGTATAGCACCTTCGATTCCAGATATAGCAACAGTGTAGGGGGTGTTTTCGATATGAACCTGAAAAATGGGAACACCACCCAGCGGCAATATACGGCTCAGGCCTCGCTCATTGGGCTGGATTTGGCTACCGAGGGCCCTTTCAAAAATGGAGGTAAAATGACCTATGCGGCCAACTATCGCTATTCATTTACCGGACTACTCACCCAGTTTGGGGTGGATTTCGGGGGAGAATCCATTGGTTTTCAGGACCTCTCTCTGAATATTTCCACACCGCTTGGTACCCGGTCCAGGCTGAAAGTTTTTGGAACCGGAGGACTTAGTTTCAACAACTTTGACCATCAACCATTTTCTGAATCGGAGGTGATTAAAGACCGACGGGATATTTATTATGACAACAAGACCGGAGTGATAGGGGCCAGCCTGAAATCCGGTTTTGACAACAGTCACCTAACCACGTCTGTCGTGCTCTCTGGCTATGAAAATACACGTGACGAATATGAGTATGACGATAACGATGTTCGGGACACCAGCCTGATCATGCAGAATAGTCAACGTATTTTGAGCATTCATTCATCATACAATAGATCTATTGGTGGTGCCAATTTGACGCTGGGGGTGTTGGCTAATCAATACAGTTGGGCAGGAAGCCTTCAGGGGATATATGATCATTCGTTGAATCAGTTTCTGATTAATCCGTATGCGCAAATAGAATGGCGTGTTTTCAGTGACCTCAAAGTCAAAGCGGGAGTGAACTATAATCAGAGTACCGACGATGCGAGTATTGACCCTAGAATTTCATTGACCCAGCAACTCAATGCCAATAACTACCTCACCATCGCCGGAGGGAAATACAGTCAATTGACCAATCCCTATAATTACTATTTTAATCACACGGAAGGAGGACAGGTCTGGGATGAGAATTACGGTTTGATTAGGTCCTATCGGGGTACGTTCACCCACGTGTATGAGAAACGCGGGTTCAATATTCAGAGTGAGCTTTTTGGATACTTCTATCCTTCGGTAATGATTCTTGGAGAGCGCACTGCGTGGACTGCCGGAGGGACTTTAACTTCAGAGAAAAGTTTTTCAGATGGTCTCTATTTCCGGTTTGGCGGCAGCGTGTTTGAATCCGAGATCGAAGGAACGGTTGAGCAACCATATAACACAAAGTACAATGTGAGCATGGCCGCCGGCAAGGAATGGGATGTGTCTAAAGCCACTAAAAACAGACGTTTCGGACTCAATATCAGGGGGCAGTATCAGGGAGGTTTTAACTACTATGAAAACCTGCCCAATCCAGACGGGGCCATGATGGATTTCACGAGATATGACTATCGGACAACACCTTATCTGCGGTTGGATGTGCGTTTGCTCTGGACCCGATACCGGGAAAACCGTACCACCTCTATAGCACTTGACCTACAGAATGCATCAGGCGTTCAGAATGAAGGTTATAAGTATTTCGATGGATTTACCAATCAGTTGGAAACTCAGTATCAACTGGGTTTAATTCCCATATTAACCTATAGGGTAGAGTGGTAATTGTGCTTAGCAGAAATGAACCTCCGCGACATAGACCTTTTCTTTGAAGCTCAACCGGAGCCCAATAAAGGGTGCATGTTGGCTCTAAGGCAATTCTTGCTGACTTTCCATCCCGACATCACGGAGGCATGGAAGTGGCGACTCCCCTTCTACCTTTATCGGGGCAAAACCTTTTGTTATCTATGGACCGATAAAAAGACAAAAATGCCCTATGTCGGCATTGTGGAGGGAGGTAAGATTGATCACCCGATGCTCATCAAGGGGGATCGTATACGTATGAAGATTCTGCCTGTCGATCCCAATAGTGACCTGCCCGTTGGAGTATTGGAAGAGGTGTTAGAGGCAGCGAGAACCTTTTATTGACGATAGGTAAATCATACGCATTCCATTTCTAAGTATTCCTCCCTAAGTAGCCTAGTGATAATTCGGGAGAGAATCTGACCCATTGTATCGCGAACTTTGCCATGTTCACCAGTTTGTTGGAGACATGAAAATATCAGTGCTTGCATACTTTTGGGTGCTCCCTTTTTGGTCATTTGCGGATCCTTCATCCATGGAGCTGGAGGCTCGTGTGATCGCCCTGGCCGGACACTGGGAGAAAGAGATGGAGTTACTCACCCAATACCACGGGCTTGCCAGTTTTTGTGAGAGCGCAGACCATCGCAAAGGTGTGTATGGACTGCTGGACGAGATTCATAACTATCATGGTTTGCTCTATGAGGAACTGTTGGAGACCACACATCATCACTCTGCACGCACCATCAGGCGTATTTTGAAACACCTGGATAAGTTGGAAGAGGATTACAGTATTGCGAGTTTTAATGCTTTTTTTGGCGAGCGCTGTAAGGCTCAGGTGGAGTTGGAAGCTATGGCCCGTCAATACAAAAGTGGCTTTGGTATGCACTCATACGATGGGAAAATCCATGTGCTGGAAATAGAAATGCACAGATACCTGAAAACCCTTACCAAACGCATTAGCAAGGTCAAAAAACATGTATCACAATTTTATATACGCCGACAGGTTTGGGAGCATTAGTACGCGAGAAGAAGGTCGAATTACTTCCTTCCTGCTCTGGGCAACTTTTTAAATCTTCCCCAGCCCATAAAAACGGCAATCAATCCCCAGAATAAAATTGAAAGCAATGGCGGAATACTCTCCTCTGGATTGTGTAGCCTCAATGTGATGCTATGCTTCTCGAATAACTGGGGCTATTCTTTCCCCAATCAATTCGATGGCCCGCATGAGCTGCGCATGGGATAAGTCGGCATTATCCATTTGAAACGTGACCCTTGAAATGCCCCCCAGAGCCTCACTGTGCCTGAGTATTTTCTCAGCCACTTCCTCCGGTTGACCAAGTAGGAGTGAGCCCAACGGTGCCCGGTGCGCATCGAACCTCGCACGACTCATTGGAGGCCAGCCTCGCTCTTTTCCAAACTTTGTCATATTGGCGGCATGTCCCGGATAGTACTCTGCAATAGCCGCTTCGGTGGTTTCGGCTACATAACCAAGTGAATGGAGCCCTACTTTCAGTTGGTCAGGAGTGAAACCTGCCTTGGCGCCAGCTTCTCTGTAGAGATCTACGAGCGGCCTGAACCGGTGAGTGTCTCCACCTATAATGGCCACCATCAGGGGCAGTCCCAATGAGCCTGCCCGGGCAAATGAAGCAGGCGTTCCACCTACACCCAGCCAGATAGGGAGCGGGTCTTGCACAGGTCTGGGGTATACCGGGAGGTTGTTAATTGCTGGTCGAAATTTACCAGACCAGGACACCCGCTCGTTGGACCGGATGTGTAAGAGGAGGTTTAGTTTTTCTATAAAAAGTTCGTCGTAGTCCTGCAGATCGAAACCAAACAAAGGGAAAGCTTCTACAGAAGATCCACGACCTACCACCATCTCGGCCCGTCCTTTAGAGATCAGGTCCAGCGTAGCATAATTTTGGAAAACCCGGACGGGGTCTGCCGCACTCAATACTGTGACGGCACTGGTAAGCCTGATCTGGCTGGTTCGTGCTGCTGCGGCTGCCAGGATGGTAGTGGGCGAAGAATCCAGAAACTCCTTGCGATGATGCTCGCCTATGCCAAAGACATCCAGGCCACATTGATCTGCATGTTCAATTCTTGCTAACAATTCAGACATGGCCTGTACGCTACTGATTTGCTGTGCATGCTCGCTGGTCATGGTTGAAGCGAAACTATCTATTCCTATTTCCATATGATTGCCTGGTTGATTCAAGTAAAGGGATCTGGTCATGGATTAATTCCCGGATAAGAAAATTAATCGTTTTGAGGGAGTGTCTTGGTGTCATTGGAGTTTTTCAAATGGCATTGTCTGAATATATAAGACCATATCAGGTGTACACCTACAAAATCCGAAGGTTGACCGAAAAGAGTTTTAATATTAAAGGCAACGTGAAGTAACTTTCCAGTAATAAAGAGAATCACCAAAAACCTACCAATCATGAATAATCACTTTCCTTTTACCGCAAAACAACTGATTAAAACCACCAGAATTGAAGTTTATCACACTCTGACAGAGAAATTTGGATCGCTTGAGCCACAAAAAACCGCCGATGGTCGGGCCATGGATTTTCAGTTGGACAGACTACTTTCTATTGTTCACAACAATTAAAAAAAGCCGGAAGAAATTCTCCCGGCCTTTCGCAAATTAGGTTGATTCATAAACTTAAGCCTCTGCCCAATTAGCGGCCATGAGGTACATGCTATCAAATAACTCACGCACTACCAGTAACATATCGTTCTTCAGATGATCCGGTAGTGCTTCTATTAAACCTGAAATTTCATCTTCACTGATTCCGGTGGTATGATTTTCTTCGGTTTCCTGGTGCATTTTTCCAAAGTATTCCAGGCGGTCATAAAGATCCGCATCCTTCAGTACAGGATGTATTGCTTCTTTGAATTTGTCAAAGGTGATTTCCAGTACCTCCACCATGAGCATCCTGGCTACAGGATCAGTCATGTTCTGCATATGCCTTGAAAAGGCATAAATGGTTTTTCTTACAGCGAGGGATTCATCGTCCCATACATTGGTAATAAGGTCTATCGAGTTGCCATTTTTGAACTGACCACTCATACTCGCCAGGTCTTTCAGGTACCATTCCCAGTGGTAGGAATCTTCGTCGCTGTGAGTGTTCACGCTTTCTTCAAGGTTGTTTTGAGGTTGTTCGTACCTGACTAATTGCATCAGGTCTTTGAATCCCATTACAAAGAATAGCATTCGGGGCAGGAAGATAAGTTTGTCCAAAACCTGCCCATCGCCTTTCAGCTTTTTGTGCAATGGATTGTTGGCAAACTTGAGTGCTCCATATTGGAACTCTTGCTGCAGTTTGAAATTGATGTCTTCGTGAGTGATAATGTTTCCCTTTTTTTCGATAGGAGTAATCATAGCTTTACTTTTTTAATTAATTGATATAGGACAACACATAACTGTATAGAGCAAACGATTGCACCGGTTGACTTATTTAAACAGTTATATGCTATAATTTACTAATTACTGAAAAGAGCAGTGATATAAAATCGAAAAAAAATTGAGATTTTTTTTACAATTATGAGTGTTTCATACACCTTTCACACGAAAGTGATCCAATCGCCTGAACATATTCAAGTTGACCAGTATCAAATTCTCCGATGACTACCAGTTGATGATGAAAGTACAGGAATCTCCACCATTCGATTTTGTCTCCTTGGTTTCATCAAGTTTCACTTTGGTAAACAAAGAATCCTTTGGTTTAAACATCCGCACGATCTGAACCACCAGACCTTCTTCGAATTTGGCTGGGTATGGGGTATGACAAACGAGCAAGGCTTCCTTATTCTCGGCATCATACCGGGCCAGTTTATAGTGACCGATACCCTCTGTCATTTGACCGGTGTTAGGATTGAACATTGGCTGGCCGTTTTTACGGTGGTTCATGTGGTAGGCCACATCGATTGACCGTAGAGCATTCTCCAGACTGTCCATAGGAGGAAACTGAGTGCCTTCTATGATGGCCTTCCCGATGAGAAAGAGGTTCATTTCTCCGATCGTACTGGCCACTTCTTTCATGGCATCCAGAAGGGATTGTAGATTATTCCAGGCTCCGGTGTTGGCATTGAGCCCGTGTTTTTCAATGATTGCTTTTCGCTGGTTTTGCCCGAGGCTACCCATTGCGATGATAGGGAGTTCGTTGCCCCCTGCTTCAATATTGTCTTCGAAACTTATGTATTCTGCCATTAGCTGATTTGGTTAGTGACGAAAAATAACATTTTTTCACATATAGCTTAACACGTTGTGGATAAAAAATTAAATTATTTTAAGAATATCTTCCCGGAGCAAGGGTATTGTTGGGATCAAACAGGTTTTTCAGTTGATTTTGTAGCCGGGTGTAGGGATTTTTGATTTTCTGAAGATATCCTGCCATGTTCTCTATGTCCAGGCGATAGGGGTAGATACCTTGCAGCTGCAATTCGCTTAACAGATCGCTGGCCCAGGTGCCTGCTTTTGAAACGGCACTTTGATCTGAGCGGTCAAAGTAGACTCTTGCAAAAACCTCCAGACTGTAGCTGTTCAGAGCAATGACGGAGATTGCCGGATCCAGTTGGCGATCATGGGAAAAGTTCTCTATATACTGGATGAGCGCTGCGGAAGCTCCAGTGAATGGAATGACGGGTAAGACACATCGAAATCCTGGAATTTGAGGATGCAGATCCAGGTTGACTTCCTGCCCTGATAGCTCCACACCAAATTTTCTCGCAGTGGCCAGTAAGGAGTGGTCATTTGGCTGGCCATGATAGCGGTCTATCCGAACCCTTACCGGTGGGGTAGAGGAGGAATGATCAGCAGCAGATGAATATGTTTTGAGATCTGAGGTCAGGCTGGCCAGTGCTTTGGAGACCACCGAGTGTTTGGCCGGAAGCACTTCCTCTTGTCCGGTGACGACAAACCATGCAATCCATTTATCGCTGAAGTCTTTTCCTGATTCGAATAATTCATAAATCTTGGGATCATTCTGGCTGTCTATTTCCAGTGAGTAGCCCACGATCTCCTGAGCGACCAGCTTCGCCATTTGGTTCAGAAAGGCTTGTAGCCCTGCCTTGTCGATGACTGCCAGGTATAGGTTGAATGGTTGTTTTACCCTGAGATTCACCACAGCTTCTGTGACAATGGCATAGTTGGATTGGGTAAAAAGGTGTGTAAGGTCTGGCCCTAGTCCATATTTGTAAAAAGATCCATGAGTACTCTGGAGTTCGCCAAAGCCCGTGTGGATGAGCTGCCCATCGGCTAGCATTAGGGTAAGTTCGCGAAGGTCCTCAGCCCTGTGGCCACTTTTACCCGATCCCCGATCCATGATGTTTCCAAGAATGGATGACCCGGCATCACTCCCGGTCACATTAAGCATAAGCTCCGGAGCATGTATTTCCAGATAATCATAGAGCTGCTGCTGAGTGACTCCCGGCTCCACTCTGGCGTAGCGCAGCTCCCGGTTTACTTCTATAATTCGATTGAGATGCTTCAGGTCTATGATGTCCGCATCATTCACTGGCATTCTGGAACCCAGGCCCCAATTATGCCCGGTGGAAATAGGGTATACCGGCCGGCCGGATTCACCAGCCAGGAGGAGGATGGCTCTGAGGTCTTCCAGGTTTTTGGGCAAATGAATCTTCTCAATATTGCGGACAGGAAACTCCGTAATGTTCTGCTGATAGCTGGTTGGGCTGGTCATAGATAAACAGTTTCATGCTAAACATTAAATCAATTGAAACAGAAGATAAATTACAAATAATGTTAGGAGTATTTGTGAGATTATTTTTAATGTAAGTATTGCCTAGCCCCTTAGAATTTTAAGATATGGAGTCCATGGCCCTACATCAGAGGAGTACTGCCTGGCCATGACTCGTGATATTTGCGACAGGTGGTTGAGGTCATGTACGGTCCAGGTGGCGAGTAGCTGAGCGAGAGTGACGAGCCCAAAGTCAGGATGAATTCCGGTTTTCTTCAGATCTTCAGAGGAGATGTTCTGAGCTTTGAGGGTGTTAAGGTTGTCCAAACGAAGGTTTTTGAACGCTGTTAACAGCTCATTGATCGTTTTTCCATGACTGTTTTTTTCTTGTGCGAAGCGGTCAAACGGGGTAAAGGTTTTTGGTTCTTTTTCTGATAATATGATCAGTATGCGAGGTATCCAGTCAGTTTTTTCTCCATGAATCAGGTGTCCCACCACGTCATAGGGACTCCAGGTTCCTGGGCCTTCGTTGGTCATGATCCATTGTGAGGAAAGGCCGTCCAGCAGCTGTTCCAATGTTCGGGGTGTTCGCTCCAGTATTTCGATGGCTTTTTCTAAGTCAAACATAGCTTTGTTGGTTAATTTGTTTAGCAGTGTTTAATGCTGTTTTCGTAAGAATATTTGGTCATGTTGGTATTCATGCACACAATCGTTTGCGTTCTTTTGAGATAATGATATCTTAGTGTTTTTTGCACCAATTCCTCCGGTCATGTTATCTGGCAAAAAGCTGGTTGAAAGTATTCAGCCTGAATGGTTATTGTGTGCAATGCCTGTGAACAATTTAATCAACCTACCCGAAAAATGTCTTTGTTAATCATCCTGCTATGTATTGTTATTCTGGTGCTTTTGATCACGTGGGCCAGACTTAATCCATTTCTTGCATTTATCATCGTGTCCATCCTCACCGGTTTGCTTCTGGGTATTCCACTTCAGGAGGTGACTAGCATCGTGGAGCAGGGGATTGGTGGCATGTTGGGAGGACTGGTGATCGTAATAGTATTGGGGGCCATGCTGGGCAAGCTGGTGGCTGAGACAGGTGCAGCACAGAAGATCACCAATGTACTGATGAGTGTTTTTGGTGAGAAAAAGATTCAATGGGCCCTGATGACCACCGGATTTGTGGTGGGCATTCCACTTTTCTACAACGTGGGCTTTGTACTGTTGGTGCCGCTGATTTTCTCTGTGAGCTATCAGTTCAAAATCAAAGCGGTATACATAGGTATTCCCATGCTGGCGGCTCTGTCTGTTACCCATGGTTTTTTGCCACCTCATCCATCACCCACAGCCCTGGTAGGGCAGCTCAATGCCGACATGGGACTTACCCTTATTTATGGTTTTTGTCTGGCAGTGCCAGCCATTATTCTTGCCGGGCCAGTCTTTGCCAGAACACTCCGAAACATTGATGCCAGGCCGCTTAAAACCTTTCAGGCGGAGACTAAACCTGAGGATCAGCTCCCGGGGGCCTTTAATAGCTTCTTTTCGGCCCTGCTACCGGTATTTTTATTGGGAGGTGCGGCTTTGCTACAGCTTTTCTGGGAGCCCACAGGGCTGGCCGGGCAAATCATAGGCTTTATTGGTGATCCTTCCATTGTGATGATCGTTGCACTGGCATATGCCACTTATTCTATAGGACTCCAGCAGGGCTATGGCATGAAAGGAGTGATGGAGTTTTACACAGATGCCATCAAGGATATTTCTCCGATTCTTTTGATTGTAGCCGGTGCTGGTGCCCTCAAGCAGGTTTTTGTGGTGAGTGGCGTGAGCATAGAGTTGGTATCGGGCTTACAGGACATGAACATTCATCCTTTGGTGCTTGGCTGGTTGATTGCGGCCATTATCAGGGTGTGCATTGGATCGGCCACAGTGGCCGGGCTTACGGCCGCTGGTATTCTGGCACCTGTGATGGGGCAGGTGGATGTAGATCCAAACCTGATGGTTCTTTCTGTGGGTGCTGGCAGCTTACTTTTTTCACATGTCAATGACAGTGGCTTTTGGATGTACAAGGAGTATTTCAATCTGAGCATTAAAGATACCATCAGGTCATGGTCTGTGATGGAGACGATCGTGTCCGTGGTGGGGTTGATTGGCGTGTTGATTCTGGATGTGATCATTTGATATGGTTGGCAGGGCCTGTTTCGAAGGACATTTCGCAGCTTCGCAGCTCCAGGATCGGGATAATGTCTGGTGTCTATTAATGTTAGGCTCCATAGTGGGATTGACGCTATATTAGGTGAAAAATGAGGTGGTTTGTTTCCCATTCTCTGTATCAACAACCAGTGAGTGACACCAGAGGTGTCATATATCACTAGCCAAATACCAGCATAAGGGACAGCTCCAGAGGAGCGGCACGTTCCAAAGATCATTTAGCAGTGACACGGCCAATGACCTGGGCATACCTGGTCTATTAATGTGGCTCAGAGCTTTATGATTTGGTTAAATCTTTATCCAGCCGGATGTTGCTATGAGATTTTGGTGTTCTGGTAATCGACGTTTCAATTAATAACCATGCTGCGTTATGACCGTGTGCCCCGACACCAGAGGTGTCTAATATTAATAGATAAACACGCCATGCAAAGGGAGCTCCAGAGGAGCGGTATGTTCCAAAGATCATTTAGCAGTGACACGGCCATGACCTGGGCATACCTGGTCTATTAATGTGGCTCCGAGCCTTATGATTTGGTTAAATCTTTATCCAGCCGGATGTTTGTTATGAGGGTTTGGTGTTCTGGTAATCGACGTTTCAATTAATAACCATGCTGTGTTATGACCGTGTGCCCCGACACCAGAGGTGTCTAATATTAATAGATAAACACGGCATAGCAAAGGCAGCTCCAGAGGAGCGGCATGTTTTCTCGTAAACCACTCGACAAGCCTCAATTACAAAAGAAGATTTGTCTAAAATGGATAAATTAGAAACTCTAAGTTATCTTGGCTCAATCAAAACACCGTTTATGCCAACACTAATCCTATCCTCCATTGTTTGCGAAATCCCGGAAGAATCTGACAAAGATGAAATCTACCTTATGCTCCAGGGAAAAAAAATCTGGCCACAGAACAAGAAATACCTGAAGATTGATGTGGACGAAATGCTACCCGTCGGGCTGAAATTCAACATTAAAGGTCCGGGCATAATGAAGCTTGAGTTGTGGGAATATGATGTCACGAGTAAAAATGACCACCTGGGGACTTTTCACCTTGACTTCAAAAACCTCGATTCTGGAAACTTCACTGAACTACTCATCCGTAACGAAGCAGGTGCTGAGAAAGCCAGTTATTACCTCAACTGGGAGATGAGGGATTAGTTAATTTTTCGCGTTGACGTGATCCGCCAATGTTGACGTGAGGAAAGTAATCTTCTGTTGCAAACTGAAGCCTGTGGGGGGTATTCTATGTTTCTAGCTATTTAATCCCTGAAGCAGACTGAGTATTTGATTGAAATAGTGCTAATATTAGTGGTATTGAGTATTATTCCTTTTATTTCTTGAAAAAGACTTTGCTTGATTGGGGGCTAGCAAATATTAAGTGACATGGGACTGATTAACGATTTTCATGATAGGAAGTATAGGATGAAATTATTCTTTTGGGCTGTTTTAGTAGCCTTAGTTTTGTTTATTATTTTCAATCTATTTTGACCCTTTACACTTTAAGTTAGCGCAGCATAATTAAGCTTAAAATGGGGCTTTTAATTTATTCACATGGCAGGGGTTGGAAATCGATTTTTGGCCCTCGGAGTATCTGTTTTTTTGGTTTATGAGCTCTTTCTCTCGAAGATTCCTTTAATAAGGCTCTTTTTAGATTTCTTGGCACCGTGATAAGGTAAGAGCAATGCTCGCACCAGCGCTTGGAAGCAGTCCTTCCATCTCGCCTCACAAATCCAGCACAAACTTGTGCTCTTTCAGGGCCTGATACACCTCCTGATCAAACTTATAGAGCTTGGCCGCACGGTGGGATACATTGTTTTGCTTTTCCCCCAGGTCCACGATCAGTTTCATGCCCAGAATCTTCCGCCGGAAGTTCGGCTTGTCCAGTTTAATTTGAAGAATGGACTCATACAGGTTTTGCAACTGCAGCAGCGTAAACTTCTCTGGCAGGAGATTGAATCCAATGGGCTCCTGCTTCACTTTACTCTTTAGCTGATCCAGCGCATAGGATAGAATTTCGTCATGGTCATAAGGCAGTTCGGGCACCTCATCCAGCGAAAACCACTGAACATCGGACGCGGTGTAACCGGCCACCACATCATAGTCGGTGTCTTTGATCAATGTATAATAGCCCACAGTCACTACCCGCTTGGTTGGGAAACGATCCACCGATCCGAAAGCCTTCAGCTGCTCCAGAAAGAGGTTATTCACCCCGGTCAGGAGGTAGAGAATCCTGTTAGCCGCTGCATCCAGCGACTCCTCATAGGTGATCCATCCCCCGGGCAGTGCCCACTTACCCTTGCTGATTCCTTCCCCATGTTTGACCAGTAACACTTTGAGTTCGTCCGTGAATCCAAAGATCACACAGTCAATAGAAAGGTCTTCCATGATATGTTCTGCCATGTCGTGATTTTAAGCTTTTGCCAAAATAAAGATAAAATATTTTCCAATACTTATGGTCATTATGACTATAAGTATTATCTTTATTTTTAAATTCTTGGAAAATGTACTTTTTAGGTTTAGATATAGGGAGTTCTTCCATCAAAGCAGCCCTGGTAGACGGAGCTACCAACAAGCAGATAGCGGTGGCTCAATACCCCGAAACGGAGATGGACATGATCAGCGTGCAATCGGGATGGGCAGAGCAGGAGCCGGAGGTCTGGTGGAAAAATGCTTGTGCAGCGACTCAAAAGGCACTGAATTCGGCACGAATCAATCCGATGGAGGTGGCCGGGATCGGTATTTCATATCAGATGCATGGGCTGGTGCTGGTAGATAAAAACCATGAAGTGCTGCGACCTGCGATCATCTGGTGTGACAGCCGCGCGGTGGAGATTGGCGAGGAGGCTTTTCAGGGCATAGGAGCAGAAAAGTGTCACCAGCATTTACTGAATGCACCTGGTAATTTCACAGCCTCCAAGCTGAAATGGGTAAAGGAGAATGAGCCGGAGCTTTTCGCGAAGATTCATAAAATCTTATTGCCCGGGGACTACATAGCCCTGAAGCTGACCGGTGAAAACACCACTACAGTTTCGGGACTCTCCGAAGGGATTTTCTGGGATTTTCAAAACAACGAAGTGGCCGGATTTCTCATGGATCATCTGGGCTTTGACCCGGAGGTTATCCCTGCGATTGTGCCCACTTTTGGGGATCAGGGAAGGCTATCTGTTGCTGCGGCGAGGGAGATTGGCCTGAAGCCAGGTATTGGCATTGGCTACCGTGCGGGTGATCAGCCAAACAATGCACTTGCCCTTGGGGTGATCAATCCTGGAGAAGTGGCAGCTACGGGTGGTACCTCCGGGGTGGTATATGGTGTGAAGGATGAGCCGGTTTACGATCTCAAATCACGGGTCAACAGTTTTGCCCATGTCAACCATGCGACTGAAGACCCTCGAATCGGGGTACTACTCTGTATCAATGGGGCGGGCATTCAGTACCGTTATATCAAGCAGATGATGGCTGAGGAGGGTCTGGGATATACTGATATGGAACGGGTCATGACCCGTGTGCCCATTGGTGCGGACGAGCTGCGGGTGATTCCTTTTGGGAATGGAGCCGAGCGGATTCTCAGCAACCGAAACATTGGCGCTCAGGTAAACAACCTGCAATTCAACAGGCACAAAAAAGAACACTTTTACAGAGCAGCACTCGAGGGAGTGGCCTTTTCTTTTATCTATGGCATAGAGATACTGAAAGAACTGGGCCTGGAGATTACGAAGCTCAGGGTAGGCAATGACAACTTGTTTCAATCTGCTATTTTCAGTAAGACAATATCCACGTTGGCCAATGCGCCCATTGAGCTTGTGGAAACTACCGGGGCAGTAGGCGCTGCAAGAGGTGCGGCATATGCGCAGGGGCATTTTTCCAGCCTGGCAGAGGCCGTGAGTGGGGATGCTACGGTGAATATTTATGAGCCCACTGTGAGTGAATATCAACAATACAGCAACGCTTACCAGGCTTGGGTAGGTGATTTAAAGAGACTTTTAAACGACTAAAAACATGAGCAAACAAATTATTTTAGGAGACAGGGAATACTTCAGCGGAATCGGCAAGATCGCTTTTGAAGGCAAGGAATCGGACAACCCTTTTGCGTTCAAATATTATGATGAAAATAGGGTGGTAGCAGGCAAAACCCTAAAGGAACACTTCAGGTTTGCAATCGCTTACTGGCACACCTTCTGCGGTACCGGTGGGGATCCATTTGGTCCGGGTACCAAAGACTTCCCATGGAGTACAGCCGGAGATGCTTACCAGCGCGCCAAAGACAAGATGGATGCGGGTTTTGAGTTTATCACTAAAATAGGGGCGCCGTTCTACTGTTTCCATGATTTTGATCTGATAGAGGAAGGTGATACCATGGCAGAGTCTGCCAAGCGACTGGACTTTATTACGGACTACGCGAAAGAAAAGCAGGCAGCTGCAGGCACGAAGTTGCTGTGGGGTACGGCCAATTTGTTTTCCAATCCCCGCTATATGAATGGTGCAGCGACCAACCCCAATTTTGAGGTGGTGGCTTATGCAGGGGCACAGGTAAAAAATGCACTGGATGCGACCATCAAATTGGGCGGTGAAAACTACGTGTTCTGGGGTGGTAGAGAGGGCTATATGAGCCTACTCAATACCAATGTGAAGAGTGAGTTGGATCACCTGGCGAGGTTCCTGCACATGGCCAAGGACTATGCCAGGGGTCAGGGATTCAAAGGCAATTTCTTTATAGAACCTAAGCCGATGGAGCCTACCAAACATCAGTATGATTTTGATGCAGCTACTGTATTAGGCTTCCTGAGGGAGTATGATTTGCTGGCAGATTTTAAATTGAA
Source organism: Marinoscillum sp. (assembly GCF_040222955.1). Lineage (GTDB taxonomy): Bacteria > Bacteroidota > Bacteroidia > Cytophagales > Cyclobacteriaceae > Marinoscillum. The sequence continues at coordinate 73,045 of NZ_JAVKCA010000005.1, read as the reverse complement.
CCTGGAGGTGAACCATGCCACACTGGCGCAGCACACCATGCAGCACGAGATGCAGATAGCCGCCAATGCCGGAGCGCTGGGCAGCATGGATGCCAATAGAGGTGACTACCAGAATGGCTGGGATACCGACCAGTTCCCAACCAACCTGAATGAATTGACCGAGATGATGTTGGTATTTCTGGAAGTAGGAGGCCTGCAAGGTGGCGGGATCAACTTTGATGCGAAAACCCGACGAAACTCTACGGATCTGGCGGATATTTTTCATGCGCACATTGGCGGAATGGATGCATTTGCCAGAGGACTGATTACAGCTGATGCTATTTTGACTAATTCCGATTATACCAAACTGAAAGCTGAGCGATATGCTTCTTTTGGTACAGCAGATGGCAGGGCCTTTGAAGGAGGAAAACTAAAACTGACCGATCTGGCAAAGATAGGTGCCGGGCTGGATAACATTCCTTTGCAGAGTGGCAAGCAGGAGCTGTTCGAAAACATCATCAACCAATATATTTAAGAGCGTTCACTTTTTGGTTTAGGTGAATTTCAAAGGGAAATGATTTGTTTCATTTCCCTTTTTTTATGGATATGGAGAAGTGAGGTTGATCCTAAATATTCAGAGAAAAGTCGCCTCTGGATTCAGATGCATATTTTTCTTTATCAAACTGATAGAGATATGAACCTTTTTTGCTGGAGGTCATGTCCTTTTCTTCCAGTTTGGTCAGCACGTCCAGCTGATTGATTTTTTTGACAAAATTGCGCTTATCCAGCTCCTGGTCCAAAATGGCTTCATAGAGCTTTTGCAGCTGTCGCATGGTGAATTTTTCGGGGAGCAATTCAAATCCTATGGGCTGCACGGACGTTTTGTAGCGCAGGAGGTTGATGGCCGTAGTGACCATGTCTCCATGATCAAAGATCAATTGAGGGGCATTGCTAAGACTAAACCATTCTGCGGAATGCTTTTTGGAGAGCTCCTGGTTATGATCTTCTATATTAATGAGGGCATAATAGGCGATCGAAATAGTACGCTCCACGGGATCTCTCTCAGGGTGACTAAAGGTGCGCACCTGCTCCATATAGACGTCTTGTAGTCCGGTGAGGCTGTGGAGCACTCTGTTGGCAGCTTCAGCTGATGTTTCTTCCTCCTGTAGGAATCCGCCCATCAGCGACCATTTGCCTTTTTCAGGTTCAAAATTTCGCTTGATAAGCAGCAGCTTGAGCTCCTCATTGTCAAAGCCAAAGATGATGCAGTCTACTGCAACAAGCAGTCGTTTTTGATTTTGATATGTAGTGGTCATGGCTGATGAATAAATCTTTGTTTGCAAATAAGGCACAAAAAACCTCAGCTGTACTCATTGCAGGTTAATAATGCGTATTTAAAGGTAAGTTTCCAAAGATCAAGGTAAACGTATGGGGAGATGACTAAAAAATCTAATGATTTCGTATGCCAACAGCAGATTGGTAATCCATTCACTCTTTTTTACGAGCATGAAAATTATCTAAATTGAGGAATCATGCGAACTCATTTGATTTTTTTAAGTGCTATGGCCGGGCTTTCTGTGCTGGTAGCTTGCAAAACCGATAAGAAAGAGGAACCCAATCCTGAAACCCCTGAAGAGGTGGTTTTTGCTGTTGAGACGGGAGCAAGCCAAATTCCTTATCTGATCATTGATACCCAGGGCACTGACATTAAGAACGAGCCTAAAGTTTCTGCCGAACTGAAGATCTATGTGGAAAAGACCCCCGTCCAAAGTGCTCATATAGGCATTGAATATCGTGGGTCCACGTCCTTCCGGCTTTCCGACAAGAAATCTTATGGAATAGAAACCTGGGCTGAGGATGGCAGTGACACGCAGGTGAGTTTTTTTGGTTTGCCGGAAGAGGAAGACTGGATACTGATGGGGCATGTGGTCAATGAAGAGGAGGGGTATATTTTCGATCGCACCCTCATGTACCATCAGTTTGGTTACCAGCTTTTCGAGGCTATGGGCCGATATGCCAGCCGTACAGAGTTTGTGGAGCTTCAGATAGACGATGATTACAAGGGTGTCTATGTGTTTATGGAAAAGCTCAAACGGGACAAAAACCGTATTGACATCAAAAAACTGGAGCCAGGGGATGTGCTGGCTGATGAAATCACGGGTGGCTACATCCTGAAAATTGATAAAACTGCCGGTGGAGACCTCAACATCAACCAACCGCTGGAGTACTTTGAAAACAACTGGGAAGATGATGCCCGGTACACTGAGGATATCAGCTTCCGGTCGTACTATGACGTCAATGGTCAGCCCATGGCGTTTGATCCTTATGGGGAGCCGTACCACGCCAATATGTATCTGGAGACCTATTTTCTCTATGAGTATCCAAAAGCTGCAGAGATCACTGCTGCTCAGAAAAATTATATTCAAACCTATATCCGAGATTTTGAGACGGCCCTTCTGGCAGATGATTTTTCCACTGAGGTAAGGACCTACACCGATTATGTTGACCTGTCAAGTTTTGTGGATTTTTTCATCCTCAACGAAGTGGTCCGAAATGTAGATGCCTATCGGCTCAGCACCTATCTGTATAAGGACCGGGGTGGAAAGTTGAATATGGGGCCAGTTTGGGATTTGAACATTGGCTATGACAATGGTGGTCGGGTCCCTATAGATGGGTGGGTGATCAATTACAACCAGTACGTGGGGTCTGATGCCTGGATGGTGCCTTTTTGGTGGCCGAGACTCATGGAAGATCCCGTCTTCAGAGCGGCAGTAAAGACCAGGTGGACCAGCCTGCGGGGTGGGATCCTGAGCACCGTGTCCCTCAAGGCGATGGTAGATGCCACCGCCAGCTATCTGCTGGAGAATGGCGCTGTTGATCGCAACTATGAACGCTGGGGAAAGGCTATCGGTGTTGATTATGGAGTGAGCATTGCCAGCCTCAAGGCTTACCTGGAGGAGCGCACCCAGTGGATGGATGGCCAGATTTCCGCTTTTTGAGTGTGCGCTGGTGCGCGGTATCTCTTGTCATTTCAAAATTCCTTCAGAAATAGCCCGTATTTTTGATCCCAATGAAACTACTCGTCATAGAGGATCATGATCAGCTCAGTGCCAACATCCGCACGTATCTCCATGAGGAGGGCTATGTGTGTGAAGTGGCTGGCAGCTACCAGCAGGCCGTGGAGAAACTTTATGCTTATCAGTATGATCTGGTGGCACTGGATCTCATGCTGCCCGATGGCAACGGTCTGGATCTGCTCCGATCCATCAAAGAAAACTGGCCTCATATCTGCGTACTGATCATATCTGCCAAAAATGCCCTTGATGACAAAATCAAGGGACTTGATCTGGGCGCAGATGACTACCTCGCGAAACCCTTCCACCTGGCTGAACTCAACGCCCGTCTGAAGGCAATCTTTCGGAGAAAAAACCAGCAGGGAGATGATAAAATCCTGTTTGAGGACATGGAACTTAACACGCAGACCTTTGAGGTGTCAGTGAGTGGACAGGTGTTGGACCTCACCCGCAAGGAGTTTGAGCTCATCCAATACCTCTTGCTTAATCAAAACCGCGTGCTTACCAAACAGTCCATTGCAGAGCACCTTTGGGGTGATTATATGGACACCGCAGATTCGTTTGACTTTGTTTACCAGCACATCAAAAACCTCCGCAAAAAGGTCGCAGAAGCTGGAGGGACCGATTACATTCACACGGTGTATGGTGTAGGTTATAAATTTAAAAAAGGATGAAGCTTGTCATAAAAATCACGCTGTATTTTGTGATCATCTCTTCTATCGTCTTTCTCATCGGGGCAGTGTTTAGCTACAATGCCATGAGCCGGGAGATTGACATTGAAGAGCGGCTTTTCCTTAAGGAAAGACTTCAGCACGTACTGGGCTATCTGGAGCAAAAAAAGCCCAACGAAGAAATTATTTTGGACAAGATGGTTATCACCCCGCTGGACAGCAGTACCGCAGAGACCGAACTTGTGTTTACAGACACCCTGGTGACCCACGCCACCCTTCGCCGCATAGAACCTCACCTTAAGCTTGATGTGATCCGAAAGGTCAACGGAAAAGCCTATCAAATCATGCTCTATGACCTTATCATAGAAGAAGACGATATAGAGGACGCCGTGCGCGAATCCATGGTGAAAACCTATCTAATGCTGCTATTGGTTTCTCTCGTCCTCAGTCTCATTGCTTCCTATTATGTATTCAGGCCATTTCAGTTCACGCTGGCTGCCATCCGTGATTTCTCCATCAAGCAGTCCCAAAGGCCAGAGCTGCCCGCTTCGTCTACTGCTGAGTTCAAAAAGCTCAACCAGTTCATAGATGAAATGATGAAGAAAGCACAAAGGGATTATCGCTCCTTGAAGGAGTTTTCAGAAAATGCTTCTCACGAGATTCAGACACCCATTTCCATTGCTCAGGGTAAATTGGAGCTGCTCATGGAATCGCCAGAGCTCAGGGAAGATCAGATGGAACTCATCTCTTCAGCACAGAATGCCCTTCAGCGCCTCAGTAAGATGAGTAATTCACTCTCTCTCTTGACCAAGATCGAAAACAAGGAGTTCTCTGATTTTTCCCCGGTGAATGTTTCAGAACTACTATCCGGGCTTCTATTTGATTTCAAAGAGCTGATAGAGCTGAAGCAAATCACCCTCACAACAGAGGTGGAGTCTGGAGTAGAGGTATCTGGCAGTGCCACGCTGCTGGGCATCCTGATGACCAACCTGCTGAACAATGCTGTAAGGCATAACCGCACAGGTGGAAGCATCCGTGTGGTGCTCACCTCCGGTGGGCTGGACGTCATCAATACCGGAGAGCCTCTACAGGGAGAGCCCCAGGATTATTTCATGCGGTTCAAAAAAGGTTCTGAAAATCCGGATTCCTCCGGGCTGGGATTGTCTATTGTCCAGCAGATATGTTCAGAGCATCATTTCTCCATTATTTATGAAGCAACAGCCGAACAACATCACCTCTCAGTGCGTTGGGAGAGTAGAAATTAGATGTAGCTACATAAAATTCAGATTTCCTTCAGAATTCAAACAAATTTCACTCAGAGTGTGATGGTAGCTTCGCACTCAGCTAATAGACTATGATACGAAGCATTTATACCACTTTATTTTTTGTTCTTTTTGGTCTCACTGTTCATGGGGCAGTTCCTGTAGAAGAGGCACCTTCTATCAGGGGACAGGTGATCGATGCGGCTACCGGTCAGCCACTGGAGTATGCCACAGTGAGCATCCTGCGTGCGGAGGATATGGGGCTGATTACCGGCAGTATTACGGATGCCGAAGGTCGGTTTAGCCTGGCTGTGGAGCCCGGAGAGTATGTGGTGAAAATACAATTTGTCACCTTTGAAACGAAAGAAATCTCCGTCATTGTAGGGCAGGGTAACCGTAATCCGGACCTGGGAGCGATCAGCATGAAGCCATCGGTGAGCGAGCTGGATGAGGTGGTTGTATCCGGAGAGCGTACGCAGATGCAGCTCAGTCTGGATAAGAAGGTATACAATGTGGGCAAAGATTTGAGCTCATTGGGTGGGTCGGCCTCCGATATTTTGGGAAATTTGCCGTCGGTCACCGTGGATGTGGAGGGCAATGTGGAGCTGCGTGGTAGCTCCAGCGTAAAAGTACTCATAGATGGTAAGCCGTCAGGGCTCGTGGGGTTGTCCAGTACTGATGCTTTGCGTCAGCTTCAGGGCAATATGATTGAGCGGGTAGAGATCATCACCAACCCCTCTGCCCGATATGATGCCGAAGGCATGGCAGGTATCATCAACATCATTTTGAAAAAGGATAAAGGAACAGGGCTGAATGGCAGTTTTCAGGTGAACACCGGCTACCCACATAATCATGGAGCTTCCGCCAATGTGAACTTCAGAAAAAAATGGGTGAACCTGTTTCTGAACTACGGGGTAAACTACAACAAAGCACCTGGTCTGGGTGGAGCCAGTCAGCAGTACATGCTGCCCGATACTTCCTACACGACTGACCTGAGCCGGCAGCACATCAGGGGTGGAGTTTCCAATAACGTGCGATTCGGGGCAGATTTTTACCTGAACGATTACAGCACAATCACCACTTCTTTTCTTTATCGCTACTCTGATGAGCTTAACGATTCGGAACTTGAATACAAAGACTATGATGGCAACGAGCAGCTCATAGACTATACCCGTCGGGAAGACACCGAAACGGAGGGCGATGAGAATCTGGAGTATGCAGTCAACTACACCCGCACCTTTCAGCGTCAGGGGCAAAAGCTCACTGCTGACTTTCAGTATCAGAATAACAATGAGCTGGAGAAATCCGACATCATACAGTATCAGGGAGCCACCATGGCGGAAAGTGTGCCTGAACTCTTTCAGAAAGTGCGAAACGATGAAGGGGAAAAGCGCCTGATGCTACAGTCAGATTATATCCAGCCCTTTGGACAAAAGGGTAAAGTTGAAGCCGGATTCCGAAGTACTTTTCGGAAGGTGAAAAATATCTATGACGTGCAGGAAAAGAATGACCTCTCAGAGGCCTATGTGACCCTGGACACCTTCAGCACGGACTTTGCTTATAATGAGGATGTACATGCGTTTTATGGTATTGTGAGTAATGAATTGGATAAAATATCCTGGCAGCTGGGACTCAGAAGCGAGACCACCAGCATCAATACCGTGTTTCAGGAGACAGGCAAGCAACGAAACTGGCAGTATACCAATCTTTTCCCCAGTGCTTTTTTTACCTACAAGCTCAAGGGTGAAAATCAGCTGCAGCTGAGCTACAGCCGCCGGATCAACAGGCCCCGATTCAGGGAGTTGAACCCGTTTAGCTCCTTCACGGACAACCGTAATTTCCGCATAGGAAACCCGGAGCTTCAGCCCGAATTTACTGATTCATACGAAACCGGATTTCTTCAGAATATGAAGGCTTCGTCCATTTACTATGGCGTGTATTACCGACATACTACTCAACTGATTCGTCGGGTGAGTCTTGCTCCAAACGAGAATGGCGAGCGCGTACAGATCCCTTATAACATTGGGGAGAGTGATGCAGTAGGTATGGAAATCAACGCGGCCCATGAGTTTACCAGCTGGTACCGGGTGAGTGGTAATTTCAACTTTTATCACCAGCAGATTACCGGCACAGTGGGAGACAGTATCAACCTGGGGGCGCGCACCACCACCTTCAGCACTCGGGTGAGTAACAACTTCAAAATACCCAAGCTCTTTGATGCGCAGGTCAATGTGAACTACCAGGCTCCACAGAATCAGTCTCAGGGCAGAAGGCTCTCAGTAACAGTGGTTGATGTTGGGCTGACCCGGGATATCTGGAAAAACAACGGAACCATTTCACTCAGCGCACGGGATCTCTTCAATTCACGCAAGTGGAGGTCTATCACAGATATACCCACCTTCTATGAGGAGTCCACCTGGCAGTGGCGCAAGGGGCCAACCTTTGTACTCACGGCTACTTATCGACTCAACCAGAAGAAGCAAAGACCGGATCGTGGCGGAGGCCGCGACGAGTTTGAAGGAGATGGTGGTTTTTGATAACACAAAAAAGATATAGTTGGTTAGGTTGATTGGTAGAAGCCGGCTCATTGAAATGAGTCGGTTTTTTTTGTTTTATTAATATCATTTACAATGATGAAAGAAACTTTTTAGATTTACTTTCGTATTTCATTTACAATCATGAATGATATGAAGGAAGAAAAGGTACAGATAGGGGAATTTGAGGAACTGGTGCTGCTGGTGACAGCCATTCTTCATGAAGATGCCTATGGGGTGCGGGTGATGGATGAGATTGGTGCCCAGACCGGCCGGAAGGTGAACATTAGCGGAGTACACACTGCGCTCGACAGACTGGAGAAAAAGGGCTACCTCAGCTCATACATGGGAGGTGCTACAGCAGAACGAGGCGGGCGTAGCAAGCGGTATTTCAAAGTGACTAATCTGGGGGTTCAGGTATTGGAAATCAACAGAAGGGTGAGGAATACCCTTTATGATCAAATACCTAAAGTTTTGCTGGAAACCCGATGACACTTGCCAACCCACCGAAACTGCCATTCAGGATACTGAGATGGTTCTGCAAGCCCTGGTACGCCGAAGTGATAGAGGGAGACCTATTGGAGCTATATCACCGAGAGGTCACCACACATCCGGCAAAGGCCAGGCTGGCGACCTACCTAAATGTGATCCGGTTTTTCAGGTGGCGATACATTAAGGATTTAGAAGATTTTCAACCCAATTCACCTTTTGGTATGTTCAAGACTTATTTCAAAGTAACCCTGCGGAGCATGGGCAAAAACAAGGTGCAGACAGCATTAAATATTCTGGGCCTGTCAATGGCCATCGCTGCTTGTTTTCTCATCCTCATCCATATCAAGTATCAGTTTGCTTTCGATAAGCACCTCCCACAGCTGGACAATATCTACCGTGTGACAATAAATGAGCGTGGCGGAAACACCCCGGCTTTGCTGGTGAAACAGATGCAGGCTGACTATCCTGAAGTGCTCAATGGCACCAGGATTATGGGACCTTTGGAAGGTGTGATTTCACAGAATGGCCGGTACATCAGGCAGGGTGGGGGAATCTATGCGGACTCTACTTTTTTTGAGTTATTCCCCGCCACATTCCTGGCTGGAACAAGTAGCCATATACTTACTGGCCCCAGAGATATAGTGTTGACCAGAAAAGTGGCAACCAAACTTTTTCAGGATGAGGTGGCTATGGGGCAGGTGATCGATGTGGATGGCGATGATTATGTAGTGACGGCCGTGGTAGAAAACCTGCCTGAAACCAGCTCCATTCCCTATGACTTTGTCTTGTCTATGCCCCGCGAATCATGGGTGACCAGCGGTTATTGGACGGGGAATAACTTTTATTCTTATTTGCTGGTGGATTCTAATGCTAACATTGAGCAACTGAAGGCAAAGTTTACCGACTTTGTCAAACGATACATCGGCCCGGAGATTTTGGGGTTTAATGATTCTTATGCTACCCTTGAGGACTATTTTGCTGAAGGTCATCAGCATTCGTTTGGGCTTGTCCCCATGAAGGATATTCACCTGCATCACCCACGGCTTTCCCTGGGCGTGGGGGCAAATTATCAGAGCCTGCTCACCTTTGGAGGAGTGGCGGTTTTTATTCTGCTCATTGCCTGTATCAACTATATCAATATGGCCACTGCGCGCTCATCACTCAGAGCAAAAGAGATAGGGATGAGAAAGGTGATGGGATCCGTGAAAAGCCTAATCACGCAACAGTTCCTGTTAGAATCTTTTGTGATCACATCGATCGCTATGGTGGCCGGGCTTGTCCTGGCACTGGTTTGCCTCCCATATTTCAATCAGGTGAGCCTTGGTAGTTATGGGGTTTGGGACATTGTGAATCTGGAGAATGCCCTTTGGTTCATGCTCATTTTGCTAGCCACAAGTCTTCTTTCAGGGATTTATCCTGCGCTCTATCTGGCTTCCTTTAGGCCAATCGCGGCCTTGAAAGGTGAGACCGTGAAAGGGGGTGGAAGTCGATTGCGTTCGGGGTTGGTTGTTTTTCAGTTTTCCATCTCGTTGTTACTGATGGTGGGGACTTACATAGTGTATCAGCAGATTTCACTAATGAGCAACCGAAAGCTGGGCCTGGATACGGAGCAGACCTACGTCATCAGGGACGCCCGTAAAATAGTGGGTGAGTTTGGAGCTTTTAAGCAGCAGCTGATTGGGCATTCTGCCATCGGTCAGGTGGGGCTGGCGAATGGATATCCATCAGGAGGTCTGTCTGATTGGAACTACACCTCTATCGATGAAGACAGAATTCAACTGAGCCCGAACAACCTCTTTGTTTCCAGCGAGATTCAGGAGGTATGGGGGTTGGAGCTTGTCAAAGGCAGGTTTTTTAGCGAGAACCTGGCTACAGATACCACCAACATTGTCGTCAACGAAACGCTGGTGAAAACTCTGGGGTGGGAGGAACCGCTCGGAAAAATGTTGGGCAGAGGAGAGCGGCATTTCAAAATCATAGGAGTGGTGGAGGACTTTGCCCTGGGCTCGGCGAAAAGCAGAAATGCCCCGGTTGTGTTTCGATATTTGGAGTCCGTTGGGTTTGGGACGTTTGGTGGCGATTACCTCATGGTGAAAATAGACGGAAACCTTGGGGATGCTCTGGAACACATTGAGGCTTCCTGGGATCGATTTTTACCCAATTACCCGTTGGATGGGCGATTTATGGATGATTCTTTTCAGAGATTGTATGATGGAGAGCGGAGATTTGGTTTGTTGTTTTCAGGCTTTTCGATACTCGCCATTGTGATTGCTGCCATTGGGTTATTTACCTTATCGGCGTTTGTGCTGGAGCGTAAACGCAAGGAAATTGCCATCAGAAAGGTGCTGGGAGCCAGGGTTGGTCAAATCTTTGTGAAGATAATGACCTATTTCGGGCGTCTCATTATCGCCAGCGCATTTATTGCGATGCCATTGGCCTTTTACCTGGGGCATGACTGGCTGGATGATTATGTGGAACGCATTGATTTAGGGGGTATGATTTTCGCGGTTCCATTGGTGTTTCTCACGCTGATTTCCCTGTTCACTGTTGCTCTGCAAACCTATCGCACAGCATCAAATAATCCGTTGGATTCCTTGAAGGAAGAGTAGGGTTGATAGCACGTGGGGCAGATAAAACGTACAATCTTTTACTGGTCATAGTTCTATTTGATGTGTGTGTCGATACATAAGCCCCATTGAGCGATAAAAGTGGGCTGTAAGTGGTGGAAAAAGGTATTTTTACCGAATTAGTCCAACCAAAATAGTCCACTCATGACGGTGTTATGGAAAGCGTTATGCGCTTTGATTTTCATGTTTTCATGGTTCATTACTTATGCCCAGTGTCCAACAGGCAATGTGACAGGAAACGTAACAATAAGTAGTAATTGCACGATTGCAGCCGGTACCAATTATACCATTACCGGGAACCTCACCCTGGATGCCAATCTCACTTTTGGCGCAGGAGCTACCCTCACCGTGACAGGTACTTTGAATAATACCTATGTGGGTGGAGCCACTACCAGAACGATTTCAGGAGGTACTGTAAATGTAGGTACGGCCACCATTGGAGATAATTACACCCTCAACCTGAGTGGAACGACGCTTAACGTGACCAATGGCTACACGGGTGGCTGGCATGGTGGACTTACCATGACCAATGCTACACTTGATGTTGGGACGTCCTTTTCTGAGGGGTTTGCTCAGGGTACCATCACATTGAATAATTCGGCTATTACCACCGGTACTACTTTTGCGACCTCAGGCGGAGGTACTCAACTCTCACTTACTAATGGCTCGTCTATAGACGCTGGAACTTCTTTCAATTTTGCAGGTGGCAGTGGGCATACACTCACAGTGAACAGCTCTTCGATTAACTCAGGTACCAATTTCACCATCGGTGAGCAATCTGGCTCTAACATCACCAATGGATCAGCTCTTGTGGTAGGAGGCAACTTCTTAAATGACAATGGAGCTGATATGATACTCGATAACTCTACGATCACACTGACATCCGGAAACTTCATGAATGATTTCCAGGCCACTATTTTGGCACAAAATGGAAGTGATATTACGTTGTCCAACGGAAATATGAATACTGAGGATCAGTCCAGCCTGATCATCGATGCCAGCGATGTGTACATCAATGGAGACATGAACAATGACTACCATGCACAGCTGACCGTGCGCAACAATGGAACGCTCACAGTGACTGGTGACTTTAACAATGGATTACAATCCAATGGTGACCCGGCTAACGAGGGCTATGTGGACATAGATGGAGGCTCCATTTCCGTCGGAGGAAATCTGAATAACAGCTACGGCAGTTCGATCGGTGTGGACGGGGGTGGATCCTTCGCAGTGGCCGGCGATGTAACCAATGCACAGGCCGCCAGCATCACGGTGCCGGATGGCACCTTTTCTTATGGAGGCACCATGTCAGACCCATTCAGTGGAGTTTCTGCATCCTCCGGCGATGCAGAGTGTACGGATGGTTGCTGTGGGTCCGGGTGCGCTGCTTTGCCTGTTTCTTTGGTCACCTTTGATGTCATTCAGGAAAATGATCAGGTGCTTCTGAGTTGGAGCACCGCTTCTGAAAAGGACAACGACTATTTCACATTGGAGCGATCTGCGGATGGGCGTATCTTTCAGCCCATCGCTAAGATTCCCGGGCATGGCACTTCCAAAGTGGTACAACATTACTCTTTCAAGGACATCCTGGGTTTTGCAAATTCATCCCCTGCTGTATATTACCGCTTATCACAAACCGATTATGACGGCACTTTTGAGTGGCTCCGGGTTATCAGTCTTGGGCAGAGTAGCCTGGTAGATAATGTCCAAATATTCCCTAATCCGGCCGTGCAGGGAGGTGAAATTATGATAGAGGGTGTAACAGCCGATATGTCCTGGGAAATATACGCCCTCTCCGGGGGGCTGATGGCCAGAGGTACTTTCATCTCGGGGAATATTTTGGAGACACCGTACTATCAGCCTGGTGCCTATCTGTTAAAAATCTTTAGTGAATCAGCTGTTCTCACCAAAAAAGTGATCATTCGTTAGAAAGAGTAACATCACTGAATAAATTCTTTTATCCGCACTTTTTGGTTGGTTCCGTTACGTAAAAGTCCCTTTGCGTATAACACGCAAAAACATGCGTAATTCCCCCAAATCAATGTTTATCAGTATGTTATGAATAAAATATAATTCTATTTTGAGGTGTAGTCTTAGCTATGGACTAAAAAAATCGCCTTATGATCAACAAAATAGGATTACTCACAATCTTGTATTTAACAGCCGCGGCAGACCTTTGGGCACAATGTCCTACTTCCGGCACCATCACCAGTAATTGTACTGCCGTAGGGAATATGACCATTTCCGGTGGTACCCTCAATGTGAACCCCGGAGTGACGGTCACCGTGATGGGAACACTCAAAGTAGAGTCCGGCGGCACACTCAATGGAACAGGAGCTACTTTTAACGTTTGGACCCTGTCGGATGGTGCTGGATCCACCAACACCTACAATGGAGGAACCTACAACGTGTCTACCAACTTCTCAACTGCCAATGGCGGTGATTTTGCCATGTATAATAGTACTGTGGATCTGAGCATGGGGTCAGTGAGTATCTCTGGAAATCATATGGTTCTGGAGAATACCACTTTCACAGGTGTGACCTCATGGACCACCAGTGTCACCACCATGACCATGACGGGGACGGACATTGCCACCTCCGGAAATTTGCAACTCGAGAATGCTGTCATCAATGATGGGGTGCTGGATGCCGGCACCAATGTCACGTTAAAAAACTCGACGGTCACTAACAGTACGCTGAACTCAGGAGGAAAAATGACCATTGAAAATGGGAACGTGGTATTTGACAACAGTACCCTTGACCTGGGTACTTCCAATCTCATGTCGTTTGGAACTACAGCACTTGATTTTAGTGGAAATGGGGTGCTCACTATGAATAACAATACCCAGGTGGATATCAGAGGGGACATTGTGAACAATGAATGGTACATAGATAACTCTCATGTAAGAGCCACTGGGAATTTTGATAATGCCGGAAATGAGATTTTGGTAGTGCGCAATAATGGCACGTTTAACTTGCTTCGCAATTTTGACAACCGTGGGAACAGTGATGTTTCTGCTGATAACGGGGGATTTATTGATGTTGGTGGAAACTTTGATAACCGCAATGGAGGCGCTGTAGATGTGAACGGAGGAACTCTGGTAGTGGGAGGAACCTTTTCTGGAAATACTCCAACCGGCGATTCCGGTGATTGCTCTGGCGGTAGTGGCGGATGCTGCGGGAGCTCCTGTAATCCACTGCCTGTTAGTCTGCTGATTTTTGAAGGAAAAGTGCTATCAGGTACCGTGCTACTGAAGTGGAAGACTGTTTCAGAATTAAATAACAGCTTTTTTACCCTGGAAAGATCAAACGATGGTCAGAACTTTGAAGAGATAGCTAAAGTGGATGGAGCGGGTTCCTGTAAAGAAATGCGGGCATATGAGGTCACTGATGGCAGTGGACATCGTGAATGGGGGGCCACTTATTACAGACTTTCACAGACGGACTATGACGGAACTCACGAAGTGCTTAAGGTTATAGCCATTGGTGCCACTATTTTTTCTTCTCAAATCAAAACTTATCCAAACCCCGCGTTTTCTGAATCGGTATTTTATGTAGAGGGTGCAAAGGCTGATATGGTCTGGGCCCTCTATACCATCAGCGGGCTTCAAATCAGGTCGGGCAATTTTAACACCGACAATGCGGTGAGCACTGACGGAATGAACTCCGGGACTTATTTACTCAAAGTGCAGAACTCCAATGGGTTCATTACCAAAAGACTGGCGATTAAATAGTTTTTAGATCAGATCTGTGACGTGTGAGATCTGACCCTGATATTTTTCCATGGTTACTCCAAACTTGCTCAAAAAATCCACTCCCTCATCTTGTTCTATACCTTTATGTGCCGCATAGGAGTTGAGGTAGATGACTTTTTCAATACCGGCAGTGTAGATGATCCGGGCACAGGCCAGACACGGTGACAGGGTAACATAGAGTGTGGAGCCTTCCACAGTGGCCTTGTTTTTCACGGCATAGAGGATGGCATTTTGTTCTGCATGGATAGCCAATGAGCACCCACCTTTCGAGTCTCTTGGGCAGCCTGTTTCCGGGTATTCCTCATCGCAGTTATGCGTACCTGCTGGGGGTCCATTGTAGCCAATGGAGATGATGCGGGTGTCTTTGGTGAGTACCGCCCCCACATGTCTTTTAATACAATGGCTTTTTTTGGCAAGGTTTACTGCCAGTTCCATGAAGATATCGTCAAACGCTGGTCTGTCCATGTTGCTAATCTAGTGACATCTCCCATTAGGTGATAGTGGATTTAATCTTTTTTGAAATGAGAGTTGGTACAAACCATAACTACCATGCTTTATGGCATGACCGGGATTTTTGATCTCAATTTCACTAATTTCAGACGAAATTGACAGGGAAGAGGTAATCTACTGTGATTGAAAAACAGGCCTGTGTTTTTGGGGTGATTTGTTTTGAATGGTCGAGGGCCCAAAGGTGCAAATGAGGAAGTGAATGCGGAGAGAGCACCACCTTGTTGTATGGTCCGCCAAATACCACCTTTTGAATGGTGGCGGCAAAACCTTTGGTATTGAGCTTCAAATCCTCTGCCCACAAGCCGAATCGATGCCCGGCAGGTGGAGTGATATCAGGGAGAAGGGTACCAAGTTCTTCACGCGTAAAGGTATTGTACAGACCCAGCAGGTCAGCCACCCGGGTGTCAGCCGGAGCGTGATAGATACTTGCGGGTGTACCTGTTTTGATGAGATGCCCGGAATCCAGGACCAGTAGCCTGTCAGCAATTTCCATAGCATCCCGGGCATCGTGGGTGATCAGGAAAATGGCAGTATCCGTAGAGCTGGCAATCTCTTTTACCTCTTCCAGCAAGATGGCCTTGGTGTTGATGTCGAGGTTACTAAAAGGCTCATCCAACAGCAGTACGTCAGGTTCGGTGGCCATGCCCCTGGCAATAGCTACCCGTTGTTTTTCGCCACCGGAGAGCAGAGAGATGTCCTTGTCCTGCAGGTGCTCGATTCGGCAAAGCTTCATCAGATCGGCGATCCGTTCCTGCTGATAGTCGGGCACATAGCTTAGGAGCTCGTACCGGATGTTTTCCTTTACCGACATGCGGTGTTTCAGTTGAAAATCCTGATGTACTAGCCTGATTTCTTCGTAGCCTGGTACGAGCTGATCATCCGGGTTTTCAAGCTTTTCGCCTTCCAGCCATACCTCGCCTGTATCTGGTGCCAGTAGGCCAGCCAATATCCTGATCAGTGTGGTTTTTCCTGACCCACTTCTACCTATGAGGGCACATACCTCTCCTTTGTGGATTTCGAATGAAATGCCTTGGAGGACAGCCCGGCCATCATAGTTTTTCCCTACGGAATGTGCGCTGAGTATGGACAATCCTTATGATCCGGTGTAGGTCACCCTGTAAATGGACCCGGTCAGGTCATCTGAGATGAGCATTGAGCCATCTTTGAGAAAGAGCACATCTACCGGGCGACCCCAGGCAGTGTTGGTTGCTTTGTTGAGGAAGCCTTTGATGAAGTCTTCATAGGCTACACCCTGACCATCTTCTACTTTCACCGTGGTGATTTTGTGGCCGGTGTGGCCTGCTTCCGAGGAGCGGTTCCAGGAGCCGTGCTCTGCTATGAAGGCCAGGTTGGCATACTGAGAAGGGAACATGCTGCCGGTGTTGAACTTGATACCTAATGGAGCTACATGTGCTCCAAGTTTTTGAGCTGGTGCCACAAATTCGTCGCACGATCTTTTGTCTCCAAATTCCGGATCTTTGATATCACCACCATGGCAGTAGGGGTAGCCAAAGTGCTGACCTTTCTCGGTTACTCTGTTCAGTTCACAGGGAGGAATTTCATCGCCCATCATGTCCCGTCCATTGTCGGTAAAATAAAGCTCACCGGTTTCAGGATGCCAGGTGAAACCCACTGTGTTTCTAACACCGCTTACATAGATTTCACGGTCCGACCCATCAGCATTCATGCGGGTGATGGAGGCGTAGATTTCATCTTTGCTTTCACAAATATTGCAAGGAGCTCCTACGGGCACGTAAAGCTTGCCGTCAGGGCCGAAAGCGATGTATTTCCAGCCATGGTGGCCATCTGTAGGGTAATCGTCGTAGATCAGCTCTTTAACCGGAGCGGACAGGTTACTTTCTACTGCCGGAAATTTCCATAGTTTGCTGACTTCTGCTACATACAGATCACCATCTTTGAAGGCGACACCATTGGGCATTCGCATACCAGTGGCTAAAACGAAAATTTCGTCTGCCTGGAAATCACCGTTGTTATCTTTTAAGGCGTAGACCTTATCACCACCCCTATTACCCACATAAAGTACTCCTGAAGGGCTTATGGCCATCGATCGGGCGTTTTCTACCCTGCCATAGAGCGCTATGGAGAACCCGTCCGGCAGCACCAGCGAGTCTAGTTGCAAGTCGGTCATGTCCAGCAGCGCGGTATCAGCGGTTGTGGAATTTTCTGTGGTAGTTGAATCTGATTCCTGAGGCTTAGTGCAGGAAAGGAGCGCGATGCTCAGCAGGATGATAATTAGTCTGGTCATAAATGTCTAATCAACGAGTCGTTTGATTGTTCAAAGATAAAGCTAGCTCTTGGCAATCATCGTGAATGCCCCCCAATAAATGGGATCATTGTACTGTGCTTTGATGGTCAGTTGGGCATTGTTGAAAGCAGTTCGCTTATCTTGTCCATTGAGCCAGTTTTTGTAAAACTCTACCATGAGCTTCTGAGTGACCTCATCAGACACCTGAAACAGACTCATCACAATGGCATCTGCTCCGGCCACCAGAAATGAACGTTGTAACCCGAATACTCCTTCACCTTGCTGGATTTCTCCACGACCGGTTTCGCAGGCGCTCAGTACGATGAGTTCAGTTTTGTCAAAATTGAGGTTCATGGCCTCATGCGCAGTGAGTACCCCATCATCGATGTTGTAATTTTTGGTAGCTTTCACTAACACATCTCCACCGCCTTCAGCCAATAGCCCAGCCCTGTCGAGCGGATTGTCATCTTCCTCAATCATAAACTCCGGCTTTTTCTCCGCTTTGGCTTTGTCATCAAAGAAACCATGGGTAGCAATGTGCACAAGCGTATAGTTCTGAGATTGCTTGATCTGATTTTCAGTGGCATTTTCGCCGAGATAATATTCTATTTTCCAGCCCTTGGTCTTTAGCAGATCGTTGATGGTGATGACTTCCTGCTCAGTGCCGGGTAGTTGTGGCACAAACACATTGGCACCCCCGCGGTTCGCCTCACGCTGTGCGGTTTTTCTGTTTTCATCCGTTTCATAATAGTTAGGATTGCCTAGCAGCATGGCAGTGAATTCTCGGGGCTCCTCATCTTTTTTCACCTTTTTGGCTTCTCTGGAGCGCAGTGCTGCAATGGTTTTGGTATTGTTGACTACCCGCACATTCATTTTGTCAATGACATACTCGGTCTCATTGATTTTGAAGGATTCTACGTTGAGCTGGTTGTAGATACCATCTGGAGACAAGTAAACGATTTCTTTGTCCCGTACCTTATTGTAGATAGGCTCCCAGAAAACGCCAAAGGAATTGGCATCTGCTATTTTGTATTTGGTGACATTCCGGTGATACATAAAATGCCGGGTTTCCATTTCATTGCCATCTTCAAAAAGAACCAGCTCAGGATTCTTTTTGGTTTCGCTGGTGACGATGAGGGCAGCATATCGGATTTTTTCGTCATTGAACTGATCATCAAACTCCCGGTACCGGATGATTTCGATGGCGGCTTCATTCTCTTTCAGCGACTTGCGTATGTCATTCCAGGTATAGAGTTTGTACTCGAAAGAATCCTCAAAGGCATCGGAACTTTCACTCAGTTGCTTTTCGAGCACGGCAATTTCGTCTTTCAGTTTTTTGATGTCTACTTCGGTCTCATTTGCGTCTTCTGAGCTTTGAGCGAGGGTGGTGGTGAGGTATTCTTTTTTGCTCACCCAGGTTTTGAAGAGGGAAATCAGTTGCTCATCCCCACTGTGGAGGATACTGTTCCTGGTTTTGATGGAAGAGTTCAGGAGCAGACCCTTTGTGGCCAACGCAAAGTCATACATGTTCTCCAGGTACTTTTCTTTGCTGGTGCTGTAGCGCACAGCCACGGTATTGTAAAACTCAAAATCCGGTTTGATTTTGTTCCAAAACTTGGCCTTTTCGTCCTCACTTAAGGTAGGGAAGTAGGTTTTGGTATAATTCAGGTAGGCCAGGGTTGTTTCGCTCAGAATGGATTCCACCTTACTCACTTCATCATTGATGTAGTAGGCACGGGCGAGGCGACTTTGCGTGTTGAGAAAGTCAGGATGTTCTTCACTGAAGATGCGTTTGAAATACTTGGCTGCTTTTTCATACTCCCGGCGGGCTTCCCTGAATTTCCCCTGATAATTGTAGATGTCTCCTTTGATTCTGGCTACCTCACCGGAACTTCTGTTTTGGTTGGACAGCGCATCCCTCCAGATGTCATCGGCCTGATCCAGCAGTGTGAGCGCCTCGTTATATTCTGCTCGCTGAAGGTGTACAAACGCAATGTTCTTGAGTGCTTCGGCATATAGTGGGTGTTGCTGATCGAAATTGGATGCGGTGATCTCTTTGGCTAACTGATAGTACTTGTCCACCACCTGAAGTTGGCTACCCAGATTATAATGGATGTGCCCAAGGTCTGTATAGGTATCGGCAAAGAGAATATGGTTAGGGCGAAGGGTCTTTTCCCGAATTTTCAGTACATCGGTGGCGTTGACCAGCGCTGCTTCATAATTGCCCAAATCAAGATAAAGTTTCACCATTTTACTGAGCGTCTCAGCAAAAATCAGGGTGGTGTCACCATACACTGTTTCGGCAATGGCCAGTGCAGCTCTCAGGTTTTTTTCAGATTCCGGATAGTCACCACGGATCATGAACACCTCACCCAGCGCGCTGTATGGCTTGATCAACCTGCGGCTGTTGCTTCCGTAGAGCTTTTTCCGTTCAGCAATGGCCATGTTCACCAACTCCTCGGTTTCGCTGTAGTTGCCCATGCGGGTATAGAGAAAAGCCAGATCCACGATGGACTCGAGTCTCAGTTCCTGGTTGGCAGTGGCTATTTTCTTATATATGGATTCTGACTTGCGAAGCTGATTCTCTGCTTTGTTGTACAACCCGATGGTGCCATAGAGAAATGCAGCACTGTTGAGGGCTTTCACAAACTCCTCGGATTTGCGCTCGCCTCCACGTCTGAGCACTTTCAGGGCTTCGTCGGCATTGAGCTCCGCATCCTTGTAGTAGCCTCCCTGTATTTGCAGCCTGGCCAGTTCCACCAGCTTGTCTCCGAGCTCAGCATTGGTGGTGTTGGGATTGGCCACCATAGCTTCCACTACTGATTTGGTCAGTGCTATGGGGTAGTCAAAGTTACCTGTCAGGGTAAAATATTCCATCAGGTCTGTCACAATGCGGGCGTAATCAGGGTGTTGGGTGGAGAGCTGGGTGAGTGGCTTCTTATACACTTCGCCAGCCAGTAGTTTGTAGGCCCTTGCCGGGTTCTCGGAGTATTTCAGATAATACCCGGCAAAGTTGATTTGGTAAATATTGGTTTGCAGGGCAGTTTTTCCATATCGGGTATTTAAAGACTCACCCAGCCTGACGTAGAACTTCTCTGCGAGCGGGTAATTTTCAGACCGCTGGATATCAAAAATGTACTGAATTCCATTTTCCAGTGCCAAAGTCATGGTTCTGTGATCTTCAGGTAAGAGCTTGGCTGTTCGCGAGATCAGCGAATTGAATCTCATGACTATATTTTGCTTCGTGTCTCGTTCATAGCTGCGCATGAGGGTGTTGAGAAACTCCGTATTGAAATACGCGTACTCCCGGCTCACTTTGGCTTTGATCAGCGCTGTTTCCACTTTCATGGAAGTGGTCACCGCATCCCCAAAACGGCCCTCGTGTTCATTGGCCATAATGTTGGCAAAGCCGGCTTTTTCCATGAGTTTACCTTTTGGCTTCATGGTGATCAGTTGATCACTTACCTTTCGGGCTTGGGTGGCATCGCCATAGTCCAGGTATACATTGGCCTCCGCAATCCTGAAGTCTATATAGGCTTCAGTGTTGGCTTCTACCAGTCTGTTGACTTGTTTATTTCGAGTGTCCAGCAGCTCGATGGCCTTTTGATATTCACCTTTCCCTCGATAGGCCTCTACTTCCGCTGTGAAAAGGTCTATCAGAAGTTGTGTTTTGTAAGCTTCATCCTCCGAATTCACTGCTTCAAATGAATAGCTCAATTTGAGTTTTGTTGGCCATGTGGTAATGAGTTCTTTGAGGGCTGCAAGGGCTTCATCATACGATCCCATGGCGACATCCGTAAATGCCCGACGTATTTTGATCTCCTGCACCAGGAGATCATTTTGCAGATAGGCCGTGCTGAGTCCTTCCAGGATGGTGGTTAGGCTATCAGCTTTTCGGTGGTTCCCATATTCATTGTAAAAATCAATGATCCTGAGCATTCCCATGGTGTAATTATAGGTGTGCCCGTTTTTCCACTTTGGCAGCGTCTTCAATGCGGTATTGAGATTGGTTTCCATTCCGCGAAAATCCGCCAGTGCATAGTCTGCCCTGGCTTCCATGATGTAGGTGAGTGGGTAGAGGGAGGAGTCACCCTTGTATTTCTTCGCAATGTGCTTGCTTCTCAGCTTTTTCAGTGCTTTCTCTACCTTGGCATATTTACCTTTGGTGTATTGCTTTTCAGCTTTTTTCAGTACGACTTCCCAGGTTTGCCCAATGGCGGCAGAGGAAATCAGGAGAAACAGCAATGCAATGGCGCACCGCTTGCAGGAGTAGATTTTAGGCGATATCATGGCTTATTCGAAAAATGAGATGGCGGCTCAAGCTTAAAATTAATTAATAACCTCGTATAATACTATTCATACTTAATTAAGTGATAGTGAGGAAAAAACGAGCGGGAATCGTTTTTCATCTGCTGAGTCATATAACTTTGCGGCCATGATTAGTATCAATAACCTTTCATATTACATCGGAGACAGACCCCTGTATGATGATGCTTCGCTTTTTATAGGTCCAAAGGACCGTATAGGCCTTATTGGGCTGAATGGTACCGGTAAGTCTACCCTGCTGAAAATGATCACAGGGGAAGATCAACCCACCGCTGGCGAGATCAATATGAGTAATGATACGACCATCGGCTTTCTCAACCAGGATTTGCTTTCTTATCTCACCAATGACTCCATTCTTCATGTGGCCATGCAGGCTTTTGCAGAAACCATGAAGATTCAGAAGCAAATAGATGAGGTACTCCATGAGATGGAAGCCAACTACCGTGATGAGCTGGTGGACAAGCTGGCCAAGCTGCAGGAGCGGTTCGAAACCAACGATGGGTACACCATGCAGGCTAAGGCCGAAGAAATTCTGGAAGGCATAGGGTTTAGCACACAGGACCTGCAGCGGCCACTCAAGGAATTTTCGGGTGGGTGGCGGATGCGGGTGATGCTGGCCAAGTTACTTCTTGAAAAGCCTTCTCTACTCATGCTGGATGAGCCTACTAACCACCTGGATCTACCCTCCATTCAGTGGCTGGAAAACTACCTTCAAACCTATGAAGGCGCATGCATCATTGTTTCTCACGACAGGCGCTTTTTGAATGCTTCGATCAACAAGATTGTGGAAGTATCGGCTTATCAGCTCAATATGTATGCAGGAAACTATGATTTTTACCTGGAGGAGAAGGAGCTGAGAAATGAAATTCAGCAAAATGCCTTTGAAAACCAGCAGCAGAAAATAAGACAAGCGGAGCGATTTGTGGAACGCTTCAAAGCCAAGGCCTCCAAGGCTAAGCAAGCCCAGTCACGGGCCAAAATGCTGGACAAAATGGAGCGCATAGAAGCGGTGGCAGATGAAGCCGCTGCGGTTGATTTCAAGTTTAAGTTCAAGGTAAAATCGGGCCGTCATGTGGTAAAGATGGAGAACATCTCCAAATCCTATGGTGACCTCAATATCCTTTCACATGCCAATGCGCACATAGAACGTGGAGATAAAATTGCGTTTATCGGAGCGAATGGTAAAGGGAAGTCAACGGCCTTGCGAATTGTCGCGGAGACAGAGTCTTTTCAGGGGAGCTTACAGAAGGGACACAATGTTACCACAGCATTCTATGCTCAGCACCAGTTGGAGGCCCTGAATATTCAGAATGAAATACTGGAAGAGTTAAAGCAAGCCGGCTCGGGGAAAACCGATCAGGAGCTGCGGGGTGTATTAGGTTGTTTCCTGTTTACAGATGACGAGGTTTTTAAGAAGATAAAAGTATTAAGTGGAGGGGAAAAGTCGCGTGTGGCTTTGGCCAAAACCCTGATTACCGAGTCTAACTTCCTCATGCTGGATGAGCCTACCAACCACCTGGATATGATGTCGGTGAGCATATTGGTGCAAGCATTGCAGCAATTCGAGGGCACCTTCCTGTTGGTATCTCACGATAGGGATTTCATCTCGAAAGTGGCCAATAAAATCTGGTGGATTGAGGACCATGAAATCAAGGAGTACCCGGGCACCTACGAGGAGTGGGAGTGGTGGTACAATAGGGAGCAGGAGAAGAAAAAGTCATCTCCTCAGCCTCAGAATACCGAGAAAAAAGAAAAGCCAAAGGCAGCCGCAGAGAAGCCACGCCACGATGATTCCCAAAAGCAGCTGGAGAAAGAAATTACTCAGCTGGAAGGAAAAATAGAAGCGCTGGAAGGGGAGGTAACTAAGCTGGAAGCGGAACTCTCTAAACCGGAGGTGTTTGGCGACCCTGCTAAGATGGAAAAGACCACCAATCGCTACCAAAGTAAGAAAGCTGAGCTGGAAACGCTCAACGCTACCTGGGAGCAATTGGTGGAAAAAATAGGATAGTCTACAATTCTGAAGCCGGAGTGAATTTTACTACCTGGTTTTCGATGGCCGGAAGGGATCTTAGGTAGGCATAAATCGCCTTGAGGTCTTCCTCCTGCATGGTGGCGTACATCATCCATGGCATTACAGTTTGCATATCATTTTCGCCCACTGCATGGGGCACGTAGCTTGAGTCGGCATAAGCCTTAAATCGGTTTACGAAGAATTCTTCGGACCAGGACCCTATACCTGTTTTTTGGTCTGGTGTGATATTGGCCGACCGCACGATTCCAAATCCTGGCATGTTGAACTCAAAACTGCCAGCAAAATTCAGTTCCATTATCGGAGCTCCTTTGTCCTGAGGTGTGTGGCAATCGCCGCAGGCCGCTGCGCTGGTCATGTAGGCACCATAGGCCAATACATCACTTTTTTCAGGCAGGGGCTGAGGATTTCCTGGCTTGGGAATGGTATGGAGGATAATGCTCATTGGGAAATCTGCAGCTGAGGGGGCCACCTCATTTTGTATGGGTGCCAGCGACCGGATATAGGCAATAATAGAGTAGATGTCTTCATCAGCCATTTGACCATACTTGTAGTAGGGCATCACCGGGAAAATAGGATCTTCGGTCCTTGTTACCCCGGTAGTGATCAGCCGATATAATTCGCCATCCGTCCATTCACCCACGCCTGCCGGGGTGATGTTTTTGGAGATAAAGGTGCCTGGAAAACCAAAGTCCTGATTGAAGACTTCTCCACCTTTGCCCAGGGTGCCGGGCACCAGTGGACCTGAAAATTTGCTCCAGTCCCGGGTGGAGTGACAGTCCATGCATACTGTCACACTGTGGGCGAGATAGGCGCCGCGAGCGATTCGTTCAGGGGTGACCTCTATGGAGACAGTGGGTGGGGGCCCAACGTCGGGCATAGTAGTCTTAATGAAGGTAATGCCAAAAAGGGCCAGCAAAATAATGCCGGCGGCAATAATTCCAAGGATTTTTAGGATTTTCATAAATTAGGTCAGGTTCGTGAGTTATGAAGGTAAGAATTATCCAAAAAAAAGTCAATGGGGTAGGTCGTACAAAAAATGAGACAACTGTTGACTTATTTCCTTCACTTTGAATCAATTTACTGCTACTTTTCCGCTCGATTTAGACCGAGTCGTTCTGACATTGCCCCGAATGGTCTGATCTGACAACTACCCAAAGAGAACTGACATTTTTAAATCATCGAAAAGAGGTGAAACGGATCGTAATAAAGGTGGGAACAAATGTGCTGACCAGGCACGATGGGATGTTGGATAAACTCATATTCCGACAAGTGGTGGTGCAGCTCGTCAAGCTGATTCAGGCTGGTTGGCACCCGGTATTGGTGTCTTCAGGCGCCGTGGGTGCCGGGAGAAGCATCATTGGTGAGAGCGGCATCACCAGTGAGGCCATTCGCAGGCAGGTGCTATCAGCAGTTGGGCAGACCTCACTGATGAAACGCTACTTCGAACTGTTTATAGAGTATGATATCGTCTGTGCGCAGGTGCTCACCACCAAAGAAGACTTTGCCGAAGGTGAACACTATCAAAATATGATCAACTGTTTTGAAGGTCTGATCGGTCAGGGCATAGTTCCTATTGTAAATGAAAATGATGTGGTGTCGCTTACAGAGTTGATGTTTACAGATAACGATGAGTTGGCCGGGCTTACGGCTTCTATGATTGGGGCTGATAAACTGATTATCCTGAGCAATGTGGATGGAGTCTACGATGATGCCGGACAGGTGATTGGTCTGGTTCCTTTTGGCGACAATGCCCACAGGAAGCATATTTCTGTTGAAAAATCAGGCATGGGGAGAGGCGGCATGCACTCCAAGGTGGACATAGCTACCCGGGCCGCTGAAGGAGGCATTGAGACCTTCATTGCCAATGGCAAGCAGGACAACATTGTTTTGGACATATTGTCCGGGAAAGGGGTAGGTACCCGTTTTGCTACAAAAGAAGGAATCAAGTGATGGAGCAGATATTAATAGATTTGAAGAGCGTGCAGGCGGCCAGTCGTCAGCTGGTGAGTCTGGAAGATGCTCAGATACAGCAGGTATTGAATGAAGTGGCCGACCTGGCCTGGAAACGCAGAGCAGACATTCTGGCGGCCAATCAAAAGGACCTCCAACGCATGGACCCCTCGGACCCCAAGTATGATCGCTTGCTGCTAAATGACGATCGTTTGAAGTCCATTCTGGATGATATTCGCAGGGTGGCACAGCTGCCGTCTCCACTGGGTCAGCAGTTGGAAGAGCGCACCTTGCCCAATGGTTTGAAGCTGTCCAGGATGTCCGTGCCCATAGGAGTGATTGCCGTGATTTATGAGTCTCGCCCCAATGTGACCTTTGATGTGTTTTCACTGTGCCTGAAGACTGGCAATGCCTGTGTGCTGAAGGGAAGTAGAGATGCCAAAGATTCCAATACCGCCATTGTGGACATCATTCATGAAGTGCTCAGGGCTCATCGGCTGGAAGGCGTGGTTTACCTGGCACCTGCCGAGCGTGAGGCGTTGCTGCCCATCCTCACAGCGGAGGGGCTGATCGATTGTGCCATTCCACGAGGTAGCCAGGGACTGATTGATTTTGTGAGAAAAAATGCGAGTATCCCGGTGATAGAGACAGGTGCGGGCATAGTGCATACTTACGTGGACGGCTCGGCTGATCTTGTCAAAGCCAGGGCCATTGTGCAAAATGCGAAGACCAGAAGGGTGAGTGTATGCAATGCCCTCGATTGTCTGATTTTGCATAAGAACCTGCTTGGAGCGCTTCCTCAGCTACTGTCTGGAATGGATAAAAGTGATCAGGTGGAGGTTTACGCCGATGAGGAAAGTTTGGAAGCCCTAACGGGACACTACAGTGGTGATTTATTGCGACCTGCCAGGGAGGAAGATTTTGGGGTAGAATGGCTGGCTTACAAGCTGTCGATAAAAGTGGTGGCAGATATGGAGGAAGCCCTTGAGCATATTGCCAGGTACAGTTCCAAACATAGTGAGGCCATTATTGCGGAAGATCAGCCAACCATCGATCGGTTTTTGAAACAGGTGGATGCTGCCTGCGTATACGCCAATGTTTCCACAGCCTTCTCTGATGGCGGTGAGTTTGGGTTGGGGGCGGAGATAGGCATCAGTACACAAAAGCTCCACGCCCGTGGCCCTATGGGCTTGAGAGAAATGACCAGCTACAAATGGGTGGTGCGGGGAGACGGGCAAATCCGAACCAATTAATACAAAGACAGACAAGGCGAAAAGCCTTTACAATATCAAACTTTTCAAATTCAGAAAATGGGTTTATTTAATGTATATCCTCTCTTTCCTATAGAGGTCACTAAAGGTGAAGGCAGCTATGTCTATGATAAAGCGGGCACCCGATACCTTGATTTGTACGGCGGGCATGCTGTCATTTCCATTGGTCATTCTCACCCGCGCTACGTTCAGCGCATCACTGAGCAGGTACGGCAGCTGGGATTTTACTCCAACTCCATTCTGAATCCCCTGCAAGAAGAGCTGGCGGAAAAGGTGGGCGAACTTTCAGGGAGACCCGAATGGAACCTGTTTTTGTGTAATTCAGGGGCTGAGGCCAATGAAAACGCGCTGAAACTGGCCTCTTTTCATACCGGGAGAAAGAAGGTTATCTCCTTCACCAATGGATTCCATGGTCGTACATCGCTGGCCGTGGCGGTGACAGATAATTCCGGCATTGTAGCGCCGGTTAATGCCACAGACAATGCATTGATTCTGCCGTTTAACGATGAGGAGGCCCTGGAGATGGCTTTTGCCAATGACGAGATTGCTGCAGTAATCATAGAAGGCATTCAGGGCGTGGGTGGTATTTATTTGCCGGATGAGTCTTTCATGAAAAAGATCCGATCACTGTGCGATATCTATGGCACGGTGTTTATAGCCGATTCAGTCCAGTGCGGATATGGCCGAAGCGGCCGGTTTTTCTCACAGGACTACTATGGCGTGGAAGCCGACCTCTATACCATGGCCAAGGGAATGGGCAATGGATTTCCTATTGGCGGTGTACTCATCTCTCCCAAGTTCGAAGCAAAATTCGGAATGCTGGGTACTACGTTTGGCGGTAACCACCTCGCATGCGCGGCAGCATTGGCTGTGGCGGAGGTGATTCAGGAGGAAAATCTGATCGAAAATGCGCGAGCAGTGGGGGCGTACCTGATGAACGAACTGACTGGAATACCTGCTGTGCAAGAGGTTCGGGGAAAAGGTCTGATGATTGGAATTGATATGGCATATCCGGCGGCAGATCTTCGAAAGAAGTTGTTGTTTGACCACCAGATCTTTACGGGTTCTGCTTCCAGAAAAAACACCATTCGTTTATTGCCCGCGCTCAATCTCAGTAAAGCAGATGCAGATCACTTCCTTGAGGTTTTCAAAAGGACAGCCGGTTAGATTTTTCAAACCTATCAAGGGATAAAATCAAGGGAGATCAATCGTCGCCCTTGATTTTGTACAGGGCATCCGCAAAGGCCTCGCCCAGGTCTATGTAATTTTCGCTTTTGTAATGCCACGGATCTGAGTAGCCATAGTAGCGTGTATTTCTTACAATGGCCGCATTCCCATCAGTGCGGGCATATTTTTCCTGAGCATATTGTACCAGCTCACCATAGTCCCATACTTTGCCATCTTCATCATTCCAGGAGTCCGATATTTTTCCAACTACTACTGGGAGGTCATCCGTGCGAAGTGCCGCACGCACCAGATCCATCAGGCGTTTCAGGTTGGCGTAGTATCTGTTGGCCATTGCTTCGGTTTTGTCACCATCACTTTCTCCTTGCATCCAAAGAATGCCACTGGGGATAAGGATGTCTGCCACTCCATTTCCATCAATGTCTTGTATCTGCGTGGCATTTCTGATAGTAGCCAGAAAATGATCGTACTGATTGATCCCACCTTTGCTCCGAAAGTCGGGCTCCCATGAACCGAATGGTCCGGCACCCAGGCTGTCAATGGAGGTGCCTCCTTTGGAGTATTTGATGAGCGCTAGTTTTTCGCCAGGATAAAGCGCCTGCATCCGCTTCGCAAAGGAGAGCTCAGGCCCAAACCGATCGCTTAGCTGATTGGACTGACCGTCTGAAGCAAACCCCACACCATGGCCAGGTTTGAGGGGTTCCCATAGGCCGATCCCTCCGTTGGGCTCACCATCTCCGGCAAGGTTGCCATGAAATATCCAGACATTGTCAAATGAGGCCAGTGAATCCGGCAGGTCTTTGTTGTACCCATAGCCGTCCATGTTGGACTGACCACCCAGGTAAAAAACGCGAATGGTTTCCTGGCTGAAGGAGAGCATGGGAATGAGCGTGAATATCAGGTAAATCAGATTTTTCATCGTGGTTGGATTTTTTTCAGGCCTTAAATTAGTGCATTTCAGGTAATGCCACCAACCATCTCGTCATACCTCCTCATTTTAAACTATTCTAAGAAACTGCTGTACTCTGAGGGGTAATCACAATTTTCAGGAACAATAAGGACGTTGAGTCATTACTATGGATAGATGTGTCTATCTAATACAGGAAATATATGTCCAATTGGGTCCCTTCGAGGAGATGTGTCTGCACTGATTAATCGATTTCAACCTTATAACAGAAAATAATTATGGCTAAATGTTTTGCATTGATTGGGTGGAGTTTGCCCGTAATAGAGAGTATGCAGAAGCTGGGAAAACCTTATGTTGTGGTTTCCTTTGCTGATTTTGAACCTTATGCTCAAGAGAATGACATCCCGTTTGTCTCTTACCAGTTGGATGAATGGAGTGACACCTCCAATTCATTGGATCTGGTAGAAAAACTGAAGCCTTTTAATGCTGATGTAGCAGTGCCCCTCTATGAGGAAACGGTGGAATGGGCAGGCGCACTTAACTCGATCTATCGTGGTGATCCCCGGGTACTTAATCGTGCTTTTCTGTTTAGAAACAAAGCCATGATGAAGCGCAAGGCCCTTATTGGTGGATTGCGGGTAGGCCTTTTTGAGGAAGTGCATAACAAGGAAGGAGTTAAAGCTTTTATGAGACGCCTCAATGAAGCCAACCTCCAGTTGGATGGAGAGGCCGATAGCTGGGTACATATTAAGCCATTTGCTTCGGCAGGTACAGTTGGTCATCGGTTGCTCAGGTCTATGTCAGACATTGATGAGAAGTGTGAAGAAGGAGATTTTCCATGCCTGGCCGAGAGTCATTTACCCGGGCGGGAGTTTTCCTGTGAGGCTTTTATCCATAAAGGGAAAATACGATTTCTGAATATAACAGAGTATGTGAAGTTGGGATATTCAAACTTCATCCCCGAAGGCAGATACCTGCAAAGCAAAAGAGACATGATTCATCAACATGTGCAGAAACTGGTGGACATTTTCGGAATAGAGTATGGGATGGTGCACCCAGAGTGGTTCCTTACTGACGATGATGAATTGAATTTTGGTGAAACGGCCTGTAGAATCCCGGGAGGTCACATTTTGGAGCTGGCCAGTAAGTCGTGGGAGTTTGATGCTTTGGCGGCTTTTGTCGTTTCTCATGATCCCAATGCCACCGAAGAGGAATTAGATGCTATCTTCCCGGCCAGGGATTTCAAACCAAAAAACTATCATGGTAACGTGATGATCTATCCGCGCAAGCGTCAGTTTTCTAAACTGGAAATACCCGAGGAGCTCAACAATGAACCTTATTTTGTAGATCACACACTGGTGCCTCCATATAGTGGCCAGAAGCTTGGCGATAGCCGCGAGGGTTTTGGTAATCATTTCGGTACCATCAACTTCAAAGGGGAGGATCCCGATCGGATGACAGAACTTCTTCAGCATTACGAAGAGGTGGATTTTTACATATAAGGACAGGTTGTAGACACTTTTTAAGAGTCTTTTAAGAGTATTGAATTCAAATCAGATATATGCAAACAGCCTCAGATCGGGTATTTGACAATTTTGAGCAAAGCTTTCGGGAGTTCTCGGAATCAACGGAACTCACCAAACCCGAAAAAGCTACAAAGCTGGCTAGCCAGATAGATTTATTGAGTCTTACCAGGGATGGTTTGTCATACCTCTATGAGAAATGCCCTGATCTTGACGAAGCGGGGATCTTTGCTGGTACGTCCTGGAACGAACCGGACAAGCTGGTGCCATACCTCGTGAAGGGCACGCTCCAGTTCGGACATCCCTCTTCTAGTTTCGAAATTCTTTCAGAACTGAGGCTTTTGTCCCTGGCCAACGGAGACATGACCAGCCCGGCAATGTCAGCCGGAGAAGCCCAACATTTTCTGGAGGAGGTAGTGGTACATAATCTGGAGTTTGCCCTGAAGGAGCCATCTGAGGAAACCAGAAGTGTCATGTCTGAGCGGGAGTTGAAGAAGGCGTTTAACCTCTTCGGGTTTATGATGAGTGAGATAGATCTTAGTGGGGTCTATGAAAAGCTGGCTGAGGAGATCAGGCTTATCTGTGCTCAGCGGCCTATTGTGACCAGAAAAGTTCGGGAACTCATCAGACTGGTGGACGAGCGGTTTGACACCACAGGGAGCTCCAAAACCGATCAATCAGTCAGACACTACATAGAAGCCGTATATGGCCCATCCGATGGAGCCAGAGCGCATAGTGAGCTGTCAGATTATCAGTATTTTCTGAGCAATGCGAATATGAAGACCCTCAGGGCAGAAGCCGAAGCGATGGGTTATCATATGAGCTCGACAGGGCTGGTGAGCAGGTATCATCCCATTTTGCTTCAAAAACTGGTGCAGGAGTATCCGGCGCTGGTTCCTGACTGCCTGGATTTGAATGATCGGGGAAGAGCCGAATGGGATAAGTTTCATGAGTTGGTTTCCACCCTGATTATGGAGATTGTGAGCCCGGATAATTGTCAGTGTATCTATGGGCTGGCCCGCATGCTGGGAAAAAACATGTTTTCCAGAAGGCCTGTGCGCGTGGGTTTGGAGAACCTCAGGAAAATCAAACTGAACAGTCAGGTAGAAAAGCGCATCCTGAAATCACTGGCCAATGAGGAGCCTGCCGCCAATGCCTTGAAATACCTTTTGGGCGGTACACTCAGGGTCCTGGGTCAACCTTTAGGAGTCGGGCAGGGTAATAACCCCACCTGTCAGTCTGCCAGGGGGATCAGTATGTGGAGTCAACATGCGCCTGCCAAACTCATTGATATGATCATCACGGTGGCCACCCAAAATAACCTGATCATGAGGTTTGAGAACCTGGACCTTACCTCCAATCAGTTGGGGAAGGGGCTGATGGAGAAGCTGGATTATAACCTTGATCCCGTCAGTGTGGTGCTGGTACCGCATTTGGACAAGTTGTACAGCGAGATGATGAAACGGACAGCCGGACGCGGTGAGGATCCTCATAAGTGGGTCAATCCACTCATGTATGGTCAATGGATTCAGCTGGGCTTTGCCTCTTGCTATGACTACCTGACCAATTCCATTCTTGACTTTGAAGGCTTTGTCAGAATCTTTTATGCGGCGTTTCACCCGGATTACAATGGTCACCGGGAAATGGTCTACCCCAATCCGGTGGGCATTTTCATTACCAGTGCTAAAGGTGATATGGTAGGGTTTCATGCGATCTCCTTACTCAGGGTGGATAAGGATCCTATGGGCGGAGTACGTGCCTATTTTTTAAACCCTAACAATGAAGGCAGACAGGATTGGGGGCAGGGCATCAAACCATCCGTATTTGGTCATGGAGAGAAGCATGGTGAGTCCTCTTTGCCTTTTGGGCAGTTTGCCGCCAGGGTATACGCTTTTCATTACAACCCACTGGACACAACCGATTTTCTGACTGGCGTGCCTGATCATCTGCTGAAAGACGCAGCCGCTCTGGCGAAAGAGAGCTGGGGTAAATCCTATGTATGGAATCAACAAATCAAGTTATGGTAAGGCACTCTTCAAGGATCGAACTTAGTCAATCATCATTGACGAACAATATCAACTTCATTCGCAAGAAGGTGGGAAAAGAAGTCAGGATTTCGTCCGTGGTAAAAGCCAATGCCTATGGTCATGGGATCGCTCAGTTTGTGAAGATGGCCGAGCGGGCAGGGGTTGATCATTTTGCGACTGCCTCTGCATTTGAGGCAGAGGAGGTACTGGAGGCTAAATCCATGGGTGCGGATGTGATGATCATGGGTATTCTCTATGATGTGGATATTGAGTGGGCGATTCAAAATGGCATTGAGTTTTATGTATTCAACTATGAGCGTTTACCCCTGGTTTTGGAGAAGGCCCAAAAGCTGGGCATCCGGGCCAAAGTGCATATAGAGGTAGAGACGGGAGCCAATCGCACCGGGATGAACGCCAGGGAGTTTCCGGATACACTCTCTTTTCTGAAGAAAAATCATGAGCATGTCGCTTTCAAAGGGCTATGTACTCATTTTGGTGGAGCTGAGAGCTTTTCCAATCAGTTTAAGATTACTGCCCAGGAGGAGCGTTTCAGAGGTTTTTTGAAAATCTGCGACAAGAAAAAAATACAACCTGAAATCCGACACATAGCGTGCTCGGCCGCTGCGCTGGCCTACCCGGATACGGTCTATGACATGGTGAGGATGGGTGTGGCGCAGTATGGGTTTTGGCCCAGCCCGGACATCTACTATATGCACATGCAGGCGGGTGAGGCGAAAGGAAATGGTTCACTCAAACGACTTTTTACATGGAAGACGGACGTGATGGACGTGCGTGATGTGGATGCCGGAGAGTTTATTGGCTACGGCACGGCTTATCAGGCTACCCAGGATATGAAGGTAGCAGTACTTCCATTGGGTTATTCCAACGGGTATCCACGGGGACAGTCTAACCGCGGGTTTGTATTGATAAAAGGGAAAAAGGCGCCAATCGTAGGTTTGATTAATATGAACTTATTCATGGTGGACATCTCTCATATTTCTAACGTGGAGGTGGGCGACGAAGTAGTGCTGGTAGGCCGTCAACAGAACAATACCATCAACATCAGCTCATTTACTCAGCTCACCCAGCTTTTAAATAATGAGATGCTCAGCCGGTTGCCATCAGCTATCCCCAGAAAGATTGTGAAGTAACTTGGTATTATTCCAATATATTACTGTGTTATTTTGATTTTTTGAAGTTTTAAGGAACATTTGGTGCCTTTAACTATTACTTATGTAGATGTCTCCATCTGCTGTGGGATTCTTATGTTCCCTGGCCAGTTGATTTTTTAGGAGGCTTTTCATTTTTTTATTTTGACCTTCGGGCAATCACATTAAAATAACCAATGAGTTATTCAACAGAAGAACTACACGAATTAGACAAAACCTACTATTTACCCACTTTCAGACGCTATCCTTTGGCCTTCAAAAAAGGACAGGGCTCCCGCCTATGGGATATGGAGGGCAAGGAATACATTGATGCCCTGGCAGGAATCGCGGTGAATAACGTGGGGCATGCACACCCCAAAGTGGCAGATGCCATTGGCCGGCAGGCCCATGAGTTGATTCATATTTCTAATTTTTACCTCAGTGAACCGCAAATGGAGCTCGCCAAAAAGCTGGCTGATCTATCGGGTCTCCAGCGGGTTTTTTTCGGAAATAGTGGAGCAGAGGCTGCAGAGGGAGCCATCAAAATAGCCCGAAAATATGCCAGTAAGCACGGACGCGGAGGCACCATCATAGCGATGAAAAACGCTTTTCACGGGCGTACTTTAGCCACAGTGGCCGCCACAGGTAAGGAGGCCATGATGAATGGTTTTGCGCCTATTCCTGCCGGATTTCTGCATGCTCCTTTCAATGACCTGGAGGCCATCAAAAGTATGGTCACTCAGGAAGTAGGAGGCATCATGCTCGAGCCCATACAAGGCGAGGGAGGGATTAATCTGGCAGATTCAGCTTTTCTTAAGTCACTGAGGGCATATTGCGATGAGCAAAACCTCGTGTTGATTTTTGATGAGATACAATCGGGCATGGGGCGCACTGGTAAAATGTTCGCCCATGAGCATTATGATGTGAAGCCGGATGTGATGACCCTGGCCAAAGCCCTGGGCGGAGGCATGCCCATTGGTGCTGTGCTGGCTTCAGAAAAGGTGGGATCGGCCATCGATTGGGGAGACCATGGCACCACCTTTGGCGGCAATCCCCTGGCATGTGCAGCAGCGCTGGCCACTATAGAAGCCATGGAAGAGGAAGGAATGTTGCAACAGGCCACTGAAAAAGGAGCCTGGTTAAAAGCGGAAGTGGCCAACGTAAAATCATCGTATCCTGAAATTAAAGAAATCAGAGGTTATGGACTTATGATAGGCATAGAGCTGAGTGTAGAATCCAAACCTGTGGTAGCCACTATGATGGAGCACGGGGTACTGGCCAATGCCACAGCCGGCAATGTCATCAGGTTAGTGCCGCCGCTCAACATCCCCATGGAAGATTTGAAAACAGTTTTTGAGGTATTGCTCAAGTCAATCAAAGCAAATAGATAAATGTCTAAATATAACGTAGCAATTGTAGGAGCCACCGGATATACGGGTAGCGAGCTGGTGAGAATATTGATCAATCACCCGGATGTGAACATCACATCGATCACTTCTGAGAGCAGAAAGGGGGAACGGTTTTCGGATGTTCACCCCCAGTTTAAGGACATTTTTGAGCCCGAACTGATAGGAATTGATGACCTGGATGAAGCAGGTCTTGATCTGGTGTTTTTGGCGTTACCACATGGCGTGTCCATGGATTTTGTGAAGGCTAACCATGATAAATCGTTCAAAATAGTAGATCTGAGTGGAGATTTCAGGCTTTCCAGCAAAGCAGTGTATGAGGCATGGTATCAGAAAAATCATCATTTTGAGCCAGGTTTTGATCAGGCTGTCTTTGGTCTTCCAGAGCTTTACAGAAAAAGAATCAGGGAAGCCAGGCTGGTGGCTAATCCGGGTTGCTTCCCTACATCTGCTATTCTGGCCCTTGCGCCTTTGATGAAAGAGGGTATTATTGACAAGCATCAGATTACCGTAGACTCCAAGACCGGCGTAACGGGTGCTGGGATCAAGTCAAAACCGAATACTCATTTCCCAATGGTGAATGACAATTTTTCGGCTTATGGAGTCAAATCACACCGGCACACCATAGAGATACAGGAGATCATTGGTAAATACGCCAACAGTGAAGCAACAGTGCTTTTCACACCGCATCTTTTGCCCGTAGACCGTGGGATACTCTCTACCACCTATACCAAGCCTACCCGTGAGGTGAGTACTCAGGATCTGGAGAAAATTTTCAGAGAATATTATGAAAACGAGCCTTATGTACGCCTGAGGAATGAGCTGCCCAACCTAAAACAGGTGCGGGGGACAAACTATTGTGATATTTTTACAACCTATGATGACCGGACCAATACCATCATCACGATCAGTGTCATCGATAACCTTGTAAAAGGGGCCGCCGGGCAAGCTGTTCAAAATATGAACATTATGCTCGGGCTGGACGAAACTTCCGGTCTTCGTATTTCACCATTACAACCTTAAAAATACTATTGCTTTGAATATGATCAGAAATATTACCAATGTAAGAGGCATCAAATGCTGGGGTGCGCATACGGGCGTGAAGTCTATGCGCCGGGATTTGGCTATCATGTACTCTGAGGTGCCCGCCAAAGTATCGGCGGTTTTTACTCAGAACCTCGTCATTGCGGAGCCCATTAAATTGACCAAAAAACACCTGCAGGAGTCTAACCACATGGCGCAGGCCATTATCGTGAATTCCGGTAATGCCAATGCAGTCACAGGCCAGCAGGGGGCGGAGGGAGCTCTGGCTATGGCACAGACGGCTGCTGATGAGTTCAAAATTGATGTCAACCAGGTGATGATCGCTTCTACGGGTATCATCGGGCAGAAATTTCCTACTGAGGAAGTAGTAGAGGGGATCAAGGAAAATGTAAAGAAGATCTCTGAAAACTCCCGGGCAGGGAGTTTTGCGGCGAATGCCATTTTGACCACAGATACTTTCGCCAAAGAAGGTTATGTGGAATTTGACATAGATGGCAATACCATCAATATCGGCGGGATTGCCAAAGGTTCAGGCATGATTCATCCCAATATGGCCACCATGTTGGCTTTTGCCTTCACCGACATCAACATAGATCAAAAGCTACTGGACAAGGCGTTCAAAGAAGTAGTGGAAGATTCCTTTAATATGATCACCGTGGACGGGGACACCTCCACCAACGATATGGCCAGCATTATGGCCAATGGACTGGCAGACAATGAGATGATCACTTCCGCCAGCGATCCTCACTACATCACTTTCAAGGAAAAACTGAGTGAACTGATGATACACCTGGCCAAGCTGATTATATCCGATGGTGAAGGAGCCAGCAAGTTTATTGAGTACCAGTTGTCGGGAGCCAAGAACAGGGAGGAGGCCCGTAAAATTGTTCGGGTGGTTTCTGATTCATCATTGGTGAAGACTGCCATGTTCGGTCGCGACCCCAACTGGGGCCGTATTCTTGCGGCTATGGGGCGCTCAGGAGTCCCATTTGACGTGGATAAGGTAGACCTCTCATTGGGCAATGACAAGGAGGAGGTGATGATGATGGTTCAGGGAAAGCCTCAGGAATTTGACATCAACCTGGTGAAGCGAATCCTTAAACAATCCGAGATTACCATCAAAATGAAGCTGCGCGAGGGGCGATCTTCAGCAATCGGCTGGGGTACAGACCTTACCACCGATTATGTGATGTTTAACTCTATGTACACTACTTAAATCTGACCGATTTTAACGAACGCGGATGCCCGTATTTTTTTAGGAAGATACGGGCATTTCTTTTGGTGTGGGGAGAAGCTGAACTGCTTGCTGGATATGTCGCTGTTCATGAGCCAGTATGATCCTGAATGCATCTTCCAGGGAATAGAAGATGAGTGCGCTTGCCGGGGAAGTGATGATAATTTTTTTATGATCAACCGCATCAGTTTTATGGGCGAAATCCATTAATACAGCGTGGTGGTCTTTGAATTCTTTTATTTTATCCAGCGTGAACACCTTCTTCACCGGCTGAAACTTGCGTACCGTCTTGATTTTGCGGGGATTCTCAGGGTGTACAGATTTGAATATCGACTGGCCAAAAAAACTGGATAGGTATGTGAATCTCGCCCCGAACGGATTGGAATGCTCATGGGCAATGATTTTCTCAAACCTGGGGAAATACAGCGTATTTGTCACCATCAGGTGATCCAGTAGCTCCCCAATGCTCCATTTGTTGACAGCAGGTTTTTGGTTCAGAATCTGTTCGTCCAGTCCGCTAAAGTGCCGGTCAATTTTTTCAGGTATATAAGTGGCCTCTTCTATCCAGGCCTCCAGGTACTTATTTTTCATCAATAAAGGAACGCTGGTTGCCACTCATTGTTTTGACTGAGTCTCAGTTTCCGATTTTACGGAAGTGAATTTTTTCTTTTGGTTGTATAATTTTGGCCCATCTTAAACCTAAAAACTTTGTAATAGCATGAATAGAATTGGTTCAATTTGGTTGATGTTGGTTTTTGGAGGAATGATGGCTTGCCAGAACGGGACACCTGTGATTCTGGAAACATCTTTGATCCCATCTGCGGCAGAGGTGAATGCCTATGGAGATGTGGAGGGGTTGAGCAAAGCCACCCAGCGGGATGATCAGAGAATCCTGACAGAAGGGGACGTACTCCATGGGGTTAAGCATGGCTCATGGGTTACATACGACAAAGAAGGAGCCATTACCTCTCTGGAAACCTACAATCAGGGTAAAAAACAGGGGGTGTCATTGAAATTTGACAAGCAGGGATATGTGGAGACTAAAAGCTATTACCACAGTGATCAGCTGGATGGTGAGTATGTGGTCTACAAGCGTAAAAAGGTAATTGAAACCAGGAACTATGAGGATGGGGTATTGAATGGGCCGCTTACCAAATACTATGACAATGGTACGCTGATGCAGGAGGCGCCCTATGTTGATGGAAAACTTCACGGTTTGGCAAAGTGGTATGACCAGGAAGGAAACCTGTCGATAGCCTACCGATATGAGGATGGTGAACTGGTGGATAAAAACCCTGAACTCGAAGCAGAGTGAGTTGAGCTCAATTCTTCTGATCTATTTTTTTCTCGAGCTGGGTGATTTTTCTCTCAATACTAGACAGGTAATCGAGCATTTGCTCGTGCTCCTGATGTACGAAATCCTTCACCCGCTCTTCTTCTTCTTTCATTTCAGCACGGTTGATCTCATTCATCGTGTTGACCACTATCGCAATGAATACATTGAGTGTGGTATAGGTAGCCAGCAGGATAAAAGGAATAAAAAACAGGTAGGAATAGGATACCTCCTGCATCATAGGCCTGGCAATCCCCGAAGACCAGCTTTCCAGCGTCATCACCTGAAACAGGGTGAAAAAGGTCTTGCCCATATCGCCAAAGTACTCAGGAAACTGATCCTGATACAAATCGGTACCAATCACCGCAAAAATGTAGAAAATCATAAATAGCAGCACCCCGATCCATCCAATGCTTGGAATAGATTTGAGCAAAGACTCTATGATCAAACGAAGCTTAGGTACATTTTTGATGAGGCGGGCGGTTCGTAGCACGCGGAGGGTACGGAGGATGTGCAGGGGGCCTGCAGCTGGGATCAGCGCAATGGCCACAATGAGGAAGTCAAAAATGTTCCAGGTGTTGGCGAAAAACTTCTGACGATAGGCCACGATTTTCACAGAGATTTCGAGCGTGAAGATGACCAGAATATATTTGTCTATTTCTGTAAGCCAAAGCCCCGCTGACTCCCGAATAGTGGCAGAGGTTTCCAGTCCTATGGTGATGGCATTGATAATAATAAGGGCTATGATGGAATATTGAAACGCTTTAGATTCAATGAAGGCCCTGAGGTCGTCCATGTTTTTGACTCGATCCCAGATGAGCATAAGCGGATTTTTGGTCTGGTTATTCATGATCTGATAAAATGCAATATTAACCAATTTGCCCTATAATAAGCTGCAAATCAATATTTTCAAAAAGGTTGATTTATCAGGAAATAATTCGCTCGAGAATATTCCCCACAAAGTAAGAAAGAGTGGCTGCGGCACCTCCAAGGAGGAGTGGCTCTGGCTCAGGAGAATAATATGCTCAAAGTGGAACAGACCGACTACATAACAGGAATCAAAGAGGCTTGAGAGAACTTTATTTTATTATCAATTGAGATTGATTATTTATATCATTGTGACTTAAGCAATATTTTCAGCTTAGATGCAGCTTGCATGAGTAACTTTTTAAAGTAAATGACCATAAGGCGGAAAATTCATAATATTAATTCACTTGATGACACCCATCAATGGTTCAAAAGCTGCTACGATCAGAACTTTACAAGTCTTTATCAATATGCTAAGAGCATAACTCATGATGTGCAATCTGCCGAAGATATTGTTTCTGAAGTATTTATGAATCTTTGGAGTAATAGAGATAGTCTCACTTCAATTAGGGATATCAATTCTTATCTCTTCATTACGGTAAAGAATTCAGCAATAAGGTTCGTTACACGAAATCCCAATTGTTTTTTTGGCAGTAATTTGGAAGAAACTATCAAAGAGATTGATAGACACGATCCTGAACAGGTAATGCTGGAGCAAGAACTGGTTGGCGCTATAAATGATGCTATAAATGCTTTGCCGGATAAATGCCAGATTGTTTATAAGCTGATCCGACAGGAGGGAAAATCTGTGAAAGAAGTGGCAACAGAAATGGGTATATCGGAAGGAACGGTAAAAAACCACATGACGAAGGCTGTTTCCCGAATAAGAGAAGAAGTTACAGATTATCTTGAGGCTTCGGGTGGTACTAAGTCTAATTATGGTAGTTTCTCTGTTCTGCTGTTTCTTGGTACTATGGGGCTGCTTGGATAATTGTGAAATTGTTATTTTAAGCGGTTTTTTAGTGGGATTTTATGCAGGCGTATGCTCATATCAGTGAAATAATTACAAATTTTTAGATTTGAATGTGACTTGAGACATGCTTTTGACTCTTTATAGTACATAGAGTTAAAGCATCTTATGGACCAGATCATTCTTAAGTATTTGAATAATGAAATGAACATTGACGATCAGCACAGATTGTCAAAGTGGTTGGATGAGGATCCGAAGAATCGTCAGATTTTAACTAAGATTGAGTTATACTGGAAATCATCAGACCCTTCAGCTCAGAGTGCAAAAAATCGAATTTGGCTTCAACTACTTGATGAAATCGATTTGTCTGCAGGTTATCATGGTCAAAAGGAATCGAAGAAGTTTCATGTTACATGGTATCATATGGCAGCTGCAGTTGCGCTTCTTATTACCTCAAGTTGGCTAGTTTATAATTTCTGGTCAGGCAGCAATCTTAGTAATTCGGATATTATTCGTGTGGTTGAAAAGGTGGCCCCTGTAGGAAAGAAGTTAGAGTTACAATTGGCTGATGGTAGCACCGTCAAATTAAATTCAGGATCGAAGATTAGTTACCCGGAAGTGTTCGAAGGCAACAGTAGGCAGGTGGTTTTGACCGGTGAGGCCTTTTTCGATGTAGTCAGGAATGAATCCACGCCATTTATTATAACCACCGACAATATCAATATTGAGGTATTAGGGACTTCCTTCTCTATTCAGGCCTATGAAGATGAGTCTTTTTCTGAGGTATTTGTACGGTCCGGGAAAGTCAGGGTGAGTGATCCTTCGGGCAGAAGCTTTGTCGATATCCTCCCAGCTGAGAGAGCAACTTATAACAAGAGAGAAAATATACTTAGTCGGTCAAGTATTGAGAATAGTGCTGCAGCTTTCGGTTGGATGGATGGGAGGTTGGTTTTTGAAGATGAAGAACTCGCCGTGGTGTTTAGAAGGCTTTCAAGGTGGTACGGTGTTTCAGTTTCCTACGACAAAATTGCACTGAAAGAAAAGAAAATAACTATAAATTGTAAAGATTGCTCAATCCAGGAACTGATGGAAAGTCTTTCTTATAACTACGAATTTGACTATAAGATAAATGGGGATTTAATAACGATATTTTAATCAAATAAATACAAAAGCCGAGTATGGTTTTGGGGAAAACTACTCGGCTTTTTTGAACTACAAGTCTTGGATTTAACCAACAACTTATGAATACAAAAGTACACTTATTTATTTCTTTTATGTCCAAACTGGCCATATGCACGATGATTTTTTGCTATTCGCTCACGATGGCATTTGCCGGTGAGTCGCTCGCGCAAAGAAAAAGACTCGTGGAGACCCATGTGGATGTCAGGCAAAACCATGAAGAGCTGCTGGGTCTCATAAAGGAGCTTGAAGACGCCACTGACTTTTCATTTATGTATACCCGTTCTGATTTAAAGGGTAAAAAGATAAGTATTCCAAAAGGAGAATGGAATATGGAAAGATTGATGAAGGACGTGTCAAGCCAGTCAAAAGTTTCTATCCGCAGAGTAAATGAAATAATTTCCATAAAACTGGTATTAGACAATACCCAAAATCCGGAGTTGTACGAGGAATTAATATCACAGATCACAGTAAGTGGCCGCGTGATTGACGACTCGGGAGAAACGCTCCCAGGTGCCACAGTGCAAGTCAAAGGGACATCTATTGGCACTATTACAGATGTGAATGGTTTATATTCTATAGTGGCAGAGGAGCAGGATGTGCTGGTATTTTCATTTGTTGGTTTTAAGACAATGGAAGTGCCCGTAGATAGCCGTACTGAGATCAATGTAGAGTTGAGTATGGATATTGAGGCGCTTGATGAAGTAGTGGTTGTGGGCTATGGCACGTCTAAAAAGGAGGAGCTTACTAGTTCCATAGTTCAAATCAAAAGTGAGGATTTCAGAGCAGGAGTGACAAATAATCCTGTTGAGTTGCTAAAAGGGAAAGTGCCGGGTCTTTCCATCATAAACCAAGCAGGAAGTGATCCAAACAGCACTCCGCAGGTAAATCTTAGAGGCGTGGGTACCATTAGCGCTAACAATGAACCGCTTGTAATTATAGACGGTGTATACGGTACTATGCCTGACTTGTACATTCTAAACCCTAATGACATTGAATCCTTTAACGTACTGAAGGATGCCGCATCAGCCGCTATCTATGGAACCCGAGGTAGTAATGGAGTAATCATAGTGGAGACTAAGTTTGGTGAACGAGAGAAGAGTCAGATCATTTATACCAGTTCCTATTTTATAGAGAAGCCAAGAAGAAACCCCGAAATGTTGAATGCTCAGGAATACCTCGATGTGATGAGAACCTTGGGTTTTAGCAAAGAGTCTATTGATAAGGGTTTTGATACCAACTGGACGGATGAGTTGATCACATCAAAATTGAGTTCCTATCATTCTTTGGCAATATCAAAAGGAACAAAAACATCCCAGATGCGCTTCTCTTTGGGGTATCGAGATAGCAAGGGGCTAATATTGAATAGTAGCAATAAGACGGCCAATTTTAGATTAAACTTCAAACAACAAATATACAAGTGGCTGGAGGCGGAAGGAACCATTGGTGGAAACCGCTCCGATCAGGCTTTTGCCAATTACAATGCTTTGGATGAGGCGTTGAAATATGACCCAACCGCTCCAGTGTATAATGAAGATGGCACTTTCTATCAGTTGCCAGGTATGGGCGCTTCAAATCCGGTTGCACTGCTGAAACAGATTGAAAACGGAGCAATAAGTAACAGGGTAAATCTGAACGTAAACCTCACAGGTCATATTACTGATAACCTATCAGTTTCGGTCAAAGGATCTTCTTTTCTAAGAAACTATGAACGCTCACTTTTTGAAGACATAGACTCAAGAAATAGCGTGTTGTCAGGTATTCCGGGTAGAGCCGAAAAAGAGAATAATTCATCGGTTGAGAATATTTTCGAAGCAACATCAAACTTCAATCAACAGTTTGGTAAACACAACATCAAACTACTGGCTGGATATAGCTTGATCAACAATGTTACGCACGGTAGCAATATGTTCAATCGAGGTTTCCTTACCAACAAGCTCAAATACAATGATATCGGAGCTGGGAGCTTTCTGCAGGATGGCCGAGCTGATTTTGGAAGTTTCAAACAGAGCTATAGACTCATTGCCTTTTTTGGGAGGTTCAACTATTCCTGGTCGACTAAGTATCTTTTTAATGCTAGTTTGAGACAAGAGGGAGCGAGTGTTTTTGGTGAGAACAATAAGTGGGGTTTATTTCCCGCCGTTTCTGGTGGTTGGAGAATTTCGCAAGAAGACTTCATGTCTGACCTTCCCTTCATTTCATCCCTAAAATTGAGAGCCGGATATGGAGTGACAGGA
Organism: Marinoscillum sp.; assembly: GCF_040222955.1. Lineage (GTDB taxonomy): Bacteria > Bacteroidota > Bacteroidia > Cytophagales > Cyclobacteriaceae > Marinoscillum. The sequence goes on along the minus strand of NZ_JAVKCA010000005.1, from coordinate 29,296 downwards.
AGAAGTCAGGGAATTGCACCTTATCAGTCTCTTGCCAGAATAGGTGAAAGCGGAAGAGCACTTTACAATGGGCAGTGGATCTTCACTTATGGCCCCATTAATAACCCCAATCCGGATTTGAGATGGGAACGAAGCAAGGAGTTGAATATAGGATTGGATTTTGGTGTTTTATCTGAACGAGTGACTGGTTCGGTAGATTTTTATACCAGAATCACAGATGATTTGCTTGGTTCCTTTAACACACAAACACCCCCAAGTTTAGAGCCAGTGCTATTCACAAATGTCGGATCAATTAAGAATCAGGGGATTGAATTTATAGGGACTTTCAAGGCCATAGATGGCAATGAATTTAAGTGGGACATTACACCCACATTCTCTATCAATACGAATGAAGTCATTTCACTGGCCAATGATCAGTTTCAAGCAGATACGATTTATTATGGTGATTATGGAAATGTAGCAACGTCTCTGTATATGATGGCTGAAGGCACAGCTGTTGGTACATTCTACGGCTTTAAGTTTAAAAAGATCGGCTCTGATGGAAAATGGGTATTCAAGGATCAAAACAATGATGGAAGAATTGATGAAAACATTGATTACCAAGTAATAGGGAATGGGCTCCCGAAGTATTTTTTCAGCTTGAACAACCAGTTTAGCTGGAGGCAATTTGATTTATCCGTATACATGGTAGGAGCTGCAGGTTATCATGTTTTTAATGAGAAACGGTTATGGTATGAGAATACGGCAAATTCACCATCCAATTACTTCAAATCAATGTTGGATGAGCCCCAGTCTTCACTCGATGATCGCCTAAGATTTTCTGATTACTATCTGGAAAAGGGTAATTACCTAAGACTCGATAACATTACCCTCGGTTATAACCTGAAAAATGTGTCTGTGTTCAAACAGGCGCGGATTTACACCACGGTTACAAATGTGGCATTATTGACTAACTACTCTGGAATTGATCCGGAGGTGGGTAGTGGAACCAACGGAGGGCTGAGTTTCGGGTGGGATACACGTAGTTTCTACCCAAGATCTGCCACTTATTTACTAGGCCTCAACATTACATTTTGATCATGAAAAATTTACTGAAAATATTTTTGCTAGGGATTAGTCTATCCAGTTGTGTAGACTTGGATGAAGAAGTTTATAGTGAAGTTACAGCGAGTAATTTCTATCAGAATGAAGAAGAAGTGGTGTCGGCAGTGATGAGGCCATATGCTCATCTAAGACAAGTCTTCCTCAATTTTTCCACCAATGGATGCGGGGTATTTCTCTTACAAGAATTGTCAACGGATGAGGCTGCCTGGCCTACCAAGGGTAGAGATGGCTTTGATAACGGAAACTGGATTCGATTGCATCGCCATGAGTGGACTGTGGAGGATGGTTCTTTCGCTATTTCCTGGAACGACATGTATAAAGGAATAGCTTTATGCAATAATCTGCTTTTTGACTTTAAGGATATTGATGCGGTTAACTCTACGGACAAACTACAATATCAAGCTGAACTACGAGGACTTAGAGCCCTATATTACTATTATTTGCTCGACCTGTTTGGCAATGTTCCGATAGTAACCGCGATTAACCAATTTAGCCCGTCCAACAATACAAGGGTAGAAGTATTCAATTTTATCGAAGAAGAAATCCTGGACATCAGGGCCAACCTTCCTAAGAAAGGTGATATAGGATGGTACGGACGATTTACTCAAGAAGCTGCCAATGGTCTGCTATCAAGGCTATACCTGAATGCTGAAGTGTATACAGGTGAGGCCAGATGGACTGATTGTATTGAAGTTAGTCGTTTGGTATTGGGATCTTCGTTCTCGCTGGAGGCACAGTGGGATGCTCCTTTCAAAACCGATAATTATGCCTCCGACGAAAATGTTTTTGCTATTCCAGCTGATGAGCTTTTTGGAAATGATTTACAGCAAATGTTTCAATTCACTACCCACTGGCAGCAGCGAGAACCACAGTTTGGATATCAGGGAAATGGTGGATACAATGGCATGGTCAGTGTCCGTGAGTTTATAGAAACTTATGACACCCTAAATGATGCCAGATGCTTTTTTGACTCAAGAGTTTTTATTCCCGGAAACGAGAATGATCCGACTTTGCTGAGAGGCCAGTTTATGTGGGGACCACAGTACGGAAGAGATGGTAATCCTATTCTGGGAACTAATGACAAGAATGGACAGCACTTGGTTTTTGAGTTGGATGTACCAAACATGGAAGATGGCAATGAAGCTTCAGGGGCCAGAAACATTAAGTATCAGGTAGAATATGGTGCGGTAGGGTTCTCCAATGATATAGTGCTTTTCAGGTTAGCGGAGATTTATTTCAATATAGCCGAAGCCTCTCTCAGGAATGGGGGTATCGTTCCTCAAGATGTGCTTGATGCAATCAATGTAATACGAAACAGAGCAAATGTTCCAACTTATCAAAACCTAACATTAGATGAATTGTATGATGAAAAAGGACGAGAAATGGCCTTTGAGGGCTTACGCCGTACGGACATGATCAGATACAAAAAGTATACTGGAAATTGGTGGGATAAGGAGGTGAGTGACGGATTCAGAACCTTATTTCCTATTCCGCAGTCCAGTAGAAACGTAAACCCAAACCTGGATCAGAATCCAGGATACCCGGATTAACCAGATGACCAAACGAAAAGCATATTTATTGAATATTAATTAAATCTAAACTTGAACTACAATGATTGATTTTAACAACAAAACCAAAATTTACGGGATTAGGGCCCTGGTGCTGTCCCTAGGTGTACTTGTGATTTTTACCCTGAATTCATGCGGAGATGACGGGGAGGACAAAGGTCCGAATACTGATTTAACAGCATTAACAGCAGAAATATCAACCGTAGAGACTTTGCTTTCTTCATCCGTTGAGGGGAACGGTGTTGGAGAGTACTATAAGAATTCTAAGGAACCACTGGAAACGGCCTTGGCAGACGCTCAAACCGTAAGCAACAACGAGGCTGCAACTCAGGAAGAAATAGATGCCGCGTTGACCTCACTCGAAGATGCCAGATTTGCATTTGCAGCTCGAGAGATTGAAGATGCAGCATTGCAGTTTTCGGCCAATGGTTCCGAAAATGCAATTGCCGTGGAGCAAAGTAGCAATTCCGCGAGTATTTTCAATAGAGGCGAATTCACATTCGAAACCTGGGTCTACTACACGGATAAGCCGGGATTCTTTGGGCAAATGGCTTCTACCGAGTTTTATGCTGACGGTGTTTGGGGGTGGAATGTAAGAGTTGGAGATGGAGACGCGCTTGACTTTGCAATTGGGGATGCAGATGGAGAGAGTAGACTTCAACCTGATGTTACGGCTGTTCCCGGGGCTATTGTTCCTAGAAATGAGTGGGTTCATATAGCATGCACCTTTGATGGTACGACTATGAAATCTTACATCAATGGGAATGAAATAGGGTCACTAGATGCATCTGATAGAGACAGAATGGGTGAAGTAGCTGCTCAGGAAGGGGCTCAGCCTCTTACATTGGGTAATAGTGCGGGTTTTAAACAACCTGAAAGAAGGTTGGTCGGTAAAATGTTTGATGTGCGCTATTGGGGAGTGGCAAGGTCTGCAGCCGAAATCAAAGAAGACATGGATTTTATTATCGACGGGGATGAAACTGGCCTGATTGGCTACTGGCCTTTTGCCAAGCCTGCTACAACTGATTTGATCACAGACTGGGCTTCAGATACGGAAGGGGAGAACAATTTGTCCTTAGTAGATGGAGCTATCGTAAGCACTCGATAGTTTAATAAAACTTCACATTTCTTCATACATGTATAACGCCGCACATCATTGTGCGGCCTTGTACACTATTGCCCAAATTTTTAAAGACTGGTTCAGACCTGCGCGGAAATGTGTAGAAAAATTCTTCAAGAACCATTTGAAAATCTACTAATGAAAAATAGGATGATACTCTTAAAATTTATTTTAATACTGCTTCCCCTTATGGGTTGCAAAGAAGAATCTAACCTGGATCCTGATGAAAACGAACCTAAACAACCGGTGCCTCCTTCCTGGATATCTCGGGCTGATTCCTCATTCAATTCTCTGAACCTAATTTATTGGAACGCGGAAAAAGGTGTTTATAATACGGATAATAAAAAGAACCTGAATACTCAGCACTACTGGTGGCAGGCCAATGCGCTGGACGCCGTGGTGGATGCTGCCGTCAGGGCCAAGAGCCCATCAACAATTAATCAGATGAACGAAATGATTTCTGGTATAAAAAACAATATCAGTTCACTTCGAAACAATGATTTTTTTGACGATCGCGAATGGATGGCACTGTCCATTTTAAGAGCTTATGAGCTTACAGAAAATGAAGAATACCTCAACGATGTTAAGGGACTATGGGAAGATATCAAACTTGGATGGAATGATAATCACGGTGGAGGAATCGCATGGAATGAAAACCAACTGGATTATAAAAATGCCCCTTCGAATGGTCCAGCAGCAATTTTGGCCTTTAGGCTTCATAAAATTACCGGATCAGCAGCTGACCTTGATTTCGGAAAACAAATTCTGGCTTGGCAAGAATCAAAGCTCGTTGATCCTGTTACCGGAATTGTATGGGATGGCATTGGTCGTCAGGGAGGAACTGAGATAGACGGAGACAACAGTACCGAAGATTTTTGGCGTTTCACCTATAACCAAGGAACATATGCCGGTGCTCTTGCTGAGCTCTATACCATCACAAAGGATCGCCAATTGTTGGTTAAAGCACTAAAGACGTTCTCCGCTACAGAATCACTTTTATCAAGCTCTGCAGGCATCATCCGCCCGGAGGGCGATGGAGATGGGGGGTTGTTCAAAGGGATTATGATGCGCTATTTTGGTGTGCTGGCTCTTTCTGAAGGGTTAAGTGATGGAGAGCGAAGGAATGTAATTGATTACTTGGTTGATAATGGGGAAAGTGCCTGGGATAAGGCAAAAAACCCTGCTTATCCGTTTTTGTTCAATCATGATTGGAGGGTCAGCCCACCTATAAATGGTCAGGGGCAAGTTTCATCTTCTGTGGACCTCACAGTGGCTCTGAGCGGTGTGTTCTTAATGGAGACACTTGCAGTTCTTGAAAACGAAGGACTTCTCAAAACTTTATAACTCAACAATAACATTTGATAAAATGAATAGAAGAAAGTTTATTCAAACCAATACCCTTTCTCTGATTGGGGTAGGCACGTTATTGTCTGGAATGAGTTTCCCAGTGCCTTTAGGGGATAAGAGTTACACCTCTAACCGCCCTCCAAAGTCAAAACGAAACTTTGTCAGCAAAGCTGTTGAAGAAACTATAGGCGCAGTGAAAAAGGGTATTGACAACCCAAAACTGGCTTGGATGTTTGAAAACTGTTTTCCCAATACACTGGATACCACCGTTCAGTACGAAGAGCAAGGTGGGTTGCCAGATACATTTGTTATTACAGGAGATATACCAGCTATGTGGTTAAGGGATAGTACGGCCCAGGTATGGCCGTACTTACCTTTGATAAACAAAGACGACAAGCTTCGGAAGCTAATTGCGGGAGTTGTGCGGCGGCAAACCAAATGTGTACTGATAGATCCGTATGCCAACGCATTCAACAAGGAAGCTACCGGAGGGCATTGGCAGAGTGATGATACAGAAATGAAGCTGGAGCTGCATGAGCGAAAGTGGGAGGTGGATTCTTTGTGTTACACCATTAGACTGGCCTACCACTATTGGAAGACCTCAGGAGATACCTCTGTCTTTACTTCAGAGTGGCAAGAGGCCATGAAACTGGTACTTAAAACATTTAAGGAGCAACAACGAAAAGGAGGGGATGGTCCTTACAAATTCATGCGCGAAACGCCCATACAAACCGACACCATGCCAGGTAGAGGTTTTGGAAACCCGGTAGTCCCTGTTGGCTTGATTGCATCGGCTTTCAGACCGTCTGATGATGCTACTACATATCTTTTTCTGGTACCATCCAATTTCTTTGCCGTGGTAAGTTTGCGACAGGTGGCTGAGATCGCTACCGAAGTATTAGGTGATGGATCACTTGCCAGGGAGTGTATAGCCTTAGCCGATGAGGTAGAGGCGGCACTCAAGGAATATGCTATTGTAGAACATTTGGGTTATGGAAATATTTATCCTTTCGAGGTAGATGGATTTGGAAACAAGCTATTTATGGATGATGCTAATGTGCCCAGCCTTTTAGCACTTCCATATTTAGGGTGTGTATCTGAGAACGATCCCATCTATCAGAACACCAGAGATTTTGTCTGGAGCAAGGACAATCCATTCTTCTTCGAGGGAAAGGCTGCGTCAGGTATTGGAGGTCCCCATGTGGGTATGGATATGGTTTGGCCTATGTCCATTATTATGAAAGCCCTGACTAGCGAAAACGATGCGGAAATAGCGGCTTGTATCAAAACCCTTATGGATACAGATGCAGAGACCGGGTTTATGCATGAATCCTTCCATAAAGATGATCCAAAGAAGTTTTCGAGAGAATGGTTTGCCTGGGCAAATACCCTGTTTGGTGAATTAATTCTCAAAACATTCAATGAAAGGCCTGAAGTGCTAAAGAGCATTTAATTTTTTTAAAACCAAACCCCTAATCCATGAAAACCAAACTAATTTTCACAATAGTAAGCTTGCTGAGCATGTTCAATTTAAGGAGCCAAAGCTATGAACAGTTGGCTGATTCGGCGCAGCAGGCTCTTGTTGACGATTACTCTTATACTGTTACGGGGGGCTACTTTTTTGATCAGAGTACGAGCCCGTCCAATACGTATTTTCATTATTGGTGGAATGGTTATGCATTAGAAGTCCTGGTAGATAGGTATGAAAGAGCTACTTCCGGGACACAACGAGACACTGCTGTAGAGCTCATGAAAGATTTGGTGAATGGGATGGAAACTGCCAATGAAACCTTCAACAACAACTATGGGCACTACAATAATTTTTATGATGATATGGAATGGTTAGCCATTTCCAGTTTTAGGGCGTTTGAAGCCATCAAAGGTACTCATCCGTCAGATTCTTCCTTATTTCTTGATGTTTCCACCACATTATTGGAGGATATCAAGACTGGGGAAAATGATATAATGGGAGGAGGTATTGCCTGGCGCAAATCACAAAGAGATTACAAGAACAATGCTGCCAATTCTCCCACTGTAATAGTGGCAGCCCGAAGGTATCAGTATTTGGGTGATGCTGAAGATATTGCGTTGGCTCGAAGACTCTATAGTTGGGTTAAAAGTAATCTGGTGGCAAGTTCGGGTCGCGTATATGATGGAGTGAACAGAGACCCCAAAAACGCACCCGGTGAAATTGATCTCTGGGAGTTCACTTATGGGCATGGGACATTTATAGGTGCTGCACTGGAAATGTACAGAGCTACAGACAGCACTCATTATTTGGATGATGCTATTCTTACCGCAGATTATGCTGTAGGGGAATCAAATAATCTGTTGAATGATGGGATTTATAAGAGTGAAGGAGCAAGTGGGGACGCTCCTTTGTTTAAGGGAATTTTGATAAGGTATTTAACTGAGCTTGCCATGGAAACATCCGTTTCGTCTATCAAGAGAGATACTTATAAGGCGATGGTTGCTGACAATGCAAGTGCTCTGGTGAGTGGAGGGTTAAATCTGGTGAACTATCATACAGGGCCATATTGGGGTGAATCAACCTGTGATGCGGTGCTTTCCGCTCAGCTGGCGGGAATTACACTATTAGAAATGGCCGTGAAACTTGGGTTGATCTCACATGATGATGGGTTTTTGATCCCTGGTGGAATTAATGCTGAAAATTATACCAGTGCAACTGGAGTTAGTGTTGAGGAAAATGGAGATGCAGACCCTTATTGTGGTATGAATATTACCAGTTTTGATGCTCCAGATGACATCAGCTACAAAGTTAGGGTAACCTCCACCGACACCTATTTAGTTCGGGTGAGAGCGGCGAGTGTCAATAGTGGACGTCAGCTCACTATCTCATCAAATGGAAATGCTCTGGCAACAATAGATATTGATAATACGGGTGATGCTCAGACCTACTCAACGGTGACTGGCATGATCAACCTAACTGAAGGCGTGGATACGCTTTTAACATTGTCAGCACCAAATGGTAGTTTCAATCTCAATTGGATTCGCTTTGAAAATCCATTGGTGTTAACCTCAGAAAAGATAGAAGCTGAGAATTTTGTGGAGATGTCGGGAGTAGGAACATCAGGAACCTCTGACTTTGGTGGTGGGGAAACGGTTGATGCGGTAGGATCAGGTGATTGGATGGAATATTACGTGGATGTGAAAAAATCAAGACAATACAATTTTTTGGTTCGCGCATCACGTCAGCCAGTAGGAAGTGATACGCTCCAATTGAAAAGCGGTGCTACCCTGATACAGGAAATTGCCATCCCCTCCACAGGAGGTTGGGAAAACTGGGCCACCCAAAGTACCACAGCTACTTTAGCCGCAGGAGCTCAAATACTCAGGTTGGAGTCGAAACATGGAAACGCCAATATCAATTGGTTCAAACTGGATAGTATAAAAAGTGTGGTCAGCGGCCAAATTGAAGCGGAAGATTACCAATCTATGAGTGGAGTAGTTACTGAAACTACAACAGATACAGGTGGTGGGCAAAATGTAGGCGGCATTGATGCTGGGGAATGGATGGACTATGAGCTAAGCGTTGAATCAGATGGGTGGTATAAGCTAGATGCGAGGATCGCTAGTATTTATACAGGGAGATCATTTCAATTGAAAAAGTCAGCTGATGTGCTGACCACAGTGAATATTCCGAATACTGGAGGATGGCAAAATTTTCAAACGGAGACCGCCTATGTACAACTGACCGCAGGGGTTCAAACTTTGAGAATTCATGCAGTTGATGGCGGGTTCAATATCAACTGGTTTGAACTGACCTTCATTCCCAAATTTGTCAGAACAATTCAGGCAGAGGACTTTATATCCGCTCATGCTGGTGTAGGCACAGAAACGAACTGTGATATAGGTAGTGGACTCAGCCTGGCTGGAATTGACGCAAACGAATGGGCAGAATACTTGGTTTATGCCGATTCTACAACGGATTATATGTTTGTCGCGAGAGTGTCCAGTGAGTTGTCCGGAAAGTCTTTAACAGTCGAGGTTGATGGTACGCCAGTGGAAACGATAGATGTTCCGAACACCGGGAATTGGCAATTTTATGAATCGATTTCGACCATCTTGAATATTAGTGAAGGAGGTCATACGATTAGAATTTCTAGCAGCACAGGGGGATTCAATTTGAATTGGCTGAAATTTTTCCGAGCCTTCAGCCTCACCGATGCTCGACTTGAAGCAGAAAATGCCCATACAGAGCATAGTGAACAAAGTGGTACAGGCTGCCCAACTTTCAATGGTTCCAGTCCCTATCAAACGGAGATCTATGGTGAGGAATCAGAAGATAACCTCGGTACCAAGCAGCTATCGATGCAGACAGGCAGTTGGCTGGATTATTACGTATATGTACCCACCACTGCTACCTATTTGTTTTCGGCCAGGGTTTCCAGAGACAATGCACTTTCAGGCCAGGGTGTTTTACAACTGGTCGAAGATGGCAGTACACTTGTTACACTTACTATTGACGGCACAGGCACTTGGAGTGATTTTGTGACCCTATCCGATCAAATATCCCTTTCCCAAGGGCCCCATCTTCTCAGGGTTAATGCTCAAACTGGAATTTTCAATTTGAATTGGATTCGTTTCGATAAAGCTGTTGTGGTTGGTGATTATGTGAAGATTGAGGCTGAAAACTCCAATAGCGAAGCGGGAGTGTTCGTGGATCAGAGAAGCGACAATGGAATAGTGTATACGAGTAATGATATAGGTGTCGGAGATCACATGGATTATTTTCTTGACATTGATAACGCGGGGCAATACCTATTTAAGGCCAGGGTCTCAAATAGTCACATTAGCAATGATGCCGAAATGATGATAAAAGATGCCAATTCTTCTACGCTTTACGATTCCATTTCAATTTCCAGTAATACTGGATGGCACGATCTTGATGCAGTGATTGATTTTCCTTCTGCAGGTAATACTGTGCTTCAATTGCTAGGCAATGAGGGCGAGTTTCATATGAATTGGTTTGAACTACTCTATGACATCACTGATGGGGGTGGCACCATTTCTGATGAGCATGACGACTCTCCTAGTGGGGAAGAAATTGATAAAGTCATTGATAATTCATCACTAACTAAATACCTGACAACTCATGCCGAAGGATATATTGAGTATCAAACATCCGAAGGTCACCGGGTGACTGCCTATTCCATAACATCCGCTAACGATGCTGAAGACCGGGATCCCAAAGACTGGAAACTGCAAGGGCACAATGGCACGAGCTGGGTAGACCTGGACACGCAAACAAATCAGGATTTTTCTAATCGCTATCAAAGAAGGTTCTTCTACATTGATAATGACAACAGTTACAAGCGTTATCGATTGGATATTACTGCCAATAATGGGTCTTCACTGCTCCAGCTCGCAGAATGGCAGTTATTTGGAGTTGAAGAGAGTTGTGTAAGTTGTCGGGAAAGCCATGAAGATCAAAAGGGCCACGTTGAGAAATTGTCGCCAGCAGAGGTTCAGATTTATCCAAATCCGATCAGCGCTGGAGATCAACTCATAGTTCATACATACAAGGATGATGGTATCAGAGAAATTGAATTGATTGACCTGAGTGGTCAGCAAATACAACGGTCATCCTATCATGAACTACCAAATGAAGTTGAGGTGAGTATTGGTCGCTCTGTCAAAGGAATTTACCTATTGAAGGTCAGTACAACCAATGGAACTTTTGTCACCAGAGTTATCATCCGATAACCCCTTTATAAGCAGACACCATTTGAAATAGATGATTCAGTGGAAAACTGCTTCTAAATGCTAAGTTGAGTGACAAGGATCAAATCGGAGCGAACTCGTTGAAGTCAGGTATTTATATTTTGAGATTTCACACCGGACAAGGCGTAATCACTTTTAAACTAATCAAGTAGTCTGAGAGCACATATGACTAATCTATTTGTGGGAAATAGTTATGTCCTTGGTATGGATATCGGGGGCTCACATGTAACCGCCGGATTGGTGGATTTGGGCAATGGGATAATTGTTCAGGATTCTCTCCGAAGAGTGGAATTGGATTCACAAGGATCAACTGAAGAGATACTGAATGTTTGGCGAGGAATAGTTGAATCTTGTTATAGTGATTATAATGATATGTCCAAACATATCGGATTAGCTATGCCCGGTCCATGTGATTATAAGCGAGGTATTTGCCACATAGATGGCTTGTCGAAATACTCCAATTTGTATGGATTAAATGTCTGTGAGACGCTAGCTCATGCTTTGAATATCCCTGAGGAAGACATTCAGATGACCAACGATGCTGCTTGTTTTCTTCAAGGCGAATTGGACATGGGAGTTGGTCGGAAATATCAACATCCAATTGGTATAACGCTTGGAACTGGATGCGGGACCGCAAAAATCAGGCATGGAGTAGGTGTAGATGGGGAGCTATGGCAATACCCATTCAATGATGGAATAGTTGAAGATTTTATTTCCACGAAATGGTTTAAGCGAAGATACTCGGAGCTGACCGGCCAGGAGATTTCTGGAGTAAAGGAACTCACAGAAATGAGCAATAGTGAACCGTCAATAAGATCGATATTTAAGGAGTTCGCTTTTAACCTGGCAAAATTGATTGGCCTGTTTGTGTCCGAAGAAAACCCTGACGCGATCATCCTGGGAGGGAATATGTTAAAAGCGCAACATATTTTCTTGCCTAAGGTGCAAGCGGAACTCACCAAAACCGGAATAAAGGAGCCAATCCACCTATCTACCCTTGGAGAAAGTGCAGCAATTCTAGGAGCTGCCTCGGCATATATCAAAAAGAAAATGAATCTGAAAAGTAAAATAGCATGAGTAAAAAGCTGATTATGGCCTCTCTAACCGCTTCTTTAGCGGGTTTTTTGTTTGGATTTGATACGGTGGTTATCTCTGGGGCTAACCTACCTCTCAAAGAGTTGTGGAATACCTCAGAGTGGTTTCATGGCACTTTTATCATGTCTATGGCGCTGTGGGGCACTGTGGTGGGGGCTATGCTGGCAGGTATTCCTACCGATAGGCTTGGCAGAAAGACCACATTGATCTGGGTTGGTGTTCTGTATTTTGTGTCAGCTCTCGGCAGTGGTTTAGCATTAGACCCTTATTGGTTCTCATTTTTTCGCTTCATTGGAGGATTAGGAGTGGGGGTGTCTTCAATTGCCGTTCCTACTTATATCTCGGAGATATCTTCAGCCAGTAACAGGGGTCGTTTGGGTATTCTCTATCAGTTCAATCTCGTTTTTGGAATCCTAATAGCATTCATCTCTAACTACCTTCTTCAGGGTGTAGGAGGAGATAATGATTGGCGCTGGATGCTGGGAATAGAGGCATTACCCGCATTCATCTACACATTAATGGTGCTGGGTGTACCCAAAAGCCCGAGATGGTTGATTACTCATCGGAACGATTATGTTGGTGCCGAAAAGGTGCTCAAGGAGTTGTCTTCGTCTGAGGCAGAAGCTTCTGCTATGCTAAAGGCCATAGAAGAGGATCACCGTAAAACAAAAGATGATAAATCTTCAGTATTCTCAGCAAAGTACAAACGTTCGTTAATACTGGCTTTTCTGATTGCTTTTTTCAACCAGCTGTCTGGGATCAACTTTATTCTTTACTATGCTCCGGAGATTCTGCAGAAGGCAGGATTTGGCTCATCCGATTCACTGTTAAGTTCGATCTCAATCGGTATCGTGAATTTGGCTTTCACTTTTGTGGGGATGGTGTTGATCGACAAAGCAGGAAGAAAGCAACTGATGTATATTGGCTCTATCGGCTATATCACTAGCCTGTTCATGGTGGCTTATGGGTTTTATGTCGAGTCCAGTGCCATATTCAAGCTCATATTCATTTTGACTTTCATCGCCTCCCATGCCATTGGCCAGGGATCTGTGATCTGGATATTTATATCTGAAATATTTCCTAATAGGGTGCGAGCCTACGGTCAGGCTTGGGGCAGTGGCACACACTGGGTATTTGCAGCTTTGATCACACTTTTTGGGGCAGTATTGATCAATACATTTGCGCCGTGGGTGGCATTTGTGTTTTTCGGATGCTTTATGGTCCTACAGTTGCTCTACACCCATTTTATGATGCCCGAAACAAAAGGAAAAAGTCTGGAAGATTTAGAAGATTTGTTATCAAAATAAAAGGTGAAGAGGGTGAATGTTTTCTGAATCAATATTTTCAAAAAGACAGATTTATCAGGAAATAATTCGCTCGAGAATATTCCCCACGAAGTACGAAAGAGTGGCTGCGGCACCTCCAAGCAGGAGTGTTTCCATAATGCTTTGGAGCTTCGGAGTATTGGTGACGATGCTTTTCAGATAGCCTATACCTAAAAAACAAACGCCTGTGAGCAGGCTGGAAATCAGAAACAGATCAGCCGATATGGGTTGGATATAATCCCCTACATATATGATAAGTGGGATGAACCCCAGGCTGATGAATGAGATAAATGTAACGGAGCCCATGGCGAGGGGAGACTTGGTTCCTTCCGCCATTTCCAGTTCTTCTTTCATCATTACATCCACCCATCGATCCTTGTCTGCCGTGATGGTGGCCACCACCTGATCTAGGAGGTCTCCTTCAAATCCTTTCGCTGCGTAGATTTCCCTGATTTCTTCCCGTTCTTTTTCGGGCATATGATCCACTTCCCAATATTCTATCTGCTTGTGCTTATGATAGTTTTGCTGTTCTGATTTGGTGGAAAGATAGCTCCCTACAGACATGGCAAATCCATCGGCAATAAGATTGGCGAAACCGAGAATGATAACCACCGCACTGTCCAGACCAGCTCCGGCCGCTCCGGCTACCACTGCAAAAGTGGTCACACTACCGTCTATTGCTCCGTATACAAACTCACCCAGGTAGTCCTGAAATTTGGAGAAAAAATGCTTTTCACCATGAATATGGGCTTCCCTATGATGCTTTGCAGCTTCCTTATCCATGGCATGTCATTAAAGTAATTGATTAGTTAAGCAAAGGCTTAGTTGGTTTCTTCCCCGGCTTCTTTATCGAAGAAGAGTGCTTCTGTACAGCCCGTTTCCTGGTTTTTACCACTGATGTCCATGGTGTTTACGGTCAAAGCCAGTTTGAAATCTGTGCATTCAGGACCGTCTTCGGTTTCCAGACACATCGTGAGCTTGGACTCACCTACAGAGTAGGTCCCTATTTCAGACATCAGTATGCCATCGGTGATGAATTCCTTAATGTAGGTCATGCCGGTGGAGTCACTGGAGAATATATACTTTGTACAATTATCGTCAGTACACTGATGCGACTGAAGTCCATTGAGATCCGGGTCATCGCAGTTGGACTTAGAAGTAGTATTGAGCAGCCAGGTGCCCACTATATTGGTCTGATTTTCTTTTTTGATATCTTCCTTCTTACATCCCAGGACAAAACTTAATGAGATTAATAAAACGATCAGTTTTGGATGTACGTCTTTCATAGCAATTGTTTTGGGTAAAGTTATCCACTTTTGGTCACACCTGAAAAGGAGATTTTACGCGGTAAATAAGGTGGGGTCGTTTCGGTTCATGGAGTTTGTTTTATTTTTATAAGAGAGTACTATCCTTTCAATCATGAAAAGAAACCATAGCTATCAGGAGCGATTAAAAGACAACGAGCGTATTCTGACCCACAGTCAGAAGATCGGAGGCATGGGTAGCTGGGAGGTTGATCTTGTAACTTCTAAAACGTTTTGGTCTGAGCAGATGTATCGGATTCTGGGGTTGGAACCATCTGCTTTGGAACCATCTTGGGATAACTACTTATCCTTAATTCATCCTGAGGATAGGAATGATTTCCTAAAGCGGACTGGGAACTATATGAAAGTAGGAGGGGCATTTTCACATGTGTATAGGATTCAAAGGGCTGATGGGGTGGTTGTTGTAATTCGATCTGAGGGTGAGATATTGCTGGATGCTGATAATCAACCAAGGAAAATTTTCGGAGTGGTAGAGGATGTTACGCAAAGGCAATTAGCGGAGCAGAAATTAAGAGAGAGTGAGCGATTACTTGCACAAAGTCAACGAATAGCCGGGATAGGGAGTTGGGAGATGAATATTGAAACTCAAGAGGTGGTGCTGTCGGAGGAAATGTTTCAGGTCTTTGGACTGGATATCCAGGATTCTTTTACTTACCAGGATTTTTTGTCCTTGATTCACCCGGAAGACCTACCACAGGTTCAGTTCAGGATTAATAAATTTTTGGAGAGTGGTGGTTCCTATGAGCATACCTACAGGATTATAGATGCAAGAGGTAATGTGAGATTGATTCAGTCAATTGGCGAGGTAGTACAAGATGATCTCGGGAAGGCGGAGAAAGTCAGGGGTGTTGGGAAGGACGTGACTGAGCAGTCGAAGCAGAATGAGGAAGTAAGGCGGCTTTCTTTGATAGCAGAAAAAACAGTGAATGCCGTATTGATCACCGATGTGGATGGAAAAGTGGAATGGGTAAACGAAGCGTTCACAAGGATGACAGGGTTTGAGCAAGAAGAGATACTGGGTAAAAAGTCGAGGTATGTATTACATGGAATAGGTACAGATAAAACCATACAGGCTTTCAAAGAAAGCCAGATGAGTCAGCAGCAACCCTTCCATTGCGAGCTATTGAAATACAAAAAAAGTGGTGAATCTTTTTGGGTAGAGATTGATGGTCAGCCGGTGTTTGACGAAGAAGGAAACTTTCTCTACTTTTTTGAGATAGAGACAGATATTACTGATCAGAAAAGACACTATGATAATTTGATTCGATCAAAAAATGAAAGTAAAGCCTTCGCAAAAGAAATGAACGAAGTTCTTGAAGAGGAGCGGGCAAGGATTGCGCGGGAGATACATGACGAATTAGGTCAGCAGCTCGTTGGTTTAAAAATGTCTTTTGCTGCGCTGAACAAAAAAACTAGTTTTGCTGCTGGAGACCTGAATTTAGCAAATGAAATTGGTTATGGTCTGAGCCGTGCGATTCAAACAATCAGGGATATTTCCTTAGACCTACGACCAGCAATACTGGATACCCTGGGATTAATTCCTTCACTTAACTGGCTGATACAGGAATTTGAAAGAGTTACTCAAATCCCATGTATTAAATCCTTTGACACTTCAGTTGACTTTTTTCACAAGTCTATCTCCATCGCCTATTTTAGAATTTGCCAGGAAGCCCTGAATAATGTAATGAAGCATGCTGAAGCCACAGAGCTGAGGGTTGTTGTTGTTGAGAAGAATGGTTACCTTAATATGGAGATTAAAGATAACGGAAAAGGAATACCTGATTCTCAAAAGACTTTTTTTTCCAGAGGACTCCTGGGGATGCGGGAACGTGCTAACTTAATAGGGGGAGAATTAATTATTTTTAGTGGAGAACGTGGTACTACGGTACAAATTAATTCGAAAATAAAATTTGGTGAGAAAGAAGAGGATATTGATAGCTGATGATCACGTCGCCATTCGTGTTGGGGTTAAGTATATTTTGACCAATGAATTCCCACAGTTTGAATTTGGAGAGGCACAGAGCGCCAGAGAAACCATTGCGCGCCTTTCTGGCGAATCCTGGGATCTTGTGATTTTGGACATCAATTTTCCTGATAGTAATGGATTAGAAGTTCTCAATAGATTCAAGGATCTTAATATCAAAATTCCTTCACTCATTTTCAGTATACATGCCGAGGATCAAATGGCAGTGCGGTGCATAAGGGCTGGTGCCATGGGTTACCTGAACAAGAATGCCGGGTATGACGACCTGGTGCAAGCAGTAAATCAGATATTGAAGGGTGGTAAATACATACCTTACGAGATCGGGAATCTGCTGGCAAATGAGCTCATCAATCCCTATTTAATCACTCATTCAGTGTTGTCTGATCGTGAGTTTCAGGTCATGCTACATATAGGTGCAGGAAAGTCGGTTTCTGAAATCGCTTCTGAGATGGATTTAAGCATTAGCACCATTAATACCTACCGCACCCGGATTTTGAAGAAGATGAATTTGAAAAACAACGCTTCAGTTATTAACTACACCATCAAAAATGGGCTGCTTGAGCTTTAGGTTTTCTAATCAGTAGTTATCCTGATTCCTTGTCGTAAATAGTACTACATAAAATTTGTATTTTATGTTACATACACCTCTTTTTATTTCAGCTAGCTTTAGCTAAACCTTAGTGTTTCTACAGGAGGTTATTTTACGATTCTGGGAAACCAGATATCAAATTCTTTTACTTCTAAGCCTGTCATAAATGGGAGTAGCCTCAATGGATATTAGTGATATTGAAATTGAATCATTTTTAGAGGCCATGGATAAAGCATACGGCTATGATTTCAGGGACTATTCTCCGGCGCATATCCGCAGGAGATTATACCATGTTTTGAATACTTATGGAATAAGCAGCATCAGCCTTCTCCAGCACCACTTACTTCATGATCATTCCTTCGCACAGAAAATACTTCATAATCTTAGTATCAGGGTGACTGAAATGTTCAGGGATCCCGGGTTTTATAAGGCCCTTAGAGAGACGGTCATCCCATTGTTGAGAACATGGTCCTATGTGAAAATATGGCATGCAGGATGTAGTACCGGTGAAGAAGTTTATTCCATGGCCATTCTATTGGAAGAGGAGGGTATCTATGACCGTTGCCAGCTTTATGCCACTGATTTCAATCAGACCGCCCTTAGCCATGCCAAGGAGGGCATATATGGAGTGGACCAAGTGAAGAAATATGCGAGAAACTACCAGGCCAGTGGAGGGACGGCGGATTTTTCGGATTATTACTATGCGCAGTACGAATCTGCCATATTCGATCGCAGACTAAGTAAAAACATCGTTTGGGCGGATCATAACCTGGTGACTGATGGTGTGTTTGCAGAGATGCAGGTGGTCATTTGCAGAAATGTATTGATTTATTTCAACAGGGATTTACAGAACAGGGTACACAGGCTTTTTCATGACAGCCTGGTAAAAGGCGGATTTCTGTGCCTGGGCAGCAAGGAGAGTGTCGATTTCACGGAAATCGCCACTTCTTATGATGCATTAGATAAGAGACAAAGGATATATAGAAAAACCTATAAGTCGTGAGGGCAAATAAATATGAGGTCATTGTATTTGGTACTTCGGCAGGTGGCTTAAGGGTCATCAGGAGCCTGGTTATGTCCTTACCAGCGAATTTTAGTATGGCCCTCATTATCATACAACACCTTTCGGATGCTTCGCCTGGTTCATGGATTGATCTACTCGAAAGGGATTGTAAGGTGCTCATCAAAGAAGCAGATGAGAAGGAAGTAATACAATCTGGAATTGTATATGTAGCTCCTCCAAATTATCATCTACTGATCGAGAGGGATCGCACATTCACCCTTACAGTGGATGAGCGTGTCAACTATGCCCGACCCGCCATAGATGTTACATTCATCTCTGCCGCCGAGGCATATGGAGAGCATCTGATTGGGGTGGTGGCCACAGGTGCAAACTTTGATGGGGCCGAAGGGCTAAAGCAAATCAAAGAGATGGGAGGTATGACCATTGTTCAGGACCCAAAGGGAGCCGAAGTAGAGGCTATGCCCCGGGCTGCCATCGCATTGGCCAAACCAGACAGGATACTGACCATGGAAGGCATTATAAAGTATTTACTGGAAGTGCATTCGGTCAACCTGGCAGATGGAAATCCATGAAGAATTATTTCATCACATTTAATTGAAAATGATCAAAAATGAATGATGCGCGAATGATTTGGAAAATGAACACACTAGGTAAGCGAATAGGTTTTGGTTACGGTCTCATTACGCTCGTGCTCATGGTGGCTGTGGTAGGCACACTTATTCAGGTTCGCACAGTGGATGATAGTACGGAGCGGCTTCTAAGTATTAGGCAGCCTTCGGCCAGAGCAGATATCGAATTGCTCAGTGGTATCAATCGCAGTATTGCCGAACTGAGAGGATGGATGCTTCTGAAGAAGGATACCTTTAAAGTGGGAAGAAAACAGGCATGGGAAACTGAAATTAGACCTTCACTTGCCTCATTGGAGAGATTATCTGCACACTGGACTAATCCAGAGAATATACGCAGGAAGGATATGCTGATCCCGTTAATTGCTGAAATGGAAAATCTTCAATCACGGGTCGAAGAATTGAGTGAATCGGAGTTAACCGCAGCGATCAATCTTGTGGATGACCGGATGCTTCCAGTCAACAAGGAAATTAAGGAAATAGTGAGGCTCATGGCCGAAGATCATGAGCAACTGATGATCACTGATTTTGCTGTGATTAGAAATCAGATATGGATGCTGAGTCTCATTGAATGGATTTTGTTATTTGCTGGTGTTCTCATTAGTACCATTTTAGCTGTAGTGGTTACTAGAGCCATCACACGTCCGCTGACTGAGACCGTACTCGTGGCACAGGAAATCGGAGGTGGTAATCTGGAAACTCAGGTGAATATAGGTGGGGCACTGGAACTTGACACGCTGGCAAGAGCCCTTATCGGGATGAGGGATTCTCTCAAGGAGAAGAGCGAACAAACCAGAAGGTATGATTGGCTGACAAGGGGGCAGAATACGCTTTATGAAGTCATGCGCGGGGATAAGGAAGAGGGAGTATTGGCTGATGATATTGTGAGTTTTCTTGCCGAATATGCTGGATGCAAAGTAGGTGCATTATTCCTTGTCAGTGAGTCAGGGAATGAACTTATACTAACTGGGAGGTATGCGATGGGTCATTCTGCGGCTGTGAAATTTAAGATGGGCGAAGGGCTGGTTGGTCAGGTTGCCGTAGACCAAAAATCATTTCTGTTAGGAGATACATCCGAAGAGAACATGATCATCCATTCTTCTTTGATTGAAGTCACGCCAGCGTACGTTTTGCTAACCCCTTTCCTTTATGATGGAGAGACCCTCGGAGTGATCGAACTTGGTAGGCTGGATCCGTTTGATGAGGAGATTACCACTTTCATTGAATCTGTGATGGAGAATGTGGGGATCACCATGTATTCAGCAATATCCCGCAATAAAATAAAACTCTTGCTAGAGGAAACTCAGCAGCAAAGTGAAGAACTCCAGCAGCAGCAGGAAGAGTTGGAACAAACCAATGAAGAATTAGAGGAGCAAACTCACAGACTTAAGGAACAGCAAGAGGAGCTACAGGTATCCAACGAAGAGCTGGAGGAGCAGAAGGAGATGGTGGAGCAAAAAAATAGTGCCCTCGAAACAGCCCGTACCGAGATAGAGCTCAAGGCTAAACAGTTAGAGATAACCAGCAAATACAAAAGTGAATTTCTTGCTAACATGAGCCATGAGCTTCGCACCCCACTCAATAGTCTGCTGATACTTTCCAACGACCTGGCCAGGAATAGTGCTGAAAATTTGACAGAGGAGCAGGTGGAAAGTGCTCAGATCATCGCCAAGAGCGGGTACGATCTCCTCGGGCTGATTAATGAAATACTTGATTTGAGCAAAATCGAATCAGGAAAGATTGAGTTGAATCTTGCCGATATAATGCTTGAGGAAGTTTCTGCAGACCTGCTGAGAAATTTCAGGAGGATTGCAGATGAAAAGGGCGTCAAGCTGGTCTCAACTATGGGTAAGAATCTTCCCAAAATGATTAGAACAGACAGACAGAGATTAGATCAGGTATTGAAAAACCTCTTGAGTAACGCCCTGAAATTCACGGAAAAAGGGAGTGTGGAGGTGATGTTTGATTTGGCTCCGAATGATCAACTGAGTATTTCGGTCAAAGACACTGGTATAGGGATTCCTGTGGACAAACAGACCATTATATTCGAAGCCTTCCAGCAGGCGGAAGGTGGGACTTCCAGAAAATATGGTGGTACAGGCCTTGGTCTTTCAATATCAAGAGAACTAGCCAAATTGTTGAGTGGTAGAATAGTTCTGGAAAGTGTTCCTGGTGAAGGCTCCACATTTACCTTGTACCTTCCCTTGCACCTAAAGGATGAGAAGGCGACTACAGCTCATACCATGAGAACGGAACAAAAAACCGTAGGGTCATCTCACCAATTCATCAATTATCCGTCCATTGAGGATAATCGAAATGAGATTTCTGAAGACAGTCATACCGTGCTGATCATTGAAGATGATCTTGATTTTGCTAAAGTTCTGGGTAAACAAGCCACATCTAAAGGGTTCAAATTTTTAGTCGCCTCTTCAGGAGAAGATGGGTTAATCCTCGCTGCACAGTACCGACCAAATGCCATTTTGCTAGATATTGAGCTTCCCGGAATGGACGGACATATGGTGCTGAAGGAACTCAAGGGGAACCCCGATTTAAGGCATATTCCTGTTCATGTGATTTCTTCTAATGAAAAAACACTGGATCCGATCCGGTCAGGAGCTATAGAGTACATCACAAAACCTGTCAGCAAAGAACGGCTTGATGAGGCATTTGGCAGGATGGAGAATTTTATCAATAAGAAATTGAAAACCCTCTTGGTCATTGAAGATAATGATGTGATGAGAAAATCCATTGTGAAACTAATTGGAAATGGGGACGTGGTGTGCGTTGAAGCGGCTACTGCCAAAGAAGCACTTGAGAAATTCAGAGAGGACTCTATTGATTGCATTGTTTTGGATATCGGATTACCAGACAGTAGTGGGTTTGAATTGATTAAGAAATTTGAAAATGAAAATAAGGGAAAAGTGCCACCGATAATAGTTTATACAGGAAAGGAGCTCACAAAGAAGGAAAATGAAGAGCTTCAGGAATATGCGGAAACCATTATCGTAAAGGGGGTTAAGAGCGAAGAACGATTACTGGATGAAACAGCGCTATTTCTTCACAGAACCGTCGGTAACCTACCTCAGCATAAGCAGGAGATAATCACTCAAATGTATGATACAGAAACCTTATTTCATGGGAAAAAGATTCTTCTGGTGGATGATGACATGAGAAATGTTTTTGCTCTGAGTAAGGTGCTGAAAGAGAAGGGATTGGTGATTGTTAAAGCAGAAAACGGGAAAGTGGCTTTGGAGGTGCTGGAGGATGATATTGATTTGGTCCTTATGGATATCATGATGCCCGAGATGGATGGGTATGACTGCATGAGGGAAATCAGAAAGAGGGCTCGATTCAAGGATCTGCCCATTATTGCACTTACGGCAAAAGCGATGAAGGAAGACAGGGGAAAATGTATAGAAGCAGGAGCCAATGATTACATCACCAAGCCGGTAAGTGTAGATCGACTGATTTCTTTAATGAGAATTTGGATTAAAAAAGGTAAAAGATGACTGAGTTTAACATAAGCGAACAAGTGAAACCACTCAAGGATGTAGATGATCAGCCTAAAATACTGATGGTGGATGATAAAATTGAGAACCTTGTGGCTCTTGAGCGCATCTTGCGCGACCTGCCCGTTCGCCTTTTCAGAGCCACTAGTGGAAACGAAGCCCTCAGGCTGACACTTCATCATGATTTTGCACTGGCCTTGTTGGATATTCAGATGCCTGAAATGGATGGCTATGAATTGGCAAGTATTCTTCGTGAGGAGGAAAAGACCGTACATATACCCTTCATCTTTATTTCAGCCATTTTCACAGATAGCATCAATGTATTCCAGGGTTACGAGAAGGGGGCTTTTAGCTATATAACGAAGCCTTTTGAGCCCGAGGTTTTGATAGCGAAGGTTCAATTTTTTGTTGATAAATATCATCAGGAGCAGGCGTTGAAGATGAAAACAGAACAATTGCAAATGATTAACGAAGAGCTGGAGTCTTTTAGTTACTCCGTGTCACATGACCTTCGAGCTCCTCTTCGAGCTATCGCTGGATTTTCTCAAATCCTCCAAGAAAAGATATCGAGTTTGGAGCCTGGTCATGCCCGGTACCTCGATATGATTGTTCAAAATGTGGACAAAATGAGTAGGCTCATAGATGACTTACTGGATTTTTCCAGAATGTCGAGGCTTGAAAAAGTCTATACCATAATAGATCCAGCAGATTTGGTGAGGGAAATTTACAAAGAACTTGAGCATTCTATGGATACCGGGGGAGTGGAGTTGACAATAGGTGAAATGCCCCTTATCAGGGGAGACAGGGCCATGATTTCTCACGTGCTGTCGAACCTCCTCAGCAATGCCATTAAGTATTCTTCCACCAGGGAAAAGCAGTTGATAAAGATCACCGCCTATGATCAGGAAAATGAAACAGTTATTCAAGTCAAAGATAACGGAGTAGGTTTTGATACAGAGTATTCCAACAAGCTGTTCAAAATATTTCAAAGGCTTCACAACGAGGACGAGTTTGAAGGTACAGGCGTTGGGTTGGCGATTGTGAAAAGGATTATAAATCGCCATAATGGGAGGGTTTGGGCAGAGGCTATCCTTGATGAGGGCGCTACTTTTTCTATTTCACTACCCAGATATGAAAGCTAAAACATTAACACAGGACCTTGATGGGGAGCAAATCAAAGGTTTGAGGCCAAAATTTGACTCTGAGGATGTTTTGGCTTTGGAGGCCTATGATGATTTCATGGATGAGCATCATCATGACATAGCTGAGAAGCTTAGAATGATCCTGGCAAAACATCCGGTTTTGGGTGCGATAATGAACAGCATGACTACCGAGCAGCTGGATCAGCAGGATGAAGAATCCAGAATCCTCCAAAAAAAGGCGATACGTGAGCAAGACTGGGATTCTTATGCCGCTCAGTTGCTGGACCAGGGAGTTGCTTATGCCCAGATGGGACTTCAGTTTTCTGATTGGTCTTATATCGTTAAAGTTTACCGGGACTATGCTCAGCCGTACATCTCTGCGAAACTCACCGGTGATATCAGAGGCATGCTTCTCACACTAGCTGGCATGAATAAAATCATTGATTTTGCCCTCAATGTGATCGCAGAATCCTACTTTCTGGAAAAGGAGAGAATCATCTCAGCAGAGCGAGACAAGACCCGAGAGGCTTTACGCCAATTAACAGTGAGCGAAGCCCAGGTTAGGGTGTTATTTGAGAATAGCACGGATGTGATTTTTATGGTGGATGAGCATGGGATCATACTATATATTAACCATGTGGCGGAGGGCCTGGAGATGAGTGAGGTAATCGGGAGTAGCTTTTATGACTACCAGACCCCAGCCACTCGTCTGGTTTTGGAAGCAGGAGTACGTGGTGTATTTGAGACTGGGAAATCAAGTGTCATTGACCATGAGGCTGTTCTGAAAGGAGGGAATAGATTTTATACTTCTTCTATCGCACCCATTTTTGAAGGAGATCAGGTACGTAAGGTTGCCGTCATTGCCAGAGATAATACAGAGCAGGTATTGGCCAATAGAAGAGTAGAGGAAATGAATAAAGTACTAGAACAAAGGGTGGATGAACGTACAGCCGAACTCCAAAACATCAACAGGGAATTAGAAAGCTTTAGTTATACAGTTTCGCATGACCTCAGGGCACCAATTCGGGCCATAGATGGATTTACCAAAGTGCTGGCAAAGAAGGCCAAGGGGATACTAGGATCCCAGGAAAACCATTATTTACAAATGATTGTTGAAAACACTACGAAAATGGGACAATTGATAGATGATCTTTTGGCTTTTTCGAGAATAGGTAGAGTGGAAAGGCAGTTGGCCAATTTTGATATGGCTCATCTGATACGTCAGGTGTTTGCTGAACTGACACAGTTGAATGAAAAACCCAAAATCTCGTTTTTTGTAGGCGATCTGCCTCAGGTTCCAGCAGATCGGGAAATGATTAAGTTGGTTTGGAGTAATCTGCTGGACAATGCACTAAAGTTTTCGTCTACACGGGAAGAAGTCATCATTAAAATTACAGCGGAAGAGACCCCTCAGGAGGTGATTTATCATATAGAAGACAATGGAGTAGGCTTTGAAATGGAGTTTGTAGGTAAGGTATTTGGAGTTTTTCAAAGACTTCATTCTGATGATGAGTTTGAAGGAACCGGGGTAGGTCTGGCTATTGTTCAGCGGATTGTTCAACGCCATCAGGGGCGGGTATGGGCTCATTCAGAGCTTAATAATGGTGCCATCTTTTCTTTTTCACTATCTAAAAATCCAATACTATGACCGATCGAATTTTTGTAGAAATACTACTCGTGGAAGATAATAAAAGTGATGCAGAGCTAACGCTTATGGCGCTGGAGGACTTTCACTTATCCAATCAAATTGTCTGGTTGAAAAATGGTAAAGAGGCATTGGACTTTTTGTTTGGAAGAGGCGAGTACGAAGGTCGTGATACTTTGCAGGTTCCCAAGATTATTCTGCTGGATCTAAAAATGCCCAAGGTGGACGGAATAGAGGTGCTAAGAGCCGTTCGTTCCGATCCCAAAACCAAATTCATCCCGGTGACGGTACTTACTTCTTCCAAGGAAGACAAGGACATTGTGGAGACTTATCAATTGGGAGTAAATAGCTACATCGTAAAGCCAGTCGATTTCGACCAGTTTGTAAAGGCAGTGAAGGACGTGGGCTACTATTGGGGGATCTTAAATCAACATCCACGTAAAAATGGAAATACTGACTCCTGAATAGTTGGGATTAAATCGAATGTAACTGAGCTAAGGATATGAAGAAGGAAGAATTGAAGGTACTGATACTGGAAGATGTAAGGAGTGATGCTGAGTTGGTCAAGCTTCAGTTTGAGGTGATGGATTTCGATCCCAGCTTTGTGGTCACAGACAAGGAAAATGAATATGTTGATCTACTCACCTCATTTAATCCGGATCTGATTATTTCAGATTTTAACCTTCCAAGGTTCGATGGACTTAAGGCTTTAAAAATCCTTAGGGACTATGATCCTGTCACACCATTCATATTCGTTACAGGTACATTAGGTGAGGAAAATGCAGTGCGTGCCATTAAGACAGGTGCTTCTGATTTTATCAATAAAAATCAGATTCATCTCCTGCCGGCAGCAATTGTGAGGGCGATGCGTGAACTAGGTGAAGTAAAGTCCAAAATTGAATATATGAATCAAATGCAGGAAAACGAAAAACGTTTTGAGGCTTTGGTTCAAAGTGGGAGCGAATTTATAGCCACCGTTTCAACGGATGGAGATTTCCTGTTTAACAGTAACAACTATTCAAAATTACTGGGGTACTCATTGGATGAAATTAGGGGGACAAGCATATTCTCTTTTATCCACCAGGATGATATAAGTGTTTTCATGGAGGCTTTTAAGGGAGTGAAGGGTAAAGACGTTGTTATCGTAGAACCCTATAGGTTTCGAAATGCATTTAATCAATGGAGATGGCACCAATGCACTATTACGAATCAACTTCGACAACCGTCTATTAATGGATTGATTGTAAATTCTCAGGACATCACCACTTTGCTGCAGAGGGAAAAAGAACTGGAGCTGAGTAATGAGCGCTATCGGCTGGCTTCTATTGCCACACAGGATATTATTTATGATTGGGACCTGGAATCGGGCCAAACAAGTCGTGATGAAAACGTGGTGAAGAATTTATTAGGATATGATTCTTCGGTGTCCCGTAGCATTCATTTCTGGAAAGAGCATGTCCACCCGGATGATATGGAGGAGGCATTTGATCGTTTGTTTTTGGAGTTAGAAAATCCAAAGTCTACGTTTTGTGAACATGAGTATCGGTTTATGAGATCAGATGGTTCATATGCCTACTTGCATGACAAAGGCTTTATTATTCGGAATGATGAGGGAAAGGCGATAAGGTTAATTGGAGCCACCAGAGATATTTCCGATCAAAAAAATCAGGAGCGGATGAAGGACCTCCTGTTATCCATCAGTGCAGTCATGGGACTCACCGATTCTCTGAATAACTCTTTAAAGCGGGTGGCCAAATTGCTACGTGAGTTCACAGGCGTGACACTGGTGGAGGTATGGTTGCCTTCGGCTTTCGGTGAGTATGTGAGTATGGTAACCTATGAATTGGATCCCAAAGAAGAGCTTGATAAGTACGAAAACTACTTGCAGATTCAGAGAATGGAATTGGGCGATGGAATAGTAGGTGTGGTATGGGAAACGGGAACTGTCCATCACTGGGGATCAATAGGCAATGAAAAGCGGTTTGTTCGGGGTAAGGAGGCCAGGGCGCTCGGACTTGAATCTGCTTATGGGGTGCCACTTATGCACGGTGATGAAGTGATCGGAGTTATCATGTTCATCAACCAACGCGAAAAAGGCATTATGGAGCGGTTACAAGGTACGCTCGGTCCCATTAGTCATCAGCTGGCTCCGGAAATCAGACGAAGGAGATCTGAAGAGGAACTCAACAATTTCTTTGAGCTAAGTGCTGATTTGCTGTGCATTTTAGGAAGCGATGGTTTATTGAAGCGTGTAAACCCCGCATTTAGTGGTAACCTGGGTTTTTCGGAGGAGGAATTTTTGAGCAGGCATTTTTTGGAATTTGTTTACCAGCCTGACCGATTGGAGACAGAAAGAGAATTTGATCATTTACTCACCGGTATGGTTACGAACCATTTTGAGAACCGGTACATCACAAAAAGTGGTGTGGTTAAATGGATTTCCTGGTCAGCGTCCTATAGCAAGGAAATGAATGTAATCATGGCCGTGGGAAAAGATATTACCGAAAAGAAGAAACTGGAGCGGCTCATTCAGGCGTCACACAAGTTGGCAAAAATGGGAAGCTGGGAGTTGGATATGATTAAAAACAGACTATACTGGACACCCATGACTAAGGAGATTCATGAGGTGCCTCAGGACTATGAACCCAATCTGGAAGAGGCCATTAATTTCTACAAAGAAGGGAAAGATCGGGAGGCAGTGTCCAATGGAGTACAGATGGCTATTGAGGAAGGTGGCTCTTGGGACCTGGAGTTGCAAATCATTACTGCTAAAGGCAATGAAAAATGGGTGCGGGCTATCGGAGGGGCTGAAATGGTGGATGGTAAGTGCGTCCGTCTTTATGGAAGTTTTCAGGATATTGATGAGAAAAAACGTGTTGAAAAGGAGCTCCTGGACAGTAATGAACGATTCGAGTTGGCTTCAAAGGCAGCACTGGAGGCAATCTATGAGTGGGAGGTGAATACAGAGCGGATTTTCTGGACAGAGGGGTATAAGAGGCTCTTTGGTTATGAGCCTGGAAGATCCACACTCAGTCAGTGGAAGAAGAAAATTCATGAAACGGATAATATCAGAATTATGCAGTCGCTGGATGAAGCATTTAGTCGGGCTGGCGAGCAATTTTGGTCTGGAGAGTACCGCTTCAAAAGGAAGAACGGATCGATGGCAATAGTCGAGGACAGGGGGTACATCACCCGTGACGAACAGGGTAAGCCCGTAAAAATGATTGGGGTCATAGCAGATGTGACAGAAGAGCGTAGGTTTAGAGAAAAACTTCTTGAAAACACCATCCAATCACAGGAAGCGGAGCGAAACCGCCTGGCCAGAGAGTTGCATGACGGCATAGTGCAGGAAATGGTCGCCTGCGGGATGAAGTCAGATAGCCTGAAGAGTTATTTGGGCAATGAGATTGCTCTGCAGGAGCAAATAGATACCTTAACTGAATACATAAAAAAGATCACACTGGATACAAGAGACGTCTCTCATAACCTGATGTCTGCGGATATGAGCAATATGACTTTTGCAGAGTTACTCGATCAGCTTAGTCAAACCCTCAATAGTATTTCCGAGATAGAGTTTGATGTTCAGTATGATTTGGGAGACCTGTCCCTAGAGGAGGATGTGAAAGTAAACCTTTACAGGGTGATTCAGGAATTGGCTAATAACATTATCAAACACTCTGGGGCATCTGAAGCCATGGTTATGGCGTATCGCGATAAAAGTATGCTTATTGTAAATGTTTCAGATAATGGAAAGGGGATCAGGGAGTCTGAAAAAAGTAGAGAAGGGATTGGTCTTTCCAACATAAGAAACCGGATCAATTCCATAGGCGGGAGCCTTAAGTTTGTCAACATTGAGAAAAAAGGGTTGACAGTTGAGATCACAGTTCAAGTAGAGACCCACTCTACTTAACTGTAATTCTGAAGTCGAGGTTTAGCGCATTTTTAAAGTCTAGCCCTACGTCGATGAGGTCTTCATCGTCCTGCTCCACCACCCAGTATATGGTGACTTGATTTCCTTTTCTGGTTTCTTTGGTTAGCATGCTGAAGAGGTTGAAAAGGAGTTTGGTAGTAGAGGCGTTGATCACAGAGAAGTGAAAGTAGCAGTTAAGCTTATTGGAGTGTTCAAAGTGTTTTGAGGCCTTTTCGAT
>NZ_JAVKCA010000003.1:0-57818 GCF_040222955.1 Marinoscillum sp. | reverse complement strand
ATTGAGATCTTTGGAAGCTGTAGCTGGTGAAAGAATCTCCACCACCAGATCCGGTGCGCCTTTGCACCCGGCATCATCCAGCTTAGCTGAATCACAAACCACACATATATCCGGCTGAACTACCGTGAAGGTCTGGTCGTCCGGATCATTGGTGAGATTGGGGAAACGAACATCAAAAGGAGCATGATAAACCCTGCAATTCTTTGCTTTCAAGAAATGATGCAACTCGGTGAAAATAGCCCCTCCTATCTCCTGATGAGTCCTCCGCGGCGCAGGAGACATCCTAAAAAGCTTTCCCTTGATCAACTCCACACGTTCCTCAAACGTCCATTTCAGATAATCAGCATAGGAGTACGTGGCCTCCGGCTCCAGCAGGGAGATATCATCAATCAGAATTTCATTTGGTTCGTATGCGGACATATCTACTTTTAGCCGTTTATTTCTTCAAAAACATCCGAAAGCTCAATCTTAAGCCCTTTCAATACATTAGAATCGACAGCATTCTCTCGCACAAATTTGCCCCGGGAGACATACCGCCCTTCGATGAGATCGTAGATTTCAAGCACATTTTCACCTGGATACACTACCCAGTACTCCTTCACACCATGCTCTTCGTAGAGGTGGTATTTTTCATTGAGATCCCTGGACGCTGTAGCTGGTGAAAGAATCTCCACCACCAGATCCGGTGCACCTTTGCACCCGGCATCATCCAGTTTAACTGGATCACAAACCACACATATATCCGGCTGAACTACTGTAAAAGTCTGATTATCCTTATCTCCCTGATTTTCAGGAAAGCGAACATCAAAAGGAGCAGAATACAGATGACAGGATTTTCCCTTCAAAAAACCACCGATCTCCACATGAAGCCTGGAATGAACTTCCTGATGAGTCCTCCGCGGCGCAGGAGACATCCTGAAAAGCTTTCCCTTGATCAACTCTACACGCTCCTCAAACGTCCATTTCAGATAATCGGCATAGGAGTACGTGGCCTCCGGCTCGAGAAGCGAAATATCGTCTATACTGGGTTCTTTTTCTTTATATAGTGGCGTAGCCATGCTAGTTTAAAGATAAAACGTTTTAAAATTATTTTCACACATCTCCCATGAGTCAGCATTCTCTACCTCCTCCTATTCGCCAAAAGTGGGGGTGGCTCTCCGGTAAAAGGATTCCACCTGCCGATGGTCTTCGCCAGCATACCCGAGGCACGCATCACAGACCGGTCTCCATACCTATCCCGAATGGCATCCATGGCGTGGTAGAGATTGAGCTGCTCCTCACTGTCATCAAAGAGGTCTATCTGATAAAAACCATTCACCAGATCACTCATGCGAATCCCGATAAGCCGAACCAGCAGTCGCTTGTTATACAACCGATCAAATAAATCCAATGCTTTAGGTATAAGCGCATGATCAGCCGCCGTATAGGGGATTTTGGCCTGCAACGTATAGGTATTAAAATCTGAATAGCGCACCTTCACGGTAATACAGGAAGTCAGCTTCTCTCCCCGCCTCAGTTGAAACCCGAGATTCTCTGTCATGGCCACCAGAATTCCTTTGAGTTTCACCACATCGATGGTATCCCGATCAAAGGTACGCTCCGTGGAAATTGATTTTCGCTCAGAATACGGCACCACTTTAGAATAGTCGATCCCATTGGCCTTGCGCCAGATGGTGACTCCATTGGCCCCAAACGCCCGCTCCATCAGGTCCACCGACATCTGCTGTAATGTATAGATCTTACGCACACCCAGACTCATCAGTTTACTGTAGGTCTTATCTCCCACCATTGGAATCTTTTTCACAGAGAGGGGTGCTAAAAAAGGCTTCTCCTGGCCGTAATCTATCCGTAGGTGGTTATTCGGCTTGGCTTCATTAGTCGCTACCTTGGAGACCGTCTTGTTTTCCGAAAGGCCAAAAGAAATAGGCAACCCTGACTCCTTCACGATGCGGGTACGCAGTTCGGTAGCCATTTTCCAGGCTCCAAAAAACTTGTCCATTCCCGTGAGGTCTACATAAAACTCATCGATCGAACTCTTCTCCAACACCGGCACTGCTTCCTGAATAATATCCGTCACCATCTTGGAGTGCTTGGTGTAATCAGCAGAATTTCCCCGCACAATGATGGCCTCCGGACACAGCGCCCGTGCCAGCTTCATGGGCATGGCCGAATGCACCCCAAATCGCCTGGCTTCATAGCTACAGGCCGCCACCACTCCCCGATCGCTCGTCCCCCCGATCAACACAGGTTTACCCACAAGGGCACTATTCTTTAATCGCTCCACAGAGACAAAGAACGTATCAAGATCCAGATGCAGAATAGAATTCATATTTGCAAATCTAATATTTTTAGTATTAAAACTAATTATATTAGTTTTTTAAATGGGAAATAATTCCTCCAATTCCAGTTCCCCGTCCTCTTACCCTCAATCGCTTCGATTAGATATCCAATAAAAAATTAAATTAACTTCCTATATTATTTTTTTAGGCAAGTCTAAATTAATAATATTGTAATTCTAAATACTTTCAAAATGAAGTACACTCAATCATTCATCACCGTCTACTGTATGATCTTGCTGGGAAGCTGTGAAAGCCTCATACCTCCAGCCCCTGAAGAGCACGACTTACTGGATGGCCCGATGGCAGAGCTCACTCACGCTCAAAACAAACAGTTCCTTGCGGGTGATATCGCTTTTAATGATGAGGTCTTCACCGCCGAAAATGGGCTGGGTCCACTCTTTGTGGCTACCTCCTGTGGCAGCTGCCATGCCGGTGACGGCAAAGGTCATCCCTTCACCACGCTCACCAGGTTTGGGCAAACCGCACCCGATGCCCCGCATCAGTCACCAGGCGCTCCTCAACTGCAACACCGGGCGCTTCCCGGTTTCGAGCCAGAACGAATACCGGAAGGCACACCCTTCATGAACTTCACCCCGCCGGCTGTTACCGGACTGGGGCTGCTCTCGGCCATCACGGATGCGCAAATCCTGGACCATGCTGATCCCGATGACCTGGACAATGACGGCATCTCCGGAGTACCCAATTACGTCAGTCCACCTCCCTATTTTGAACAGCAGTGGTTTCACTCTCCACTCAATGGAAAAGTCATAGGCCGATTTGGAAAAAAAGCAGCCGCGGTAGACCTCCTCCACCA
This sequence comes from Marinoscillum sp., assembly GCF_040222955.1. Taxonomy (GTDB): domain Bacteria; phylum Bacteroidota; class Bacteroidia; order Cytophagales; family Cyclobacteriaceae; genus Marinoscillum. Next base: position 54,665 of record NZ_JAVKCA010000003.1, on the reverse strand, counting down.
AACAGTGAGCGCTTACAACCAGGACATGGGGATCACCTCTACCTTCGAGCCCACAGATACCTATACCGGCCTCACGCTGGATCCGGAAGTGAGCGACCAAACGGTGCGAGATGTGGTTTTTTACCTGCGTACACTCAAAGCTCCCATCCCAAGAAGCCCTAAAGAATCAGTCATCTCATCAGGACGACAGCTTTTCGAAAACATCAATTGCTCCGGTTGCCATATCCCAGAGTGGAAAACCCCCTCATCAGATATCGCAGCCCTGTCCAACAAGCTTTTTTACCCCTATACAGATCTACTCCTCCACGACATGGGCCCGGAGCTGGATGATGGCGCAACAGAAGGTAGTGCCGAAACTTATGAGTGGCGGACTCCTCCACTTTGGGGCCTGGGTCTGTCTCCCAATTCACAGGGGGGCCAGTACTTCCTGATGCATGATGGCAGAGCCAACAGCATCTCTGAAGCCATCAATATGCACGGTGGTGAAGCCGAACAAAGTAAACTGGCGTTTCAGGCCCTTGCGGAAAGTGATCAACAGGCGCTATTGAAATTTTTGGAATCCCTATAGGTATGAAACGAAAAAAATTTATCAAAACCTGCGGGATCGGGTGCCTGAGTCTGGTAAGCGGCGCCAGCCTTCTGGCAGGCTGCGTAGGTACACGGCACATCAGTGTTCCCATTTCCGACTCCTTTCTTATCATTCCCGTAAGTGAATTTGCTAATGAAAAAAAGGGAGGCTACAGAAAGTACCTCATCGTGCAGAATGAAGAGCTCAGCTATCCCATATGTGTTTACAGGCTTTCCGAAAACGAATATACCGCCATCTGGATGAGATGCACCCATCAGGGCACAGAGCTACAGGCCTATGGCGACAGGCTGCAGTGTCCCGCCCACGGCAGTGAGTTTTCCAATACCGGAGCATTGCAAAACGGACCCGCAGATCAGCCACTGAGAACTTTCCCAACAACCACAGACCTCAACCAAATCAAAATAGACCTGAGATGAGATATTTATACAGCATCACTTTACTCATTTGTTCATTGTCAGCCTGGACACAGGTAGATAGCTCGTTGCTTAAAAAAGCTGCGAAAGACTCCACCATCACCGGCATGAATATGGATGCAGTCTATAACAGACCCTTTCTGCAGGTTGGGAAAACCCCTATAGCCGTAGGTGGGTACATAGAAGCAGACTATCAGTACATGGGTGAAGACGGGCTTACCGAGGGGCATTCATTCAGAATACCGCGACTAACGATCTTCATGTCTTCTGCCATCCATCAGAAAATCAAGTTTCTGACCGAACTGGAGCTGGAAGAAGGAGGAAAGGAAATCGCCATAGAGTTTGCCGCGCTGGATTTTAATTTTCACCCCCTCCTCAACCTCCGTGGCGGGGTGATCATGAACCCCATTGGGGCTTTCAACCAAAACCATGACGGCCCAAAATGGGAGTTTGTGGACCGTCCGCTCAGTGCAGAGCAAATGCTCCCTGCCACCTGGAGCAATGTGGGATTTGGCATTTATGGCAAACATTACCAAAACGACTGGGCATTCGGCTATGAGGGGTATCTCACCAATGGGTTCAACAACGCCATCATAGAGAATGACCAAAACCGAACGTTTCTGCCGGCATCCAAAGCCAATGCCGACCGGTTTGAGGAGACCAATAATGGTGAACCGCTGATTACCCTAAAAACTGGCCTGAGATACAAAAACAATGAGATTGGCCTTTCTTACATGGGAGGCATCTACAATACACATACAGAGGATGGCCTTGTTCTGGAAAACAAGCGGCGGCTTGATGTATGGGCTGTGGACTTCAACACCACGCTGACCCCAACAAAAACTTACCTGGTGGGCGAGTATGCATGGATATGGGTGGACGTGCCCGCATCATATAGCCAACAATATGGAAACCAACAGCACGGCGGGTTCATAGACATTGTGCAGCCTGTTTTGAACAGGACCATATTGGGATTCACAAAAGCAACACTCAATGTAGCCTGCCGACTGGAGTATGTAGACTGGAACGTTGGCAGTTTTAGGGAAACAGGCGAAAATATCTCCGATGACATTTGGGCCGTGGTACCTGCGGTGAGCTTCAGACCTACAGCCCAAACGGTCATTCGACTTAATTATCGGATTATGAGGCAACAGGACATATTGGGTAACCCACCAGCTAGTATTGCGGGGGTGCAATTCGGGATATCCTCTTACTTTTAAAATGCATCGGACACATCCGGCCAACCAGAGGGTAATACAGGTCATTGTATAGCAAAAGCGAAAAATGACCGTAAACATATTTCAAAATCGATATAAACACTTAAATTATTGAAATATGCGTCCCAACTCTCTTCATTACCTGATCTCATTGGCACTATTGAGCCAACTTAACCCGGCCGATGCCCAACAGAAAAAAACCTACAACGTAGCCATCGTGGTACACGAAGGTGTAGAGCTTTTTGACTTTGCCGGCCCGGGAGAAGTCTTCGCTGCTGCGTCCCGGTCCAACGACGTGGCCAATATTAAAGTCTTCACCGTGGCCCCGACCAAGGATCCGGTGGTGAGCCAGACATTTCTCAGCATCAACCCCAATTACTCCATCGATGATGCCCCGCGGATCGATATCCTGGTGATTCCCGGCGGCAGGACCGGCGTACTGCTGAATGACGAGAAGTTCATGGCCTGGGTGAAAGAGCTGGAGCCGAAAACCGACAACCTTCTGACTGTATGCACAGGTGCCTTTGTGCCGGCTAAGCTGGGCTTACTCGATGGACTCAAGGCGACGACCCACCATGGATCAATTGCCTCGCTGAAAAGCGGATACCCCAAAGTCACTGTCATAGAAGAAGAAAAATTTGTAGACAATGGGCATATTATCACATCGGGCGGGGTGTCCTCTGGCACCGAGGGGGCTTTGCACATGATCCAACGCATCGCCGGGCTCAAAGCAGCACGCGGGGTAGCACGGTATATGGAGTATGATCACTGGTCTCCAGACAAGGGGCTCATGGCGTATGAAAATGAGGCCATCAAAAAACTCAAAAATCTGTCGGTCACCACCAAAAGCCGTGACGGCATGAAGTCGGATTTCTCAGACTTTGAAAAAGAACTTAACTGTGTGACTGCCGGGGCAGTGGATTTTGGCGAACTGGAAGCCTACGCTGATGAGTTGCTGGAAAATAATCAGTCGGAGCTAAGCCTGATGGTATTTAAGCGGCTGAGTGAACTGTATCCCTGGTCAATTGTTCCTTTCGATCGCATGACAGAAGTCTCACGGAAAACTGGCAAAAATGACACGCCTCCTACAGAAGAGGAATTTATCAGCCTGATCGAAGAAGATGGAATTGAAACAGCTGCCCAATCTTTCGAAACCTGGCAGAAAAAGTATCCCGGGTGGAAAATCTTCGGCGAGAGTGCACTCAATGTCCTGGGATACAGGTACCTGTACCACGCAGATCTGCCTACGGCGCTTGGCATCTTCCAACTGAACGTAAAAGCCTACCCCAAATCCTGGAATGCGTGGGACAGCCTGGCCGAAGGTTACCTGAAATCCGAAGACTATCCGATGGCCCGAAAGTACTACAACAAGTCCCTGGAGCTCAATCCGGAAAACACCAACGCCACCAAAATGCTGGAGCAAATAGCAACCCAATATGCCTCCAAATGAATCAAAGAAAAATTGTCTTCCTCATACTACCCAAAGTGCACCTTCAGGACCTGGCAGGTCCGGCACAGGTCTTTTATGAAGCTGACCGGTTAGATAAAAACACCTTTGAACTCCGATATGCCGGCCTTCAGGCCAGTGCCATCAGTGAGCAGGGGCTTCAATTGGGTGGTTTAGAAGACTTCAACCACCTGGAACTCACCCGGGAGGATTTCATTTTCCTCCCGGGCATTGATTTCACCAGCTACCGGGACCAACCTTTATCTGAGGAGGAAACAAGGCTCTTCTCCTGGCTAAAAAAGCAACACCAGGAAGGAGTTTCCATCGCTTCTGTCTGCTCCGGAGCGCTGATCCTCGCAAAGGCAGGCTTGCTGGACCATACGCGCTGTACCACCCACTGGAAATGTGTGGACTACCTGCAACAGGCCTACCCAAAAACCAGGGTGCAAGCCAACAAAATTTTTGAAGAAGACCGAAGAATCTATACCAGCGCGGGCATGACCTCCGGAATAGACATGGCACTGTCTATTGTAGAAACGATTTGCGGCCCGCTTACTGCTGCGTATGTAGCCAGAGAAATGGTGGTGTATGTTCGCAGAAGCGGAACAGAGAGTCAAAAGAGCTATTACCTGGACTACCGCACGCATTTCAACCCCACCATACATCAGGTACAGAACTACCTGATCAACCACATCAATGAAAACCCAACCCTCACGGAAATAGCAGAGCGATTCTGTGTAAGTGAACGAAACCTGACAAGGCTTTTCAAGAGACATGCTGGCCTGACCATTCAGGACTACAAAGATGTGATGCGACTGGAACTGGCAGCCCACCTCCTGCACAACCCCAGCTATACCCAGAAATACATTGCCGGGGAATGTGGCTTTCAGGACGAAAGACAGTTCAGGAGGCTCTGGAAACGTAAATACAATTACCCGCCCTCCAGACATCCAGAGCATGCTGCTTATTAAGTATGGCACAAAAAAACCTCACCTGAGACCAGGTGAGGTTTCGATTAATTTAATATTCTGGTGATTATACGATCTCTACCAATTCGATTTCGAAGATCAGATCCTGACCTGCCAATGGGTGATTGGCATCAATGGTAATCGCTTCCTCAGTTACTTCCTGTACGATCACGTGGGTCTGCTGACCGTTATCATTGGTGGCCACCAAAGTCTGACCAGCTTCAGGTTTCATATCTGCTGGCAGCTCTGTGCGGGGCACCTGCTGAATCAACTCTTCATTTCTCTCACCATATGCCTCCGCAGAAGGAATGGTCACGGTTTTTTTCTCGCTGATGGCCATGCCATTTACAGCCTCATCAAAGCCTTTGATCATCTGGCCTCCACCTACTGTAAACTGAAGGGGATCACGCTCCAAAGATGAATCAAATACTTGTCCGCTAGTAAGCTTTCCGGTGTAATGTACCTTCACGGTATCATTCGCTTTTGCAATACTCATAGTTGTTGTTATTGTTTTTTTTGAAATTTTTATCTGGCCAGACAAAGACACTAGGCACTCCGGAATGGATCAATAGCAGCTGCAACCTGACATTCTACCGGTTATAACCGGTTTGAGTCCGCAAAGTTAATAAATGAGGGAGGGTTTAAAACCAAAATCGCATTTTTATGCATTGAAATTCAATACTTTAACCCTGGGAAACATGCTATTTCGTGCGATCTATGGTAAACTGAACCAACTGCTCCAGGGATCTTCGATAGGGCGATTCGGGTAATTCAGCCAACAATTTATTGGCTTTTTGGTGATAATCGGTCATCACATCCGTGGCATACTTGATGCCTCCAGAGGCTTTCACAAAGTCAATCACCTCGTTGACCAGCTTAGGTTCATCAGCGCTTCGTTTGATCATTCGGCGGATGCGCTTCTTCTCAGACCTCCCCACCTGATTGAGGGCGTAGATCAGCGGCAGGGTCATCTTTTTTTCTTTAATGTCTATTCCGGTAGGCTTCCCTATTTCGAATGTCCCATAATCAAACAGGTCATCTTTGATCTGAAAAGCCATTCCCACATTTTCTCCAAACTGCGTCATGCGCTCAACCACCTCCGGGTCTGCTCCGGCAGAGGAGGCCCCCACCCGGCAGCAGGCCGTAATGAGACTGGCCGTTTTCTGACGAATGATGTCATAATACACCTCTTCAGTGATGTCCAGCTTTCGGGCTTTTTCCATTTGTAGCAGCTCCCCTTCACTCATCTCCTTCACCGCATTGGAGACAATCTTGAGCAAATCAAAATCATCATTATTGAGAGAAAGGAGTAATCCCCGGGAAAGCAGAAAGTCCCCCACCAATACAGCAATCTTATTTTTCCAAAGGGCATTCACTGAAAAGAACCCCCGACGATAGTGGGAATCATCCACCACATCGTCATGCACCAGTGTGGCAGTGTGGAGCAGTTCGATCAACGAAGCTCCTCTGTAAGTGGACTCATTGATCCCACCAGCGGCCCCGGCACTCAGAAACACAAACAAGGGCCGCATCTGTTTTCCTTTGCGACGTACGATGTAACTGGTGATTTTATCCAGTAGCATTACGTTGCTGCGCATGCTCTTTCGAAACTTTTGTTCGAATTCTGACATTTCCGCAGCTACCGGCTCTTGTATATCTTTGAGTTGTATGGGCATGTGAATTATCCAGCTGCAATATTAACATCTCGCAACTGCATTACAAATCTGTTTATTTGTGATCTAACCTTTTGTTATACTCGAAGGGTTTTTTAGTTTACCTCGTTTTTTATCAAATCCGCTTATGAGCATCAAACAAGCTGAATATTATCTTCTGGACGTCTTTACAGACGAAAAATATGGTGGAAACCCGCTGGCGGTTTTTCCTGATGCCAGTACGATCAATGAGCACCTGTTTCAGAAAATTGCCAGAGAAATGAACCTGTCCGAAACAGTCTTTCTTTTCCCTCCAAAGGAAAACAGCAACTACTCCATGCGGATTTTTACTCCTGAAAAGGAATTGCCTACTGCCGGACATCCCACAGTAGGTACGGCATACTACATGGCCAGGATGCATAATCTTGCCAAAGAAGGATCATTAAAAATCACGCTGAACCAACCCATTGGGGCCGTGGATGTGTTTGTGGAATTTGAAGACCATCACCCTGCCATGGTGACGATGCATCATCCGTTGCCAGTTTTTGGCCCAACACACAACGAAAAAGCCTGGCAGGTGGCTGAGCTGCTTTCCCTGGATGTCGAGGACCTGGATGATTTACCCATCGAGGAGGTCTCCTGCGGAAACAATACCCTCATAGTTCCGCTAAAATCGGTAGAAGCCCTGGGAAAGATCCGGTTCAGACCACACCTGTGGGACAATCTGCGCTCGGAATTCAACAAATCCATCGTGTATACCTTCACCAAAACAGGCGTGAAGGATGGCGATGTACAAGGGCGCATGTTCGGACCGGAAGTAGGCATACTGGAAGACCCGGCTACCGGATCTGCCAACGGCCCCCTCATCAGCTACCTCACCAAACACCAGCTGGTCTCCGGGCCCATACTGAGCCTGCAGGGATGTGAGATGGGCCGCCGCAGCAAGCTCCATCTGGATGCTGACACAGACAGCCAGGGCAACATCACCGCTGTGAAAGTGGGTGGGAAATGTGTCTTCGTGGGTAAAGGCTTCCACTTTTTAGAACTGATGTAGCATTTATCCCTAACTTGCATCCATAAAAAAACACCAGCCTAAAGCTAAGTAGATCACAATCTCTTTTGAATGAGAAGACAGAAAGCCAGATATTCTGAAATTATACCCCGGACAAAGCAGTGGCCCATCGTGCAACTGGCTAAGGACCGAAAGCAATTTATAGAAGAAGTAACCACCGAGTCATTCAATAACCTGAAACACATCACCCGTGGCAGATCGCTGCGCGAAGAACTGGAGATGACCGTGTACAGGGAAAAGCTTCGCATCAAAGCCAACCCGTGGAGGGTAGACCCAAAGGATGAAAAGTCCTTTTGGAAAAGCATCCAGGACCGACTCGGTGACAGCAGCGCATTACCCCCTGAAGAGGCCAAAGCCATAGAAGAAGGCCTGCTGACGGAGATCATTCGCCGATACGCCGAAGAGATTGCCGGTAATTTCAAGAAGAATTCATACCGGTTTGCCCGTGGGTTCATCACGTTTGGCTTTGCACGACTGCTCAATGCCACCCGGGTGAAGGGCTTTGCTTCCCTGTTCAGCCGACAACTGGACCTGGACGATAAAATTAACATCGTGGGCGAACCCGAACACATCCGCGAGCTGGCCAAAAGAGGCACCGTGGTGATGGTACCTACTCACTTTAGTAACCTGGACTCCATCCTGATCGGTTGGGTGATCCAGTTTCTGGGGTTGCCCGCATTCATCTATGGCGCCGGGCTGAACCTCTTCAACCTGAAGATTTTCGCCTACTTCATGAATAGCCTGGGAGCTTACAAAGTGGACCGAAGAAAGAAAAACCCTGTGTACCTGGAAACCCTCAAGACTTACTCCAGTCAGGCGCTTAGAAGAGGCTGTCACAGTTTGTTTTTCCCGGGTGGAACGCGCTCGCGATCCGGCCAGATAGAAAAAGCACTGAAACTAGGCCTGATGAGCACGGCCATCGAAGCACAGCGGATTATGTATCAGGAGGAAACGCCCGATAAGCCCGCAAGAAAGATCTTTTTGGTACCTGTGGTGATCAACTATCACTTTACTCTGGAAGCACCGGCACTGATCAATGAGCACCTGAAACGTACCGGACAGGAGCGATATTATAAGGAGGCAGATGAGTTTACCACATCCTACAAGATTGCTACCTTTCTGCTGAAGTTTTTCACCAAAGGCTCCAACATCTCCGTGAGCATAGGCCGCGGGATGGACATCCTGGGCAACTATGTGGACAATGAAGGTAACAGTGTGGATGCTGCCAACCAGCCCATAGACCCTAAAGACTATTTCATATCACAGGGGAAAATCACAGTGGACCTGCAGCGTGAGCATGAGTATGTGCGGATACTGGCGAAGCGCATCGTAGAGGAATACCATAAATACAACCGGGTTTTTGCCAGTCATCTGGTGGCCTACACGGCTTTCAAAATGCTGGAGAGAAAAAATCCCAAACTGGACCTGTACAATCTGCTGAGACTGCCGGATGAAGACCTCATCCTGGACTATGAGGAATTTAAGAAAGCCTGGAAAAAGCTGCGAAAGCGCGTACTGAAGCTGGAAAGAAAAGGAAAAGTGGGTGCCGCACAGCACCTGAAGGAAAAAGCCGATGAGGCCATCGTGCATGGCCTGGCCAACGTGGGAATGTACCATGCTCAGCGCCCGTTGATCAAAAAAGGCGATAAGATCATCATTCAGGATATGAATACATTGTATTACTACCACAACAGAATGGAAGGCTATGGGCTCGAAAAACACATCTGAAAAGCCAATAGGCGTTATCGGTGCGGGTAGCTTCGGTACAGCGGTATCCAATATCCTGGCCGAAAAAAACCAGCGCGTCATCCTTTACGCGCGCACACCCGAAAAGGCAGCGTTACTCAACTCTACCCGGGAGAGCTCCGGACATCAGCTGCACGATCGTGTGGAAGTGACCAACGACCTGGAGTACATTGGCACTTCCTGTGATGTCATCTTTCCGGTGGTTCCTTCTGCTAACTTCCGGTCGATGATGAAAGAGCTGGCCCCGTTTCTGCGGCCCTATCACATACTCATCCACGGCACCAAGGGCTTTGACCTCAATGTGGATCGCAAAAAAATTGATACACAAAACCCACTCTCGCGTGAGCATGTGCGCACCATGAGTGAGGTGATCAAAGAAGAAAGCTCAGTGGTACGGATCGGATGTCTGGCTGGTCCCAACCTGGCCCGGGAGATCAGTGAGAAAAAACCAGCCGCTACAGTGGTGGCCAGTCACTTCGATGAGGTGATCAGGGTAGGACAAAACCTGCTTAAAAACGATCGGTTTCTGATCTATGGGAGCAATGACCTTATTGGGATAGAGCTCTGTGGCATCCTGAAAAACATCATTGCGGTAGGCGCAGGCACCATTGCCGGGTTGGAACTGGGCGAAAATGCCAAAGCCCTCTTTATCAGCCGCGGCCTGGTGGAAATGGTACACATCGGCAAAGCCCTGGGGGGCAATGCAGAAGCCTTTCTGGGACTTGCGGGTGTGGGTGACCTGGTAGCCACCAGCTCCAGCCACCTGAGCAGAAACTTTACCGTGGGCAACCGACTGGCCAAAGGAGAAACCATCGATCAGATCATAGCGTCTATGGAAGAGGTGGCCGAAGGGGTGAAAACCATCCGGATCATTAATGAGCTCTCGCAGACTTATAAAGTAAGGTGCCCCATTACAGAGACGCTCTACCGCATCATCAATCAGGAAATGACCGTGGATGATGCCCACAAGTACCTGATGAAGTTCCCCTTCCGGGCGGAGATAGATTTTATGTAAACCCCTACTCCTCCTTTCGGGTACTGGTAAGCTGCTCCATCAGCAGGATCAGCAGTTCGAATCTGATCAATTCATTGTATTCCAGGTGATCATTATAGTCCGCCAGGTTTTTGATGAGCTCATCACGCTCTCTGTAAAACGCCTTTTCCTCAAACCGCTCCCTGACCAACCGTACAAAACACTGATAGAATGCCCGGGTGCGCGGCAACGCATTCTCTTTAATATACCGCTGATAATACACTTTGAGGTTATTGGCCTCACTGTCATACTCCAGAGTGTTTTTCAGGCGCAGGAGGATGACCCGCACGATCACAAACTGCAAATTGTAGCCGGTTTTGTCCTTGGAGATCGGGGCACAGTCGTGATAAAACTTGTGTAGTTTCTTAAAGTCAAAACCCGGCACCTTCATGGGCTCGCCCAGCATGTGACCGATCATAAAAAGATAAGCCGACCTGATGGCCCACGCCGCCCGATCCATTTTGTCCAGCTCCAGAAACCTGGGCTCCTCATGCACCATCTCCAATAGCTTTAGCGCCTCACCATATGCACCCCGATGCATCAGCAACTGAAACTCCTCCACCAGCACCTCAAACCGATTAAACGCCTCGAAAGAAGTGCTCTTAATCAATTTTTTGAGTACCGGCCTTGCCTGGCCCAGCTCAGCCGTGGCGATGAAGTATTTCAGGGAAGAAATATTGACCTCCAGCATCACATGCTCTGTCTCCAGGTGGGCATACGCTTTGAGGTGAGCCCTGACTGCCTCCAGCACCCGTCCCCACTCCACAAAGTCATTTTGCTGATGGGCCGCTACCAGGGCCACACGCAGGTAGTATAGCCTGAGAAAAGGAGACTCGTACCGCTCATGATAAGTGCTGAGCTCCTCCATGTAAGCCCTGCATTTGGTTACCAGCGTATGCGACTGTGACCGGACAAATTTAGTTTCCGAAAGTACCACCTGCACCAACCCTTTGGAGACATCCATGACCTTGGCCTGCTCCATCAGTCCGGTGGCGGCTTGCTGGTATTTCTCCACCTCGCTGGTAAAACCCTTCAGGTAATTGATCTTTCTGAGGGTGAGAAAACACTCCAGCTCCACCTCTATAAGGTCATACTTGCGTGCCTTCCGCAGCACCCGCCGGGCGATGCGCTCCGCATTGTGGTAGACATTTACATACAGCAGCTTCCTGGCGATGGTCATCTGGCGCTCACACTGAAACTTGATCTTGGTGTAATTCCTCCGGTTGAGTTCGGAATGGTTGGTGGCCAGAATAAGCTCCGACAGTTTATTGATGAGGCTGCCCTTCAGCATGATAAAGCGCTTGTCTCCGGGATCGCTCTGGTACAACTTACTGGCAGCGGAGACGTCATCCAAAAAGCCACCAGCAGCCACCAGCTTATAGAGTTTCTTAAGCTTTGAATCCCTTGGAATGAGTAGGTTAAACGTTTTCGGTCGGTCCTGCTCCACGACATTGACCATTTCTCGAATCAAATCCATTATCCGCTGGTAGAATTCGACTTTACTAATCCACAGGTGCTGTACCCGCAAACTGCGGTAAACAAACCCTGTTGGCTACTCTAAATAAGACCATTTTTAGCACATATGGCACATATGGTTGCAATTCTTAACATTCTCACAACACGCCCCTTCCCTGCCAACCGCGTTGCACGTCCTGTTTTGTAGCTTACTACCACGCAGATATTGTAATCGCAAAAGGTGCTCATTCAAAGTATCTTCGGGTAACCTAATTCAAAACGTATCATGAAAAAAACCTTCTCACTCTTATCACTACTACTCATTGTATTCTCCGTGGGGGCGCAGGCACCTGCCGGGTATTACAACACTGCCAACGGACTGTCCGGGGAAGCTCTGAAAGCCGCCCTGAACGACATCATCGATGGGCATACGGAATACAGCTACGCCAATGTATGGGACCTGCTGAAGGTCACAGATGTGGATCCCAACAACCCCAATAACGTGATGGGCATCTACTCACGATTCTCTATGGATGCTGCCGCAGAATATGCCGGTGGGGCCGGATGGAACCGTGAGCACGTCTGGGCCAAATCGCGGGGTGACTTTGGCACCACCATGGGGCCCGGCACCGACATCCACCACATCCGGGCGGAAGACGTGTCCACCAACTCAGCCAGAAACAACCGGGCCTTTGACGATGGAGGCACCCAATATGTAGATGGATCAGGCAACTACTCCGGACCTACACCTGCCAAATCCGGCTCCGCCTACACCTGGTACCCGGGTGATGAGGTGAAAGGAGATGTGGCCCGAATGATCTTCTACATGGCTACCCGCTACGAAGGTGAAAACGGCGAACCTGACCTGGAGCTCACCGAAGACATCCTTTCCAACACGGACAAGACACCTTTTCATGGAAAACTTTCGGTACTACTGCTGTGGCACGAGCAAGACCCGGTGACCACCCTGGAAATGGATCGTAATGACGCCATTTTTGGCTATCAGGGCAACAGAAACCCATTCATCGACCATCCGGAATACGTGGCCTCTATCTGGGGTTCCGGAGGTGGTGGCGGTGGAGGTGGCGGGAGCTGCGCCAACACAGAAGTGACCTTCACCCTGGTGACCGACAACTACCCTGCGGAAACCTCCTGGACGCTGACCAAAGATGGCAGCACCGTGGCCTCAGGCAGTGGCTACACGGATGCCAATACTTCGCATGTAGAAAGCCTCTGCCTGACCGATGGCACTTATGACTTCACCATCAACGACCAGTATGGCGATGGCATCTGCTGCTCCTACGGATTAGGTTCATATGAATGGACCTCCCCGGCAGGTACACTCGCCAGTGGCGGACAGTTCACCTCATCAGAGACCAAGTCCTTCACCATAGGGAGTGGTGGCGGAGGAGGTGGCGGCGGTGGCTCCACGGGCACGGTGATCATCTCCGAGTATGTGGAGGGCTCCTCCAACAACAAAGCCATTGAGATTGCCAACATAGGATCTTCCTCTGTAGACCTCTCGGCCTATACACTGAAAAAACAAGTGAACGGCGCAGGCGCCTGGTCTTCGCCGCTGAGCCTGAGCGGCACACTGCCTGCCCAGAGTGTCTATGTGATCGTCTACAGCAGCGCGGGCAGCACCCTGCTGGCCAAAGCAGACCTCACCACCTCCAGCTCGGTGATGACCTTCAACGGCAACGATCCGGTGGGTCTGTTTGAGAATGATGTGCTCACTGATATCGTAGGGACATTCAGTGGCGGTTCGGGCAACTTTGCGCAGAATGTGACCCTGCAAAGAAAAGCCACTGTGGCGGGACCTTCCTCCACCTACAGCACGTCCGAATGGACCACCCTGGCACAGGACAATTTTGACAATGTGGGGTTGCTCACCGGCGGTAGCTCCGGCGGAGGTGGTGGTGGTGGCACAGGCGGCACCATGCCCACAGGGTACTGCTCCTCCCAGGGCAACAACTCCTCCTACGAGTACATTTCCAGCTTTAGCCTGGGAGCTATCAACAACTCCAGCGGCAACGATGGTGGTTATGGCAACTACACCAGCCTCTCTACCACGGTAGCCAAAGGGCAGTCTTATCCCTTCAGCCTTACACCTGCATTCCCATCCGGGGTGTATGATGAATACATCAAAATATGGGTGGACCTGAACCGCGACGGGGACTTTGCGGATGCCGGAGAAGAGCTCTTCAGTACCGGCCCCATACAGTCTACCACCACAGGCAGCATCTCCATCCCCACCTCGGCCTCTGAGGGGATCACCACCATGCGCGTGAGCATGAAGTACAATGGTGCACCCACCTCATGCGAGGCCTTCAGCTATGGCGAAGTGGAAGACTATGCCGTGACCATCTCTGCCAGTGGCAGCAGGGTGGCAGCTACTGACGAAAGCATTCGCACCTTCACCACGGAGCTCTACCCCAACCCTGCGGCGGACTTTGTGAACCTGCACCTGAAAGTGAAGACCGAAGGCTACCTGCAGGTACAGATCAGCGATCTGAACGGCAGGATCGTCTATACCCAGGCTCACAAGGCAGCCAATGGCTTTCTGACCACACAGATCAAGACCGGCACGCTTGGTGGCGGGTTTTACTTTGTTACCGTCACAGGCGGTGAGGAGACCTTCCAAGGCAAGCTGATCGTGGAGTAAGCAGCACTATCCTATCAAAAACGAGGCGCGCATTCTGAGAATGCGCGCCTCGTTTTTTTCAGAAGAAATATCGTTCACTTCACTTGACAATCGTAAATATCCTAAACTCTTCACCCTCTTCTACAACCAATTCGCCATTGTACCAGACATTCCCAACCACGGTAAATCCTACCTTCACTTCGACATCTGCCTGTATTGTATCAATATCCACCTCAGAAAGCTTTAAATAGGTCGTGGTAATTTCACTTACTTGGGTAGTATCTGGCCAAAGAACGAGGTATTGCTTTCCATTGGAGTCCCCCGTAAGCAAATACCCATCATCTACGCGAATCGCCTCCCCGTTCTGTTCATAGTAAATCTCCATATCCTCCTGGCTATAATGACCATCCGTGTTAGTATCCAGGAGATTCTCACCCGCAGAATTTTCATAATAAATAGTCATATCAAGACTAACATAGGCAGATTTCTTATTTCCACCTCCCAGATTAAAGTCACAGGAGCTTGTAATGCATAGAAGAGCAAACAGTATAATCATTAATGTTTTCATATTATTTAGGTCTAATGTCTTTCACCATTTTCACTAAGAAATTGAATCTTGTTCCGTCTGTTGCGGTAAAATTAGCAGTCGTTCGTCCGTGTAGTAGATTTCTAGCTAAAGGTGTTTCGTTGCAAAAAAGACTTTGATCTTCTCATGACTTGTGATAATCATCCTGTCGTGATGGGTGGGGAATAGTCCCGATAACTATCGAGAGCACTAACCTTCCAGACCGATACCCATTCATGACATCAATGTTGGAGATCGCTATTTTTTTAAATATGACTCAATGTTGAAATCTTCTATTGACATATCGATTTCTTCAATCTCATAGGCTTCCATTAGCACAGATAATCCGGCACTTGGATATTCAATTTCATATTTCAATGCTAAAGCACCGTTTGTCGAGTTAAGAAACAAGTTCCAGTTTCCGAAATTATGGTTTTGATAAAGCTCTTTGTTCACAGTCAGTTCTGGGGAAAAGTAGTAAGTTGTGAAATCACTCTCACTCTCAATTGTTAGTTTACTGCACTTTAGTTCGAGGATTTCTTCTTCTCCGGAAAGCTGTTTCACAGTTCCCGTTTGAGGGTATTTGAATGACGCATCCATTACTTGAATTTGTCCTTGATTGTTGAAAAAGTATTTGTTCGAGGAGCTGTTAAAGAGCTGAGTTATCACACCCTTTTCGTTTAGCGATTTGTAATTGCCTTCCGAAACGAAGTAGTGCATCTCAGTATCCCTTCCAAGGGTTGCCGCATTAACTTCATTACCAAGAGAATCGAAGTATTGTAGCTTTAAAGATATTCGACCTTCAAAGAAGTTGGTTTGTGCGTTTAAATTCAGTGAAATAGCTGAAAAAAGTAAAAGAAGTATTTTGTTCATGATTTTATATGCGTAATTGAATCTCTTCACCGACCAGCTATCTGCTGTGTCTACAGCCGCTAGGTCACGATAAAGATAGCTGAACTGCCCAACCCCTACAACAGTATCCACGATGTACTACGAAACTCAAGTCTTCTACCAGAAAGATGGAAGGTGGGGCGGGAGATGAACTAACAGAATGGGTAGTGTAGCGGTTTGTTTTCTAAGAAACTCTCAGAAAGCACTCCCAGTAGCTATCGGGAGGCACATGCCTGATGAGGGTTTGTTAGCACTCTACTTCCAATTTGATATTATTTTTTCGTCTACGGTTGGCTCACGACCCTGTTCAGTTACAATGTTCCTGAAGAGTTCCTGTTGCATTTCAATTGTCCAGTTATCAAAGTTCTTCTGATGAAAAATGAATTGATTGTTCCAATAGAATTTCAATGTCCAGCCCTTCCGATGTTGAAGGATTGGTTTCCAATTCATCTTCAGTTCACCTACCGGAATCTTAATCGTTTGAAGACGGTCAAACTTGTAAAACTGAAATTCAAATTCGTTCGCCTGTCTTGAAAAGTTCACAAGTTGGTACTTAGCTCCAATAGCAGTCTGAATTGTGAATATGGTTAGTAGTCCCAATGAGACAACTAACCCATAAGTTCCTTGTTGATAAAGGAGTCCAAAGAGAACTAGAGAAATAATCCATCGAGGAAGACCTTGAATGGCCATTCTGTTCCAAAAGTTTCTGGGTTCAACTGTAAGTTCTGAAGACATGGTGAGTACTATCCTTAGCTTCCCTTCCTATAAATATTCCAAGAAACTGATTTATTAACTAAAAGATAGGAAAGTCAGGTATTGAACCAAGCGCTAACCAGATGTTAGGATCTATCGGTCGATTTGAAGCATGCTTTCCCATCTTAAGTTTCAGATAGATATTCGGGATTCAGTGTGAAGCTATCTACTTATCTAGGTCCATATAATAGACTTTTGCCGCTTCTTCAAGTTCGTCATTATAGCTGTCATCGAAGGCAAAACTGGCTAATCTCCACTCCTTGTCCGGCTTGTAAAGTTGAAACGTAAACCTGAGTGGTTGTCTGTCAAATTTGACCAGATAGGAGTGTAAGACATATGAGTTCCCAAGTTGTTTAGTCACTATCGGTTCGTACCCGTAATACTTGCCAACTAGTTCCTCGTTATATCTCGCCAATTGAGTTTTCACGTTGTTGATGGCATCTTGGATTCTAGTAGTCCAAGGATTCGTCTTGTAAAGTTCGTCAACAGCCACTTCGACTCCTTCATTCTCATATCTTGAGAAAAATTCGTCAATAAGTTTTTGCCCGTTATCTTGAGCAAAGGAGTTTAAACTGTTCAGTCCTACAAGAAGAATGGTGAGTGTTAAAATTCTGAGTTTCATGTTTTCTCGTTCGGTAAAGTGATCAATAAAAGTAACTTATCTGCATGTTCCTTTTAATTCATTGATAGTGGTGGGTACCTACTATAGTTACTAGTAGCGGTCTGATATCTGTATCGCTAGCATTTTTTGTTGGGCACAGTCTTTAAAGAATTATTTTGTAGTTGAGGCAGTAAGTTGCTCTAAATAGTTGCCAAGAGTTAAAGAATAGTTTGGGTTGTCATCATGACACTTGTCAAAGAGGAAATAGAGATGTGTTTCACCCGCCTTTCCACTTTTAATTTTTGTGACTTCAATATTTAAGGTGTCTCCTGAATGCAATCTCAAACTCATAATCGCTTCCCATCCTCTTGTCTGTCGATTCCATTCTCCCCTAGTTCGATTGCGGATCATTCTTCTTATTTGTTCAAGTACTATAGGATCAGAAAAAGTCATTTCGTAAGAAACTAGATTGTTTGCATATTGGTACTCTAACTTTTTAAGCTTCATTTCCATTATAGCATCCGGATTCTTAAGAAATTCAAGCTTTTTACCCATAGCTTCTTGCATAGAGGGGCAATGATTCGTGCTTTTTCCAACCCAGAACCAAAGAATAATGAAAAGAGGAATTAATATGAGACTTGCTTTAAGAGAAAATCTGTTATAAGCTTCATCCATTGATTTGAGTATGAATTATTGTGCCTAACAACCGACCAACAACCCCCGGCTACCGGCCTGTACCAAATCTAGCTGATTTTCCATCCAGAACAAACCACTGTAGGCTATCGAGATACCCTCAAGCCGGGTAGGCTGTTACTTTTCCTTGATGAAAAGTAACCAAAAATCATGACAGAATGATCGCTTCCCACCCTATCCGATCAGTATCGGGGCCATCGCACGCCCGGAATTCTGTCGGGCCGTCCCGCCTGGAAGTTGAGGTTCCAGGTTCAGGCCTGTTAAGAAGTCCAAAAACGGAATGACGGAACGGAAAAAAAAGGTCATTCCGGTTTCTGAGGCACGAAGAATACCGGAATCTCATGGCTAATTCAGAGGAGCTTCAGAGGGGTTTTGGCTCCGTAAGGATCGATCATGAGATCAATTGGGTAGGTATGTCCTCCCATCTGTAAGTTCATTGCCCTCCAAAGTAGGCATATAACCATTACGAGTCAAGCATTATTTTTCGCCCTTCCAGGAAACCTCCAGGGTTTTGAAAATCCTGGAGGTTTACCTGATTCACACCCGGTATGCTCAGGACAAGACACCGTCAAGCAAAAAGCTCCCAAAGGAGGCTTTTCCGTCAAGAAATGGCACTTGGGATCTTCCGGGAAGGTGTAATCCACCAGCCGTGATCAGATGATGGGGCTCCAGCAAGAGGGAAAATTTGAGAAACCTGGTCACTATTCCTAAAGATTCCGGTCTTTGTCCACCGCTGTGCTTCGCCCAAAAAACGGAATGACGGAACGAAAAAAAAAGGTCATTCCGGTTTCTGAGGCACGAAGAATACCGGAATCTCATGGCTAATTCAGAGCAGCTTCAGAGGGGTTTTGGCTCCGTAAGGATCGATCATGAGGATCAATTGGGTAGGTATATCCTCCCATCTGTCATGGTGAGCCTGTCGAACCATCAGACAGATGGGTGATTCGGTGCCGGCATTGTCCTTACGCTTCGACAGGCTCAGCGTGACAATGCTCCACTCAGGGTAATATGCCGGGCTCAACGTCCAGTATAAAACCTATCAAACCAGCACAAACAGCCCTTTCAATCCTCTATCCTCAGTCCGTCATCCAGCTCGTTGGTGTCTGTAGACTTTCGGACAAAACCATTTTTAAGAAGTAATTCCTTGCAGATACCAATGGCCTTCACCAGGCCTTCGCCTATTCGGTTGGCCTTCACGCCCATCACCACTTCATCTACCACGGTCTGCCAGTCAGCTGTTTGCACTTTTCGGCTGATGCCTTCATCTCCCAGCACCAGCACCATGTGCTCCTGCCTGCTCACAAATATGAGTATGCCCACACGCTCCTCCGTTTCGAATACTTTTTCATTCAAAAATGCCTCCAGCGCCCGCTGGCGCACCCGCTGCGCCTGTCGCTCTTTGGGAATGATCCAGCGCTTGGCCTGAGGGAAAATCAGGGGAAACAAAAAACCGACGATGAGCGCCAAAAAAGCAACAATAGCTACTTCCATAGGGGTCATCCTGAAAGGCAGCATCCATGTGTATGAAAGCAGACCCAGCAGCACCAGCGTAAATCCCGACAGCAATGTGCTCACGTACCAGGAGGCTTCCGCATAGTCATCGCTCGCTCCCACGAAGTAGGGCACTATTTCACCGCAAGACACCGTTTCCAGGTCTTTCACGGCCTGCTCCACCTGCTGCTTTTCTGATTCCGAAAAAGTATATTTCTTAGCCATTTGTTCCTATATTAAATATTACCACCCACCAGAGGCACCACCACCACCGAAACCACCGCCACCACCGGAGAAGCCACCAAAGCCGCCACCACCTGAGTAGCCTCCACCCCCACCAAAGCCGCCGCCCCAGAACATACCGCCACCTCCGCCACGGCCTCCATTGGAAGGCACACTCATGAAGATGGCCACTATGATGGCTATGAATATGCCAGCCACCAGCCCGATCAGGAGCCAGCCAAGGACGAACACAATCACAGCACTCACCCCTGTGGCCTTGCCTTTACCGAGCTTTTTGGTGAGTACCGCCTTAAGTATCCCGGTGAAAATAAAACCCAACACTAACACCGGCAGCACCCAGCTTTTGGATGAAGTACTGTTGGTGGGTCGCTGCTTAACCGCCGGAGGCAGCTCCTCGCCCGTGATGACACTGATCACCACATCCACCCCACTGTCTATTCCCTTGTAGAAATGCCCCGAGCGAAACTCCGGAGTAATGACGTTGGTAATGATCCGTTTGGAAAGCGCATCCGTGAGCGCCCCCTCCAGGCCATAGCCTACCTCTATACGCATTTTTCTATCGCTCATAGCAAAGAGCATGATCACGCCATCATCTGCACCCTGCCGTCCGATCTTCCGGGCCTCTGCCAGGCGGATGCTGTATTGCTCGATGGTCTCCTCACCCGTAGTGGGGATCAGCACCACCACTACCTGGCTGCCTTTGGTGCTTTCATAGTTTTGAAGCTTCTGCTCCAGGCTGCTCTGCTCCCCCGGAGATAGTGTGCCCGTAAGGTCTGTCACCGGACGGGTAAGGTCGGGCAGCGCCACATCCTGTGACCATGCACCCAATGAAAGAAAAATTAATAGAGGTATCAGTATCCGAATTTTCACAATGTCGTTTGTTCTCTTATCCTTGTAACTTAGTCAACACAATTCAAAAATTAAATTGAAACACCATGAATAAAAAATGGATTATACTAATCGTTGTTGCAATCGCCATTATATGGATCTATAGTTCCGTAAAAGGGGGCTACAATGAAATGGTAAGACTTAATCAAGAGGTTAAAACTGAATGGGCCAATGTGGAAACGCAATATCAAAGGAGGTATGATTTAATCCCCAACCTTGTCAATACTGTCAAAGGTTTCGCTGAGCAAGAGAAGGAAGTGTTGATTGGAGTAACCGAAGCACGTGCAAAAGCTACAAGTGTAACGGTAGATGCGGGCAACCTAACCTCAGAAAAGCTGCAGCAATTTCAAGCCGCTCAGGGTCAGGTAAGCTCATCACTTTCCAGACTTCTTGTTACTGTCGAAAAGTATCCCGAGCTCAAGTCTAATCAAAACTTTCTGGAACTTCAGGCCCAGTTAGAGGGCACTGAAAATAGAATTCAAGTGTCACGCACACGATTTAATGAAGCGGCCAAAAACTTCAATACTTACATCACTTCTTTTCCGCAGGTTTTGTTTGCGAAATCACTTGGGTTCGAAGAGAAACCTCAATTCGCATCAGTAGAAGGCGCTGAAAAAGCTCCTGAGGTACAGTTTTAAGTCTGGTACAATTGGCCCCGGGTTGGTCTTCATGATCAACCGGGTGCCTTCTTTCGACCAAATCAAATAGCTATCTTTACTCTATGAGGGTCTCAAATTCGGATATTGCTCACATCAAGAAAACCGCCCAATCCATTTTTGGCAATGCCTGTGAAGTCTATCTCTTTGGGTCACGGGTGTCCGATGACAGAAAAGGTGGTGACCTGGATTTACTGATCAGAACTGACGATCCCACACAGCTCCTCACAAAGAAACTCACCTTTAAAGCCAGGATCAAACAATTAATAGGAGATCAGAAAATTGACGTAATCGTGAGGTCGGTAAGTGCTCCCGATGAGCAAGACCTCATTTATCAGGAGGCGTTAAAAGGATTACTGCTATGAAAGACTGGCAAATAAGATTCAATGCTGCAAGAAAGGAATCTGAGTTGCACTTCCACCATCTCAATCATGCCTTCCGTCGGACATCGGAGATTTATCCTCTAAGTGAACAAACCGTGAAGAATCTCAGCAATGATCAAATTGCCTTCACGGATCAATTGATTTTCAGGTTTACCAAACTTCAGGATTGCATGGGGAACCGATTATTTCATTCCGGGCTGGCACTTTTGGGCGAACCAGTGGATGATCTAACCATGTTAGACAGGCTCCATCTCCTGGAGAGATTGTCGATTATGAATGACGCCACTGAGTGGCTACAGCTTCGGGAATTGAGAAATGAACTAACCCACGAATACCCGGATGCAGATCAGATCAAAGCTGAGGCACTTAATGCACTCATTGAGCGAATTACTTACCTCAAGTCAGTATTTAAAAAATTCACGGATTTTGTGGATTCAAAATTGGGGTGAGTGTTGAAAAAAGAGCAACCTGACTAAATCATCAGACTGCTCCTTCCCTTCATTATTTACTTCACCGTCTCCACCACCAGGTTGTGGTTGGTGTAGATACAGATATCCGCGGCTATGCCCAGGCTCTCACGCACCATCTCTTCAGCAGTCATATCCGGCGAATGACGCTTCAAAGCTATGGCCGCTGCACGGGCATACATGCTTCCGGAGCCTATCGAAGCTATGTCATCATCGGGCTCCAGTACATCTCCTGTACCGGAGATCACCAGTATCTCCCCTTTGTCCACCACGATCATCATGGCCTCCAGCCTCCTCAGGTATCGGTCGGTGCGCCAGTCTTTGGCCAGCTCCACCGCGGCACGTTTCATGTTGCCGGTATAGGTAGCCAGTTTCTCCTCCAGGCGCTCCAGCAGGGTGAAGGCATCGGCCGTAGACCCTGCAAAACCAGTAATGATCTTACCATCCTGCAGTTTGCGAATCTTCTTCACATTGCTCTTGGCTACCGTATTGCCCATAGTGGCCTGTCCATCTGCACCTATGGCCACTTGTCCATTGTGCTTGATGGCTACCACGGTGGTAGATCTTATTTTTATTTTTCCCATGTTGTATCGCTTATTCTATAATAAAAATGTCCCGTCATTGCATAACGGGACATCTCTTTATATGGTTTGTCTGATTCCTTAAATCAAAATTCTAACCGGATCTTCCAGCAATCCTTTGAGTGTTTTCAGGAAGGCGGCTCCTACGGCTCCATCCACCGCCCTGTGGTCGCATGAAAGGGTCACTTTCATCACGTTGCCAGGTTTCATCTCGCCATTCTTCACGATCACGGTTTCTTTAATGCCGCCCACTGCGAGAATACACGCATCCGGTGGATTAACAATCGCGGTAAAGTCCTCTACACCAAACATTCCCAGATTGGAAATGGTAAAGGTGTTACCGGTGTAATCGTCAGGAGTCAATTGCTTGTTTTTTGCCTTCTGGCTAAAGTCCTTCACTTCCGCAGAAATGTGCGACAGTGACTTGTTATCTGCAAAGCGGATCACGGGCACAATCAGTCCCTCAGGCAGGGCCATAGCCACACCTATGTGGATGTGAGAATGTTTCTTCATCACATCTCCGTGCCAGCTCACGTTCACGTCTGGGTGCTGACGAAGCGCCGCTGCAGTGGCCTTCACCACCATATCATTGAAAGAAAGCTTCACCGGAGACATCTCGTTCATGCTGGCTCGTGCGGCAATCGCCTTGTCCATGTTGATCTCCATGGTGATGTAGAAGTGCGGCGCAGTGAATTTACTTTCAGACAGTCGCTTCGCGATGGTCTTGCGCATCTGTGTCACTTTCACATCCACTGAGTGTTCTTCGCCCACTACTTTAGGGATATGAACCGCCGGGGCCTCAGCAGCCTTGCCTTCTGCTTTAGGAGCTGCCTGTGAAGGCTTGAAGTCCTCTACATCCTTCTTCACAATCCTGCCACCATCACCTGAGCCGGCAATCTGACCCAAATCATATCCTTTCTCCTGAGCTATTTTCTTAGCCAGCGGCGAAGCCTTCAGTCTGCCATTGCTGGAGCTGGATGACGTATCCGCTGCGGCTTTGGCTTCCGGTGCGGCGCTAGCTGCTGATACACTTTCTTCCTTTGGTTTATCTTCTGTTTTGGCTGGCGCACTTCCGCCAGCCGCTTCGGCTTTCAGTAGCGTTTTCCAGTCGGCACCCGCCTCTCCTATAATAGCTATCACACCATCGATCGGCACAGAACCACCATCTTCAATGGCAATGTGCAGGAGCGTCCCATCCTCATAAGCCTCCAGTTCCATGGTTGCTTTGTCGGTTTCCACTTCGGCCAGCACATCGCCAGCTTCCACTTTATCACCTTCTTTCTTAATCCAGGAAGAGATTACGCCTTCTTCCATGGTGTCACTCATCTTTGGCATGCGGATCACCGAGGCATTGATCCCGGAGGTATCCACCGCCTCAGCCTTGGATGGGGCTGATTCAGCGGCAGCTTCTTTTTTCTCTTCAGAAGCTCCATTGGACCCACCACTTTCTATATCCTTCAGTAGTCCGGAGATGTCTTCACCTTTCTCGCCAATGATGGCAATCACACCATCCACGGCTACAGATTCCTGCTCCTGTATCCCTATGTATAAAAGCACTCCATCCTGATAGGACTCCAACTCCATAGTGGCCTTATCGGTCTCCACTTCTGCCAGCACATCCCCGGAAGACACTTCATCACCCTCTTTTTTGATCCATGATGCGATGACCCCCTCTTCCATGGTGTCACTCATCTTTGGCATTCTGATTACTTCAGCCATTTTATCCGCATTATTTATATCTTATCAAACAATTCCAAAGTTAATCCATGTCGGTTTTTCTCCAACATCTTTAATCCTTTAATTTGGATATTATAACAAATTGAAAAAATAGGGACTTCTTTTTTAAAAATTTTAAATGCCCGCGAAAGACAACTTTGACTACATACGCCCCAAACGGTTCTTCTCCCCGCACCTGGAAACCATCTATCCGGCACTATTCAGAAAAGTAAAAAAAGTAGCTCCGGCCACCCACGAACGACTGGATACACCTGACGGTGATTTTCTGGACCTGGACTGGCGAAAGCAGGGTTGCTCCCGGCTGGTTATCATCCAGCATGGACTGGAAGGGAGTGCCGACAGGCCCTATATGCTGGGTATGGCCAAGTGTTTCTATGAGAACGGATATGACGTACTCACCTGGAGCTTCCGAGGCTGTAGCGGGGAAATGAACCGAACCGCCCGATTTTACCACAGTGGAGCCACAGATGACCTGGATGCAGTCGTCCAGGCTGCTTTACCCGATTATCAGGACATCAGCCTGGTGGGGTTTAGCCTGGGTGGCAACCTCACTCTCAAATACCTGGGTGAGGCCATCCGATATCCACAAATAAAGCGTGGTGTAGCCATCTCGGCTCCCCTGGACCTGGATGCCGGAGTGGATAAACTACACACGGCCAATGGACTCATCTATGAAAAGCGATTTCTCCGAAACCTCAAAAAGAAAATACGCGAAAAAGCCTTTCTGATGCCGGATCAGATCCACGTAGAAAAGTTGAGAAACGTCAAAACCCTTAGAGATTTTGATGATCACTACACCGCGCCTCTCCATGGCTTCAAAAACGCCACGGACTATTACCGACAGTGCAGCGCCAAATATTTCCTCAACGGCATCAAAGTACCCACCCTTATTCTCAACTCAATCAACGACCCTCTGCTGAGCAGGGAGAGCATAGATCACCGGCTCACCGCAGCCCTCCCTTTGGTGCATCTGGAAACCACCAAGCACGGCGGCCATGTGGGCTTTTACCAAAAAAGCAGTCAACCCTACTTCTGGTCTGAGCGGCGGGCGCTTGAATTTTGCCAGCAAAATTAGATTTGCGTACAAACCATGCTATCTTTCCGTCTGTGTACGATCGCTATACCATTTTCTGCCCCATCGAGGAGTTGGAGCAAAAGTTTTCTGTAAAAAACCAGGGCTCCTTCAGGGAAAGCTACAATGCCGCCCCTGCACAGAAACTCCCCGTAATTACCAACAAAAAACCAGGGCAGATTCAATATTTTCATTGGGGCATCACGGATGCCATGGCCAATAACAAATCCATCAGCCCGCGTCTGTTTAACCTGACCAGCGACAATGCCCTGCAAAGACCTGCGTATAAAAAAATACTCCAGGCTGAACGCTGCCTCATTTTAGTCAATGGGTTTTATGTTTGGAAACAGCTAAGCAAAAAGCAAAGGGTGCCCTATTTCTGCTACTATAAGTACCAGCTTCCCTTTGCCATAGCAGGGGTATGGGAAGAGTTTGATGACCTGCAGGACAAAGTAAATAGCACCTTCAATATGTTGGTGGTACCTTCCACCGGGCCATTGCAAGACTATCAGGAAGACATGCCTGCTATACTAAGTAGCGAGCAGGCCGTAAGCTGGATGGATGAAAATGCCGACCTGAGCAGGCTGAAAGAAATACTCGGCAACATCTCTCCCGGCAGCCTGAAAATGCATGCGGTAAGCCCACGATTGACTGACCTGAAAAACAACGATGAAGGCCTGGTAAAACCAGCTCCTCCGGCAGATCAGTTTGGAAATTATACCTTGTTCAGTTAAGTTTCTGTCACGATTACCTCCCAAAGCCAGCGCCGGAGTATTTTTTATTTTGCTATAAAGTATGAGAATATCACTTAAAAAGGGAGTCCCATTGTTCCTGTTTGCCACTTTATTGTCCTTTACCTGTGTCCATGCACAGAAAGAAAAAAAACTATACAATAAAGGGCTTTACGCATTCTATGATGAGGATTTTCCAGCCGCAGCCTACTTTTTTCAGGAAATTGCCGCCTCAGGGAAGTCCTACAAAGACTCGGACTACCGGCTGGAGCTGAGCCTGCTCACACAAAAGGAATATCGTGAACGACCTCTTGATGCAATTGTCAGATACAGCGAGATCAAACAAAAAACTGACAAATTTTACCATTATTGGATGGGGCGTGTATTTGCTAACCGGTACATGTTCCCGGAAGCCGTGGAATCCTGGCAAAAATTTCTGAAGCAGAAAGCCTATAAAAGTGAGGAAATTGTGATGGAAACAAAGGATTTCATTGCACAAACGGAAAGGCTCATCGCTTTCTTCGACAACCCCGACAACTTTGAGGTGCACCAGCTAGGCAAGCCAATCAACACTGAATATGCTGAACTCACCCCCGTCTATTTCGAGGAAAAGGATGAGCTTATTTTCGCTTCTAACAGACTCAATCCGGATCGGGATGATTTCGTCATCTATCAGGCCACAAGTGGCGATGTGGGGTGGAATGCCCCCACCGAAATTTCAGTGCTGGGATCCTTCAAGAGAGAAATAACCAATGTGGAAGTCGTCAACAACGATGGCAAACTCTTTCATTTCAATGCTAAAAAAGGTGACTTATTTTACAGTGAGCTGACCGCCAGCGGGTGGACAAAACCCGTGGAGTTCGATAGCAAAATCACCTCCACCAGACTGGAATCACACTTTTATATCAATGAGCACGAAGACCGGATCATTTTCGCTTCAAAAAACAAAAAGAACGGCCTGGACCTGATGGAGTCGTTCAAAGATGCGGAATCCGGAAGATGGGAAAAACCTCATCCCTTTGCTACCAACCTGAACACTACATTCAACGAAGACAGTCCCTTTCTGTCAGAAGATGAAACCAGGTTCTACTTTTCATCTGACCGGCCCAATGGCGTAGGCGGCTATGATGTGTATGTATCGGAACTGGATCCTGAAACCCGTCAATGGTCGGATCCGGAGAACATGGGCTGGCCCATCAACTCACCCGATGATGAAGTCAATTTCAAAATCAACCCTGACCTCAATTCCGGTTATTTTTCTTCCAACAGGATACACTCTATTGGGGATTTCGACATCTACTTCTTCTGGAAAATACAGAAGACCTCCATTGAAGGACGTGTGGTAGATGGCATCACTCAGGAGCCGGTCACCCATGGTGAGATCCGCTTTCACCCGGCCCAGTACCTGGATGAATACTTTCGCTCAAAACTCGATTCATCAGGGAGGTACAAAACTCAAATCATTGCCAATGAGAGCTTCAGAGTGGAAGTACTTCAGGGGTTCGACACCCTCATGAATCAGATTTTCACCGTTGATGGAGCCGAAGGTGACAATGTCATTCACATCAAAGACTTCTATTTGCTCCCACCCGATCTGGAAGCCGAACAAAGGGCCGCCCTAGAAGCGAGGTATAACCAGACTGCTCCTTCTGAGGAAAGTACTGATGGCGCTCAACCCCAGGAAGAGATCACCAGTGAAAACACCAGCAACAATCAAAACATGACCCTGAGCAATGTTTATTTTGAGTTTGGTACCAGTCAGCTTCGGAAAGAGTCAGACCCTAAATTGAACCAGCTCCTCACATTTCTCACAGAAAATCCGAAAATCCGCATTGAAGTCTCCGGACATACGGACAACATAGGCTCCAGGCAGGCCAACCTCATAGTGTCTCAAAGAAGGGCTGAATCTGTAAAAACCTGGCTGGTTGAAAAGGGAATAGATGCCTCCCGGATTACCACAACAGGTTATGGAGAAAGCCGCCCCATGGCCTCCAATGATGATGAGGTGGATGGCCGGGCGCTGAATCGCCGCATAGAGTTCAAAGTGCTGGAATAAGTAAAATTTCACGACCGCTACATCCCCGATACATCATTTTTTAAATAACTTGAGGTGCAAAGTTAATTTTCATTCAAAATGGCGCCAAAAACAACTTTGATAAGAACGCTCCTATGCGGAGCAGGAGTGTTCTTGTCCCTTTTCTCATTTGCCCAAAAGGAAGCAAAACTCTACGAAAAAGGGCTGGAAAGCCTCGGACAGCATCGATATCCGGCTGCTCTCGGCTATTTCAAAGAAACCGCAGCGATCGATCCGCAATATCAGGACCTGGAATATAAAATGGAGATTGCCACACTCCTCAGCCCCGAGGGTGACGACAAGGCCCTGAGCAAAATATTGAGTTTTGAAAGCTCCTATGGCAGCACCGACGATCACTACTACTACTGGCTGGGCCAGATCCATACGAGGCGGTACCAAATCAGTGAGGCGGTCTCAGCTTTTGAAAAATTTCACCAGAAAATAGCCTATGCAGGTAACGCCGAGGAGGAGTCGCTGGAAATGGTGGAGCACAGCACCCAGCTGAAAGAATTCTTCAACAACCCGGACAACTATGAAATCCATCAGCTGGAAAGTCCGGTGAATTCCGCTGCCTCAGAACTAAGCCCTGTATACTTTGAAGGTGAAAATGAATTGCTGTTTGCATCCGACAGGAAGGGCAGTGGAGAAAAGCCCTTTGCCATTTATTACACCAAAAGTGGACCCAACGGCTGGGAGCCTGTGCAAGAGGTAAAAAACCTGGGCACCTTCACCCGAAGCAATGCCAACATAGAGGTCGTAAATGACGATGGTAAACTCTTTCTTTTCAGGGAAGAAAATGGCGGAGACCTTTTTTACAGCCAACCCTCAGGCAGTAGCTGGACCACACCGGTGGAGTTTGATGCCCGAATCTCCAACAACCACCTGGCATCCCATTTCTTTATCAACGAACACGAAGACCGCATCATCTTCGCCTCAGACGAAGACACCGATGGCCTGGACCTCTATGAGTCCTTCAAAGACCCGGCCGGTGGCAAGTGGAGCAAGCCTGCCCCCTTCTACACCAGCATCAACTCTGCTTACGACGAAGACAGCCCTTACCTCTCACCCGACGAGAAGACCTTATACTTTAGCTCCAACAGGCCCGGCGGAATAGGCGGGTATGACGTCTATGTGAGCTACTACGACGAAACCTCCTTCACCTGGTCAGAGCCGAAGAACATGGGCTGGCCCATCAACTCTCCAAATGATGAACTTCACTTTAAGATGAACGACAATCAGACCTCCGGGTACTTTGTATCAGACCGACTCCATTCAAAAGGCGGTCTTGATATCTATTTTTTCTGGGAAGTGCAAAAGGTAAAAATAGAAGGTAGAATCTTTGATGAAACCAGAGGGGTAGCCCTTACCAATGCTGAAATTCGCTTTCGCCCCTACCAATACCTCGACGAATACTTCAGCTCGTCCATAGACCAGACCGGAAGGTACAGCACCCGGATTATTGGGGACGAAACTTTCAAAGTAGAGATTATCCAAAATGGAAAAATTATCCTGGAGGAAAAATTTGAAATTCACGATACATCCGGGGAGCCTACTACGCATTTCAAGGATTTCTCAGTCAAATAAGCGGGAGACATTGCAGGCTTAAGGTTGTGATATTTAACCGGACTAGGGGAAATATGTCCTTTTAGCTCTATTTTTGAAAACCAATGAAATCATTAACCCCATAAAACCCTACTGCATGTACACCTCAAAAATCTCAGGCATAGGCCACTACGTACCAGACAATGTAGTCACCAACAAAGACCTGGAACAATATATGGAAACCTCTGACGAATGGATAGAGGAAAGGACCGGAATCAAAGAACGGCGGTGGATAGACCCCACCACAGATGACATGCCCTCCACCATGGGGACGAAAGCAGCCAGAATAGCCATTAAAAATGCAGGCCTTACCCCTGAGGATATTGATTTCATCGTCTTTGCCACCCTGAGTCCTGACTATTATTTTCCCGGCCCGGGGGTGCAGGTGCAGGAGCTTTTGGGCATCGGTGAAATAGGTGCCCTGGATGTACGCAACCAGTGTAGCGGATTTATCTATGGCCTCTCCGTAGCGGACCAGTTTGTGAAAACAGGCATGTATAAAAATGTGCTCGTGATCGGAAGCGAATACCATTCGGGCGGGCTCGAGAAATCCACCAGAGGCCGCGGAGTAACCGTGATATTTGGTGACGGAGCAGGAGCCGTAGTGCTTTCCCGATCAGAAGATACGACTAAAGGTATCCTCTCCACACACCTCCATTCAGAAGGAAAACATGCCAAAGAACTGGCCCTTATTGGCCCGGCTACCAACAGATGGGTAGACAAGATCATGAGCGAAAACGATCCGGAAGACACCAGCTATTACCCTTATATGAATGGCAATTTTGTCTTCAAGCATGCCGTGACCCGCTTCAGCGAAGTAATCCACGAAGCCCTAATGAGCAATGGTTTTGAGACCAGCGATATCGACATGCTCATCCCACACCAGGCCAACCTGCGAATCAGTCAGTTTATCCAGAAAAAGATGGGACTGGGTGACGACAATGTGTATAACAACATCATGCGCTACGGCAACACTACCGCTGCTTCCATTCCCATAGCGCTAAGTGAAGCCCATTTGGAAGGAAAGATCAAGCCGGGCGATCTGGTATGTCTGGCGGCATTTGGAAGTGGATTTACCTGGGCTTCTGCATTGATACGCTGGTGATGAGACCTACCGCCGAAGAATTGGACATATTGAATGATCAGAACTTTTTGAAGCTGAAAAACAGCTTGTCTGAAAAAATCATCCAATACCTGGCCAAAATAGAGCGGTCACTGGCTGAAGAAATCAAAGAAATGCCCTTCAAATTTCCGGAGGGCACCTTTTTGAAAGCCGGAAAAATCTCCAAAGGTGAACAATACCAGGGGCTACCCTACTTCATATTGGATTACCCCAGACTCTTCACCCAAAAAGAGGTGTTCGCCTTTCGAGCCATGCTCTGGTGGGGTCACCACTTTAGCTGCACCCTTCATCTGCAGGGAGACTACCTGCAACAAAACAAATCCAGGATTATTAACAACATTTTCACCCAAAATGCTTTATACTTTTGTGTGAATGATCAACCCTGGGACTATCATTACCAACAAAATAATTATCAACAAATCTCAGCACTTACCAAAGAAACCGTGAATCAACACATTAAGGAAAAAGGTTTTTTAAAAATCAGTGATTACCTGCCGGTGACGGACTGGTCTGAGTACGAATCATTCGCATTGAAAAGTTTTGCCCGATTTTTGAACTACCTCCAGTAATATGCGAATACTTCTTCTGGCATTTTCTATACTCACCCTGGGGCCGGTGCTGGCCCAGGACACTGAACTGGACCCCAATCAGCGGGTATTCCAGACCGACACCCTACCCGATGGGGTATACCGCTCCAAATACGACGATGGCACCCGGGCCTTTGTGGGAGCCGTGCAGAATGGTCAGAAGACGGGAGTATGGAAGTACTACAACCAGAACGGTACCCTCAAAGAGATCATAGAGTATGAGAATGGAGTAAAACATGGCCTCAACAGAAAACTGGATGCCTACGGGGTGCTGATCAATGAAAGCACGTATGAGAAAAACGTCCTCAACGGCCCTTACAAAGAATACTATGACAATGGAAAACTGGCGCTGACCGGGTATTACCTGAATGGTCAGCAGGACAGCACCTGGATAGAGTACTTTCCGGAGGGAAATGTGAACTTCGTGAAGAAATACAAAAATGGTCAGCTTAACGGAAAAAGCCTCTTTTACTATTCCTTCGGCCGATTAAAGACTGAGGAGTATTATACCAATGGCATAGAGTCTGGTACCTGGAAGATCTACTACCCCAATAAGCAACTCCGCAAAGAGTTTCGCTTCAAAAATGGCCTCCTCAATGGTGCTTACAAAGAGTTTCACGAAAGTGGAGCCAAGAGCGTGGAAGGGCAATACGCCCTGGGCCTCAAAACGGGTAAATGGCTCAGCTTTTATGAAGATGGCACACTGTTCTCCATTGGGGACTATGAGCGCGACCAGAAAACCGGACTTTGGAAGTACTTTAAAGCCAACGGAGCCCTGGACTATGAAGGGCAGTATCAGAACGGGCTGATGGAAAACCAGTGGATTTACTACTATGATTCTGGCATCCCACGAATGATCGGAAGCTTTGTGCACGGAGATGAAGATGGACTTTGGGGACTTTTCTATGAAAACGAACAGCTCAAACAAGAGCAGGTCTGGAAACTGGGAAGACTCGTGGAGGTAAGTCCCTTTTTTACCATTCAGGGCGAAGAACTAACTCCAGGTACTCTGAAAAATGGCACCGGCACGCTCCTTTCTTATCATCAGGATGGCACCATTGCCTCAGAGGAAGAATTGATTAGCGGGAAAAAAGCCGGTGTGGCCAGATACTACTACGAAGATGGCACCTTAAAAGAAACCGGGCGATACCTCACGGGATTGCAGACGGGCGAATGGAAACAATATCACCCCAATGGGAAAATAGCCGCAGAAGGTCAATACACCAAAGGCGAAATGACAGGAGTGTGGTCCTTTTTCAATACGCGCGGACGCCTGATCGATACGGTGGACTACTCCGATACCCAGCCAGAATAAGACGACTATAAACCCAAATCCTGCAGGGCCTTCACAATTTCATGTGGGTGACTCCACGGGATGAAATGATTTACACCTTTCAGGTACCGAATATCCGTAAGCGAGTCGCCCATCATCCTCCGCACAAATTCTGCATTCTCTTTGGGAACCAACACATCCTTAGTTCCCTGAATGACGATGGCCGGAATCCGCACCGACTTCCAAAGTGGTGTCAGACTGTCCAACTCATCTTTAAGGGGCAAAATTTCCTCATTGCTCACCCAAAAGTCAGTGGGAGTCACCCAACCACCTACCCTGGTTTCTATCCATGTTCGGTACCACTCGTAGCGTTCCATAGCCGGATCCACTGAGGGCGCCACCAACACCATGGCTTGTGTGAGATTCGGATAGTCCATGGCGATCCGGGCCGCCACCGGACCACCCAGGGAGTGACCCACCATCACTTTGTTGGGCTGATCAAATCTCCTGATCACCTCCTCCAGATAATATGCCTGTTTTTGCAATGAAGGCTCCGGCCTGCCATAGTCTGAGGCGCCAAATCCGGGACGATCAATGGAGAGCACATCGTAGGTTTGAAGGAGTGAATCATTTTTGAAAAAGTCCAGAAAGGCACTCCACGAACCGGGAGATCCATGAATAAACACCGCCAGATTGGCTTTACCCTGATCTATATAGACATAATGGATGTGATTGGCGCCCACTTCGATGGTCTCCGAAACCGGCTGAATGGAGCGGTCTTTAAAAATCTCCTGAAAGGCCTCCGGCTCCAGTCTGAATTCCATGCAGCCGCACAGAAAAACTGCAATCATCAATATTGGCGCTTGTCTCATGGTAGGCAAAACGCCAGATTCCCGATTTTGGTTATATATTTCAGCATCAAACCAACATCACATGATCATCAACCTCATTTCTTCGCCCCGAAACATCTCCACCGCGCTCATGTACTCCTTTGCACACAGACCCTACACCAAAGTAATGGATGAGCCTTTCTATGGCTACTACCTCAACCTCACAGAGGCAGATCACCCGGGAAAGGAGGCCATCATAGCGAGCCAGCCCAAAACGGTGAGCGAAGTGCGCAACTGGATCCAGCATACAGCCAGCCAGCATGAGGTGGTATTTGTGAAAAACATGGCCCATCACCTCATCAATATGAACATCGATTTCCTGGAGGACTATCGCAATGTCTTTTTGATCCGTGATCCTCAGCAGTTGATTACCTCCTTTGCAAAAGTCATCCCCAACCCACAGATGACCGATATTGGTGTGGCCAGGCAATATGAGCTTTATGAAAAGTTGCTAGAGACACAAAGCTGTCCCGTGATTGACTCCAACGAAGTACTGAAAAATCCTGAAAAAGTGCTCCGACAACTGTGCCAGGCCCTTGGCCTCACTTTCGAACCCTCCATGCTCCAATGGCCCGCCGGCGCACTGGCAGAAGATGGCGTGTGGGCCGAATATTGGTACAAGAATGTACATGCCTCCACAGGCTTCGAAAAGAAGGTCACAGCAGCGGTAGCACTACCTCCTGAATGTGAAGCATTGTATACTGAGGCGTTACCCCTTTATGAGAAAATGGTTCATAGCGCCATAAAAGCTTAGGTTTTATCAAAAGCTAACATATTGTTAGTTATTACTTAACAGGCCTGTGGTGTACGATAGTAGGTTCGTTCTCTAGCTTCGTGTTTTCATTTACAATCATGAAGACAATCCATTACGCACCTATTATTGCCCTGTTCACCCTGGCCGCTTGTAGCCAGCCAGAGATCAACCACTACCAGCTTCGCATGAAGGGTAGTGAGTCGATGTATGAAACTTTTCTGGAGCTCAAAAATGATTTTGAAAAACGCCAGGACAGCATCACCATTAGCATAGAAGGAGGTGGTAGCCGCACCGGTCTGATGGCCATCAAAAATTTTGAAGCGGAGATCGGGCTCTCTTCTTTCCCTTTTGACCTGGAAAAAACGCTGGGCGCTGATCACAGTGTGAACGAGGCAGTCGTTGCCTATGATGCCATTGTGGTGATCACCAATCAAAACAACCCCATTGACTCCCTGAGCGACGAAAGCCTGCAGAAAATCTACTCAGGCACTATCTATGACTGGAACCAGCTGGGTGGCCAACCGGGACTCATCTTACCCATCATCCGGGATGAAAACTCAGGTACGCAGCAGTTCTTTGTAGAGCACTTTGGTGTAAAACAGCTGGCCCCTACTGCCAAGGTAGCGCATGACAATGCAGAAATTGTAGCCAAGGTAAGCAGCAACCCGAACGGCATTGGCTTCATTGGTTTTGCGTACTTTACGGAAAGTGTGCATAACATGAAGCTGCCCTCTGACAGCACACAGACCCAATTTGAAGCACCTACCCATCGCAACCTGGAAAACGGAAAGTATCCCCTGAAGCGTGGACTCAGAATCTATTATCGTGACATGAACAACCCGGCGATCAAAGGCTTTCTCCAGTACCTGAAAAGCAAAAATGCAGAAGGTGTAATTGAATCCTTTGGGCTCATCCCGGTGCAGGATTAAATCTACATGCTCAGAAACCTCAGCGGGTCCGCCTCTGTAGACAGGCCCCTGAGCACCTCCACGGCTCGCTGTGCATCATCCCTGTCCACAAAAATATGGTCGTGGTAATAGCCGGCTACTACATTGCAGCTGATATTGTTTTTGGCAAGCGCAGTGGCAAAGACCGCAGTGAGGCCCACGGCAGACAATGATGAGTGTACGGTAAGGGTAATCCAGGAAGCCACAAAGTCGTAAGAAATTCCCAGAGCATCCGCCCGCGCTCTCTTTAGCACCACAGTGACGCCTTCAGCCTCTTTGAACTCACAGATTGTCTCCTCCCTGCTAATGTCTGTAAGACTCGTGACTGAAGCAAATACGTATTCTCCCGGTTGCAGCTCAGGCATCATGCTTCTCACCAGGGTGATCAAATTGGTTTCACCACCCATACCCTCACCTGAATAATGTGCTATTCTCCGGAGCCACCGCCACCGCTATTTTGGAATCGGCGGTGCCGTAATACACAAACCACTGACCTTTATAGAAACTCAGTCCTTCCAGAAAGCAAACATTATTAACCTGGCCGGTGATTTCATAGTCCTTGTCAGGAGTGAAAAAATAGTCCTCCGATCGGGCAATAATCCTCTCGGGATGCGCTGGATCAAACAGCACCTGTCCGGCAGAGTAGGTACCGTGGGCCAAAGCAGCATCATACCGGTCGTCCAGCGCATTCCGGCTGTTGTAGATCAGTAAAATTCCATTCTTCGTCAGCATCGCAGGAGGTCCGGGCTCCACCAGGTCACTGTCAAATTTTCCCTCCCGAGGGCTCAGCACCTTGATCCATTCCCCCTTGGCATCTTTCACGGGTGTCCATTTGATGAGGTCGTCAGAGGAGGCCAAAAACAAGTCCGTATCTCCAAAGTACATCCAGTATTTACCGTTGATTTTTTTTGCAATGAGTCGCCCATCGCTCATTTCCGACACAATGGCGCCCGATTTGGACCAGCGGTTAATGTCCTCCTGCTCAGCAAAGGCCGATCCATATTTTGTCCACTGTTTCAGGTCTGTAGAAGTAGCCAGCAGCAGCCGGGCCAGGTCTCCATCATATCCTGTGTAGGTCATGATGTAGCGGCCACTTTCGTCCTCCACGATGCGGGGATCCTCAGCACCCCCTTCCCACTCATATATTTTTGCTTTATCCTCCTGAGGGAAAAACACTGGCTGAGGGTACCGGGTGAAGTGAATCCCATCCTGTGAATAGGCCAGTCCGATCCTCGAGGTTCCGTTGTACCTGCCCACAAAATCCTCCGCACGATAGAGCAGAAACAGGGTGTCATTTCTTACCACAGAAGCAGGATTGAAGACATCTTTCCCCTCCCACTTCACCGTATCTCCTTTGATAGGATCCACAAACAAAGTGGTCGTATCCGGAGTAAGCACAGGATTGTCTGCATCCATTTTGATGAAGCCCGTTAATTGCCAATCGGTAGGAACCTTCTGTTCC
Source organism: Marinoscillum sp. (assembly GCF_040222955.1). GTDB lineage: Bacteria > Bacteroidota > Bacteroidia > Cytophagales > Cyclobacteriaceae > Marinoscillum. Next base: position 17,965 of record NZ_JAVKCA010000003.1, on the reverse strand, counting down.
GGGGTGCATGCCGTGATAAACAATGAAAGCAGGGTGATTAATGGAAAAATTCTCATAATTTTCAAGTCTCAAACCCCAATTTAACAAAACGAATGCTACAAAAGTATAATCCCAAAAACGAATACATCAAGGTATGGGTCGGTGACCGTCTGATGGACCGCTCAGAAGCCAAAGTTTCTGTCTTTGACTCCTCAGTACAAGGAGGAGACGCCATCTGGGAAGGTCTCCGGGTATATAAAGAAGGGATTTTTTGCCTGAACCATCACCTGCGCCGGATGAGCGAGTCAGCCAAGGCCCTGGCGTTTGAAAGTATGCCCTCCTTCGAAAGCATTAAGGCCGCCATCAAAGCCACCCTTGAGGCCAATGGGATGACGACAGATACGCACATCAGGCTCACCCTTACACGAGGTGAGAAAATCACCTCTGGAATGGACCCCCGTCTGAATCAGAAAGGGCCATGTTTGATAGTGCTGGCAGAGTGGAAGCCCCTCGTCTACGACAATGAAAAGGGTATAAAAGTGATCACCAGTACCCAGCGTCGAAACAATCCGCAGTACCTCGATAGCAAGATCCACCATGCCAACCTGCTCAATAACATTCTGGCCAAGGTACAGGCCAACTTTGCGAACGTGGATGCGGCCATTATGCTGGATCATCAGGGCTTTGTGGCCGAGCTGAATGACACCAACTTATTCATGGCCAAAGATGGTGTGCTGTATACCCCTTTTGCCGATGCCTGTCTGCATGGAATCACCCGGGGACTGGTCATCGACCTGGCCGGAAAACTTGGCATTCCGGTTTTTGAAAAGAACCTGTCGCTGGTGGAATTTTACAATGCTGATGAGGTCTTTGCCACGGGAACCATGGGTGAGCTCACTCCTATACATGAAATAGACGGACGAAAGATTGAAAACAAGTCGGGGCAACTCCTCAGGGGGCAACTTCAAAAGGCTTTTGCGGAATTGATCCCCTCGCTGTGCGAAAAATGGTAATTTTTTCAGTTCGTATCCACCCAATAGTCTGGCCGCACAAAGGAGGCATTGGGAAGTAGGGAACAGTCCTTGCAGATATTCGGGTAATCATACTCAAAGGTACCACTGAGATAGGCACAGTCATCTGAAACGGTGGTGTTGAGAAAATTAGGAAATACGGCAATGCGGGTGGTGTCCATCAACACAGCCTGAAAAAAGCCCTGGACATTTTCGTCTTCCTGACGGGAAATCACATTGCCATACGCCACGCCCGGAGGAGTATCAAAGAGGGAACCGGAGTTTTCTGTAAGCGCCTCAATGCTCCGCATGTACTGGTAATTCCTCTCCGACATGGAATATTGAAACAGGGTGAAAATGTGTTTGGTCTGGAAAGACTTGTCGATGGCCCTGGAGATAATGGCCGGTACCTCAAACTCACTTTTGGTGTAACCTACATTCGTAAACAGGTTGAGCTCCTCTGCGCCTATCGGTCGGATGATGTAGCAGGGAGGCGGGGTGTTGTTAAAGGGATCAGGGAAATCTGTTTGAAAAAAGGCATAAGTCTCTTCGCCCAGCCAGGTAAGAAAAATAGGCTCATCATGCTGCTGAAAACGAGTGGTCAGGTGGCATTTCACGGCAGGCACGGACACATCCAGCCCTAAAGTGGAGGTAGTGGTCAGTTCGGATTCTTCCCAGCTAATTTCATCCTGTCCCCCATAGAAAGGCATTCGATCCGGTTCGGTCTCATACCTTCTGCCATCAGCCAGCAACACCTCTATGTGGTATGAGCGGCCAGGGTATCCTTTCACTATATTGGCCGGGCATCGGTAATTCACTCTGGATTTATTGTCCTGTGTGTAGGTTTCGGCTACAAAACCCTCCCTGTTACCCCCTTCATCCACCAGTGTCACCTGCGCATTGAATACATCGGTGGGTGCCTCCCCGGTAAAGGAAGTCTGCTGAATCTTCACCTGATAAGGTCCCGGGCCCTGATTGATGTATCCTGAAATCACTATCTGCCGGGCCACGTCCTTATCCTCATCCAGAAGGTACAGCGTTTCGCAAGAGGAAATAAGGACCAGGAAGCCGATAAAGGGAGCAAAATATTTCATTTTCAGTAGACTTTGGTCCAATACTCAGGTCGCTCGTAAGAACTCCCGGGGTAGTTAAGACAATTGAGACAGTGAGCGTCATACTCACTGAAAGGCTTGCCTATGGTATACTCACAATCGTCAATGATGAAGCTGATCAGTTCATTGGGGAAAACAGCCATTCTGGTGGTATCCACTACAGAAGCATGAAAATACCCCTGCACAAGGTCATCGCCTTCCACAGGATAGATATTGCCAATGGCCCTGCCCGGAGGTGAATCAAACAATGAGCCATTGTTTTCCACCAGCACCTTCACACTTTGCAGGTAGTTGTAGTAGCCCTCTGAGATTCCATATTGATAGACCGTGAAGATATGCTTGGTAAGAAATGAATCATCAATGTCTCTGATCCAAAACCCTTCGAAGGTGTAAGAAGGAGCCTTGTTTTGAAGGTTGCTAAAGAGGTTGACCTTCTCCGATCCAAAATACCGGGTCACATAGCATGGGGGTGGAATGGATCCAAATGGGTCGGGAAAATCCGTGGGAATGATGGAAAAGCTTTCGGCTCCCACCCAGTTGAAATAAAGGGGTTCGCTGGTCTGAGGAATGGTGGTGGTCAAATCAATACTCACCACCGGCACCTGAAAATCCAGACCCGTACTGGCTGTTCGCACATCAAGGGTTTCTTTCCAGTTCAAGGCATCGGATGCATGCAGCGCAGGCATCGTTTCGGAGACAGACCGAAAGACCTGTCCCGCTAATAATTTCACTTCGATGTAATAACTACCGCCCGGCTCCCCCTGGATGGTATTCCCCGGACATCGGTAAACACCATCACCCACTTCTTCAAATTCCTCCGAAGCTCCGTCTTCATCATACAAGATGACGCACGCAGACAGCACGTTAGCAGGCAGAGAGCCTGTGGCACTGGCCTGGCTTACTTTCACAAAATATGGCCCGTTGGACTGATCTATGTACCCGGTGATAATAATGGGCCTTTGAATGTCTTTATCCTCCTCAAAGTCAAACGGCTCCTCACATCCCCACAGGATCAATACCCCCAACAGCCAGCCACTCGTTAACTTCATAAAATAGATTCCTCTCATTTGAAATTGACGGTATAGGTAATAGATGGAAATGCCTGACCGAGTACCGTCAGTTTATAGCTAAAAGGGATAATGGCAGCATTGGTCGGCTTTCTGTAATAAATAGAATACGCATTGGCCCGGCCAAAGAGATTGTAGACAGAAAAATTCAGCTGATCCTGCCATTTCTTGAAAACCGAATTGAATCCCAAACCAACATCAAAACGGATGTAATCGGGAATCCGGTATTTGTTTCTGGAGCTGTAAAGTGGAACTACGGCATTATTGAAGTAGTAACTCGACTCCACTCCGGTGAAAGGACGGCCGCTGTTGTAAACCATATTCACTGAGAAAAAAGCCTTGTCACCTCCCAGGTCACGCTTAGCCACCACCGAGAGGTTATGCCGCTGGTCATAGTTGGATGGATACCATTTCCCGTTGTTGATCCGTTCGGTCTCAGAAGGTCCATTGACCAGGTTTTCAGATTTGGAAAGGGTGTAAGCCAGCCAGCCAGTCCACTTTCCTTTTTGTTTTTCGAAAAGAAACTCCAGTCCATAAGACCTGCCTTGCCCCTGTAGCAGTTCCGTCTCCAGATGATTGTTCAGCAGCAGGTCGGCAAAGTCGCGATAATCGTAAATGTTGCTGATGTCCCTGTAGAACACATCCACGGAGTTTTGCCACCTGCGCCGGTCATTGGTGAAACTTAGACCCAGGCTGTAGTTGGAGGACTCTTGTGGCTCTATGTGAAATGTGCTGACCTGCCACAAATCTATCGGTGTGGCAGAAGTAGTGTTAGAGATCAGGTGAAGGTACTGATACACCCGGTTATAGCTGGCTTTCAGGGAAATGTTGGGGGTCATCAGAAAGTTAAGTCCCACTCGGGGCTCCAGGTTGGTGTAGTTCACGTCTCCGGCTGACACGTGAGCCGTATCTATGATGTTGGTAAGGGATTTGGGCTGGCCCAATTCGTAGAGCAGAAACTCATTTCGAGCCAGCATGGCGTAATAGTTATACCTGAGCCCTCCCGAAAGGGTCAATTTCCCAAGGGACCACTCATCATCCACATATACACTGGCCAGCACACCCCTATCCTTTTCTACATGCGCTGGCACCACGCCGGATCTGGCGCCTGCCACACGCTCCTCAGGTTTCTGATGGTAGTCTTTGATTTCCAGGCCCAGGTTGATTTGGTGGTTAGCAAAGCCCTCGTAGACAAAATTATCCTTCAGTGAGGTGCTGGCAATCCCATTCTGTATCTCATAGTCTTCTGCCACGTCATATTGCCTGTTGTGATAGTCTACATGATTGATCTTCAGCTCATGCAGAAATACGTCCGAGATCACATTTTGCATGGTCAGGCTACCCATGACATGTCCCCAGCTGAATTCAAAATCATCACTAAAGCGAAACCGGTCAAAGCTCCTGTAGAACGATAGGTTCACTTTGTTCCGATCATTGATTCGATAGCCCAAAATCAGGTTCTGATCATCAAAAACGGCCTTGCTGCGTTTCACATCATAATCCTTCATTTGACCGATCACCCAGTTGGGGTAGGCAAACCTGGCCGCGGCCAGCACGGAAAGTTTATTTTGAATGATGGGGGTCTCAAAAGACAACTTACTAGTGACAGGACCCACGGTCAAAGAGCCCTCCATCTGCTCATAGCTGCCCTCGCGGGTATTCACATCCAGCACCGACGATAGCCGCCCCCCAAACGTAGCAGGCATATGCCCCTTGTATAGGGTAAAATCCTTGATCACATCAGAGTTGAAAATGGAAAAGAACCCAAGCAAATGCGAAGAGTTGAACACCTCTGACCCATCCAGGGTGATGAGGTTTTGATCCACCTTTCCGCCACGCACATTGAAACCCGTGGAGCCCTCGCCGGCATTGGATACCCCCGGCAATAAAAGTATGGAGTTGACAATATCGAGTTCGCCCATCAGCAGGGGCACGTCCTCTACGTCTTTGATGGTGAGGCGCTCCACGCCGGGGATAGACTTGATCCGGTAGTCCTCAGCGCGTGCTGTTTTCACAACTTCCTGTAGTTGGGTGAAGGTGCTCTCCATCCGCACTGTCAGGTCAATATTACGATTGAGGTAAATCGTATTTCTGTATTCCTTGTACCCTAGGTACTGCACAATAAGGGTGTAATTTCTTTTGGGAGCAAAGAGTTTGAATCGCCCGTTCAGGTCCGTGGAAGTACCCAGCCCAAGCTCTTCCAGCAACACACCAGCTCCGATAATCTCCTCGCCCTTTTCATCCACTACCTTTCCCGAAAGGTTAAAATCCTGACCAACAACTGTCAGATGGCCGATGAGCAAGAGCCCGGCGATTAATAAAAAATGCCTCATAGCCCTGAATATAGCTCACATATGCAAAAAAGCCACCCTGAATGGGCGGCCTTTTTGAAGAAGTATTAATGCAAACGTTTGTTAATTCTAAATATTAGGCGACCAAACGCTGTAGCTCTTCGGAGGACACTGAATTTCTACCCAGCCACCACTTTGCGTAGTAGGGTACCAGCCGGAGTGACCTGTGAAATCTTTGATCTGTGTATTGTTCCAGTTGGTAGGTACCCAACGGGTCAGCCAACTGTTGGAGTTGTTGATGTAAACGATCAACCCAGGGTTACCACCGTACCCGTTTCTACGCGCTACATATTCATCTGTGTCAGTGTAGAGAATGCTGGTATTACCTGTTGCTTTTTGGTTATGTATCCAGATGAGGTTGTTCAGTTTGTTTTTGTCCAACCAGGTTTCATAATCCCGATAGAATATACATGGGTATCCCTCATGTGTAAGGATGTAGGCGTAGGCCAGCATTTTGTTGTAGATCTCATCAGTATCATGATTGGTGACGAAGGTCACCGCTTTGTAGGCGTTTCGCTTCCACATCATGTCATCATTCAGCTTGTTCAGGTTATTGCCATCAAAAGCGTCATTCATTTTGTAGTAAGCTGCAAAGTCAAAAACTGAACTATTGGCATTGTTCGCCCACCAATTCAGGTAGTTCACGTCTGAATCCCAGAGTTCGCCAACGGAGAATCCGCCCACGGCATTATTCCATGAACTGACCACCCAGGGCTCAAATCCCTTCACATAGTCAAATCTCCAGCCGTCAAATTTCATGGTGTTTTTGTAGTACTTGGCCACAGCATCTGAACGGCCCCATAGCCAGTCCTGCACATATGGAACGTCATGACATAGATCGGGAAAGCCACCAAAGCTGCCACCGTCATTGTTATGCACCCAGTTGGGGTGAAAGTCATGCTGAGTTCTCTTAAACTTACCTGAAGCCACTCCATTAAAGTTAGTCCAGGTATTTCCTCCAGTATATTGGTTGGCCTCTGACTGTCCGCCACTGTTGTGATTGATGACGATATCGGCGTATACTTCCATGTCCTGACCATGTGCGGCTGTGATGAGTGACTGAAGCTCGGTTTTAGATCCAAATCGTGTTTCCACCGTTCCATTCTGGTTGTAATTTCCAAAATCATAGTAGTCTGTAGGATCATAGCCCATGGAATAGGGGCCATTCTGTGCTTTGGAAACAGGTGGCAGCCAGATGCCTTTGATCCCGGCATTGGCCCAGGCAGTGGTTTTGTTCTTCACCGTGTTCCACCAGGTGCCACCGGCAGGTACATCCCAGTAGAAGCCCTGCATCATTACTCCTCCGCCGGGTCCGGCCACAAATTTGGCGTTGGACTTAGGCTCTACGCCTGTGGAGAACGGGCGTCCATCATGAGTGGTCACATCCACCACATTGATTTCATTTTGGGCATCGAGTAGCGCATTTTCTGCACCCTCGTCCTCCTCACAGGACATCAAAAAACCACCTGCCAAAACGGCAAGCAGCAGACTTAAATGTTTGGTTTTCATCATTCTAAAGGTAGTTTTCATAGTTGGAAATAGGTTAATAGTTTTTCAAATTAGGTTGTTATCAAATCTGGTTTACATTCAATTATTACTCATAAGAGACCAGCGCTGCGCGGGACTCAATAGGATTCATTTCATTATCAAAGGCGAGCTTGAGCTCACCATATTCTTTAGCCTTCACCACCAGCGTATAGCGCATGATTTCGTTTGAGAGGTCTTTAGTGCTTTTAAATTCCACCAGTCTGAATTTGCCAAACCTGTCCTCGATGTAATAGCTTAACATCACGGGTAAATCACCCTCATGAATGGTGGACTCGAACAGAGGTCTGCCACTCTTATTGTAGATGGTTTCGCGCCGCACTTTGTCTTCAGCATATGCCGCCATGAACCTGTTGGCTCCCTCCATCTCAATCTGCTGCCAACTCACTGAGAGGCTCCCCTGATGATCAGCATAGTGTCTGGCCACGATATGAGGCGGTACCTCATCCTCAGATAGCGCCACTTCCTGAGAAAATACGGTGACCCCCGAACAGGCAAAAAACAGGATGAGAAAAATACTTTTAAAGCTCATAGGTAATTGGTTGGTGGATGGGACTTGCGCCCTGTACATTTCGCTAATGATGAAACCAATCTCCATTAATAAAATCATCCATTCGCTTCATTTTATAATTTGACACTTTCAAAATAAAGGTTAGTTGTTTTTGAAAAATCAATAGATTGTAGTTTCGAAAATCTTATATTATTGCGAAATCATAATTTCCTTGTCAGCGGTGAACAGAAAGGTAATTTTATGTGGGTTGCTCTGCTGCGTGTGGAGCCTTACTGGTTTTGGTGCAGATAAAGCGCCAAAGTACCACACCACCTTTATGGTGGATGCAGTGCCCACCAATACCCCGCACGACGCCTCCATCTACCTGGTCACTGATTTGGATGGTTGGGTCACCGATAAGCCCGAACGGAAATTTCAAATCTCAACTGATGGTACACTTGTGCTGCACCTGTACCACAGTAGGGACACCCTTCAGTACAAAATCACCCGTGGTACGTGGGGTTCGGTGGAAGCCCGTAAAAACGGACGTGCACGCCCCAACAGGTTATTAATCAGTCAGGCTCCTGAGTCAGAGGTTCACATGACAGTAGAGTCCTGGGAGGACATCTCCTCTCACTCATATACCATCTATATGTATTTCCTGATCATTGCGGCCATCCAGGGGCTGCTGTTGGTCATAGCCATCAATACCATTCGCAACCAAAACAAGACAGCCAACTCAATCCTCAGTGTTCTGCTTGTCCTTATCACCATTTCAGTACTTGGGAGGGCCTCCACTTTTGATCCGGATGTATTCAACTGGGAACCAAAGTTGCTCTTTGTGCCGGAGCTGATCCTGTTTACTTATGGCCCTATCTTCTACCTCTATATTCACAAGCTGCTGGTCATAGAGGTCAAATGGTCCCGAATATGGCCTCAGTTTATTCCGTTTGTTGTACAGTTTGCCCTTTACCTGCCTTACCTGGCGCTGGAGCGGCAGACCTTTATCTACAAGGTACTGGACAAAGAACTCTTCCCTTATTTCGCCATTACCGGAGTACTGGCGCTGCTTTTCAATAGTGCCTATTGGATCATTTGCAAGCGAATCATCTCGGGCTATGGCTCACAGGAGCACCTCAACGAAAAACAGAAAAAATACCTGCGCTTTCTGGACTATGTACTGGGCATCAAAGCCATCTACCTCTGCCTGTGGCTCATCGTGGTGGTGATTTACGTGACTGGGCGGGTATTGAACACCGACCTCCTTTACATCTCTGAAAACCTTATAGACGTACTCTGGCTACTCTTTTCACTCATCATTTTTGCCCTGGCTTATTATGCCGTGAAACATCCGGAAGTACTCAGGGAGAAGAAGAAATATCAGGATCAAAAAATTAATCAGGATGAGATCTCCAGCATCAAACACAAGCTGATCAAACTGCTGGAAACCGATCAGATTTATTTGAAACCCGAACTCACGCTGGAAAGTATGGCACACATGATCCCTACAGCCTCCCATACCCTCTCCCGGGTGATCAACGAGCAATTTGACCTGCATTTCACTGAACTCATCAATACCTACCGGGTAGATGAATTTATCAGAAAAGTAGACGCTTCCGGAGAGTCCGCTTCCTTTCTGGAGATTGCCTTCAGCGTGGGATTTAACTCCAAGCCGACGTTCAACAGGGCCTTTAAGAAAATCAAAGGTTGCACGCCGCGCCAGTACTTCAAAGAAGTCCATTCCTCTGGTCATCGGCATTAAGTACTAAGGATTTTCTAATTTAGCGATCCAAACACAGTCTAATGCTCTATTTCTATCAACCCAAAACATCAGAAGGCGTCTTTCATCTTATGGATGATGAGTACCAGCATTGTGTGAAGGTGCTCCGCAAAAAAGTAGGCGACGAAATAGGCATCTTTGATGGGCTTGGAATGGATTATCATGCGGTAATCAAGGCAATCACCGGGAAATCCTGTGCGTTTGAAATCACGAAAAAAACAGCCCTGGAGCCACGCCCTTTTTATAATCACATTGCCATTGCGCCCACCAAGAATACTGACCGGATAGAATGGTTTGTGGAGAAAGCCTGTGAACTGGGTGTAGACGAGATCAGTTTTGTCCTTACTGACAACTGCGAACGGAATAAGATGCGAACGGAGCGGCTGGAGAAAAAAGCCGTGAGCGCGCTCAAGCAATCCAAAAGTGGGTTTCTGACCAAAATCAACCCACTGATCAAACTAAAAGACTTCTTAAAAGCGGATCTCAAAGGACAAAAATTCATGGCAGTGGTGGAGCCGGATTTACCCTACCTCACCAACGAACTAAAATCAGGTCAAACAATCATCACCCTTATTGGTCCGGAAGGGGACTTTTCCAAAGAGGAGGTGTCAACAGCTGTAAATGTCGGGTTTCAGAAGGTAAGCCTTGGCAAAAACACGCTTCGGACGGAAACTGCCGGTCTTATGGCCGCTCATTGCGTAAATGTGATCAACGAATATTAACTACCGGGCCACCCACTGATAGGTGGATTTCTTGCCCCCAATGTACCTGTCGAATTTCAGTCTGAGGGAGGTGACCTCTTTCACAATCACATAACTCACCGCACCATTCTCAAACAACAGCGAGTCTGTAAACACATGCTCATTCGAGGCTGACGATCCTGCTTCTGAAGCGGTCATTTCACCATAATATAAAGTATCCGGCACCTCACAGGTAGTGACCTGATACACGTTTATCGCAGTAAGCCCTTCGTATACATGCAGCTCCACTGCATTGGCACAGCCTTCAATGTTTTGATTCTGCCCGTCCACCTCCAGACCCGTGAGCGCCCAGACCTTCTCCTCTCCTCCGGATATCAGACGCTCCACCTGATGGCCATACAAGCCTGGCGGATAATAGGTCTCTTCTTCGCAACCCATCAGGGCTATGAAGCAGATCGTCAGAAGGAGTAGCTGTCTTATCATCTTTACTTACCGAATTTACCCTTGAGCATCGCCAGCTTGGCTTGCAGGTCGCCTTCCGGTTCTTTTTCTTCTCGTTTTTTACGATCCTGCTTAGGCGCAGACTTACCGTAAGGGTCTGATTTCATGGAAAGTGATATCCGCTTTCTAGGCACATCCACTTCCAGCACAGTCACCATCACCTTCTGCTGCAGTTTCACTGCCTTGGTGGGATCAGACACAAAACTATCCGAAAGATGGCTCACATGAACCAACCCGTCCTGATGCACCCCCACATCCACAAACGCCCCAAACTTGGTGATATTGGTGATGATGCCGGGAAGTTTCATCCCTATGGACAAATCCTTGATCTCATGCACATGGTCTGCAAACGCGAAAGTCTCAAACTGCTCACGAGGATCCCGACCTGGTTTGGCCAGTTCTGCCAGAATGTCCTTCAAGGTAGGCAAACCCAGGTCATCCGACACGTACTTTTTCAAATCAATCCTGCTCCTCAGGTTTTGATCTTTCACCAGATCTTCTACTGTACAACCCAGGTCCTTGGCCATGGTGTACACCGTATTGTAGCGCTCCGGGTGCACGGCACTCTCATCCAGTATATTTTTCGCCCCTTTGATTCTCAGGAAACCTGCGGCCTGTTCAAAGGCTTTGTCGCCCAGTCGTGGAATGCTCTTCAGGTCCTCACGGCTCTTGAATGCTCCGTTTTCATTCCTGTGCTTGACAATATTCTCAGCCAACTGTGGCCCCAAACCAGACACATAGGTCAATAGCTGCTTGCTGGCGGTGTTAAGCTCCACGCCCACACCATTCACACAGCTCATCACTGTATCGTCCAGAGAGTGCTTCAGTGCATTCTGATCCACGTCGTGCTGATACTGTCCCACACCGATCGATTTGGCATCTATCTTAACCAGCTCCGCCAGTGGGTCCATCATTCGGCGACCGATACTCACCGCTCCACGTACGGTGAGGTCATAATCTTTAAACTCCTCTCTGGCTACCTCAGAAGCTGAGTAGATAGAAGCTCCGCTCTCATTGACCATGGCCACGATGATGCTGGCCGGTAAACCTATTCCTTTCACAAACTGCTCCGTCTCCCGGCTGGCGGTGCCATTACCAATGGCAATGGCTTCTATGTTATGCTTCTGACACAATGCACCTATAATGGCTGCGGATTTGTGAATGTCTTTTTGCGGCTCGTTGGGGTAAATGGCGGTATGTTCTAATAGTTTTCCCTGGCGGTCCAGACACACCACCTTACAGCCTGTCCTGAAGCCCGGGTCTAATGCCAATACCGCTTTCTGCCCCAGCGGTGCGGCCATCAGTAACTGCTTAATGTTGTCTACAAACACTGAAATAGCCTCGGTATCGGCAGCCTTCTTGCTCTCCATCCGTGCTTCGGTTTCAATACTTGGCTTGATGAGTCTCTTGTAGGAATCCTTCAGCGCGGTAGCTACATGCTCTGCCGCCGCATTGGAGCCCTGCACAAACTGTCGGCTTAATCGGTCAATGGCTGATTCCTCAGGCACAAAGGTATCCATGATCAATATTCCTTCCCGTTCACCACGACGAATGGCCAGCAGCCTGTGAGAAGGAATGGTCTTCAGCGACTCTTCCCATTCAAAATAATCTTTGTACTTCTGGCCTTCTGTCTCTTTCCCCTTTAGTACCCTGGAACTGATCATTCCTTCAGCCTTAAACAGGTCTCTGATTTTCTGTCTTGCCTCGGCATCCTCACTGATCCACTCCGCCATAATATCCCTGGCTCCCTGCAGCGCGGCATTCACATCCTCCACTCCTTTCTCCTCACTGATGTACTGCTCGGCTTCCTGCTCGGGCGATACATTTCCCTGCTGCCATAATACCTTGGCCAGCGGCTCCAATCCCTTTTCTTTGGCCACTGAAGCTTTGGTCTTGCGCTTAGGCTTATAAGGGAGGTAGAGGTCTTCCAGGGCCGCCATGGTTTCGGCAGCTTCTATTTTCTTTTTCAACTCGGGGGTCAACTTTTCCTGCTCCTCTATGGACTTCAGAATGGCCTCCCTGCGCTTATCCAGGTCTCTCAGCTGCGCCAAACGATCCCTCACTGCTGCCACTTCCACTTCATCCATAGTGCCGGTGAGTTCCTTTCGGTATCGGGAAATAAAAGGCACAGTGGCACCTCCATCCAGAAGCGTGGTGGTGGCTTCTACAAAGCGGGGTTGTAATGAGAGTTCCTGGGCTATCTTAGCAGCGTAGTTGATCATGTTGTTGTTTTATGGTTGATGTCTCAAAAAGGATAAAACATCGGCTAAATTTTGTTCTAATGTAATTCCGTTCATCGTCGTCCTGACAATCGGGCGCCAAAAATATCATTTCTCTGATTTTATCAGAAGGATTGCGTTAGATAAATGAGAATAATTTCAGAAGTAAAAAAATGAGCAAAAAATCTTACAGAAAAGAACTGATTGAGTGGGCGATTATTGTGGTGGTGGGTCTTACGCTTTATGTCACAGGCCTTCATACGGAGGTAATCGGACAGATACAGCGGGTGGTGCTGGCCACAGGTATCATGCAACCTGAAGCGGATGATGAAAAGGTAGCAGCCAGTTACGACCTCAGACTTTCTAATATTGCCGGCAGAACTGTCAGTTTTGCAACCTTCAAAGGCCAGACCGTCTTCCTTAATTTCTGGGCTACCTGGTGTCCGCCCTGTATTGCTGAGATGCCAGACATTGAAGACCTCTACCAGAAAATGGGAAAAGACGTGACCTTCGTGATGATCTCTCTGGATGAAGATCGGGACAAGGCGCGGAGGTTTGTTGAAAGAAAAGGTTTTGAACTTCCCGTTTACTTCCTGGAGTCCCCCCTTCCGGCACCGTACAATCCCAGTTCCATCCCCACCACCTATGTGATTTCACCTGAAGGTCAGGTGGTCTTGACTCGCCACGGCATGGCAAAATATGACACGGAGGAGTTTCGTCTGTTCCTTTCAGAAATCAATTCGGAATAGTTATATCGTCTTCTTGTTACCTGAGCCCTTGGAAATCTCCGACCAGGCCTGGTCTTCAAAATCGATCCTGACCAGCTCCCCGGGAGTCATGTCCCCAAAGTTGGCACTTGTCAGATAATCATAGAGGTAGGAAATGCCGGGATTATGACCAATGATCAAAATCACACTGTCCGCTTCATCCTGTTTGGTGATCAGCTCAAAGAGTGTGCGCACGGAGGCTTCATATATTTCCTCCATGTAATGGATCGGTAAGGTATAATCCAGCTCTTCAGTGAATATCTCGGCAGTTTGCTGGGTTCTGTTGGAGGTGCTACAGTATACTTTATCCGGATAAAAAGACTTCAGCTTCATGGCCTGTCCCAAAGATCGAAGTTGTAGTACACCATTTACAGTCAGGGACCGATCAAAATCAGATCCCTGAAAACCATATTCGGCCTGTCCGTGCCGCAATAAATAAAGATTCTTAACCATTTCTATTTTTTTTGGTTAACTCACCAGCTAAAGCTAAAGAAACCTTTAAACCCAGAAGGTGCTATTCTTTAGGTAATTAATAAAATTTCAAGATATTTACCACCTTAAAAAATCTGAGCATGGCAAAAAACCTGGTAATAGTAGAGTCTCCGGCAAAAGCAAAAACGATAGAAGGGTATTTGGGTAGCGATTACCAAGTGAAGTCATCTTACGGTCATGTAAGGGATCTCCCCAAAGGAGATAAGGCCATAGACATTGCCAACGGCTTCAAACCCACCTATGAGGTTTCCGCTGACAAAAAGGAGGTCATCAGAGAACTAAAGAAATTAGCGAAGGCCGCAGAGACAATCTACCTCGCGAGTGATGATGACCGTGAAGGAGAAGCCATTTCATGGCACTTGAAGGAAGCACTGAACCTCAATGACTCCAACACAAGGCGGATTGTTTTCCGGGAAATCACCAAGAACGCAATACAAAACGCGATACAGAACCCACGGGGCATCGACATAGATCTGGTGAACGCACAGCAAGCCAGAAGAATTCTGGACAGATTGGTAGGTTTCGAACTCTCTCCGGTCTTGTGGAAAAAAGTACGTCGGGGTTTATCCGCCGGCAGGGTGCAGTCCGTGGCTGTGCGAATGGTAGTGGAAAGGGAGCGGGAAATAGATCAGTTTGAAGCTCAGTCGAGTTTCAAGATTAGCGCCCTGTTTGACCTGGATCAGGGGAAAGTACTCCAGGCCGAATTGGGTAAACGCTTCAAAACAGAAGCTGAGGCGCAAGCCTTTCTCAACCTGTGCATAGGGGCAGATTTTGAAATCAGTAACCTGGAGACCAAACCGGCGAAGAAAAGTCCGGCGCCTCCTTTTACTACTTCTACCCTGCAGCAGGAAGCTAGTAGGAAGCTGGGCTACTCTGTATCCTACACCATGTCGCTGGCGCAAAAACTTTACGAAGCGGGTAAGATCTCCTATATGAGAACTGACTCAGTGAACCTTTCGCAAGAGGCCATTGCCAGTGCCAATTCGGAAATATCGGGGTCCTACGGTCAGGAATTTATTCAAAACCGATCTTACAAAACAAAATCACAATCTGCTCAGGAAGCGCACGAAGCGATTCGCCCTACAGATTTTCATGTGCAGTCAGTAAGTGCCGGCTCAGCAGAAGGGCGACTTTACGAGCTCATCTGGAAACGAGCCATCGCCTCCCAGATGGCTGATGCACAGCTGGAAAAAACAACCGCCACCATCAGCATCTCCACCACAGACGAAGTACTGGTGGCACGTGGTGAAGTCATCAAGTTTGAAGGATTTCTGAAAGTGTATCTGGAGTCTACGGATGACGATGAAGATGAGGAGCAAAAATCGATGCTGCCGCCGCTCTCCATTGGCCAAAAGCTGGACTTGCAGCAGATGCTGGGTAAAGAAGGATTTACCAGACCTCCGGCAAGATATACTGAAGCCAGTCTGGTGAAGCAGTTGGAAGAAAAAGGAATCGGTCGACCGTCCACCTACGCACCTACCATCTCCACCATACAAAAGCGTGAGTATGTGATCAAAGAATCGCGTGATGGCAAGGAGCGACAATACGTGGAGCTGGTATTAACCAAAGGCCAGATCAATAAAACCACAAAGACCGAAATGACCGGGGCGGAGAAAAACAAACTCTTCCCTACCAACATCGCCATGATTGTCAATGACTTTCTGGTAGAGCATTTCGAAAACGTGGTAGATTATTCTTTCACAGCAGATGTGGAGAAAGAGTTTGACGACATTGCCAATGGCACCAAAGCCTGGGAGCAAATGATCCAGTCGTTTTACGGTAAGTTTCATACGAAGGTGGAAAACACCGACAGCCTGGAGCGGGCAGACATCTCCGCTGCAAGGGAGCTGGGTACAGACCCCAAAACCGGCAAAAACATCTATGCCCGAATGGGTAAATACGGCGCTTACGTGCAGCTGGGTGAATCACCTGAAAAGGAGGATGACGAAAAGCCACAATACGCCAGCCTGAAGAAGGGTCAGTTTCTGGAGAATGTCACCATAGAGGAAGCATTGGAGCTCTTCAAGCTACCCCGTAACCTGGGCGAATTTGAAGACAAGGTGATGACTGCCGCCATAGGGCGCTTTGGTCCCTACATACGCCACGATGGCAAGTTCGTTTCCCTCCCAAAGGAAATGGATCCGCTGACAGTAACGGAAGAAGAAGCGATAGAGCTGATTCTGGCCAAGCGTGAGGCAGACGCCAACAAGTTTATCAAAACCTTTGATGAAGATCCTGAGGTGCAGGTGCTCAACGGAAGGTATGGTGCCTATATCAAATTTGGGAAGAAGAATGTGAAGATCCCGAAAGACAAAGTGCCGGAAGAATTGACTTATGCCGAGTGTAAGGAACTGGCCGACAAGACGCCCGAGAAAAAAGGGCGTGGTGGTGGGGCCAGGAAGAAGAAATAAGTGGTTAAATGACGCAATAGCTTTTAGCGTTATTTGAATAGCTGGCCAACTATTTAGCACTCTCTTTTTGGTAAAACCACTTTTCGGTTCTATTTTCAAACCGCTTTATACCAGTTACTCACTATCCTGAATGAAGAGATTGCGCCTTATATGTTCCCAGACATTAGGCAGACAATGGATGCAGTATTTTTTGATGCTTGCGTGTCTGTTGCTCCTCATTGCAGGCCGTGCCCAAACCTACCCCGTCCAGGTCACCACCACGCTGATTCCGCCGTATAGCCCTGTGCTGTCGTACTACACTGCCGCAGATGCCAACAACCTGCAGGTGATCATCCATGTGATGGAGCTGGACCGCACTGACCTGCGTGCCAAACTGCGCGTGACCATAGAAGGTGCCGGCGTGCGACTCTACACCAGCCCCGCCTATGTGCCCCCGGCCCTCGTGCTGCAGGGAGGCGTGCCCGAGATGCTCTCAGGCTTCGACATCCGAGGCTACCTCAACCCCAACAACCTCATTTTTGAAGGCATCACCCGCGCTGAGTTCATCAAAAGCGGCAAGCTGCCCGAAGGCTTCTACACCTTCACCATCGAAGTGCTGGAGTACAATCGCAGCGTGCGCATCTCCAACCAGTCCCGGGCCAATGCCTGGGTAGTACTCAATGACCCACCCCTGATCAACTTTCCCTTCAGTGGAGACAAGCTGCGCACCACCGACCCCCAAAACATCAGCTTCTCATGGGTAGGCCGCCACCTGGCGTCCCCCAACTCTGCCTTCTCCACCGAGTATGAGTTTACCCTCTATGAGCTGTACCCCGGTCAGACCAACCCCGAAGTGGCTGTGCGCTCCTCCAACAGCATCTACCGCACCACCACTGCCCAAAGCTCCCTGTACTATGGACCTGCCGAGCCCCAGCTGATCCCCGGAAAGAAATATGCCTACCGCATCAGGGCCTATGATGTGAGTGGCAGAGACCTGTTCAAAAACCAGGGCTATAGCGAGACCAACTGGTTTCAGTATGGTGATGCCTGTTTGCCCCTGCGCAGCGTCACCGCCGAAGCCCTGGACCCCAGCCGCATCCGCATCTCGTGGGAGCCCGAGGCTACCCATACCGGCTTTGTGGTGAGCCACCGCGAAGCAGGCACCGACACATGGTGGAAGGAAACCACCTTCAGCACCTCCCTGGTGATCCCCGACCTGAAAAGAGGCACCGCCTACGAATACCAGGTGATGGGCCAGTGCAACCAGTATGAGGGCGAGACCAGCCCCATCCAGACCATCAGCACCGAGGAAGAAGAGACCGAAGACCCCAACTTTGCCTGTGGCACCGACCTGATCATGCCCGAGCTGAGTCCCAACCCCCTGCAGAAGCCCCTGCTGCCATTGGACCTGTTTCACATAGGTGGGCTGGATGTGGTGGTACACTCCGTGACCCTCAATGCCGATGGCTCCTACAGTGGGATGGGCCATGCCCCCATGCCCATCTTCAATGGCGCTGGCATGCGGGTGAAGATCCGCAATGTGATCATCAATGAAGACTAC
>NZ_JAVKCA010000023.1:0-23547 GCF_040222955.1 Marinoscillum sp. | reverse complement strand
TCGAAGGATAGACAAGAAGGAAGATCGAAATCCAACAAATTAAAGCCTAATTAGAACCCCATAGATTCCGGTATTTGTCCATCGCTGCGCTCGTCCAAAACCGGAATGACGAGCCGGGAAAAGGAGGTCATTCCGGTTTCTGAGGAACGAAGAATACCGGAATCTTCTGATTAATCAGAGCAGGAGGCTTTCAGAATGTACCTTATAGGAATAGGAGTTTTATGATCAAAATTGAACTCCCAGGGAGAAACCAAGATTGAAGACCCTATAGTTTACGGTATCGTTTCGTTTCCTTGAATCAATGCCGGCCACTTTAGGCTCAATTGCATAATCATGATTTGAAGACAAATACTGCATGCTGATTCCCAGAAGCAGTGATTTTAGCAGTTCTACCTCTATGGCTGATTGAATTCCCATTAGGAATGCCCGGCTATTTTCTTTACTCCCACGATGAGTAGCGTCAAATCGATACTCATCTGTCGTTTTTAAGTAGCCCGTCATTTTATAATCAGGAAAGCGCATGGATGAGAAACCCATTATCGGTTCAAATGTCAGATGGAGCAGCGATAGTTGATGATGGTATCCCACGGAGAAGTAGCCATAAGTGACTCTGTAGTCCTTTTGCTCAAAGACATAGTAATAATCATCATCAAAGAAAGTCGTGTAATAGTTACTTATTTGGTCAACATTTACTTCGTTAATGCCCTGTCCAGCGGCCATGGAAGTAATGAGTTTGTTGTTCAGGAATTTCCTTTTGACAGAAATGCCGTAATAAACTCCCTGCTCGGCTGCACCATGACCTTCCTTGTCATAATACTCCGCAACCGGAGAGTCGTCGACCATTGAAATAGTCTTTGAGACATCTATACGGCCATATTTGGTAATGGGCATCGATAAGCCGCCATCAACCTTAAATTGCCATATTGGCTGCCCGTAGCTCATCATAGAACACACCATCAAGAGCAAATATAAGGATTGGATTTTCATGGCTTATTCTAGTTGCAGTGCAAACTTGAGCTGGTCAGAAGATGCCTCACTCACTGCTTTATCACGTTTGTTGGAGACATCTCCAACAAGGGCAGGGGAGTCAGTTAATTAGATCGTTACTTTGAGCAGTTTGTATTATAAAACTGAACCATTTCCTTAATGTGATTTTTAGTATACCACCCTCGATTAATCCTGTCGACCAAGTCCGGGCATTCTTCAAAATAGTTCGTGGCTGTCTTTTTGAACGTGCTATTTCGCAATATTCCAGCAGGCCACAATAAAGTTAGTTTTTCTTCATCCTGCCTTTTCACGAAATAGTAAATGACAGAACTTGAACTAGAGCCCCCCAACCTGATGTCGCCATACGGGGAGTAGTAATTCGCAGGGACATTTGTTTTCAATGTGTCAGTATAAAGGCTCAAATTTCCTCGTATTTCTAAGGCTTTCATCCCACCGAAATTTTCGTATATGACCCCATTGTTTTTATAGCTAATAATATCAGTATTGGATATCTTCCTGTTTTCCGATTCGACTGGATTTCTAAATATTATGCTTTGTGTTTTACCTTCAATATAACCGTGCAAGGAATCACCACTTGAGAGAATCACCCAGTCTAAACTCGTTTTAATATTCTCTCCTGTAACCTCCTCTATTTCTTCCAAGCTCATTCTCTTAATGTAAAACGAAACGCCTTTATTTTCTAAATGGCTTAAAAGGGATTCTGATGGTTCAAAGAATAAAACCACAGAATCAATTGATTCAAATTTAAAATCTCCGTCCTCATTAGTATAGAATTGTGTACTTGAAGTGGCAGCAATGGATACATTTACGAACGTATCTGAGCCCTTAAGTTTTATATCAGCAAATTTTTGACAATGTCCGAAAATTTGGGACAGGCAGAAGACAAACATTCCAACCAGTATTTCCTTCATAAACTTATCTAAATTGACCTGAGTCTAAATATATAGTGCTGAGTACTTCTGCTCCATTGTAAGGCCAAAATAGCACAATCTACCTAAGCTTGCAACGATCCTTATGGAATGCTGTGATGCGATTTCAGTTGCAAACTGAAACATCGTGAAGGCAGAAAATTGATTGTCAAATCTTTGGGTTAATCAGAGTAGTCGGCTTTCCACCCCTGAAAAACACGGCAGCTCACCGCTTATGCCGGCTGAATCAGATCAATCAAATTGCCATACAGGTCGGCAAAGACCAGCACCCGGCCGTAGGGCTCGTCCACAGGCCCACGCACGATCTTCACACCTTTGGCCTTTAGGTTTTCATAATCCCCCTCAAAATCATCGGTATGGATAAAGAGAAACACCCGACCTCCGGTTTGGTTGCCCACGCGGCTGAGCTGCTCGTCGCCCACAGCTTTAGCCAGTAGGAGTCTGCAGCCAGTGTTGCCGGGAGGGGCCACCACCACCCAGCGCTTGGTTTCACTCATTTTGGTGTCTTCTATCAGTTCGAAGCGGAGCGTTTGGGTGTAGAAGGCAATCGCCTCGTCATAGTCTGCCACCACCAGGGCCAGTTGTACAAGTTGCTGCATAGGTTATCCGAATAGGTTTCTGGTAAAGTTGATTTTGATGCCTTGCTGAAAGTTTTCAATCACCTTGAAAATGGCTTTTAAGGTCACCACCTCTATTTTGGTGAGGTTGCCGGGGCTCACGTAGTTGTGGGGTTCGCTGTGGTCGTTCATGATCTGCCGGGCCTGATACCTCAGGCGCATGCCCATCATATAGTAGTAAGACTGCATCAGCTCGAGGTAGTCTTCTTCGGTGAATACCTTCTGGTCCCGCAGGGCGGAGAGCCTTTCGCCGGTATTGGTCTTGAGGATTTTGTGTTTGAGGGCATACACCCGCACCAGGTCCACGATGGGTGTCATGGATCGCTTGATGTTAAACACCTGCTGATCGTCCTTTTCGATGGTTTTGATCCCCCTGAAAAAGGTGAGCGGCGGTTCGTACTGCAGGGCGTTGGTGGCCAGCTGGGTGAAAAAGTACGTGCCCGGATCCTCCAGCTTTTGCAGGATGTGGGCCTGCAGTTCCTTCACCAGCGACTCCTCACCGTAGATCATCCGGCAGTCGAAGAAGGTGGAGAAATTCATCACCGACTGTGGGTCCGGGTTTTCTATCCACTCGTTGTAGTTTCTTTTCCAGTGGGAGAGGGAGTGTGTCCACTTGGGGTTTTTGGCCATGAGTCCGCCGGTACAAAACACAAAGCCGATGTGGTTGAGCCGTTCGGAGACCAGCTCCGCAAAGTGTAAAAAGTAAGTACGCGTTTTCCCCCTGAACTCGTTGGCCTTGTCCTCATAGATAATAGCGTTGTCCTGGTCGGTTTTCAGGGTCTGCTCCATGCGGCCTTCGCTACCAAGCGCCATGAAGACAAACTTGGCCGGAGGATGGCCTATTTCGCTTATCACTCCTTCGATGACCTTCTGCGCGATGGTGTCGGAGATGTTGGTAATGATCTGGTTGGCCAGCTCAGACTTCACCCCTCGGGTGAGGAGGTTATAGACCACCTCGGGCACTTCTGCCCACTTGGCCTTCAGTTCGTCCACCGACATGGCCAGCCGCACCGACTGGATAAACACAAATGGTGATTGTGCCTGGTCGGAGAGGAGCTTGCTCCGGCTGATCACCCCGGTCTCCTGGCCATGATCTTCCACGATGAGGTAGCGGATTTTATGGTTAAACATCATAAGGATGGCCTCATAGATGTAGGCCTCTCGGGAGATCCTGTAAATGGGCCCTTCCATGATGGCTTCCACAGGGGTATCCGCGTCGCGTCGTGCCGCAATGATCTTATTGCGCAGCAGGATATCGGTCACATACCCGATGTAAGTATCCCCTTCTGTAATGAAAAGGCAGCTGAGCTTATTGGCTTCCATCAGCTTAGCGGCCTCATGTGCCGGGGTGCCACGCTCACAGCTCACAATGGGGCGCGTATTCACACTGTCCATTCTCCCAATGAAGTATCGGTCGAAGGTGAGTGTGTCCAGGTCGTAGGTAGGTCTGGTGACAAAGTTGGCAAAGGCGTCGTTCAGCATTTCCTTGCCAAAGAGTGTCACGAAGGATTGGTAGAAAGCATCGTGCTCCTTGCAAAGGGCCTTGAAGGTGGCGGCGGGCACCCGATAGATTTTTGTTTTTTTGGAAGCGGAAACTGTCTTGATGGATTTCTCCTTATTCAGGAGAATGGAAAAAGCACCGTAGGTATCGCCGGGCTTCAGGCTGCTGCCTGCTTCCTTCTTGCCCTCACTGTTGTAAAAATAGGTTTCATAGTTTCCTGTTACAATGATGTCCAGGCCGTCCACTTTGGTTTTGTGCTGCTCGTAGATGATACCGGTCTGATTGAATTCCATTTCCTCCAGGGCATCTGCCAGGAGGGTGAGGGTGTCATCCGGTAGCAACTCAAAAGGATGGGTATGTTGCAGAAAGGAAAACTTGTCGCTCATAGTAACCATAAAAGGATGCTTGAAATGATAAAAACGAAAACTGGCAATCCGCAGCCCATTTTGGCCCTGGCCTTGCTTTTCATTTGTGTATAAATAGGCTGTGCGGCCAGAAGTTTCCGGGTGAGTTCACCTTTGTGATAGAGCGCCCAGAAACAGGCTGCAGTGGCTGTGGCATCTACAGCGGCATCATGCTGGCGCTCCATGTGCCTGCCAAAAAGTCTCAGATAAAGCTCGTCCAGCTTGGGGTAGTTATGATCGGGGTAGCGGGCATACTCTGTGGTGGCCTTCATGGTGCAAAACACCGGATAGCGCGTGATGATGTTTTTCATCCCCGACCGGAGGAGTGCCACCTGTAGCATCTTGCTGTCAAACTCAATGAAATGACCCACCAGCAGGGGTTTGTACTGGCGCAGGTCTTTGGTGAACTGCCGCATCACCGCTTTGCGATCTTCGCCTTTTTGTTTCAGCTCCTCCAGCGTGATCCCGTGAACCCGGGTGGCGGACTGGCGAATGGAGATGTCATCTTCATAGATATAATGATTTTCCTGCTTGATCAGCGCACCAGACCGGTCATATACTGCCCAGGCCAGCTGGAGGACAAAGGGCCATTTATCCAGCTCCGAAATAGGGGACTTCAGCGAGTGCGGGATCCCTGAGGTTTCTGTGTCTACAAAGAGAAGGTAGTCTTGCATGGTGAGGGTGGAAAGTTACTGCCCCAGTACCAGATGGCAAAGGTATATGCGCCACTCATCTGGTATTTTGCACGATTAAAGGTGAGGTGGACAACGCTGGTGCCCTCATGGGGCATTTATAAAGATATATAGCCTACTTTTGCAGCGAATCCATTTCCCCTTCATGAATACATTTGAAATTTTGAACCTCTCAAAGCCTTTGCGTCAAGCCATTGACGATCTGGGGTTCGAGAGGCCTACCCCCATACAGGAGCAAGCATACCCGGTAATTCTTTCCGGCAAGGACATCATCGGGATCGCCCAGACGGGTACGGGTAAAACCCTGGCCTACATGCTGCCGATCCTGAAAGACCTTAAGTTTTCTGAGCAGGTAAACCCGCGGGTGCTGGTGCTGGTACCTACCCGGGAGCTGGTGCTGCAGGTGGTGGATCAGATAGAGCAGATGGCCGCCTATATGAGTGTGCGTGTGCTGGGCGTCTATGGAGGAACCAACATTAACACACAGAAGATCACGGCGCTGGAAGGTGCGGACATAGTGGTGGCTACACCGGGTCGTCTGTACGATCTGGTGCTGAGTCGTGCGCTCCAGCTAAAGGAGGTAAAGAAACTGGTGATCGATGAAGTGGACGTGATGCTCGACCTGGGCTTTCGCTTTCAGCTCACCAACATCATGGAGCTGCTGCCTGAGCGAAGACAAAATATCATGTTTTCTGCTACCATGACTGAGGAGGTGGAGGTGCTGATCAATGATTTCTTCAGCGCACCGGTGAAGATCTCCATTGCCGTGAGTGGTACGCCACTGGATAATATTTCTCAGGAGTACTACCCGGTGAAAAACTTTTATACCAAAGTGAACCTGCTGCTGCATCTCCTGAGGGATCGGGAGACTTTCCACAAGGTGCTGGTGTTTGTCTCTAATAAGAAGAGTGCCGACCGACTCTTCCTGGCCATGGAAGGCATCTATGGTTCAGAGACCTGCATTATTCACTCCAACAAGAGTCAGAACTATCGTATTCGGTCCATCAGGCAGTTTGATGAGGGTAAAAACCGAATCCTGGTGGCTACAGATGTGATGGCCCGAGGACTGGACATGGCCAAGGTTTCTCACGTGATTAACTTTGATACACCTGCTTACCCTGAAAATTACATCCACAGGATTGGCCGTACCGGTAGAGCGGAAGAGGAAGGCAAAACCATTCTGTTTTGTACCGAAAAAGAAACCCCTTACCGGGAGGCCATTGAGTACCTCATGGCTTATGAGATACCCAGAATGGAGTTTCCCGAAGAAGTGGAGGTGTCTGCCGAGCTGGCACCAGAGGAGCGACCCAAGAACAAGGAAATCAATGCCCACCACAAGGTGCCTGACCCGGATGCGCCAGGTCCTGCATTTCATGAGAAGAAGGCCAAGAACCGAAAGGTGAATCTCGGTGGATCTTACCGAAGAGAGGCTGGCAAAAAGTACAAAAAGCCACGAACCCGTGGTGATAAAAACCAAAAGGGCAAGGGAAAGAGATAGTAAAAATGGTCATGCTGAAAAGTGTTCACCACATCGCCATTATCTGCTCGGATTACCGGCAGTCTAAACGCTTTTATACCGAGGTGCTGGGGTTAGAGATTATCCGGGAAGTCTATCGTGCGGAGCGTGAGTCTTACAAGCTCGATTTGGCCTTGAATGGGCACTATGTGATTGAGCTCTTTTCCTTTCCCGAACCTCCTGCCCGTGTTTCTCGTCCGGAGGCCGTGGGGCTGCGTCATTTGGCCTTTGAGGTGGAGGATATAGCAGTGGTGGTGAAGGAGTTGCAAGTGAAAGGGGTAGTGACGGAGCCCATTCGGATAGATGAGAGTACCGGGTGCCGGTTCACGTTTTTCGAAGATCCTGACCAATTGCCGATTGAGTTATATGAAGCTGCCAGGCAGAGCTAGTAAGCGGTTGTTTCCAGCCATTTCAAATCCCGCGAAACACCCTCCAGCCCCGGGTAGATCAGGCGCTGATTGATCCCATACTTAAACAAAGTCTTTTTGATCGCACGCTTCAGGTCTTTCGGGATGATGACCCGGCGCAGCTTGTGGTGCTCAAAAGCCTGATCAGGATGTGGATGAACCGTGAAAAGCCCGGCCTGATTTTGAATCCGGGCTGAGATGTACGGCGGGCGATATTTGTAAACTTGATCAATAGTGAGCGGCTTGAATGCCTGTGGATCCTGAATGGTGCTGCAGCCGGAGAGCATGTAAATGGCTGCATCTTCATCCGGCCGGGCCTCTACCGCAAAGTAAGCGGCCACCAAGGGGTTGTAGGTCCAGTCCAGCAGACGTGTGGGGAGCCCAAAGTGCTGGGCCACGGCCAGCCATTCCATTTCGTTGGCCGGCTTGTGCTCCAAATAGGGAACAGAGGACTCTTTGAAGAGTTTGATCAGGCGTTTTTCCAGCTGCTCGAGTGACTTCCCGTTGACTGGTTCACACCTGCCCAGGGAGGTGAGGAGCTGGTAGTTGCTGTTCGTGACACCCCTGAACACAATGTTTTGACCTTCTTTTTCCTTTTCAAATTCCTTGAGGAGCGCCTCAAAACTGGAGATGGTGGTGGATTTCATAGACGGATTCCGCGCTTAGCTGGTAAAACGTCTAAAATAGCGGAATTCGCAAGGCTTGCAAAGTTTCCCTGCACGAAATCGCCTGATGATCCCGTCTGCAACTCTCCAACCCGGAGATACCTTTTGCGACCTTACTTCTGTTTGATAATCGCTTTGATCGGCACCCCTTCGAAATCAAAATGTGACCTGAGTTTGTTGATCAGGAAACGCTCGTAAGACTCAGTGATGTCCTTTGGGTGATTACAGAAGAATGCAAAAGCAGGTGTCTTGGTAGGTAGCTGCGTGATGTACTTGATGTGGATGTGTTTGCCACGAACAGAGGGCGGTGGGTAGTTTTCTATTTCCTTCAGCATCTTGGCATTGAGTACCGAAGTGCTGATCCGTTTATTTTTATTTTCGGCTACTTTCAGTGCCAGTTCTATGGCTTTGAAAATCCGTTGTTTATTGATCACACTGGTGAATACCACCGGGATATAGCCCAAAGGTCCCAGTTTTTCAGCAATGTGTTTTTTGTACTCATCGGCAGATTTGGTGTCTTTCTCATACAAATCCCACTTGTTCACCATGATGATGGATCCCTTGCGGTATTTGTGTGCCAGCCCGATGATGTTCATGTCCTGAGCCTCCAGTCCGTTTTCGGCATCCAGCATCACAATACATACGTCAGAGTCTTGCAGTGCCTGTATGGCACGGAGTACTGAGTAGAATTCTATGTCTTCTTTTACCTTGGCCTTTTTACGAATTCCGGCCGTATCGGTCAGGATAAAGTCTTTGCCGAACAAGTTGTAACGGCTATCAATGGCATCTCGTGTGGTACCTGCTATGTTCGTAACGATGGTTCTGTCTTTGCCCAGCAGGGCATTCAGGAAAGAGGATTTACCTACATTCGGGCGACCCACGATGGCAATTCTGGGTACCTCATCTTTCTCTTCATCTTCCACTTCTTCAGCAAAGTGTGAGACGGTCTCGTCCAGCAGGTCTCCGGTGCCCGATCCGCTCACCGACGAAACTGCATAGATAGAATCTGTCAGGCCCAATGCGTAGAATTCGTTAGCAGCGAAAGATTTTTCTGTGTTGTCGGCTTTATTGGCCACTATGATTACGGGCTTGCCCACCTCACGCACCACATTGGCAAAATCCTGATCCAGTCCGTGCAATCCGGTGATGCAATCCACCATAAACAGGATAACATTAGCTTCCTGCAGTGCTTCTTTCACCTGTGTACGGATGGCGCCTTCGAAGATGTCATCAGAACCTTCCACATACCCGCCAGTGTCTATCACCGTAAAGGATTTTCCATTCCATTCGGAATACCCATAATGGCGATCCCTTGTCACCCCGGACTCATTGTCCATGATGGCTTGTCTGCGTTCGATGAGTCGATTAAAAAGGGTGGATTTGCCGACATTGGGTCGGCCTACAATTGCTACGATATTTGCCATAAACCGCAAAGGTAGACTTTTTAAGGTTAAGGAACACTTATTTGGCTGAAGGGGATTTTATAATGTTATGAGCGGGGATTGGAGGGGTGAAGTTATCCTCCGCACAATTCAAATCCCGGTTTTGACCGGAAAGGCGAGGTAAAATGTTGCACCCTTTCCTATTTCGCTCTCAGCCCAGATCCGTCCTTGATGTCGGTCCATGATTTTCTTACATAAGGCAAGACCTACACCCGTTCCTTCAAATTGATCATCCGTGTGCAACCGCTCAAACATGCCATAGAGCTTGTCGCTGTATTTTTCATCGAATCCTGTGCCATTATCTGAGATGGTGAATATCACTTCATTTTCTTTGGCCGTCCCCTTAATGACGATTCGTGGTTCAGCTTCATCCCGGCTGTATTTACAGGCATTGGAGATGATGTTTTGAAATAACTGCCGAATAAGCGATTCATTTCCCCGGATGGACGGGAGGGATTTGATGGTAATATGAGAAATGGAATCGCTAAATGTGTTTTCTACAAGTTCCGAGACAATTTCATGCATGTTGATGGTTTTATAATCTCCGGTGATTCTGGTTACGCGACTGTATTCCAGCAGGTCATCTATGAGCTGACCCATTTTCACGCTATTTCTGGTGATTCTTGAGAGGTACCTGATTCCATTTTCAGGTATTACATCCTGGTACTCTTCAATGAACGCCTCAGAAAAACTGTTAATGGCTCTAAGCGGGGCTCTGAGGTCATGCGAGACGGTATAGGTAAACGCTTCCAGTTCGCGATTGACATTTTCCAGTTCGCTGGTACGCTGGATCACTTTTTTCTCTAGCAGGGTGTTCATGTTGGCCAGGATTAATTCTGCTTTCTTTTTGCTGTCAATGTTCTGAAACAGACCTCTGAGGGCAACCACCTTACCATTTTTGACTACTGGCTGACCGATGGCACGAACCCAGATAATATTTTGTTTGGCAGTGACCAGTGTGAGTTCCAGGTCGTAGGGTTTTTGATGACTTATGGCATTTTCAATGGCCACATTCAATACTTCCCTGAAATCGGGATGATAATAGTTGATAACGTCGTGCAATTCAACTTTTCCTCCTTGTGGAAGCTCATGTATGTCATAGACCACATCACTCCATACTATTTCACTGGTGTCCAGGTCAAACTCCCAGGTCCCAATCTGGGCTACTTCAGACATGCTGAGCATGGTTTGTGCCTGCTTTTGTGCCTGTTTGTTTTTATGGATAAGCTCTTTTTCCAAACGCACATTTTCTGTGATGATTTCGGTAAAAAGGAATACGCCACCCACTTCGCCATTGCTCAGGTGCCATGGTTGGGTTCGCCACTTCAGGTAGATGGTTTCTCCATTATACCTGAGCTTGGCCTTTTCACTTTCTGTGACCTGTCCTTTCAATGCTTCTGTTAAGGCGTTTGTCCATTTATCATCAGTGTCCACATCGGGGAAAACCGCGCTGAAGGAAAGTCCTGTAATATCGGCGCCTTCCAGTTTGTAATCTCTGTACCAGTTGTCATTGACCATCATAAACTCCAGGTCCCTGTCCAGCATGGCCGTAGCGCCCGGAGAGTATTTGACGAAGATTTCGAAAATTTCCTGAAGCTTCCTTCGCTCATTAATTTCCGCTTGCATTTCTTTCGGGCTTTTAAATCTGAGCGCAGAGGGAATGACAAAGCCCAGTACCACCGCTGTGGCCATAGAGACCAGACCGGTCAGAAGCTTCGCGAATCCGCTTAGCCGGTAGACAGGCTCCCAGAAAAGGGTGGCATCTATCAGGTGAGTAATACCACATAGCCCTATAAAAGCGACAAAAAGTAATATGATCCACCTTAAGTTTCCAAGTGATTTTTCCCGGATATACCAGAGCAGCATGATGGGAATGGAAAAATAGGAGAGAAAAATGGTAATGTCTGAAATGATGTATACCCAACCCTCGGTCTCATTCCAATCGCCGCAGGTCCATCTGGCCGGCCATCTGCTGCTATCCAGCATGCCTCCAAAGTAGTTACCAATGCTAATAGAGGAAGAGGTGGGTTGCTGTACAGTACATGACGTAATGTTTCCCTGAATACTAATGGCGTCTTCCGTAGCACTGGCAGGCAGTACAGTCAGAAGTAGAAAGAAAACAAGTAAAAAAGTAGGGTTCAGGTGCATAGAAGTACCAATTACATTCTCGTAATGTTACTTCCTTAAGCCCTGAAGCAAGGCACATTTTAGTTGGATGCGGTGAAATTTCTCGTTGGATAGCTCGAAATGTCAGTTAAGCCATTTAGTCTTTCAATAACCAAACCGTTTTAGCTTGGAATCGTCCTTGCGCCAGTCCTTTTCTACTTTCACGAACGTTTCCAGATGGATTTGCTTGCCAAAAAAGGATTCGAGCTCCTGGCGGGCAGCAATGCCCAGGTTTTTAATAGACTCTCCCTTCTTGCCGATGATGATACCCTTTTGGCTATCACGCTCCACAAAAATTTCAGCGGCGATTCTAATGATCTTTTCTTCCTCTTTGAAAGACGTTACCACTACTTCTGAGCTGTAGGGGATTTCCTGCTTGTATTGTAAAAAGATCTTTTCTCTTACAATCTCGGCGGTGATGAATCGCTCAGACTTGTCCGTGAGCTCATCTTCGGGGAAGTAGGGGGGGTGCTCGGGCAGGTAATCGACAATTTGCTGCTGTAGCTGATCCACACCCTCTCCGGTCACGGCAGAAACCGCCACCGGTTCGGCCCAGTCGAGTTGCTCTTTCCAGTAGGTGATTTTGTCCTCTACCTGCGAGCCTTTGCCCAGATCGGATTTATTGACCACAAAAATCATGGGGATCTCTGTTCTGCGGGCCATATCGATCCATTCCTGGTGATCATTCTTTTCACCCAGCTCCACCATGAATAGGATTACATCTGCATCTTCGAGTGATTTTTTCACGAAACCCATCATTCGTTCCTGCAACTTATAGCTGGGGTCCAGGGTGCCGGGTGTATCGGAGTACACGATCTGATGCTCAGGAGTAGTGACGATCCCGAATATGCGGTGGCGGGTGGTTTGAGCCCGATTGCTAATGATGGAAATACGCTCCCCGGTGAGTTGATTCATGAGGGTAGATTTTCCCACATTAGGTTTCCCCATAATGGTAACAAATCCCGATTTGAATGGCTTGGCTTCTGTCATATCGGGTGCAATTTCGCCAAAAACCAGATACCCTGAGGCCGGAATGTTTGTTTTCTCTGTGAAAATATGTTCCGGCTCACAGTATATGATGATAGGCTTTGATGAAATCCCGTGGCTTGGAATCCATAAAGTAGCGAAAGTCTTTGATGAGATGGGACTGATCATAGTACCCCGACTTGAAGGTGAGCTGGGTGAGCGTCATGCTGTCCTGATACTGACGGTAGTTTTCCAGGAAGTGCTTCATTTTCTCTATTTTCCCAAACTCTTTGGGAGAGAGGCCTATTTCCTGTGCAAACCGCTGCTCCAGAAAGGATTTACTAATGCTCAGCTGTTCGTTGATGTCTTTGATTTTGACCTCACCATTGGTCGACTGAATGATCCGAACGGCCTCTTCTACCATAAAACTAGGCTCAAAGTCATTGATGTCTTGTAACAGGCGATCAAGGTGTTCTTCGAATTGCACGAGGTTTTCCAGCCTGGGCATGCCCAGTGAGATTACCGCGTCACGCTCCAGCGGGATGTTTTTTGGATAGAGGAGCATGGTGTATTCCGGCCTGATTTTGGCACAAAGGAAATTTAAGCTTTCGGAACTCAGAGACATACCCTTACTCCGGCAGGTGGAGAGCGCGAGCTCGCCAGTGCCGATCACTACGGATCGAATGGACCCAATCAATTTTCGGGTAATAGGTGCACCTATATTGTAGAGTATCTCTACGTAGTTATCGGGCATAAACATTAGTTCGTCTATGCCATTCTCAAAGATGTAGCTTTTAGTGCCTACTACTACTTCTTCGGATTCAGGATGGGACTTTGTATTTAGCATGGCTTTTTTTTGCCACTAGACACGTAGCCCCGGGTCTTTCACTTATATTTTTAAGGCCGGGTATGTAAACAAACCCGATGGTTTAGTAAACATTCGGTAATGTTTACAAATTGATTCTGGCCGGAGTAAGGGTTTGTCTAATGATACTGGTTTGGGGACCTCCTGTAATCTGTGGGGGATTTTCCGGTCACCTTTTTGAAGGCTTTGTAGAAAGATACTTTGTTGGAAAAGCCTACCATCTCCGCTACGGCATCTATGGTGAAGTGTCCGTAGGCCTGGTCCAGGAGCAACGCCTGGGCCTCCTTAATTCTAAGTTTGTTGATGTAGGAATTGAAGTTTTGGCAGGCAATGGTATTGATAGAGCTGGATACCTGTTTTTCGGAGAGGTGAACGCCTCTGGCTACTGTATCCAGTTTGATATCCGGGTTGAGGTATTTCTTCTCAGAAACGATCCATTTGTTTATGCGGTTGAAGGATTCTTCCTTCATCAAAAGATCCTCCTCACTCACCCTTATAGTTGGTGGTTTTAGAGCCTTTCTCCGTCCCCGCCATGCCATATATGCTATGCTTAAAATAATAAATGACAGAATAAAAAATTCCATATCGATTTTATGGCAAAGTAAATTTCATTTTAGCCCCATACCCAAACGCTTTTTTACAATTCCGGGTTACACGTTCTTTTTTACAATTACTTCAGATGGTAAAACCCTTATTTCGTGGTACCTCTTTTATATTATACTGTTTTGAAAAGGCTGCTTTTGTAGTAGGAGGCGGTCTTTTCAATCAGTATCTCCCACACACGCTTTCTCTTAGTAAATACTCCCGCCTTGAAGCCTGGTTTCGAACCAATGAGAAATCATTGAAGTAATGAGTTACCCATGGGACAACAGTGGTTTCCTTAAAGCTCATTTTCGGAAGCGGGGCAGCTGAACCAGCCAAAACGATCTTACCCCTATCCGCCTGGAGGTTCTTTTTTACAATTATTAGCAAAAAGACTCCACTAAGATTACGCTGTGAAATAATGTAAAACTAAACACGGTAGTTTATGAGAAAACTTCTACTTATCGCATGTTTGATCATGCTCCAGGGGCTGCTATATGCCCAGGAAAGAACGATCTCCGGACAGGTGGTGGACGACAATGGTGAGTCCCTCCCCGGAGTGAATGTAGTGCTGAAGGGGTCCACCCAGGGAACCATCACAGATTTGGATGGTAACTATAAGGTGCCCTTAAATGGTGATGATGATGCGATTCTCGTGTTCTCATTTATAGGAATGCAGACCAAGGAGATTCCTATTGGCGGGAGGTCTGTTTTGGATGTGACGCTTTCTCAGGATGTGACCCAGCTTACCGAAGTGGTGGTCACGGCATTTGGAGTGGAGCGCGAAAAGAAGGCGCTGGGTTACTCAGTACAGGACGTAAAGAGTGACGAGCTGACCAAGGCTGATCAGACCTCAGTGCTTAATTCTCTGCAGGGAAAAGTGGCTGGCGCCCAGATTTCTAACTCAGGTGGGGCCATTGGTAGCTCCACGCGTATTGTTTTGAGAGGCCCCACCTCCTTGTTGGGTAATAATGAGGCCCTGATTGTGGTGGACGGTGTACCTATCAACAACGGTACCTCCAACAACGTGCAGGCATCTGGTAATTTCTATGACAACATAGTGGATGCCGGCAACCGGGCCAATGACATCAGCCCGGAGAACATCGAGTCTGTATCCGTGCTAAAGGGGCCTGCCGCAGCGGCACTATATGGCTCCAGAGCTGCCAATGGGGTACTTTTGATTACCACCAAGAAAGGAACGAACACGGCTGGAAAGGCCAATATCAACTTCAATTCGTCCTATACCTGGTCCAAAGTGTACATCATTCCCAAGTTTCAAAATGAGTTTGGACAAGGGCAGTTTGGTGACAATCAGAGCTACCTTTTCGATCAGGAAAGCTGGGGTGATGCCTTCGATGGCAGCCTGCGTCCATACGGGGCGGTGGTGAATAACATTCAGCGCTACAAGCCCTATGAGGCCCTGCCGTCCAATGTGCAGGATTTTTGGGAGACTGGAAATACCTTTCAGAACTCACTCTCACTGTCGGGGGGGAATGCAGATGCCACGTATTTCTTGTCTTTTAACGACATGCAGCAGAATGGTGTGATGATCAACACCGACATGAGACGAAACAACCTCACGTTCAATGGTAGTGCCAACCTTGGTGATAAGGTGACTACTTCTGCTTCTATCAACTACGTGCGGACCAAGGCCAATTTACCCATGATTGGACAACGAAATCAGGCACTGGCTCAGGTATATAATATGCCGCGGGATATGAGTGTCGTAGACATGAAAGATCTGGATGACCCCTTCAATACTCCTGATGGATTCTTCACTTCCTTCATTGTCAATCCTTACTACTCACTGAAGCGTGATTTCAGTACGCAGGATCTGAATCGGATTTTTGGAAATGTGCAGCTGACATATGCCCCTGTAGACTGGATCAAAGGTACACTTAGGGTAGGGTCGGACGTGATTGCAGACCAGCGCAACACCTATCATGACCTGGTGCAGTATCAGCCGGGTAGCCCGAATGCCGGAGCGGCGTTTAACTCTGACGGTGAGTATACGGAACAGCGGCTAAATAACCGCGAGATCAACGTGGATGCGATGGTCAATGTGAACCGTGACCTGATGCCGGACTTGCAGTTGAACGTATTGGTCGGGTATAACTTCAATCAGCGTGAAACAGACAATCTTTTCACGACGATCGACGCGCTTACGCTACCTCGTTTCCCAAGTTTGTCCAATGTGAGCGGGTCATATACTTCAGGTGGCATAGCTACCCAAAGACGACTTTATGGCGTTTACGGTTCGGCAGATCTGTCTTACAAAGGCTATTTGTTCCTGGGCGGTACTTACCGCACAGACTGGTCTTCTACCTTGCCACTGGATAACAACTCCTTTTCATACCCTAGTGTGAATTTGGGCTTTGTGTTTACCGATGCTTTCGAGATTACCAACAATATTCTCTCTTTCGGAAAAGTGAGGCTGAGCTATGCTGAAGTAGGAAATGATGCAGGTACTTATCTGACCAATTCTGTTTTCCAACAGACCAACATCGGAGCCAGCTTTGCGACCATCCAGTTTCCTTTCAACAACGGAACGGTCATAGTGCCCGGATTTAGTGAAGGCAATACCATCGGCAATCCGAACTTACAGCCTGAGATCACCAAGGCTTATGAGGCGGGACTTGACGTTCGCCTGTTCAATGGAAGAGTGGGCATAGATGCGACCTACTACAACAGTACTTCTGAGTCGCAGATTCTGAACACCTCGGTGGCCCCATCCTCGGGCTTTACTACCCAGGTGGTCAACATTGGTAAGATATCTAATAAGGGCGTGGAGCTACAGCTTAATACCACACCGCTGAAGATCGGAGATTTCCGTTGGGACTTGTCGGTGAACTACACCAAAAATGTAAACCGCGTGGAAGAACTGGATCCGGGTAATAAGGAACTGGTGCTGGTGGCTCAGGGACTTACTCCGGGTCTGAAGCTGGTGGTAGGTAAGCCTTACGGGGTTTTTGAGGCCACTCAAGCCCTGAAAACAGCCGATGGAAAAGTGGTAGTGGGACCGGATGGAATTCCGCTCGACGATCCTGATCCGGTAGAAATAGGTTCTATTCAGCCAGATTGGTATGGTGGAGCTACCTCTACATTCTCCTACAAAGGCTTGTCTTTGGGAATCACCATGGACACCAGACAAGGTGGCAAAGTGGTGAGCTCTACAGCTGCTCAGCTCTATTTCGCTGGCCTGGCCGAAGAGACTGCCTTCAATAGCCGTGAGGAGTGGATAGTGCCCAACTCTGTCATACAGACAGGTACTGACGATGATGGAAACCCCATCTACTCGCCCAACACTACACCGCTCACCATGTATGGCACTGGCACTGCGCGAAACTATTGGTCGCAGATTCAGGGTGGATCCCGAAATGAGGAGGTTCTTCTGGATGCCTCTTACATCAAGCTGAGAGAAGTGGCCCTGAGGTATACCATACCTACTGCCCTGATCAGCAAAACACCTTTCAAAGGCATCACTGTAGGAGCCGTGGGCAGAAACCTCTGGCTACGTACCCAGGGTAACAACCACTTCATAGATCCTGAAGCGAGTGCTTTTGGTAATGGAAATGCCCAGGGCTATGAATTCCTTGGAATTCCTCCACAGGCTACTTATGGCTTTGACTTAAAAATCAAAATATAATCGATTATGAAAAGCATTTATAAATCAATCATTGCATGGGTCATGATGTTTGGCTTCTTCTCTTGTGGAGATGACATTCTGGACATCAATAAGGACCCCAATAACCCGGGTACCTCCACGCCACAACTGACTCTGCCAGCAGGTCAGGTGGCCTTGGCTGTGACCCTGGAGGCTGATTACAACCTGATGGGCGCTCACCTGGCTCAGTATTGGACTCAGGGACCTACGGCTTCTCAGTTTTCCTTTCTGGAACAGTATAACATCACGACCAACAATTACAATGGTGCATGGTCTCGCATGTATGCTTCAGCACTGGAGGACCTGGAGTTTGTGAGAAAGGCTGCCATAGAAGATGGCACCCCTAATTACGCGGCCATTGCGATGCTGCTACAGGCCTATTCCTTTCAGATTTTGGTCGATCTGTATGATCAGATTCCATATACTGAGGCCCTTCAGGGCAAGGATGGCTTGCTGGAGCCGAAATTTGATGATGGAGAAGCGGTGTATGACGACCTCATTGTGAAGATCGATGCAGCGCTGGACATGATCGATATCTCCAGCTCAGCCGTCACTCCGGTAGCGGATGACCTCATCTATGGCGGGAACATGAGGAAGTGGATTGCTTTTGGCAATACCCTGAAACTCAAAATCTATATCCGCCAGTCGGAGGCCAGGGCATCAGTAGCTCAGGCTGGAATTCAGGCGATGTACGATGCGGGAGCCACTTTCCTTACACCGGGTAATGACGCCCTGGTAAGCTTCACTCCAAGCACTAATAATCAGAATCCACTCTGGCAGATATTGAATCAGACCACGTTTCAGAATATCGTAGCCAGTGCCACTTCTGTGCAGGAGTTCATCAACAATGCCGATGACCGGATCAGTGCTTACTATGACGTGTCACCAAACACCAATACCTATGTAGGCTTGCCACAAGGTACGGGTACCACCAGTGGAGATCAGTTTGCTGACTTCTCAGCGCCGGATGCCAATACGGTGATCAATGCTGACGCAGATGTGATTCTGATCTCAGGCTATGAGAGCCTATTCCTTCAGGCTGAGGCTGCTGAACGTGGCTGGGGTACCGGCGATCCAAAGTCGCTCTACGACCAGGCAGTGATGGCTTCTTTTAGCTTCCATGGACTGAATGGCAGTGCGCTGGTGAGCCCAGGGGGTAACTATGAGTATGATGGTGAATTGAGTACCATTTACTATCAGAAATGGCTGGCATTTAATGGCAAGCAGGGATTTGAAGGATGGAATGAGTGGCGCAGAACAGGAGTTCCGGATTTGAGCCCCTCTATTCAGGGACAACCTTTGCCCAATATTTTCCCATTGCGGCTCATATGGCCGGCCAACGAGACTGCCACTAATCCGAACGTACCGGAGCTGGAGGCGCTTGACGCACCGGTCTGGTGGGATAAAACATTTTAATCACTAAAAGGACGATCAAATGAATTACATATATAAACGATCAAGAACATGGATACTCCTGCTGCTGTCAGTTGGATTTCTGGCCTGTGAGCCAGATCTGGACTCAGAAGATGTGACAGTCGGAGTGATTCGCTTTCCTTCTATCATTCTGAATGGTGACAATCCCATTGCTTATGTGGCGGGTGAAGTGAACGCTATCACCGACCCTGGTGTGACGGCCCTTTTGGGTACCGACGACATCACCAGTCAGGTAGAAGTATCGGGAGTAGACGGAGTAGATTTTGACACTCCGGGGATCTATCCGATTAACTATTCGGTGAGCACAGTGAATGACCTGGGGGATGAAACCACCGTGACCGAAACAAGGTACGTGTTGATTGCCTCTGAGGACATCTCGGGAATTGATCTGACCGGAGAGTACTTCTCCATCAGTCAGGCTTTCAGTGGCGCCTCTTACGGTCAGACCATGACGGTGCGAAAGCTGGGTACCGGATACTTTGCCTGCACCGATGTATACGCACATCCGGCGGCAGAGAATGGCGGTAGGTTCTTCGTAACCAGCGCCACCGAGGGGATCCTTCAGCCTCAGGGAACCAGCGAGACCATTTTCGGCCTGGATATGTTTGGTACCGTGGATATACAGATCGATAATTCCGATCCGGCTGACTATAACATTTCCTTCAATCTGGAACTTCCCGCAGCCCAATTTCAAACCACTAAACCCTGGACAAAAAATGAAAACGTTAATTAATTATCTGTCTGTAATGGTGCTGGCTGTACTAGGTACGGCCTGTGTATCAGGAGGGTTTGATGAAAACCCTCAGCTGGATGAGTTGGAGAATGCCCTGAAGAAGGCACCGAAAGTAGAATCGATATCGGTCAATGGCGTGGCGGTGGAGAAAAACACCCAGTCCATACGGCAGGTGGATGCCAAGATAGGGGATGTATTGAAGCTGGATGCCATTTTCAGTAGTGGCAAGGATGCCCAGCTGACAGAGCTGGAGTTTTTCAGACAGTACTATGGAGTAATATATCCCCAGGAGGCTCCGCACCCGGTGGATTCGCTCACAGATGGTTTCTATGACTTGTCCGGATTGGAGAGCACGTTTTCTTACGACTATACGGTGCCTGAAGAGGATGATGAAGGATTCCATTTTGAGGCTGGAAACATTATTACCATTCAGTACCGTGTCAAAAACTCCCTCGATAATTACGGCTATCGCTCACTGGTGATTCGCCTTGTGGAGGAGGAAGAATAACCGGTCAAATTACTCACTATCAGTTTTTGAAGAAGCCTCCCATAGGGGGGCTTTTTTTGGTTGGAGGAGTGGGGGAGGTATATTGGTGAGGCTTGTGAGGTTTGAAGATAATCGTTCGGCACCTATAGCTAACAATGGTTTGATCGGGATAGAAAATCTGTTAGCTTTGATAGCTTTACAAGGCGGGCATCAACCATTGGTGGTTGATAGTCGGATGTTGGGATGCATTATCTGCATAACGAAAAATGAGAACTTCAATATTCATAATTCTTTTACTTGCATGTGGAACTGCTTATTCGCAGGGAGAAACTCCTCTAAAACCCGAACGAAGAACAGTAGATCGACCTTATATGGAATTTGATACATTAGACTTCAAAATAGGGAATCGATTATTATCCGTTGAACCCTATGGCAGGTTGCTATTAATCGAAAACGGAGATACAACTGAATCCAGCTTGTCAACAGAATTATCAATTACACGAGCATACTATTTGAACTCCCGAGATCGGCACTACTTCTTTTTCACAGATACAGATATGGAAGGAGCAACTAGTTGGTTGGAGTGCTTCAACAAAGATTTTAAGAGCCTATGGGTGACTCCAATTCAAGGTTTTAACATGGGAATTCCACTTATTAATGATGAATTTGCCTACGTAACTGCTATTGGGTTTGTTGGAAAGATTAACATGTCAACTGGTGAATACGATTGGAGACATTTCAACCTTTACGATCGACAGACCTATGATTTCAACAGTTTTGGCCAACCTATCATGAACGACTCAACTATAGAGTTTCCATCAACAAACTGGAAGTCGAAGAAGGAACGTAAGATTCTAGTCGACAACTCTACAGGTGAACTAATAGAAAACTGAACGCATCCCAACATACGCTAGCAGTTATGCGCCAAACTGCCATTTTGCAGGCTTTTTCGGGAACTTGTCCGCTTCACTGCCCATTCTGAAATCTTTGTGCTTCGTAGAGAATTTTTCCTTTCTGGCCTTTGACTTGCAGAACGCATTTCTTCGTGGCTACACGTTGTGGGGGTTGGGCAGTTTCGCTACATTAGTACTCTTTGCAAGCTGGTGGGCGCACAAACTGCTAGCTTAGCGTTATAGGCAATTAACGGAATGAAAATACATCTATCAAAAAGCACGGCTGGAAGAGGTGGTGGTGCAGGACTTCATGGAATGCTTAAGCACTTAGATAGACACATTCAATCTAGGTTTGAACAAGCCAATTTTCAATCCTCATTTAAGGAAATTTGGTTAACGCTATCCTATCCACCATTATATGTATTGCCAGGTGTTGTTGGTATGGAAAAGGGGTTTATGGAACATTACCAAAACCTTCCAATTTCTAGACTTGACCGTAAGTACAGCAAAGTAGATATAACCCTTCAAGCTCCTGAATTCTCTGAACATTATGACAAGAACTCACAAGAAAACTATGAGCATAGATTTTCAGTTGAAGAACGATTTCAGAATATTGAAGAACTAGAACTAGCAAAAATTTTAATTGATAAATACATCGAATCAGGCCAGATTATTTCGAAGAAAATTAAGAAGGGGGATGATTTCGATTTTCGAAGGTTTAATGAAATACTCTTATCTATTAAATCTGATCTAAATGCCGATTTCTTGACTTCCATTAATGACAGTGAACAAAATAATATTCACAATGAAGCATTAACAAAAGCTCTAAATATTAGGGAAGTAAGAAGAGCAAATAGAAAAGAAAAAGATAAGGTGCTTCGTGACTTAAGAATCTATTATTGCGGACTACCAAACAAAGCTTTATATCCATACGATTATCAATACACAGAGATATTTAGAAATTTGCTGATTAGAAAACACTTCAAATGTCCAACCTATCACCACGTTTATATTCAGGTAGCGCAAACTGAAGAGGAAGCACTTAAAAATACTTTTGCTTTCGAGGATTGGTATTCGAACTGTATTTCATTGATTGATTATCGATCGTACTCCAGTGCGACGGAAGAAGAGAAGACAAAAATGGTTTTTGACCTTATATCCAAAGGACTCAAGGATATTGTCGAGTTGGACGGGCTTGACCAGAATATCCTCAGCGATACTATTAAAGAGGTAGAACTCAAACATCTTGATACAGAATTGGCTTTTCGAACTTATGAAAACAAAAAGTATGAACTTCGTATTACATACCTTTCAAGAAGTATGGAAGAGAAATGTCCAATATTCTTTAATGTCCTAGAAAAGGACACTGGACGAAATGGAAGGGTACAAATTGGAACGGCTGACAACTCCCAAATCTCTCTATGGCTACAGAAGGTAACTCTAACGAACAATTCGATTCGTATAAAGTCAAGTGACTCTATCAGAGGTCAAGTTTGGCTGAAAGATAAACCTCGCGAAATGGAATTCAATTGGGATGAACTTCTGAGCGAAAAAAGCCTATAACAGGCGCTAAGCCTAATCGGCTTACTTAGTTGTTTGCAAAGGGCATCTGGATCAGATACTTTTGAGATACTTGAAAGGCTAAGCCGACTATGCTTAGCTGGTCGTCGTATGCAATTAATCTTCATAATGAAAATATCAACCACAATAATGTTACTGGTGCTTTTAAGCACATCAACTTTTGGCCAATTCTCACAAGGAACAAAGCAACTTGGGGGAACCATCACAATATTCCAAGATCAAACTAATGATGAATATGTAATTGGCAATCAGTTTGCGGCTGTGCCCTATGAACTAATAAATCGGGAAATTAGAATCTTACCCAGATTAGGATTCTTTGTAAACAACCGAACAAGCATAGGGTTTGGGGTTGGTTACACCAACCAATTCACACGTCAAAAATTTTCTTCTCAAGCATCAGAAGCTGTATTTGAGAATGAAATTAGGACAAATCTGATTCTGATAGAAGTATTCAGTCGTCATCATATTTCTGCTTCAGAAAACTTCTATTTTTTCATTGAACCAACACTAACCGCTAACTTAGGTAAGGCTAAAAATGGTTTAAATAAGGAAGTAGAGGAAAATATTTTCGGCTTTTCGGCGGGTGCAACTCCTGGAATTCTTTACATGATCAGTGATAAATTCGGACTAGAGGGTTCTTTTGGATTTCTTGGTTACAGACGAACATCGAGTAAAATAACTGAGCCAGAAATTTCACCCGAACCAAAAAATGTTGATCAAGATTTTGGACTTGACTTATCACTCCGAACTTTCCAACTAGGATTTCAACTTTACTTCTAAAAAAAGCATGTAACAGACGCTGATCGGGCATATGTCTCCCGATAGCTATCGGGAGTGCTTTCTGGCTGGTTTCGGTGCAACAAATCGACCGATAGATCCTCACATCTGGTTAGTGCGGGGACGCCTAGTCTTGGTTCTATACCTGACTTTCCTATCTTTAAGTTAATAAATCAGTTTCTTGGAATAGTTATAGGAAGGGAAGCTAAAGGTTATGC